>NZ_JAGQBW010000009.1 GCF_024345835.1 Synechococcus sp. HJ21-Hayes | reverse complement strand
GCTTTTTGGCCGTCGTCAGCTCGTAGTCCGAGAAGCCGAGCTGCTTGCCACCCATCAATCCAGTCCTGGCCTGTGATCACAGCACCATTGTCCCGTGGATCGCTGGGGTTTTCCAGAGCTTCCTTAGCGGAGCTTGAGTAGAAGGATGTATGCAATTCCTGGTGAAAGATGCCAAAGAGGCGGGTGCCAAGTACTTGCAATTATAGGAGTTGCCGGATTCTCGTAGGCCGCGTTGATCAAGTTCCCGTAGAATTTAAAGCCTGGCTGTATTGAGGCTAGGAGTTCTTGCCGTAGCTCGGGATTGCGCTGCAGGAGTTTTTTGTTATATTCATAGGATTCTTGGCAGGACTTGACCGCTGAAAGACGGTTCCAGCTTTGAATGCTTTCGTCCTTCATGCGCTTATGAAGGACGATTGGCGACGGGTGGTTTCCTTGGGGATTGTGTATTGGGGCGCTCTGTGTGTTTTTAAAGGCTCTTGCTCAGTCATCCTGCAGATTCGTGTCGACCTCCTTGTTGCTAGGCAGAGCTGCCGTTACGGATTGGCCCAGTGCGCAGCCACTCCAAGATGTCGGAGCCGTGATGCTAAAGATGAGATAATTCTTGATAGACCAGCCGATGGGAGTGGTCAGCACGATGAGCGCAGCTGAAATGATCTTCTTGCTGATCTTGCGGTAGTTACTGAATAGATCGATCAAAAAATAAAGGATAAGAGGGAGCGTTGTGATATAGCTGAATAGATTGTGTGATAACGCCAGGGCGCTGATGGATGCGGCAGTGAGTCCCCGCCGTGCAGCTGGCTTTTTTCGCAGAAAAGCGTGCTGATGATAAACCCATAGAGTGCTGCAGATGTGAGGGCGCTATAGGGAAATAGAAAGTGCATCAGCGTGCTCGGAAGCAGGGCGACCATTAAGGCGCTGATGGCTCCCAAGTGCTTCCCGAAAAAGGGGCACGCTGTTTTGATTAAGGCGTAATGATAAATGTATGGCGTGATGAGTTGTTTGCAAATAATGCCGAGCCAGTAGGCCTCCTGTTTCCAGAAGTCATTGACATAAGGCGGGCTTGCTGATGTGAATCTAGGGATAATTGCGAATGCTGTGTTCTCGAGGGGTAGTTAGCTGTGCGGATAAGCGATCGAGCCAATGGGGACCTCCCTTAGGGCATTAACAGGCAGTAACTGCATGTAGCAGTAAGGAATGTGCCCGATAGCCGTTGTGCCGCCGATTGATAGGGCAATGATTGCCGTCGTTAAGGTTGCTGCGAGGGCGATATTCCTTGGTTTGTTTAGAAAAGTCCGCAGTTTCTCGGATAGAGACTTTTAAGGCTGTTTGTGTGGTTCGGTCCTTGATTCTATTGGTCCTTTCGGTGCTGTCCGCCTAGGAGCGTGTCGCGCATAGGCCGGAGCTCGATCTCTCCACAGATGCCGACTGATTTGCCCAGATCCCAGTGATGGCAACGGTTTTGGGCAGGAGAATGGGGCATGGTCAAGCCCAAGTCCTTCCGTCCCTGGAACTTGGAGCAGACGCTAATGCTGCCGCCCTCACCCCCCTCTGCCAGGAAAGTTGACGCCTCTCCATTCCGGTCACTTTTCCACCAGGGGGCTTGATGGAGCAGAGCAATGCGTCGCTACACCGAGGCCGTCAAAGCTGATGTGAGAAGGCGGATGAGTCCGCCGCACCGCCAGAGCGTGGCCCAGATCTCAGTCGAGCTGGGCATTCACGTGGTCACCCTCTACAACTGGAGGAAGACCTGGCGGTTGCAGGGAGAGGTGGTGCCGGCATCCGAGAAGGATCCTGAGGGCTGGGGTGCCACCGACAAGTTCACGGTGGTGTTGGAAACCGCTGGGCTGAACGTCACCGAGCTAAGCGCCTACTGCCGCGAGCGGGGTCTGTACCCGGAACAAGTGGAACGCTGGCGGCAGGCATCCCAGGATGCCAATGAAAAGCCAGTGCTCACCTTGAAAGAGCAGAAGGAGCTTGAACGGCTCCGTGCCCAGGATCAGCGGGAAATCAAGCGGCTCAAGCAGGAGCTCAGGCGCAAGGAGAAAGCTCTGGCGGAGGCGGCAGCACTGCTGATCGCCTCAAAAAAGATTCAGGCCTTCTGGGGAGAGGACGGGGACGATTGACGTCGCCTGACGACCGCCAGAAGGCTCTGCAGATCCTCGACGAGGGCATCATCAACGGTGCCCGAGCTCGTGAGCTGGCTCTGCTTCTGGGCGTGGGCCTGTCGACGTTGCAGCGCTGGCGCCGTCAGTTTGCGGGTGATGGGGACGGTGTGGACCGTCGCAAGGGCAGCTTCCGCCACGTGGCCCATCGCCTCAGCGAAGAAGAGCGCCAGCGGATCCTGCTGACCTGCAACGAACCGGAATTCGCCGCACTGCCGCCGGGCCAGATCGTGCCTGTACTGGCAGATCGGGGCCTGTACATCGGCTCAGAGCGAAGCTTCTACCGGGTGCTCCACGCCCATGGCCAAGCCCATCGGCGTGGTCGAGCACGGCCACCCCAGGAGCCCAGGCCGGTTCCACGTCTGCGGGCCGCAGCACCGAATCAGGTTTGGAGTTGGGACATCACCTACCTGCCCACCACCGTGCGCGGGATCTGGCTCTACCTCTATCTGGTGATCGATGTCTGGAGCCGCAAAGTGGTGGCCTGGGATGTCGCCGAACGAGAAGACCCAGCCATTGCAGCCGATCTGGTGAGCAGGGCTTGCTTGAGAGAGCGGATCAGCAAGAGACGCCGCCAACCTCTGATCCTCCACGCGGATAACGGCAATGCCATGCGTGCGGCCACGCTGGAAAGCCGGCTGGAAGAGCTGGGCGTGCTCAGATCCTTTTCCAGGCCACGGGTGTCCAACGACAACCCCTACTCGGAATCGCTGTTCAGGACGGCCAAATACCGTCCTGAGTACCCGAGCCGGCCATTCACGAGCGTGGAGACTGCCTGCCAATGGGTGGCGGCGTTTGTGGATTGGTACAACCACCGGCACCGCCACAGCGGCATCAAGTTCGTGACGCCCCATCAGCGCCACAACGGTGATGCTGTGGAGATCTGCCGTCACCGGGCTGTCGTCTACGAACAGGCACGCCAGCGCAATCCACTGCGCTGGTCACGATCGATCCGCTGTTGGCGTCAGCCAGAAGTGGTTTGAATCAACCCACCGTCAACAGAAATTGAACCCACATCAGCTACGTTGACGATGGCTGCTTGAACGGCAGCAGGGGCGTCATCTTTCCTGGCAGTCACCGCGCTTGCTCATCGGTGGGAGCCCCTTTCAGGGGCGGTGCCCCGCCTCAGAGGTTAACGATGGGGCCTGTCCAGAAAACCAGTCCACCTCAGAGGCTCCGCAGCAGCTGCTTCTGGAACATGGCGCCGCTGAAGCGCGTTTGGGCGCGCTCCCGGGCAATGGCTCCTGCACGGGCCAGCTGCTCAGGATTGCCAGCCAGTTCCAGCAGCAGTTCCGCCAGTTCGTTGGCGCTGGGGTGGATCAGCCAGCCGTTGAGCCCGTGCTCGATCAGATCGGCCTGGCCGCCCTCCCTGCAGGCGATCGAAGCGCGGCCGGCTTGGGCAGCCTCCAGATACACAATCCCGAACCCTTCGCCGCAGGCGCGGCCGTTGGGCTGGATGGCATAGGCGCTCGGCATCAGCAGCAGGCTGCAGTGGCGCAGCTCCTCGCGCAGGGCTGCATCAGGCAGAGCGCCGAGAAACTGCACCCAGGGGGACAGCCCCAGTTCTGCGCACGCGCCCTCCAGTGCGGAGCGATCGTTGCCATCGCCCACCACGCGCCATTGCAAGCCTGCCGGCAGCGCATCCCGCTCAAGGAGCTGGCGCAGGGCGGCCAGCACCAGGCGATGGCCCTTGTAGCGCTCAGCGGCATCCAGCCGCGCAATGGTGAGCAGCCGCAGCTCCGCCGGCAGGGGCGACGGTGCTGCGCTGCCATCGATCAGATCAGCCATCGGATGCACCACGGCCACCGGTGGCCAGGCGCCTGGTTGCTCCAGCAGCTGCTCACGGGTGAAGTGGCTGCTGGCGATCAATCCCTGGCAGCCGAGCAGATCCCCTTGCACGCCATGCAGGGCAGCGCCCCACACCTCAATGCCGTGCAGCCAGCAGCGCAGGGCCTGGCCGCGGCGGCGCAGCGGCCGCAGCCAATGGATTGGCCGCAGGAGCAGGGCGTGCATGCTCAGCACCAGCTCAGCCCGGGGCAGCCACCAGGCCAGCCGCAGCAGGAACCACAGTCGGCCCAGCTGCCGGCCCACGCCCCAGGGCCCGATCCGCTGTGGACACAGCAGCCGCACGGCGATGTTCCGTTGCTGCAGGCAGGCCTGCACTTGCAGGCTCAGGCGCTCGATGCCCCCCCTGCGGCGCACGTCGTAGCTGAGTAGCAGGATCATCCGGCCCGCTCCAGCAGCTGCTGCAGCACGGCTTCGTAGCGCGCCAGGGAACGCTCCAGGCCGAAACGCTCCTGGTAGAGCCTCAGGCTGCGTTCGCCCATCTCCCGCACCTGATCTGGGTGCCGGCTCAGGGCCTGTAGCCGCTCCGCCAGTTCGGCCGCTTCACCGGGTTCCACCACCAGCCCGCAGCCTTCCCGCAGCACCAGCTGGGCCAGATCGCAGCTGTGCCGCGCGATCAGCAGCACCCCCCGGCCGCTGGCCAGAATTCCGTAGAACTTGCAGGGAGCCACCGTGTCTTCCGCGCCGGGGATCAGGCCGATGGCTGCCAGATCGCAGGCGGCCTGGCTCTCCGGCAGCCGCCGGCGGGGCTGGTAGGGCAACTGCAGCACGTTGGTCAGCGCGAAACCGCGGTGGTAGGCCTCGATCTGGCCCTGTTTGGCACCGCCGCCGATGAACACGAACTGGATTGGCTCCTGGCGCAACAAGCGCGCCGCCTCCAGAAGGGTGAGCAGATCGTGCAGGCGCCCGAAGTTGCCGGAATACTGCACGCTGAAGCGCTCGGCGTAGCCGTGTTCCCGGGCGAAGCGGCTGTGCTCCCGCCGACTGCCGTTGCCGCGTTCCACCGCCCAGTTGTGAATCACCGTCAGCGGCAGCTGGCGGCCCAGATCGCGCCGAAGGCGCGCTTCCATCGCCTGGCTGAGCACCACGGTTTGGCTGGAGCGGCCGCACACCGCGGCCATCAGGCCACGCCACAGCACTGCCAGGGGCCCTGCCGCCGGCAGCACGCCGCTGAGCACGGCCGAACGGGGAAACAGATCCTGGAACACGAACACGTAGGGCAGCCCTCGGCCGAGGCGGATCAGCGGCCCCAGCAGGCCGATGAACGGCGGGTTGGACACGATCAACACCCCATCCCCTGGCCGCCCCCAGCGCAGGCACCACAGCAGCGATCCCAGCAGAAAGCGCACACCCTGCAGGGCTTTGCTCAGCACCCCCACAGCGGCGGCATCGCCGCGGGCTGGGCCATTGAGCCGCACCACCGGGAACTCCAGCGGAGCTCCGGGCGTGGCTGTGAGCACCGTGAGCCGCCAGCCGCGCTGATGCAGACCCCGGGCAAGGTCGCTCATCAGCTGGGCTGTGGCGCCGGTGCTGGGTGCAAAGTGTTCGCTGATCAGCAGCAGCCGGGGCGCAGAGGGGGGCTTCACAACGGCAACCCCTGGCGTTGCCGCCGCCGCTCGATCACCTTCACCGCCGTGATGAGGTCGTAGCCGGCCATCAGCAGTGCGAACAGCAGGCCCTGCCAGCCCTCCAGAAAGCCTCCCTGCAGTGCGTATTTCTGGCCGAAGCGCAGGGCGGGCCTCAGCGGCCAGAGGCGAGCCGTGAGCTGGCGCAGCCGCAACCAGCGGCGGGTTCCCAGGTTGTGGCGATCGCCGTTCGCCAGATAGCTGGTGATCCGTTCGGCCTCCCAGTCGGCATAGCGGCGGTGGCGCTCGAGCCAGTCGTCGATGCCCTTGCTGAAGGCGTAGTGCTCGTAGGGCTCAGGAATCCGCTCCACCCGCCCACCGGCGCTGAAGCTTTCCCACACCCCCCCCTCGAAGCGCAGCAGGCCGCGGCGCAGCAGGCGCGGATGCCAATTCGGGTAGCCCTGGGTGCGTTTCAGCCAGCGCCCCAGAAACCAGTAGCGCGGCGTGAGTTCGTAGCCCTCCGCCGCGTTCGGCGCGGCGATGCAGCGCTGGATGGCGGCTCGACAGGCGGGGCCCACCTCCTCGTCGGCATCGACGAACAGCACCCAGGTGCTCTGCAGGCCGGCGTGCTCCAGGGCCCAGTTGCGCTGGTCGCTGATCAGAAACCGCCCCGGTTGGCGATGCTCGAGCACCCGCGCCCCGAGGCTGGCGGCACATCGCTGGCTGCCATCGCTGCTGCCGGAATCCAGCACCAGCAGTTCGTCACACCAGCCCATGGATGCTAGGCAGCGGGGCAGGTTGACGGCTTCGTTCAGGCACAGTACCACGCCCGCCACGGTCTGCGGCGGCGGCTCCGCTGGAGTTGGGTTGGAGGCGGGCCTGGCCATGGGGCGGGGAGCGTCTGCGGATTAGGGCAGGGGCGGAGTGTGCGAGCGAGTCTGCAGGATCTGCTGGTAGATCTCGATCGCCTGGCGGGCCACCGCCCTCTGGCCGTAGCGGTGGGCGGCCCACTGCGCCAGCGGTGCTCCTGCCCGCTGCGGCGCGGCCAGCCAGGGCCCCAGCCAGGCCTGCCAGGCCCCCAGCAAGCGTGGCAACACCGCGCCATAGCCACGGGGTGCGCTGGCCAGCAGATCGTCCGCCACGCCGGTGCGGTTGCTGATGGCCACGGCGCAGCCGCAGGCCAGGGCTTCCACCACCACATTGCCGAAGTTCTCATGGCGGCTGGGCAGCAGTAGCAGGTCGGCCGCGTTGTAGACGCCCGCCAGCTCGTGGGCCGGCATGGTGGGCTCCACCAGCACCCGATCGGCCAGCCCCAGATGGCCCAGGCGGCGCTGCAGGGCGGCGCCGCTGCCGTCGTCGTCGCCGCCCACCAGCAGCAGTCGCCAGGCGAGTTGGCGTGCATCGGCCAGCAGAGGGGGCAGCAGATCCAGGCCCTTCTTGTGGTGCTGCCGGCCGCACACCAGCAGCAGCGGTGTGTTGGCCGCCAGCTGCAGCCGCTGCCGCCAGCGCTGGCGCAGCTCCGGATCGGGCCGTAGGCCATCGAGATCTAGGGGATTCGCCAGCAGGTGCCGCGGCGTCCGAATCCCCAGCCAGCCCAGCTCCCGGGCCTCCTGGGAGCTTGTGAGATGCAGGCCCGCTGCGCGCTGCAGCAGCGGGCGCTCCTGGATCAGGAAATATGGTAGCTTCTTCCACCAGCCGCGACTAAGGCTGTACGGGCCGAGCGCGCCCCGCAGACTGTGCAGCACGGGGATCCCCTGGGCCAGGGCCGCCCGCTGCAGGGGCGAGCCCAGGGGCTGCCAGATCGCGCTGAGATGCAGCAGTTGGGAACCGGCCAGGGCGGCTGGCAACGACTGCTGGAGGGCGCGGGAGCGGATGGGGCCGCCGGGCCGGTCCACGGGGTAGCGGATCACCTTCACCCCGCGCCAGTGGCGGGGCTGCCCGAGGTCGTCCTGCGGCCAGTCCGGCAGGCCGGCATTGGTGGTGAGCACCTGAACATCCACGCCTTCCGCCACCAGGGCCTCGCACAACCGGCTCACACTCAGCACCGGGCCGCCGAACTGCCAGGCCGGCGCATACACGGGCATGGCGTGGGTGATGTGCATCAGGGCCTGGGCTGGAATGCAGCCAGCAGCTGGCGATTGCTCAACACGATCACCACAACAGTTGCCAGCAACAGGCCGATCTGAAAGGGTCCTTGCTCGTGGTGGAAGCAGGTGGTCACAAGGAGCAACGATAGGCAGAGCTGAGGCAGGAATCCTTTGTGCTCGGGAACGAGGCGCTGCCGCAGCGCAGCCGGTAAACACAGCACCGTGATCAGCGGGCTAATCAGATTGATAATGGCATAAGCCATCAGGCCGCCCGTTGGCTGAAATGCCTGGATGGCAATGAAGGCCGCCAGAGCCAAACTGCCGATCTGCAGCAACGAAAGCTGGGTCAAAGCTGTGGTGGAGAGCGGGCGTTGCATGGGGATCTGGCTTAAACCCTGAACGGCGGCTGCAGCAACCAGAATTCGCGCAATTCTGATGGCACCATCCGCCCCTTGGCCGAACACCAGCGGCAGGATGGTGGTGTCGCTCAGGGCATACAGGCAGTAGATCAGCAGCGAGAGGCTCCAGCAGGCCTGGAAGGCCCGCTGATGCATTAGGTGGCCAGCGGCCTGTTCTTGGTGGCTCGATTGCACCAGCAGCACTGGCATCAGCGAGGCGCTGAGGATGCCGATCACCTGCGCACAGATCTGCGCAATGCGCAGTCCATCAAGTTGGTGGATGCCGGCGGTGTTCACTACCTTCATCAGCAATGGCCACAGGATCAGATTTGTCACCAGGGGAACGCTGAAGAATGGCAGACCCTTCTTCAGAAGCTGGAGCAGCAGCGACCACGACCACACACTGCCGAGGGCCGGCAGACCCATGGTGGGCTGTTGGCGTTGCAGCAGTGTCAGCGCGATCCAGCAGTTCACCAGGCTGAGCAGGGCAAGCCCGCCCACCACCCCTGCAGCACCCAGCCACAGCGCACCGGCCAGGGGCAGCAGGCCTTTCCCCAGTGCCAGCCACACATCCCGCAGGAACACCACCTGAAATCGGCCACGCGCTAGGTGAATGCTCCAGACGGTTTCGGACAACGAATCGCTCAGCAGATAGGTGAGCGTTAGCCCGGAGAACAGCAAGGCCTGGCTCTGGAACGCCTCTGGCATGCCCTTGGCGTAAGCCAGTTGACAGAGGGCAACGGCGGCCACCAAAACAGAGCTCGTCAGGCCGAAGAGGCTGTAAGTGGTGGTGAGGCGCAGGCGTGCCGTGCTGTTCTTCTGTTGAGGAAGCAGAACGGCATAGGAATAGTTGGTGCCAACACGGCCCAGGCTGCATACCAGCTGGGCGGCAGCGATCAACAACGTGAAGTAGCCCAGGCAGTCCGCCGGGGCGAGCCGCACAAACGCAACCGAGAGGCCGAGGTTGATGGCCTTCGTAGAGAGCTGTGTGCCGAACGACAGGGCCGCTGCATGCCTGGTGGACCCTGTCACCTCATTCCTCCATCGGGAAGCCACTCACGGGATCGAACTTGATCTGTGTTGGGTCCACGGGTTGTTGGTGGCGCCGGCTCAGCCGCGCGCGTAGCGAGCGCTGCAGGCGGCGCTTGAAGATCAGCGTTTTGTCGATCCTGCCGAAGTGGGGCGGTTCGCTGGGGCATCCACCTGAAGCGAAGACCGTCTGGAATGTCGGTGCCACGGCCTCAGCGCGAAATGGTTGGCAGCGGATCTGGAGGTTAGTGCCGCTCCAGGCTGCGGGGTCCAGCGTCAGGAGTTTCCTGCAGAGCTCGCCGGCCGTGGAGTACTGCAGCGAGGGTGGGCAGAAGTGCTCAAGATGATGCCTCTCTGGCGCATGCCGCCAGGCCAGCACCGGTTTGCCGGCGGCTGTGAATTCGGCGCAGGCCAGCCCGAACGTTTCGCCTTGGGTTCGGCCGTGCAGCATCGCATCACAGGCCTGGATGAACGTTGCCTTCGCTAGTCGATCGTCGGTTCCAGCAAGAAAAAGGGCGCGTTCGTGCTGGATAAAGGGTTGGTGATTGAGCGCTGCAAAGAACAGTCGGTTGCTGCGCTGCAGGGCTTCCTGCAGTCCGAATCTGGCGATGGCAAGATCAAATGTATGGCTTCCGCCCATGCTGCCGATCAGGATGGCATCGGCAGGGATGCCATGCAGCTGGCGCCAGGCTGGTCCATCTTCCTGGCTGAGCGTGTGATCCACAATGTGAGGCACTGCAGGAATCTTCCCGTTAAAGGCTTCCTTCGCGAGCCAGTCAGACACGCAGGCATAGCGATTGCCGTGAATGTCGCTGATTCGGCTGGGGAACACGGCGTGCACCCACAGCGGAATGGCGAGCTGTGCAAACCGTGATTCGGCTTGGCCGGCTGTGAGCACGTAGAGCGCATCGAGCCCGGCTTCAGCGATCACTCCTGGAAGCTCTGAGGGGTGTGTGTAGCGGAGGATATTGAGCCGTTCTGCGTAGCCTGCTGCTGGACGATCGACGATCCATGGGGTCTGCCCGTCGCACTTGATCAGCACGCTGTCTTGGTCGAGCTGGTCCTGCCAGAGGCGCGCATAGGCCAGGGTCGCCACGGTGACCCCCCTCAGGGAAAAGGAATCGCAGTGGAACCCAACCTTCATCAGCAGCGTTGTGCCAGCAGGTGCGTTTCAAACCCGAACAGGTTGGGCCTGCGTTGCGTGGCTTGATGGTCGAGCCATTGGCATACGGACCTTGGAAGCCAGCTTCGCAGAGGGCCGAGAATGCCGCCCCCTACAGGCCAGTATTCGATCAGCTTCAGCCCGTGACAGCCTTGCACCAGTTCAAGGGCGGTCCAGTAGGTGAAGAAGCGGAGGTGGCTGCGATCCAGTACGCCATCATCCTGATAGCGAAACCGCCCGCGTGCAATCTGCAGACGCGTTCGCCAGTGGCAGACGTTGGGCAGTGCGATCAGCACCAATCCATGGGGTGCCAAGAGCATGCTGATGCTTGCCAAGGCCTGATCAGGCTCCTGTAGATGTTCGAGGACGTGTGAGAGTAGAATCAGGTCGAACTGTCCTTCGCCTAAGCCAATCTGCTGCCAGTCGTACAGAGTGCGAAACTGGTTCAGGTCAGCTGTAATTGTATGAGCAGCCACATGCTCCAGTGCCTTCGCTTCTCTACTTGAGCAAGTGATGGCAACGGTGTGAGCATCAGGGTGTAGCTGTTTTATCGCTTCAAGATTGCTGCCTGTTCCAGCCCCGGCATCCAGTAGCCGGCGCACGCTAAGGCGCTTAGAGCGGTTGATCAAATCGTGATTGGGCGGAGATGCGTAGACATCACTCCGGTTCAGCGGCAGGTTCATCGTGGAGGTCATATGGCTTTGGACGCCTGTGTGCGGTGCGTTGCCGGTGGCTTCTTGTATGCGGGCAATAACGTAGATATATATTCCAGGCGTAAAGGTGTCAACACAATGCTAGAAGTGGAAGGTGCAAATGATGTCTGCGGTTGTGTTAAATACTGTTGTGAGTTGCAGCTTTTTTCCTGCTTTGTGATATGAGGCTTGGTGAATTTCATTGAAAAATAAATCTCCTTGAATCTCATGGCCTGAGCGTCAAAAGTTAGCGTTTATGTACCGGTGCGTGCTTTCGCATTGCGCCTAGGCTTCGCGGCTGAATACAAAGATGCTCCCCATGCTCCAAACTTGAGGGCTGCTGATTTGCCTTGTAATCCACAGCAAAGGCTGCATCGCTTTGTTCTTTGCAATAAGCGGCCTAACCCATTCCTCGGAAAGCCTAAATCCATGATCAATGGCAATCCGATTAAGGATGTGACGAGCTTTGCTAATATTGATGATGAACTGGTGCTTAAATCCCTCTGGCAAGTTGATTAAGTCCAGTGAATGCGCGGGATGTTCTTTGCCCGCGAGAAGTCTTAACCTGTCAAGAAGAAACAATTCGTTTGGCAGGCTCACGATCAAAAAATTATTTGCGAGGGGAATTGCTAGTTTGAAGAGCTCGCTAAATGTGCGTGTGTGTTCGAGTACGTCCAGCATGAGGACTGCATCTGCCGGCTCACTGTTGCTCAGCAAGCTCTCAAGCTCTTCGGGTGCGCTGTAAATGATCCGGGTGTCGTCTTGATTTTGCTTGTAGATCGTGGCATTGCTCAAGTCAATGCCGCGGTAGCGACACCTCTCGGGAAGGAGTGTCCCCACCACTCCATCCCCGCAGCCAATATCGATAACCGATTCAATTTGTGTTAATCGGCCAATAATGTGCTGGGTCGCTAATGCCGCCAGGCGTGCGTCCGAGCGATGAGGGAGTAGTTGTAGCGTCGTCATTTTCCTATTGATTGTTGGTTGTTGGTCAGTCTATTGGCGATGAGGCAGATTGTGGAGATTATGATGATGTATTTGGGCAGGTCCCACATCCAAAGCCAAGCTGTTTCGCCGATGCTGCCGAAAGGGTAAACGGTGAGGAACGTAGCAGGATAGGTCAAAAGCAAGATCTGCCACGCTGATTGCCAGCTCGCGTATCGGTACCACAACTCGCTGATGAGGCGGTAAAAAGCTGCTGCAACTGCAGATCCCAGTATCACAGCCAGCCAGCCACCTCTCCAGTAGAGATCTGCGCCAAAAGTTACGCAATCATGGGATGTGTAGGTTTTTGCCTCTGCTGCTTTCCTGCTGAGACCACTGGCTTCAGCAGCTATAAAATGAGCATCTCTAACAGGGAAAGCTTTTGGAATAAGTAACTCAGGAATCCAGGCTGTAAGAATGTTTTCCATGCGATGCCAGCCTGCGCGGGGGCGCGTTGAGGCTGGAGGCTGGAATAGAAGGGCGTCAATGCATCCATAAATCGATCTTCCCAGTGGATGCAACTGATGGGATGTATTTGAGCCAAGCGGATTGAGAGATGCGGTGGCTTGTTGTAAGGCTTCTAGTCTGCCAGTAATGTTAGATCGATGCTGGTTGGTGCTAACAAGCTGTAATTTATAGGCCTGAATTAATGGAAGCATGATAAGGCAGCACGCTACTGTTGTAAGCAGTGCCGCCCTAAGCCTTTTAGGAGAGATCGGGGTTAGCCAAAGTCCCATGCAGGAGTAGACAAAAGGCCACAACAGTAGGCCTCGGCCGCCGAGTGGAAGGGCCATGACTACATAGCTTGCAAAGACCCCGATTAACAAGGCTCTTTGCCAGTGCTTTCTGGCATTGTAGATTGCCAGTGGAGCCAAAAAAAAGTAAACATCTCTGAATCGGGCGAACATTGTGAGCAGGCTGTCAGGGCGCCAGCGTTGCGAAACCCAGTAGAGGTAGCTGCTTGGGCTTCTGTCCAATGTTCCGCTGATCAAGCCAATCGCTATTGATCCCAATGCCACTGCGCTGCAAGCTATTGTAATGCTAATCACCGAGTCCGAGTTGGGCGGCTCTTCAGTGCGAGTTCTTGGTGAAGATATTGGCGGATTCAGTGCAAATGCCAGGATGCATGATCCGCAAAAAAGGATCCATAGCAATTGAGCCTCTGGGAGGTGTGCCCACATCCCTACGGCAAAGGGTGATGCTGAATCCGGGGTACTGATCGCGATGATTCCGCCGCCTATCCCACAGTGAATCCAGGAGCCTAGGCATACTATTGTGAGTGGAGGAAGCGGACTAACGCGGAGCCATGGCTGTTCGAGTCGAACAGCCGTTAGGAGGAGGTAGGTGCTGAGTGCTGCTAAGAGAATGCCTAGAGGTTGGCTGGCTATCGCTAGAAGCGGTAGGCATGCCAGCAGGAGGATAAGCAGCCCGTAAATGGGATGCAGCAGAACCGATGCAGGTCCCAGGAGCTGGCGAAGGCGGTTGTCGCTGACTGTGCTCTCAAGGTGCCTAAGCGCCGCCATGTTTCCCTCGATGCTCCAGCCATCCTTGCAGGCGTTGCGGGGCAGAGTGCAGCAGTGCCAGCGCACTGCACCGCAGCCCGGCGGCACGATGGATCGGCTGGAGCGCCTGCAGCAATGGCTCCAGGCCGTGGCGCGGCAGTATCTTGAGCTGATTCCACAGCTGGTGTTGCATCACCTTCGCGGCCCAGCGATGCCGTCGTGGCTCCTCGGCCAGCAGTGGGTGCTTCCGCAGGCTGGCCACCACCTCAGCCACTTCCTGCAGCTCATGGCCGCTGCGGCGATTGCTGTTGGAGAGTTGAGCCGCGTGGGTGCGCACCTTGGCGATCGGCTCGCGGTTCAGAAGCGCTGGGCCGCATTCGCAGGCCCGTAGCAGCCATTCCCAGTCGGCGGCATGGCGCCAGTCGGCCCGAAAGGGGCCTGCCTGTTGCCACAGCTGGCGGGAGAAGGCCATGCCGGTGAGGTTGCCGTTGAGGCTGCCCAGTTGCAGCAGGGCCGGCACGAAGCGCTCCGGTGGGATCAGGGCCGTGTTGCGGCTGAGCTGGTCGTGATGCCAGGCGCTGTCGGCAGGCCGCGGGCTGCCATCGGCGTTGATGGAGTGGAAGCTCGAAAGGATCAAGCCCGCCTCGGGCCATTGCTGCCATAACTCGCTCAGCCTGGTGAGAGCCGTCGGCAGCAGCAGATCGTCGCTGCAGAGCAGCAGCACCCATTCCGTTGTGGCCTCGTTGATCGCCTGGTTGAGGTTGGCGAACAGGCCTAGGTTCTGAGGACGCCTTCGCCACTCCACGCGCTCGCCCCCTTGCCGCTCCACCCACGCCTGCAGGAACTGCTGGGTGCTGGCATCGGAGCCATCGTCTGCGATCAGCAGCCGCCACGGACTGCCCTCCACCTCCTCCAGGGCCAGCACGCTGGCCAGTGCCGGCTCCAGCAGCTCCGAGCGCCCGTACACCGGCAGCACAATCGTGATCGCTTCCTGGTTGCTCATGCCGCGGCCTCCAGCAACTGCCGGTAGTGCAGCGCTGAACGCTCGGCGTA
This sequence comes from Synechococcus sp. HJ21-Hayes, assembly GCF_024345835.1. Taxonomy (GTDB): domain Bacteria; phylum Cyanobacteriota; class Cyanobacteriia; order PCC-6307; family Cyanobiaceae; genus Vulcanococcus. The sequence goes on along the minus strand of NZ_JAGQBW010000009.1, from coordinate 118,867 downwards.
GGCCCCCCAGTCCAGTTCCGTTGCCGCCAGTTGCAGGGCGGCCTGGCGCTGGCGTTGCCATAGCCCGGGCTCCAGGGCCAGCTGGCGCAGGCACCAGGCCAGGGCCGCCGTGCTGTGCACCGGCACCAGGAACCCGGCTGTGAATTGCTGCACCCCCTCTGGCCCTGGCTGTGGCTCGCCGCACCCCAGGCGCAGCAGATCTTCGCCGCCGGTGTTGGTGGTGCAGATCAGCGGCAGCCCGCAGGCCAGAGCCTGCATCTGCACCATCGCCATGCCCTCTTCGATCGAGGCCATCACGAAGCAGTGGGCCCGGCCGTAGTGCTCCACCAGTTCCGCCTGGGGGCGGTGCCCCAGGCACGTCACGTTGGCGGGTTGTTGGGCCAGCAGCGGCGCCAGTTCCGGCGTCTCTCCGCCCACCAGGATCAGCTCGGCGTTGGTCAGAGCCGCGCTGGCAAAGCCGGCCAACAGATCTGGGATTCCCTTCCGCACTGACAGTGAACCGGCATAGATCGCCCGCAGGCCGCTCGCTTCGGGGGGCACTGGTGGCTGGCTGGGGGGCTGGAACTGGCCGAGATTCACCCCCAGGGCATTGCGGAACAATCGCTCGCGCGGGAAGCCCCGCGCCACAAAGCTGCGCTCCACGAACAGGCTGGGCACCGCTACAGCTGAGGCGAGCGTGTATTCCCGCAGCTCCATCGCCTCGATCTTCGGATGGGTGGGCGGCCAATGCAGCCCCAGGCGGGCATGCTCCTCGCGCAGCAGCAGGCTCTGCTCGAGGATGTGGGCGGAGGAGCGTTCCAGCACCGTGGGGAGGCCGCGCTCCCGGGCCCAGAGCAGCGAGGGCTCACTCCACTGCGACCAGCCATGGATCAGCTCACTCCCCTCCAGGTGGCGCACGGCCCGCCGGGCGAACCAGCGGTGCACCTGCCACTGGCAGCGCATCATCAGCGCCTCGCCCCCCAGCCTGTAGATGGCCTTCACCAGCCAGAACGTGAGTGGCAGGCTCACCACCTTCTGGGCGGGTATGCCCCAGCGCCGCACGAACCAGCGCGGGTAGTTGGTGATCAGCCGATGCAGATGCCCTTGCTCGTGCAGTTCACGGGCCAAATCGAAGGCGTGCCAGCGCCCGCCCACCACGATCGTGATCTTCATGGCTGTTTGGCTCCCTGGCTGGCGCTCCAATCCAGGATCGAGCGCAGGCGGGCGGCATAGGTGTGCTCGGGCCGGCGCAGGGCCTCGGCTCCCAGCTGGCGCAGCTGGTGCTGCAGGGCGAGATCCGCCAGCAGGGCCTGCACCCGCTCCCGCAGCTCTGATGGGCTGCGGAAGAAGCCCGCATCGGGGTAGTGGGGTAGCAGGGCCCGGTGTTCCGGCGTGTCTTGAACCAGGCCGCAGCCGCCGATGGCGCCGATCTCGTAGGAGCGGTCGGTGGAGAGGTCGCCATTGGCCTGCCGCAGCAGGCCCAGCACCACCCGCGCCGAGGCGATGGCCTGGTTGTAGGCCTCGCCGGTGATAGCCCCGCAGCGCTCCCAACCCGGCGTGGCGATGCCGCGCCAGCTGTTGCCGTGCAGGCGGCGGCTCACGCCGGGCAAAGAGCTGAGGGCCTCCAGCCAGGGCAGCCGTTCGCTGGCTCCCGTGCCGATGAACGCCACATCCACCCCGGCTTCAGCGGGCTTGGCTGGGGGGTGGTGCAGGCTGGGGTCGTACGCGAAGGGCAGCCAGCTGGTGCTGGGCGTTCCCGCCGCCTCCAGCCGCTGGCGTAGGGCCTGCTTGGTGCTGAAGATGTGGTCATAAAGGGGCAGGTTGCGCAGGAAGCAGCGTCGCCGGTGGATCGGATTCCACGGGTCGTCGGTGAGGTAGTTCACGATCCGCCCGCCCCCGGCCCGCACGGCGGCGAACACTGCCGGCGCTAGCGGCAGGATCCCTGTTACCAGCATCAGTTGCGGTTGGCTCTGCTCGATTCGCGCCAGCAGATCCCGCTGAAAGCCCCACCACTCCCAGCTGCGCCGGTCGGCCAGCCGATAGAACACCTTGCCCCGCTTGCGGTTCATGCTGGGCGAGAAGGCCGGCGCCGGTGAGCTGTAGGCCACCTGCAGCTGCCGCTGCGGATCCAGCCCCGCCGCCGCTGCCCCCCGCAGGAACTTGCTGCCTAGGGCCTCCGGGGTGCTGGTATCGGCGAGAAGCAGCAGCGGCAGGCTCATCGAGGCCCCTCCAGGGCCGGGCCCTGCTGCCAGCGTTCCCGCACCAGATACAGCGGCCGGCCCTTCACTTCCTCAAACACCCGGCCCAGGTATTCCCCCAGCACCCCCAGGCCGATCAGTTGCAGCCCCCCCAGGAACAGCACAGCCGTGATCAGGGAGGCGTAGCCCGGCAGATCGATTCCGAACAGTAGCGTGCGCAGCACCATCCAGGCGCCGTAGAGCAGTGCTAGCAGGGCGATCACCACGCCGCCACCGCTCAGCACCTGCAGCGGCACCCGGCTGAAGGAGGTGATGCCATCCAGGGCGAAGTTCCAAAGCTTCCAGTAGTTCCAGGTGCTGCGGCCGCCGTGCCTGGGCTCGCGGTTGTAAGTGATCGCCGTTTGCCGGAACCCCACCCAGGCGAACAGGCCCTTCATGAAGCGGCTGCGCTCCGGCAACTGCAGCAGAGCCTCCACCACGCAGCGATCCATCAGCCGGAAATCGCCGGTGTCCGGCGGAATGCTGGTGCTGCTGAGCCGGCCCATCAGTCGGTAGAAGCTGAAGGCGGTGAGGCGCTTGGTGCGGCTCTCCCCGGCCCTCTGGCGCCGCACGGCATACACCACATCAAAGCCCTGGCGCCATTGCTCCAGCATCGGGCCGATCAGCTCCGGGGGGTCCTGCAGATCGGCATCGAGGGGCACCACCACCTCGCCGCGGCTGGCCTCCAGGCCGGCAGTGAGAGCGGCTTCCTTGCCGAAATTGCGCGACAGGCTCAACACAGTGGCCCGCAACCCGGGCCTGCGCTCCAGTTCGCGCCGGGCCACGGCGAGGGAGCTGTCGGTGCTGCCGTCGTCCACCAGCACCAGTTCCCAGGCCAGCCCCAGCTCGCCCAGCTGCAGCTCCAGGCAGGAGATCAGTGGCGGCAGGTTGGCGGCCTCGTTGAGGAAAGGCACCACGGCGCTCAGCAGCGGGCTGTGGTGGCGCGCGGGTGAGGGCTGCATGGGGCCGCCTGGGGCTCCGCCATCCTCCCGTAGCTCAGGACCACCTCCCACTGGCCTGGTGGCAGGGGCACGCTGATCCAGCCCTCACGGTCGCGGCCGCCGGCCGGCAGTGGATCACGCCAGGGCTGGTTCGGCTGGCCGGCGCGGCGCCATTGCACCCGCCAGGCCGGATCCGCCCACTGCATCACCCGCAGTTGGCCTAGCTCCCGGGCCTCCACCAGCACCCGGCGCTCCCTGGGGCCGTGGCTGAGCAGGTGCACCCGGCCAGCCCCGCTGAATTGGGCCCAGTTGTTCTGCGGCCAGGCCGGCAGCCAGAAGGTTTGCAGGCGCTTGTTCCAGCTCGCTTCGGGGATGCCGGCGGGGCTGTAATCGGGCACGCCCGCTAGGGCGATGCGGCCATCGGGCAGGGCTACAAAGCGCTTGGCCAGTTCTCCCGTCGCCGGCAGGGCCGCCACGCCCTGGGGGCAGGGGCTGAGCGGGTCGCAGGCCAGCAGTTGGCGCAGGGCCTGGCGCTCGGCCGCACTGGGGGCATGGCCGAGCACGTTGGTGCGGAAGCGGTTGAGGCTGTCGAACCAGAGCCCGGCCGCCGCCAGGCTGGAGATCCCCAGGGCCAGCCGGCGGTGGGCCTGAAGCCGGCCCGGCCGACTGGAGAGGGCGCCGGGGGAGCACAGCCACAGCAGCGCTCCGCACCAGGCCGGCCCCAGCCAGCGCCAGGGGAACTGGATGCGCTGCAGTGGCGGAAGCCCCTGGTAGATCAGCTCTGCTGGCGGCAGCGTGAGCGCCAGGCTGATCAGGGCCACCGCCAGGCCCCAGCCCGCCAGCAGGGCCTGGCGATCCCGCAGCCCGTTCCAGCCCCAGCCCAGCCAGCCCAGCCAGCGCAGCAGCAGCAGCACTGCGATCGCGGCGGCCTGGATCCAGAGCAGATCGGAGAAGGTGGTGCTCTGCGCCGGCCCCGCGAAGAAGAATTCCTGGGGCAGCAGGCCCGCCGGAATCGGCGCCCGCACCCCGGGCAGCGCCCGCAGGGCCGGCAGCCAGAACGGTGCCGTGATCCCCAGGCCCAGGGCCGTGCTGATCCCCCAGCCCCGCAGGCCAGGGCCGCGCCAGAGCCACAGCGCCGCCAGGGCCCACACCAGGCCGGTGAGCAGTGCACCGTTCCAGTTGCTCAGGATCACGCCCGCCAGGGCCGCGGCGGCCACGGCGATGCCCCAGCGGCGGCCTCGGGCCAGCCCCAGCAACCCAAGGGCCAGCCACCACAGCCAGGCCTGGGCCAGGGCCTCAGGCCAGGCGCCCCGCACGTACACGTTCACCAGCAAATAGGGGTTGAGGCAAGCAACGGCCAGCAGCAGCCAGCGCCAGCCCCCCGGCCGCAGCCACATCCGCGCCAGCAGCGCCGCCCCGCCGGCATTCAGCAGCAGCACCGCCAGCAGCGCCCCGGCCAGGGCCTGATCGGCGGGCACCCCCGCCAGCAGCGGCAGCCCCACCAGCAGCCGGAACAACGGCGGATAGAGCAGTAGCGCATGGCTGCCCGCCCCCGCCCAGGGCAGATCAGTCCACAGCGGCCACAGCCAGCCCCCCTGCACCTGCCGGGCCCAGCCCACGGCCCAGCCCAGGTGCAGGAAGCCATCGGGGGTGTCGAGCGGCACCCCGGCCAGGCCCAGCGGCAGCCACACCAGCAGGGCCAGGCCGGCCGCTGCCAGCGGTAGGGCCATGCGGTTCACGGGGTTGGTGCTCACGGATGGCCTCCGTGACTCAGGCCATGGCGGGCCCGCACGTGCTCCACCAGGGCGGGGCGTCGGTCGTACTGGTGGATCACGGCCGGTACCCGACCCATCACCTGCACGGGCCCAGGCCCCTCCGGCACCTGGATTTCCTCCGCGGGAACACACCCCACCGTGGCGATCGGGCCATTCACGGCACTGAGCTGGAGTTGGAGAGCAGAGGAACCGCGCAGGATCCGGTTGTGGATCGCCTGATCCAGATTCGCCAGGCAGCTGGTGCCGTGGCGCTGCATCAGCTCCAGCGCTTCACGGCAGAACAGGTCGAGATAGAGCAGGGTTTGCTGCCGGGAACCGATCACCACCCCGGCACAGAGGGCAGGATGGCCGCACAGCTCCTGTTCGGCGTCGCGCCCGTAGGCGCGGCGGATCCAACGGCGATTGATCGCGCAGTGATCGAAGAGGTCGAACTCTTCTCCGGTGATCAGGCCCTCGCCGATGCCGGCGAATGGGTCGCCCTGCACCACCACATCGCGCACGTCGCAGAGCATCACGGGGCCGTGATCGCGCCAGCGCGGGTGTGTGAGCCGCTCCCGTGCCCAGAAGAAGCGCCGGATCAGAAAATGGGCCTGGGTTGTGCTCAGGCCGAATCGACGCGCCTCTTCGATGGCGATGCTGGGCTGCTGCAACAGCTTCTGCTGGCGCTGCCTGAGCCAGCGTTGGCTGCGTGACGCCAGCTTGCGGGGAAGCGCCAACCGGCCACGGATCACCCGGGGTGGCCGTTGCACCGCCTCCAGGGTGAGGCGGGGAAAGCTCTGCTGGAGCGGCTCCAGCGCGGCGAGATCGTTCTCAGCGGTGAGAACCAGCACGTCGGCTGTGGGCGCCGACTGGCGGAGCGAGTGCAGCAGCGGCCACAGATCGCCGGGGCCATAGGAGAAGGCCGTGGTGATCACCAGCGGACGGCTCACCGCAGCTCCGTTATCTGCTGCTGAGCGTAACGTCGGCCGATGGAGGCAAACCCCCCACCCTGGTCAACCCGCTGGAGGCCGGCAGCCGTGGCTCTGCTCACCGCGCTGCTGGCCCTGCTGGTGTGGGCCCTGGTGGTGTTCGGCAAGTACGGCGGCAACCCCACCGGCCTTGCCCGCATCGGCGATCAGCTGCCCCTCTCGCCCCGCCTGCAGGGCCAGTCGCTGGTGGTGCTCCAGGGCAAGCGCGGCAACGATGGCCAGCAGTTCCTCACCCTGGCCCTCGATCCCCTCCAGCGCGATCCCGGCACCGCCGCCGCCCTCGACAATCCCATCTATCGGGGCAAGCGGCTGCTTTATCCCCTGCTGGCCTGGCTGCTGGGGCTTGGCCAGCCCCGTCTGATCCCCTGGACCCTCGGGCTGCTGAACGTGGCCGCCATCGGCTGCGCTGGCGGCCTGGTGGCCCGCTGGGCCCAGCTGGAGCAGCGCTCCCCCCGCTGGGGCCTGGCGGTGCTGGCCCTCCCGGGTCCTTGGATCACCCTCAGCCTCGATACGGCCGATCTGTTGGCCACCACCCTGCTGCTGGCCGCCGCCGTGGCTTGGCGCGAGCGGCGACCGGGGCGGCTCTGGGCCAGCCTCACGGCCGCCTTGCTCACCCGGGAAACGGCGCTGCTGGCCTGGGCCGCCAGCGGCCTCACGGCCCTGTGGGAGCGGCGCTGGCGCTGGATCCTGCTGCTGGCCCTGGTGCCATTGCCGCTGTTGGCCTGGATCGCCGGCCTGCGGGGCCGCTTTGCCAGCACCGCCGATGGCTTGTTGGCCAGCCTCCATTTCGGCTGGCCTGGGGTGGGGCTGGTGCGCAAGGCCGGCCAGCTGCTGGGCCTGGCGCCCCTGCCGGGGCTTGATCCGGGCCGGGCGGAGCACCTGTTCGATGGCCTCTGCTTCGTGCTCTGGCTGGCCACGCTGCTGGTGCTGGCGGCCACGGCCCTCTCCGCCGGCACCAGCCGCTGGCTGCGGATCACCGCGGCCCTCTACCTGCTGCCGGCCCTCTGCACCAGCACCCAGATCCTGGCCCGCTTCCCTGACTACACCCGGGTGTGGATCGACCTGGCCAGCCTGGCGCTGCTGGCCCTGCTCAGTGGCCGCGGCCGCTGGCTTAGGCCCTGGCTGGGGCTATCGGCCCTGGTTGCCGCCGGGTATGGACTGGGCTACGGGTTGGCGCCATGAGCTTTCCGGTTCCGGTGCTGCTGATCGCCTTCAACCGGCCGGAGCCCACGGCACTGGTGCTGGAGTTGCTGAGCCGCCTGCAACCCCAGCGCCTCTACGTCGCCTGCGACGGTCCCCGCCCCGATCGGGCCGGAGAAGCCGAGCGCTGCGCGGCGGTGCGCGCGCTGCTGGCCCCGGCGCCGGCGGGCCGGATCGATTGGCCCTGCGAGCTGCGCAGCCGCTTGCACCCGGTGAACCAGGGTTGCCGGGTCGGCGTCAGCGCTGCCCTCGACTGGTTCTTCGAGCTGGAGCCCGAGGGCATCGTGCTGGAAGACGACATCCTGCCCGACCTCAGCTTTTTCACCTACTGCCAGCAGCTGCTCGAGCGCTACCGCCACGACAGCCGCATCGGTGCCATTGCGGCCCAGAATCATTGGGGCCGGCCACCACTGGATGGGTCGAGTTACCGGTTCTCGATCTACAGCCACTGTTGGGGCTGGGCCAGTTGGCGCCGTGCCTGGCTTTTTTACGATCGTGATCTGACTGGATGGCCTGCTTTTCGGGCTGCCGGTTGGCTGGAACAGCTGGGGGGGAGGGCCTTTGCTTCCCTCTGGCGCGACTGGCTTGACCAGCTGGCCGCCGGCCGTATCGACACCTGGGACATGATCTGGCAGTTGAGCTGCTGGCAGCAGGGATTTCTTACGGTGGTACCCGCTGTAGAGCTGGTTGAGAACATTGGCTTCGGTGCAGACGCGACTCATACCATCGATGAGAGTTCCCCCTTGCAGCCGCGAGGAAGCCTTGCGTTTCCTTTGATGCACCCTGCCGTCATCCAGGCCGATCGTGCATGTGATGCGTATACTTTTATGAGGATTTACCGCCGAAGCTTTCGGGCTGGCTTGATTCGTAAGTTTCGTAAGGCTCTTCGAATTATTGGGTTGCGGTGAAGATTCTTCAGCTCAGTACTTACGACACAGGGGGAGGTGCCGCGCGTGCTTGCTTCCGATTGCATCAGGCACTTCGCCAGGCAGGACATTGCAGCGCGATGCGTGTCGCAGTGGCTGCTAGCGGTGACCCTTGGGTGCAGGCCCCTGGTTCCAAGCCGCGCCAGGCTCTTGCTCTGTTGCGTAGTACAGCAAGTTGGTGGTTAAGCAAGCCGCAGAAGAGTCCGAATTCTTTTACACATTCTGTTGCGGCTTTGCCATCTCGATTTGACCGCTATCTCAATACATTCGATGCACAAGTGTTGCATCTGCACTGGGTTCAGGATGAGTTTATCTCGGTGGAGGCGATCGGCCGTCTAAGGAAGCCCCTGGTCTGGACTTTGCATGATAGTTGGCCGTTCTGTGGCAGTGAACACCATCCTGATGGTGCTGACGATCGTCGCTTTCGGCAGGGCTATCGAGCTGATAATCGTCCGATCGACCATGGTGGTTGTGATCTAGACCGTTGGACGTGGTGTCGCAAGCGTCGGGCCTGGAGTCGATTGCTGCCTCGGCTTCAGCTTGTGGCTCCCAGTCGCTGGATGGCTGAGCAGGTTGCCAGTTCAGCCCTGTTTAGCGGAGTGCCTTGCCATGTAATCCCGAATGCTGTGCCCGATGCTTTTCGGCCATTGCCTCGCCATCTGGCGAGGGAGTTATTGGGTTGGCCGCAACATAAACCCCTTCTCCTCTTTGGTGCTATTTCCGGTACTTCCGATTTCAACAAGGGCTTTGATCTTCTGCAAGCCGCGCTCAATGGTCTCTCTGGTTTGGAGTCCAGTCCTTTAGTTGTTGTGTTGGGTTCACAACTGGCTCCAAGCGGGTTGAATTGGCCTGTACTGCCAGTGGCACGGTTGCATGATGATGTAAGTCTGGCACTGGCTTATTCCGCAGCCGATGTGGTGATAGTGCCTTCTCGGCTTGACAATCTGCCGCAGATCGCAACAGAAGCTCAAGCCTGTGGTACCCCTGTCGTTGCCTTCCGCCAAGGTGGCATGGTAGATGCGGTTCGTCACGGTATCAGTGGTTATCTCGCCGATCCTTTTGATGTGGCTGATCTTGCTCAAGGTATTCAACACGTTCTCCTGGGTCGCCTGGCCTTCTGGGACTTCTCAAAGGATCAGCGTTTGATCCGTTGGCGTTCCCGTGCCGTTGCTCAAGCTCACGTTGAGCTGTATAGGGAGATCGCTGGCAATGTAGGGGTGTCCTGAATGCTGTCTTCAATCCGCTTGCTTAAGCATCAATTTCAACGCCTTGGCTATATCTCTGACCGTCTTGTTTACCCGTCTGTTTTCAGGGCTCAGTTAGATGCGGCTGCTGCGAATGCATGGATTTGCAGTGCATTGTTGAGTAGAAGGCCCTTCCTGGTCGGACGTCTTGGTCGTGTGGAAGCTCGTTTGTTGGGAGAATCTCGCTTTCAAAATCTTCGCTTTGGCCGTAAAACTCTGCAAGAAGCCCATCGCAATGCTGGTATCTTTCCAGTTGAACGGCACGAGCTGCATGCAGCTAGCTTGCGATTGGGTGACGCTTTGGCAGAGGTTGATTTGCTCGGTTTCTGGTTCACTGAATATCAGGCACGCCTAGTTGCGTCGCTCAATCCACTGCCTGAGCGTTGTCCTTTGCCTTTGCTTGAGCCATGGTGGCATTCTGATCCATGGAGCCGTGCGCTTGCTGGTCGACGGGTTTTGGTAGTGCATCCTTTCGTCGCTACAATCCAGGCCCAATATAAGCGGCGACAGCAGTTATTTTCTGGCCATGATATTCTGCCTGCCTTTGATTTGATCACACTCAAGCCTCCTCAAACCGTGGGATTCGCCACCATGGATTTTTCCAGTTGGTCTGAGGCGCTTGAGGCGACATTGAAGGCAATCAGTGGGTTGGATTTTGACGTTGCCTTACTTGGTTGTGGGGCCTACGGACTTCCCCTGGCGGCGGCAATTAAAGCCATGGGGCGTCCTGCCATTCACTTGGGTGGGGCACTCCAGCTTCTTTTTGGTATTCGAGGCAAGCGCTGGGATGGCCAGCCTGCTTTTGAGGCCTTGATGAACGATACTTGGTGTCGACCGTATCCCTCAGACGTGCCTGTTTCTGCCAACTTGGTGGAGGGAGGATGCTATTGGTGATGCCGCGTCTGCGTGACTGCCTGCGTAATGCACGCTTCCGTTTTCTCAACAATAGGCTGTTCGGCTACGTTCATCGTCAGCGGCCAATTGGTCACTTGCCGGTGCCATTGGCAAGTGCCGATCAGGCGATTGTTGATCTAGATATGCTTTCCCTCCCTGCCAAGTCTGGTCGGGTTGAGCTTGTAAGCCATTGCTATGGATATTCGCCTGTTCCCGATTATCCGGGCATCGAGTCTTGGGCATTAGTTTCGTCTGCATCTTTCGGCCAGGCTCCGGCTTATGCGCGCACCCAGTTTGATGCAATACGTTTGGCGCGTCGTAAACCGTTTGTTCAATGGCGAGCTCCTGTTGCTGTTTTTCCCCATTCCACAAGTCATTTTGGTCATTTTGTTGGGGATATGCTGGGATCGATTGTGTGGTTTTCCCGGCGGCCTGAAATCTGTTTTTCTGAACGGCAAATTCTTGCAACAGTTCCCTCTCCTGCTTGGGCTGCTGCACTTGCGAAGCTCTGCCCTGAGGGCTCATTGCAATTGTCTACTCCAGAGAAGCTGCTGGCCAGCAATCTTGATTTGTCTGATGCGCTGGTATTGCCCAGACTCAGCACATGGCAAAGTCTCACCTTGGCTCGAGATGCCGTGATCTCGGCCCTTGGCGATGGTGTTTTTGCGGATGATATGGCATTCGTTCGAAAGCGCTACCCAGGTGAAAAAATCTTTCTTTGCTCTGGTCGTGTCCAGAGAATTATAAATCTGGACATGGTCTGTGAGTTGTTTGTGTCTTATGGCTATAATGTCGTGAATCCAATCTCGATCCCGGTGCCAGAGTTGTTGGCGCGAGTGTCTTGTGCGAGCCGTCTTTGGTGTGAGCAGGGGTCCATGGTTCTCAACCCTTTGATTTCTCGAGATCGTCCCTATCGTTTGTTCGCGTTAGAGTTGGCTCAGGCTAGAAAGTGTCCCGCCAGTCAAGCTTTTCTTGGTGGTGGGCTGTATAATGCTTTCCAGAGAATGCTCCAGCGACCTTTTTGGTGTAGCGCCGTGGATCCGGAGCGTGCTATGGCGCAACATCTGCACCCCTACCAGTGGCAGCTTCAGCCTGATCTGTTCCTGTTGGAGGCCGCACTCAAGGCTGAGGCTGAAGAGGGCGCCTGCTGATGAATTGGTTGTTTGTTGTCGCCGCTCTGGCCGTGATGGGCCTGCACCTCCCCAAGGCCTTCACGGCGTTCTACGCCCTGTTGGCGCTGTTGGCCTGGCGCAGCCGCTCCGCCGCGGCGCCAGAGCCGTGGCTGCGCCGCGGCTGCCTGTTGCTGCTGTTGTTCGGCCTGAGCTATGCCGCCATCTCCGTGCACTACGGCCTCTGGCGTTTCGGCGGCCGCGACCTGCTTGATCTGATCTCCATGCTGGTGCTGCCGGCCGCCGGCCTCTGGATCGGCGCCCGCGCAGCCACCCAGCTCAGCTGGCGGCAGATGGGCTGGCTGTGGTTGGCCTACGGGTTAGGGGCGTTGCTCTACACCTGGGCGGTGCTGCTGCACGGCCGGGTGCTGGTGCCCGGTGGCGAGTGGCTGGATCTGCTGCGCCACCGGCGCGATTCCGTGATCGCCGTTCCCTGGGGCACTGATCCGAGCATGAACGTGCGCTCGATCGAGCAGAACGCCGCCCTGGCGGCGGCCTGGCTGGTGCCGGGGGCCTGGCTGCTGCTGCGTGGCTTGCAGCGCCGGCTGGGCCTGGTGCTGCTGGTCTCGGGCTTGGCGGGCCTGGCAGCGGTGCTGTGCTTCAGCGGGCGGCTGGGCTGGCTGGTGGCCGCGTTGGGTGCCGTGCCGGTGCTGGTGGCCCTGGCCGTGCCGCGGCAATGGTGGCTGAGCGCTCTGGCGGTGGGCACTGGCCTGCTGGTGGCGCTCTGGCCCCGATTGCGCAGCCGTCTGTACGACGAGCGCTTCGATCGCTTTGCCGGCTTCTTCCCCGCGGCGCCTTCCTTCCCCTGGGGCGGCAATCAGTTGCACTTCCAGGCCTTCGATCAGCAACGCCAGGTGCTGATGCAGTTCGACGCCCGTCAGGGCGAGCTGATGCATAACGTGCTGTTCGACATCTACGTGCGGGTGGGCTGGCTGCCGCTCTTGCTGCTGCTGTTGGCGCTGCTGCCGCTGCTGCTGCGGGCCCTGCCTAACTTGGCCGCGGCCCTGCGGCAGTCGGGCCCCCAGGGCGGCGAACAGGCCGGCGCCTTGATCGGGGCCGGCTTGCTGATCACCCTCACAGTGCAGTGGCTGTTCCAGCCCCTGATCTACGGGGATGGGCTGCTCTTCTACCTTGGCTTTCTGCTGCTGGGTTATCTGGCGGCGAAACTGCCCGCCACGTCTGCTGCCGCCTGATGTCCTTCAGCCCTGCTTCCGTGAGCTGTGCCGGCCGCGTGGCCCTCATCACCGGCATCACCGGCCAAGATGGCTCCTACCTGGCGGAGCTGCTGCTGCAGAAGGGCTATGTGGTTCACGGCATCAAGCGCCGGTCCAGCAGCTTCAACACGGTTCGCATCGATCACCTCTACCAGGATCCCCACGAAGACGATCCGCGCCTGGTGCTGCACTACGGCGATCTCACCGACTCCACCAACCTGATCCGGATCATCCAGCAGGTGCAACCCGATGAGATCTACAACCTGGGCGCCCAGAGCCATGTGGCGGTGAGCTTCGAGGCACCGGAATACACCGCCAACAGCGATGCCCTTGGCACGCTGCGCATCCTCGAGGCCGTGCGGATGCTGGGCCTCACCCATAAAACCCGCATCTACCAGGCCAGCACCAGCGAGCTCTACGGCCTAGTGCAGGAAATCCCGCAAAAGGAAACCACGCCCTTCTATCCCCGCAGCCCTTACGCGGTGGCCAAGATGTATGGCTATTGGATCACGGTGAACTACCGCGAGGCCTATGGTATGTATGCCTGCAATGGCATCCTGTTTAATCACGAATCACCGCGCCGGGGTGAAACTTTCGTGACCCGTAAGATCACCCGCGGCCTGGCCCGCATTGATGCCGGTCTGGATCAGTGCCTCTACATGGGTAACCTCGATTCGCTGCGGGATTGGGGCCACGCGCGCGACTACGTTGAGATGCAGTGGCGCATGCTCCAGCAGGACAGCCCTGAGGATTTTGTGATCGCCACGGGGCGCCAAGAGAGCGTGCGCCGCTTCATCGAACTCACGGCCGCTGAGCTGGGTTGGGGCCCCATGCAGTGGCAGGGAAGCGGACTGGAGGAAACGGGCCTTCGCGGCGATACCGGTGCCGTGGTGGTGCGGATCGATCCCCGTTACTTCCGTCCGGCAGAGGTGGAAACCCTGCTCGGCGATCCCACCAAGGCACGCGAAAAATTGGGCTGGACGCCCACCACCACCCTGGAACAATTGGTGGGCGAGATGGTGGCCGCCGATAAGGAAGAAGCCGCCAAGGAAGCCCTGCTGCGCCGCAAGGGCTTCGCGGTTGTGGGCTCGATGGAGAATCCGCCCACCAACCCCGGCGCCGTGGCCGCCGCCCGCAACGGGGGCCAGGGGTGATGGTCTGGTCACAGGCCTTGATTCAGCCCGCCCACCGCATCTTCGTGGCAGGCCATCGCGGCATGGCTGGCAGCGCCATTTGCCGTGCCCTGGAGGCCAGGGGCTACCAGCAGCTGCTCACCGCCAGCCGCTCGGAGCTGGATCTGCTTGATCCCGAGGCCGTGCAGCGCTGGTTTGCGGAGCACCGGCCCGAGGTGGTGGTGTTGGCGGCCGCCAAGGTGGGCGGCATCCACGCCAATGCCACCTATCCCGCCGACTTCCTGCTGGACAATCTCAAGATTCAGCAGCATGTGATCGAAAACGCCTGGCGCTCCGGCGTTAGGCGCCTCTTATTCCTGGGCAGCAGTTGCATCTATCCCAAGTTCGCCCAGCAGCCGATCCGCGAGGAGGCCCTGCTCACCGGTGCCCTGGAGCCCACCAATGAGTGGTACGCCATCGCCAAGATCACCGGCATCAAGCTGGCTCAGGCCCTGCGCCAGCAGCATGGCTTCGATGCCATCAGCCTGATGCCTACCAACTTGTATGGCCCGGGCGATAACTATCACCCCACCAACAGCCATGTGCTGCCGGCCTTGATCCGCCGCTTCCATGAAGCCGCCGAACGCGGCGATGCCAGCGTGAGCTGTTGGGGCACCGGCAGCCCCCTGCGGGAATTCCTGCATGTGGACGATCTGGGTGAGGCCTGTGTGTTCGCCCTCGAGCACTGGGATCCCGCCGCAACCGATGCTCCGCGCAACGATCAGGGCGAGCCGCTCACCCATCTCAATGTGGGCACGGGCGTGGATCTGAGCATCCGCCAGCTCGCCGAGGCCGTGGCCGAGGCCACCGGCTTCCAGGGCGAGATCCATTGGGATGCCAGCAAGCCCGATGGCACCCCGAAGAAGCAGCTGGATGTGAGTCGCTTGGCCTCCCTCGGCTGGCAGGCCCGTATTCCCCTGGCCGAGGGGCTGCGCAGCACCGTGGCCCTGTTCCGTGAACAGCTTCAGCAACACCTGGTGCGCCTCTGATGCCCGCTTCCCCCATGCGCAATCTGATCACCGGCGGCGCCGGTTTTGTGGGCTCCCACCTGGTGGATCGGTTGATGGAAGCCGGCGAGGAGGTGATCTGCCTCGATAACTACTTCACCGGCCGCAAGGCCAACATCGAGCGTTGGATCGGCCATCCGCGTTTTGAGTTAATCCGTCACGACGTGACCGATCCGATTCGTCTGGAGGTGGATCGCATCTGGCACCTGGCCTGCCCGGCCTCGCCGGTGCACTACCAGCACAACCCGATTAAGACGGCCAAAACCAGCTTCCTCGGCACCTACAACATGCTCGGCCTGGCTCGCCGGGTGGGCGCGCGGCTGCTGCTGGCCAGCACCAGCGAGGTGTATGGCGATCCAGAGGTGCATCCCCAGCCCGAGAGTTACCGCGGCTGCGTGAACACCATCGGTATCCGCAGCTGTTACGACGAGGGCAAGCGCATCGCCGAAACCCTGTGTTTCGACTACCAGCGCATGCACAGCGTGGAGATCCGCGTGGTACGCATCTTCAACACCTACGGCCCGCGCATGCTGCCGGATGATGGCCGCGTGGTGAGCAATTTCATCGTGCAGGCCCTGCGCGGTGAACCGCTCACCCTCTATGGCGATGGCTCCCAAACCCGCTCCTTCTGCTACGTGGACGATTTGGTGGAGGGCCTGATCCGGCTGATGAACGGTTCCCATACCGGCCCGATCAACATCGGCAACCCTGGCGAGTTCACGATTCGCCAGCTGGCTGAACTGGTGCGCGCCAAGATCAATCCCAATCTGGAATTCATCACCCAACCCCTGCCTCAGGATGACCCCCTGCAGCGTCAGCCCGTGATCGATCTCGCAAGCCAGGAATTGGGTTGGCAGCCCACCGTGGCGCTGGATCAGGGCCTTGATGCCACCATCGCCTACTTCCGCGAGGCGATCGCATGAGCATTCGCACCATCTGCTGCATCGGTGCGGGCTATGTGGGCGGGCCCACCATGGCGGTGATCGCTGATCGCTGCCCGCAGATCCAGGTCACGGTGGTGGATCTCAACGAGGCTCGCATCGCCGCCTGGAATGATCTCGATCTCAGCCGTTTGCCGGTGTATGAGCCGGGGCTCGATGCGGTGGTGGGCCGCTGCCGGGGCCGCAACCTGCATTTCTCCACGGCTGTCGAGCCCGCCATCGCCGCGGCAGACATGGTGTTCCTCTCGGTGAACACCCCCACCAAAACCAAGGGGGTGGGCGCCGGCCAGGCCAGCGATCTGCGTTGGATCGAGGCCTCCGCCCGCCAGGTGGCTGCCTGCGCCCAGGGCCACACGATCGTGGTGGAGAAGAGCACCCTGCCGGTGCGCACCGCCGAAACCGTGAAGGCCATCCTCGCGGCGGCCCAAGGCGAGGGGGCCGGTGAGGCCCAGCCCAAAACCTTCGCGGTGCTCTCCAACCCCGAGTTTCTGGCGGAAGGCACCGCCATCAGCGATCTGGAACAGCCCGATCGGGTGCTGATCGGGGGCGAGGATCCGGCCGCCATTGAGGCCCTGGCCGGTATCTACGCCCACTGGGTGGCGCCTGAGCAGATCCTGCGCACCAACCTCTGGAGCTCGGAGCTCTCCAAGCTCACCGCCAACGCCTTCCTGGCCCAGCGCATCAGCTCGATCAATTCCATCGCCGCCCTGTGCGAGGCCACTGGCGCCGATGTGCAGGAGGTGGCGCGCGCCATCGGTGCCGATAGTCGCATCGGCTCCAAGTTCCTCAAGGCGGGCCCGGGCTTCGGCGGCAGCTGCTTCCAGAAGGACATCCTCAACCTCGTGTACCTCTGCGGCCACTACGGCCTGCAGGAGGTGGCGGCCTACTGGCAGAGCGTGGTGGAGCTCAACAGCTGGCAGCAGCACCGCATCGCCCGCCTGGTGGTGCAGCGCCTGTTCGGCACCCTCACGGGCAAGCGCATCGCCGTGCTGGGCTTCGCCTTCAAGGCTGACACCAACGACACCCGCGAGGCCCCGGCGATCCGCATCTGCCACGACCTGCTGGAGGAAGGCGCCCAGCTCGCCCTTTACGACCCCAAGGTGAGCGAATCTCAGATCCAGGCTGATCTGGGCGAGGGCAGCTGGCAGCGCAGCGGATCGATGCTCGAAGCCGCCCGCGGCGCCGATGCCCTGCTGGTGCTCACGGAGTGGGCCGAGTTCCGCCAGTTGGCCTGGGCCGAGCTGGCCGCGGTGATGCGCAAGCCGGCCTGGCTGTTTGATGCCCGCGCCATCTGCGATTCCCCGGCCGCCCGCGCCGCCGGCCTCCATGTGTGGACCGTGGGCGAGGGCTAGCTCGTGAGCCCCGCTGCTCCTGTGTTGATCACCGGCGCCGCCGGCTTCATTGGCGCTGAGGTGGCCCTGCGGCTGCTGCAGCGCGGCGAGCGGGTGATCGGGATCGACAACCTGAATACCTATTACGACCCTGCGCTCAAATGGGCCCGCCTGGAGCGCATCGCCGCCCAGGTAGCCTCAGGGCCCACCGCTCCCGCCGCCTGGCAGTTTCAGCCCCTGGATGTGGCCGATGGCGAGGCCATCGCCGCGCTGTTCCAGCAGGCCCGGCCGCGGGCCGTGGTGCACCTCGCCGCCCAGGCAGGGGTGCGCTATTCGCTGCAGAATCCCGCTGCCTACATCCAGAGCAATGTGGTGGGCTTCGGCCACATCCTCGAGGGGTGCCGCCACCACGGCGTGGAGCATCTGGTGTATGCATCCAGCAGCTCGGTGTATGGCGGCAACCGGCAGCTGCCCTTCTCGGAGCTCCAGGCCGTGAACCACCCGGTGAGCCTCTATGCAGCCACCAAGAAAGCGGGTGAGCTGATGGCCCACACCTACAGCCATCTCTATGGCCTGCCCGCCACGGGCCTGCGTTTTTTCACCGTGTATGGCCCCTGGAGCCGGCCCGATATGGCGCCGATGCTGTTCGCCCGGGCGATCCTGGCCGGGGAGCCGATTCAGGTGTTCAACCACGGCCGTATGCAGCGGGATTTCACTGACATCCACGACATCGTGGAGGGCGTGATCCGCTGCCTCGACAAGCCGGCCACCCCCGATCCGGGCTTCGATCCCCTCCAGCCCAACCCCGCCACGGCGGCCGTGCCGCACCGGTTGTTCAACATCGGCAATGCCCAGCCCACCGAGCTGCTGCGCTTCATCGAGCTGCTGGAGCAGGCCCTGGGCCGCACCGCCATCAAGCAGTTCCAGCCCATGCAGCCTGGCGATGTGCAGGCCACGGCGGCGGACACCTCAGCTCTGCAGGCTTGGGTGGGCTTTCGGCCGAATACCTCGCTGGCAGCGGGCTTGGAGCGCTTTGCCGCTTGGGTGCGGGCTTATCCCCAGTTTCTGGCGGCCAGCTGAACGGGCCTCTGACGGCCGGGCGCGTCAGCCTGGATCGAACCAACGCTGGCCATCGCTGCGGCTCACACTGGCGCGGCGGGCAGAGCGCCGCGTGAACTGGCTCACGCTTGGATTGGGCACCAGCGGATCCACGTGAGCCACCTGTTCCCACAACTCGCGGGGAGCCCAGCGCACCGTGTGGCTGTGTTTGTCGTTCTGGGTGATGTGGCACCAGTGGCTGCTGCCGCATTCCGGGCAGAACAGCTCCTCCAGCCACTCATTGCTCAGCACCAGCACCGGGTAGGCCTCGATCACCAGCTGGGCCTTGCGGTGGCTCATGCCACGGGCCTTCAGCTCTTCGGGTGAGAGCAGGTGCAGAAAATACTTCTTGCCGCAGCCCATGATCCGTTGCTCCGGATGGGCGGGGCAGAGCAGCTCCCGTCCGCGCGGACGCCGGTTGCGACGATTGGGTGTGGCTGGTGGGCTACTCACAGAGCGCAGCTGTTCAGGGCTTGCGTGTGCGTGATCCGCTTAGGTCGCTAACAGAACAGCCCCGCCCTTGGGGCGAGGCTGCACGGCCAGCTGATCTGCAGCAGAGGCGAAGAATCAGGCGGAACCCACGCCGGTGTAGGCGCCGTAGAAGAACAGGCCGACCACAAAGATCACAGCCATGCCACCGGCCGTGGCCACCAGCCACAAGGGCAGCACGCCTTCGGTCCACCGGGACCGCCAAGCCACGGCAGGGCGACCGTCGGGAAGGCGATCGGGGATCCGGCCGTCAGGCAGATTTGATTTTTTGCCGCTCATCGCAGGTGCTCCCGGTCAGTTGAAGAAGTAGCTGGAGAACAGGATGCCGGTGACGAACACAAACAGCAGGCCCAGATAGAGGCTGGTGCGGTTCAGTTCAACTGGCAGGTTGTTGGGGTTGGGGTTGCGTTGCATGGCTGCAGATCTCAGCGACGAATGAACTGCATCGCGGCCAGGGCACCCAGGAAAAACACCGTGGGAATGCCGAGGGCATGCAAGGACAGCCACCGGACCGTGAAGATCGGGTAGTTGCGGGGCGTGGTGGAGGCTGGAGACTGGGTCATGGCTTATTTCAGGCGCTGGTCAAGCGAGCTCTTGGCGTCGTAGCGCTGGCTCACGACAGGGGCCTTGGAATCCTGGGCCTGGAAGTAGGCGTCAGGACGCGGCGTGCCGAAGGCGTCGTACGCCAGGCCTGTGGACACGAACAGAAAGCCCGCCAGGAAGATCGCCGGCAGGGTCACGGCATGGATCACCCAGTAACGGATGCTCGTGATGATTTCGAAGAACGGGCGTTCCCCAGTAGAGCCGGCAGCCATAGCAGCGAGCGTTCAGCTGGTCGATCCTAAGGGCGCGCTGGTGGCCGCCGGGAGCGGCCAGCCAGCTTGGTTACAGAGGGAAAGGTGTTCAGCCCACCCAGCGCAGTAGCGAGCCCCGCTCGCCGAGGGCAAAGCCCTTGCCATCGGCCAGGAAGGCGATGCGGGTGAAGTTGGTGGGCTGCTGGGCGCCCACGGGGTCCTTCTGCCAGCTCTTGCCGCCATCACCGCTGGTGAGCAGGGTGCCGCTGCCCCCGCCGGTCCAGATTTTGCCGCTGGGATCCCAGGCCATATCGAGGTAGCCATAGCCGTTGGTGATGGGGATCACCGGCTTGCCCCAGTCCTCGGGGTTGCTGGCATCCGGGTTGAAGCGCAGCTGGGCGCCACGGGTGAGCATCCACAGGCTGTTATCGGGCTGGAAGCCCATGGATTGCACCCGCTGGCTGCTCACCCGCTGGTGCGGCGTCCACACGGGGTCGCCGGGGGCCCAGGTGGCAAAGAAGTTGCCCAGGCTGCTCACGCTCACGTACTGGCCATCGGGGCCGCGGCGCAGATCGCGCACGGCGCCGGCCGCATCGCTCACATCCGCCTGCCAGGAGTTGCCGCCATCGGCGGTGCGGTAGATGGCGCCCACGTTGGTGGCCAGCTCGGCGCTGTTGCGCTCGAGGGCGGTGATCAGATAGGGCTCACCGGGCAGCTTGGTGTCGAGGAACAGGCGGCTCCAGTTCTGGCCGCCATCGGTGCTGTGCAGCAGCAGGCCCGGCTGGCCGGCGATCCAGCCTTCATCGCCGTTGAAGTCCACGCTGATCAGGCGGAAGTTTTCCTCCAGCGGCAGCTCCAGCGCCCGCTCCTGCCAGGAGGCTCCGCCATCGTTGGTTTCCAGGATCAGGCGGTTGCTGCCCACCAAGAAGCCGTGCTGGTCGTCGGTGAAGGCCAGATCCAGGGGGTTGGATTTGGTGTGGATGTCCACCGGCTGCCAGGGGCTGGTGGCGGCTGTGGGCAGGCCCGTGGTCACACAGCCGCCCAGGCCGAAGGCCAGGACCACGGTGAGCACGAGCGCGCTCAGGGAGGAGGCGAGGCGGTTCATGCTCAGCGCAGGGAATAAAGAGAGAGGAAGAAGGCGAAGGCCAGGGCGAAGCCGCCGAAGATCAGCACGTTTTTCTGGCCGGGGGTGAGGGTGTTCACCCCGAGCCCGTAGCCCAGATTCTCCTCGAAGCCGCTGGGCTTGTTGCGGGGGCCGATGTCCTTGAAGGCGCCCACCTTGCTGCGGCACACGGGGCAGCGGAAGCTGGCGGGATCCAGGCCACTGAAGGGCGTGCCAGGGGCAATCGCCAGTTTCTT
This sequence comes from Synechococcus sp. HJ21-Hayes, assembly GCF_024345835.1. GTDB lineage: Bacteria > Cyanobacteriota > Cyanobacteriia > PCC-6307 > Cyanobiaceae > Vulcanococcus. Next base: position 98,129 of record NZ_JAGQBW010000009.1, on the reverse strand, counting down.
CACCCCTTCATCGGGGTCGTACACAAAGCCGCAGCTGCGGCATTCGAAGCGGTGGGTATCGGGATCATCCACGGGCGCCTCGCTGGCGGCCTCCGGCTCGGCTGGGGGCGCCTGGTGCTGCTGGTGCTCCTCGCTCACGGCGGGCTGTCGGCTGGGTGGACTCTAAGGAGAGCCCTTGCGGGGGCGGGAGCCAGAGGCGGGCGAGTGGCCGGCGGACGCCAACCCAGGCTCCGGCCGTGGATGCCAGACTGCGCCAAGGTTGGGCTGCCTTTGCCCGTGTTCGTTCTCTCTGGCTACGACGCCTTCCTCGGCTTCCTGCTGATTTCGGCGGCAGTGCCCGTGCTCGCACTGGTCACCAACAAGCTGCTGGCGCCTCAATCGCGCACGGGCGAGCGGGATCTCACCTACGAATCGGGCATGGAGCCCATCGGCGGTGCCTGGATCCAGTTCAACATCCGCTACTACATGTTTGCGCTGGTCTTCGTGATCTTCGACGTGGAGACCGTGTTCCTCTATCCCTGGGCCGTGGCCTTCCATCGGCTGGGCCTGCTGGCCTTCATCGAGGCGCTGGTGTTCATTTCCATCCTCGTGGTGGCCTTGGCCTACGCCTGGCGCAAGGGCGCCCTCGAGTGGAGCTGATCCGGAGCTGTAACGCCGCATCCAACCCATGACAATCACCCCTTCCTCCAGCTCCGGCATGGCCGAGGCCCTCTCGATCGGAGCCCTTAAGGATCTCCGCGCCGCCAGCTGCAACCCCATTGGTGCCCCGGCCGTTACCTCGGACCTGTCCGAGAACGTGATCCTCACCACCCTCGACGACCTGCACAACTGGGCGCGGCTCAGCAGCCTCTGGCCGCTGCTCTATGGCACCGCCTGCTGCTTCATTGAGTTCGCGGCCCTGATCGGCTCCCGCTTCGACTTTGACCGCTTCGGCCTGGTGCCCCGCTCCAGCCCCCGCCAGGCGGACCTGCTGATCGTGGCCGGCACCGTGACCATGAAGATGGCCCCCGCCCTGGTGCGGCTCTACGAGCAGATGCCGGAGCCCAAGTACGTGATTGCCATGGGGGCCTGCACCATCACCGGCGGCATGTTCTCCGCCGACTCCACCACAGCGGTGCGCGGTGTGGACAAGCTGATCCCTGTGGACCTTTACCTGCCCGGCTGCCCGCCACGGCCTGAAGCGATCTTCGATGCGGTGATCAAGCTGCGCAAGAAGGTGGGCAACGAGGCCCTGGCCGAGCGCGGCAACGTGCAGCAAATCCACCGCTACTGCACGGTTTCCCACCAGATGAAGGCCGTGGAGCCGATCGTGAACGGCCAATATCTGCGGGCGGCCACCCAGCAAGCCGCCTTCGCCGCCGCCGCCGGGCTCCCCGTGGCCGCTGCTGAGCCGGCTGTGGCCGAGCCCGCCGCGATTCCTGCCAACACCAACACCAACGCCAGTGCCTGAGGACGTGATGCCTGAGGAAACCCCCGCTTCCACCACCAACCTGGCCCCTGCCGGAGCCGTGAGCCAGTGGCTCAGTAGCCAGGGTTTTGAGCATGAAGTGCTGGAGGCTGATCACCTGGGCGTTGAAGTGGTGGGCGTTGAGCCGGCCTTCCTGCCCGTGATCGCCGCAGCTCTCAAGGCCACCGGGTTCGACTATCTGCAATGCCAGGGCGGCTACGACGAAGGCCCTGGCGGCCGGCTCGTGAGCTTCTACCACCTGGTGAAGCTGGGATCGCTGGCGGATCAATCCACCGGCAACCAGCGCCTCCCCGCCGAACTGAAGCCTGAGGAAGTGCGCCTCAAGGTGTTCCTGGCTCGCGATGGCAACCTCACCATCCCCAGCCTTTATGGGCTGTTCCGGGGTGCGGATTGGTCGGAGCGGGAAACCTACGACATGTTCGGCATCACCTACGAGGGCCATCCCCATCCCAAGCGGCTGTTGATGCCTGAGGACTGGACGGGCTTTCCCCTGCGCAAGGATTATGTGCAGCCGGACTTCTACGAAATGCAGGACGCTTACTGAAGCCGTCCTACTGAGCCAGCCCTACTGGCCCTGGCTGCGCCGATGCCGCTTGTAATAGCGCATCACTGCTAGGGCCACACTGCGGGGATCGTGGCGCAGGGTGGCGCTGGGCCGGGCTCCCTGCAGCGGGGCCTGCATCACTTCATAGCCCTGGGCGCGGAGCTTGCGGCCGTCGCAGCTCACCGGTTCGGCCCCCCGTTGGCGGTAGAGCTCCAGCAGGGGTGAAGAACACAGGTTTTCCTGGGCTAGCACGGCCGTAAACAGGCGCTGCTGGATGCCCAGGCTGGCTAGTTGCGATTCAATGGCCCGCAGATGGCCCTCCACATCCAGTCCATCGGTTTCGCCCGGCTGGGTCATCAGGTTGCAGATGTAGAGCCGTGGAGCTTTGCTGCGGCTGATGGCACTCACCAGCTCGGGCACCAGCAGGTTGGGCAGCAGGGAGGTGTAAAGGCTGCCGGGGCCCAGCACGATCAGCTCGGCGTTGGCGATTGCCTCGAGGGCCCGGGGCAGGGCTGGGGGCCGTTCGGGCGTGCAGCCCAGCCGCACGATCGGGCTGGGGGCATTGCCGATCTGGGATTCGCCTTCAATGCGGGAGCCATCCTCCAGTTCGGCCCAGAGCTTCACATCGGCGTTGGTGGCGGGCACCACCTGGCCCTGCACTGCCAGTACGCGGCTGCTGGCGGTGATGGCCGATTCCAGGCTGCCGGTGATGGCGGTGAGCGCCGAGAGAAACAGATTGCCGAAGCTGTGGCCTTCCAGGCCTGTGCCCGCGCGGAAGCGGTATTGGAACAGGCGGGTGAGCAGCGGTTCCTCGGTGGCTAGGGCGGCCAGGCAGTTGCGGATGTCGCCTGGGGGCAGCACCCCCAGCTCGCGGCGCAGCACCCCGGAGCTGCCGCCGTCGTCCGCCACGGTCACGATGGCGGTGAGGTTGCTGCTGTAGCGCTTCAGGCCACTGAGCAGGGTGGAGAGGCCCGTGCCGCCCCCGATGGCCACGATCGCCGGCCCGCGGTTCAGGCGGCGTTTGGCCACCAGTGCATCCACCAGCACCGTGTCCTTTTCCGGGGCCAGCGCTTTTTGGATGGAGCCAAAGCTGCGGCTCTGGCCCAGCCACACCATGCCGCCACCGATCAGCAGCACCAGCGGCCCGGTGATCTCGCGGGGCAGCACCTTGGTGAGGTTCTGCAGCAGCCACTTCACCGACTCCAGCATCCAGTAGATGGGTTGCAGGTCGGCCCACACCGCAGCTCCCAGCAGGGCCAGCAGTAGCCCCAGGCCGGAGGTGAGCATCCAGCGCTTCACCACCAGGCCGGGCTGGAGCCAGCGGGCAGCCCGCCGGGAGCGGCTCATCAGATCCTGTTGGCGCAGATCACCCCGCCCAACCCAGCCGGGTCGTCGCTTGCGGATCAGGCGGGGTCGGCGCATTGAGCAGTTGGAGTGCTGAAACTGTACGGAGAAACCGTCAAGATGGCCGGGCTCGCAGCCATCAGCTCGGTGCTTTCCTCCACGCCTTCTGGGTTTCAGCCGCCTGTGGCCCAGCTGGACGATGTCAGCGTTCGCTGGGGCAGCAAGACCGTGCTTGAAAACGTTCACCTGGAGCTTGAACCCGGCGAACGGCTGGCGGTGGTCGGACCCTCCGGAGCTGGCAAGTCCACGATCTTGCGCCTGTTGGCGGGGCTGCTGCTGCCCAGCAGCGGCGAGCTGAAGATCCACGGCGTGCCTCAGCAGTACTTGCGCCTCGACCAGCGCCACCCACCCGATGTGCGGCTGGTGTTTCAGAACCCAGCCCTGTTGGCGTCGCTCACCGTGCGCGAGAACGTGGGCTTTCTGCTCTATCGCTACAGCCGCCTGCCGGAGCGGGAGATACATGAGCGGGTGAGCCGGGCGCTGGAGGCCGTGGGTCTCTACGACATTGAGGATCTCCTGCCCGGTGAACTCAGCGGGGGTATGCAGAAGCGGGTGAGTTTCGCCCGGGCGGTGATCGAAGATCCCAGCCAGCCGCCGGGCCAGGTGCCGTTGCTGTTGTTTGATGAGCCCACCGCCGGCCTGGACCCTGTGGCCTGCACCCGCATCGAAGATCTGATCGTGCGCACCTCCGAGCTGGCGGGAGGCTCATCGGTGGTGGTGAGCCATGTGATGAGCACGATCCTGCGGGCGGCAGATCGCGTGGTGTTGCTCTACGACGGGCTGTTTCGCTGGCATGGCACCATCCAAGACTTTCAGATCACCGACAATCCCTATGTGCTCCAGTTCCGTACCGCTAGCCTGAACGGCCCGATGCAGCCCGCGGAGCTCTAAATCCATGCGCCGCAGTGTGCGAGAGGCCATCGTGGGATTCACCCTGTTGGCGGCCCTGGCTGGCGCCGGCGGCTTGTGGTTCTGGTTAAAGGGGATTTCGATCGGCAAGGCCCAGTGGCGCGTCCAGGTGCGCTTCCCCGATGCCGCTGGGTTGGCCGAGCGTTCTGCCGTGACCTACCGCGGCGTGGTGGTGGGCACGGTGCGCTCCGTCAAGGCCACCTCCTCGGCGGTGGTGGCGGAATTGGAGATCAGCGATGCAACCCTGCAGATCCCTCGACCGGTGCTGGCCCAGGTGGAGGAAGCCTCCCTGCTGGGCGGTGATGCGGTGGTGGCCTTGCTGAGCCCCCTGCGCCCCCTGCCCCAGGGCACCCCTGGCCCCCTGGATCCCAACTGCAACAACCGCCTCACCCTCTGTCCCGGCAGTGCACTGGAGGGTCAGAGCGCCGCCACGATCACCAGCGTCACCGCCACCATGCAGAAGCTGCTGGATCAGGCCGATCGCGAAAAATTGCTACCGCTGCTGGCCGAAACCACCCGCAGTTTCGACACCACCTCGAAGGAGGCCGGCAAATTCCTGGTGGATGGCCAACAGTTGCTGGCCGATCTCAAGCAGACCCTGCGTCAGGCCCAGCCCACCCTGGACAACCTCAACGCCTCCACGGCCCACGTGCGCAACCTCACGGCCGCGCTGGATAACCCCAAAACGGTGTCTGAACTCAAAACCACCGTGACCAATGCGGAGCGGCTCACCGCCCGCTGGGATGCGGTTGGTGGAGATGTGAACAAGCTCACCGGAGATCCGCAGTTCATGGATGGCATGCGCAGCGTGACCATCGGGCTGGGCAAGTTCTTCGATGAGCTCTACCCCGCCCAGAAGCGCTAGTTGGCCCCGTGGCGTCACACCGCGTTGATCGCCTCCATGGCGATCGCGGCGATGGCCTGATCACTGGCCTTGGGCAGCTGCACATACTTGCCGCCGGCCGCATCGGCCAGGTCCTTGCCCATGCCACTGCCGATGAATTTGCGCTCGGTATCGATCACCAGCAGCTTGATGCCTAGGGCCCGGTAGCGGCTGGCCACCTGCTTCACCTCTTCTTTGAGGTCCACGGGCTCCTCGCCCTCCAGTTCCGGTTGCCCCAGGGAGCGCGAGAGCGGCACGTTGCCGCGGCCATCGGTGATGGCCACCACCACCACCTGGCCCAGGTCGCCGGTGGCGAGGGCATTGGCGCCCACGCGGGCGGCCTGGCTGAGCCCGTGGGCCAGGGGAGAGCCGCCACCACAGGGCATCGATTCCAGTCGCCGGCGGGCGGCGGTGATCGAGCGGGTGGGGGGCAGCAGCACCTCAGCCTGCTCGCCGCGGAAGGGAATCAGGGCGACTTCATCGCGGTTTTCGTAGGCCTCCGTGAGCAGCCGGATCACGGCGCCCTTGGCGCTCTGCATGCGGTTGAGGGCCATGGAGCCGCTGGCATCCACTAGGAAGATCACCAGGGCGCCGGCCTTGCGCTGCAGTTGCTTGGCCCGCAGGTCGCCGTCCTCCACGATCACCTTGCGGTGCGGTTCGCGCTCTCGGCGCGACTTCTGATACGGCGCCGCGGCCCGCAGGGTGGCATCCACGGCGATGCGCTTCACGGGGCCGCGGGGCAGCATCGGCTTTACGTAGCGGCCGCGGGAATCGCTGAACACCACGGCGCGGCTGCCGCTGCCGCCTGTCTTGGCCTTGGCGGAGGAGAACAGCAGCAGGTCGGGGTCGATGGCGATGGCCTCCGGATCGAGCAGGAACTCTTCCGGGATGGAGGGGGGCGCCTGGTCTTCGGGGGTGTCGTCCTCCTTGTCCTTGTCGTCCTGCTCGTCCGGTTCGTCGGGCTCCTGCTCGTTGTCTGGCGCCTCGGGTTCCTCCGGCGGCTGCTCGCCCTGGGGCGGTGGCGGCGGCGGTGGTTCCATGGGCTGGTCGGGATCCGGCGGCGGCAACTGCAGGGCCCGCGGGGCGATCACCAGGCGCACGGCTACCTGGAGGTCGTCGGCGTCCACCTTGTCGCGGCCGCTCAGGGCTGCATGGGCGCGGGCCACCCGCACGGCATAGAGCTCGGAGCGGTGCCCTTCCACGCCGCCGCGCAGGGCCTCGTTCACCAGATAGGCGATCTGCTCCCGCGCGATCTGCACATCCGGCAGCCACTGGCGCGCCAGCAGCAGCTGGGTGGCCAGGGCATCCGTGTCCTCCTGCCAGGTTTGGCGGAACTGCTCGCTCGATTCCGCCTGGGTCATGGCCGAGCGGGCGATCTCCACCCGCTGATCCAGCTCGAGCACTTGATTGGCGCTCAGGGCAATGGCGAAGCGATCCAGCAGGTGATCGCGCACGGCCCCCTCCTCGGGGTTGTAGGTGGCGATCAGCAGGCAGCGGCAGGGGTGGCTGAGGCTCAGGCCCTCCCGCTCCACGCGGTTCTCGCCGGAGCCCACCGCCGCCAGCAGCAGGTTGGTGACGTTGTCGTCCAGCAGGTTGAGCTCGTCCACATAGAGCACACCTCGGTGGGCTTCCGCCAGCAGTCCCGGTTGGAACACGGCCTGGCCACTGGCCAGGGAGGCAGTTACGTCCACCGAGCCCACCAGCCGGTCCTCGGTGATGCCCAGGGGCACCTGCACGAAGGGGGCTGGGATCACCCGGGTGGGCAGCAGGGCGCTGGCATCGCTGCCGGTGGGGTCGGCCCCCAGCTCGGTGAGGCGGCTACGGGTGCTGTCGTCCCAGTCTTCCGGGCTGCGCGGATCCTGGTTGAGGCTGGTGCTGGGGCTGTTGCCCAGATCGAGCACATCGATGGGCGGCAACAGGGCATGCAGCCCCCGCGCCAGCACCGATTTGCCGGTGCCACGGCCGCCGGCGATCACCACGCCACCCAGGCCTGGGTCGACGGCGGCGAGCAGCAGCGCAAGCTTGAGGGTCCCATGGCCGGTGATCGCCGCCAGGGGGAAAGCTCTGGACGCGATATCGCTGCTGGTGGCGGTGGCGCTGGGCGTCGATCCGCTTGCAACCATGGAGAGGCCCGGGTCCGATTCACGTGGTTGCCAGTCTCGCTGATCAGACCGGCGGCAGCGCCCCGCCGAGCCTGGCCATCGCCCTCGGCGCCAACCTGCCCGGCCCAGGTGGCAGCCCGGTGGCCAGCCTGATCGCCGTGCGGCCGCTGGTCGAGGTCTGCGTGCAGCGTTGGAGCCAGAGCCTGCTGCTCCCGGCGGAGTCGGTTGGTTTCCGCTGGTCGCCGCTGTTTGAAACCGAACCCGTGGGTGGCCCCCCTGGCCAACCCAACTATGTGAACGCCGTTGTGCTGGTGGATGGCCTCATTCCCCCAAAGGGGGCAGAAGCCGCCGCAGAGGCCCTGCTGCAGCACTTGCAGGCGCTGGAGCAGCAATTTGGACGGGAGCGCCACGAACGCTGGGCACCCCGCAGCCTCGATCTCGATCTGCTCTGGTGGGGTGCTCTGCGCTGCCACACGCCGCGGTTGCAACTGCCGCATCCCCTCTGGCAGCAGCGGAACTTCGTGCTGGCCCCCCTGGCGGCGCTCGGTGAGGCCCCGGGGCCGCCAGGGGTGGTGGCGCTCGCCGGCCGACCCGGCTGGCCTGAGACGCAGTAGGGCCAGGCCTGAATCCACGCTGATCAGTTGGAGATCCTCATTGCGGACACGCCAGAACCAGAGACGCTCTCAGGCTGGCCCGGCCAGGACGTCTGGCACCACCGAGGTTCAACCAAGACGGGCGCTGGCCGCCATCCCCGCGCGATGCTGAGGGCCATCGATCGGATTCGCTGACCATGGCGCCCCTGCCTGCCCCAGAGCCCGCGCGCCACATTGCAACCACCGCCGCATTCGATGTGCGCAAGCTGCGCTTCGAGGTGAACCGGGTGGAACTGCCCATGGGGGTGGAGGGCACCTTCGGGATGATCAAGCACCCCGGTGCCTCGCTGGCGGTGCCGCTGCTCGACGACGGCCGTGTGGTGGTGCTCCGCCAATACCGCTTTGCCGTGGCCGCCCGGTTGCTTGAGTTCCCTGCCGGCACCTTGGATGAGGGGGAAGATCCTCTCAGCACCATGCAGCGCGAGCTGCAGGAAGAGGCCGGTTACAGCGCCAGCCGTTGGGATCCGCTGGGGGCGATGTTGCCCTGCCCCGGCTACTCCGATGAGGTGATCCACCTGTTCCTAGCCCGCAATCTGGTGGCGCTGAGTGAGCAACCTCCTGGCGACGACGACGAGGATCTGGAGGTGCTGCTGATGCAACCGGCTGAACTGGATGCGGTTCTGGCCAGCGGTGACGAGCACCTCGATGGCAAGAGCGTCACGGCCTGGTTCCGTGCCAAACAGCTGCTCGGTCTCTGAGGATCATCACCATGGGCTCTCCCCAGCGCTGGCTGTTCTGGCACCGCCGCGACCTGCGCCTGGCCGACAACCTTGGCCTGGCGGCGGCCGCGGCGGCCACCCCCGCGGTGACCGGGGTGTTTGTGCTCGACCCGCAGATTCTGGAGGCCAGCTCCATGGCGCCGGCGCGGCTGTGGTTCCTGCTGGAGAGCTTGCGGGAGTTGCAGCAGCGCTGGATCCAGGCGGGTAGCCGCTTGCTGGTGCTCCAGGGCGACCCGCTCCAGCTGCTGCCGCGGCTGGCCGAGGCCATCGGCGCCGAGGTGGTGGCCTGGAACCGGGATGTGGAGCCCTACGGCCGCGAGCGCGATCGGCAGGTGGCCGCGGCGCTGCAGGCGGTAGGCCGCAAGGTGCTGGTGGATTGGGATCAGCTGCTAATCGCCCCGGAGGCCCTGAAAACGGGCGCTGGCGATCCCTATCGGGTGTATGGGCCCTTCCTGCGCAACTGGCGCGGCCAGGTGGACCGCAAGGCCGCGGCTGGGGGCTTGAGCCCCATGCCGGCGCCGGAGGCCCTGGTGGATGTCAACCCTGAGGCGTTGCCGGAGCGCGGCCGCAACCTCTGGGCCCAGCTGCCGCTGCTGGCGGCCCTGCCGGAAGCCGCGGCGCTGGGCCAGGCCTTCAGCGGTGCGGCGCGGTGCCCCTGCAGGCCAGGAGAGGCGGCTGCCCTGGCGCAGCTGCAGGCCTTCTGCGATGGCGGTGCCGCCGGCGCCATCCCCCTGTATGGCTATGAGCCCGGGCGCAACATCCCGGCCGAAGCCGGCACCTCAGGGCTCAGCGCGGCGCTCAAGTTCGGCACCCTCAGCCCGCGGCAGGCCTGGGCCGCCGCCCAACAGGCGTGGGAGGTGGCGACGGCCCTCGGCGGTGCCGAGGAGGCCCTGGCCTCGATTGGCGTGTGGGAGCAGGAACTGGCCTGGCGCGAGTTTTACCAACAGGCCTTGTTTCATTTCCCTGAGCTGGCAGATGGCCCCTACCGGCCCCAGTGGAAGCTGTTCCCCTGGGAGAACGATTCCGCGCGGTTTGAGGCCTGGTGTGAGGGGCTCACGGGCATGCCGATCATCGATGCCGCCATGCGCCAGCTCAATGAGAGCGGCTGGATGCATAACCGCTGCCGCATGATCGTGGCCTCCTACCTGGTGAAAGATCTGATCTGCGATTGGCGCTGGGGTGAAACCGCCTTCATGCAGCGCCTGGTGGATGGTGATCTGGCCGCCAACAATGGCGGCTGGCAGTGGAGCGCCAGCAGTGGCATGGATCCCAAGCCGCTGCGCATCTTCAACCCGGCCACCCAGGCCAGCAAGTTCGATCCCCAGGGCCGCTACATCCGCCACTGGCTGCCGGAACTGCGCCACGTGAACACGCGCGATCTGCTCAGTGGTGAGATTGCACCGATGGAACGGCGCGGCTACCCGGCGCCGCTGGTGAGCCACAAGCTGCAGCAGGCCAGGTTCAAGGCGCTCTACGCCGCGCTACCCAAGCCCTGAGCGCTGACTCAGGCGGCCACCGGGGCTGCGTTGGTGCTGGAGTTGGCCGGCACCTGGCACCTGGCCAGTTCCAGCAGCACATCCATCACCCGCTGTTGCTGCTCGCTGCTGATCTCCGGGAAGATCGGTAGGCTCAGCACCTCGGCACACAGGCGCTCGGTGATGGGCAGAGAGCCGGGGCCGTAGCCGAGCTGGGCGTAGGCGGGCTGGCGGTGAATGGGAATCGGGTAGTAGATGATCGTGGTCACGCCACAGTCCTGAAGTTGCTGCTTGAGCCAATCGCGGCAGCAGGCCTCGGGTAGGGCGTAATTGGCGCTGTCGCTGGAGGGGCTGCAGCTGCCGCCGCAGGCGGCCGCACTGCCGCACTGGGGCACGCGCACCACAAATTGATTCCAGCTGTGGCCATCGGGGCCAGCTTCCGGCAGATGAATGCAGGCCGCTTCCACCAGGCCCTGGCGGTAGGTGGAGGCCACGTTGCGGCGCTTGCTGATCCAGCTCTCCAGGTGGGGCAGCTTCACGTTCAGCACTGCCGCCTGGATGGCATCGAGGCGGCTGTTGTAGCCGAGGGAGGTGTGCAGGTAGCGGCGGGGCATGCCATGCACGGCCAGCTCCCGCATGGTCTTGGCGAGGGTGGCGTCGTGGCAGGTCACCGCGCCGCCATCGCCGGCACCGCCCAGGTTCTTGGTGGGGAAGAAACTGAAGCAGCCCACATCGCCCCAGCTGCCCACGGGGCGGCCCGCCCAGCTGGCGCCGCTGGCCTGGGCGCAATCCTCCACCACCTTGAGGTTGTGGCGTTGGGCGATGGCGCACACCCGCTCCATGTCCACCGGGCGGCCGAAGAGGTGCACCGGCAGCAGGGCCTTGGTGGCTGGAGTGATGGCGGCTTCCACCTGATCGAGATTGATCAGATAGGAGCACTCCTCCACATCCACAAACACCGGGGTGGCGCCCACGGCGCTGATGGCCTCAGCGGTGGCAAAAAAACTGAACGAGCAGGTGATCACTTCATCGCCGGGGCCAATGCCTAGGCCCCGCAGCGCCAGGATCAGGGCATCGGTGCCGCTGTTACAGCCGATGGCGTGGGGACTCTGCACCGACGCGGCGAACGCCTGTTCGAAGTCCGCAATCACGCTGCCGCCGATGTATTGGCCGCTACGCAGGACTTGCAGAACGGCTGCATCCAGCTGCTCACCGAGGTGATGAAGCTGGTCGGTGAGGCTGAAGGGGGGCACCTGCATGAAGGCAACCTTAAGCCTGCTGGTTGGGGTGCCACTTGATGTTGCAACCGATCGAGGGCCGTTGCACCGGGTTGATGGCCTCTCCCGCCAGCAGGGCCTGGATCGCAGCCCGCAGGTCGCGGCCATCGAGGGGCACGTTGTTCCCGGGGCGGCTGCCATCCAGCTGGCCCCGATACACCAAGTGATGGCTGGCATCGAACAGGTAGAGGTCTGGCGTGCAGGCGGCCTGCAGGGCGTGCGCCACGCGTTGATCGGCATCCCAGAGATAGGGGAACGGCCAGCCGTTGCGCCGGGCCTGGTCGCGCAGGCCCTCCGGCCCGTCCTGGGGATGGGTGAGGGTGCTGTTGCTGGAGAGGGCCAGGATCTGCACCTGCTGGCCGAAGTCGTGCTGGACCCGGCTGAGCTCGGGCTCGATGTGGATCACAAACGGGCAGTGGGCGCAGAGCACGAGCACCAGCACCGGGCGGGCTGCCAGCTGGCGCGTGTTGAAGCGCCCACCCTGCACCGCCTCCAGCTCAAAGGCGGGTAGGGGCGTGCCCAGGGGCAGCATCGTGGATGGGGTGAGCACCATGGCTGGTCCGGCAGGGGATCTGGGGCAGGATGCGGCGCAGGTTTTTGATTTGAGCTTTTTGGCCCGTTGTGTACAGGTGTGGCAGCCTGCGGCCTTGGTGGCGCTGGTGTTGCCGCTGGCGCTCGTGGCGGCCTGCGTGCCCGCCCATCGTCGGGCCAGCTGGGCGATTTATCCCTTGCAGCGGCATCAACCCCACGATGGCCTGGCGGTGGTGAGTGAGCCCGATGGCTACGGCCTGCACCTCTGGCTGGACACCGACACCACCCAGCCTGGCGTTTGCCGCCCCCGCTGGGTGCCGAGTCCGGCCCGGTTGTTCAACGGCAATGGGAGTGCTCCCTTCAGCTCCGGCTTGGCGTCCCGCCAGGAATTCTTTGCGGCCGTGGCCCGCCAGGATGTGCGCCGTGCGCTGCGGCGCGAGCTGGAGGCCCTCTGCAAGGCCAGGGCGCCGCGGGCCCAGTGGCAGTGGCTGGAGCCGCCCACCCGGCCCGAGCAGGTGAAGGTGGAGGTGTTCCCGCTCACGGAGGAGCAAGATCTGCTGCCCCCCGCCGCGGACGTGCGCCAGCAGGAGGAGGCCCTGCTCCAGGGTGGCGGCAAGCCCCGGATCGTGTCGCCATGACATCGAATCCCCGCCTGCCCCACCGTTGGCTGGATCCCTTGGGCTGGCTGCTGTTGCTGGCTGCCGTGCTGTGCTCGGCGCTTCTCAATCTGGCCCTCACGCTGCCGTTGCTGCTCCTGGGTGGAGCCTTGCTCTGCTGGGGCGCGGGTGGGCTGCGCCGCAGGCTGCGGCTTCTGGCCGATGCGCTCGCCATGGGTGGGGTCACCCTGGGGCTTTTGGGCACCGGCTTTATTGCGGTTAACCTGCAGCGCGACGGATGGTTCCAGGGGTTCGCCAGGCCCCGTGCTCAAGCACCAGCACCTGCTCCCGCGTCGCGAGCGCCGACCCTTTCCGCACCGGTGGCGCCAGCCCCGCTGGTGGTTGATGAGCCGGGCCGTCACGTTGCGGATTACGGCACTGACCGCGCCGCAGGGGCCTGGGTGAGCGGAGCCGATCAACCCTTGGGCTATGCCTACCAGCCCAACTTGGGGCCTCTCCGCTCGCGGCTGGTGGGAGAGCAGACCGGCCGGCCCATCTACGACGTGGAGTACACGATCGACAGCCGAGGCAATCGGGTGAGCACCCATCAGCCCACCGGCCCTGCGCCGCTGGCTCTGTTCGTGGGCTGTTCCTTCACCTTCGGCGAGGGCTTGAACAATGCCGACACCCTGGCCTCAGCCTTTGCCCGCCAGACCGGATGGCGCACTGTGAATGCGGGCATGCATGGCTACGGCTCGCACCAGGCCTACACGTTGCTCGCTTCGCCGGCTTTGCTGACCCAGCGCGTGGGCAATCGGCTGGATCTGGTGATCTACCGCATGATCGGCGACCATGCGGCCCGGGCCAGTGGTCGCTATGCCTGGGATCGCGATGGCCCTTGCTACCAGCGGCGTGCCGACGGCTCGCTGGAGGCCCAGGGGCCCTTCAGTCGTTGCCGGCGCCGCTGGGGTTGGCTGAGCGCCACCAACAACGTGCTTGAGACCCTCAGCCAGTCGCGGGAGCCGTTCACCGCGACCTAGCGGCCAGCCTGGACCGGGCAATCAATGAACCGCGAGATCATGCCCGCCAGCTGGCCCTAGTGCTGGGCATGAAGCGGCAGGCCGAGGCCCGCGGTGCCCGGTTCCTGGTGCTGAACGAGACCCTCAGCCCCGCCAAGGTGCCCGATGGCTCCGGCCGCTACAGCTGTGAGCGCCCCACCGGGCCAGGATCTGCCCAGGCCGTTGGTGATCGGTTGCGTCGCCTGGGGGTTGCCGTGCTGGACACCGGAGCCGTGCTCGACCTTGCCCGCTGCCGCAGGGGCGCATGGGCCACTCCGGGTGATGGACACCCCTCCGCGGCGGCCAACCAGGTGCTGGCCCAGGCCCTCGCCCGCAGGCTGGGCCGCTGAGGGGGCTGGTGGCTTAGGGGTTCTGGGGCCGGAGCAGGCCCCAAACCGCCCGTTCGGCGCGGCGCCAGTAGCGGCTGAAGCGCCTCAGATCTACCGGGGCCTCCAGCGGCACGAACGGGGTGGTGACCACCACCTGCACCGGTAGCTCGGTGGCGATCTGGGCGCAGATGGCGGCGAAGCGGGGATCCACTGCAGCGCTGGTCACCACGCCATCGGCCCCGTGCTGCTTGGCAAAGGTCAGCACCTGGGCGGCCACATCGCCGCGGCGCAGGGTGAGCGGCAGCTCCAGCAGGCACTCGTAGAGAAACCCCAGCCGTTTGAGGCTGAGACCCTGGGATTCCTCGGAGCCGTTGATCAGAGCGTCGTCGAACACGAACAGCGCCGGCCGATCCGGATGGGCTAGCAGCGCAGGGTTGGCGGGGCCCAGGGCTTCGCCATGCACCCACACCACCGGTGCCTGCAGGGCTGGGCTGGGGGCGGGCAGCTCCCCGGGCAGCGGCGTATCCGGCCTGGCGGGGATGTGGGGCGCTGGTTCGAGCTCCTCGCCGAACAACTGGCTGGCCAGGGCCTCGTAGCTGGCATCGAAGGGGCAGCGGCCGGCGGTGGCGGCCCCACAGGCCTGGCAGTGCACCCCGCCGCTGAAGCGCTCCAGGTTGGCGCGGTTGAAGATGTAGGGCTTGCTGCTGAAGCAGCTGGCCACCCATTGCCAGCTGAGGTTGTTGCTGGCGGGGTCGCCATCGAGCAGGTGCTGCAGGAACCAGCGGGCGCCGGCCTGCCACTGCACCCGGCGCCAGTGCACCACGTAGCTGGCCAGCCACATGCGCGCGTGGTTGTGCAGCCAACCGGTGTTGCTGAGCTCGTTGCTGAAGGCGTCCATGCAGGCCAGGCCTGTCTGGCCGTGGCGGATGTCCTCGGGGAGGGCGCTGGCGTAGCTCTCAGGGGCGTGGCCGGTTTTGAGCGGCTCACGGTTGTGCCAGATGCCGTCGCCCAGCTGCTGCCAGAGCCGCTGCCAGTAGTCGCGCCAGGCCAGCTCCTGGATCAGTTTCTCGCCCTGCTGGCGGGGGGCGCCGCTGGCTTCGAGCCAGGCGAACACGGCATCGCGCACCTCGGCCAGGGGGAGTACCCCGTGGCGGATGTAGGGGGAGAGCCGGGTCACGGCCCCTGCCAGGGCGTTGCGGGTTTGGCCGTAGCGGTGGGGCTCGATGGCGGCCAGCCGCTCCAGCGCCGCACGGCGGCCGCCGGCGATGGGGCTGAGCGGGCCTGGGGCCTGCGGGAACAGGCTCTGGAGGGCGGCTTGCAGGGCCTCGCGGCTGGCGAACTGGCGCGGCAGGTCTTGGCCATCGGGATGGGCCGGAACGCTCGGGATGGGGCCCATGGGCTGCAGGCGCTCCTGGCGATGGCGGAGCGCATCCTGGCGGCTGGCCTGGGTTGGGGGAGAATCGCCGGACTGCAACCGCTCGCCTCCGGCTCCTCGAACCCATGCTTCTCGATCTGCGCGGCAAGAAGGCCCTCGTCACGGGGATCGCCAATAACAAGTCGATCGCCTGGGGCATTGCCCAGCAGCTGCATGCCGCCGGCGCCGAGCTGGGCGTCACCTACCTGCCGGATGAGAAGGGTCGCTTCGAGGGCAAGGTGCGCGAGCTCACCGCTCCCTTGGCCCCCACCCTGTTCGAGCCCCTGAATGTGCAGGATCCGGCCCAGATCGAGGCCGTGTTCAACCGGGTGAAGGAGCAGTGGGGCTCCATCGATGTGCTGGTGCACTGCCTGGCCTTTGCCGGCAAGGACGAACTGATCGGCGACTACTCCGCCATCAGTCCCGAGGGTTTCGGCCGGGCCCTGGAGGTGAGCGCCTATTCGCTGGCACCCCTGTGCCGCTACGCCAAGCCCCTGTTCAACGAGGGCGCCAGCGTGATCACCCTCAGCTACCTGGGGGCCGAGCGGGCCATCCCCAACTACAACGTGATGGGCGTGGCCAAGGCGGCCCTGGAGGCCTCGGTGCGCTATCTGGCCGCCGAGCTGGGCCCTGAGAAGCAGGTGCGGGTGAACGCCATCAGTGCCGGCCCGATCCGCACCCTGGCCAGCTCGGCCATCGGCGGCATTCTCGACATGATCCACAACGTGGAGGCCAAGGCCCCCCTGCAGCGCACGGTGACCCAAGAAGAGGTGGGCAGCACCGCCGCCTTCCTGGCCAGCCCGCTGGCCTCCGGCATCACTGGCCAGGTGATCTATGTGGACGCGGGCTACTGCATCACCGGTATGTGATCGGATGCTGCGCGCGGAGGGTCGACGGGGGGTGCTGCGGCTGCTGGCGGCCCTGTTGCGCCGGCTTTGGCTTGATCTGGCGCTGGCCCTGCTGATCGCCGCACTCTCGGTGCCCCTGGGCCCAGCCCTCAGCCGCAGGCTCACCCCCGATCTGGTGCTGCCGCTGTTGGGCATCGCGGCGTCGGTGCTGATTGGCTTTCGCTTCAGCCAGGCCTATGCCCGCTGGTGGGAGGCCCGCACCCTCTGGGGCCAGCTGCGCAATGCCGGCCGGGCCTGGAAAACGGCGCTGCTGGCCTTGGCCGTTGAGCCCCTGCAGCCGCTGCTGGAGCGGCAGGTGCTGCTGGTGTGGAGCCTGGTGGCCGAGCTGCGGCCCTCAGCGCCCGACCCGCCGGGGCTGGCGTGGCAGCTGGAGCAGTTGCGCCAGCGTTTCCCGGGGGAGGTCGGCAGCCAGGTGCTGCTCGATGCCCAGGCCCGTGCGGTTGCCGTGGCCTATGGCGATGGCCAGCTGGAGCCCACGGGGCGCGGGGTGCTCAGCGAGCGGCTGCGCGATACCGGCAATGCCATCGGTGGGTTGGAGCGCATCCGGGCCCAGCCCTTCCCGGCGGCGATGGCCCTGTTCAGCCGCCTGGTGGTGTGGCTGTTCGCCTGGCTGATGTTTCTGCGGCTGGAGGCGGCTCCGATCACGCCCACCGCGGGCAACGCCGTGGCCTTTGCACTGATGGCTGGCTACATCACCGCGGACCGGCTGGCGGCCTATCTGGATCAACCGCTCGGCGATCCCCTGCTGGGCCTGCCGCAACACCACATCGCTGCGGCCATCAGCCGTGACCTCCTCGGACCCTCCCATCCCCTGGCCCAGCCGCCCCAGCCCGCCTCCGCCACGGTGTGGACCTGAGGCAGTGGGCTGCGGGCTTCGGCATGATCGGGGAAATCCCGATCCGGCGGCGTCCGGCCCCTCAGATCCCATGCGCACCGGCACGATCCACCGCGTTACCGGCGAAACCGATGTTCACGTGACCCTCGGGCTCGATGGCAGCGGTAGCTGCGTGGTGAGCACTGGCGTGCCGTTCCTGGATCACATGCTCCACCAGATCAGCAGCCACGGCTTGATTGATCTGGAGATCCAGGCCACGGGGGATACCCACATCGACGATCACCACACCAATGAAGACGTGGGCATTGCCGTGGGGCAGGCCTTGGCCCAGGCCCTGGGCGATCGGCGCGGCATCCATCGCTTTGGCCACTTCCTGGCACCCCTGGATGAGGCCCTGGTGCAGGTGGCGCTCGATTGCAGTGGCCGGCCCCATCTGAGCTATGGCCTGCAGATCCCAGCCCAGAAGATCGGCAGCTACGACACGGAGCTGGTGAAGGAGTTCTTCGTGGCGGTGGCGAACAATGCCGGCCTCACCCTGCACATCCGCCAGCTGGATGGGGTGAATTCGCATCACATTGTGGAGGCCTGCTTCAAGGCATTTGCGCGGGCGCTACGCCAGGCCACCGAGATCGATCCCCGCCGGGCGGGTGCCGTGCCCAGCAGCAAAGGGGTGCTGGAGCGGGCGGGGAGCTGAGGACTTTTCGGCCGTTGGGGGACAGTCGTTCAGATGGTTCACTGAGCGTGAAGCTGCAGGAGTGCAGCAGCTTGGCTGTAACAGCTCTACGAATCTGACGTGCTTTCACGGAGCTTTCAATCCTTCGGTACGGATGGCCCTGCGTAGGTTTTCAATGTGAAGCTAGTAGGCCGTCAAGCAGGCCGTAAGTAGCGGAATTGACTTGCAGCCTTGTGCTGTACGGCCGTGGTCATGTAGTCGCCTTTTGCCAAGGCGACGGAAGAGCGCTGAGATCAGTCTGATGTGGGAAGCGTCTTTGTTCGAGGCTTTTCGTGTTGGACTCTCGCGGTATGCGGCTTTACGTGGTTCCTGGCGCCTTGCGGATCTGCTGGCTTGCCGCCGTGGATTAATGCAGTGGCTTGGTTAGCGGGTGATGGCTATCGCGCTTTGTTCCAGCGCGTGCACGGACTGCCGGTGATCCCTCTCCGCGCTTAATACTCCGTTACTAGATGATGGAACTCTGCTCGTTGTTGTTCTTGCCATGACCGCTGCCCCCAGCCAGGCGTCCGCCGCACCGGCCTACGACCGCGCCGACTGGGCCACCGCCTTCCGCAATGTGGGGGTGGAGCTCGATGGGGTGGAGCTCACGGCGGCCCGTGGGGAGATTCCCCAGGAGCTGGTGGGCACCCTGTATCGCAATGGCCCTGGGCGGCTGGAGCGTGGCGGCCAGTGGGTGCATCACCCCTTTGATGGCGACGGCATGATCACCGCCCTGCGCTTTGCGGGTGGTAAGGCCGAGCTGCGCAACCGCTTTGTGCGTACAGAGGGGTGGCTTGCCGAGGAGCAGGCCGACAAGGTGCTCTACCGCGGTGTGTTCGGCAGCCAGAAGCCCGGCGGCGCCGTGGCCAACGCGTTTGACCTGCGCCTCAAGAACATCGCCAACACCCATGTGGTGCGCCTCGGCGATCAACTGCTTGCCCTGTGGGAGGCGGCCGAGCCCTACGCCCTCGATCCCGACACGCTCGAGACCCGCGGCCTCTCGTTGCTGGATGGGGTGCTTAAGCCCGGCGAGGCCTTCAGCGCCCACCCCCGGTTCGATCCCGGCCACCACGGCGCTCCGCGCATGGTGACCTTCGGCGTCAAGACGGGCCCGCGCAGCACGATCCGGCTGATGGAGTTCGCCGTGGAGGACGACCCGAGCACCGGCGTGAAGGCCGGCCAGCTGCTCAGCGAGCGCCGCGACGGCTTCAACGGTTTTGCCTTCCTGCACGACTTTGCGATCACTCCCAACTGGGCGGTGTTCCTTCAGAACGCCATCGCCTTCAACCCGCTCCCCTACGTACTCGGTCGCAAGGGGGCGGCCCAGTGCCTGCAGTCCAAACCGGGGGGGCAGGCCAAGTTCTGGCTGATCCCGCGCGACAGCGGGGTCTTCGCCGGTCAGGCGCCGCGCATCATTGACGCCCCCGATGGCTTCGTGTTCCACCACCTCAACGCCTGGGAGGAGGGCGACACGGTGGCGGTGGAGAGCATCTACTACAGCGATTTCCCCTCGATCGGGCCCGACGACGACTTCCGATCGATCGATTTCGAGTTGTTGCCCGAGGGTCTACTGGAGCAGTGCCGCATTCACCTGGGCGATGGTTCGGTGAGCACCACGCGCCTGAGTGAACGCTGCTGTGAGTTCGCGATGGTGAGCCCGGAGCGCGAAGGCCTGCCCTGCCGGTTTGCCTGGATGGCAGTGGCGGAGCGTGAAACCGGGAACGACCCGCTCCAGGCCCTCAAGAAGCTGGATCTGCAGAGCGGGGAGCGCAAGCTGTGGAGTGCGGCGCCTCGCGGCTTCGTGAGTGAACCCGTGATGGTGCCCCGCCCCGGCGCCAGCGCGGAAGATGACGGCTGGGTGCTCTGCCTGGTGTGGAACGGCGCCCGCTGTGCCAGCGATCTGGTGATCCTCGATGCCGCTTCGATGCTGGAGGTGGCCGTGCTGGAGCTGCCCCTGGCGGTGCCCCATGGCCTGCATGGCAGCTGGGCCCAGGGCTGACGCCTGCGCTCGATGCCCTGGTTTGTGAAGCAGGAGACCTTCCTGCGCCCCTACGCCGCCATGAAGCCCCACCTGGAGGCCCATCACCGCTGGGTGGAGGACTTGCGCCGTACGGGAGTGGTGATCAGCAGCGGCTACCTGGTTGATGGGGAGGGTCGCCCCGGTGGTGGTGGCCTGCTGCTGCTTGAGGCTTCCAGCTACACCGAGGCTGAAGAGCTGGTGCGCTGCGATCCGATGGTGCGCAGCGGCGGGGTGGAGTGGCGGCTGCAGCAGTGGCGGCCCGCGGTGGGGGATCTCGAGCTGCGTTGAGGCAGGGGCAGTGGCCTGCGCCCTCAGTTGCATCTGGTTGCAGAAGGGCAAGCCGGCAGTTGCAGCCGCTCGGCGCGCCGCCATTAGACCCAGGGGCAGCCCGTCTCCCAGCCATGCCCCTGCTTCGTTCTGTTGCGATCACCCTGGGGCTTGGTCTGGGCTTCGGGGTTGTCGCGCCGCTCCAGGCGCAGCCCATGCAGTGCAATGGCACCGTGCTGCAACTGCAGGTTCAGCAGCAGGGCAGCGCTGCATCGGATCGCTTTGACTTCAACCTCGGCCTGGAGGCTGAGGCCCCCAGCAAAACCGCGGCTTTGGATCAGCTCAATGCGCGTCTGGCGGCCGTGCGCCGGGTCGTGGCGCCCCTAGCCAGCGGCAAGCTCACGATTCCGGCCCCCTCCACCTATCGCAGCGGTGGTGGCAGCAGCGGACCGGTGCGGGAGCAGGCCAGCACGTCGGTGTCGGGGGTGGTGAGCAAGGCCAACTACGACGCCCTGATCCAGGCGGCGGGCCGGTTGCCGGGCGTGAGCCTGCGTGGTTTCACCGCGGAAGCGGCCGGTGGCAGCGAAGCCCAGCTGCAGACCAAGCTGCTGCGGGCGGCCCTGGCGGATGGCCGGCGCCAGGCCCAGACCATCGCTGATGCCCTCGGCCTGCGGCGCGTGCAGCTGCTGCGCATCGATCAGCGCGGCGGCGGCCTGATCCGGCCCATGCCTTACGCGATGGCGGCGCGCAGCAGCTTCAACCCCGATGAGGCGCGGCCACCGGAAAGCACGGTGAGCCTGGCCTTGGATTACTGCTTGGCCTGAATCCCTGACGGTTGCTACAGCCCATCGCTGCCATGGGCCTCAGCTAGCAGGGCTTCGAGCCGCGGCTTCAACGCCGCAAAGGCCCGGCCCCGGTGGCCCAGAGCAGCCTTTTGGCTGTGGGGCATCTCCGCAAAGGTGAGCTCTGCCTCCGGCACGAAGAACACCGGGTCGTAGCCGAAGCCGCCGCTGCCGCGGGGTGCTTCGAGGATCGTGCCGGGGCAGATCCCCTCCACCTCCAGCACGATCTCGCCCTGGGGATTGGCAAGGGCGAGGGCGGCGGTGAAGTGGGCGCTGCGGACGGTGGGGCTGCTGGCGCCGACGTCGCTCAGTTCCCGCAGCAGGCGCTCGATGCGCGCGCTGTCGCTGTCGGCGTAGCGGGCCGAGTGCACGCCGGGGGCGCCACCGAGGGCCTCAACGCTCAGGCCCGAGTCGTCGGCCAGGGCCCAGCAGCCGGTGGCGCGGGCCACAGCCTCGGCCTTGAGCCGGGCATTGTCCGCAAAGCTGTTGCCCGTTTCCTCCACCTCCAGCCCTTCGGGTTGGGGCTGGGTGTCCAGGCCCAGATCCGCGAGGAGGGCGCCGAATTCACGCACCTTGCCGGCGTTGCCGCTGGCGATCACCAGAATCGTCATCTCAGAGGCTCTCCGCCAGCGCCCGGGCCCAGGCCAGCACCGCGTCCACCCGGGCCTGGCTGGGGGCTTCGCAATACAGCCGCAGCAGCGGCTCGGTGCCGGAGAAGCGCAGCATCAGCCAGTGGTTGGGGCCGAGCCGCAGCTTTACGCCGTCGGTGGTGATTACCTGCTGCACCGGTGCGCCGGCCACCTCTGCCGGTGGCGTGGCTGCCAGGAAGGCCTCCAGGCGCCGACGGGTGGCCATGTCCTTCAGGCGCAGATCCAGCCGGTCGTAGGCGGCGGCTCCACCGCAGCGCGCCTGCAGTTCATCGATGCGCTGGCCGAGGGGTTGGCCGCCCTCTACCAGGGCCTCGATCAGCAGCAGCGCGGCATAGAGGGCATCGCGCTCGGGCAGGTGGCTGCCGAAGCCCACGCCGCCGGATTCCTCGCCGCCCACCAGCACCTCGCTGGAGAGCATCTCGGCGGCGATGTATTTGAAGCCCACGGGCATCTCAATCACCTGGCGGCCCAGGCCCTCGGCCACCAGTTGCATCAGGTCGGAGCCGCTCACGGTTTTGATCACCGCGCCGCCCATGCCCTTGGCCCGGGCCAGGTGATCGATGAACAGGGGCATCAGTAGCTGGGTGCTGCAGAAGCGACCGTGCTCATCCACGGCCGCGATGCGGTCACCGTCGCCGTCGAACACGATGCCCACCGCCGGCCGGCCGGCCAGCGTGGAGGCCCGCACCTCGGCGATCAGCTCCTGCAGATAGGGGGCCAGGGGTTCCGGCGGGTTGCCGCCGAACAGGGGATCGCGGGTCGCCCGGATTTCGCGCAGATGGTCGCTGGCGGCAGCTCCCTTCAGCAGGCGCGGCAGGCCCGTGGCGGCGGAGCCGTGCATCGGATCCACGACCACCTGCAGGCCGAGGCGCTCCAGGCCGGCGCTGAGGGCCGCCGTGTCCACCTTGGCCTTGAGGCCCGCCAGATAGGTGCCCATGGCATCGAAGCGCAGGGTTTCCCCCGGCACCGGCACCGTGATGCCGCCGGCCTCCAGGCGCCGCTCCACCCGCTGGGTGAAATCGCCCTCCACCGAGCCGCCGAAGGGGCCCTTGATCTTCAGGCCCAGCCACTCGGGTGGGTTGTGGCTGGCGGTGATCACGAGGGCGCCGAGGGCCTGGCGCTCCACCACCGCCCAGCTGGCGGCGGGGGTGGGAATTGGCGCGTCCGCCAGCACGGGCACCAGATCGGCCCCGCGCACGGCACTGCAAATGGCCTCGGCCAGTTCGGGCGCCAGGAAGCGGCGGTCGTAGCCGATCACAATCTCCCGGCTGCTCAGCCCTTCCGGTGCTGAGAACTCCAGTTCGCGCGCGGCGGCAGCGGCCACCCGCAGCAGGCGTTCCACGGTGATGTCCACCCCGAGGATGCCGCGCCAGCCGTCGGTGCCGAAGGCGATCGGGCTGGCCTCCAGAGGTAGGGGCGCTGAGGCCATCGAAACGCTGGCAGGTCTTCCTGGTGCTAGCAGCGGGCCGGGGCTGCTGCGGTGAAGCGGGTGCCGGCGGTGCGGACGGCCACTCATGCCCGCCTAGCCTGATGGCCGTGCCCCCAGAGCCTCTGCTTACCGACCGGCTGTTGCGCAGCTGGCTGCGCTGCAAGCGCCGGGCCTGGCTCGATCAGTTCGGCGACCCCGATCAGCGCCTCTGGACGGCCCATCGCGCCCTCCAGCTCGATGAGCAGCGGCGCAGTTTTTCCAGCCTGTTTCCCGAGCGCCCCCAGCGGGGTGAAGCCGCAGCCCAGGCGGCGGCCCCTGCGGTGGTGGGCCTGCGCCTGCAGGCCCTGGGCCCCGGCCAATACGTGCTACAGGCCCATCCCCCGCTGCTGCAGCGGGTGGAAGGCTCCAGCCGCTGGGGCAGCCATGCCTACCGGCCGGTGCTGTTCCGCCAGGGGCGCCGCCTTACCCGGGAGCATCGGCTGGTGCTGGCCCTGTGGGGCCGGCTGCTGGCCGAGGAGCAGCAGGCGCCGGTGTCCACGGGCCTCGTGCTGGCAGGTGCCGGCCGGGCGCTGCAGAAGGAGCAGCTGCCCTTGGCCGGTGGCTTGCCGCGCCAGCTCGACGACGCCCTGGTGCGCCTGGCCGACGACCTGCAGCGCCCCTCACCGCCGCCGCTGGTGGCGGACCGCAAGAAGTGCATCCTCTGCAGCTGGCGCGGCCTGTGTGATCGCGATGCCAGGGCGGAGGGCCACCTCAGTGAGGTGAGTGGCATCGGCGCCAAGCGCCGCGACATGTTGGTGGAGCTGGGGATTGTGCGGCTGGAGGATCTCGCCGTGGCCGATCCCGATCGCCTGGCTGCGGCGCTGGCGGTGCACGGCGAGCAGCACGGTGAGGCGGCCGCCCAGTTGGTGACCCAGGCTCGCGTGCAGCAGCGGGGTGAGGCGCTGCGCCGCGATGGCTCCCTGGCTCTGCCGGAACTGCTGGAGGCCCCGGGGGTGTTGATCTACGACATCGAATCCGACCCCGATGCCCGCGACGACTTCCTGCACGGCTTTGTGCGCCTGCCCCGGCTAGCCGATGGCACCTGGCCCGAGCTGCCCGCCGCGGCGCAGGCCCCCTATCAGCCGCTGCTGGCGCTGCATGAGCACGGCGAGCCTCGCGTGTGGCAGCGGCTGCAACGGCTGCTGCAGGCCTACCCCGGGTGGCCGGTGCTCCACTACGGCGAAACCGAGCTGCTGGCTCTGGTGCGCATGGCCCAGCGCCAGGGCGCCAGCGATCGCCAGATCGCCGCGTTGCGGGCGCGCCTGGTGGATGTGCACCAGCGCGTGCGGCGTCACTGGTGGCTTCCGGTGAACAGCTACGGGCTCAAGGCCGTGGCCAGCTGGCTGGGCTTCCAGTGGAGCCAGAAGGGGGTGGATGGCGCCCGCGCCTTGCTGTGGTGGCGCCAGTGGCGGTTTTGGGGGGTGTCGGCCCCAGCGGCCGGGGCTCCCGCCACAACCTGCGCCGCATCTTCCGCTACAACCACGATGACGGCCTGGCCACCTGGGCCGTGGCGCTCTGGCTGCTCCACCACGACCAGGCCTGAACGCCGCGCCTCCGCTCAGCTGCCCCCGCCAGCCCCCACCGGCGGTGCCACAAAGCCCTCGGGCACGCGGATCTCCAGGGCCACCGGCTCGCCCCCGGCCGTGGCCGCCAGCAGCTGGGGCTCCGCCAGCGCCTGGCGCCGCACCAGGGCCAGGCCTTCCAGCCCATCGGCACGCGCCAGCCTGGAGGTGATCACGCCGGCCCGCTCGCCGGCCGCTGTGGTGAGGGTGGTGCCGGGGCTGAGTTCCTCGGCCGCCGCAGGGCCGGTGCCCGCACAGCGCCAATGGCGCAGCTGCTGCTTCACGCCGTCGTAGGTGGCGAGCTTGGCCAGGGTTTCCTGGCCCACGTAGCAGCCCTTGGTGAGGCTCACCCAGGGGGCCAGCCCCAGCTCGAAGGGGTTGGTGTCGTCGTTGAGTTCGCCGGGGGCGGCTGGGAAGCCCTGGCGCAACCGCTGCTGCTCGGCCTGGGTGGGGCTGAGTTCGGGAAGGGCCTCGGCCCAGGCCGGCAGGGTGTCGTGCGGCTGCAGCAGCAGCACGGGTTGATCGCTCCCGCCCCCCAGGTTCACCCGCGGCCGCAGTCCCGGGGTGGCTGCAGGGGCGCCGATCAGGCGCACCAAGGTGGCCGCCTGCAGCACACCCAGGCGCACCTGGTCGGCCGGGAACAGCACCCGGTCGAGGGCCTGATGCACCGCGGCTCCATCGCCGGCGATCACCACCAGATCTGCACCGTCGGCCTCCACCAGCACCAGGGCCAGGGCCCGCATGCGGGCAGTGGGGCTGATCAGGCAGGTGGCCAGGCAGTCGCCCGGCTTAGCCAGCTCGAGGGCCTGGCTGCTTTGGCCGTGCAGGAAGCGCAGGCTGTCGCGGCCGTCCAGGCGGATCCGGCTCACGGGGCTGCTCCAGCGGGCAGGGGCGCTCATGGCTGGGTCGGGGTGCTCATGGCCGCCGACGTGGCCGCCACCTCCTCCAGCAGGAACAGGCTGCGCAGGTCGAGCTCGGCGGCTTCCATGGCGGCCTGCCCCCCTTCTTGGCGGTCCACGATGGTCACCACCCGCTCCACCACATAGCCGGCTTCGCGTAACTGGTGCACGGCCTTGAGCGAGGAGCCGCCGGTGGTCACCACGTCTTCCAGCACGGTGATGCGGCTGCCGGCAACTGGCAGTGGCCCCTCCAGCCAGGCGCCGGTGCCGTGGCCCTTGGCTTCCTTGCGCACGATCAGGGCATCCAGGCCGCGGCCCGCTAGGGCCGCGGCCTGGGCCACGCCACTCACCAGGGGATCGGCCCCCAGGGTGAGGCCCGCCACGGCGGCCGCTTCCGCTTCCACCAGCCCCAGCATCTGGGCCGAGAGCAGGGCCAGGCCCTGCCCGCTCAGGCTCACGGGCTTGCAGTTCACGTAGTGGTTGCTGGTGCGGCCCGAGGCCAGGGTGAAGCTGCCGTGGCGGTAGGCGCGCTCCGCCAGCAAGTGCAGCAACACCTGGCGTTGCTCGGCGCTCGCCTGGGGCAGGGTCAGCGGCTCGGTCATGCCTCTGGCATTGCGGGGGGAGGCTGTCTAGTTTGCGCCCAGATCGCAGCCGCTCCCATGGCCCCTTCGGTTGGGCAGCTCTTCGCCGCCCTGGCCCTGCCTGCCGGAGCCGTGGCGTTGGCGGCCCTGCAGCCCCTGGCGGTGGCCGCCAATCCGGTGGTCTGCACCACCACACTCGAGGCCCCCATGGCCGGAGGTGCAACCTCAAGCCGCCAAGGGCTGGTGGAGGTCACCCGTTGCGGGCCGGTCACCACCACACCCCAGCTGGTGGAGCGCCGTTTCTTCACCTACACCTCTCCCTACGCCCGCGGGGTGGACATCACCCACCAGATCACCGATCTGCTGGGCATCGCCATGGGTGGTGGCGATGGCACCAAGGTGATGGGCCTGGGCTTCCCCGATCAGACGATCGTGTGGGATGGCTCGGCCCTGCAGAACACCTATGCGGTGCTGCTGGAGCAGCAGAGCAATCCCTTGCCCTGGCGCACGGCGGATGTGTCCAATGGCTTCTGCGCCGGCCTGGCCGCGGGTGGCTGTGGCGGTGCGGCCATGAGTCCGGCGCCCGTCACCAGCACCAGCACCATCCGCGGCCTGTGGTAGACCACGCAGCACCGCGGTTGCGGCCTGCGGGGGTCTAGCAATCTGGTGAATGCAGCGAACTCATAATTCGCCTAAGGCGGGTTCGATCCCCGCGACCCCCATCTGGCTTCCCCACACCCCTCAGCCCCGGGCTGCTGATCGATGCGCTTTCTGGCTCCGGCAGCGTTGTTGGCCCTGCTGGCGTTCTTCTCCGCCGGGGAATTCGCCCTGATTCGTTTGCGCCCCAGCCTGGTGCAGCTGTTGGAGGCCGATGGCCACCCCGGAGCCCGGTCTGTGGCCCGGCTGCAGCAGCGTCTGCGCCGGGCCCTGGTGGCCACGCAACTGGGTATGACCCTTGCCCTCGTGGCCCTGGGCTGGACGAGCCGTGGCCTGGCGGAGCGCTGGGCCCGCTCCAGCCCCGCCACCACCCAGGCCTGGCTGGATCTGGCTGTGTTCCTGGTGCTGGTGCTGGTGGCCACCCTGGTGGGCGGTTTGGTGCCCAAGGCTTGGGTGCTGCACCGGCCTGAGGCCTCGGCCCTGAAGCTGGCCCCCCTGTTGGAAGCCCTCAGCCGCACCTTGGCACCGCTGCTGGTGGTGCTCGAGCGGTTGGGGGATGCCCTGTTGCGGCTGCTGGGCTTGCCGCGCAACTGGGATGAGCTGGTGCCGGCCATCTCCGCCGGTGAGCTCGAAAGCCTGATCGAGTCCGACAGCGTTACCGGGTTGATGCCCGATGAGCGCAACATCCTTGAGGGGCTGTTCTCGCTGCGGGATACCCAGGTGCGCGAGGTGATGGTGCCCCGCTCCGGCATGGTGACCCTGCCGCTGGATGTGCGGTTCGCTGAGCTGATGGAGGCGGTGCACACCACCCATCACGCCCGCTTCCCGGTGATCGGCAGCTCCCTCGACGACATTCGCGGCCTGCTCGACCTGCGCCGCCTGGCCGAGCCCATCGCCCGCGGGTTGCTGCAAAGCGATTCGCCCCTGGCTCCCTACGTGACTCCCGTTACCAAGGTGCAGGAAATCACCCCCCTGGCCGAGCTGCTGCCGGTGATCCGCAGCGGCCAGCCCCTGCTGGTGGTGGTGGATGAACACGGCGGCACCGAGGGCCTGGTCACCGTGGCCGACCTCAACAGCGAGATCGTGGGGGAGGAGGAGGATCCCCAGAACCCTGAAGACGACCTCCAGCAACTCCAGGACGATCGTTGGCTGGTAGCCGGGGATCTGGAGATCTTCGAGCTCAATCGCCAGCTGGGGCTGCAGCTCCCCGAGGCCGATGGGCACCACACCCTGGCCGGTTTCCTGTTGGAGCGGCTGCAGCACATCCCTGCCCCTGGCGAGATGCTGCGCTGGAAGGGCCATCAGTTTGTGATCACGGCAATGGACGGCCCCCGCATCGACCGGGTTCAGATCACGCGCCGGGGCTCCGAGGAGGCCGCCTGATCGTCGATAATCGCAGCGCCGTGATCCCAACGCCATGAAGCCTGTCCGCGTTGGTGTGATCGGAATCGGCAACATGGGTTGGCACCACGCCCGGGTGCTGAGCTTGCTGCGCGACGCCGAACTGGTGGGAGTGGCGGATCCGGATTCCAAGCGCGGCCAGCTGGCGGTGGAGCAGTTCGGCTGCCGCTGGTTCCCCTCCTATGAGGAGATGCTCCCGGAGGTGGAGGCGGTGTGCATCGCCGTGCCCACCCTGCTGCACCACCGGGTGGGGATGGCCTGTTTCAGCGCCGGGGTGCATGTGCTGATCGAAAAGCCGATCGCCGCCAGCCAGGAGGAGGCCGCTGATCTGATCCAGGCGGCGGAGGCAGCAGGTCGCCTGTTGCAGGTGGGCCACATCGAGCGCTTCAACCCCGCCTTCCGCGAGCTGGTCAAGGTGGTAGCCAATGAGGAGGTGGTGGTGCTGGAGGCCCGGCGCCACAGCCCCAATCCCGACCGGGCCAACGACGTGTCGGTGGTGCTGGATCTGATGATCCACGACATCGACCTGGTGCTGGAACTGGCTGGTGCCCCCGTGGTGCGGTTGGCCGCCGCTGGCGGGCGCAGCGCCGAGGGCCCGATCGACTACGTGAACGCCACCCTGGGCTTTGCCAACGGTGTGGTGGCCAGCCTCACGGCCAGCAAGATGGCCCACCGCAAGATCCGCAGCCTCAGTGCCCATTGCCGCAGTGCTTTGGTGGAAACCGATTTCCTCAACCGCAGCCTGCAGATTCACCGGCGGACCAACCAGTCCGTCAGCGCCGACCACGGCGATCTGCTCTACCGCAACGATGGCTTCATCGAGGAAGTGAGCACCTCCCCGGTGGATCCCTTGGTGGCCGAGCTGGAGCACTTCCTCCAGTGCGTGCGCGGTGAGGAGAAGCCCGCGGTCGATGGCCCGCAGGCCTCCCGGGCTCTGTTGCTGGCGGATCTGATCGAGCAGTGCGTGGAGCACACGGTGGAACAGCCCAGCCTCTGCATGACCCTGGCGGAGCCGATCTAGCCCGCCTCCGCCAGTTCCCGCAAGGCCTGCAGCTGCCAGCGGCGGCACTGGGCTGGTGAGCAGCCATAGAAGCGCTCCCAGGCATCGGCCTTGTGGACCCCATAGAGCTCCTTGGGCTGCTCCGGGTGCTCCTGTTGCCAGCCCACCCGCACGGCGTGGCCGATCACTACGTCGAGGGCGAGGTAGTCGTTGAACTGCACCTGGGGATTGGTGCCCACGAACGCCATCAGCGTGATCAGGGTTTCGGTGCAGAGCTGGCGGTATTCCGGCGCCTCGATCTTGCTGAGCAGGTGCTCTACCAGGTTGGCGAAGTTGCGCTCGCCGGGAGTCTTTTCGCTTACCAGCGGGCCGCTCTCCAGGCGGTTGCGGCGTTCCAGCTTGTCGCCGATCACCAGGCCCTGGCAGTGGTGCAGCAGGTCCCAGATGCCGGGATAGAAGTTGCGGGGTACCTGCTGCAGGGCGCCAAGCCGCTGGCGGTGCTGCAGCCAGCCGCCGCCCCGGGGTAGCTCCTCGAGGGGATCGGGGGCCTCCCAGCGCACCCGGCCGCTCACGTGCAGTTGTTCCTTGCGCTGCAGCGCTGCCTTGGCGTGCTCCACATCGGCCATCACCTGGCGCAGGCGGCGGCGGATGGTGTGGGGGGGCTCGTCGCAGAGGGCCTCGAAGGCGTCGTCGGGCGGCAGATCCCTCTCGCTGGCCAGTTCGCTGGTGAGCAGCAGCAGCAGCTGGCCCAGTTGCAGGGTGAGGGTGCCGCTCAGCAGCGCCGGCGACTGGCGCGCCAGTCCATCCAGGGCTAGGAGCAGCTCCTGCTGTAGCACCCACTCCCGGCCGTCTTCACCGCTGAAGCGCTGGATCATCGCCGCGATCGTGAGGCTGCCCTGGGGCTGGGTGATCAGGGAGTCGTTGGTGTAGTTGCGGCCCACCACCACCTGCTTCTGGCGCACCAGCAGGTCGGTGAGGGCATCCTCCAGCTGCGGGTGCACCAGCCCCATGGAGCCGGCGCAGCGCCGCACCACGTTCCAATCGCCATCGGCCAGGGCGCGGCGGTAGATCTCCTCCAGCAGGGCCTCCAGGCTGGCTTCGCCCCTGCCCTTGGGCCCCTGAAGCCGAGCCCCCAGGCCCAGGCGCCGCACCAGCTGCTCCAGCACTTCCGCCTGCTCCGGCAGCGACGTGCTCTGCCAGAGCCGCTCGGCCAGGGTGGTGTTGGGGGTGTCTTCGAGCTCCTGTTCCTCCTCGGCGGTGAGTGGCTCGTGGCGGATGCTCGCCCGCAGCAGGGGTTTGGCGGTGGTGGCGCTGGCACCGCTCGGCTGGGCGTGGTCCGGCAGGTCAGCCCAGTTGGCCTGGTCCTGCAGCTCAGAGAGGGTGCCCAGTTGCACGGGCACGCCCCCCAGCAGGCCGCTGCGCAACTGGTCGCCGAGCCGTAGGAAGGTGTCTGGGCTGCGCTGGAAGGGTGCCTCCTCCACGGGGATCAACAGCAGGGGGGCACCGGCCCCGCGCCAGTGGCGCATCAGCTGGCTGATCTCGCTGGCCACCGCGTCCACCAGCTGTTCCGGGTCGTCGGAGAGGTAGAAGGTGCCCTCCTCCAGCACCGCCGGCAGAAAGGCCAGGGTCTGGCCGCCCTGGCGGTAGAGCCGGGCTGTCACCATGGTTTCCATTCGCATCGGCGGGATGCCGCCGGGCCCCAGGCGCGGGGTGGCCCCCACGGCGCCCATGCGTTCCCCCAGCTCCCGGGAGCTGGCGATCCGCAGGCTGCCCTCGCTGGCACGGCTGGCGGGCAAGCCCGCGGCTTCCAGGGCCGCGGCAATGGCATCGCTGGCCGGCACCAGGGCCACCAATACCTGATCGGCGCCCAGACTCGCCTCCAGGCGACGACCGCTGGGATCGAGGTCGTCCGGTTGCAGCAGCCCCTGCAGCAGCAGATCCCCCAGCCAGGTGAGGCTCTGGGTCCAGAGCAGGGGAACGTTGTCGTTGGCGACCCGCTGTTGGCTACCGGGCCGTTGCCGTTCCGCCGCGATCGACTGCTTGGGCACCAGATACAGCTCCGGCAGCAGCGCTTCGCCATCCACATCCACGGCCAGCTTGCTGAGTCGCTCGCGCCAGCTCCAGGCCTCGCCCCAGCGCTCTTCGCAGCAGGCCGTCACCAGCTCATAGGCCAGAAATAGGGGCCACTCGCATTCGAGGTGCTCGAACTGGGCCAGTTCCTCCCGCTCGTAATGCAGACGGGTGTGGTCTTCCACCACGGTCTGGTGGCCATCGCGGCGGAAGCGCTTGTAGCCGTAGGCCCCGCCCAGCTCCGTGCGGATCTTGTGGCGGGTGCGCTCCACCAGCTGGGGGTCCTCCACGGCCCAGGCCGGGTAGCCGATTACCGACAGGCAGGCCGCATCCACTTCCTTGCTGGCGGATTCCCGCGGCAGCAGGCCGGTGAGGGCGCGGCGCAGGCGCACTATCGCATCGTGGGGGATGTGCAGGCTGCAGCCCCCGTTGCCGTGGGGGCCGTAGAGATCCAGGCCCTCCAGGGCTTCCAGGGCGGCCTTCACCAGGCCGATGGAGCTGGCGTTGCGCTCCGGCATGCCGTGGTTGCCCTTGTCGCCCCGCTCCCAGATGCCGTAATCGGCCACCCGGTAGGCCCGGGCCACGTAATACACCAGGTTCTGGATGAAATCCCGCTCGTGGCTCGTCTGGATCACCACCAGCCCTGAGCGGGTGAGTTGCGCCAGTTGCAGCAGGAACAGGGCCGTGGCGTCGAGCTGCAGGTGGCCCCAGCCGTCGTCGGGCACCACGGGGTTGCCGCTGTTGGTGTCGTACTTGGCGTGCAGCGCATCCAGCGGCTGCAGGCTGTGCTTGAAGCGCTCCAGCTTCGGCGCCTGGCGCAGCATGGCGTTGAGCAGCCCGCGCATCAGCTGCAGTACCCGCTGCTCCAGTTCGAACACGCGGGTGGTGGCACCGCTCAGGCGCCGGTGGGCCAGGGCCAGGCCCCACACGCACTGCACGGAGTAGACGCAGTCGCGCACCCAGGCATCCCCGTAGTTGCCATGCACCGTGTGGGCGGTGCTGGCGGGGAGCAGACCGGTAGTCGGATGCTGGCGCTGCAGCACCACCCGCTCAATCTGGGTGTCGAGAGCCTGCAGCCGGTCCCAGGCTTCAGCCGGACTCAGCTCCAGGGGCGCCACGAGGGAGGGCATGGATGCGCTGGTGAGGGTCATTGCGCTGAGATGCCGGGCGCCGGCCATAGATTCTCTCGCGCGGCCCATCCGGCGAATGGCATTAATGGCGACTGACGCCACCAGCACTGGCTTTACGGGTGCAGAGCAGCCCCCCTCCTGGCGCCTCACCCAGGTGCTGGGGGTGCAAGTGGCCGTGAGCGCCAACGTGTTCGCGGCTGCCCTGGAGCTCAAACAGCGGGGTGGCGGCCAGATCGTGACCCTCAACGCCGAGATGACCATGGCGGCCCGGGCCAACCCGGAGCTGGGCGCCGCCATTGCCCAGGCCGATCTGGTGATCCCCGATGGTGCCGGCGTGGTGTGGGCGCTGGGGCGCCAGGGCTACAAGGTGCGCCGCAGCCCCGGCATCGAATTGGCCCGCGCCTTGCTGGAGTACGCCGCCTGTCATGGCTGGAAGGTGGCCTTGGTGGGCTCCAGTCCCGAGGTGATGCAGACCCTGCGGCAGCGGCTCAGTTCCGAAATCCCCGGCCTGAACCTGGTGCTCACCATCCATGGCTACCAGGCGCCGGAGTTGTGGCCTGGCCTGGAGGCTGAACTGCGGGGAGCGCGTCCGGATCTGGTGCTGGTGGCCCTCGGTGTGCCTCGACAGGAAACCTGGATCCAGCGCCTGCATCAGGGCCAGCCGGGCCTGTGGATGGGTGTGGGCGGCAGTTTTGATGTGTGGTCGGGCCTGAAGCAGAGGGCACCGCAGTGGATGGGGCGCCTGCAGATCGAGTGGCTCTACCGCTTGCTGCAGGAGCCGAGCCGCTGGCGGCGGATGCTGGCACTGCCGGCGTTTGCCTGGGAGGTGCTCCGGCGCGGCTGAAGGCTGGGCCTGGTAGCGGCCATCAGGTGCCCATCAAAAAGCGGCGCTGCCAAGGCCACGCCGCTCTCGGAACCGTTTCGCTGGAATCAGCGGGAGCTGGGAGCTCAGCGGAAGCCCACCGAGGCCTGCCACACGAAGGCCAGCAGCAGGAAGAACAGGGGGATAATCGGCAGGATGTCCACCAGGGGGCCGAAGGCCTGGTAGGCCTCGGGGAGCTGGGCCAGAGTCTGCAGGGCGTAGGCGGCCATCCCGGAATTCACTGATCTAGAGGCGGACGCTACCACGTGTGAGCGGCTGGAGACTCCGGTTCCCAGGGAGCGAAATCCTCTGCAAAACAGCCCTCCGCAATGGCCTGCCCCATGGCTGTGGTGAAGCGCACCAGCTGGGTGATGTTGTGCAGGCTCAGCAGGATCTTCCCGAGCATCTCCTCGGTTTTGATCAGGTGGTGCAGGTAGGCGCGGGTGTGCTGGCTGCAGGCCGGGCAGGGGCAGCTCGCATCCATGGGGGTGTGGTCGTGGCGGAAGCGGGCGTTCTTGAGGTTCCAGCGCTCGCCGCCCACCAGGGCCGCGCCGTGGCGCCCCAGGCGGGTGGGGATCACGCAGTCAAATAAGTCGAAGCCGTTGGCCACGGCGATGGCCATTTCTCGCAGGGTGCCCACCCCCATCAGGTAATGAGGCACGGCCTCCGGCAGCAGCGGCCCCACCTCCCGCACGATGCGGTGCATCTCCTCGGCGGGCTCGCCCACGCTCACGCCCCCCACGGCAATGCCCGGCAGGCCCATGGAGGCCACCACCCGGGCCGATTCCTGGCGCAGGTGGGGGAAGCAGCCGCCCTGCACGATGCCGAATAGGGCCTGGTCGGCCTTGGTGTGGCTGGCCATGCAGCCCTCCAGCCAGCTGTGGGTGCGGCGGCAGGCGGCGGCTACGTCCGCCTCGCTGGCGGGGTAGGGGGGGCACTGGTCGAAGGCCATGGCCACATCGGCTCCCAGGGCCATCTGGATCGCCATCGAGCGCTCGGGGGTGAGCTCGATCCGGGCGCCGTCCCGCGGCGAGCGGAACACCACGCCGTGGTCGTTGATCGTGTTGATATCGCCCAGGCTGAACACCTGGAAGCCGCCGGAATCGGTGAGCATCGGGCCGCTCCAGCCCATGAAGCGGTGCAATCCACCGGCATCCGCCACGATCTGCTCGCCCGGCTGCAGATGCAGGTGATAGGTGTTGGAGAGCACCATCTGGGCGCCGGTGGCGCGCAGTTGATCCGCCGTGACGCCCTTCACCGTGGCCAGGGTGCCCACCGGCATGAACCTGGGCGTTGTGACCACGCCATGGGGGGTGTGGAAGCAGCCGCAGCGGGCCCGGGTGCGGCTGCACTGGGCCGTGATCTCGAACTGAAACGGCATCGAGGCGGCCGCGCCGGGTGATGGTTGGAACCTAGGTGCCGGCCGCGGCAGGATTCCACCAGGCGTTTTGGTTCCCGTTGTCCGTGCCCATGGCCCCCTCGCGTGTGCACGCCCAGCCGGCCTGGCTTGCCGATCTGGCCGGCGCCTGGGTGTTTTACAGCGTGTTGCCGCTGCCGCCGGGGCTGCAGCCCCGTTTTGAACGCATCGCCCGTTTTGCCCCTTGGGTTGGGGCCGTGATCGGTGGGCTGGAGGCGCTGCTGTGGCGCCTGGGGGAGGGGCGCCTGGGGCTGTTGGCCCAGGTGGCGTTGGTGTTGGCCTTCGGGATCTGGATCAGCGGCGGTCTGCACCTCGATGGGGTGATGGACACGGCCGATGGCCTGGCGGCGGGCCAGGAGCGCTGCCTTGAAGCCATGGACGACAGCCGGGTTGGCGCCAGTGGGGTGCAGGCCCTGGTGCAGGTGCTGCTGCTGCGCTGTGCGGCCCTGGCGGCCCTGGCGGTAGCGGCCCCCTGGGCGCTGGTGTGGGCGGCGGTGTGGGGGCGCATTGCGCCTCTGATTGCCATTCAGTCCTTCCCCTACCTGCGCGATCAGGGCAAGACCCCTGGCACCGCCGGGTTCCATCGCCGCCACTGGCAGGGCCTCGCGGCGGAGTTGGCGCCGGCCCTGCTGCTACTGGGGCTGCTGGCCGGGCTGGCCCTGGGGCTGGGCAGGGGCCCGTGGTGCTGGCTTGGCTGGTTGGGAGGTATCCCAGCACTGCTGGTGCCCTACCGGCTGGGCCAGCGTCTTGGCGGCCACAGCGGCGACACCTATGGCGCCTGCGTGGAATGGACCACCAGCTGGACCCTGCTGCTGCTGGCGTTGGTGCGCCTTTGGGTTGGCTAGCGCCGCGTTAGGGCTGGCTGGGCAGGGTGAGCCGAAAGGCATTGCCCTGGCTCGGCAGAGCTGCATCCACGGCCCGTGGCGGGCAGATCAGGCGCAGGTCACCGCCGAGGCGCTGGGCTAGGTCCAGCGCCAGGGCCAGGCCAAGGCCACTGCCGTCCCGGTGTTGTCCCGTGCTGCCGCGCACACCTTTTTCAAAGATGTGATCCCGTTCTGCGGCCGGGATCTCCGGGCCCTCATCCCACACGCAGATGCTGATCGGTGAACCGCTCTGGCAGTGCAGGCCCACGGCACCGCCAGCGGCGCTGTAGCGGAAGGCGTTCTCGAGCAGGTTGGCCACGATTTCGGTCACGGCGCCGCCATCCCCCTGCCAGGCCGGGATGTTGTCCGGTGCTTGCCAGGGGCGACCCTGCAGGGCCGCGGTGGCGACGGCCCGCTGCAACAGCGGCATCAAGCTGCTGGTGAGGGATTGGCCACTGGCCTCCCCCAGGGATGGAGGCAGCAGCAGCGGTGGATTGCTGGCGTCCGTTGCCAGCAGCAGGGGGGTGTCTGCGAGTTGGTCAATGGCTTCCACATAGCGGTTGATCTGTCCCTGTTCGGCGAGCAGATGATCCACTAGGTCGCGATTGCCAGGATCGCCATCCAGGCGCCGCCGCAGCAACTGCCCAAAGGTGCGCAGGGCCGCGAGGGGATTGCGCAGTTGGTGCACCAGCAGCTTGAGCTGGTCGTCGCGGCGAGCCAGCTCCTGGCCCAGCCGCTGCTGCTCGTGGTCCAGCCGCAGGGCCTCGGTGAGGCAGAGGGCGGTGGCCTCCAGCCGCAGCGTGAGTGGTTCAGGCCAGGGCCAGCGATCGGCATCCACCCGCAGCGCCCCCAGCAGCAACTGGCCATCCCGCAGGGCGAGCCAGCGCCTGGCTTCCCCCAGGGGAGTCAGGGCCGGGTCTTCGTCCCCACTGGGCAGGGCGAGGTTGGTGGGCCATTGCCCGATCGGTACCAGAGAGGGCTTGCCGTTGGCCCCTGGCAGGGCCAAATACACCACCAGGGCCCGGAGGTCGGGACGATCTGCGAATTGGGCAAGCTGCTGTTCGAGCAGGGCCAGAAACCGCTTGGAGACTTGCATCTGGGCGGTGGCTCAGAGGTGGCTCAGGGCCGCATGGGGGCTGTCCAACAAAAAATGTCGCCGCCCTTGTTCAAAATCTGGGAAAAAGTCTTAAGATGCTGGTATCGACCAATACCTCGCAGTCCGGGAGCGGGCCGCGCGGCGTCGACTCGAACGTCTTGCTTGCAGTTCTTCTGCGGTCGAGGCTACAGCAGAGGAAGTTGCGTCCTTTGCCTTCTCGGTGTCCTTCACGTCGCGGACGGTTGTGCTGCCACGGGTTCGCCTGCTCGCAGGCGGCTTGCTGGTGGCTTTCTCCCGGTTGACAGACGTTTGGGCGTTGCCAAGCCCAGGTCCTGGTTCCCCCAGGCCTGGGGGCTGCCAGACCAATCAACCCTCAGACCAATCTGCTGCCCGCCTGGCTTTCGCCAGCTAGCCAGCGTGTCCGTCGGTTTCCACCACCGTCCCCCAATCCCCCATCTGGGTCACAGCTCCATGTCCAAGAAGCGCAAGCGCATCAGCCGCCGCCGTCTGGCGGGCCAGCGGGTTCTCGCCCACGTGGTGACCCACAACCTGGAAACCGGCGAGCACAAGCCCGTCACGGCGGCCCGTCGTTTCATTGCCGAGGGCGCGATCGTGCCGCCGGCACTGCTGAATGTGCGCCGCAACGAGCACACCACCGATCGCTTCTTCTGGGGTGAAAAGGGGCTGTTCAGTGCCCAGTACGCCGAGGAGAACCACTTCCTGTTCCCCTCCCTTCGCGCGATCGTGGATCGCATCGGTGAGGACACCCTGTTCGCCGGCCTGGAGTCGATGGCCGCCGACGACTGGGAAGAGATGGAAGAGTACGAATACGCCTTCGTCTGAAGCTCCAACCCCCAGGGGGTTGGGCACACCCGGCCTGCTCAGCAGGCCGGGTGTTTCAGCTGCTGCCGCACGAAGCCAGTAATCCCAGGCAGCACGCTTGCATCAATGGTGTGCCCTCCATCGAATTCCAGCAGCTGGGCTGCAGCGCCTGAGGCCTGCAGGCGGCGCAGCACCTCCTCGCTGGCGGCGAAGGGCACCACGGGATCCTGCTGCCCGTGGCTGAGCAGCACCGGTGGCAGGTTCCCTGCGGGTTGCCAGCCCTCGTGGGGGTAGCCACTGCAGGCCACGATCCCCGCCAGGGGCAGGCTGCTGCCCACATCCAGCGCCATGGCCCCCCCCTGGGAGAAGCCCAACAGCACCGTGCGGGACAAAGGCACGCTCTGGTCCAGCTCCGTCAAGCGCTGCCGCAGCAGCTCCCGGGCTGTTGGCAGCTGGCTCCAGTCGATCGGCTGCAGGCCATACCACTGGCGGCCCACGCCATAGGGGTGGGGCTCCGGAGCCCGTAGGGCCACCACGCTCACGCCTGGGCCCACTAAGAGTTCGCCCAGGTCGAGCAGGTCGTCGGCATCGGCACCCCAGCCGTGCAGCAGCACCAGGCGCTGGTCCGCCTGCTCTGGACCCAGTTGCAGCTGGTCGGGGCTGGGGCTGGCGGGGCTGCTCATGGGCGGATCAGGAACGGGAGTGCTGCTGCGTAGGTTGGATCTTCAGCCTTTTGCGATCGCCATGGCGCCTACGGCCCTCCTGAGTGTGTCCAACAAAGAGGGTCTGGTGCCATTGGCCGAGGGACTGCTGGCCGCCGGCTATCAGCTGATTTCCAGCGGCGGCACCGCCTCGGCCCTGGCCGCGGCCGGCCTGCCCGTGAAGAAGGTTGCGGAGCACACCGGGGCGCCCGAGATTCTGGGTGGGCGGGTGAAAACACTGCATCCGCGCATCTACGGCGGCATTCTCGCCAAGCGCTGCGAGGTCTCCCACCAGGCCGATCTGGAGGCCCAGGCCATTGCCCCCATCGATGTTGTGGTGGTGAATCTCTATCCCTTCCGCGAGACCATCGCCGCTCAGGATGTCACCTGGGACCAGGCGATCGAGAACATCGACATCGGTGGCCCGGCCATGGTGCGGGCCGCCGCCAAGAACCATGCCGATGTGGCGGTGCTCACCAGCCCCAGCCAGTACGTCGCCTTCCTGGAGGCCCTCAAGGCCGGCGCCATCACCCAGGAGCTGCGCCGCCAGTTGGCCCTGGAGGCCTTCAGCCACACCGCCGACTACGACACGGCCATCAGCTCCTGGCTGGCGGGCCAGCTGGCTCCAGAGGCGGCGGCGGGCCCCAATCTGCTGCTGGATCTGCCGGCGAAGCAAACCCTGCGCTACGGCGAGAATCCCCACCAGAGCTCCACTTGGTATTCCCAGCCTGGGGCCGGACTGGGCGGTGGCAGCCAGTTGCAGGGCAAGGAACTCAGCTACAACAACCTGATCGATCTCGAGGCGGCCCTCGCCACCGTGCGGGAGTTCGGCTACGCCGGCGCGGGTGCCGGCAGCAATGCCTTCAGGCCGGCAGCCGTGGTTGTGAAGCACACCAACCCCTGTGGGGTGGCCACAGGCACAACCAGTGCCGATGCTCTGGTGCGGGCCCTGGATGCCGATCGGCTCTCGGCCTTCGGGGGCATCGTGGCCATCAATGGCCCGGTGGATGCCGCCACCGCTGGCCACCTCACCAGCCTGTTCCTGGAGTGCGTGGTCGCCCCCAGCTTTGAGGCCGAGGCCCGATCCCTGCTGGCGGCCAAGGCGAATCTGCGTCTGCTGGAGCTGGGGCCTGACGCCCTTATCCGGGCCACGCGCCAGCAGCTGCGCACCGTGCTCGGGGGAGTTCTGGTGCAGGAGTTCGACGATCAGCCCGTGGAGGAGAGCAGTTGGCAGGTGGTGAGCCAGCGCCAGCCCACGGTCCAGGAGCTCGAAGATCTGCGCTTTGCCTGGCGCCTGGTGCGCCATGTGCGCTCCAATGCCATCACCGTGGCCAAGGACGGCCAGAGCCTCGGCATCGGTGCGGGGCAGATGAACCGGGTGGGTTCAGCCAAACTCGCTATTGAGGCCGCCGGTGCCAAGGCCCGCGGTGCCGTGCTCGCCAGCGATGGCTTTTTCCCCTTCGACGACACCGTGCGCCTCGCCGCTAACCACGGCATCAGCGCCGTGATCCAGCCCGGTGGCAGCGTGCGCGATGCCGACTCCATCGCTGCCTGTGATGCCCTGGGCCTGGCCATGGTGACCACCGGACGGCGTCACTTCCTTCACTGAGCAGCAGCCGGGGGAGGGCGCGCTGTAGCTTCGCTCCCATCTCGAACAACGCGGCCTGTTCCCCATGCCGGAAGCCCTCGCCTACAACCTCAACTTCCTCCATCCGCTCACGATGTGGGCCCTGCTGGCCTTGAGCGGCTACGCGATGTTTCTGGGCATCAAGGCCAAGAAAACCCGCACCGCCGATGCCGAAACCCGCAAGACCCTGATCAAGGGGCAGTTCGCCAAGCGCCATTACCTCTATGGCAGCGCGGTGTTGGCGTTGATGGTGCTGGGCACCTTTGGGGGCATGGCCGTCACCTACCTCAACAACGGCAAGTTGTTTGTGGGTCCCCACCTGCTGGTGGGCATTGCCATGAGCTCGATGCTTGTGCTTGCTGCGGCCCTCTCCCCGCTGATGCAGCAGGGGAATCTGATCGCCCGCAAGATTCACGTGGGCATGAACATGGGGGTGGTTACCCTCTTCTTCTGGCAGGCCGTGAGTGGCCTTCAGATCCTCAACAAGATCTGGGAGAACCGCCCGGCTTAGAACTGAGAACGCTTGCGGGGAGGGCAGTCCAGGCCGTGGGTGGCATGGAAGTCCTCCTGGACTTTCCAGGTGAGTTTGCGGGAGATCTGGCGCACGATCTGGCGCAGCAGGTGATCACCGCTGCTCTGCACCAGTCCTTCCGGTAGCAGACCGATCACGGCCGGCAGCTTCACCCACACGCTCAGATCCAGCTCCCAACGCACATCGGTGATGGCAGGGTTCTCGGGTTGGTCGTGGAGCTGGAGCGCCGCATTGAACTCCACGTCGTAGAGCTCCTGCAGGCCCGGCTGAAACCGCTCCGCGGATACGGTGCAGATGCGGTACACCCCCTCGCTCTGGGGCAGCAGCTCAAGGCCGATGGTGGGCTCCACCTCAAAGCCGAAATTGCCGAAGGTGCCCAGGGTGAGCACGTAGCCGTTGCGGTCCAGTGGCTGCACCTGCATCGGCGAGGCGCAACGCCGGAACCAACCCTCGTGTCGGTCGAGATAGGCCGCCACGGTGTCGGCCGGTGCCCGCATCTCCATCACGTCGGCGAACTGACTGCTGTAGCAGCGCACCCGGTTGTTATCGCTCTGACGCAAGGGAGTCACCAGTACCTCAGGCCCTTCGGGGGAGGAAGCAGCGGAACTGGTCAGCGATGAGATCAATGGTCTCGCAACTCCCCGTCGCCCAGTGGGCGGATCTGATCAATGAATGTAAAGCGGCACTGTGGCGCCCTTCGCAGCCGATGTGACAGCCCGCGATCCTCAGCTATCGCTGAGGTCAATCAGCCGGCTGATCACGTCTTCCACCACCCGGTCGGGGGTGGAGGCTCCGGAGGTGATGCCGACCCGCAAGGACCCCTCAGGCAGAAATGGTTCCACGACCTCCAGGTCGCCGCCCAGGGGTTTGTGCTCGATGCGGTTGCCCGGACCGATGCGATCCGGGGTGTCGATGTGGAAGGAGCGGATGCCGCGGCTCACGGCGATCTCCTGCAGGTGGGTGGTGTTCGAGGAGTTGTATCCCCCGATCACCACCATCAGATCCAGGGGTTCATCCACCAGGGCAAACATCGCGTCCTGGCGCTCCTGGGTGGCGTCGCAGATGGTGTTGAAGGCAAGGAAGTGGTCGTTCAGCTCGGTAGGGCCGAAGCGCTGCAGCATGGTGCGCTCGAACAGGCGGCCGATTTCCTCGGTTTCGCTCTTGAGCATGGTGGTTTGGTTGGCCACCCCCACCCGCATGAGGTCGCGGTCGGGATCGAAGCCTGGGGAGGAGGCCTTGGCGAAGCGCTGCATGAAGGCCTCGCGCTGCTCCGCGCCGCCTTCACCTCGCTTGAGGATGTAGTCGCACACCAGCTGGGCTTCGGCCAGATCCAGCACCACCAGATAGGTGCCGGCAAACGAGCTGGTGGCCAGGGTTTCCTCGTGCTTCACCTTGCCGTGAATGATCGAGGTGAAGGCGTGTTTCTTGTGCTTCTCCACGGTGTTCCACACCTTGGAGACCCAGGGGCAGGTGGTGTCCACGATGTGGCAGCCGCGCTCGTTGAGCAGCTGCATCTCCTGCACCGTGGCGCCGAAGGCCGGCAGGATCACCACATCGCCGCTGGCCACCTCGGAGAAGTCCTTCACGCCGTCTTCCACGGAGATGAACAGCACGTTCATCTCACGCAGGTGATCGTTCACCGAGGGGTTGTGAATGATCTCGTTGGTGATCCAGATCCGCTCCGTGGGGTAGTGGCGGCGTGTTTCGTAGGCCATCGCCACGGCCCGCTCCACGCCCCAGCAAAAGCCAAAGGCCTCGGCCAGTTTCACCTTCAGACGCCCGTGCTCGAGTCCGTAGCCGTTCTCGCGCAGGCTGGCGATCAGGTCGCTCTGGTAGGCCTGCTCCAGGCTGCCGGCCACTTCTTCAGCCCGGCCGAAGCCGCGGCGGTTGTAGCGATCCGAGTGGTGCAGGGATCGCTTGAACGCGCGGGTATCCACGTCGGCCGGGCACGGGTGGGCACAACTCTATGGGCCGTGGCCCAGGGCCTGGCGGCGATCAGCTGTGGGGCTGCACCTCCACCACCCCCAGCCACTCCACCCCGGTGTCGCTGAAGCCGTAGCGGCAGGGGATCACCTCCACCCCGGCGGCGAGTGCCTGCCGGAACAGGTCGCCGTAGCGGGGGTCGGCGCTGTCGCCAGGGGCAAAGCGGGTCACGTCGGCTCGGCTCAGGCAGGGCAACAGCACGGCGCGGGCCTCTGGCAGCACCCCCATCAGCTCTTCCAGGTGCTTTTGCCCCCGCTCCGTCACGGTGTCGGGGAACAGGGCCAGCTCGCCGTTGGTCCAGGTGGTGTTCTTCACTTCCACATAGATGGGCCGCGGATCGCCGGCGCCCTCGGCGGGGGTGAGCAGCAGGTCGATCCGGCTGCGGCGGTTGGCCCCGTACGTCACCTCCGCCTTGATGGCCCCGATCGGCCCCAGCCAGGGCTCCAGGCAGCCGGCTTCGATCGTGGCGCGCACCAGCCGGTTCGGCAGGGCGGTGTTGATCCCCACCCAGATCGGCGTCCCATCGGCCCCGGGTACCTGGGCCTGCTCCCAGGTCCAGGCCAGCTTGCGGGTGGGCGATGGGGCATGGCGCAGGCGCACCCGGCCGCCTGGCTGCAGTACGCCGGTCATCGGGCCGGTGTTGGCGCAGTGGGCTGTCACCACCTCGCCGGTGTCCAGCTCCACGTCGGCCAGAAAGCGCTTGTAGCGCTTGAGCAGCACCCCTTCCTGCAGGGCCTCCAGGGGCAGTACCAAGGGGCCCGTGGGCGTGGCTGTGGCCGGCATGGCGGGGCTGGAGGCGGGGTGCTCGGGCCATGGTGGCCCAGAACAACCGCCCGAATACAGGCAAGAATCGCCTCAGTGCCTGGCTACGGCCCTACCGGCTGAGCCAAACCAGCGAAGCCAGCCAGCCCAGCGATATCAGCCACTCTGAGGCCCCTGGGGTTGGCGCGGGTCGCTCCCTGCGCCGCATCGCCCTGATCGTGGCGGTGGCCACGGCCCTCAGCAAGGTGGCGGGCCTGGTGCGCCAGCAGGTGATCGCCGCCGCCTTCGGCGTGGGCATCGCTTACGACGCCTACAACTACGCCTATGTGCTGCCTGGCTTTCTGCTGATTCTGTTGGGGGGGATCAATGGACCCTTCCACAGCGCCATGGTGAGCGTGTTGGCCCGCCGCCCCCGCGAGGAAGGGGCCCACGTGCTCGCCGCGATTAACACTCTGGTGGGGGCTGTGCTGATCGGCGTGACCCTGCTGTTGTTCCTGGCGGCCGATCCGCTGATCGATCTGGTGGGTCCGGGCCTCGATGCCGAGCGCCACGCCATTGCCGTGCTCGAACTGCGCTGGATGGCGCCCATGGCCCTGTTCGCTGGCCTGATCGGGCTGGGCTTTGGCGCCCTGAATGCGGCCGATGAATTCTGGCTGCCCTCGGTGAGCCCGCTGCTGTCCAGCGTGGCCGTGATCGCCGGCCTGGGCATTCTCTGGGCCCATCTGGGCTCGGCGATCGCCTTACCCCAATACGCGGCGGTGGGCGGAGCTGTGCTGGCTGGTACCACCCTGCTGGGGGCGGTGTTCCAGTGGTTGATTCAGCTGCCGGCCCTGGCCAAGCAGGGGTTGCACAAATTCCAGCTGGTGTGGGATTGGAAGCACCCTGGCGTGCAGGAGGTGCTGCAGGTGATGGGGCCGGCCACCCTCTCCTCGGGGATGCTGCAGATCAACGTGTTCACGGATCTGTTCTTTGCTTCCGGAATTGTGGGAGCGGCCGCTGGCCTGGGCTACGCCAACCTGCTGGTGCAGACCCCCCTCGGCTTGCTCTCCAATGCCCTGCTGGTGCCCTTGCTGCCGGTGTTCGCCAGGCTCACGGCACCGGCCGATCGGCCGGAGCTGGTGGGTCGGATCCGCCAGGGCCTGATGCTTTCCAGCGCCTCGATGCTGCCGCTGGGGGCGCTGATGGTGGGCCTGGCCGGCCCGATCGTGGCGCTGGTGTACGAGCGCGGGGCCTTCAACGCCAGTGCTGCGGCCCTGGTGGGGGGGCTGCTGATGGCCTACGGCGTGGGGATGCCCGCCTATCTCGGCCGTGATGTGCTGGTGCGGGTGTTCTACGCCCTGGGCGATGGCACCACGCCCTTTCGCTTCTCCATGGCCGGCATTGGCCTGAATGTGATTTTCGACTGGCTGCTGGTGGGCGGCCCCACCCCCTGGGGGCTGCAGGTGCCGGCCCTCAATTTCGGAGCGCCCGGCCTGGTGCTCGCCACGGTGGCGGTGAATGTGATCACCTGCCTGGGGCTGCTTCTGGCTCTGCAGCA
This sequence comes from Synechococcus sp. HJ21-Hayes, assembly GCF_024345835.1. Lineage (GTDB taxonomy): Bacteria > Cyanobacteriota > Cyanobacteriia > PCC-6307 > Cyanobiaceae > Vulcanococcus. Next base: position 53,563 of record NZ_JAGQBW010000009.1, on the reverse strand, counting down.
ACGCCTGGGTGGCCTGCCGCTGCGGGTGTGGGGCCGCGACACCTTGCTGTTGCTGGGTGCAGCGGTGCTGGCCGGCTTGGCGGCCTGGGGGCTGTCTGAGGGCATTGGCTGGCCCTCCCACATCTGGGGCCTGCTGATCCAGTGCGCTTTCTGTAGTGGGGTGGGTCTGTTGGTGTATGGGCTACTGGCCAGCTGGGCGGGCGTGCCCGAGGCCCGTGAGCTCAGTCGTCAGTTGCGCCAAAGATTGCCAGGGCTCAGCTGAGCTTGGCGCTCGGCCCTCTGCCCGGGCTCAGAGCTCCACGATCCGTTCCTCGCGCACCTGCACCGGGATCTCCAGATGGCTGCGGCCCACCATGGCCGGGCCATCCACCGAGAAGATGCGCGCCTCGATGCCGAAGTCGCGGAAGGCATTCTCCAGTTCCTGGATCAGCGCCTTTTCCACCTGGGCTTCAGCATCCACCACCTTGCCGATCAGTCGGCTGCCGAGGCGGCCAATGCGCTGGCGCACCACCTCGCGGGCGTTGGTGACCTCGATGACCAGCACAGGGCCGCGGCGGGAGGCGCAACCCTATCCGCCCTGCCGTGGCCCGACAAGGCTCAGCAACGGCTGGCCAGCAGATCTTCGAGATCCTGTAACTGGCCGGGGGGCACCAGCCGGGCCAGGGGCAGCTTGCTGCTGCCGCCGCCGATGGGCACCTGCACGGCCTCCAGGGCCTGGCGGGCGCACACCCCAGGCCCTTGATCCAGCCGAGCGGCGCATTCGATCGCCAGGGTTGCGGCCAGGCCGGCGTCGCCCAGATACAGATGCCAGCCGCCGATCTGGATGTAGAGGCGGTCTGCCAGTTCCAGCTGCAGGCTGCGGATCTCGTCTGGGGAGAGGGCCATGGCGGCGGCTTCAGAGGCTCCCGTTCACGATGGCCCGGCCGATGTGGATTCGGCATTGACCTTGGGCCGCTGCACCACAACGCTCACCAGTTGGGCCAGCAGCAGCACCGCCCAGATCTCTGTGAGCCAGGCCAGATGACCCCAGGGATGGCGGATGCCCTGGACGAACCAGAGGCCGCTGTTGACGGCGGCGAAGATGCCCCCGTGCAGCACCACATTCACGATGCGCTCGAAGTGGCGGTAGGTGGGGTCGTCGGGGTTGGCGGGCCCGTACCAGCGGATCGGCATGAGGGGAGAAGCCGCAGGGCGCGGCGGGGGTTGTCTTGATTGTGGCGGCCCTGCTTCAGCCGGGGCCTGTGGGGCCCAGTTGACGGCCGGGCCCCCGATGTGGGCACAATGTCAGGGCAGGCACAGGCGCTTGTAGCTCAGCGGATTAGAGCATCTGACTACGGATCAGAGGGTCGGGAGTTCGAATCTCTCCAGGCGCGCTTGAAACCAAAACCGTCCTCCGGGGCGGTTTTTTTGTGTTTGCAGGCCAAGTCGTGGCTGTTGTCGGTTTCTTACGATCGATTCATCTTGCGCGGGTTTCATGGCGGCTTCCAGCGGTGCGGCGATCAACACCTCCCTGGCCAGCGGTGATCCCGCCATTGCGGCCCTGATCAACAAGGAACTCGATCGCCAGGAAACGCACCTGGAGCTGATCGCCTCCGAGAACTTCGCCTCCCGGGCCGTGATGGAGGCCCAGGGCTCGGTGCTCACCAACAAATACGCCGAGGGTCTGCCGGCCAAGCGCTACTACGGCGGCTGTGAGCACGTGGACGCCATCGAGGAACTGGCGATTGAGCGGGCCAAGCAGTTGTTTGGTGCCGCCTGGGCCAACGTGCAGCCCCACAGCGGCGCCCAGGCCAACTTCGCGGTGTTCCTGGCCCTGCTGCAGCCCGGCGACACGATCCTGGGCATGGACCTCAGCCACGGCGGCCACCTCACCCATGGCTCGCCGGTGAACGTGAGCGGCAAGTGGTTCAAGGCCGTGCACTACGGCGTGGACCCCGACACCCAGCAGCTCAACTTCGACACCATCCGCCAGCTGGCCCTGGAGCACAAGCCCAAGCTGATCGTGTGCGGCTATTCCGCCTATCCCCGCACCATTGATTTCCAGGCCTTCCGCGCCATTGCCGATGAGGTGGGTGCCTACCTGCTGGCGGATATGGCCCACATCGCCGGTCTGGTGGCGGCGGGCGTGCACCCCAGTCCGGTGCCCCATTGCGACGTGGTGACCACCACCACCCACAAGACCCTGCGGGGCCCCCGCGGTGGCCTGATCCTCTGCCGCGATGCCGAGTTCGGCAAGCAGTTCGATAAGGCCGTGTTCCCCGGCAGCCAGGGCGGCCCGCTCGAGCACGTGATCGCTGCCAAGGCCGTGGCCTTCGGTGAGGCCCTGCAGCCCAGCTTCCAGGCCTACAGCCAGCAGGTGGTGGCTAACGCCCAGGCCCTCGCCGAGCGCATCCAGGAGCGCGGTATCGCTGTGGTGAGCGGTGGCACCGACAACCACATCGTGCTGCTGGATCTGCGCGGCATCGGCATGACCGGCAAGGTGGCCGACTTGCTGGTGAGTGATGTGCACATCACCGCCAACAAGAACACGGTGCCCTTCGATCCCCAGTCGCCCTTCGTGACCAGTGGTCTGCGCCTCGGCACTGCCGCCTGCACCACCCGTGGTTTCGACGAGGCCGCCTTCCGCGAGGTGGCCGATGTGATCGCCGATCGCCTGCTGAACCCGGAGGACGCTGGCATCGAACAGCGCTGCCGCGAGCGGGTGGCTGCCCTGTGCGCCCGCTTCCCCCTGTATTCCACTGAGCGTCAGCTGCAGCCTGCGTAACCGCTCGAATGGCTGGCCCTGCTTAAGCTTTCGCCCACCGGGCCAGCTCCGGCATTCTTCCCGATCCATGCAGCGCTTGTGACGATCTCCAGCAGGCCAGACCTCGCTGCGGTGCTGGTCTTTGCTGCCGCTGCGCTGCTCACCGCCTTGATCGTGCCGCTGGTGCGCCGGGCCGGACTGCGCTGGGGGCTCATTGACCAGCCCGATGCCCGAAAGCAGCACACCACGCCGATGGTGCGGCTGGGTGGGGTGGGCATCGTGGCGGGCTTTGGGCTGGCGCTTCTGGTGATCTGGTGGCTGGGGGGCTTTGCCGGCCTGGCGCCTGAAAAAGACCAGCTGATCTGGACCACCCTGGCCGGAGCTCTCTGCTTCTTCGTGATCGGCCTGGCCGACGATCTGTTCGCGCTACCGCCGCTCCCACGGCTGGCCGGCCAGGTGGGAGTGGCGATGGCGGTGTGGAGTCAGGGTGTGCGGATCGGCGCCATCGATCTGCCCTTCGCCCTGTTCGGTGGCCAGCCCGGCGCCCTGCCCCTGCCCGATGGGCTGAGTTTGCTGGCCACGGTGATCTGGCTGGTGGGCATCACCAATGCCATCAACTGGCTGGATGGCCTCGATGGTCTGGCCGCCGGCGTCAGTGGCATTGCGGCGGTTGGCTTGTTGTCGGTGAGCTACAGCCTCAACCAGCCGGCGCCCGGGCTGCTGGCTGCCGCCTTGGCGGGCAGTTGCCTCGGCTTTCTGCGCCATAACTTCAACCCCGCCCGCATCTTCATGGGCGATGGCGGCTCCTATTTCCTGGGCTTCGCCCTGGCGGCCATCAGCATCGTGGGGCCCGCCAAGGGCCTCACCAGCGTGAGTCTGTTGCTGCCACTGCTGATTCTGTCGCTGCCCTTGGCCGACATGTCGGCGGTGATCATGGGCCGGGTGAGCGAGGGCCATTCGCCCTTCTATCCCGACCGCCGCCACCTGCACCATCGCCTGCTGCGGGCAGGCTTCAGCCATCGCCGCACCGTGGTTCTCATCTATGCCTTTACCCAGTGGCTAGCGGCCCTGGCGCTGGTGTTGGCCAATGCTGAGCTGCGTTTCCTGTGGCTGGCCCTCGCCACGGCGGTGCTGATCTGGGTGGTGATTGCCTGCCGCCGAAGCCTCACCCGTGAGCAGGCCCTGGAGCTGCCCGGCGATGGTGGCTGAACTCCTGTGCATCGGCACCGAGCTGTTGCTCGGCAACATCACCAACGGCAATGCCCGCTGGTTGGCTGAGCAGCTGGCTGCCCTAGGCATTGCCCATCACCGCCAGGCGGTGGTGGGTGACAACCGCGAGCGGCTGATAGCGGCGGTGCGTGAAGCGTCGGGCCGTTGCCGGGTGCCGATCACCACCGGAGGCCTGGGCCCCACCCCCGACGATCTCACCACGGAAGCCATCGCCGCAGCCTTCGACACACCGCTGGTGGAGCACCCCGAGATCTGGCGTGACATCCAGGCCCGCCTTGGTGCCCGCGGCCGGGTGTGCTCCCCCAGCAATCGCAAGCAGGCCTTCCTGCCCCAAGGGGCCCAGGTGTTGCCCAATCCCACCGGCACCGCTCCCGGGATGATCTGGACCCCTGTGCCGGGCTTCACCGTGCTCACCTTCCCGGGGGTGCCCAGCGAGATGCGGGCCATGTGGGCCGCTACCGCTGCCCCCTGGTTACGCCAGACCGGTGTGTCTGAGGGGGTGTTCGCCAGCCGCATGCTGCGCTTCTGGGGCGTGTCGGAATCGGCCCTGGCTGAGCAGATGGCCGATCTGCTGGCCCTGGAGAACCCCACCGTGGCGCCCTATGCCGGTGCCGGTGAGGTGAAGCTGCGGATCACGGCGCGGGCCGCCACCGAGGCTGCAGCTGAAGTGTTGCTCGAGCCGGTGGAGGCGGAGATCCGTGTTCGCTCAGGAGCCGCTTGCTTCGGCGTTAACGACGACAGCCTGGCTTCGGTGGTGCTCGAGCTGTTGCGCCACCGCGGCGAGACCCTGGCGGTGGCTGAGAGCTGCACTGGTGGTGGGATCGGCGCTGCCCTGGCGGCGGTCCCCGGCGCCTCGGACGTGTTCCTGGGTGGGGTGATCGCCTACGCCAATGCGGTGAAGCAGGCGTTGCTCGGGGTGCCGGCGGCAATGCTGGAGAGCCATGGGGCCGTGAGCGATCCGGTGGCCTGCGCCATGGCCGAGGGCGCCCGCCGTGCCACTGGTGCCACCTGGGCCATTGCCGTGACCGGCATTGCCGGCCCCGGAGGCGGTAGTGCTGAGAAGCCGGTTGGGCTCGTGCACCTCGCCATTGCCGGCCCGGATGGCTGCACCAGCGAGGGGGTGCGCTTCGGCGCCAGCCGCGGCCGGGCCTGGATTCAGCAACTCACGGCCGGTGAAGCGCTGCACCGCCTGCGCCTGGCCGCGGCGCCCCCCGAGGGCTGAAGTCCAGGGGCTGCGTGTGACGCACACCATCTACTTGTGAATCACAACGTCTATTTGTGAATCACAACATCCACGCCGCTGCTGCGGCGTTTCACCAGCACCCCGGTGTCCACCTCGCCGCGGTGTAGTTGCAGGTCGATCTCCTCTTCGCCCAGCCGCAGCCCATGGATCTCCAGCAGGTTGATCCGCTCCGGTAGGACTGGGTTGCGGAACAGCACCTCCACGCGCCCGCTCTCGGCGTTGTGGCCGATCCCCATGCCGGTGATCGCCTCCAGCAGCCCGAACAGGCTGCCACTGGCCCAGGCCTGGGGGCTGCAGGCCACCGGGTAGTGGGTCGGCCCCTCGTCGGGCTGGCGCGGGAAGCCGCAGAACAGTTCCGGCAGGCGATGCAGGGGCATGGCCTGGGCGGTGTCGAACAGGCCCATCAGGATCTGCATCGCCTCCGGCGTGTGGCCATAGCGGCTGAGCCCCAGTGCGATCAGCGCGTTGTCGTGGGGCCACACCGAACCGTTGTGGTAACTCATCGGGTTGTAGCGGGCTTCCCCTTCATCCAGGGTGCGAATTCCCCAGCCGTTGAAGCTGCTGGGGGCCAGCAGTTGGCGGGCGATCGCGCTGGCTGCGGTCTTGCTGGCCAGGCCGGTCCAGAGGCAGTGGCCTGCATTGGAGGCGCGCACCTCGCAGGCCTCGCCCTGGCCGTCGAGGGCTAGGGCATAGGTGCCGATCCGCTCGCACCAGAAGGCGTCGTGGAAGCGTCGCCGCAGCAGGCTGGCCTCTTCCAGCAGCCGCTCGGCCTCGGCGTCGTAGCCGAAATGCCGTTGGATGTGGGCCATCGCTTGGCGGGCCCCATAGCTGTAGGCCTGCACCTCGCAGAGGGCGATCGATCCCTCCGCAAGGTGACCGTCGGCATGGTGCACGGCATCGTCGGAATCCTTCCATCCCTGGTTGCGTAGGCCCCCCTGGGCGGCGCACTGGTAGCGCAGGAAGCCATCGGGGGCGTGCTGCTCGGCGTTGCGAATCCAGGCCATCGCCGCATCCAGGGGGTCCTGCAGGTCGTGGATGAAGGCCTGATCGCCGCTGCGCATCAGGTAGTCGCCTGCCAGGATCAGAAACAGGGGAGTGGCATCAACGCTGCCGTAGTACTGGGCAAAGGGCACCTCGCCCAGGGCGGCCATCTCCCCCAGCCGGGCCTCGTGCAGCACCTTGCCGGGTTCGGCATCGCTCGCCGGGTCGCCGTGGCGTGCCTGGTGCTCCGCCAGGAAGCCCAGGACGCCACGGGCCAGCCTGGGTTCGAACAGCAGGAGCTGCCGGGCCGTGATCAGGCCATCGCGACCAAACGGACAACTGAACCAGGGAACGCCGGCGTAGGGGTAGAGGCCGTGGTCGAGCTGGCTGGCCAGCAGGTGGACATCCGAGGTGGAACGCGCGATCCAGGCATTGAAGGCGGGATTGTCGCTGCTCACGCTGGCGGCCAGCCGGTTGGCTTCGCGGAAGCGCTCCACCGCCGCCTCCAGGGCTGCATCAAAGGCCGCCTCCGGCGTCGGCGGTTGACGGCTGCCATCGGGGTGGAAGTCGAGCACCAGGCACAGCCGCCTTGGTCGCCGTGGTTCGAGTTGCAGGCTCAGCTCCAGGCAGGTCTCATCGAGCTCCTGCACCGGGCCGCTCAGCCGCACGAGGGTGCAGCGCTCGGTGTTGTCGAGTCCGCGGTACACCGCTTCCAGTCCCTCCGCCGTGCAGCTGTGCACCGTGCGCCCGCGCTCCGGCCGTTGGTAGCCCCGCACTTCGAAGATGTCCCGAAAGTCGGCGTCGAAGTGCAGCGTGATCGGCACCTGCAACGAGGTCTGGGCGTAGCTGGTGAAGGTGAGTTGTTGCAGGCAGGCCGTCGGTGTGAGCACCGTGCTCCGTTCCAGGTGCACCGTGCCGTCGTCGTTGCTGAGGTGGCTCACCTGCAGGCCCAGTTCCCCCCGCTCGGTGGAACTCAGCACCGCCCCAGGCCGGCCCCACAGTTGCCATTCCAGCCGGCTCACATGGCGCGTACCGCGGTGGAACACACCCGAGTCCGCGTGGGTGTCGGGGTGGATCTCGCCGTGGGCATCGAGCATCGCAAAGGTTTCCCCGTTCTTCAGCACGAACGGGGGGAGCACGTCATGCGGCATGAAGTTGGGGATCGCGGGGTGAACAGGGGCGGTGCAGGGGCTGGTGGCTGCCGTGGCTTCCATGGGCCTCGATCAGGCGGCGATACAGCTGCTCGTACTGCTCCGCCTGGCGGGTCACGCTGAAGCGCTGCTCGAAGTCGTGGCGTACCGCCTGCCGATCCAGTCGGTCGAGCTGCCGCACCGCATTGACGGCCTCGGTGATTGAGTCGACCAGCACACCGTTGACGCCGGGATGGATCACCTCCGGCGTCGAGCCGTTGCGCCAGGCGATCACGGGCGTGCCACAGGCATTTGCCTCGATCATCACCAGTCCGAAGGGCTCGGGCCAGTCGATCGGAAACAGCAGGGCTAGGGCATGGCCCAGCAACTCCTGCTTCCCGGCGTCGTCCACTTCGCCGATGAACTCCACCAGCGGATTGGCCTCGATCAGGCCCGCGATCTCGTCGCGGTAATACGTCTGATCGCTGCTGTCGATCTTGGCGGCCACCTTGAGGGGCAGTCCCAGTTGGCCGGCGATGGTGATGGCCCGGTCGAGGCGTTTTTCCGGGGAGATGCGCCCCACGAAGGCCAGATAGTCACGGGGGTTCTGCACGGGTTGGTAGAGGTCCAGGGGTAGGCCGTGGTGCACGGTGCCCAGCCAGTGGGCCTCAGGCAGGGGCTGGCGCTGCGCTTCGGAGATCGACACCAGTGGCAGGTGGGGGAAGCGCCGATACAGCTGGGCCCGGTCGGGGGCCGTCAGGGGGCCGTGCAGGGTGTTGAGATGGGGCACGGGCAGGCGCCGCGCCACGGGATAGTGGCTCGCGCCGGTGTGGAAGTGGAGCACATCGAAGCGATCCAGCTGATCCATCACCTGATCCAGCTGGATCAGCTCCGGCACGTTGGGGTCGCCGTCGTAGCCCGCCAGCCGTAGGGCTTCGGGCACGCAGGGGAATAGCTCGGCGCTGGTGCGGGAATCGCCGCTGGCGAACAGCATCACCGCATGGCCGCGCTGCACCAGTTCTTCGGTGAGGTAGTGCACCACCCGTTCCGTTCCGCCATAGCGGCGGGGCGGGATGCTTTCGCAGAGCGGGGAAACCTGGGCAATTCGCATCGCTTGCGCGCACGGGGGTGTGTCGCGGAGCGTGCTCCCCTCGACCTTTCAGTCATAGAGAGGGTTTTTCGGTGCGCTGGAGCCGGATCTGAGGCGAATGGATCCCTGGGTGCAGCTTTAGGCTGGCTCCTCAGTCGCATGGGCCATTCGTGAGCGCCGGCACCCTCTACGACAAGGTCTGGACCCTGCATCAGGTTGCTGAACTGCCCGGTGGTTCCACCCAGCTGTTCATCGGCCTGCACCTGATCCATGAGGTCACCAGTCCCCAGGCTTTCGCCGGCCTGCGGGACCTAGGCCTGAGCGTGCGCCATCCCGAGCGCACCGTGGCCACGGTGGATCACATCGTGCCCACCACCTCCCAGGCGCGGCCCTTCGCCGACCCCCTGGCTGAAGAGATGCTCGTGACCCTCGAGCGCAACTGCGCTGAGTACGGCATCACCCTGCATGGCCTCGGCAGCGGTCGCCAGGGCATCGTGCACGTGATCGCCCCCGAGCTGGGTCTCACCCAGCCCGGCATGACCGTGGCCTGCGGCGATTCCCACACCTCGACCCACGGCGCCTTTGGGGCCATCGCCTTCGGCATTGGCACCAGCCAGGTGCGCGACGTGCTGGCCAGCCAGACCCTCTCGATGGGCAAGCTCAAGGTGCGCCGCATCTGGGTGGATGGTGCTCTCCAGCCGGGTGTGTACGCCAAGGATCTGGTGCTTCACATCATCCGCAGCCTGGGGGTCAAGGGCGGGGTGGGCTATGCCTATGAATTCGCTGGCCCGGCCATCGAGGCGCTCTCCATGGAGGAGCGCATGACCCTCTGCAACATGGCGATCGAGGGCGGTGCCCGCTGCGGGTACGTGAACCCCGACGCCATCACCTTTGCCTACCTGAAGGGGCGTCCCTTTGCCCCCAGTGGTGAGGCCTGGGACCGTGCTGTTGCCTGGTGGAGCAGCCTGGCCAGCGGCCCCGATGCCGTGTTCGACGACACGGTGCGGTTCGATGCCGCCAGTATCGCCCCCACGATCACCTGGGGCATCACCCCGGGCCAGGGCATCGGCGTGGATGAAACCGTGCCCACCCTGGAGCAGACCGAACCCGATGAGCGGCCTCTGGCGGAGGAGGCCTACCGCTACATGGATCTGCAGCCCGGCAGCCCGATTGCCGGCACGCCCGTGGACGTGTGCTTCATCGGCAGCTGCACCAACGGCCGCCTCTCCGACTTGCAGGCCGCGGCGGCGGTGGCCAAGGGCCGTCACGTGGCTCCCGGCATCAAGGCCTTCGTGGTGCCGGGCAGTGAGCAGGTGGCGGCGGCGGCGGAAGCTGAAGGCCTCGACAAGCTGTTCACCACCGCGGGCTTCGAGTGGCGGGAGCCAGGTTGCTCCATGTGTCTGGCTATGAACCCGGACCGGCTGGAAGGCCGCCAGATCAGTGCTAGCTCCAGCAACCGCAACTTCAAGGGCCGCCAGGGCTCGGCCAGCGGGCGCACATTGTTGATGAGCCCGGCCATGGTGGCCGCTGCGGCCATCAACGGCAAGGTGAGCGATGTGCGTGAGCTGTTGGCGTCGTCCGCTCCGCTCTGATTGCCCTCACAGGTTTGCTTCCGTCTGCTCGCGTCGCCATCCCCATGACTGCTCCAACCGCTTCCTTCCCTGTCGGACCGATCGTCTCGGTGTGCGGCACCACCGTGGTGGTGCGCGGCGACGACATCGACACCGATCGGATCATTCCGGCCCGCTTTCTGAAGTGCGTCACCTTTGAGGCCTTGGGGCCTGCGGCCTTCGCGGATGATCGGGCTGAGCTTGCAGGCGATCCGGCCGGGCCCCATCCCTTCGATCGGCCCGAACACCAAGGGGCTTCGATCCTGCTGGTGAACCGCAACTTCGGCTGCGGTTCCAGCCGTGAGCATGCTCCCCAGGCCCTGATGCGCTGGGGGATCCGAGCTGTGGTGGGCGAGAGCTTTGCGGAGATCTTCTACGGCAACTGTCTGGCGCTGGGGATCCCCTGCTTCACCGCGAGCCACGACCTAATGCTCGCCATCCAAGAGGCCGCTGCGGCTCATCCCAGCGCCGTATTCAGCCTGGATGTGGCGGCAGCCAGCCTCGAGGGTTCAGGTTGCCGCTGGCAGCTCGAACTCGCCCCCGGGCCTCGCCAGACACTGGCCAGCGGCCAATGGGACGCCACGGGTCAGCTGCTGGCCAATGGCACGGCCCTGGAGGCCACCGCTGTGCGCTTGCCCTATTTGAGCGGCTTCCCGGGCTGAATCGGCGCCTTGTCCTGGCGGCTTGTGGCGGCCAGTCGCTCAGCTGTCTATCAAGAAAGCAGGGTTCTTGGCGCCGTCATGGCCATGGCTGCATCGTTGCTCCCTGTGTTGGCGGGTCTGCTGGTCCTGGCGCCGGCTGCCGCGCCGGCTCTGGCGCAGGCTCAGGCTTTGCCAGTGGTTCCCTATGCAACAGCTGCCGCTGATCGTCCGCCTTGGGCGGCCTGTGCTGGCTGCGACCTCCGCGGCCGTGATCTGAGCGGCCTGTCGCTGATTGGCATGGATCTGCGGGGAGCCGATTTGCGCGCTGCCGATTTACGTGGCAGCAATCTCGAGGGCGCTGATCTGAGCGGTGCCCAGTTGCAGGGCGCCTTGTTGCAGGGTGTGCTGCTCACCAATGCTGATCTGGCCGATGCCGATCTGCGCCAGGCTGATCTGCGTGACGCCATCGTGATTCACGCCCTCACGCCAGGTGTGCGCACCGAGGGGGTGGTGTTGATCGGCGCCGATATCACCGGCAGTGATCTGGTGATCGGTGGGCCTGAGGAGCGCATCCCGCCTCTGCCACCTCTGGCACCTCGTCGTTAAAAGAGGGAGCGGCGCTTGGCGTACTCGTTGCTCGGGTGATAGGGCACGAAGGGCACGCCCGTTCCTGAGAAGTTGAAATCGTTCAACTTCACACGAACGCCCCCGATCTGTTCGTAGGGACTGTAATAAACAGCGAATTCATAACCGCGGCGCTGCCAACGCAGCTCCACCGAGGCCCCGGTTACGTCGCCGAAATAAATGGATGAGGGATCCACATTCAGCCCCAAGCCCCCACTGAACACCAGCGGACCTACGAGTTGTTGGGTCCAGCCAAGGCCAAGGGTGGCGAGGTCCACAGCTCGATCAAAGCTGAAGGGGCTCTGCCCCTGGCGCAGGGTGCCCCCACCGGTAACGGTGAAGACGGTGTAGTCGAGGAAGTTCTTGGTGAAATGGCCCAGGGTCAGGGATGGACCGCCGGAGATGCTCAGCAGGTTCTGGTTGGTGCCATCGCCGTAGTAAGCCACGTTGAGCGATGTGTTGGTGTTGATGCTGAGCCCTGGCACGATCGGGGTTGGGGTGTTGCGTGTGGCGGCCTCGGCGTTCACAGGGGCCGGCTTGCCGGTCCAGAGGGCTACGGAGCTGTTCACCGACCCAAAGAAGCTGGCTCGCCAGAAGTCGGCGATGTTGGTGGTATTGAACTCATTGCCCTGAAAACTGCCGAAGCCTGCGCGCCAGAAGTAGTTGTGGCTGATTGATCCCCAGTTTGGAAGCGCGCCGACCTGCTCGAGTGAAGCGCCAAGCGCGGAATACACATCCTGTTCCCCCAGGGATCCATTCCAGGTTCGGTAGCGATAGGCCCCGAATAGGCGGCTCGTGACCGTGCCGATACCCGGCAGGCTGATCGGTTTGGCGAAATCGCCCCAGCTGCGGATCGCATTGGTGAGATTGCTGGGGTCAAAGCTGGAGATGCTCACGGTGGCATCGCTGCTGAAGCCCAGAACCGTGCCCTTTAGCTTGCTTTCCAGGCCAAACAGATCGCCAATGCGGGTGGGCTGGCTGCTGCCGGGATCACCGGCGGATTGGCCGGGTAGGGGATAGCTGTCCGTTGTGCCGCTGAGGGCCCGCTGCACCATGAACTGGGGTTGAAGCGTGAGCTTGGCCCCGCGCTGCCCCAGCTTGATGGGTTGGAGCTTGCGGCCCACGTAGAAACCATCGCGGTCTTCGCCATCAACAGCCGTAACCCAGGGATTGTCGACCTCCTTGTCCTTTTCCAGTAATAGGTTGCGCCGCATCGGCAGGGGCAATCTGTTCTCAAGAATCAGCCGGCTGCGCTGGCTGCGGATCTGGGTGGCGCCGCCGGGCAGCTGTTTGGCCAACACACCTTCGGCATCCAGCCACGACTGGGCAGGGGTGTAGGGGTCGTTGGTGAATGCCACCCGATCACCACTCCAGCCATCGGGGGTGAGGGTGAGTTTGGCGGCTTGGAAGCGCCAGCGACTCACCGTTCCATCCACCAATTTCTGGGGGCCTGCTGCATTGAGGCTGCGGATCTGCCGTGGTTGGGCCTGGCCGAAGGTTTCGGCCTCGCTGGGTTGTGCGTAGGTGGTGGTGACCCCGAGGCGGCGCTCCAGCTTCAGGCTGCGCACGTAGGTGAGATTGCTGACCCTTTGATCCACGGCGGCATCAATGGCCTGTTGGCGCTCCTGTTCTTGCTGCCTTGGCGTCAAGGTTGTGGTGGGCTTGGCTGCTGTGCTCGGTTCTTCTGGGGTGGTTGAATCCAATGCTCCGAAGGCCACGCTGTTGAGCTGCTCGGCTAGGGGGCGCACCGGTTGACGGCGGGTGCGATCCGGATCGGAACAGCCACTGGGGGGAGGCATGCTGGCGGTGAGTCGTTGGGCTGGCGCCTCCCCGAATCTGTAGCGAACGCCCATCAGGTAAGCGTTGCTGCCTTCACTCACGCCGCTGTAGGTGCCATAGGCCCCGGAGCGGTGATGGATGCGTCCCACCACCGACCATTCCGGCGACACCAGCGCCTCCACCTCAAAGCCCAAGTAATTCAGGAAGGCTGTGTAGTTTTCGCGGTAGGTCTTCTCGTAGTTGCTCACCGATGTGTTCAGGCTCACCCCTTCCACAAAGCCGAGGCTGAGCCAGGGTTGTACCCACAGGCGTAGGCCAAGTCCGGCTGTGATTTCAGCAAAGGTCTGTGCGGGGGTGTCGGCGAAAGGAACGGCCTGGTTGAATTCACCACCCGCCTGGGTGTAGGCGTGGTGGCCCATCAGGTTGGAGTCGAATTCCAGGGCCAGTGGTCCGGCCTCGATCAGCCGCTTGTTGAGGCCCACGCCCAGCAGATATTCCGGGCGCAGGCGTCCGTTGAACACGAAGGTGTCGCCGAAGTTGGAATCCACCATCTGACCGCCCCAGAGGGTTGCGGCCCACGGATAGGGATGCCAATCGGGGATAGCCGGGAGCGGTGGCGGGCATGCCATCGTCTGGGCGGCGGGGGAGAGGGCCACGGGAGGCATCCGCCAGTCCGCGTTGCTGGGTTCGATCGGTGCCACACCGGATGGAATGGGCAGCGTCGCGGAGCTCAGGGCCTTAAACGGTTCAGCGCCCTGGGTGGGTGGATCGAGGGGCTGTTGTTCGAGCGCGGTCTGGGTGCGTTCCGTACTGGTAGCCCAGCTGGAGATCGCTTGGCCCTGGGCCTTGCCATTGGCTTGGATCAGGAGGGCTGGAGGCTCGGTGCTGAATTGGGGTTGGCTGGATGCCAGCGGGCTTGGTGCGTTCCAGTAACTGAGCGGTGCAAGGGCCGCCGAGGGCGGTTGAGCCAGATCCAGATCACTGGCAGTGGTATCGAGATCAAGAACGCCATACACATCCTCCAATTCCCCGGTGCTGGCGATCAGGCTGTAGCGCAGTTTGCTGGCCTGCAAATACTGTTCACCCCGCTGGAACCGCACACTGCCGCTGGCGTAGATCGTGCGGGTTGTGAACTCATACTCCAAACGGTCGGCCAGCAAGCGGCCTCCAGCCACAAAAGCCATCACGCGACCGCTGGCCACAAAACGGTTGAGTTGTTGGTCGAATCCCTGGGTATCTGCCCTGAGCTCGATATCCAGAGGTGGTTGCTGCGCGGGGGAAGCCGGGATCAGCCTCGGCTTCGGCGGCTGGTCAATGGAGTTCGGCGATGCCGGGATAGGCAGCTCTGGCCCTGCCAGAGCAAAACCCGGCTGCATCGACACTGCTACCGACCCCAACGCCGCGATCACACGGCTGAAACGCTGAGGGGAAGGCACCGAGGCGAGGCAAGCGGAGCTGATCCTGCCACGCATGCCCGCCTGCATTGAGGAGAGAGGGCCGGTTCATCAGGCCTCTGGATTGGCCTGGAGTGGGATCACTCCTCGAGGTCTTTGCGGCTGGGGGTCCGGCTGGGATCACTGGCCAGGAATCCGAACACGAAGATCCCGATGAAGAAGAAAACGACTGAGTAAACCGAGATCTTGAGAGCGAGCATGGTCTGTCCGGCGGGTGACAGGGAGTGACAGGCGCCAGGTGGGCCCTGAACGACCCTGCGGCAGCCGCATCATCCTATGGGTCGCGATCGCGTTGACCGATGCCGGAGGCCCCTGAGGCCGTAGTTCGCCCCTGGATTGAAACGTTTCAGGCACGAACGCGGCTGGATCTGCGCCCCCTCTGGCAGGTCGCCCCCCTTGATGGCCCCCCACGGCCTGCCCTCGACGACCCCTGGGGGCAGCTGCACCGTCCCGATTGGGTGGCCCGCGGTCTGGTGGTGTGGCCCCGTGGGGGGCGTTGGCATCTGCTGCGGTGCCGTCTGGAGTGTCCAGTCGAGTGGCACAAACAGCAGCAGGGGGATCGCCAGGCGCGGCTGGTGCTGCGCTGGTGGGCTGATGCCGTGGTGCTGCGGGTGAATGGCGTTCAGGTGCATCAGGGCGACCTGTTCGATACCGCCTGTCGCTGGCTGTTGCCCGAAACCTGGTGGCAAGGACAGCCCCTCGCGTTGGAGCTGATGTTGCGGTCTCCGCTCCACGACGACGGGGCCTTGATCACCAGCCAGGTGGACCTGGAGCCCTGCGACCACGCCGATCCCACGGCGGTGCTCCAGGCCACGGTGCTCACGTTGCAGGCCCTGCGGCAGCCGCAGGCGCTCGCCGCAGCCCTGGAACCGCTCGATCCCCTGGACCCTGCGGCTCCCGAGCGCCTCGCTCCCCTGCTGGCCGAGGCCGCTGCGGCGCGTCCGCAGGGGGGATTCCAGGTGCTGGGCCACGCCCACCTCGATATGGCCTGGTTGTGGCCAGTGGCCGACACCTGGCAGGCGGCGATCCGCACCTTCGGCTCGGCCCTGGCGCTGCTGGAGCGCTATCCCCAGCTGCACTTCGCCCACTCCACCCCAGCTCTCTACGCCTGGATCGAGCAGCACCAGCCGGCCCAGTTTGCCGCCATTCGCCGGGCCATGCAGGCCGGTCGCTGGGAGCCCATCAACGGCCCCTGGGTGGAAACCGACTGCGTCCTGATCAGCACGGCCTCCTTGCTGCGCCAGTTTCTGGAGGGTCAGCGCTACAGCCGCGAGCGCTTTCCGGAGTGGCGCCACGAGCTGTGCTGGCTGCCTGACAGCTTCGGCTTTGCGGCGGGCCTGCCTGCCGTGGCCCAGGCCACCGGGGTGCGCTGGTTCTGCACCCACAAGTTGGCCTGGAATGCCACCAATCCCTTCCCCCATCGCCTGTTCCGCTGGCGCAGCCGCTGCGGCGCCGAGGTGTTGGCCCTGATGCATGCGCCGATCGGCACCGATGGCGACCCGCTGGCAATGGAGGCCTACCGGCTGCAGTGGGAGCGGGGCAGTGGCGTGGCCGAGGCCCTGTGGCTGCCAGGGGTGGGGGACCATGGCGGCGGCCCCACGGCGGAGATGCTGGAGCAGCTGGAGCTTTGGCAGCAGCAACCGCTGGCCTGCCCCCAGCAGTACGGCACCCTGCGGGACTACCTCGGCCGCCTCGAGCCGCAGCAGGCCGGCTTGCCGGTGTGGCGCGATGAGCTCTATCTGGAGTTGCACCGCGGCTGTGCCACCAGCCGGCCCGACCAGAAACGCCATAACCGCAGCTTGGAGCGGTTGTTGCGGGAGGCGGAGCTCGCCGCCGCCCTGCTGGTTCTGGAGGGCGGCGAGGCCCCCGGCGTGGATTGGCGGCCCCTGCTGTTCCAGCAGTTTCACGACATTCTTCCCGGCACCTCGATTCCCGAGGTGTTTGAGCAGGCCGAACCCCAGTGGTGCGCGGCCCGTCGCACGGCCCGGCAGCACCGCGATGGGGCTCTGCAGCGCTGGTTGGCGCCCTATGCGGCCCCGGACCATGCCGCCCAGCCCTGGTGGCTGGTGCAGCTGCAGCCGCTGGCCGCGGCGCCGCTCTGCCTGCGGCTGCCCCAGGGGCGCTGGAGCCAGCACGGGGAACGCTTGCCCTGTCAGCTTGCCCCTGGGGGCGGCCAGTGGGTGCAGATCGCGTGCCCCGCCGGGGTGGCGGCCGTGGCCTTGCAGCGCCGGCCGGAGGAGCCAGAGGGGCCGGAGCTGCGTGTGCTGCCGGTGCTTCACCCGGTGCAGTTGCGCTGGGAACCTTCGGCTGCGGCCCCGGAGCTGTGGAGCCTGAGCAACGGCCTGATCACGGTCGAGCTGGGGCCGGAGGGTGTGCGCCAGCTGTGGGGCGCTGATGGCTTGCCCCAGTTGGCGGGGCCGTTGCAGTGGCGCCGCTGGCGCGACCACGGTGAGTTCTGGGATGCCTGGGATCTGGCCGGCGACTATCGCGACCATCCCCTCGAGCTGGAATGGCTGGCAGGGCCCATGCTGGTGGAGCAGGGCCCCCTTTGCAGCCGCCTGGTGTGGCGCGGCTGGGCCGGCCAGAGTGCCCTCCGGCTGGATGTGCAGCTGCGGGCTGGCTGCCCGTGGTTAGAGCTCAGCCTCACTGTCGACTGGCGGCAGCAGCATGAATTGCTGCGCCTCGAGCTGCCTCTGGCCCAGGTCAGCAGCCGCTACGCCGCCGATACCAGTGGTGGCGTGCTCGAACGGCCGGCGGCGGCCTCCACCCCCCGCGAGCAGGCCCGCTGGGAGGTGCCCGCCATCAGCTGGATCGCCTCCCAGGGGCAGGCCGGTGGCTTGGCAGTGCTGCTGGCTGGGCCCCAGGGGGTGTCGGCTCAGCCCGATCGGCTGGGGATTTCGCTGCTGCGGGCCCCCACCTGGCCGGATCCATCCGCCGACAACGGCTATCAGCGCCTGCGCCTCGCCCTGCTGCCTTGCCCCGGAGGGTGGCGCCAGGCTGCGGTGCCCCAGCAGGCGGTGCGCTTCCGGGAGCCGGTGTGGCTCCGGCCTCAGCTGCCACGCGATCGACAGGTCGAGCCGGCACCGATGGCGTTGCCGTCAGCACTGCGGCTCGGCACTGCGGCGCTCCACTTGGTGGGCTTGCGGCCCGATCCCGAGGGCGAGGCCGGTGTGGCGTTGCTCACCGTACAGAACCTGAGTCCGTTGCGTCAGGTGCTCGAGCTGCCGGATCCCTGGTGCCTGCTGGATGGGCCGTCTAAGGGCTGGCTCCAACCCTGGCAACTGCTCAGCGTGCGGGTAGGGCGATGCAACCGCTAATTGCTGCTTCCGCCCCAGCGTCAGTCGTCGTGGTCATCGAAGGGGTCCGTGAGGCCCTTCGATGGCGGCCCAAAGGCGGTGTAGATGCCAAACCCTGTGAGGGCCAGCAGCACCGTGAGCACGGTGATGGCCACGGACATGGCTGGGGATGTGGATTCCATGGCGATTCCGGTGGCGGGGGGTGGGCGGTGAAGGGGCCGGTGGCGGTGATGCGTTCCGGAGAGTTCCGTCACAACTCTCGACGGCAGCAGCCGTTGGGGCCGCCAGCACCCTTACAGTAACGAGACCGATCCCCTGGCAGAGAGGACCGCGCCTCCATGGCCCAACGCACCCGACTGGGAGACCTGCTGCGTCCCCTCAACTCTGAATACGGCAAGGTTGTTCCTGGCTGGGGCACCACACCTGTGATGGGCGTGTTTATGGCCCTGTTCCTGGTGTTCCTGCTGGTGATCCTGCAGCTCTACAACAAGTCATTGCTGCTCGACGGCATTACCGTGAATTGGAACGGCATCGGCTGATCCCATGAACATCTTTGGGATCGGACTGCCTGAGATGGCGGTCATCGCGGCCATCGGGCTGTTGGTGTTCGGTCCCAAGCGGCTGCCTGAGCTGGGTAAAACCCTGGGTCGCACGCTCAAGGGCTTCCAGTCCGCCTCCAAGGAGTTCGAGCAGGAATTCCGCAAGGTTGTCGACACCGTTGAAGCCGATGTGGCCTCGGAGCAGCGGGTCAAGACGCTTGAGCCCGCTTCCAGCGATGACGCCTCGGCGGGCTGAGCCCCTTGTCTGCCATGACAGCGCAGCCTGCCGCATCCCTGCAGTTGCTTGTTGGCCTGGGTAATCCCGGCGACAAGTACGCAGGGACTCGGCACAATGTGGGCTTCATGGCCTTGGAGCGCTTGGCCTCCCGCCATGGCGTGGCCTTCAAGGTGCAGGCCAAGCTCCACGGTCTGCTGGCCGAGGTTGGCTATGGGCCGAGCCGCCTGCGCCTCTTGATGCCGCAGACCTACATGAATGAGAGCGGGCGTTCTATCCGCGCGGCCCTCGACTGGTTCCGCCTGGAGCCCAGCCAGATGTTGATCCTGGTGGACGACATGGATCTGCCCCTCGGGCGGCTGCGGCTGCGCGCCTCTGGTGGGGCCGGGGGGCACAACGGCCTCCGCAGCACCATCACCCATCTGGGCGGTCAGGAGTTTTCGCGGTTGCGTATTGGTATTGGGGCCCCGGGGCTCAATCCGGTGGAGCGCAAGCAGCGCACCGTGTCCCACGTGCTTGGTCGCTTTTCCCCGAGCGAGCAGCCGATCCTCGATGAGGTGCTCGATGAGGCGTTGGCGGGAGTGGATCTGATCGCGCAGCTTGGGTTGGAGCGCGCCGGTAATCGCCTCAATGGCTTTGTGGCCCCCACGGCTGCCAAGCTCGCGGATGTGCCGGCATGAGTCCCTTGCCTGCTACTACCGCTCAGTTGCGCGTGCTGCACCAGAGCTTCAGCCAGCGGCTGTTGGAGGGGGAGGTGGTGGCCGGCGGCTTCCAGTGGACCTTCTGCTGGTTTTTTGATCGCGGCGAGTTGCAGGTGGAGCCCTCCCTGGGCCGCGCCCTGATTCAGGACGCATTGCTGCGCTTTCTGCTCAAGGCCGACTATCAACTGGAGCCCGGTGGCGATTACGCCTTCACTGTGCGGGCCAAGTTCTGACCAGGGCGCTCAGGCCAGTGTGCGGCTCAGTTCCCGCTTGAGGTGCCGCTCCAGCAAGAGCTGCGCCACCACGTCGTCCCAGTCGCGCGACGGCAGGCGCAGGCCCCTGGGAAGCAGCCGTTGCCAGAGATTCGGGGGCTCCAGTTGCCAGTAGCGCTGGCGAGCCTCCAGGGTGGTGCCCCGTTCCGGCACCAGGATCACCGCTGCGCCCAGTTCAGCTAGCTGTTGCTGCCAGGCCCCACTGCCCGTGCCATCCCCCAGGATCACGGCCTGCAGCGGCCTGCGCTGCTGCCAGCTCTGCAGCCGCTGCCAGCAGTTGTCTGGGGGCAGCACAGCGGCCTCCACGATGCTCGTGGCCTCGGGGTTGCTGAGCACCAGGCCGCATTTGCTGCGGCCTGGATCCAGGGCCGCCCAGGGCCCCTGGCCCGGGCTGGCGGTTTCATGGGGCCGCGCTGTGGTCAATTCCGTCCGGGCACCGCCGTGGCTGGGGTCTGCATGGCCCTGATGTCCACCACAACGGGATCGGCCAGATCGCTGTTGCGCCGGGAGATGGCTTCCAGACGCACGGATTCACCAGCTGGGCGTGCGCTCAGGGCGGCACCGAGCTGATTGAAACGGGTGGCATCAAATTGAAGACCGTTGGCGAGGGACCCTTGCCGCTGGGCTTTGGTGAAGGCCGCCGCCATCAGCAGATTCAGACGGCTCCGCACTTGTTCGGCGTTCAATTCATCGCCTTCGAGCACGGTGGTGGCGAGTTGCTCGCCATTGCGGATCACCTGCCGGTTGGGGCGCACATCCGGGAAGGCCAGCACTTGGCGCTCACCCTTGAGTACGTTCGCCGCCGAGATCAGGCTCACCACCCAGGAGCCTCGCTGGCGCAGGATGGTGTTGAGTTTGGCGATGTCGCTGCGCGGCACCAGCAGGATCTGGCGGTTCGCCTTCTCGCCGGGCAGCACCCGCTGGTAGGCCGCCAGATTGGCTTGGACCAGCAGAGACTGGATCACCTCCGGGGCCTGGTTGGGGTTGTCAATGCGCACCTTGGCCGTGGCCAGGGGCTGGCCGCTGGTGATCACCACGTCGCCGCGACGTAGGGCGATCAGGTTGGTTTCCAGTTGCTCGAGTTCCTTGGCTCCTGCAGCGATCTTCTGGGTCACCTTGGCCAGCTCATCGCGGTTGCGACGGATGTCGGCATCTTTGGCGGCGATATCGCCATTGAGACGATCGCGTTCCTGCTCCAGCACCTTGCGCTGTTGCACCAGGGGCTGCAGTTCCTTGCGCAGCCCCTGGGCTTGGCGCTCCACCAGGGCCAGCTGGGTACGGGCCTCTAGCCGGCCACTGCGAGCCTGGAGTAGGGCCGCCTGGCTGCGGCTGAGTTCGGTGCGGCTTGTTTCCAGGGAATGGCGGCTATCCCGCAGACGGCGCTCCAGTTGGTCGAGTTCAAAGAGGCCGGTGCGCAACCGCTCGCTCACCAGCAGCATCAGGCCGAGCGACATGGCACTGATCAGGCTTCCGGTGAGCACCGTGATCAGCACGGCCGTCTTGCGCGGCCGCATGTTGAACAGGCTGAGGCGCGCTTTGCCAACGCGCGTGCCCAGCCGATCCCCCAGGGTGGAGAGGATCCCCCCGAGCACCAGCAACGCCAGGATCAGCAGCCAGCCGGACACGACACAGGGCAGGAATGGTCAGTATCAACCGAGCGGGCTGGGGTTGCACCATCCCATCGGCCAGCTGCTCAGCTGAAGCGCTTGGCCAGGGCTAGGGGATCGAACACCGTGATCTTTTTGCGGTCGATCTGCACCAAGCCGGCATTGCGCAGGTCGCCCAGCAGGCGGGTGATCGTGACGCGGGTGGAGCCGATGGCCTCGGCAATGGCCTGGTGGGACAGGCGCAGGTCGATCGTGATCCCTTCGCTGCTGGGGACGCCGAAATCGCGACACAGCACCAGCAGAAAGCTCACCAGTCGCGAGCTCATGTCGCGGTGGGTGAGGGTTTCGATCATCGTTTCGGTCTGCAGGATGCGGGAGGAGAGGCCCTGCAGCATCAACAGCCCCACGCTGGCGTCCTGCTCGATGGCTTTGCGCACCGAGGTGGCCGGTGCCGTCACCATCTCCACCCGGGTGAAGGCAATCGCGTGATAGAAGCGGTCGGAGCGCTGGCCGGTCAGTAGCGACAGCACGCCAAACAGGCTGTTCTCTCGCAGCAGGGCCACGGTGATTTCTTCGCCGGATTCGTAGACGCGCGAGAGCCGAACAGCGCCCCGACGCAGCAGATACACCTTCTCGGCCGGATCGCCCGGAAAGAAGATCGTCTTGCCGCGTTCAACCGTTTCGGTTGTGCTGCCGTTCAGGCCGCGGATCACGTCCAGCAGCGTGGTGTTGCCGGACAGCGCACTGCCAGCCGCTGGAGTCAGTCCAGTGTTGCCGGTGGTTGGACTGGCGGAGTAGCGGGTGAAGCCGCGTGTGGCGCCGACCATAACGGCGGTGCAAGGTGAGCCGGACCCTAAGGATCGACTTGGGGCGGCCGTGTAACGGATGACACTAATTCGGGGCTTCGTCCAGGGCTAGTCGTTGGGCGCTTTGAAGCTGCTGCAACCCTGCCTCTGCCAGATCCAGCAGGGTGCCAAGTTGCTGGCGGGAAAAGGGTGCGCCTTCGGCCGTGCCCTGAATCTCCAGCAGTTTTTGCTGTCCGTCCATCACCACGTTGAGGTCCACCTCAGCGCGGCTGTCCTCGCTGTAGTCGAGATCTAGCAGGCAGGCGCCATCCACTACCCCCACGGACACGGCGGCTACTTGCTCGCGCAGGGGCGAGCTGTTCAGCACGCCGCGGGCTTCCAGGCGGCGCAGCCCTAGGGCGAGGGCCACCCAGGCGCCGCTGATTGCGGCCGTGCGGGTGCCGGCATCGGCCTGCAATACATCGCAATCGATTTGCAGGGTGCGCTCCCCCAGGGCCTCGAGATCGAGGCAGGCCCGCAGGCTGCGGCTGATCAGCCGTTGGATCTCCTGGGTGCGGCCCGAGAGTTTCATCAGCTCCCGGGGCTGCCGGCTGGGGGTCGAGGCCGGCAGCAAGCGGTAGTCGGCGCTGAGCCAGCCTTTGCCGGAACCCTGGCGCCACTTCGGAACGCCCTCCTCCAGGCACACACTGCAGATCACGGCTGTCCGGCCGGTGTGCACGGTCACCGAGCTGAGGGCAAAGCCCATCGGGTCCCACGCGAAGCGGGTTGGTCGCAGCTCTCCGGGCGAACGGCCGTCCCGCCGCGGGGTGGCATCGGTCATGGCTTGGCTGGGCAGCGAGCTACGCCGATGGTACGGGTGTTTCCACCACCCGTAGTGGCTGATGCTTGCCGAGAGGCTCCTCACCGCTACATTCAGGTTTCACCGCGCTGTTCAGAACACGGGATGACGGCCAGCCTGATCAAGCATCAGCCCAGGCCCAGCGCCGGCACCTTGCGGCCTGGAGTGCCCTCATCCCACCGCAGCCTCAAGCTGGTGGCCCAGCAGGAGGGGCTGCTTCAGATCCACACGGCCCCCTTCCGTGGCAGTTTCAGCGGTGTGTTCAGCCAGGCCCTGCGCAGTGCCGGCCTCGGCAGCCGTGTGTTGATCGCCCAGTTCCTCAAGGGGGGCGTGGATCAAGGGTTGGAGCGCAGCCTCTGGCTCTGCGGCCGGCTGCAATGGCTGCGGCCTGCAGTGGCGGGCTGTCTGGCGGATTCCGCCGGTGCCGATGGTGCCGCGGCTGAGGCCGTGGCTGAGGTCTGGAGCTACAGCCGGGATCAGTTGCTGGCCGGCGAGCTCGATCAGTTGGTGCTGGATGAACTGGGCCTGGCTGTGGAGCTGGGTTATCTCCCCGCGGTCGAGGTGCTGGCGACCCTGGAGAAGCGTCCCTCCCACGTGGATGTGATCCTCACAGGCCCCGCCATGCCCGCATCCTTCATGGCGATGGCCGATCAGGTTACGCAGCTGCGCCGAGGTTTCTGATGCTCAAGAACGACCGCTGGATTAACGAGCAGGCTGCTCAGGGCTTGCTGGAGCCCTTCCAGCCGAAGCTGGTGCGCCATCTGGACCCTGAGAACAGTGCCCAGCCGGTGCTGAGCTTTGGCTGCTCGTCCTACGGCTACGACCTGCGCCTTTCGGCCCAGGAGTTCCTGATCTTCCGGCATGTGCCGGGCACCGTGATGAACCCCAAGCGGTTCAATCCGGCCAACCTGGAGCCGGCTCCCCTGCACGAGGATGAGGATGGTGCCTATTTCATCCTTCCGGCCCACTCCTATGGCCTGGGTGTGGCGCTGGAGAAGATGCGGGTGCCCGCCAACATCACTGTGATCTGCCTCGGTAAGAGCACCTATGCCCGTCTGGGCATCATCGTGAACACCACCCCAGCGGAAGCGAGTTGGGAGGGCCATCTCACCCTGGAGTTCAGCAACTCGTCGGGCGCTGATTGCCGCATCTATGCGAACGAGGGCATCTGCCAGCTGCTGTTCTTTGAAGGTGATCCCTGCGAAACCACCTATCACGATCGTGCCGGCAAATACCAGCACCAGCCTGAGCGCGTGACCCTGGCCCGGGTTTAGGGCTGCCTAGGGCGCTAGCCGCGCTTTATGTAGCCGGCTCTTCTCGTACCAGGCGGCGATCTCCGGGGCCCACGTCACCATGTGGGGCCACATCAGGTCGCAGAGCACCCGGATTTCCTCCTGGGCATCGAGCTTGGCCCGCAGGTCCATGAAGTGGAGAAAGGCCCGCAGGCTGAAGCTCACCACAAAGTGCTGGCGGTAGTCGAAGGGCAAGATGCCGCGGGCATGTTCCTCGGCGAAGCCAGCGGCGAGCATGTCGCGGTAGCGCTCCGCGGCTAGGCGGCAGATCTCCAGGTCTTTCTGGCGTTCTTCGGCGTTGTAGGCGTATTTCTTGCCCTGGCGGTCGCTGTAGCTGCCCACGGGCCGCAGGTAGAACACCTCCTCGAGCTCCAGCTCGCCGTTGGCGGCTCTGCAGATGCGGTCGCCCGTGTAGCGCATGGATTGCACGTCGAAGCTCACGCCCACCCGGTGGGTGCGGGCCTGCTGCATCACGGAGTGGGGGAACCAGCCCACGTTGAGCACGATCTGGGCGTGCTCCAGGGGCCCGTAGTGGCCGCGCTCACCTGCCAGCAGCCGCTTTACACACACTTCGCCGGCCTTGGCTTCATCGGGCCAGTTGGCGCGATCGGCTGCCACGAATCCCTCGGAGTAGTCCTGGTGCATCGCGGCATAGATGCACTGCTGGGGGTTGGGTGTGGCGGCGATCAGCTCGACCCGGAAGCGGTTCATGGCAGGAGAGGAGGGCAGGGCGGATCGGGGTCTGGGCGGGTTCTAGCCGTGGCTGCGCGGGCCGGCCATGCTGGCCGCCGCCGCGAGGGCCCCCGCTGGATCGAGGCTGCTCAGGCTGCCGACCCCGGCCAGTTGGGGCAGGGGCGCCTGGCTGATCAGAGCGGTGCTGAGGGCTTCCAGTTCCGGGGCGCTGCGGGCTCCGAGGGAGCGGCCGATGGCTGTGCCGTTGGCGTCGAACAGTTCCAGCTGGGGGATGCCGTTCACGTCGTAGCGATCGATTTCCGGTTGCCAGCGCGGGTTGTCCACGTTGAGGAGCACCACATCGATCTGATCGTGGTGTTGGCGTTCCATGGCGGCCATGGCCGGTGCCATGGCCCGACAGGCTTCACACCAGTCGGCATAGAACTCCACCAGGGTGGGCCGGCCATCGGCCAAGGCCACGGGGAGATCGAGCGATTGGCGGGCCAGTTGTTCCAGCGGTGCCGCTGGTTGCAGGCCTCCCCGCAGGGCAAACAACACCACGGCCAGTACCGCCGCAAGGGCGGCCAGCAGCATCCGCTCACGCCGGCCCAGGAGGCCCTCGGCAGCAGTGGTCACAGGGGGCTCGGAGCTCAAGACCAGGTCCCGCAGGGGATGGCCGCCCACTCTGCCAGTTTTGGCAGAGTCGCTACGCTCATGTCCGGAGGACGCTGGAGCGTGAAGCGCCGCATCACCTTGCATTTCCCCCGCGAGGCGGTGCATCAGCCGATCACCTATCGGCTGGCGGTGGAGTTCGACATCGCCGCCAAGATCCTCAGGGCCCAGATCGCCCCCAACCAGAGCGGCACCATGGTGGTGGAGCTCTCCGGCGACATCGATGATCTCGCCGCCGCCGAGCAGTGGCTCGAGAGCCAGGGCCTGGGGCTGAACCGGGCGCCGGGGGAGATTCAGATCGATCGCGAACGCTGTGTGGACTGCGGCCTGTGCACCAGCGTGTGCCCCAGTGGTGCGTTGACCAGCGCCACACCCACTTGGCAGTTGCACTTTGACGCGCAACGCTGCCTGGTGTGCGAACAATGCATCCCGTCGTGCCCGTTTGAGGCGATTGCCCTGGTGTTGGATCAGCCTGTGCCGTTGAACTCGTGAAAGCCGTTCTCGAGCTCCTGTTGTTGCCCCTGAGGGCACCGATGTTGTTGGTGCTGCTGCTGGTGAGCCTCTACATGGGGCTGCACTGGGCTGAACTCACCCAGGTGGTGCCGGATTCGTCGCAAGCGGCGTCCCAGTTCGGGTTGGTGGGTCAGATGTTTTGGCCGCTGCAGTGCCTGCAGGCCTTCCTAGTGGTGCTGGTCTGCACCATGCCCGACTTGCTGCTGCGGGAGTTGTCGCAGTTGATGTCGGCGAGTAAGGCCCTGACCCTGGTGGTGACGCTGCTGGCGGTGATCACCGGTGGCCTCTACCTGCTGCATCTCAGCGTGTTCACCGAGATCCTGGTGCTGGCCGCTGCGGTGCTGTTGGCCCGGCTCGACCTCACCCGCCTGCGGATCGTGCCGCCGCCGCTGGTGATGCTGGCGTGCTTGAGCCTGGTGGTGCTGTGCGGCATCTGGCTGGGCCATGGGCTGCACAGCGGCGTGGATCACCTGATGCAGGGCCGCCTGGATCCATACCTGCGCTCGGGTGGCGGCCAATGACGCTTCAGCAGCCGGGTTGTTGCAGGCGGCGGTAAGTCCAGAGGTTGCCCAGCACTTTTTTGGTGTACAGCCTGGTTTCTGGGTAGGGGATGGCCTCCGTCCAGAGTTCCGGCTCGGTTAGCGGGTTGGGCTTGTCGCTGCCCAGCCAGCTCTGCACGGCGCCCGGCCCGGCGTTGTAGCTGGCGATGGCTAGGAAGCTGTTGCCCTGCCACTGGTCGAGCAGTTGGCGCAGGTAGAGGGCTCCGAGCCGGGCGTTGCGCCGGGGTTCCCGCAGGGCTGCGGCGTCCAGGGGTTCTCCTGCCAGTTCGCTGGCGGTGGCCGGCATCAGTTGCAACAGCCCCACGGCGCCGGCCGGTGAGGCCACGCCCGCACTGAAGCGGGATTCCTGCTTGGCCACGCCCAGCAGCAGGGCTGGATCGATCGCCGCGTCGTTGGCCGCCTGCTCGAACGTGTCGCTGTAGCGGCGGGGGTGCAGCTGCTGCTCCCGTTGCCACTGCACGGCGCAGCTGGCCTGGGGGAGGCGCAGGTTGGCCAGTTCCAGTTGGCCGAGGCCGGTCCAGTCGTCGCCGACCCCCGTGCGCAAACGGCCTTCCAGCAGCAGTTGCTCTCCCCCCTGCGGCGCCCTGCCGCCCTGGCGATGGCGCCAGGTTTCCCAGGCCTCCAGGGACTGGCCCACCCGCCACAGCGCATCCAGTTCGGCATCGCCGCTGGCCAGCGGCTGCCAGGCCAGGGCCTGGTTGCCCGCCCCGGACGGCGAGGGGGTATTGCGGGGATCCAATCCTGAATGCTGGCCGAGGCGCACCCCCCCCCGCCAGCCGTAGTAGCCGGCTGGCGACACCTGCTGCAGCCGTCGCCAGAACCACTCCGCGGCGCTGCGCTGACCGAGGGCCTCGGCGCTGTAGCCCTGCCAGAACAGCTGGCGCGCTGCCAGGGGTGCGGGCAGCTGCTTGACGTTCAGACTGGCCAGGATCGTGGCGGCCTGGCTCCATTGCCGCTTGAGCAGGGCTTCCCGGGCCAGGTCCCACTGCAGATCCCAGCTGGCGGGGTCCGTGGGCCAGCGCTGCAGCACCGCTTGCCAGGGGCGCTGGCCTTCGAGGGCTAGCCGGGCCTGTACAGCTGCGGTGTCCTGCAGGGCCGCCGGTAACTGGCTGAGGCGCGCCAGGGCCACTGGGCCCGGCTGCTGCGCCAGTAGGGCCGTGGCCTCCCGGGCTTCCGGGCTCGCTGGCCAGCGGCGCGTGAGCTCCAGCAGGGCGGCATCGGCTGTGGCCTGGTCGTTGGCGTTGCCCTTGAGCAGGGCTTGGGCCAGCAGCAGCTGCAGCGCCGCCGTGGGCGGCGTGGAGCCGAGGCACTGGCGTGCGGCCTGGCCATCGCCGAGCTGCGCCAGGGAGCCGCTCAGGGCTTGCCGTTCCCCTGGCCGGAGGGGGGGCTTGGTTTGGCGGCAGGCCTGCCGCAGCAGGGGTTCGGCACCGGGCCAGCGCGCGCCCCAGCGGGCCAGGTGCAGGGCCGCTTGGCTCTCCACTGCGGCCGCCAGGGCGGCGGGATGGGCGGGGAAGCGGGCCAGCAGCTGCTGCCGCAGGCGGGGGGTGTTGCGGCCGAGGGCGTAGAGCGCATCGGCACTGGCGGGCTGCTGGGGGAAACGCTCCAGCAGTTGCCGCCACAGGCGGCTGGCCTGGTTGGGCTGGCCTGTGGCCTCCGCCGCCAGGGCCGACTGCTTCAGGGCCACGGCGGCCAGAGGGTCTTGGCCCCAGCCCTGGCCCCGCAGCAAGCGCAGCGTCTGGTTTGGCGTTGGGCTGGTCTGGCTACTTAGCAGTAGGGCTGCATCGCGCCGGTGGCTGGGGTCCACACTCCAGTGACGGGTGCGCTCGAGGTTGGCCTGGCTGGCGACCGGTGTGGGCGCGGGCACCAGCTGCAGCAGGGCCTGGCGGCCGGCCGCCAGGGCGATGCCGCTGCCAAGGCAGACAAGGCCGATCAGCAGGCCGCCCAGGTGCGCCGGGCTGGGCTGGGCTGGATGCGGCTGTGGCAAGGGGGCCGGGCAGGTGTTGGCATTCTGGGGAGATCTGCGTCGTGGGTCATGGGTCTTCCACCGCTGCCGCCGCTCCTCCGCACGCTGCCGGGCTGGAGCCAGCGGCGCCGGGCCCTGCAGGTGCTGGCGGCGGCTGGTCTGGTGATGTTCCTGCGCCCCTGGTGGCCGGTGTCGCTCTTGCCTGGCTGGCTGGTGGGGCTGCTGATGTTGTGGGCGGTGTGGGAGCTCTTGCGTTGGAGCTGCTGGCCGCGCCGCTGGCGCTGAGCAGACCAGAGAACAGGCCGTAGCCTGCCCCAATCTGTAACGGTGCTGCGCCATGGCGGAGTTGGCCCGCTTTCCGCTCGGTGAGCCCCTCGCGCCTGGGGTGGCGGGATTCGGCACCGACGGCATCCGCGGCCGCGTGGGACAGCTGATCACGCCGGCGTTGGCGCTGCAGCTGGGCTACTGGTGCGGGCGGGTGTTGCCCGATGGTGGCCCGATCGTGCTGGGCATGGACTCGCGCAGCAGTGGGCCGATGCTGGTGGCGGCCCTGGCGGCAGGGCTCACCGCCTCTGGTCGCGAGGTGTTGGATATCGGCCTCTGCCCCACACCGGCCGTGCCGGGCGCTATCCGCCGGCTCGGGGCCAGTGGCGGCCTGATGGTGTCCGCCAGCCATAACCCGCCCCACGACAACGGCATCAAGGTGTTCGGGGCCTGTGGCGCCAAGCTCGGCAGGGAGCAGCAGGCGGCGATTGAGGCCGGTCTCCATGGCCAGAGTGATGCGGCCGCCGGTTTTGTGGCCAACGGCCGGCTCGTGGCCCGTCCGGATCTTCTGGAGGCCTACAGCCAGTCGCTGCTGGACAGCGTGGGCAGCGCCCGCCTCGATGGTTGCCGGATCGTGCTCGACCTGTGCTGGGGCTCGGCCACCAGCTGCGGCGAGGCGGTGTTCCGTGAGCTCGGTGCCGACCTCACCGTGTTGCACGGCAGCCCGGACGGCCGCCGCATCAATCAGGGCTGTGGCAGCACCCATCTGGAGGCCCTGCGGGCTGCCGTCCTGGAGCGGGGTGCGGCCATGGGCTTTGGCTTCGACGGCGACGCCGACCGCATGCTCGCTGTTGACGGCCAGGGCCGGGTGGTGGATGGCGATCAGATCCTCTACTTATGGGGCCAGGCCCTGATGGCCGGCGGCCAGCTGCCAGCCAACCGCATCGTGGCCACGGTCATGAGCAATCTGGGATTTGAACGGGCCTGGCAGGCCAGGGGCGGCCTGCTGGAGCGCACCGCGGTGGGCGACCAATACGTGCACGCGGCGATGGAAGAGCTGGGGGCTGGCCTGGGGGGTGAGCAGTCGGGTCACATCCTCTCGGCGCAGCACGGCATGAGCGGCGATGGCCTGCTCACGGCCCTGCAGGTGGCCACCTTGATCCAGGCCCAGGGGGGCTCCCTGGCGGACTGGATGGACGGCAGCTTCCAGCCCTATCCCCAGAAACTCGTGAACGTGACCGTGCCGGATCGTGGCCGCCGCACCGGTTGGGAGGTGTGTGAGCCCCTCAGGGCGGCGGTGACCGCAGCGGAAGCGGCCATGGCCGGTAGCGGGCGGGTTCTGGTGCGGGCCAGTGGCACCGAGCCGTTGCTGCGCGTGATGGTGGAGGCGGCGGATCAGGGCGATGTGGACCACTGGAGCGGGCACCTGGCCGCCCTCGCGGATCAACACCTCAACGCAGCCTGAGGTCGGCAGCCAGCAACAGGGCGCCGTGGGTGGCATCCCCCTGGGGCTCCACCCTGGTGGCGCCTGGCAGTACCTGGTTCAACGCGGCCGCAAAGCGGCTGCGCAGCTGCACCAGGTGGCGGAGTGCTCCACCCACCCCGCACACGGCGGGCTGGTCCATGGTCAGATGCTTGGCCACCCCTTGCACCAGGCCGGCCAGGGCCGCGGCGGAGTGCTGCAGCACGGCCTGGCTGTGGGGATCGCCGGCCGCCGCCAGCTGATCCAGCACCGGCGCCAGACGGGCGAATCCCGCGGCACCGAAATCGGGCTCCACCACCCTGGCCTTCACCTGCTGGGCCGTGTCGGCGCCGAGGGCGGCCCAGAGGGCGGTGCGCAGGGCTGTTTCCGGCAGACGACCATCCGCCATCTGCACGCTCAGGGCCAGGCCATCCCGGCCGATATCCATGGCCGAGCCCGCCCCATCCAGGAGCCAGCCCCAGCCCCCACAACGGTGCTGGGCCCCCTGGGCGTTCTGGCCCAGGCAGATGCAGCCGGTGCCACTGATCAGCAGGATCCCCTCGCCTTGCGGGAATGCCCCGCGCAGGGCCGTGTGTTCATCGCCGGTCACGGCTACCGCGCCCGCAGGCAGCCCGAGGGCCACAGAGGCCAATTCCAGGCCGCGGGCTTGTACGGCGCTGCCGGCCTCCATGCCACTGGCGCCCACCGCACTGGTGGCCAGGGGGGCATCGGCCCAGGCCGCCGGTGCCGTGGTGCGCGCCGCCGCCAGGCTGCTGCTGAGCGCGGACTGAAAGCGCGCCTCTCCAGCGGCGGCAGCCAGGTGGCTCACGCCACTGCCCTGGCCCTCGCCCAGCGGCTGGATGGTGCCGTTGCTATCCACCAGGGCCAGCCGGCAGGTGGTGTGGGTTTGGCCGGCATCAAAGCCCGCGATCAGCTGCATCAGGCGTCGGGGTGGGTGCTGCTGCTCACGGCCAGGGTGGCCAGGCAGAACCAGCCGGTCATCTGCACTTCCGGGCGGAAGAAGATGGTGTCGGTGGCGCCCTGCACGCAGAGCCCGGCGATGGCCGCCAGGGCGGCCAGGGCGGGTAGGGCGAAGGCCGCCTCGCCCTTGAGCTGCACCAGGGCGGTGCGCACGCTGGCCAGCAGCAGGCCCAGGCCCGCCACCAGCCCCGGCACTCCGCCCTCCACCAGCAGCTCGAGGGGCACCGAGTAGGCGCTCAGGGCATTGAACTTGGGCTGCTGGTAAAGCGGATAGATCAGGTTGAAGGCACTGTTGCCGGGCCCGATGCCGATCCAGGGGCGGTCCTGAATCATCCCGATCGCCGCCATCCACACGTTGATGCGGAAGTTGTTGGAGCTGTCCTGACGGCCTGCCACCAGGCTCATCACGCGGATGCGCAGCGGTTCGATCTGCGTCACCGCCACCACCAGCACCGCAGCGGCGATCGCCACCAGGAGCAGCGGAAACAGGCGGCGCCAGAGGGTTGGCCAGCTGCGGGTCTGGCGCAACACCAGCAGCAGCACCATGGCGCCCACGGCGGCCACCATGCCCAGCCAGCCCCCGCGGCTGTAGGTGAGGAACAGGGCCGTCGCGCCCAGTATCAGGGCCGCTGCGGCGAACAGGCGCCGGGGCCAGCCCCGCCAGCGCAGCAGGGCCACCAGCGCCAGGGGCAGGATCGGGATCAGGTAGCCCGCCAGCAGGTTGGGGTTCTCGAGGGGGCCATACACGCGAATTGTGCCGTCGGCCACGGAGTTGGGATCGGCCCAGCGGGCCAGCTCGCCGGTGTCGCCATAGAGCTGGCGGATTGCCATCACGGCACTGGCCAGCTCCCCCACCAGCAGGGCCGCCAGGATGCGGTCCCACCAGATCGGTGCCTCCGCCAGCAGTTGGCGCATCAGGGCGTACACCCCGAGATAGCTCACCAACTTCATCAATCCCTTGAAGGCCGCTACAGGCACCGGCGAGAAGCCTGTTGCCAGCACGGCCACGCCTAACATCACCAGCAACCAGCCGCTGATTGCCCCCACCTCTCCGGCCGGGGTGCGCAGGGCCCACAGCAGCCAGAGCAGGCCCGCTGCGGCGATCAGCAGCGTCAGGCCACTGCGGGTGACCAGGGGCAAGCCTGCCATCAGGGCGCAGAGCACCACACCGGCCACCAGGTTGAGCCGTGCCGTGAGTGGGCCGGCGCTGCGCTGGGCCAGCAGCCCCTGCCAGCGCAGGAGCCAGGGGGTGGATGGCGCAGGGGCCTGGGTCATGGGGGAGCCGTCATGGGGGAGCCGTGTTCAGGCGTCCGGCACGCAGGCCGGGGCAGTGGCCGGATTATCGGCGTCTTCCAGCCATTGCTCCAGGTCTGCCAGGGCCGGTAAGGGGGCATCGTTGCGTTCGTAGAGCACCCGGTACACCGGTAGGCCCTGGGCCAACACATAGGTTTCACGCTCGGTGGGCATCGGCAGGGGGTTGGTAGCCCGCCAGGGCCTGGCGTCGCCGGCGGGCCTGCTGAAGCAGCCACTGGCTTCGCTCAGGGCCACCATCGGTTCGATCACCGCCAGGACATCGCTCTGCAGGAACAACTGCCGGCCCGGTTCGAGGGCCGCGGCAATCGCCAGCAGCAGCTGCGGCTGCAGCACCCGGCGCTTGTGGTGCTTTTTCTTGAACCAGGGATCCGGAAACTGGATCGACACCCGCTCCAGCAGGCCGGCGGGCAGCTCGGCCAGCCAGTCCTGCAGGCTCACATTGGCGTTGCAGAAGAGGTAGTGGAGGTTGCCGAGGCCGAGGGCCGTGCGGTCGGCCTCGGCGGCCGCCACGAGGGGTCGGCGGATCTCCACGCCCAGGTGGTTCCGGGCCGAATCTTGTTGGGCCATGGCCAGCAGAAAGCGGCCGCGGGCGCAGCCGATATCGAGGTGCAACGGCAGGCCGGCATCCCTGAACAATTCCGCAGGCTGCGGCAACCGCAACGGCAACTGGAAGAAGCGGCTGAGGGGATTGACGTGCTGACGGACCATCTGGGGCTTAGGGCTGGGCTTGGGGCTCCTCGTTGGGCAGCAGGAACCCCCAGCTGGCGGTGTAACCGTGCAGGTGGGTGGCCCCGGCCACCGGCCCGATTTCGCCATTGCAGAAGGCTCCGGCCACCGGAACGCTGCTGAACAACTTGCGGCAGGCCTTCACATCGCCATCCGCTGTTCCGTAGAGGCCTTCGCCGCGCCCGAGGCAGGCAAACAGCAGCGCCGCCAGGGGTTGGGGTTGCTGGCGTTGCTGGGCTCCGAGCAATTGCTCCTGCTCCTGGCGGGAGGTGTCGCCATCGCGCAACTGGAACTGCACCTGCTGCCCTACCCGCATCCGTTCGCCTACGGCCACCGAGCCCGTGCGGGGATCAACGCCGATCAGGTTGCGCACCAGGAAGGCGGCATCGCTGGGGGGCTCGCCGTTGGCGGGGAGCTGGAAGTTGGTCTTGGCGACCCCCAGAAACAGCGAGTGGCGCACCAGCTCGCGTTCCTTGGGGGTGAGGGTTTCGAGGATGGTCTGCAGGCAGGCCACTGGGGTGCCCGCACGCTCCTTGCAGCTGAGGCGCTGCACCACGTTGCGATCTGCCTGTTCCACCTCGAACACCGGCCCGATGGGGCGGCAGCCCTGGGCTACCACCGGATCGATGCGCCAGGCCCCGCCGATCAGGCAGCCCACGGCACCGTCCAGCACCTGGTCGTTGAGGAACAGGGAGCCATGGCTGGCGCTGTGTTGCCCGGCGATGCCACCCACCTTGCTCACTTGGGGGTAGGCGTAGTCGAGGCCACTGATCAGATCGTTGATGCCTGGGCAGCCCGGATCCACGAAAAGCAGCATGGATGTGGCGGCTTCTGGATCAGCGCCCACCCAGTCCACCCATTGCTGGCTCGGTCCATCCAGATCCGGCAGTTGGCCGGCATCGAGCTGAAACAGCTGCAGGTTGGCGCCGGGCAGCTGCAGCAAGGTCACGCTGATGCCGGGCTTGTGCTCCAGCTCGTGGGGTTGGCCGGTGGTGTCGGTGCCCACCACCCCGCCACCGGCACAGCCGATCCAGTGCTGCGCCGGGATGGCCTGGCGTAGCAGGGGCATCAGCCGTTGCAGATCGCTGGCGTAGGCGGTGGAGCAGAACACCAGGGCTAGATCCGCGCTGGGAGCCCCGCGCTTGATCTGAAGCGCAGCCACCAGCTCGGCCACGGCCGCCTCCAGCGACACGTTCTGCGAGAGGGCACTGCGGCAGCTGGCCGCGGTGGTGCTCCGGCGGGGAAAGGGCAATGGAAGCGAGAAGCGCCTGGCCATGGGCGGACCCTACAGCTGCAGCCCCCAGCACTGATCCGCGGATAATGAGGCCAACCTGACCTCCCTGCTCCGTGCCGGACCTGCTCTATCGCACCCTTGTCTGGCTCGATTACCGCCTGGCGGCCGTTTTCGCTGTGGGCTTACCGCTGGTGCTGCTGATCTGGGCGGCGATGAAGCAGGAGCGCGCCTTGGTGCGCTTGCTGGGCATCTACTGGAAGGTGGCCAGCTTGCTGCTGATCACGGTGCTGCTGCTCACCGATAACCGCCCCATCGGGTTTCTGATGGCCGTGCTGGCCCAGCTGTTGCTGGTGGTGAGCGTGTGGTTCTGGGTGGATCTCAATGAAGAGTTGGCGGATCTGCCGCCTTGGAGGCCGCTGCCGTTTGTGGTGCGTGCCTGGCGCTGGGGCGTAACGGTCTACGGCCTTTTGGGGGCAGCCCTCAGTGCCCTGGCCTTCAGCTGTGTGGGAGGTGGTCTGGTACGTCCGGTGTGCCGGGCCTGGCTGCAGGCCCCGGACGATCTGCATGGAGGCGCTGCCAGCGTCTTTAACTTCGTGTTCGGGGGGGCCTGGACGGGCACCGTGGCGGCCTTTGTGGGCTACGTGGCGCTGGTGGGCTACGTGGTGGGGCTGCTCCAGTGGCTGCTGGTGCGGCTGCCCAAGCAGGGCCGCGTGGCCGGTGGTTTCTGAGCGAGGAGGCGTTGGTGATGGCTGCTGATGGTGCGGAGCTGCTGCAGGCCCTCGAGGAGATCAGCAGGTCTCGCCCTGATCGGGTGTTGCGGCTGCGGGGCGAGCTACCTAGCGAGAGCGGTGGGCTCGAGGCGTTCGAGCTGTTGATCTTCCGCGGCTTTTCCAGCAGCGTCAGCCATCCCACTGCCTTTGATCCGGATCAACCGGCCCTGCCCGAAACGGCGCTGATTACCTCGGCCGAACTGCTGCAGGGGCCACTCAATCCGATGGCTGAGCAGCGGCTGGCGGGCCCGGCCGCGCCCACGGGCTTCCTGGAGCCAGCCGCCTGGGGCTGATCAAGTCAGTCCAGCACGGCCACACAGCGGCCGCAGAGGCTGGGATGGGCGCTGTGTTGGCCAATGTCGGTTTCGTAGTGCCAGCAGCGCTCGCATTTCTGGCCGTCGGCCTTGGCGATCCGCACGCGCAGGCCCGCCTCCTGGGCCTCCGCCAGCACCTCGGCACTCGTTCCTGCCATCCCAGCGCCGCTCAGCTCCAGGCTCGACACCAGAAGCCAGTCGGCCAGGTTGTCCACGCTGGGATGGGCTGAGGCTTCCAGCCACTGCAGGGCGGTGGCGAGGGGCGCAGCGGCCTCGCCATCCTCCAGGACAAGGTGCACTTGGGCCTCGAGCGACGCGCCCAGGGCTCCGCTGGCGCGGCAGCTCTCCAGCTGGCGGTTCACCAGGGCCCGCAGCTCCAGGATCCGCTCCATCGGCTGCGCCAGGTCTGCTTGGCGCCATCCGGTGGGGGCCGTGGGCCAGCCCCGCTCAAACACCGAGGCCTCGGCCACCGGGTAGGGCAGGTTCTGCCAAATGTCCTCGGCCATGTGGCAGAGCACCGGTGCGATCAGGCCGGCCAGGCGCTCCACCACTGCGGACAGCACCGTCTGGCAGCTGCGGCGGCGGAATTCATTGGCTCCGCTCACGTAGAGCCGGTCCTTGGCGATGTCGAGGTAGACGTTCGACAGGTCCACCACGCAGAAGTTCTGCAGGGATTGGAAGAAGCGGTAGAACTCGAAGCGTTCGAAGTCTCCTGTCACGCTGTCGATCAGGGCGGCGGTGCGCTGCAGCATCCACTGATCCAGCAGCGGCAGTTGGTCGTAGGGCACGGCATCGCGGTCTGGCGCGAAATCATGCAGGTTGCCCAGCAGGTAGCGGGCCGTGTTGCGCACCTTGCGGTACACGTCGGCCAGCTGCTTCACGATCCCCGGGCCCAGGGGCACGTCGGCCGAATAATCCACCGAGCTCACCCACAGGCGCAGCACATCGGCGCCGTAGGCCGGCTCCTGTTTTTCGTTCTTGCCGCCCTCCACCAGCACCGCTGGATCCACCACGTTGCCGAGGGATTTGCTCATCTTGCGGCCCTTCTCATCGAGGGTGAAGCCGTGGGTGAGCACCCGCTTGTAGGGGGCGTGGCCGTTCACGGCCACCGAGGTGAGCAGGCTGCTCTGGAACCAGCCGCGGTGCTGATCGCTGCCCTCGAGATACAGATCGGCGGGGTAGTGGAGTTCAGGGGCACGGCTCTGGGCGCCCGCCATCCCCCCCAGCACGCCGGCCCAGGAGGAGCCGGAGTCAAACCACACGTCCATGGTGTCGGTGCCCTTGCGCCATTGGCTGGCTTCCGCGGCGTAGGGCTCAGGCAGTAGGCCGGCCTCATCGCGCTGCCACCACACGTCGGCGCCGTGCTCGGCGATCAGCCCCTGGATGTGGCTGAGGGTGTCGGCATTGAGCAGCACCTCGCCGGTGGTGCGGTGATAAAAAACCGGAATCGGCACGCCCCATGTGCGCTGGCGGCTGATGCACCAGTCGCCCCGCTCGCTCACCATCGATTCGATCCGGTTGCGGCCGCTGGCCGGTAGCCACTCCACTTGGGCGATGGCCTCCAGGGCTTGCTGGCGGAAGCCTTCCACCGAAGCAAACCACTGCTCGGTGGCGCGGAAGATGGTGGGTTTCTTGGTGCGCCAGTCGTAGGGATAGCGGTGCTCGTAGCGCTCTTGTTTGAGCAGCAGGCCTGATCCCTCCAGCGCGCTGATGATGGTGGGGTTGGCGTCCTTGAGCACGTTGGTGCCGGCAAAGGGGCCGGCATCGGCGGTGAGGTTGCCGGCCTCATCCACCGGGCAGAGCACCGGCAGGCCGTATTTCTTGCCGGTGTTGAAGTCGTCCACGCCGTGGCCCGGTGCGGTGTGCACCAGGCCCGTGCCGGCTTCGGTGGTGATGTAATCGCCGCCGATCACCACCGGGCTGGTGCGTTCCAGTAGGGGATGGTGATACGTGATGCCTTCCAGCTCGGCACCTTTTACGGTCAGTACCGGCGTGAGCGTGAGGCCCAGAGTGGTTTCCAGGCCCTCGCGCAGCTCGCTGGCCACCACCAGGTGGCGCTCGCCGGCCTGGCAGATGCTGTAGTCGAGCCGTTCGTTCACCGACACCGCCAGGTTGGCCGGCAGGGTCCAGGGGGTGGTGGTCCAGATGGCCACCGACATGCCCCCGCCTGCCGTGCTCAGCTCAGGCGCCAGGCCAGCGCCGGCCATCTTGGCGGCCAGGGCCGCGGGCACGGATTCCACCGGGAACGCCACGTAGACGCTGGGGGAGGTATGGCCGTCGGGATATTCGAGTTCGGCCTCAGCCAGGGCGGTGCGGGAGCTGGGGCTCCAGTGCACGGGCTTGAGGCCCCGGTAGATGTGGCCCGCCAGCACCATGGCGCCGAACACCTGGATCTGGGCGGCCTCGTAGTCCTTTTGCAGCGTGAGGTAAGGCGTCTCCCAGTCGGCCCAGATGCCCCAGCGCTGGAAGCCCTGCTTCTGGCCGGCCACTTGTTCCAGGGCATAGGCGTGGGCCTTCTGGCGCAGGCTCACGGGGGTGAGCGCCTGGCGCTCGCTGCTGCTCAGCCCCTGCAGCACCTTGAGCTCGATCGGCAGGCCATGGCAGTCCCAGCCGGGGATGAACCGCGCCTTTTTGCCCTGCAGTAGGGCGGTTTTGTTGATGATGTCCTTGAGGATCTTGTTGAGGGCGTGGCCCACATGCAGGGCCCCGTTCGCATAGGGGGGGCCGTCGTGCAGGGTGAAGCTCTCGCCTGGGTTCTGCTGGCTGAGGCGTTCGTAGAGGCGCTGCTCAGCCCAGAAGGCCTGGATCTGGGGCTCCCGCTGCTTGGCGTTCGCCCGCATGGCGAAGGGCGTCTGCAGCAGGTTCAGGGTGTCCTTGTAGGAGACGGGCTCGGGCGCAGGGCTGGCGGTCACGTCGCCTGGGGGCAGCAACAGCCGATTATCCCGCTTGGCCGCTGGCGGCAGCCTCGATCAAGGCGTCGATGTCCTCAAAGGAGCTCACCACGGTGGTGGGGGAGCTGGTGGCTTCGGTGTCTGCTGGCGTTGTGGAGCCGTCCTCGGGTTTGGCCTGGGTGTCTTCGGGCCGCACCCAGCGCTTGCCGGTGCCAGTTTTCGGCTTGCCGGGGCGGTTGAAGGCCCCCAGCAGCCCGCCGGCGGTTTCGCCGCCTAGGGCCAGC
This sequence comes from Synechococcus sp. HJ21-Hayes, assembly GCF_024345835.1. GTDB lineage: Bacteria > Cyanobacteriota > Cyanobacteriia > PCC-6307 > Cyanobiaceae > Vulcanococcus. The sequence continues at coordinate 14,832 of NZ_JAGQBW010000009.1, read as the reverse complement.
AGGCGGGCGAGGGCCGCGCTGAGCTGGCCAAAGCTGGATTGCCAGCGCTCCAGGGAGCCCAGCCGTTGCTGTTCTTCCGGGGTCAGTTGGCGCCAGCGCCCCTGCAGCACCTCGCTACCCAGCCGCCCGATCAGCAGGCCGCCACAGAGCACCCCCAGCATGGGTGAGCCTGTGAGCCGCTCGGCGCTGGTGACCAGCACCAGGCCTAGGAGCAACACCACCGCTCCCCAGGCCGTATCCCTGGGCCGGCTGAGTTCCGTGGCCAGCAGTGGCAGCAGCAACACCGCCAGCCCCACCACCAAGGCCAGGGATCCGCTGAGGGTGGCGAGCATGGCCCCGGAGTGCGTTGACCCCATTGTGGGCGGCTGCCTACAGTTGTGCCCACGCCCACCTGGCGGAATTGGTAGACGCGCTGGTTTTAGGTACCAGTGGCTTCGGTCGTGGGGGTTCAAGTCCCCCGGTGGGCATCTTTTCTCGCCGAGAGGGCTCCGCTCCTTAAGGTGGGATTTCATTTCATGAATGGCGCTGCCCCAGGGGATGACGCACGCTCTGGCACAGCAACCGGACACCCTCGCCAGCCGTCAGGGCCTGCGCGCGTCCGTGAGCGCCGTTCCGAAGGAATTCCTTGATCCCCCCGCGGCCTGGAACCCCACGGTGGCGTTGTTCCTGGGGGGGTATGGGCTAGCTGCCCTCTCCATCGCCGGTTGGTTCGTTTGGGGGTGGCCCCTGCCGCTGCTGCTGGCCAGCGGCTTCCTCGCCCTCCACCTGGAGGGCACCGTGATTCACGATGCCTGCCACAACGCAGCGCATCCCAGCCGCTTCTGGAATGCCGTGATGGGCCATGGCGCAGCGCTGCTGCTCGGTTTCAGCTTCCCTGTGTTCACGAGGGTGCACCTGCAGCACCATGCCCACGTGAATGATCCGAAGAATGATCCGGATCACATCGTTTCAACCTTTGGCCCCCTGTGGCTGATTGCTCCGCGTTTCTTCTACCACGAGTTTTTCTTCTTCCGCCGCAAGCTCTGGCGGGGCAATGAGTTGCTGGAATGGGGCATTGCCCGCGGCATTTTCCTGGCCATCGTTCTGGCAGGAGTGAAATATGGCTTCATTGATTTCGTGTTCAATTGTTGGTTTGCCCCGGCCTTGATGGTGGGCGTCACCCTTGGGCTGTTCTTCGACTACCTCCCTCACAGGCCCTTTCAGTCGCGCAATCGCTGGCACAACGCCCGCGTGTATCCAGGGCGGATGATGAATTGGCTGATCATGGGCCAGAACTATCACCTGGTTCATCACCTCTGGCCATCCATTCCCTGGTTCGAATATCGGCCCGCTTATCACGCTACCAAAGATATTCTTGATGCAAAGGGATCTCCGCAGCGGCTTGGTTTGTTCGAAAGCCGTAGCGATTTCACCAACTTCATTTATGATGTTCTCTTGGGCGTGCGCAGCCACAAGCGCCGCCGCAGCAAGTTGCGCCCGATTGCTGCCCTGATGCCCTCATTCCGCAGCAAACGCCACGTGCTGGCCTTGCTGCATCGCACGGCTGTGTCCCCGCAGCGCTGAGTGGCTATTGGGCCGCAGACAGTTAGTCCGCAAGGATCTTGGGAACCCGGAAGAAGTCTCCCTCCCGCTGGGGGGCTTCGTTGAGCAGCTGTTCGCGCACGTCGGTGGCGCTCACCACGTCGTCGCGCGTCACGTTCACCACTTCCACGGCACGGGTGGTGGGGGGAACGCCCTCGGTGTCCACGGATTCCAGCTGGGCCACGTAGTCCAGGATGCGCTCCAGCTGGCCTGTGTAGGTGGCGATCTTCTCCTCGGGTAGGTCGAGGCGGGCCAGGTTGGCCACCTTGCGAACGTCGTCTGCGGTGATCTTGCTCATGGCAGAAACTTAGCTGTTGGGCTCGTTCAGGAAACGTTCCAGGTCGGCTACGAGGGCTGTGGCCGCCACATCCAGAAAGCGGGCACCGTGCTCGGCGCTGGCCAGGAAGGGATCGGAGCCCATGCGGCCATCGGGGTGGCGGCGGCGGAAATCTTCCGGGCTGTGGATGGGCCCAGCCGGCGCAGCCTCCGGCAGGGGCCGCTGCTTGCTCGCCAGGCTGGGTTCCAGGTGCAGGGTGATCGCGATTTCGCTGGGGGTGGCGTGGTGGCCTTCCCGATCGGCGTAGAGCTCCCGCGCCAGTTGCATGGCCTCGGGAGCCATGAACCAGTTGGCGAGTTTGCAGCGCAGGGCCGCGGCATTGGGCAGGCCGCGGCTGGCGGCAGTGCCGTAGGCCTGGGCGAAGGCGGCCTTGGTGGTGGCGATGTTGCCGCCGTGGCCGTTGATCACATAGATGCGCTCAAACCCATGGCGCGCCAGGGAGAGCACCACGTCGTGAATCACCGCTAGCAGGGTGGCGGGCTGCAGGCTCATGGTGCCGGCAAAGCCCAGGTGGTGCTCCGCCATGCCGAAGGCCTGGGCCGGAGTCACCAGCACGCCGGTGCGGCGGCCCACCTCCAGGGCCACGGCTTCGGCGGTGAGGGCATCGGTGCCAATGGCACCCGTCGGGCCGTGCTGTTCGGTGGAGCCCAGGGGCACAATCACCCCCTTGCAGCGGCTGAGGTACTCCTCCACCTCAGGCCAGCTGCGCAATTGCAGACGGATGGTTTCAGTACTGGTGGCAACCACGACGGCGAGTCAGCGTCAGTGCCGCCCATCATCCCTAGGATCGACATCAGGTGGTTCCTGAGGGTGCCCCATGCTTCAGCGCAAGCTCTACCGGTTTCAGTGCGAGCAACGCCCGATCTGGGTGTTTTTGCGGGATCAGCAGCGTTGGATCGAGCAGGCCCTCGTGGTGGAGTTGGAGGGCGACCTAGTGACCCTTCGCTACGACGCCGAGGACGACGATGAGATGCACAGCTGGGAAGAATGCGTGCGCCTGGATTCGATCGGCGCCGTGAGCACGCGGCTCGCCTTCTTCAGCCGCAGCGCAGAAGCTGAAGACATTGAGGTAACGGGCGATTGCCCGGAATCGGAGCAGCTGCCCAGCCAGGGCTAGTGGGCGGTGCCGTTGCCGTCGTATTGGTCGGTGTCGTAGTAGCCGCCCTTGGTGCCGAAGAACAGCGTGGTGAGCACGAACAGCCCGCTGCCGGCCAGCAGAACGGTGGCGAGGGTGAACCCGGAGGTGTGCATGGTGTGACGCTTGGGTTGTCTCCATTCTGAGGGCGTCCACAGGCATTGCCACGGCCTTGTCTTTGCATTGGCATCGTCCCCTCCCCCAATCCTTCTTCGCCCGCCCCGCCGAGGTAGTGGCACCCGAGCTCATCGGCTGCCTGCTGGTGAAGCGGCAATCCTCAGGTGAGTTGCTGTGGGGCGTGATTGTGGAAACGGAGGCGTATTGCCAATCCGAGCCCGCCTGCCACGGGCATCGCCGCCGCAGCGCCAGCAACGAAACCCTGTTTGGGGAGCCTGGGCGGTTTTATGTCTATGTGAGCTATGGCATCCACCACTGCGTGAACGTGGTGACGGATCGGGCTGATTGGGCCAACGGCGTGTTGCTTCGAGCGGTGGCGTTGCCGGGTGAGCCTGAGCGCACAGCGGCGGGGCCGGCCTTGCTGGCGCGGCGTTTTGCCATCGACCGCCGCCATGACGCCCGGCAGTGCCATCCCGATGAGGGTCTTTGGCTGGCTCCCCGTCCTGCGGCGCTGGCAGCATTGCCCGTAGAGGCCGTGGTTCAGACCACGCGGATCGGGATTAGCGAGGGCCAGAAGCTGCCTTGGCGTTGGTATCTGAGGGCCAGCCGCAGTGTGAGCAAACGGGCCCTGGGTGATCCCTTGCCGCGTGTCGCTGAGGCCTGGGTTCTGGCCGAGGGGGCCGGGGGCTTCTAGCCTGAGCCCGTGAACTGCCGGCACCCTTGAGCGACTGGAACCACCGCCACGTGCTGGATCTGGCGGCCTTCTCGCTTGCGGATTACGCCACCGTTCTGGAGCTGGCCCAGCGTTTTCGGGTCATGCCCACCACCGGTGCCCGCAAGCTTCCCGCCCTGCAGGGCCGGCTGGTCACCACCCTTTTCTTTGAGCCCAGCACCCGCACCCGCAGCAGCTTCGAGCTGGCGGCCAAGCGCCTCTCGGCCGATGTGCAGAGCTTTTCGCCGTCGTCGAGTTCCCTCAGCAAGGGTGAAAGCCTGCTCGACACCGTGCGCACCTATGTGGCCATGGGGGCCGATTTGCTGGTGGTGCGCCACCGCTGCACGGGCGTGCCCGCCTCCCTCGCCCGTGATCTGGAGGCCAGCGGTGATCGGGTGGCGGTGCTCAATGGTGGCGATGGCCTGCACAGCCATCCCAGCCAGGGGTTGCTGGATCTGTTCACCCTGGCGCGTCACTTTGCTCCTGATGCCCCCACGCCCCAGGCCCTGGCGGGGCGACGCATCGTGATCGTGGGGGATGTGCTGCACTCCCGTGTGGCCCGCTCCAACCTCTGGGCCCTCACGGCCTGCGGGGCCGATGTGGTGCTGTGCGGGCCGTCCACCCTGCTGCCCAGCAGCTTTGCCGAGTTCGTGGCGGCGCCACCGCCCGGCCAGGCCAGCGATCCGGTGGCGTCTCGCGGGCGGATCATCGTGGACTATGACCTGGACCAGGCTCTGACTGGTGCGGATGCGGTGATGACTCTGCGCCTCCAGAAAGAGCGCATGCACCAACACCTCCTCACCAGCCTCGAGAGCTATCACCGCCACTACGGCCTTACCCATCAGCGGCTTGAGCGTTGTGGCCAGCCCGTGCCGGTGCTCCATCCCGGGCCCGTGAACCGGGGGGTGGAGATGAGCGGTGCCCTGCTCGATGATCCCCAGCGGTGCCTGGTGGAGGAGCAGGTGCGCAATGGCATCCCCATCCGCATGGCGTTGCTCTACCTGCTGGCGGCGCGCTGAGGCTCGCCAGTTGCTGGGAGTCGGCGCTTGCAGCCCCTACAGCAACTTGAAGCCTTCCAGCAGCAGCCCGTAGGTGAAGCCCAGGCGCAGCATGTCCAGCAGTTGCAGGGTCAGCTTGTCCCCCGGGCGCCGTCGCAGCGGCCGCCGCAGCCTCACCGCCACTTCCACGGCCACCACGCAGATCAGCGCCGCCAGCGGATCCAGCAGCGCCAGGGCGCCCGTGACCGTGGTGAGGGCGCTGGCCATATAGAAACTGCCAAGTAGCGCGATCAGCTGCAGCGAAAGGCGGCGCCAGGGATTGATGGCCCAGCGCTCGAGCCTGGCTCCAGCTCCTCCGAGGCTCTGTTGCAGACGGGTCTGTTGCACTGGCAAGGGGCTCAGCCACCTCCTCGATGGGGCGCCAGGACGCGGTGTGTTGCTGTGCGCCTTCTACTGCATCGGCACACAAAAAGCCCGAGCCCGTGGCCCGGGCTTGGCAGTGGTGGGATCAGCGTGAGGGGGCTGTCCCTGCCGCTCCAAGGCCTTCAGGCGTCAGCGTCCTTGCTCTTGCGGGAGCCTTTGCCCTCCAGCAGTTCCAGCAGCGCCTCCATCTGGGCCATCACGCCACGTACCTCGCCCGCCTCGGGCAGTAGGCCGTCATCCATCACGCCCTGGTGCATTTCGCGGAGTTCTTGGCGGATGTATCGCAGGTGGCTCACCACCTGCTCGCGCTTGGATTGCGACATGGAGCGAGTTCTGTGTTAGCCCTCCCTTTTACCGCATCGTCCGGCCGTGAGCGCTCGGCCGATTGCCACTGCTCCAAACCCCACAAGCACCACGGTCCTCCCCACGCTGAGTAGAGAGGGCATGGCTCCGATTCCCAACAGCGCGGCTTCGCCAGACGGCTCACTTCTGGCCGAAGCGGGCCTTGGCGTCTTCGTAGAAGGCCAGATCGATGCCGCTCAGACCGCTTTCGCTGGCCATGGCCTCAATCCGCTTGCGCACGGCCGGGCGTACGAAAAAGGGAATTTCCTTGAGCTTGGCTTCCGCCTCGGCGCTCCAGTTCATCGCCAGGGCCTCCCGGGGCTCAAACCGTTTGACGATGGAGAATAGGGGACTCGAACCCCTGACCTCTGCGGTGCGATCGCAGCGCTCTACCAGCTGAGCTAATTCCCCGGTTGGCGGCCGCAACGGTGGCCTCACGCAGAAGTTATCAGTCTTGCGGCCGATTTTGCGCTCGGCTGCAGTGGCCGGTTGAGTCTGTGGGGACAGAGAATGGAGGGCCCTGTGCTGGCCAGTCATGCGTGAGCCCCATGCCACGGCCCCTGGAACGATCACGCCCGAGCTGGTGGCCTCCTTTGATGAGGCGTCCACGGCGGAATTGGCGCGTCGTCTCGATGAGGACGACTACCCCACCCCGTTTGCGGGCCTGCAGGACTGGCACGTGATGCGTGCCCTTGCCATCCATCGCCCCGAGTTGGCCAGGCCCTATCTGCATTTGGTGGACCAGGAACCCTTCGATGAGGACTGAGCCTCACCGGCCGCCTGGCTCCGCTGCGGATCCCCTGGAGGGGCGCCGGATCCTGGTGGGTATCAGCGGCAGTATTGCGGCTGTGAAGCTGCCGCTGCTGGTGAGTGCCCTGGCCAAGCGCGGTGCTCAGGTGCGCTGTGTGCTCACCCCCAGCGCTGCGGCCCTGGTGAGCCCTGTGGCGCTGGCCAGCCTCAGCCGCCATCGCTGTTATCTCGATGCCGACCAGTGGAGCCCCCAGGCGGCGCGGCCCCTCCATATCGAGTTGGCGGAATGGGCCGAGCTGGTGGTGCTGGCCCCACTCAGCGCCACCAGCCTGGCGCGCTGGGTGCATGGCCTCGGCGACACCCTGCTGGCGTCATTGCTGCTCGCCACCGAGGCGCCGGTGTTGGCTGCCGCCGCCATGAATACAGCCATGTGGGGTGCACCGGCCGTGGCACGCAACTGGGCAGAGCTTCAGGGCCATGCACGGGTCCTTCCCTTGGGCCCCGCCGCTGGCCTGCTGGCTTGCGACCGGGAGGGAGCAGGCCGGATGGCGGAACCGGCCCTGTTGCTGCTGGCGCTGGAATCGCTCGCCCTCTGGGGGTGCCGGCGAGATTGGCAGGGCCGGCGTTTGTTGGTCACGGCGGGCCCCACCCGCGAGTGGCTGGATCCAGCCCGTTGCATCAGTAATCCCAGCACTGGCCGCATGGGTGTGCTACTGGCCCAGGCGGCTCGGCTGCGGGGGGCTGAGGTGGAGCTGATCCACGGCCCCTTGGCGGTGGACCCAGCCTGGTTGGAGGGGTTGCACTGCCACCCGGTGGACACCGGCGCTGATCTGCAGGAGCGCTTGCGTGCGCTGCAGGGGCAGGCGGATGCCATCGCCATGGCGGCGGCCGTGGCCGACCACCGCAGGGCGGGAGCTCTGGATCACAAGCTCGACAAGGCCCACCTCGCCCTGGCGATGGAGGCGGGTTGGGAACCCGTGCCGGATCTGTTGGCGGAGTTGGTGGCCCGGCGCCCCGCCGGTCAGCGGATCCTGGGGTTCGCGGCCCATTCCGGCGATGTGCTGCCCCAGGCCCAGGCCAAGTTCAAGCGCAAGGGCTGCGATCTGCTATTCGCCAATCCCATCGATCAGCCAGATGCCGGTTTTGGCGCCGCCACCAATGAGGGCTGGCTACTCGGGCCGGGCGATCGCAGCGAGACGTTCCACTCCGCAAGCAAATTGCAGCTGGCCCACAGGCTGCTGTCGGCCCTGGGTGGCTTGCTGGAGAGCTGAGCTGCTTCAGGCCTGGGTTCAGGCGGCCAGGGGCGAGCTGTTGCCGTCGCTCTGCATCAGGTCCATGAACGTTTTGAGCTGCAGCCGGGGGATGTAGGGCCAGCCGCCGCTTTTCTCCATGCTCTGCAGCAGGTTGAACAGCTCGCCTCGATCGGCGGGCATGCTCGCCCTGAATGGTCCGTCCTGGATGGTGCGGTGCAGGTCTTCCAGGCGGCGCAGCAACAGCAGCAGCGCTTCCGGTTCGCCATCCACTTCGGCCGCCAGTCCATTCAGCCCCTGCAGCAACACCTCAAGCCTGGTGTCCCAGGGGGTCGGGGCGGTTGGGGCGGTGCTGTTGCCGTCGGTCATGGGGCCTGCTGCTTGCGCTCCCTCATACAGGTTGTTGAGAGCCGCGACATGGTACGCGGAATCAGGGTTTTGCACCGGTAGTATCCGCAGCGGGCGCACCCCAATTAAGAGGTTTTTCCCTGCCAGACCGGCTTCTCCCCATGCGTTTCCGTCCCCTGCTGGCCCTCGTGCTGGCGCTCTGTCTGACCCTGGTCACCGCCTGCAGCGGCGGTGCCAAGGCCGTCGACCGGGCCAACCTGACTTACGACGACATTCACAACACCGGTCTGGCCAATGACTGCCCGACCCTGCCTGATTCGGCCCGTGGCTCCATTGCTCTGGATTCCTCAGCGAAATACCAGTTGCTCGAGATCTGCATGCACCCTGCTGAGGTGTATGTGAAAGGTGAGCCCGCCAATAAGCGCCAGGAGGCGCAGTTTGTGCCGAGCAAGATCCTCACCCGTTTCACCACCAGCCTGGATCAGGTGTATGGCGATCTCGCGGTGAGCGGCAACGGCCTGAACTTCCAGGAGCAGGGCGGCCTCGATTTCCAGCTGATCACCGTGCTGCTGCCCGGTGGTGAGGAAGTGCCTTTCGTGTTCTCCAGCAAGGAGCTGGCGGCCACCGCTGATGGCACCGCCATCAGCACCAGCACCGACTTCGACGGCTCCTACCGCGTTCCCAGCTACCGCACCTCCAACTTCCTGGATCCCAAGGCCCGTGGCCTCACCACCGGCTACAGCAGTGCTGTGGGTCTGGTTCCAGCTGGTGATGATTTCACTGGCGAGAGTGTGAAGCGCTACGTGGATGGCACAGGCAACATGAATCTCTCCATCACCAAGGTGGATTCCGCCACCGGTGAATTTGCCGGGGTGTTCACGGCTATCCAGCCGTCCGACACCGACATGGGCACCAAGGAGACCATGGACGTCAAGATCGTGGGCCAGGTCTACGGTCGTCTCGAAAAAGCCTGATCGCCGGCTCGGCTCAGGCTTGATGGTTGGGGGGCCGATGGCCCCCTTTTCTATGGCGGTTCGTGGGCCGGGCCGCCCGGCAATCCCTGTCTGGGAGAATCGCCGCCATTACCCCGTACAGCCCCCCCCTCGCATGACCAGCACCGCTGCTCCCTCTGCCCGCCAGGGCCTGATCGCCCCCCACGGCGGCACCCTGGTGGATCTACGGGTTCCTGCTGAGCAGCGTGAGGTCGTCAAGGCCGGTGTGGACCACGTGGTGGAGTGCTCCGATCGCAACGCCTGCGACGTGGAACTGCTGATGGTGGGTGGCTTCTCGCCCCTGCGCGGCTTTATGCACCAGGAGGACTACCAATCTGTGGTGGCGGGCAACCGCACCACCAGCGGCCTGCTGTTTGGTTTGCCGATCGTGATGGACACCCAGCGCGATGACATCCAGGTGGGCCAGAAGCTCCTGCTCACCTATCGCGGCCAGGAGCTGGCGGTGATGACGGTGGAGAGCAAGTGGGAGCCCGATAAGGCCCGTGAGGCCCTGGGCTGCTACGGCACCACCTCGATCGAGCACCCGGCGGTGAAGATGATCGCCACGGAGCGCGGGCGCTATTACCTCGGTGGGACCATCCTGGGCCTGGACTTGCCGGAGCGGGTGTTCCCCTGCAAGACCCCTGCCGAGGTGCGCGCCACCCTGCCCGAAGGGCAGGACGTGGTGGCCTTCCAGTGCCGCAACCCCATTCACCGCGCCCACTACGAACTGTTCACCAGGGCCTTGGACGCCAGCAATGTGAGCGAGCAGGGCGTGGTGCTGGTGCATCCCACCTGTGGCCCCACCCAGGACGACGACATCGCCGGAGCCGTGCGCTTCCAGACCTACGAGCGGCTCGCTGCTGAGGTGAACAACCCCCGCATCCGTTGGGCCTACCTGCCCTATTCGATGCACATGGCGGGCCCCCGTGAGGCCCTGCAGCACATGATCATCCGCAAGAACTACGGCTGCACCCACTTCATCATCGGCCGCGATATGGCTGGCTGTAAGAGCTCCATCAGCGGCGACGACTTCTACGGCCCTTACCAGGCCCAGGACTTCGCCCGCGACAACGCGCCCGAGCTCGGCATGGAGACCGTGCCGTCCCTGAACCTCGTGTTCACCGAGGAAGAGGGTTACGTCACGGCTGAGCACGCCGAGGCCCGTGGCCTGCATGTGAAAAAGCTCAGCGGCACCCAGTTCCGCCAGATGCTGCGCAGTGGCGAGGAGATCCCCGAGTGGTTCGCCTTCCGTAGCGTGGTGGAGGTGCTGCGCTCAGCTTCCTGAGCCCTTGCGCCGAAACCGCCAACCAACTAGGCAGGCGGCAGTTAACATTCCTTTACCGAACAGTCCGGAGAGCCCAAAGTGAAGAAGCGCTGGCGGAATGCGGGGCTCTACGTGCTCTTGGCGGTGGTGGTGATCGCTGTGGGCACGGCCTTCCTGGATCGTCCTGATCCGGCCAACGCACCCCGCACCCTCCGCTACAGCGATTTTGTGGAGGCCGTGGAGTCCAATGAGGTGTCGCGGGTGTTGATCGCCCCCGATCGGGGCACCGCCCAGGTGGTGGAGAACGACGGCCAGCGTGCCGTGGTGAACCTTGCCCCTGACAAGGACCTGCTCAAGCTCCTCGAGACCCACAAGGTGGACATCGCCGTGGAGCCTTCCCGCCAGCCCCAGGCCTGGCAGCAGGCGGTGGGCTCCCTGATCTTCCCGCTTCTGCTTCTGGGGGGCCTCTTCTTCCTGCTGCGCCGCGCCCAGGGCGGCGGCGGCAACCCCGCCATGAACTTCGGCAAGAGCAAGGCGCGGGTTCAGATGGAGCCCCAGACCCAGGTCACCTTCGGCGATGTGGCCGGCATCGAGGGCGCCAAGCTGGAGCTCACCGAAGTCGTCGACTTCCTCAAGAACCCTGATCGCTTCACCGCCGTCGGCGCGAAGATTCCCAAGGGTGTGCTGCTGGTGGGCCCCCCCGGCACCGGTAAAACCCTGCTCGCCAAGGCTGTGGCCGGTGAAGCGGGCGTGCCCTTCTTCTCCATCTCCGGTTCCGAGTTCGTGGAGATGTTTGTGGGCGTGGGCGCCAGCCGCGTGCGCGACCTGTTTGAGCAGGCCAAGAAAAGCGCGCCCTGCATCGTCTTCATCGACGAGATCGATGCCGTGGGTCGCCAGCGTGGCGCCGGCCTCGGTGGCGGTAACGACGAGCGCGAACAGACCCTCAACCAGCTCCTCACGGAGATGGATGGATTCGAGGGCAACACCGGCATCATCATCGTGGCGGCCACCAACCGCCCCGATGTTCTGGATGCGGCGCTGATGCGTCCGGGCCGTTTCGACCGTCAGGTGGTGGTGGATCGTCCCGACTACGCCGGACGCCTCCAGATCCTGGGGGTTCACGCCCGCGGCAAGACCCTCGCCAAGGACGTGGATCTCGACAAGATCGCCCGCCGCACCCCCGGTTACACCGGCGCTGATCTGGCCAACCTGCTCAATGAGGCAGCGATTCTGGCGGCCCGCCGTCAGCTCACCGAAGTCGCCATGGATGAGGTGAACGACGCCATTGAGCGCGTCATGGCGGGTCCGGAGAAGAAGGACCGGGTGATGAGCGAGAAGCGCAAGCGGCTGGTGGCCTATCACGAGGCGGGCCATGCCCTAGTGGGTGCCCTGATGCCCGATTACGACCCGGTCCAGAAGATCTCGATCATTCCCCGCGGCAACGCCGGCGGCCTCACCTTCTTCACGCCCTCGGAGGAACGGATGGAATCGGGCCTCTACTCCCGCGCCTATCTCCAGAACCAGATGGCCGTTGCTCTCGGCGGTCGCGTTGCCGAAGAGATCGTCTACGGCGAAGACGAAGTGACCACCGGTGCCTCCAACGACCTCCAGCAGGTGGCTCGGGTGGCCCGCCAGATGGTGACCCGCTTCGGCATGAGTGATCGCCTCGGTCCTGTGGCCTTGGGGCGGAGCCAGGGCGGCATGTTCCTGGGCCGTGATATCGCCGCCGAGCGTGATTTCTCTGAGGACACTGCTGCCGCCATCGACGAGGAGGTGAGCCAGCTCGTGGCCGAGGCCTACAGGCGCGCCACCGCCGTGCTCACGGGCAACCGTTCGGTACTTGATGAGTTGGCCGAGATGCTGGTGGAGAAGGAAACCGTGGATGCCGAGGATCTGCAGGAGCTTCTGATCCGCTCGGATGTGAAGGTGGCCGAATACGTCTGATCGCTTCGTCTACGGCTCCGATGGCTTGGTGGATCCCTCCGGCCTGATCGACAGCCTGCACCGCCAGCCCGTGCTGGCGGTGCTCCGTCCCCAGTCCGCCCAACAGGCCCACCGCCAGCTCGAGCAATTGCTGGCGGTGGGCCTTGTGCATGTGGAGCTTGCCGTGGAGCAGCAGCACCACCGCCTCCCGGCCTGGACGGCTATGGCCCGCCGGCTGTGCGAAGCCTTCCCTGGCCTTCGCCTCGGGGCCGCCTCTGTGCGACGTGCTGAGGGGCTGGCGGCGGCGGTGGCAGCCGGCCTGCACTATGTGGTGTCGCCGATCCTGGATCCACGGCTGCTGGAGCAGGCCCAAGGGGCGGGGCTCACGCTCGTACCCGGCGTGTTCAGCCCAACAGAGGTGGATGCCGCTGTTCGTTATGGCTGCGGAGCCGTGAAGCTCTATCCCGCATCGGCGCTGGGGTGTGGCTATTGGCCATCGCTGCAGGGGCCCTTGGGGCCCCTGCCCTTCTGTATCGCGGCGGGTGGTCTGCGCTGTGGTGATGTGTTGCCATGGCTCGAGGCCGGAGTGGATGCTGTGGCCCTCGGCCATGGCCTCTTCGATGTCCGGGGCCAGCAGCCGTTGCTGGATGCGGGATTAGCCCCGCTTCTGGCACAGCTTCCCCAGGGCGACAACGGCGCCGTGTTGTCAACCTGAGATTGCGGTGCTACCCCTGAGATAGAGGTTCTCTCGTTTATGTCTCAGCTCACGATCAAGCTCAGTGCCAAGGCCGATGCCCTGATTGCTCAGCTTCAGAAGGAGATCTTCAACCGTCGTCGCAAGAAGGTGTCGGCGGCGGGCGTGATGGAAACCCTCGTTGAGAGCGCTGCCAAGTCGCAGTCGGATAAGCGCTTCGCCACCTCTTGGCAGAACCTCATTGCCGACATCGAAAAGGCGGCGCAGGTGGCCAATGCCCATGGCACCAAGCCAGCCACTCTCACCGATGCCGAGTGGGCAATGGTGCTCAGCCACCGCTCCCGTTCGGCGTCCACGAAGGCTCCCGCTAAGGCTGCAGTCCGCCAACCTGCTGCCGCGAAGGCCAAATCGGTGGCCAAACCCGCGGCTAAGAACTCCGTGAAGAAGAGGGCCGTGAAAGCCGCCAGCGCGAAACCGGCGGCCCAGCCCGCAGCAGCCAAGAAGCCAGCCGCCAAACGCACCGTGGCCCAAAAGCCCTCTGTGCCAGCGCGTGGTGGCTCTTCGGTGGCCAAACGCATGGCCAAGGCGATGAGTCGGCTGGCCTCTCCGGCGGGGGCTGCCGCCCCCAGTAGCAACGGCACCGGTGTGTTGGCGGGGGTGAGCTGAGCGCAGCCCGTGCCCGCCTTACCAGAGGCTGCACTGACCCTGTTGGCGCAGCAGGTGGTCCGCTAAAACCAGGGCCACCATCGCCTCCACCATCGGCACGGCTCTGGGCAGGACGCAGGGGTCGTGCCGACCTTTCGCTTCCAGGGTGGTGGCTTCGCCCAGGGCATTGATGGTTTGCTGGGCCTTGCGGATCGTGGCCGTGGGCTTGAAGGCCACCCGCAGGCAGATCTCCTCACCGTTGCTGATGCCGCCCTGGATGCCGCCTGAGTTGTTGGTGGCGGTGTGGAGCCGGCCGTCTTCCGTGGGCAGGAAGGCGTCGTTGTGTTCACTGCCCCGTAGCAGGGTGCCCTCAAAGCCGGAGCCGATCTCAAAGCCCTTGGTGGCAGGCAGCGACATCACCGCTTTGGCCAGATCCGCTTCCAGCTTGTCGAACACCGGCATGCCCAGACCCACGGGTGCACGGCGCACCAGGCACTCGATCACGCCACCGCAGGAATCACCGTCGCGACCGATGGCCTCAATGCGTTCGATCATCTGTTGAGCGCTGGCTGGATCGGGACAGCGCACGATGTTGCTCTCCACCGCTTCCATGGTCACCGTGGCTGGATCCACGCTGGCCTCAATCGTGTGGATGCGTTTCACCCAGGCGATCACTTCCGTGCCATGGGCTTTGGCCAGCAGCTGTTTGGCGATCGCACCGGCGGCGACACGGCCGATGGTTTCACGGGCTGAGGCTCGGCCACCGCCGCTGCGGGCCTGGATCCCGTACTTCGCCTGATACGTGGCATCGGCGTGGGAGGGCCGAAAGGCCACCTCCATCTCCTTGTAATCCTGGGGGCGTTGATCTTTGTTGCGCACCACCATGGCGATGGGGGTGCCGAGGGTCACGCCGTCCAGAAGGCCGCTCAGCACCTCAACCCGGTCGTCTTCCTTCCGGGGTGTGGTGATTTTGCTCTGTCCCGGTTTGCGCCGGTCGAGTTCGGCCTGGATCGCCTCGAGATCGAGGGCTAGCCGCGGTGGGCAACCATCCACGATCACGCCCACGCCGCCGCCATGGGATTCGCCGAAGGTGCTGATGCGGAAGAGATCGCCGAAGCTGCTGCCCATGGAGTCAACGCGCTCGGATGAGCCTACAAAGTTGGGTTCTGGCTAGGTGCGCCCCATCCCCAAGGCGCCAATAAAAAAGCCCCCGCCGTAGCGGGGGCTCGTTAACCGGACTGTTGGCTTCAGCCGATCACAGGTGCGGTCAGAGCCACGGGGGTGGCTTCTGCAGCGGCCAGGTCGAGGGGGAAGTTGT
>NZ_JAGQBW010000008.1 GCF_024345835.1 Synechococcus sp. HJ21-Hayes | reverse complement strand
GTCTGCTTTTTGGCCGTCGTCAGCTCGTAGTCCGAGAAGCCGAGCTGCTTGCCACCCATCAATCCAGTCCTGGCCTGTGATCACAGCACCATTGTCCCGTGGATCGCTGGGGTTTTCCAGAGCTTCCTTAGTGGATCAATCACTGATGGCAATTATTTTGGCCATTATCAGGCAGGCAATCTATCTACCGCTTATATTGGTTTGTTCCATAAGGCAAAAACATATCTTACTTCCGCAGAGTGGTCAAATGGCGTGGATGCGGGCTATCGCAATCTAGGAGATGGCTGGTGGGTCGACTCTACATACAACGCATACTACCAAATCATATTAGGCAGCACTAATCCTTACTCCTTTAATGGGTCCAATGGGCCTGACGCAAGTATTGGCAGGTGGATTATGTATAACTATCGCGGTGAGGCTCCATATAATTATACCTGGGGGTCCAATGGCTTTTTCTCCCAAACTAAAGGAATCGCAGAAATACCTCTCCATCTCTCTATAGCCACCCTAGGAGTAGTCAAAGAAGGTTCTGGATCATTCACAACATCGATAAACCTCTCATCAGGCTCTCAGGCATCAGGGAACCTTGCGGAAGGCGCAAAGGTTTGGTGGAAAGTCACAGGAATTACTGTAGATGATCTCGTATCAGGTGAGCTATCTGGCGAGGGCATCATCACCAACGGAAAGCTTGATATTGAGCATTCTCTAAAGGTTGATGCTGATTCAGGAGAGACTTTTGAAGTCTCCGTCTATTCTGATCTTTGGCGGATGCAGCAAATTGGAGCAACAGCAAGTGCTTCGATCCTTGAGGCACCTGTAGTCCGTGGCAACTCTCTCTACACAGTCGTCGATGGTCCTTCCTGGACGGAGGCAGAAGCCAACTCGGTGAAACTGGGTGGGCATTTGGTGACAATAGGGAGTAAGAATGAAAATGACTACTTGGTGAATGCTATTTCACCAATTCTCCCATTGTCAGAATTCCCGGGCAGAGTTGCCTTTATTGGTCTTGACGATAAAGCGACTGAAGGTAGATATGTTTTGCCTGATGGCACGTCTGCAAGCTTTTTTAATTGGGCAGCCGGTGAACCCAATAACGGAAATGGCAACATCGAAGAAGATGTAGCGGTAATCCACCTTGACGCAGTAAAATATGGTGTTACGGGTGTATGGAACGATGTGCCCAATGCTTATAGCGAGATAAGCATTGGTATCGCAGAAATCCCCTTCATCCGTCGTGGTGATTCTGCCTATGTGATTGTTCAAGGTTCCACCTGGGAAGAAGCAGAGGCAAATGCCGTCAAACTCGGTGGGCACTTGGTGACGATTAACGATGCTGCTGAGAATGATTGGTTAGTAAAGACGTTCCCTCTTTCTCCAAATTGGTATGTGTATTGGACGGGTTTGAACGACGCTCAGCAAGAGGGGGAGTTCTCGTGGATAAGTGGAGAAACATCGACATATACCAACTGGAGACCCCTGTCAGGTCCAAATAGATCTGAATATAACAAGGAGACCGACTTAAATGATTATATCGTGCTCCAAACAAACGACTTGAATGAGTCAAGAAGCGGTCAGTGGTCGGAACTGGATAATACCTATTTTATGAGATATGGAAATAGTAATCTTGGTATTGCCGAAATAAAACTCGCACCCAACAACACCCCCACAGGAACGCCAGCACTCTCAGGGACCTTCAAGGCGAGTCAGGTCATCACAATTGACCGCACCCCCCTTCAAGACGCAGACAACTTCACTGGATACAGCCCGGACTACAACTACTCCTGGGAGGTCTCCAGCAATGGAGTCACCTGGACCAAGCTGACCTCAACCGACGCAATCGATAACAACAGCACCTACACCCTGACAACCACAGATGTGGGAAAGATGATTCGTGGTGTTGTGAGTTATCTGGATGGTTATGGCACTCAAGAGTCTGTTGTTTCTGCTGGGTCTTCTCCCATTCAACCTGGTATCAATCTAGACATCGGCAGCACCACCACCACCTCAAGCAAGACGACCACACTTGCTTCTACGATTTCACGCCTGACCCTGACAGGCATTTCAAATATCAACGGAACTGGTAATGCCCTGAATAACTACATCACAGGGAACTCTGGCAGCAACATTCTTGATGGTGGTGGTGGATACGACATTCTTGCTGGTGGCAAGGGTAACGACACCTACATCGTCGATTCCATCTACGATTCCATTCTAGAAAATATCGACGAAGGAATTGAGATCATTCAATCGTCCGTGAATTGGACCCTGGGTGCCAATCTTGAAAATCTGACTCTCACAGGCTTGGGGAATCTCTCAGGAACTGGCAATGAACTCAATAACACCATCACTGGCAACAGCGGCAACAACATTCTTGACGGTGGCATTGGTGCTGACAGGCTGCTAGGTGGTGCAGGTAATGATACCTACATCGTTGATGACGCTGGCGATGTGATCACAGAGGGGATTAATGCAGGGGTGGATACGGTTCAGTCCTCTGTTGCCTACACCCTTGGTGCAAACCTTGAAAACCTAACTCTTGTAGGGGCTGCTGCGATCAATGCAACGGGTAACACGTTAAACAATGTCCTCAGGGGCAATGCAGCAGCAAACATTCTCATTGGTGGTGCAGGTGCTGACGTGCTGACTGGTGGGGTGGTGCCGACACCTTCCGATACACCGCATTGAGTAACTCACGCTTTGCTGCTTTTGACCGAATCACTGACTTTGCCATTGGCACTGACATCCTCGATGGTCCCACTGCTGTTTCTGCGCTTAACACTAAGGAGCTAGGGACTGTTGCTGCTCTGGATCAAGCAGGTATTTCTGCAGTTCTGACCACAGCGGTTTTTGGTGCTAATCAGGCAGCAACCTTCTCCTTGGGCTCAGGTGCTGGCGCCAGAACCTTCTTGGCGCTTAATGATGCCATTGCTGGATTCTCTAGTACCAGTGACGGAATCATTGAAATCACGGGATACGAAGGGCTGCTGACAAACCTGGCAATTGCCTGAGGTCAGCTGAGTTGCCACCAGCATTGGTATGGTCCAGTGCTGGTTGGTCTGGCAATCGACGCTATTCCCTCATCGAGGATCTGCAGAGCCTTCTGGTGGTCGTCAGGCGTGGTCAGTCGGCCCTGAGGGCAGAGCAGCATCCACCGCAGCTTCTGGCGGTTGTGATCAGCGGATCAGCGGGATCAGTTCCTGCACCTGCTCGTTGGCCTTGAGGCTCAGCCCCTGGCCCGCTCCGGTGCTGTCTTCAGGGTTGAGTTGATCCGTCAGCAGCCGCAGGCTGCGGCCCTCGCCCAGCACCACGCCGACCACAGCGGCGCTGTCCTCCTGCAGGTCCACCAGGGCATCACCCCGTTGCAGGAAGCGCACGCCGATCTGGCCTAGATCGCCGCGCTCGCAGCGCCGCAGGCTTGCGGCCGTCAGCCGCTTGAGTTGGCCCTGGCGGCTGGCCAGCAGCACGGCGCCTTCGGCGCTGGCGGTAGCCGCACCCACCACCGTTTCGCCGGGCAGCAGCCGGATCAACACCGGGCCCTGGGCATTGCGGCCCATCACCGGCAGGTTGCTCTCGCTCACGGCCAGGCGCAGCATCCGCCCGGTGCTGCTCGCCACCACCAGATCCTCACCCTCGTGGCACACCACCACCCGTTGCAGCGTTACGCCATCCTTCAGCTTCAACACCGTGGCGGCCCGGCCAGATAGCTCCTGGAATTCCTCCAGCGGCAAGCGCTTGAAGCGTCCATCGCTGCTGAGCAGGCCGATGCTCGCTTCCGCGGCGGCGGCGCCACTGGGTAGCGGCAGCAGTTGCACCACGGTTTCGCCGCTCATGCCCTCGGGCAGGAACTTCTCGAGGCTGCCCGGCTGCTGGCCGGCGAATTCCCAGCGCAGCAGCGCCACCCGGCCGGCATCGGTGAAGGCCAGCAGGGCCGGTTTCTCGGCCACCGGCAGGATCACCCTGGCCGGTGAGGGGTTGTCGCCTGCCTCGGCGGCTTCTTCCAGGTGCAGCCGCCCCAGCAGTTGGGGCCCCACGATCTTCACCTGACCATCGGCCTGGATCACCAGCCGGCCATCGCTGGCCAGCCCCTCCAGGGCCCGCTGGCGCAGCAGTTCCGCGTTGGGGCGGATGGCGGCACTGCGCTGGGCCACCAGCTCGTCGCCCCCTTCCACCAGCCGGGTGCGCCGCGGCGTGGCGAAGCGCTTTTTGAGTCCCTTGAGTTCCGCCACCAGGGCGTCCAGCAGGGCGGGCCGCTCATCGAGGAGATAGCGGAGATCCGAGCGTTCCTGACGCAGGTCGTCGGCTTCCTTGCGCAGGCTCTCCTGCTCCAGGCCCGTGAGCCGGCGCAGGGGCATGGCCAGCACGGCATCGGCCTGGCGCTCGCTCAAATCCAGGTGCACCTGCAGGCTGGCCTTGGCGCTGGCGGCATCGGGGGCCGCGGTGATCATCTCGATCACCCTGGCCAGGGCATCCAGGGCCTTGATGAGTCCCTCCACCACTTCCAGCCGATCCTCTGCCCGCTTGAGCGCATGGCGCGTGCGGCGGATGATGGTGAGTTCGCGGTAGTCCAGGAACTCCTGCAGGAGTTGGCGCAGGCTCAGCTGTACCGGCTTGCCATTCACCAGGGCCAGCAGGATGGCGCCGTAGTTGCTCTGTAGCGCCGTGCGGCGCTGCAGTTCGGTGAGCACCTTCGGCGGGTCGGCGTCGCGGCGCAGCTCAACCACCACCCGCATGCCATCGCGATCGGATTCATCGCGGATGTCGGCGATGCCGGTGATCTTGCCGTCGTTCACTTGCTCGGCCAGCTTCTCGATCCAGCCGGCCTTGCTCAGCTGATAGGGCAGCTCGGTGATCACCACGGCGCCGCGGCGGTGGCGGCCCTTGCCGGGTTGCACTTCCTCAATGTGGGCCACACCCCGCATCGGGATGCTGCCGCGGCCGTTCAAGTAGGTGTCGCGCACACCCGTACCGGTGAGCACCTCGCCGCCGGTGGGGAAATCGGGCCCTGGCACCAGCTCCAGCAGCTTGTCGTCGGAGAGATCCGGCTTGCGCACCAGGGCGATCAGGGCCTCCACCACCTCCCCCAGGTTGTGGGGCGGGATGTTGGTAGCCATGCCCACGGCGATGCCGGTGCAGCCATTCAGCAGCAGGAAGGGCAGCTGGGCCGGCAGCACCGTGGGCTCCTGCTGGGAGCCATCGAAGTTGGGGGCGAAATCAACGGTGTCGGCGCCGATCTCCTCGAGCATTGCCTGGTGGGCGATCGGCGCCAGCCGCGTTTCGGTGTAGCGCATGGCCGCCGGTGGGTCGTCGTCCACCGAGCCGAAGTTGCCGTGGCCGTCCAGCAGTGGGTTGCGGCTGGCGAAGGTCTGCACCAGCCGCACCAAGGCGTCGTACACCGCCTGGTCGCCGTGGGGGTGGTACTTGCCGAGCACGTCGCCCACCACCCGGGCGCATTTGCGGTAAGGCCGATCTGGGGTGAGCCCCAGCTCGTGCATCGCGAACAGGATGCGGCGCTGCACAGGCTTGAGGCCGTCGCGTGCATCCGGCAGGGCCCGTCCCACGATCACGCTCATGGCGTACTCGAGGTAAGAGCGCTGCATCTCCTGATGCAGGGCGATCGGCTCGATCCGCAGGGCGTTGGGATCTTCGCGACGCTCCTCGGCCATCCGGTGCTGCGGGGTGAGGGCGGACTGTGCGGCTCAGCCTACAGATCCTGTCCAGGCTGAGCGATTCACTCGTCCGCGTCCTCTGGACTGGTGGCACCGGCGTTCGCCTGGGCGCGATCCACATCGGCTTTTAGGCTGGGTTCACTGAGCAGTTGGCGGGTCACGATCCGCAGGCGATCGCCCCAGAGCTGCTCCTTCTGGAAGCTGTCCAGGACGTAGTTGGGCTCGGCGGCCAAGGCCTGGTGGGCCAGTTCCAGGCTCTCGCTGTTGCCCGGCTTCTGGAGGTTGAGGGCGGCGGCCAGGGCCAGCATCGGCTCGGCGGCATTGGCCTTGATGCCGAGCACCCGGCGCCAGCGCTTGATCGCCTCGCCGTCCTTTTTCTGTTCGTAGAGCACCAGGGCCTGGTTGTTGATCGATTCCCAGAAGTCCTTCCGCAGCCCACTGGCCTTCTCGAAGGCCCCCAGGGCAGATCCGGGATTGCCCATCAGGATGTACGCGTTGCCCAGATCGAAGTAGGCGCCGGCGTTCTTGCCATCCAGCTTCAGGCCCTGCTGGATCAGATCGGCGGCCTGCTGCGGTTGGCTGGCCCGCAGGGCCAGCGAGCCCTGGGCAAACAGGATGCCGGCGTTGCGGGGATCCAGTTCCTTGGCTCGCGCCAGCGAGCTGGAGGCCTGCTTGTCCTGGCCGCTGCGCAGTTGGGCTTCCGCCAGCAGGATCCAGCCGCGGGGATCATTCGGCAGCAGCTGCACCGTGAGGGCCGCCAGTTTGGCCGCATCCGCCGCCTGCCCCAGCCGCAGCAGTCGTGCGGCGGCTTGGGCAATGCCGAGGCCGGCGGATTCCAGGACGCGCTCGCTCGGCACCGCCACGTAGGGCACCAGGGCCTGGGCCGGCGGTGGCGTCAGCATCGCCGCCCCGCAACTGCCGATGGCCATGGCGAGCACCAGTCGAGCCGCCGCTCGAGACCTCAACCCCCGCCTAGCCATCCAGCCCAGAACGATCCGGCCCCCAGCCTAGGGAGAACCCGCGTCGGCGCCCTTGCTCGCGGCGCGGATGTTGCGGCGCCACATCGCCGGTTTGATCCGCCGCAGGGCCGAGGCCCGCAGCTTTTCGTCCCACTCCGCATCGCCCCAGGTCAGCGCCTCCTCCGCCTGTAGGTTCAGCCACCAGTCCCGGGGCTGCACGTCGGGATCCAGGCTGCTCTGCAGGCCCCGCTGGTTCCAAGGGCACACGTCCTGGCAGATGTCGCAGCCGGCCACCCAGCCCGCCAGCGCCGGCGTGATCGCGGCCGGCAATGCCGCCGCCCGGTTCTCGATCGTGTGGAAGGCGATGCACCGGCGGGCATCCACCACGAAGGGCTCCACGATGGCGCCGGTGGGGCAGGCGTCGAGGCAGGCGCTGCAAGCGCCGCACTGGGGTTGCCCCGGTTGATCCGCCGGTAGCTCCACATCCACCAGCAGATGGCCCAGCAGCAGCCACGATCCCTGCTGCGGATGGATCAAGTTGCCGTGTTTGCCGATCCAGCCCAGCCCGGCTTCCTCGGCCCAGGCCTTGTCCATCAGTGGGGCGCTGTCCACGCAGGGGCGCCAGCGCACCCCCGGCACCTGCTGCTCCAGCCAGCGTCCCAGGGCCCGCAGGCGCCCATCGATCACCCGGTGGTAGTCGCGGCCCCAGCCGTAGCGCGCCACGTTCAGGCTGCCCGGTGCTCGTTCGGCCTCCACGTAATAGGAGAGGCCCACCGCCACCAGGCTGCGCACCCCCGGGAGCAGCTGCTCCACCGCCCGGCGGCGCGGGTCCGCCATCCAGGCCATGTCCGCCTGATGGCCTGCCGCCAGCCAGCGTTCCAGCGCGGCCGTGCGCAGGGGCAGCCGCGCACGGGCCGGCACCGTCGCAATGCCCACGGGGCTGAAGCCCAGGGCCTGGGCCTGGTGCTTGATCTGTTCCGCGAGCTGGGCGCCTTCGCTCATCACCCCTACGATTGCGCGATTGCGACCATCCACTGTGAGCTCAGCTGCACCTGGCCGTTTCGGCAACCTTCTGCGCTGGATGGGTCTGTCCCTGGTGCTGCTGCTGGCTCTGCAGCTCCTCGCCGTATTGGCGGTGAATGGCTGGGGCGAGGAGGCCTTCCGCCAATTGGTGGCCACCACTCTGGTCACCCAGTCGCCCATGGCGTTGGTGGGCCTGTTGTTGATGCTGCTGGGCTCCCGCCTCGATGAACCCCAGGCCGGGCCTACCCCCCTGCGCTGGGTGGTGTGTGTGCTCAGTGCCCTGCTGGCCCTTGGCCTGCTGATCACCGTTCCCCTGGGGATCAACAGTGATCGTGCCCTCAGCGACCAGGCCAATCAGGCCCTCCAGGCCCAGAAGGGTCAGCTGGCGATGGCCAAGGCCCAGCTGCAGAACCCCCAGGTGATCGACCAGGTGGTGGCCCAGGGCCAGCAGGCTGGCCAGATCCCGGCGGAAGCCACCGATGAGCAGAAGCGCCAGGCCGCCAAGTCCTTCATGGATCGCCAGCTCCAGCAGGCCAATACCCAGTTGCAGCAGGCCGAGCGCCGCAGCGACCTGGCTGCCAACCAGCGCCGCATCGGCGGCACTGGTACCGCCATCGTGCTGCTAGTGGCCTTCACGCTGTTGGCCTTGGTGGCCGTGCTGTGAGGGCGCCTGGCTAAGTTGCGGATTGGTATCTGCTGACCGGAAAGCCGGGCCCCCCGTTGGTGCAATCCAGTCCCAGACCTGATCAACCGCTCGGCGATCGCCTGCAGCAGGATCTCAAGAATGATTTGATCGCCGGGTTGCTGGTGGTGATCCCACTGGCCACCACCATCTGGCTGGCCACCACGGTGAGCCGCTTCGTGCTGGCGTTCCTCACCTCGATCCCCAAGCAGCTCAACCCGTTCAACACCCTCAACCCGATCCTCCAGGAGTTGATCAACCTGGGGTTGGGGCTGGTGGTGCCTCTGCTGGCGATCCTGTTGATCGGCCTGATGGCCCGCAACATCGTGGGCCGTTGGCTGTTGGAATTCGGTGAGGGCACCCTGCAGCGGATCCCGGTGGCCGGGTCTGTGTACAAGACCCTCAAGCAGCTGCTGGAAACGTTCCTGCGGGACAACTCCAGCCGCTTCCGCCGGGTGGTGCTGGTGGAGTACCCCCGCGAGGGGCTCTATGCCCTCGGTTTCGTGACCGGGGTGTTGGGGGCCACTCTTTCCGCCGGGTTCGACAAGCCCATGCTGAGCGTGTTCATCCCCACGGCCCCCAACCCCACCACCGGTTGGTATGCCGTGGTGCCCGAGGGTTCGGTGCGCGATCTCGACCTCTCGGTGGAAGATGCCTTCCGCACGATCATCTCGGCCGGCATCGTGAATCCCGACGAGCGCGAAACCCCTGCCAGCCGCAGTTTTTCCAGCCTGCTGGCCCAACTCCGGGCTCCGGCCTATTCCCCCCTTTCCTCCAACAAGGCCTGATGCAGAGCCGCACCGTTGCCCGTGAACTGGCCCTACTGATGCTGGGCCAGACCAGTGATCGCCAGCCCGCGGCCGACATGGCCCTCGACACCCTCCTGTACCAGGCCCTGGCCGCCCTCAGCCAGCACGTGCGCGAGGCCCTCGATCAGGCGGCCGTGGATCTGCAGGCGGCCCAGCAGCAATTGCTCGATAGCGAACTGCAGGATGAGGGTGCCGATCAGCTGCCCAAGGTGCGGCAGCACCTGCAGGATGGATTGGCCCACGCTGAGCAGGGCCTCAATCGCCTCTCCGCCAGCCTTGAACTGCCGCGGCTGTTGATGCTGGCCGATCAGGACGAGATTCGCCGTGGTGCGGTGGATCGGGCCCGGGCGGTGCTGCGCCACCGCGATGATCTGGATCAGCGCCTCGATGGGGTGATGGAGGGCTGGCGCCTCACCCGGTTGCCCCGGATTGACCGCGACATCCTGCGCCTGGCGGCCGTGGACATCGAGCAGTTCAAGACCCCCGCCGCTGTGGCCTGCAATGAGGCGGTGGAACTGGCCAACCGCTACAGCGACGAGCAGGGCCGCCGCATGATCAACGGCGTGCTGCGCCGCTTCACCAGTGCCGGCAGCGCCGGTTGAGTTCTGCGGGAGGTTCTGATGGTGTTCGACTGGTTCAAGCGCGGCGCGGCCCCCCAGAGCCCCCCAGAGCCCCAGCTGGAACCGGCTCCGGAGCCCGCTGCTGAGTTAGTGCCTGCAGCCGCTGAGCCGGAACCAGCCCCGACCCCGCCCACCGCAACGCCTGCCGTTGGTGCGGTGGATCAGGAGGCCCTGGACTGGGCCCGCCAGGCCTATGCCCGCCTCAAGGCCCAGCAGGATGCGGCCAAGGAGGCGGCGAGCGCCCCGGAGCCAGAACCCGAACCCCAGCCTGAGCCGCCGCCTGAGCCAACGGTTGTGGTTTCGGAGCCTTCCAACCTTTCTGTACAGCCTGTACAGCCTCCTGCAGACTCCGCCGAAACCAACCCCGAGCCCCCCGCCGGGCTCTCCTTGTTGGAGCAGGCAGCGGCCCAGCGGGGCCAGCGCCAGCAGGAGTTGCTCGAGCGCTCCCTCGAGCTGAGCCCTACGGCGGCGCCAGCGGCTCAGGCGGTACCAGCGGTAGCTCAAGCCTCGGCTCCCGTGGCGACCCCGGCCGAGGAGCCGGCTCCGCAGCTCGGTGCATTCGACGCCGACTTCACCTGGTCTGCGGAGGTGCTGGCGGCCCAGGGCCGCAGCTTGGAGAACATCTCCCTCGAGGAGATCGATTGGCTGGGCCGCCTCCGCCGCGGCATGGAGAAGACCCGCCAGGGGTTTGTCACCCAGCTGCTGGACACCCTTGGCGACGACCCCCTTAGTCCCGAGGTGCTCGATGATCTCGAGACCCTGCTGCTGCGGGCGGATGTGGGCGTTCAGGCCACCGATCAGGTGCTCGAGGCCCTGCGTAAGCGGATGAATGAGCAGGTGGTGGATCCGGCGGAAGGCATCCGCTTCCTCAAGGAGCAGCTGCAGGGGCTGCTGGATGCACCGATCCGTAGCAGTGGGGCTTCGGTGTTGGCGCCCGAGCGCGGCAAGCTCAACGTGTGGCTGATGGTGGGCGTGAACGGTGTTGGTAAAACCACCACCCTCGGCAAGCTCGCCAACCTGGCTATCCGCAGTGGCTACAGCTGCCTGATCGCCGCCGCCGACACCTTCCGTGCCGCCGCGGTGCAGCAGGTGCAGGTGTGGGGCGAGCGCAGCGGCGTCACGGTGGTGTCGAACCCATCGGCCAACGCCGATCCCGCCGCGGTGGTGTTCGATGCCATCGGTGCCGCCAAGGCCAAGGGCACCGACCTGGTGCTGGTGGATACGGCCGGTCGCCTGCAGACCAAGCACAACCTCATGGAGGAGCTGGCCAAGGTGCGCCGCATCGTCGACAAGCTGGCTCCAGAGGCGGTGGTGCAGTCGCTGTTGGTGCTGGATGCCAGCCAGGGCCAGAACGGCCTCAAGCAGGCCATGGCCTTTGCCCAGGCGGCTGGCCTCACCGGTGTGGTGCTCACCAAACTCGATGGCAGCTCCCGCGGTGGCGTTGCCCTGGCGGTGTCGTCGGAGGCGGGCCTGCCGATCCGCTTCATCGGTGCCGGTGAAGGCATCCGTGATCTGCGGCCGTTCAACAGCTTTGAGTTTGTGGAGGCCCTGCTGGCCAGGTAGTTCTCGCGATTTCGCTGCTACCTTTCGGGCACTTCGCGGCCCGCTCAGTGAGCAGTAAGCCGCCCCCACGGCGGTCTGACCTACCGCTTCAAAGCTCTCCCCCGGTGCCCCATCAGGCGCCACCGTTGCTCTCGGCCACGGCATCGCTGCGGCAATTGCTCGACAGCCTCGGCAAGGAACAGCGCCGCAACCAGGAACTGCTGGCCTCCCTGGGCTTTGCCCTGCGCAGCTTCACCAACCTGGGCCGGTTCCTGGAGCTGGTGCCCCTGGTGGCTGCTCGGCTGGTGGAGGCCGAAGGTGCCGTGCTGGTCACGTTCCACCCCGACGGGCGGCTCTGGCGGGAGCAGTTGCATGCCACCCCCCAGGCGGGCTGCGCCGAGCTGTTGCGCCAGTTGGCCAGCCTCAGCGACCAGGACTTTCTCGAGGCCTCCGGTGAGGAGGCGGTGGCCACCCGGCTCGATCAGTTGCTGCGCCGGCAGCTGGCGGATCGGCCCCTGTTCGGCACCTCCGTGGTGTCCCGCAGCCGTTGTCGAGGCCGGCTCTATGTGTTTGGCCCCAGGACGGGGTTCAGCTGGAGCGATGTGCACCGCCGCCATGCCCAGCTGGTGGCCGATCTGGCCGGGGTGGCGCTCGAGAACGATGCACTGCTGCAGGAAACCCGCCGCCACGAGCGCATTGACCGGCAGATGAGCATCGGGGCTGAAATCCAGGCCCAGCTGCTGCCGGATCACTGTCCGGTGATCGAGGGAGTGGAGCTGGCGGCCCGCTGCCGCCCCGCCTTCCAGGTGGGTGGCGACTACTACGACTTCATACCCACCCGGCCCCAGTTGCTGGGCCGGCGCCGTGAGCAGGGCACATGGGCCCTGGTGATGGGCGATGTGATGGGCAAGGGCGTTCCCGCCGGTCTGCTGATGACCCTGTTGCGCGGCATGCTGCGGGCCGAGGTGCTGAGTGGCCTGCCGCCCGATCGCATCTTGCACGACCTCAACCAGCTGGCCCAGGAGGACCTGGCCCAGTCCCACCGGTTCGTGACCCTCTTTTATTCCGACTTCGATCCCCGCACCCGGCTGCTGCGCTACGCCAATGCGGCCCACAATCCACCCTTGATCTGGCGGCGGTTGCGCAACGCCGTGGATCGGCTCGATGCCCCTGGCCTACTGATCGGTCTGCAGCCTGAGGCCAACTATGGCTGCGAACAGATCGTGCTGGATCCCGGCGATGTGCTGCTCTATTACACCGATGGCGTGAGCGAGGCCCCCGGGCTGAATGGCGAACGCTTCGATGAGGAGCGGTTGATCAAGGCGCTGCACGCCGCTTGCCGTTCCGGCATCGGTGCCCAGGGCATCCTCGATCAGTTGTTCGCCCGCCTGGATCGCTTTGTGGGTGCTGATCGCCCCCTGGAGGATGACGCCTCCATGGTGGTGCTCAAGGTGAAGGAGGAAGTGATGCTGCCCTCGCTCCCCCACTGATCGCCCCGCTCAGCTGCCTGCCAAGCTGAGGCCAGCAGCCACAACGGGCCCGATGGCGGTCGATTCCTCCTCCTCCACCTGGAGCCAGCGTTTCGAGGAGGGGCTGCATCCGGCCATCGAGCGCTTCAACGCCTCGATCGGTTTTGACATCACCCTGCTACAGCAGGACCTGGACGGCTCCATCGCCCACGCCCGCATGCTGGGCAGCACCGGGGTGATCACCTCCGAGGAGGCCGAGCAGATCGTGGCGGGCCTCGAGCAGGTACGCGCCGAAGCCGCTGCAGGTCAGTTCAATCCCGGCCTGGAGGATGAGGACGTGCACTTTGCCGTGGAGCGGCGGCTGATTGCACTGCTGGGCCCCCTGGGCAAGAAGCTCCACACCGGCCGCTCCCGCAACGACCAGGTGGGCACCGACCTGCGCCTGTGGTTGCGGGACCAGATCGATGTGATTGATGGGGCGATTGTGCGCTTTGAGCGGGCCCTACTGGCCCAGGCGGAGCGGCATGCCGAGGTGATGATCCCGGGGTACACCCATCTGCAGCGGGCACAGCCCATCTGCCTGGCCCATCACCTGCTGGCCTATGTGGAGATGGCCGAGCGCGACCGGGCCCGCCTTCGGGATCTGCGCCATCGGGTGAATATCTGCCCCCTGGGGGCCGCCGCCCTCGCCGGCACGCCGGTGCCGATCGATCGGCGCCACACCGCCGCGGCCCTGGGCTTTGAGGAGGTGTATGCCAACAGCCTCGATGCGGTGAGCGACCGGGACTTCGCCGTGGAGTTCAGCGCCGCCGCCAGCCTGGTGATGGTGCACCTGAGCCGGCTGAGCGAGGAGGTGATCCTCTGGGCCAGCGAGGAGTTCGGCTTTGTGGCCCTCACCGACCGCTGCGCCACCGGCAGCAGCCTGATGCCCCAGAAGAAGAATCCGGACGTGCCGGAGCTGGTGCGGGGCAAGTGCGGCCGGGTGTTCGGCCACTTACAGGGTTTGCTGGTGATGATCAAGGGCTTGCCCCTGGCCTACAACAAGGATTTCCAGGAGGACAAGGAGGCCCTGTTCGACGCGGTGACCACCACCCGCGACTGCCTGGAAGCCATGGCGATCCTGTTTGAGGAGGGCCTCAGCTTCCGCCCGGAACGCCTGGAGCAGGCCGTGGCCAGCGATTTCTCCAACGCCACCGATGTGGCCGACTATCTGGTGGCCAAAGGCGTGCCGTTCCGCGAGGCCTACCAGCTGGTGGGTGGCCTGGTGAAGGGCTGCTTGCAGGAGCGGATCCTGCTGCGGGATCTCCCGCTGGAGCGCTGGCAGCAGCTGCATCCCGCCTTTGAGGCCGACATTGCCGAGGCCATCCATCCCCGCCAGGTGGTCGCGGCCCGCCGCAGCGAGGGCGGCACGGCCTTTGAGCAGGTGCGGCTACAGCTCGAGCGGGCGAAGGCGCGGATGGCGGGCTGAGTGCATGCCCTTTGGCCTCTCCGGCCCGGCGGCCTCAACGGGTCTGCTTTTGCAGCAAACGAGCACCGCCGAACTTGTGCGGCGGGTTTAGTCTCAAAGGGCTGAACCTTCGCCTAATCGGCCCCTTCGGCCTGTGAGCATTTTTGTTGGAAACTTGCCCTTCCGCGCTGAGCAGGAGGACGTGGCTGAGCTGTTTGCCCCGTTTGGTGCTGTGGCCAATTGTTCGCTGCCGCTCGAGCGCGACACCGGGCGTAAGCGCGGCTTCGCCTTCGTGGAGATGGCCGATGACGAAAGCGAAAATCGCGCGATTGATGGGCTCCAGGGCGCTGAATTGAGGGGGCGTCCGCTGCGCATCAACAAGGCCGAACCCCGCACGGCTGGCGGTGGTGGCGGTGGTGCCCCCCGCCGTGCCAATGGCGGTGGTTACGGCGGCGGCGGTTATGGGGGGGGTGGCGGCTACGGCGGCGCTGCTGCCGGTAGGGGCGTGGATCGCCCTTCCGGTGCCTCGGGCTGGGAAGACCGCAGCTATGGCAGCGGCGACAGCTTTGGCGATGGCCGCAGCCGTCGCCGTCGCAGCAGTGGCGGCCCCCAGGACTGAAGGCCTCAGAGTCCGCGGGCTTCGAGTTGCCGGGCGGCCGCTTCCAGTACCTCCGGGCCTGCCGTTCGCGCCCCGGAGGCGAGGCCGAGATCACGGCGCCAGTGGCGGGCGCCGCTGACGCCCTCCACCACCTGCACCAGATGGCGGGCGATGGCCCAGAGCCGCCCGCCCTGGGAGCACCAGCGCTCGGCATAGGGGATCAGCCCCCGCACCACGGTGGAGGCCAGTGCCGGCCCGTGGCTGGCATCGCCGAATAGATCCCGGTCCACAGGCGCCCAGCGCAGGGGGTGGTCGTAGGCGGCGCGGCCCACCATCACCCCATCCACCCACTGCAGCTGCTGCTGGCAGTCCGCCAGGTCCAGCAGCCCGCCGTTCAGCTCGATGCTCAGCTGTGGGCGCTCCTGCTTGAGCTGGTGCACCAGGTCGTAGCGGAGCGGCGGGATGGTGCGGTTCTGCTTGGGATCGAGCCCTTCGAGCCAGGCCTTGCGGGCATGCACGCTGAAGCGCTGAGCCCCCGCCGCGGCCACGGTGTCCATGAAGCCGAGCAGCTCGGTGTAGGAATCGCGGTCATCGATGCCGATGCGGTGCTTCACGGTCACCGGCAGCGGGCTGGCCTGGGCCATGGCCGCGATGCAGCGGGCCACGTGATCGGGTTCCGCCATCAGGCAGGCCCCGAACCGTCCCTTCTGCACCTTTTCGCTGGGGCAGCCCACGTTGAGATTGATCTCGTCGTACCCGCGGTCTGCGGCGATCTGCGCTGCCTGGGCCAGCAGGGCTGGATCGTCGCCCCCCACCTGCAGGGCGATGGGGTGCTCGCAGGCATCGAAGCCGATCAGCCGCTCCAGCCGGTCCCGGGCCCTCACGTCTCCTGCGGCGGCGTCCAGGCTGCAGTGGTGCAGGGCCTGGGCTACCACCATTTCGGTGTAGAGCAGGCTGCGCCGGGTGATCTGACGCATCAGCACCCGGAAGTGCCGATCCGTGTAGTCCATCATCGGGGCCACACTGAAGCGGTAAGCCCCCTGAACGGGGATGGAAGGGTGGGGCGCCTCGGGCATTCCCCCATGCTGCCCGTTGCCCTTCACCCGCTTTGTTCCTTCCCCCATGACTGCTGCTCCCCAGCATTGGCCCGTGGTGGTGGCCGGCGGCGGCCCGGCGGGGTTCATGGCAGCCATCAGCGCCGCCGAGGCGGGGGCCCGGGGGGTGCTGGTGCTCGAGAGCACCCCCGAGCCCCTGGGCAAGGTGCTGATCAGCGGCGGCGGCCGCTGCAACGTCACCCACGCCTGCTGGGATCCCCGTGCCCTGGTGGGCTACTACCCCCGTGGGGGCAAGGCCCTGCGGGGTCCCTTCAGCCGCTTTGCCAGTGGCGATGCGGTGGCCTGGTTCGACGACCACGGCCTGGAGCTGGTGGAGGAGGCCGATGGCCGCCTCTTCCCCCGCAGCAACCGCTCCACGTCTGTGATCCACACCCTGCGCCAGGCGGCAAGCACCGCTGGCGTGGAGCTGCGCACCAGCACGGCCCTGCAGGCGGTGGAGGCTCTGCCGCAGGGGGGGTTCAGCCTGCAGCTGCGGGGCGGAGCGGTCCTCAGCTGTGAGCGGTTGGTGCTCGCCACCGGCAGCCATCCCAGTGGTCGACGGCTGGCGGCAGAGCTGGGCCACGGCTTGGTGCCGCCGGTTCCCTCGCTGTTCACCCTCGCCTTCAAGCCCAACCCCCTGGTGGCCCTGGCGGGGGTGGTGATGGATCCGGTGGCTCTCGAGCTGGAGTTCGAGCTGCTCGCCGATGCTGCGCCCGGCACCCCCCAGCGCCTGCGCCAGGAGGGTCCGGTGCTGATCACCCACTGGGGCCTGAGCGGGCCGGCCACCCTGCGGCTCACGGCCTTCGCCGCCCGAGCCCTGCATGCCGCCGGCTACAGGGCGCAGCTGAAGCTCGATTGGACGGGCGGCCGCTCCCTCGCCGACCTCGAGGCTCTGTTTGCCGCCTGCCGCCGCGAGCAGGCCCGGCGGCAGCTCAGTAATTTCCGCCCCTGGCCGGAGCTGAGTCGCCGGCTGTGGTTGCACCTGCTGGAGCAGCAGGGGGTGGAGGCCGAGCGGCGCTGGGCCGACCTCACCAAACCGCAGCAACAGGGGCTAATCCAGGCCCTGCGCGCCAGCCGCTATCCGGTGGCCGGCCGCGGCCCCTTCGGCGAGGAATTTGTGACCGCCGGGGGGGTGCCCCTGGGGGAGATGAACCTGGCCACGATGGAGAGCCGCCAGGTGCCCGGCCTGTATCTGGTGGGGGAACTGCTGGACGTGGATGGCGTCACCGGAGGGTTCAACTTCCAACACTGCTGGAGTTCCGGCTGGCTCGCCGGCGAGGCAATCGCCGCCGCCGCCTCGGCTATTTGATCTGATCGAAGATCGAGAACATCGGTAGGTACATCGCCAGCAGGATCGAGCCCACGATGCCGCCCACGATCACGATCATGGCCGGCTCCAGCATGGAGGTGAGGGCCTTCACGGCGGCCTCCACCTCGTCTTCGTAGAAGTCCGCCACCTTGGAGAGCATGGCGTCCATCTGGCCGGTTTCCTCGCCAATGGCCAGCATGCTCAGGGCCAGATCGGGGAACACCTGTTTGCGGCTGAGGGCCACGCTCAGGGGAATGCCCTCCTGCACATCCCGTCGGGAGTCCACGATGGCGTCGCCGATCACGCTGTTCCCGGCGGTTTCCTGCACGATCTCCAGCGAAAGCAGGATCGGCACACCGGCCCGGGTGAGCGAGCTGAAGGTGCGGCAGAACTGGGCGGTGGCTGTTTTCTGCAGCAGGTCCCCGAACAGGGGCAGCTTCAGCAGCAGAGCATCCACCTTGCGCCGGCCTACCGGGGTGGCGTAGTAGCGGCTGAACAGCCAGCCCCCCACCAGGATCCCGCCGCCCAGCAGCACGGAAAACGAGGAGCGCAGCACCTTGCTCAGGTCCACCATCAACTGGGTGAACAGCGGCAGCTCGGCGCCCAGGTCTTCGAAGATGCCGGCAAAGGTGGGGATCAGGAAGATCGTCATCCCCAAGAACACCAGCACGGCGATCACCAGCACCGCCACCGGGTAGCCCATGGCGCCCTTGATCTGGTTCTGCAGCTTGGCGTTGCCCTCCAGCAATTTCGCCAGGCGTCGCAGGGTTTCATCCAGCACCCCGCCGGTTTCCCCTGCTTCCACCATGGCGATGGTGAGCTGGTCGAACACCTTGGGCCAGCGCCGCATGGCACCGCCCAGGTTGCCTCCCTGGCTCACCTCCTGGCCCACGGCGGTGAGGGCCCGCTTGAACAGCGGCATGCGCTGCTGGCCGGCCACCAGATCCAGGCTGCGCACGATCGGCACCCCGGCATCCACCAGGGCGGCCAGCTTGTTGGCGAACAGTGCCTTTTCGCGGATGCCGGGCTTGGCCTCCAGCAGCGCGCTGAGATCGCTGCTCAGCAGGTTGCCGCTGGGTTTGGCCTGAGGGCTGGGCTGGGTTTTCAACTCGCCGGTCTGGAGGCCGGTGGGCACGATGCCCCGGCGGCGTAGGTCGCGCTTGGCGCTGGCCGCATCCGCCGCCTGCAGCTGCAGCTGGCGGGTCTGGCCGGCTCGGGTGGTGTAAGTGGCGGTGAAGATGGGCATTCAGCTCAGCTTGCCGGCGAGCAGGCGGCCCAGTTCATCGGGCTTGCCGGCTTTGGCCATGGCTTCCTCGTGGCTCACGGTTTCCTGCAGCACCAGGTCGGCCAGGGCCTTTTCCAGGGTCTGCATGCCCATCTGGCCGCCCGTTTGAATCTGGGAATAGAGCTGCGCCGTTTTGCCCTCGCGGATCAGGTTGGCGATCGCGGGCGTGTTGATCAGGATTTCCTGGGCCATCACCCGGCCGAACTGGCCCGGCGCCGGGTTGAGCCGCTTGCACAGTGTCTGAGAAAACACCCCGGCCAGGGAGCTGCTGAGCTGCACGCGGATCTGGGTCTGTTGATCGCCTGGGAACACATCCACCATGCGGTCCACCGTCTGGGAGGCGGAGCTGGTGTGCAGGGTGCCGAACACCAGGTGGCCTGTTTCAGCGGCGGTGATGGCCAGCTGGATGGTTTCCAGGTCGCGCATCTCCCCCACCAGGATCACGTCCGGGTCCTCCCGCAGGGCAGCCCGCAGGGCTGCGCTGAAGCTGCGGGTGTCGTCCCCCAGCTGGCGCTGGTGGATCAGGCTCTGGTCGTTTTTGTAGGTGAACTCGATTGGGTCCTCGATGGTGAGGATGTGCTCGGCGCGGGTCTGGTTGATGTGGTTGAGCAGGGCCGCCAGCGTGGTGGTCTTGCCGGAGCCGGTGGGTCCCGTCACCAGGATCAGCCCCCTGGGCCGCCGGCTGGTTTCCTCCACCACCGACGGCAGATTCAGGGCCTTGAGGCTGGGGATGGTGTTGCCCAGTGCCCGCAGACAGGCCGCATAGC
Organism: Synechococcus sp. HJ21-Hayes; assembly: GCF_024345835.1. Taxonomy (GTDB): domain Bacteria; phylum Cyanobacteriota; class Cyanobacteriia; order PCC-6307; family Cyanobiaceae; genus Vulcanococcus. The sequence goes on along the minus strand of NZ_JAGQBW010000008.1, from coordinate 123,623 downwards.
TGCCCCGCTGGCGGTACACATTCACCCGGAAACGCGAGACTCCCTTGAGCCCATAGGCGCAGTCGAGCTCCCAGGTTTGCTCCAGCTGCTTGCGCTGGGCGTTGTTGATCATCGAGAAGATCAACCGGTTGCACACGTCCTCACTCAGGGCCTGTTCCCGCATGGGCTTGAGCTGGCCGCTGAAGCGGCCGTAGGGGGGCTGACCAGCGGCTAGGTGCAGATCGCTGCCGCCGGCCTGCACCAGCTCCTCCATCAGCTCTTCGATCTGGAGGTCCATGGCGCTGCGCTGGCGGGCGATCCCTGAATGCAGTCTGTGGAGCGCAGGGGGGTGCGGCAACGGCCCCGCCGGGCTCAGAGTTGGCCTCGCGGCGTGAGGCAGTAGGGACACTCCAGCCATTCATCGCGCGGGCCGGCCCCGCACCCCTGGCAACTGAGGGTGTGGCGGGCCTCGCTACGCCGTTCTTATTCCATGCTTGAGTCGGTGAGGATCATCCGCTCCACCTCCTCCAGGGAGGTGTGGCCCTGGCGCACTAGATCCAGGCTGTAGCCCAGCAGGGTTTTCATGCCCGATTCAATCGCCAGCTTGCGGATCTGATCGGTGCTGGCCTGCTGAGCGATGGCGCTGGCAAGGGTCTCGTTGATGCGCAGCACCTCGTAGACGCCGATGCGGCCCTTGTAGCCGATGCCCTGGCAGTGGGGGCAGGCCTCCTCCTGGGCCGTGCGTTCCCGCTTGGCCCGGTAGAAGGTGATGCTTTGCTCGCTGGCGGCGAACAGACCGAAGCGCCCGAGCTCCTGGGCGCTGGGGTGATAGGGCACCCGGCAGCTGGGGCACACCCGCCGCAGCAGCCGCTGGGACACGATCCCGATCAGGGAGGCGCTCACCATGAAGGCCTCCACCCCCATCTCCGCCAGGCGTGCAATGGCGGTGGGGGCGTCGTTGCAGTGCAGGGTGGTGAGCACTAGGTGGCCGGTGAGGGCGGCTTCAATGGCGGTCTTGGCGGTTTCCAGGTCGCGGGTTTCTCCCACCAGCAGCACGTCGGGGTCCTGGCGCATGAAGGCCCGCAGGGCCATGGCGAAGTCGTAGCCCTTTTCCCGGTTCACCTGGGTCTGGGCGATGCCCTTGAGGCTGTATTCGATCGGGTCTTCAACGGTGGAGATGTTGATGCCCGGGTCATTCCGTTCCGCCAGCAGGGAGTAGAGGGTGGTGGATTTGCCGGAGCCGGTGGGGCCGGTCACTAGGATCATCCCGAAGGGCTTGGAGCCCATGTCGCGGATGCTGGCCAGGGCCAGGGGGTCGGTGATCAGTTTGTCGAGCCCCAGCTGGGTGGCGCCGCTGTCCAGCAGCCGCATGCAGACCTTTTCGCCGTAGCGGGTGGGCAGGGTGCTCACCCGCAGGTCGAAGGTCTTGCCCCGGTAGCGCCGGCGGATGCGGCCGTCCTGGGGCAGGCGCCGCTCGGCGATGTCCAGATCGGCCATCACCTTGAGCCGGGAGGCCACTGCCGGCGCAATCGAGCGAGGCAGCTTTTCCAGTTGCTCCAGCACCCCGTCCTGGCGGAACCGCACCACCAACCCGTCTTCCTGGGGTTCGATGTGGATGTCGCTGGCACCTGTGCTGAGGGCCTGCACCAGCACCTTGTCCACCAGGCTCACGATCGGCGAGGCGTTGGCGCCTTCGCTGTTCTCCAGATCGAGATCGGCGGGCGCGGCCTCCGTGGCCGTTTCCCGCGCTTCGCTGAGGTCGATCTCCTGCAGTAGTGACGCCCGCGGCTTGGGGGTGAGGGCCGCTGCTGGAGCCGGCTGCGGCGCTGGGGACGCATTCAGGGCGGTTTGGATGTCGGGCTGCAGGGCCAGCCGCAGGGCCACGGGCCTGCCGCCTGGGGCCGCGACCAGATCCAGGAGTTGTTGGCGTTGCTCTGGTGCCCAGTGGGTGGGCACCGCCACTACCAGCTCCTGCTGCTCTTGCCGCACCGGCAGGCAGCCCAGCTCCTGGCAGCGCGCCCGCGACAACGCCGGGCTCCAGCTCCAGCGCTCGGCTCCCGCCTGTTGCAGCTCCCCAGGGCTGAGCACCGGCTCCCCCAGCAGCAGCTCCACCTCCAGGCGCTGCTGGCTGGCCAAGGTGGCCGTGGGCACAGGCCGCGAGGGGGTCAGCGTCATGCCAGTGGCCCGAGCGGGAGGTGCGGGCTTCCGCCGCTTGTGGGGGGGTGCCCTTTCACATCAACATGTCTAGATCAGATCTCAGCTTTTGGTCAGCATGAGCGGCGACGCCACCCCGTTCCCCCAGGATCCCGCCGCGGCCATCGGTGCAGACAGCGTGGATGCCACCACGGCCGCCCCGGAGGAGAACTCCGCCGTCAGCGAGGCCCCGGCCGAGGCCAGTGATCCCGCTGAGCGGGTGCGACAACTGGAGGCCGAGCTGAGCAGCCTCCAGGCTGAGCACGAAACCGTGCGGGGCCAGTACATGCGCATCGCCGCCGACTTCGACAATTTCCGCAAGCGCCAGAGCCGCGACCAGGACGACCTTCGGGTGCAGATCGCCTGCTCCACCCTCAGCGAGATCCTGCCGGTGGTGGACAACTTCGAGCGGGCGCGCCAGCAGCTTGATCCCCAGCATGAGGAGGCCCAGGCCCTGCACCGCAGCTACCAGGGCCTCTACAAGCAGCTGGTTGATGTGTTCAAGCAGCTGGGTGTGTCGCCGATGCGGGTGGAGGGTGAGCCCTTCGATCCCAACTTGCACGAGGCGGTGCTGCGCGAACCCAGCGACGACCACGTGGAGGATGTGGTGATCGCCGAGCTGCAGCGGGGCTATCACCTCAATGGCCGGGTGCTGCGCCATGCCCTGGTGAAGGTGTCCATGGGGCCTGGCCCCGCGGGCGCCGCGGCCGATGCTCCCCAGGCTGGCGATACGCCTGCCGAGCACGAGGCCTGATCGATGGCGGACTATTACGACCTGCTGGGGGTCAGCCGCGACGCTGACGCCGATACCCTCAAGCGGTCTTACCGCCGCCTGGCTCGCCAGTACCACCCAGACATCAACAAGGATCCCGGCGCTGAGGACAAGTTCAAGGAGATCGGCCGTGCCTACGAGGTGCTCAGCGATCCCCAGACCCGTTCCCGCTACGACCAGTTCGGCGAGGCGGGCCTCGGCGGTGGCGGTGGCATGCCCGATATGGGCGATATGGGCGGCTTCGCTGACCTGTTCGAGACCTTCTTTAGCGGTTTTGGTGGCGCGCCCCAGGCCGGGGGCCAGCGTCGCCGGGGTCCACGCCAGGGCGACGACCTGCGGCTCGATCTCACGATCAGCTTCAGTGAGGCGATCTTCGGCCAGGAAAAGGAAGTTCAGGTGCGGCACCTGGAAACCTGCAACACCTGCAGCGGTTCCGGAGCCAAGGCTGGCAGCGGCCCCACCACCTGTGGCACCTGTGGCGGTGCCGGCCAGGTGCGCCGCGCCACCCGCACGCCCTTCGGCAGCTTCACCCAGGTGGCTCCCTGCCCCACCTGCGAGGGCACGGGCCAGGTGATTGCCGACCCCTGTAACGCCTGCGGTGGCCAGGGCCTGCAGCAGGTGCGTAAGAAGCTGCGCATCAACATTCCGGCTGGCGTGGATTCCGGTACCCGCCTGCGGGTGGCCAACGAGGGCAATGCCGGCCAGCGGGGTGGTCCCGCCGGCGATCTCTATGTGTTTCTCACGGTGCAGTCGCACCCCACCCTGCGGCGTGATGGCATCAACATCCACTCGGAGGTGAACGTGAATTACCTCCAGGCCATCCTGGGCGACACCATCGAGGTGGATACCGTGGATGGCCCCACACCGCTGGAGATCCCGGCAGGCACCCAGCCGGGGGCGGTGCTCACCCTTAGCGGCAAGGGGGTGCCGAGGCTGGGCAATCCCGTGGCCCGCGGCAACCATCTGATCAGCCTCAAGGTGCAGCTGCCCACCAAGCTCAACGGTGAGGAGCGGGAGTTGCTGGAGCAACTGGCGGGCCATCACACCGCCAAGGGCCACAAGCATCCCCACAAGAGCGGTCTGTTCGGCGGCCTGTTCGGGTGAGTGAGCCCGCGGCCCACCTGGATCTGCGCGGCACCCCCTGCCCGCTGAATTTCATCCGCAGCAAGCTGGCCCTCGAAACCCTCGAGGTCGGCGCTTGGCTCCAGCTCGATCTGGATGCGGGCGAGCCGGAGCTGATGGTGGCCGAGGGGCTACGGGGTGCCGGCCACCGGGTGGAGCTGGAGCGCCTCGCCGATGGCGCCGTGCGCTTGATGGTCTGTTGCCATGGGGGCTGAGGCGCTCCAGCAGTTGCCCGGTCTGGTGATTGCCCTGGAGGCGAATTTCTGCCGGGTGCAGCTGGAGCAGCCGGGCCCTTCCGGCGTGGCGCAGCTGCTCTGCGTGCGCCGCACCCGCCTGGGCAAAACCGGTCAGCAGATCTGTGTTGGGGATCGCGTCCAGGTGGAGGGCGTGGATTGGCTGGAGCGCCGGGCTGCGGTGGCCGCCGTAGCCCCCCGCCACAGCCTGCTGGAGCGGCCGGCGGTGGCCAACTGCAGCCGGGTGGTGGTGGTGGTGGCCCTGGCCCAGCCCGCCCTTGATCCCCTGCAGCTCACCCGCTTTCTGCTCACCGCCGAGCGCACCGGGGTGGCGGTGGATCTGGTGCTCACCAAGGCCGATCTGCTCACGCCCGACCAGCGCCTGGCCTGGCAACAGCGGTTCGCGGCCTGGGGCTATGCCCCGCTGCTGGTGTCCGCCCAGCGGGGGGAGGGGATGGAGGCCCTGCGCCAGCGGCTCAGCCAGCCGGGCATCGCCGTGCTGTGCGGCCCCTCCGGCGTGGGCAAGAGCAGCCTGATCAATGCCCTGGTGCCTCAGCTGGTCCTGCGGGTGGGCTCGGTGTCGGGCCGCCTTCAGCGGGGGCGCCACACCACCCGTCATGTGGAGTTGTTCCCGCTGGCAGAGGGTGCCCTGCTGGCCGATACACCCGGGTTCAATCGCCCCGATCTGCCGGAGGAGCCGGCTGAGCTGGCCCGGTTGTTTCCCGAGATCCGTGCGCGCCTGGAGGGGGCGGCCTGTCGGTTCAAGAACTGCCTGCACCAGGGGGATCCAGGCTGCGCGGTGGGCGAGGTCTGGGAGCGTTATCCTCTCTACATCAGCTGCCTGGACACGCTGCTGGCCCAGGTGGAGCGCGAGCGAGGGCGCCAGCGCAGCTCGGAGGTGGCGGGGCTCAAGCAGCGAGGCGGTCGCCCTGAGCCGCAGCTGGCTCAGCGCCTACGGCAGCCTTCGCGCAAGCTCCGCCGCCAGAGCGACCCTGCGGAGGAGTGAGCGGCGGCCGGCCGGTCAGCCCAGGCCCGGCAGGTTGAGGTTGAGGCCGCCGGTGAGCTCCTCCATGCGTTCCTTCATGGTGGTGGTGGAGCGCTCGTAGGCGGCCTTGAGGGCCTCGAGGGTGGCGGTTTCGGCGGCAGTGGAACCCTCCGCCAGCAGTTCGGGGGCCAGGCTCACTTTGAGGGGTTGCTGGTTGCCCGACAGCCACACGCTGGCGCGGCCGCAACTGCTGCTGCCCTCCAGTTCCATGGCATCGAGCTCTTCCTGGAGCTTGGCCGCGTCCTGCTGGATCTGCTGCGCTTTTTTGAAGGCCTCGGTGAGCTGGCCGAAGTTGGGGAGTCCGAAGCCAGCCATGCCGCCTGCAGTGGAGTGGCAGCAAGCTAGGACGCCGCCCTCAGGTGGCCAGGGCCAGGCCGTGGAAACGGCCGAGGCGTTTCACCTCGGTGTGGAGCTCGATGCCGTGGGCGCTAGCCACGCTCTGCTGCACCAGGGCGATCAGCTGGTCAATGTCCTGGGCGGTGGCTCCGCCGGTGTTCACGATGAAGTTGGCGTGCAGCGGCGACACCTGGGCGCCACCGATGCTCCGCCCCTTCAGGGCCAGGCCCTCGATCAGTTGGCCGGCCTTCTGGGGTTCCGGATTGCGAAACACGCTGCCGCAGCTGGGTTGCTGGTAGGGCTGGGTGCTGGTGCGGCTGTGCAGGTTGCCGCTGGTGCGGCGGCTCACGGCGGCTGGATCGTGGCCGGCCTCCAGCCGGAACCGGGCCGAGAGCACTAGCAGCGGCTCCTGTTGCAGGCGGCTGTGGCGGTAGGCGAAGTTCAGCTCGCTGGCCTGCAGCACGAAGGGCTCGCCGCTGCCCCGGGGATCGAGCACGGTCACGTCCGTGAGCCACTCGGCGGTGCAGCCCCCCTGGGCTCCGGCATTCATCACCACGGCGCCGCCCACGGTGCCGGGGATTCCCACCGCCCACTCCAGGCCGCTGAGGCCGGCCCGGGCGGCGCGGCGCGCCAGGGTGGGAATGGGTTCGCCGGCCTGGGCTTCGATCACGCCACTGCCGGCATCCAGGGCAGCCCCCTGCAGCCGCCGGTTGCAGAGGGTGAGGCCCTCGAGGCCCGCGTCGCTCACCAGCAGGTTGGAGCCGGCGCCGATCACCCGCAGCTCCAGTCCCTGCAGCCGCGCCCATTGGCTCAGGGCCAGCACCTGCTCAAGGGTGTCCGGCTCACAGAACCACTCGGCTGGGCCTCCCACCTTCCAGGTGGTGAAGTCCGCCAGGCTCACCGCCCGCCGCAGTCCTGCCGGGGGGGGCGTGCCGGCCATGTTCAGGCCGCCAGGGGCAGGCCGGCGTCCTGTCCCTGGCGCTCGTCCAGGCGGCTCCACAGGCCATTCACATCGCCGGCCCCCATGGCCAGCACCAGATCGCCGGGGCGGCTGTGCTCCACCACCGCATCGGCGAGGTCGTCGATGCTGCTGGTCACAGCCACCTGTAGCTCAGGCTGGAGGCGATGGATGGCGGCCGCCAGGGCCTCGCTGGAAATGCCCGGTAGGGGCACTTCACCGGCGGCGTAGAGGGGTGCCAGCAGCACCGCATCCGCCTGGCTGAGGGCCTGGGCAAAGGGTTCGAGGAACTCGGCTGTGCGGCTGTAGCGGTGCGGCTGGAACACGGCTAGCAGCCGTTGAGGGGCTGCGGGCAGGGGGCTGCGGCCGCTGGTCACCATCAGCCGGGCCATGGCGAGCGTGGCCTCCACTTCGCTGGGGTGGTGGGCGTAGTCGTCCACCACGAGGCGGTCGTTCCAGCTGCCGCGGTAGTCGAAGCGGCGGCCAGGGGCCTGCAGCCCCGCCACCGCCAGGCGCAGCTCGGCGAAGGACACCCCGTGCAAGCGGCAGGCCGCCATGGCGGCGGTGGCATTGCTGAGGTTGTGCAGGCCGGGTAGGGGCAGGGTGAAGCTGCCCACCAAGACACCCTGCTCGTAGAAGTTGGCCACGGTGCTGTCGCCATGCAGCTCCACCGGGATCGCGGCGAAGTCCGCCCGCTCGGCACTGCGGGTGGACCACCAGTGACTGGCCTCGAAGTGCTCTTTGAGGATCGGACAGTCGCGGTTGGCCAGCAGGGTCTGGCAGCCCCGGCCGAAGCGCTGCAGGGTGGCGATCAGGGCTGCCAGGTCTGGGTAGTGATCGGTGTGATCGAGTTCGAGGTTGGTGATCAGCCCTAGGGAGGCCTGGAATTTCACCAGGGAGCCATCCGATTCGTCGGCTTCCGCCACCAGCAGGGCCCCCTGCCCGCTGCGGCCGTTGCTGCCGAAGGCGGGCACGATGCCGCCGATCACGGCGGTGGGATCGCGGTTGGTGGCGTGAAGCAGGCTGGCCACCAGGGTGCTGGTGGTTGTTTTGCCGTGGCTGCCGGCCACGGCAATGGAGCTCTGGCCGGCGATCAGCGAGGCCAGCACGTCGGAGCGGTGGGTGATGGTGAGCCCCATCCGCTGGGCCTCCACCAGTTCGGGGTTGCTGGCGGGAACGGCGGAACTCACCACCACCAGTGGTGGTTTGGAGATTCCACTGCGGATGGCGGAGATGGTGGTGGCACTCTGCTCGCGGAACACCCGCACCCCACGGCTGCGCAGGTCCTGCAGCACGGCGTTGTCGCGGGGATCCGAGCCGCTCACCTGAAATCCCCTGTCCGCCAGGATCCCGGCGATGGCCGACATGCCGATGCCACCAACCCCGATGAAGTGAAGAGGCTGATGGGGATCGAGCTGTTGGGCCAAGGGCGTCTCCAAGCCTGCTGAGAAGTTAAGCCGGCATCCTCCCCTTGTCTTCTGTTCAGGCGGTGCCGCGACAGGCTTTGGCCCACCGGTCCCCAAATGGGGACGGCTCGATGATCTCTGTATGATCGGCTGCCAAATCCCCCCTTGCTAGCGGGTTTCCCGCACTCCGCCATGACCCTGCGCGTTGCGATCAATGGATTCGGCCGGATCGGTCGCAACTTCATGCGCTGTTGGCTGAGCCGTGGGGCGAACACCGGCATCGAGGTGGTGGGTCTGAACGACACCTCCGATCCGAAGACCAACTCCCACCTGCTCCAGTACGACTCGATGCTGGGCCGCATCCGTAATGCGGAGGTGAGCTACACCGACGACACCATCGTGGTGAACGGCAAAGCGATCAAGTGCTTCTCCGATCGCAACCCGCTCAACCTCCCATGGAAGGAGTGGGGCGTCGACCTGGTGATCGAGTCCACCGGCGTGTTCAACGACGACGTGGGTGCTAGCAAGCACCTCCAGGCCGGTGCCAAGAAGGTGATCCTCACCGCCCCCGGCAAGGGCGCCGGTGTGGGCACCTTCGTGGTGGGTGTGAATGCCGACCAGTATCGCCACGAGGATTTCGACATCCTCAGCAACGCCAGCTGCACCACAAACTGCATGGCACCGATCGTGAAGGTGCTCGACCAGACCTTCGGCATCGTGAAAGGCACGATGACCACCACCCACAGCTACACGGGTGACCAGCGCATCCTCGACGCCTCCCACCGCGACTTGCGCCGTGCCCGTGCCGCTGCCGTGAACATCGTGCCCACCTCCACCGGTGCAGCCCAGGCCGTGGCCCTGGTGTACCCCCCGATGAAGGGCAAGCTGAACGGCATTGCCATGCGCGTGCCCACCCCCAACGTGTCCGTGGTGGATATGGTGCTGGAAGTGAGCCGCAGCACCAACCGCGATGAGGTGAATGCGGTGCTCAAGGCGGCCTCCGAGGGCGCGATGAAGGGCATCATCAAGTACTCCGACCTGCCCCTGGTCTCCAGCGACCACGCCGGCACCGACGAGTCCACCATCGTGGACTCCGAGCTCACCCTGGTGATGGGCGACAACATGGTGAAAGTGATCTCCTGGTACGACAACGAGTGGGGTTACAGCCAGCGCGTTGTGGACCTGGCCGAAGTGGTGGCCCGCAACTGGAAGTGAGCTGAGCGCTCCCGTTAATCCCTGGCCGCCCTTCAGGGCGGCTTTTTTCATGGCCGGCCCGCAGGGTCTCAGCGGAAATGGGTGAAGCCGCTGCTGGCGGGAAAGGGTGCATCGCCCTGCAGCCAGGCCACCGGGGCTGCCGACTGGGTGGCGCTGTTGGCCGCCAGCACGCCGATGCGGCTGGTCCCGGGCAGGGAGGCCAGCAGGGCCTCAGCCCAGGCAGGCTCCAGGGCCAGCACCAGTTCAAAGTCCTCGCCGCCCGCCAGGCACCAGGCCTCCCCCTGGGCCAGCTCCGCCAGCTCGGCATCCAGGGGCAGGGCGCTGCGATCCAGTAGGGCCTGGCAGTGGCTTGCCCGGGCGATGCCGGCAGCGGCGGCCACCAGCCCGTCGCTGCTGTCCGTGCCGCCCACGCGCCAGAGCCGGCCGGCTGGCCGGCTCTGCTCCAGGGCCGCCACCGCATCGAGCCGCGGTTGGGGCCGTTGATGGGCGCGGATGGCCCGCTCCCGCAGGGCGGCACTGAGCCCCGCCCCGTCCAGCTCCCCCAGCGATAGGGCCAGCCCCAGCCGGCTGAGGCCATGGGGGCCTGTGCTCACCAGCAGGTCGCCAGGCCGCCCATCGCAGCGGCGGATGGCCCCGCTGCCCAGGTGTCCCATGGCGGTGATGGCCAGCAGCCGTTGGCCGCCGCCGCTGCAGTCGCCCCCCAGCAGGATGCCGCCAAAACGCTGCAGGGCCTGATCCAGCCCCTGGTATACGCCTTCCACCCAGGACCAGGGCGTCAGCGCCGGTGCCACCAGCCCCACCGTGAGGCCCACCACGCTGCGGCAGCCCATGGCCGCCAGGTCGGAGAGGTTGGCCGCCGCCGCCCGCCAGCCCACGTCCCCGGGCTCCATGGTGGCGTCGCTGAAGTGCAGGCCCTCCACCAGCACATCGGTGTTCACCACCAGCTGTCGCCCGCTCTCTTCTTGTAGCAGGGCGGCGTCATCGTCGAATTGGCCCGGTGGGGCAAAGGCCGCCAGCCGGCGCAGCAGCTCCCATTCCCCCAGGTCGCGCAGCAGCACCGCTTCCCTGGCCGCCTGGGGGTCCATGGGTTCAGGCGTGGGGTTTGAGGTTCTCGCTGCCGTCGATCACCGTTGCCTTCACGATGCCGTCGTCCACGCCCAGCTCCTCGAGCACGTCGAAGCCATCCACCACATAGCCGAAGGCCCCATAGCGGCCATCCACCAGGTTGAGGCCGGCTGGGGTGAGTTCCGCTTCGTAGAGGAAGAAGAAGAACTGGGAGGAGCCGTCGTCGAGGGCTTCATCGGAGTGGGCCCAGCCCAGGGTGCCCAGGGTGGCGAAGGGCAGCACCGGCGTGGCCTTGAACATGCCCAGATCCTCGAAGGTCTGGTTGTAGAAGGGCTGCTGCTGCCCCGGCACCATGATCTCCAGGGGCACGGGGCGCTCGGCCTTGGTTTTGGGGTCGACGTAGCCGCTTTCGGCTCCCTTTGGATCGCCGGTCTGCAGCACGTAGAAATCCTCGGCGCGGGTGAAGGGCAGGCCGTCATAGAAGCCCTTCTGCACCAGATCCACGAAGGCCCCGGCCGTCAGCGGGGCGTTGTAGCCATCCACCACGGCGGTGAGGGGGCCCTTAGTGGTTTCGATCGCCACCGTGGCCCGGCCCAGCAGGCGGGGCAGGTTGTCGAATTCCGCCGGGATCGCATAGGGGAACTCCCCCACCAGCAGGGCTTCCAGCTGGCCCACGCTGGCCAGGACTGCGCGCCGGTCGTCCAGGAAGGTGTCGCGGTTCTGGCTGTCGCTGGAGGCGGCCAGGGTCTGCAGTTGGCTGTCCAGCTGGTCGAGCAGTTCGGCCCCCTGGGCCTGGGTGGCGGGTGGCAGGCTGGCCAGGATCGAGGCCCGGCGCGTGGTGAGCAGGGCCTGGCTGCGGCGCACCGTGCCGGCGAGGGCGGTCCAGCGCTTGGCCCGCAGGTCGTCGCTGGTGCTCTCCAGGCGATGTTGCAAGTCCTGAAGATCGCCCTGCTGGATCGGCAGGGCATCGCGCAGGATCGCGGCCGGGTCGGTCACGGCGTTGCCGGGGGGCAGGGCCGCCTGGGCCGGCGCCGCCAGAGGGCCCCAGCCGAGTCCTACAGCCACCAGCAGGGCCAGCAGCCAGCGGAAGGGGGGCCAGCGCTTGAGATCCATGCTGCAGCCTTGTCTCTGTCTGGACTCTGCCACAGCCGTACAATCCGGCCTGAACCGTTCTGCCGGAATGATCTCGAGCAACGATTTTCGTACCGGCACCACGATTGAGTTGGACGGCCAGGTGTGGCGCGTCGTGGAATTCCTGCACGTGAAGCCTGGCAAGGGTTCGGCTTTCGTGCGCACCAAGCTGAAGGCGGTGCAGAGCGGCAACGTTGTGGAGAAGACCTTCCGGGCTGGGGAGACCATGCCCCAGGCGGTGCTGGAGAAGGCCACCCTCCAGCACACCTACATGGAGGGCGACGACTACGTGTTCATGGACATGGCCTCCTACGAGGAGACCCGCCTCACCGCTAAGCAGATCGGCGACACTCGCAAATACCTCAAGGAAGGCATGGAGGTGAGCGTCGTCTATTGGAACGGCAAACCCCTCGAGGTGGAACTGCCCAACTCCGTGGTGTTGGAAATCACCCAGACTGATCCTGGTGTGAAGGGCGATACCGCCACCGGCGGCACCAAGCCCGCCATCGTCGAGACCGGTGCCCAGGTGATGGTCCCCCTGTTCCTCTCCATCGGCGAGAAGATCAAGATCGACACCCGCACCGATAGCTACCTCGGACGCGAGAACTGATCGCCATGCAGCTCGACCACACCCAACTGCGCGAGCTCATCACCCTGTTGGGTGAGAGCGACATCCAGGAACTGAAGCTCGAGGGCGATGATTTCCGTCTGGAGCTGCGCCGCAACCTGCCGGCAGCCCAGCCCCAGGTGGTGATGCAGGCCGCCGCTCCTGCCGTGGCCGCCCCGGTGTTGCCCGCGCCAGCGGTCCCCGTGGCCCCCTCCGCAGCCCCCCCGGCGGCTCCGGCTGTTCGCAGCGATCTGGTGGAGATCACCGCCCCGATGGTGGCCACCTTCTACCGCTCTCCCGCCCCAGGCGAACCCTCGTTCGTGGAGCTGGGCGCCCGCATCAATGCCGGCCAAACCGTCTGCATCCTCGAGGCCATGAAGCTCATGAACGAGCTGGAGGCCGAGGTGAGCGGCGAGGTGGTGGAGATCCTGGTGGAAAATGGCACCCCGGTGGAGTTCGGCCAGGTGCTGATGCGCGTTAAGCCCGGCTAACCCAGCTCCGCCGCCGTATCCAGGGCAGCCCGCATGCTGTCGGCCCGGGCCTGGCCCTGGCCGGCGATGCCAAAGCCGGTGCCGTGGTCTGGTGAGGTGCGCAGGAACGGCAGCCCCAGGCTGGTGTTCACGGCCTGGTCGAAGGCCAGCAGCTTCACGGGGATCAGGCCCTGGTCGTGATAGAGGGCCAGGGTGCCGTCGGCGGCCTGGTGCTCCTGGGCGCCGTGCCAGGCCCGACCCGCCTCCAGCCAGCAGGTGTCCGGCGGTAGCGGACCCAACAACTCGGCCTCGGGATGCAGCCGCTGCCACTGGGCCAGGGCCGGGATCAGCCAGTCCTGCTCTTCTCGGCCCAGCTGGCCCTGCTCGCCGGCATGGGGATTGAGCCCGGCTACCGCCAGCCGCGGCCGTTGGCGGAACCGTTGGCAGAAGGCCAGCAGGGTGTCCAGCTTGCTGCTGATCCGCTCCGGCGTGAGGGCTGCGGGCACCGCCCGCAGGGGGATGTGGGTGGTGGCCAGCAGGGTGTTGAGCCTCCAGCCGCTCTGGGGCGAGCGAGCCGTGAACAGCATCGAGGCTTCTGCTGCCCCCGCCAGTTCCGCCAGCCGTTCGGTCTGGCCCGGATAGGGGTGGCCGGCGGCATGCCAGGCGTGCTTGGCGATCGGGGCGGTGGTGAGGGCCTGGCAGCGGCCCTGCAGTACCAGGTCCACGGCCGCGCTCAGCCAGCGGAAGCTAGCCTCACCGCTGGCAGCGCTGGCTTGGCCGGGGGCCACGGCGTCGCATAGGGGCAGGTCCAGCAGGTCCAGCTCGGCGGGATCGGCCAGGGGGGCAGGGACCACGGCCCGCAGCTGCTGGTACTGGGCTTCCAGCCAGCGCCGGCAACCCACCAGCAGCGGTGCGGGCTGGTGCGTTGGCCAGTCCGCCAGGGCCTTGAGGGTCACCTCGGCGCCGATGCCGGCGGGGTCGCCTAGGGGAATGGCCAGGCGGCACTGCCTAGCGTTGGCATCTCGAGCCGGTTCGGGCATGGTGCGCTGGTTGCTGCTTGCGGGACTCGCCTTCGGGCTGGTGACCGGTGTGGAGAAGGGCTGGGTGGAGCTGCACTGGGATCAGTTCCTGCACGATGTCGGGGTGCCGTTTGTGCCGGATCCGGATGCCCAGCCTGGCGCTCAGCCCGGCGTCACCAGTCTGGAACCGCGCTCCTCCTCCAGGGAGGCTCGGAACCCTTCCCTGTAACTCGGAAAGCGCAGCCGGTAGCCGAGCTCCTGGCACAGCCGAGCGTTGCTGACGCGGCGGTTGTCCGCCCAGAAGCTGCGCGCCATGGCGCTCATGCTGGCGGCCGTTTCTGCGAACTGTTGCAGGGGGGGCAGCTTGCAGCCCAGCAGATGGGCGGCATAGCTGAGGGTTTCACTCGAGGGGCAGGGGGTGTCGTCGCTCACGTTCACCAGGGCGGGCCGCTGTGCTGCCGGCTGGTTCAGGCAATGCATCAGGGCGCCCACGATGTCGTCCACGTGGATGCGGCAGAACACCTGGCCGGGTTTGTGGATCAGCCGGGCGGTGCCGGCCTCCAGCTGTTGAAACGGGCAGCGTCCGGGGCCATAGATCGCCGGTAGCCGGAAGCTCTGCACCGGTAGGCCGCTGCTCAGCCAGGTCTGTTCGCAGCGCAAGCGCGCCTGGCTGCGCTGCAGGCCGGGGTTGGTAGGGCTGGTTTCATCTACCCAGGTCCCCTGGGTGTCGCCGTACACCCCCGTGGTGGACAGGTAGCCCAGCCACTCCAGGGGCTGCAAACGCAGCTCCTGCAGTAGCAACTCAAGGGCTGCATCGCGCCCGGCCCTGTCTGGCGGAATTGTGCTCAACACATGGGTGAGGCCCTCCGGCAGGGCCGGCTGGTGGCCATGGTCCGGGTCGAAGCGCAGCCAGGTGAGTGTGTCGTCGCGCCCCGCGCTTGGTGGTGTGTCGTCGCGATGGGTCAGCCATACCGCAGCTCCCCGCTGCGCCATGGCTGCCGCGAAGCGCTGGCCTGTGTAGCCACCGCCCAACACCAGAACACGTGCACGAGGGTTGACAGCCCCGGATGCCATGAGTACACCTGTATTACTTCCCGCGATCCCGGCTGATGACCGCGTCCTGTCTCTCTACTCCCTTTGCCTCCCCGGCGCGCTTTGCGCACGTGCCCCCCAGGGTTCGCCGGGTGCCGCTGGCCTTGGCCCTGGTGCCTGGCCTGGTGCTGGTCGCTGCGCTGTTGGCTCCGGAGCAGCCCATCGCCCAGGCGGACATCTGTCAGCGCCACAACGGGGCTGCGGCCTGCCGGGTGTGGTGAGTGCTCATGCGGCCTGCAGCATCGTGGCCGGGCTGGCCCCCGGAGTGGCCCACTGCAGCAGGCGAACGGCGAGCCGCAGGTCGCCATCCATCCAGGCTCGAATCGCCATGGCCCGGCGGGGGTCGTAGAAGCGCTGGCGGCGATACCACTCGAAGGCGTCGGTATCGCTCTTGTGGCCATTGCAGGCCAGGCAGGCTGGTACGCAGTTTTCGGTCACGCTCAGGCCGCCGCGGCTCTGGGGCAGAACGTGATCAATCGATTCTGATGGTTTGCCGCAGTAAATGCAGCTCTTGTTGGTAAAACTGTGGAGAGATTGTCTCCAGCGTCGAACACGAAGTTTGGGGCACAGATCTTCAAGGAAAACAGCGTCCTTGGCGTGCATCCGATTCGCTCGGTTGCAGAGAGTCTGCCTGCAGTGTCTGGGTTGTCAATGTGTCGAGGGATGCAGTTTGGGCAGTTTGTTGCGAGCTCTTGCGCGTCGTTGTGGTCGCCCTAGATTTGGAAGCGAGCATGGAGCTGGCCCGTTAGATTGCTGGCGTACCATCGGCGAGCTGGGCTGCTTTGGCTGGCTGTCAGATGCGTCTGGGGCCAGCCGGCACCATCGAGGTGGTGATCCCCTTCGACGCCGTCACCCAGGCCCAGTTGCGGGCGGTGCGGCCCCGGGGGGTGTGGCGCTCGCGGTTGCGCTGTTGGGAGTTTCCCCTGGAGGCGGCAGTCCCGTTGCGGCAGCAGTTCGCCGCCCGCTTCGCGATTGAGCCGGAGCTGCAGCAATGGTTCGAGTGGCTCGAGCAGCCCCTACCGCCGCTACCGCCCCACCGCCTTCTGGTGCGGGCTGCCGCTCTGGAGCAACCGCTGCCGGATGGGCGTTGCCTGTTTGCCCATCAACGGGTGGCGGCCCGTTGGTTGCTGGCCCGTCGGGGTGCCCTGCTGGCAGATGCCATGGGACTCGGCAAAACTCTCACCGCCCTGGCGGCGGCCCGCGCCCTGGTGCGCAGCGCCGATTGCCGCATTGCCGTGATTGCGCCGGCCGGGCTGCACAGCCATTGGCGCCAGGAGGCCGCGGCCCTCGAGCTGCAGCTCGAGCTGCTGAGCTGGGCGCGCCTGCCCCGCCAGCTGCCGCCCGCCGGCACGGTGCTGATCGCCGATGAGGCCCACTACGCCCAGAACCTCTCGGCAGCGCGTACCCGGGCCTTTCTGAAGCTGGCCCGCCATCCCCGTCTACGGGCGGCCTGGCTGCTCACCGGCACCCCCATGAAGAACGGCCGGCCGGTGCAGTTGTTTCCGTTGCTGGCGGCCATTGGCCATCCCCTCTCCGCCGACCAGCGGGCCTTCGAGGAGCGCTACTGCCAGGGCCACTGGAGTGAGAGTGGCGGCGTGCGTCACTGGCATGCCCTCGGGGCCAGCCAGCTTGAGGAGCTGCATCGGCTCACCCGGCCGCTCCTGTTGCATCGCGGCAAGGCGGATTGTCTGGATCTGCCCCCCAAGCAGCGCCGCCTGGTGCCGGTGGAGCTCAACCCGGCTGAGGGCCAGGGCTTTCAGCATCGCCTGCAGCTCAAGGTGGACGACTATCGCCGCCGATCAGCGGCTGGTCTAGTGCGCCGCGATGCCGAAGCCCTGGCGGTGTTCACGGCCCTGCGCCAGATCGGTGCGGAATACAAGTTGCCGGCCGTGGCAGAGCTGGTGGAGGAATTGCTGGGCGGGGGCGATTCCGTGCTGGTGTTCACGGCCTACGTGGCCGCCGCCGAGCTGCTGCAGGCGCGCCTGGGGGGTGGTCTGCTCACCGGCCGGCTGAAGCCCGCCGATCGCCAGCGGCAGGTGGACCGCTTTCAGGCCGGGAGGGACACCCTGCTGGTGAGCACCTTTGGGGTGGGTGGCCTGGGCTACACCCTGCACCGTGCTCGCCATGTGGTCCTGTTGGAGCGGCCCTGGACCCCCGGGGATGCCGAGCAGGCCGAGGATCGCTGCCATCGCATCGGAATGCAGGGCAGCTTGCAGTGTCACTGGTTGCAGCTGGGGGTGGCCGATCAACTGGTGGATGGCCTGATCGCCAGCAAGGCCCAGCGCATCGATCTGCTGCTGCAGCAGGGCACTACGGCCTTGCGACGCCAGACCTTTGCCCAGATGGTGCGCCAGCTGCTGGTGGATTGGTGAGGGGTTGGCAGCTGCGCATGCGCAGGTGGATCTCCTCCACTAGCACCGCGTCCTGGCTGACTCCCTTGTGCTGGCGTTGCAGTAAGGCAGCGGCCGCTCGACTGTCAATGCAGGAGGCCTCTGTCTGCCCGGCGAGGCTGTGCAACAACGCGCGTTCATTGCGGGGTTGGGGCGCATTGGGATGGGCGCTCACTACGGCATCACAGCGGCCGATGGCCTCGGTCAGCTGGTCCATCTGCACATTTCGCAGGCAGTCATCCACCCCAGGTCCGCTGCTGCGTGGGTCGGGGGCCGGGTCGTAGCAACCCCCCAGAAGCATCGGCGCCGCTAAGGCCAGGATGGCCCAGGGGCTCAGCGGTGAGGATCGGGACACAGGATTTAGTAGGCGTAGCGGTCTGAGCGAGGGGTGGAGCTCGGTTGGCCGCTCACCGGAGCTGATGGGTTGGCCTCACCCGCAGCAGAACCAGATCTAGCGGAGTTGGTAGTCGCCTCACGGGCTGCAGATTTCTCAAACAGGCTGCCGAGGTACTTGCCGCAGTCCGGGAAGCTGCCTGGGTTCTGGACCACCGCCTCGGTGATCATCACGGCTGCGTGTTCGGGTGAAGTCTTGAACATGCTCGCGCTTTGGCGCTTGATCAGGGCATAGGCGGCATTCCAGCTCACCTCATGGTTGTTGCCCGCACTGCGCATGTAGCAGTACACTTGGGCCCCTTTCCCGCCGGGGCTGTTTGTGCCATCGGCGGCCTGTGCTGCTGCCGGAAGCACCCCCAGCACGCCCACCATGCAGAGGGGAAGGCTGCGGGCCAGGCGTTTGGCCAGGGAGCGGAAGCTTGCGATGCGGGCCATGGGCACAAATCCTGCGGGCCCACCGTATCGATGCCCGCGCCCCCTATCCAGGGGGTGAGCCGCCGCCATTCCCCAGCACCAGGCGCACCATCAGCGGCAGCACCAGCAACACAGTGATCAAGCGCACGGCATGGAGTGCGGCCACGGCCGCCCCCACCCCGAACTCGGCTCCCACCAGGCTCATGCCGCTGATGCCGCCGGGTGCGGCTCCCAGCAGGGCCACCACGGGATCCACACCAAGCAGTCGGCTGCACCACAGCCCCACCACGAGGCCGGTCATGACCAGAGTCACGGTGATCAACACCGCCGGGCGCCAGAGCTCGCGCAGCTCGGCCAGGGCGGTGCTGGTGAGGCTTGTGCCGATGACCGTGCCGATGGCGATCTCCAGCATGGTGCGGCTGCCACTGGGCCACTGGGCCACCTCCAGTCGGCCACTCATGCTGACGAGCGCGGCCCCCAGCAGGGCGCCGGCTAGGGGTGCGGCTGGGATACCCGTGCGCAGGGCCAGCAGACCTCCGCCCAGGCCGGCCAGCACGTACACCAGCAGGGTGAGGAGGGGTGACATGGGGGGTCAGTTCCGCAGACGTGGCTCAGTCTGGGAGCGGATGGCTTGAGTCAGGCCCCGTTGTGTGGTGTCATCGGCGCAGTTGCCCTGGGCGGATGAACAGCCAATCGGTGTCCTTTCGGATTACGCGCACCACTGAAGATCTCGCCCAGACCGTGACAGCTCTCTCCCACCGCCTGGTGAAGCTGGAGCAGCGCTTGGCTGCCCTGGAGCTGCAGCTGGATGGGATGGCCACGCCGCTCGAGCCCGATGCCGATGAGCTCCGCAGTCTCGAGACCGTGGAATCTCTGCTGGCGGACTGCCGTTCGCTGCTGGCCGAGTCGGGAGATGCTGATGCCGAGTTGCCCATGGCCGCCTAAGAGCTGGCCAACGGTGACAGAATGGGAAGAAAGCGAACCATGGCCAACCTCAACAGCCATCGCCCTGCTACTCGCTCCGCAACCCCTCAGACCCCGGCCTGTCAGCAGCGGGGCTATGCCGATGGTGGGCACCAGCTCGAAAAGCTTGAATTCGCCCTCGCCGTTGCCATCACCCGCGGTGATCAGCAGCGGGTGGATCAGTTGAGGGATCAGATCGCCGACCTTGGTGGCAACCGGGAAGAACCTGGTACCTGAGTGTCGATTTCGCAACAGCTTTGCTGGCCTGGCCTTCGTATTTTGAAGACCAGGTCTTAAGTTAGTTTCAAGAAGCCGCGATTTCTCGGCTCTGGCTGTGGCTCCCTGTCGGGTTCTCGCCAACCATGGTTCGGCAGCCAAGTGCTGCACAGCCCCTTGCTCTCTTTTCGGACGCTACGTTCCAGCTGATGCAATCGATCAACACTGCGGTTGCCGGTGACCGTCGGGCCGATCTCATCCGGCAAGCCGCCGGCCACGAAGCTGTGGCGGAAGCAGCTGCGGCCTCTGGAGATGTGGCGGAATCGGCTCGCCGCATTTTGATGGCTCTCGATTGCGAGCGCAGGGCTGGCAGTATTGGCCCCCAAGTGCTGCAACTGATCAAGCCAAGGGGCTGAGTTCTCAGAGCCCCAAGCCATGACCAAGTGGGGCATCACTGGAGTTATTTGGTGTGGCCAAGCGGGTGACCGGGCTCGAACCGGCGACGTTCAGCTTGGGAAGCTTCTCGATTGATTGGCCGAACTGCTTGCGCCCCCGTGAGTCTCATAAACCCTCAGGCTTGGATGTGAGAAGGTCTGTGAGAAGGTTTTTGCTTTCTCTCCTGCTGTGAGAAGGCGCAGGCTGGAGCCGGTGGGCATGGGGCAAAGGGGCGTGGGCTGCTCTGCGAAGGGCGTTCTCTTTACGCAAGCCCAGCATTCCTTTGTCCATGGAAAATCTTTGCCGAGACCGCGAGGTAGAAGCAAGATCAGAAAGTTGATTCCAGCGTGGCGAGAGATTGGCTGCATGGGTTAGCCAACGTCGTATCCCCTGCGGTTTCAGCAGTGGCTTCGGTCGGCGACGGCCGTCCTTCAGCGTGCCACGGCTGCGCCGTGGCGTGCATCGGCCAGCCGCCGCGGTGACTTTCAGGAAAGTTGTCACTCTTTGGCTGCCACTCAGGCGGCCTGAATCAAGGATAACGCCTGGGCCGGTTCCGGCTCTTCTGGTGGCTTGTTGATCCACACGTCTTCTGGTTGGCGCCAGCAGCGGGTGCTCCGGCTCCAGCGTGTTGGATTGGATTGCCGGGCCCTTTCGTAGACATCGGCTCGGTGCTGGCAAATGGCCTTGGCGGCTCGGCTGTGACGCTGATGGGGCGTCACGAATTTGATACCGCTGTGGCGGTGCCGGTGGTTGTACCAGTCCACAAATGCCACCACCCACTCGCAGGCCTCGTCTTTGCTGGTGAATGGCCGTCTGGGGTAGTCGGGCCGGTACTTGACCGTTCGGAACAGGGATTCCGAGTAGGGGTTGTCGTTGGAGACCCTTGGCCTGGAGAAGGATCTGAGCACTCCCATCTCCTCCAGCCGCGTTTCCAGCGTGGCCCCACGCATAGCATTGCCGTTGTCAGCG
Source organism: Synechococcus sp. HJ21-Hayes (assembly GCF_024345835.1). Classification (GTDB taxonomy): domain Bacteria; phylum Cyanobacteriota; class Cyanobacteriia; order PCC-6307; family Cyanobiaceae; genus Vulcanococcus. The sequence goes on along the minus strand of NZ_JAGQBW010000008.1, from coordinate 103,200 downwards.
TGGAGGATTAGTGGCTGGTGGCACTGGTGGCTGCCAAAGCCGCTGGGCCGCCGGTAGCGCTCCTTGAGACAGGCCCGCTGCACCAGATCCGCCGCGATTTCAGCCGACTCCACCTCGGCCACATCCCAGGCCACCACCTTGCGGCTCCAGACGTCGACCACCAGATAGAGGTACAGCCACACACCCCGCACCGTGGTCGGCAAAAAGCTGATATCCCAGCTCCAAACCCGGTTTGGGCCATCCGCCATCAGGCGCGGCACGGAGCGGGGTTCCTGCGGAAGCCGTGCACGCCCACGCCGGTGGCACTGCCCCGCCTGGTGCAACACCCGATAGAAGCTGCTCTCTGAACCTATAAACAGCCCCTGATCAGCCAGGGCCGGCACGATCTGGCCTGGTGGCAGCGAGGCGTACTCCGGCTGGTTGCACGTCAGCAGGATCCGCTGGCGTTCCTCCTCGCTCAGTCGGTGAGCGACATGGCGGGGACTGCATTTACGGCGGTCCTTGCCGTCCCCATCACCCAGAAAGGCCTTCCGCCAGCGTTTGAGGGTGCGCAGGCAGATGCCGATCTCACCGCAGGCGCTCACCAGGCCTGCGCCAGCGGCATTCGCCTCGCCGATCAGCTCGATCACCTGTCGCCGGTTCGCGGCGCTGGTCAACCTTCCGCGTCCTCCGAGCAGAAGGCATCCCACTTTTTTCGCAGCACCAGCAAGGCCGCCGCCTCCGCCAGGGCCTTCTCCTTGCGCTGCAGCTCCTTCTTGAGTGCTTTGATCTCCCGCTGGTCCTGGGCACGGAACCTTTCGAGCTCCTTCTGCTCGGCCATCGTCAGCACCGGCTTGGCGTTGGCATCCTGAGCGGTCTGACGCCAGCGGCTCACCTGCTCAGGAAAGAGACCACGCTCGCGGCAGTAGGCACTGAGCTCAGTCGCATTCAGACCGGCGGTCTCCAGCACCACCGTGAACTTGTCGGCGGCGCTCCAGCCGTCAGGGTCCTTTTCGGATGCCGGCACCACCTCTCCCTGCAACCGCCAGGACTTCCTCCATTTGTAGAGGGTGATCACGTGGATGCCCAGCTCTTCTGAAATCCGGGCCACGCTCTGCCTGTACGGCGGGCTCATTCGCCTCCTCACATCAGCCTTGATGGCCTCGCTGTAACGACGCATTGGTCATGTCCTCAAGCCCCCGGGTGTACGGATGAAAGGGGTGACATCTTTCCTGAACCCGGGGGCCGCCGCCCTCCGCTCCAGGGCCGGTGATGGGAGGTGGCGGGCAAGGCCGTTTTCCCGCGGCTGCGGTGGCGCGGCTGTCCTCTGCCTGTAAGGCGGGGCTGAAGTGAGGCGTCAAATTGCCACGCGCGACTGCGCGAGCTGAGATCTTGGGCGCCGAATCTGGCGGGCTTCATCGGTACTTTCTATCTCTGTCCGCCCTGGGCTCGGCTTCATTCAGATCCATTGCACTGCAGCTGCTCTGCTGCTTCCATAGTGCACCTGTACTGGTAGAATAAGGGCTGCGCCAAAGGCCCCAAGCCCATCGCCGGCGGCAACCTAATCCCTGGTCTCGCCATCACCGCTGCGTATGCCTGAGCGGTTGTGATGCCCCGATCAGTTGTCACTTTTGGCAGCCGAATCTATGGCTTTATGTATTCCATCACGTCCGGAGATTGCACCGGCTCGATCCCTGGTGATCGCGGCAGGGGGCGGCCGGGATCTGGCTTGGCCCCATCAGCGGGTTGCCGCTGAGCTGCTGGCCCGCACTGGCGGCCGGCTGGTACATCTGGTTCTCCATGGCGGGGCCCGCGGCGCCGATGCCGCCATTGGCCGCGCGGCCCATCAGCTGGGCTGGCCCTCCGTGGTGATGCCAGCCCAGTGGGATCGGCATGGCCGGGCGGCTGGGCCGATCCGCAATCGGGAGCTGCTCGAGCAGGCCATTGCCCGGGCCGTGGCCCACACCTCCCCGATTTCGAACGCCTCGGTGCTGGTTGTGGCGTTCCCCGGTGGCCCTGGCACCGCCTCGCTCGTGCAGCAGGCCCGCTGCATGGCCTCCCGTTCCCCGGTACCGATCGCGGTGGCCGAGGTCAGCCCATCGGCCGGGCTCTGGGCCGTGCCGGCTGGCGATGTCCGCTCCTGATCACCCACCACAAGTCTTTGGCGTTCTGTGGCGCCTCCCGCTCCATTCCCTATCCCTCCTCTCACCGTCATGGCCGTTCTCACCCCCTTCCCCACCGCTGCCGCCCCTGCCTCGGCCCCGGAAGCCTCTGGTCCTGATTGTTCCCTCCAGCGCTCCGGCTCCCTCTGGCAGCTGGGCATCGAGGCCCAGGAGCTCACCACCGCCATCGGCCAACTCGCCGAGCAGCTGGAATCCGATGACGGCGACACCCGCGCCAGGGCCCTCGCTGAGTTGGAGGCCGCCCTGCTGGCCGAAGAGGGCAACAAGCAGGCCCTTGCGGCCAAGGCCGACGCCACCTGCTGGGTGATCGAGCACCTGCGCGGCCAGGCCGCCTACCGCCAGCAACAGGCCAAGCGGCTCACCGATCTGTCTCGCTCCGATGCCTCCCGGGCCGATGCCCTGGAGGACTCCCTCGTCCTGGTCCTCTCCCGCCTGCAGCCATCGGCCACCCGCTTCTCCTTCCCGAATCACGAGCTCAGCAGCAGGAAGGCCCAAGCGGTGGTGATCGACGACGAAGAAGCCCTCGATCCCGAGTGGCTCACTGTCACCACCACCAGCAAGCCGGACAAGGCCGCCATCAAGGAGGCCCTCAAAGCCGGTCACCTCATCCCTGGCGCCCAGCTCGTCTCCCGTCGCTCTTGGCGCATCCACTGACGGGGCAGCGCCCCCTCCTCATCGGCCTGCTGCAGGGGCAGGCCCAGACACGCCTCCAGTCGAAATCCTCACCACCTCAAAAGCCATGGATCTCTCCACCTACGGCAGCGCCAGCTCCACCACCACACCCACCAGCCCGCGGCCCAGGGGCCACATCTGGTCCACACGGCTGAGCAGCTGGGTGGTACCGATCACCCGCAAGCCCGGCCGCCGCCCCTCGCCCGATCACATCCACTGCAGCGAGCCGCCCTGCTGGGTGCTGATCGAGCCGTTGCCGCCTCAAACCTCCACCCACTGATCCCGGTTCCTGTTCCCACTCACCCCCTCGAAGCCATGACGTGCACCTTCTCCACCGAGCAGATCGCCTGCCTCTCCGCCCCCCTCGATCGCGCCAAGGTGAAGCAGCGCGAGCAGGGCCGCTCCAAGGTCAGCTACCTGGAGGGGTGGCAGGTGATCGCGGAAGCCAATCGGATCTTCGGGTTCGATGGCTGGCAGCGGGAAACCATCGAGGTCCGTTGCGTCAGCCAGGCTGAGCGCACCATTGGGCGGGACCAGAGGCCCGGCTGGGGCGTCACCTACACCGCCCGGGTCCGCGTCACCGTCGGCGGCCCCACCAGTGCAGCAGCGGTGATCAGGGAGGGTTGCGGGGCCGGCCACGGCATCGACGCCGACCTGGGCCAGGCCCATGAATCCGCCCTCAAGGAGGCCGAAACCGATGCCATGAAGCGGGCGCTGATGACCTTCGGCAACCCCTTCGGCCTTGCCCTCTACGACAAGCAGCAACGCGAGGTCACCAGCGGGGCCGGCAGCTCTGGGGATCGCTCCAGCAGTAGCCAGGCCAGCCGGCCGAGGACCACGCCGCTGCGTGTAGTGCCGCCAGCTGCCATCCCGCCAACGGTCAGAACCCACGGCCTGGGATCACAGTCCCAGGCGACAGCGAAAACTGAGCCACCCTTAACGGACCCTGCCGGGACAGCCCCGCCACCAGGCCTCGACCCAGGCCTGGCACCCCTCGATCCGGCCAGAATTCGCCAGCTGCATGCCACCATCCGAACCCTGCCTGCCCCGATGCTGGACGGATTCAGCAAGGCGTTCCGCAAGCGCTTCCAAGTACCGGCTGATGCTCCCTCGATAGCTGATCGAATCTGCCAGCAGCGACATCACGACTGGATCGAGGCATTTTTGGTGCAGCATCACCAAGGCTAGTGGAAAGCTGGCCCATCCTTTGCTGCTCTCCAGGATGGATTTGGTCATGATGGCTTGTAAAGACTTTCTCAGTACGTGTGCGCAAGCCTCTGTGTTCAGAAACCGGAAGTTCGTGCGAGATAGCAGTGTTTCAGCTGTGTGCAGATTGCGCCCGGCGATCTTTGCTGCCTGACTAGATAAACGCTTGGCGATACAAGCCTGGCGGCAGGGGAACCGTTGCGCACTTCCCACTTCACCTCAGGACGGTTAAAATGGAATGGTCCTATGCTCCAGCAAGTGTGGCCGTAGCCGGCTCCTTCCGAGAAGAAGTCAAGTCGGCTGTGCTCCGATGGTTGAGGGAGAATGAAAATACGGGTTCATTTCTAGTAGAAAAAAGACTTGCCTTTATCTCAAGCTCTATCGGCAAGCGTGAAGAGAACCAAGACAGGTCTTTGTTCCTAAGGCTGCGCCCGCAAGCCCCTGAGTGGCCCGCGGTGCAAGCCCTCGTGCTTTGCGATGGGATGGGTGGCATGGTCGATGGTGCGACCGCCGCAGAGCTTGCTCTGAGTTCATTCGTAGCGGCTTTTTCGGCCAAAAAGTCTGGAAAGCTTGTTGACCAGCTCTGCATGGCTGTCCAGGTAGCCAATGACGACGTTTATCGTCGTTTTGGAGGCCGTGGCGGATCCACTCTCTCGGCGGTCGCCGCTTCTGGAAGCGGTGAGCTGGCTGGCGTGAATGTTGGGGATAGCCGCATTTATGGGGTGTGGAAAGATGGCGGCTTGCAACAGTATTCAAAGGATGACACCCTGGCCAACCTCCTTCCTGAGGACTCTGCAGCCAGCTTGCACGGTCGAATGGGAGAGCTATTGCAGTTTGTCGGAATGGGCAAAGGAATTGTTCCCCATCCCATTGACTTATCCTCTACTTTAAGCTCCTTCAAATGTATTTTCTTGACAAGCGATGGAGCTCATGGAATAGACGCCAAGGTGTTCTCTGACATTGTCAAGAACTCGGTAAACGTTGTTGAGCTTGCCAAGCGTTTGACGGTTCTTGCAGACTGGACTGGGGGCAAAGACAATGCAACAGTTGCCATTTGGGATGGAACGACTGATTCCCTTCATAATGGAGTTCATGAAGGGCATGGATCTCTAGAGATCTGGGGTGTGCAGGGCAAGTACGAACTCACGACTAGGCAAGAAAGTGCTGCCTTTTTTCGAGGTAAGGACTCAGAGCCTGTACGGAGAAGCAGGCGTCGAACCCCATCGAAGCCTGAAAGGGTTTCTTCCAGGAGCTCATCAGAAACCCCAGCCTCGTCCATTGAGGGGCAGCAGTCTGTTGAGCTTCGATCAGACAATGCTGGCACCGACCCATCATTGCTTCATGAAGGCAGCAATAAGGGTCAGCCCCAGCTTCTCATCGAGGTCGTGGAGGACTAGGGGCTAGCCATGGAGAGACATATACCCACCAGATATGAACCGCTACAGAGGCCCATGCGTGGCGGGATGAGTCGTGTATATATCTGTAAGGACACTCTTCTGAGGAGAAAGGTAGCAATCAAGTTTGTTGATGATCCGGAGGATGAACGCCGTCTTCTTGACGAGATATCTGCTCTCCAGAATGTCAGATCAAAACATGTCGTACAGATTTACGATGTGTTCAGAGATGAGAGTGCTCCATGCTATGGAATCGTTTTAGAATATTTAGAGGGTCCTGAGCTCAGTATCGCTGGTGCAGGTGAAGACTCTCTTGCCAGATACGTCTCTATTCTGTACCAGGTAGCGTCTGGTTTGTCGGACCTCCATAATCAAGGAGTGATCCACCGCGACATCAAGCGGGACAACATCAGGGAAGACGGGTCGGGCATCGTGAAGATTTTTGATTTTGGTCTTGCACGCTTTTCAGAGGTTAACAGTGAGACGCAAGGCTTTGCGGGCACGTTTGGTTATGCAGCGCCTGAGCTTTATCCAGGTGATGCGAGATTTACTACTGCTGTTGATGTCTATGCCTTCGGGATACTTGCATGGTATCTGTCCGGTGAGGATCCGCCATCTAGCCTCGCACCTGTGCGACAGGGAAATCCGCCAAGTTTTTCTTCTTTGGCCCTTAAGATACCTCCCAATATTTGCGATCTATTGGATGGAGCGCTTGCGATTGAGCCGACCGCCAGGCCATCAATCTCTCTACTTCGAGGGGCCTTGGAAGCCTATTTGCTTAAAGGTAGTCACAAGGGCTTACTAGTCACCTCTAATAGCGTTAGGACCATAGATGCCAGCCACGCTTCAGTTCGGCTTGTTCTCAGCGATAAGCCTGGCGGTAATGAGTGGGTAATTGGCATTCACTACAACGGTTTTGCCTTTGTCGTCAAAGAGGTGACAGCTGATGTGCTTGTCAACAATCGACTTGTTTCCGCAGGGGAGACACTTCCGAAGAGTTGTGTGATCACCCTAGGAGGTAATGGGGACAAAAGGGCATTCGCTACTTTTGACGTTTCAAATCCAGAGGTGGTGCTATGAAAAGTAGGTTATTGCATTCATCAGGCGACCTGATTGGTGAACGCTATAGGATTGCTCGCTATGTGGGGGAGGGCGGCATGCAGGAAGTCTATCTTGCGAGGGATCTCCATCTGCATCGTGATGTTGCCATTAAGACCCCAAAGAATACTTCAGCCGATAAGCGATTCGGGCGAAGTGCGGTTGTCAGCGCCAGAGTTAATCACCCGAACGTAGCAAAGACATTAGACTACTTAAATGACGGAGATGCTCAGTATCTTGTCGAGGAGTTTATCGATGGTCTAGACATTAAGAAGGGGTTGCTTGAGCCCTTCTTTGCGCTTGATCCTTCACTTGTCGCAAAGATTCTGCACCACCTGGCAAAAGGCTTGGCGGCGTCGCACCGTGCTGATGTAATTCACCGCGATCTTAAGCCCAGCAACGTAATGTTTGTTGGTGGCCCCGAAGTGCACGAGCTTAAGATCACTGACTTCGGCATCGCAAAGATGGCCAGTGAAGAAATTGATGATGCTGTTGTGGGTGGTGATGAGACAATGTCCGCATCCAAAACTGTAGTTGGCGCTCTTCCGTATATGGCCCCTGAGGTTCTTAAGCCTCATGGGAGCGCAGGAATGGCCTCTGATATTTGGGCTGTAGGTGCAATGATCTATGAACTGCTGACGGGCGACCCTCCGTACGGCCGTGGCCTTGGCGCTGTTGGAAAAATCCAGCAAGCGGAGATTCCTGAGCGTCCAATTCGTTTTCCTGGGAGGACGCAGTTTAATCCGCTTGTTAATGATCTCGCTGACATTATTGTTCAGTGCTTGAGCCCGAGTCCGGGAGACCGACCAAGCGCACAGGAGCTGTCTGCTAGATGCGCTGATTTGTGCTACACGGTCTCGGAGAGAAGATTCGGGGAGTGCATCTTCGTTCACCCATCTGGGGCTTATGGAGAGATTCGGGATGAAGATGGCAACAAGGTCTTTTTTAACAACAAGAGCGTTTACGGTCCCAAGTTGACTGTTGGCACAAAAGTCTGTTTCTCCTGCTTTCCTGGTCACCCCAATCCTCGTGCACATCCTGTTCTTCTTCTCAACCAGGAGGATCGATCTTGATTAAGGCTTTGGTCTTTGCTTCAATCTCCAGGCGGCCGCCGGGTGGATATGTCAAGTCACTCTAATTTCACGGCTCACTGTAGAGCTGTAATCGCGAAGGCCAGATCAAGGGGCATTGAGCCTCAGGCGATTAGGAAGGTCTCGGCGGCCCTCCATGCTTTCGAGAATGGCCAGGGTGAGCTGGAAACGCTGCGTCAGCTCACTAAGCGTCTGAATAAACGCGCCAACTTCATCCTGCTGCCCACTCAGGAGAAGACAAAGCCTCGAAGAAAGACAGGTATCCAGATTGTCCAAGGGGGTGCTCCGGGCTAAGGCCGGCTCCCGTCGATTGCCTCGTAGCGCACTCGTTGCCTTGGCGGTTTGGTACTAGTCGGGACAGCTGCCCTGGCGATCACGCCACCCTGCCTGCCCCGGCTTGCGCACCGCGCAAGGGCTGACGCGAGTCGCTGCGCTGCGCTCCGCGCCCCTTGCGCGGCGCAGGCGGCGCCGGGGCTTGACGGCGGTGTCGTTCGCCAGCACAGCCATGGCCGCCACTCCTTTCAGCCGCGCCTGCCCGATCCGCATCGTCTCGGTGCATCTGCTTGATGCCGCTGGCCGGCTTCTCAGGGTTCTCTTCCTCGATCGCGAGGGGCACATCTCGGCTAAGCCGCACTACGTGCCCCGTGAGGAGGCCCTGATCCTTGCCTCCAATCAGCAGCAGCTGCTCGGGCCTCAGGCCAGGGTGCAGGTGCTCTGAGGTTGTTGCCCGGCGGCATCCCCGCCGGGTTTTCTCCTTTGGGGTGTGGGTCGCGTCCGGGTCGATGTGCTCAGCTCAGCCCCACGTACACCGGCTGGAACCACTGCATCCGCCGGCTCTGACGCTTCTCGCCATGCAGCACGGTGTGCCAATGGCCCCGTCGCCAGTGGGGCCGGCGTGCTGCTGCTGGTGCCAGCTGCGGTCCCGGCTGATGGAGCCCTTGGTGTGCGATCTAGCCGGAAGTCCTTGCCGATCCATACCGGACCCTGGGGCCTCACAGCGCCGCTCTCTTCGGCACCGCCAACCGACAAGCCCTTGCCGCTGCGCACCTTGGCCGCGGGGCCAGTGGACAGCAGTTCCGGCTGGTAGAGCTGCACCAGCAGGGCGTTGATCGCCAGGCCCTCCTTCCTCTGGTTGGTGCTCTGCACCGCCTGCTCATCCCACTGCCAGGCCGGATGGCTCAGGTCTCCCGCGGTGGGATGACGTTCGCCGATCTGCTGGAAGGAATGGCGGGTGAGGTAGCTGGTGCCGTCGAGGGCCAAACCAACGCAGCTGATGCCACCGATCCGCTGCGCCTGGGGCGGGAGCCAGTCGGCCATCACCCGCAGGTCGGCCACGATCACCACCGGGATTGGCACCCTGTCCTCGGTGAACAGGGCGCCATCCGGGAGCATCAGCCGGAAGCAAGGCAGCACCTGCGGGAAGTCCTCATCCAGACGGGGAGAGGGCGTGCGGCGGAATGCCTCGGCCAGCTCCGGCGCGAGGAAGCGAGACGGGGCCTCCACGCTCCGGGCCCAGCGGCAGGTGGTGGCGGCCCAGAAACCGATCGGGTCATCCAGCTTGTCCATCACCTGCAGGCCCGCCTCGATCAGGGCGGCATAGGCCAGGTGGTTGGGCCAGCTCTGGAAGCCCCGCGGAGAGCGGTAGCGGTGCTGCTCCTGCTGGATGTATGGGTCCTGACGGCGCAGTTCGGTGATCACCGCGGCGATCGGCGGCAGCTCCGTCTGGCTGGCCCGGATCGCTTCCGGTGTCAGCCGGCTCATCGAGGCGTGAGCGGCGGGTTGCCGGGCTGCAGCTCGAGGTTGGTCACGTTCACCTGAGTGGTGGCCCCATCGGCCCAGCTCACGGTCGCCAGCACCATCGGACTGTTGGGGGTGATCGGTGCGATGGCGGTCACGGTGCCTCTGGCAAAGGGCCCGCTGCTGGTGGGGGCGTCAGGGCCGCTCACCATGGCCATCGACTGCAGGAAGGCGCGGGAGAAGCGAACGGTGTCGCCGATCTGCAGGGGTGCGCTCACGGTGCTTGCTGACAGGCCTGCCCCATCCTGGCCGGATCACGGATGCTGGGTGCACTGCCCACGCCCAGCCCTGCCGTGAAGGACATCCGGATCACCACCCAGGACGAGCTACCCGGGCCCGATGGCGATCAGCCCTACGACACGTTCGTGAACCAGACCGAGTACGGCAATGGCCGCTTCCTGCGCACCAACGTGCTCTCGGCCCGGCCCGACCTCAAGAAGTACACAGCGCTGCGCTTCCAGCAGGACGTCAAGCGCCACCCCGATGCGATCCGCCCTGGTGAGGACGTGGTGCTGGTGTTCATGGAGGCCCTGGAGCTGGAGCCACCACTCACGCTGGTCTGCAGCGACCTGCACCTGCAGGTGGATGGCTACCCGGTGGAGCAGGGTGCGGTGATCGAGATCCCGCTGCTGCCGCCGGGCAGCCGGGGACCGGCCAAGGGTTTCGGCTGAGGACAGCTCTGGGGGAGGGCCCACGGCCGCCGATAGCGTGGGGTCTCCCCCGATCTCCTCACGGCCTGGCGATGCCTGCCCATGCACTCCTGCCAGCTGTGAACCGTCTGCTGCAGCAGGTGGAGGAGACCAGCGGCCTGCGGGTGGCGGTGGCCCAGCAGAGCGACCTGGCCACCCTGGCCACCCTGCGGCCGGCCACGGCCCACTACCAGGCGCATCTGATCACCTACCGCGATGCCGATGAGGCCAGCAGTTACCACGTGGCCTTTGAGGCCGCCCTGCTACTGCGGATCGTGCAGGTGCCGGGCGAGCAACGGGTGAACCTCACCGAGAAGCGGGAGGCCAAAGAAAAGGTGGTGACGCAGGTGGAGAAGCTGTTCAAGGGCCGCCTCGGCCTGGCCCAGGCACGGCAGGCGGGGCTGCGCTTCTACGACGGGCTGATGGTGCAGCTGCGCTCAACGGGGCCGGGACTGTGGGCCGATCGCTGGCTGTTCGAGCAGGTGCCGGAGCTGCGCGGCCTGCAGACGGCGGTGCTGCAGAGCCAGGTGCAGCAGAACGTGCCCTGCCTCAACGCCGAAGTCGACAAGATGAGCCCCGCCGACGTGGTGAAGGCCAGCCGGGCAATGAATGCCGCCTATGCCTTCCAGGCCGCTGAGCTGGTCGGCATCCCGCCTCTGGCGATCCCATATCAGGCGGCAGGGTTTGAAGCTCTGGCCAGGGAGCTGATCGCCATAAGCCGCGCCGAGCCCGTCACGGCGGACCCGGATCGGGAGATCGTCGATGGCTGGGCCGAGAAGCTGGGGCTCTCGCGCTGGTACGTCTGGAAGACGCCCTGATGGAAGGCACGGCGTTCTCGATCGAAGAGGCCAGCTTTGATGCCTCCCTGCTGCCGGAGGGATCCCGCACCCCTGGCACCGAGGCCTTCCACCGGGCCGTGACCGACTACTTCCAGACGTCCTACGCCTCCATGGGAGGGCAGCTATCGGTGGTGTTCGCCGCGGGCCGCATCGAGGTGGCCTGGGAGCCGGCGCCGCCGGAGGCACCGGCGATGGCCTCTATCGTTCCGCTCCTGCAGCAACGCCGGTTCGCTGAGGCCCGGCCCCTGCTGGAAACCCTGCTGCAGCTGCAGCCCGAACACCCAGAGGTCCTCTATAACCTCGGCGTGCTCGCCAGTGAGGAGGGCCAGCTGGAGGAGGCCCGGCAGCTGCTGCGCCGGGCCGTAGTGGCCAACGCGGGCGATGCCCACGCGCAGGCCAATGCGCAGGTGGCGCTGGGATTGGCCGCCCTACGCCAGGGCGACAAGGCAGAAGCCCGCCAGGCCCTGGAGGCCGCAATCGAGCTGGAGCCCCAGAACGTCTTTGCCCTGCGCAGCCTCGGCAGCCTGCTGGTGATCGCCGGGGCCCTGACCGCTGGGGCTGGGCGGTTTCGCCAGGCGCTGGCGGTGGCACCAGACGACCTGATCACCACTTACAACCTGGCCCAGGCCTTGTTGGCGCTGGATCCAGACGAGCACCGCGTCGAGGCAGACCGACTGCTGCTGCGGGTGATCGAGGCCCAGCCCTACAGCGAGCTGGGCGAAAAGGCCAAGGAGCTCCGGGGAACCATCGCCGCACGCGATCTGCGGGCCGATCAGCCCGAGGGTCTCCGGCAGGACGCCGTGAGCTACTGCCTCCAGGCCTTGCAGCTCTTCGAGGGGATGGATCAGCAGCGCTTCATGGCGGTGCTCAGCGAGGTGGCAGCCGTGGGGCAGGGCGGGCTGCAGATCAACGAACCCGGTAGCTCCCGCACGCTCAAGACCCTGCCCGGCAGCTGGAGCGACCTGGCGTTGGCCTGCCTGATCCATGTGGGCATGAAGCGGCTGACGCCGGATGAGGACTCAGGGCTGGGGATCGAGGCGGAGTACGAGGAGGCGGCGAGGCTGCATGTCCGGTAGACGCAAACAATGCACGGGCTGCATCACTTGGGCGTGACCGGGTGGGAGCGGGAGAAGCCACGCTGCACCTGCGCTGTGCTGGCGGCAAACTGGGCGCAGCGGACTACACAAAGGCCGCTCATCATGAGTCCCAGCTGAATAGGCTGCACCACCCTTGCCCATGAGAGACCTGGCCCGCGCCATCGCTGAGCAAGCCGAGATCGCAGCGAGGAGCTTCTACCGTCTGGTCGTGGTGGCTGGTCCCCCTGGGAGCGGGAAGACCAAGGCTTTCAATGAGCTCCAATCAGCCAAGGGCTGGAGCCTTCTGAATCTCAACAAAGACCTTTCCGAGCGGCTCCTGGATCTCACGAGCAAACAAAGACGACTGCGAACAGCGGACATCGTCAGGGACTTAATCGAAGAGCAAGGCAAGCAGACGGTGAGCATGTTGGACAACATTGGCTTGCTCTTTCACCCCGCCTTGCAGCAAGAGCCGATGATGGCGCTCCAACGAGCATCTCGAAATCACACCGTGATCGCGGCCTGGCAAGGAGAGTACAGCGCTAGCAAGCTCATTTACGGCACTCCTGACCACCCAGAGTATCGACGCCTCGACGTCAAGGACGTTCAGATTCTGACCGCCGATGCTCACGGCCTGGCAGGAGCGTGAAGACATGAAATATTCAGACCTGATTCAGTTTGATCCGATTGAAACGGTCGTTCAGCTCAACGAAGCTGAACGCGACGACCAAGCCCTCAGGCTGGTGCAGACCTTTGTGATTTCTGATCGCATGGGCGAGCAGCTGGAGAGTGTGATTTTCCAGCAACTTCAATTCCAGGAGCCTGCGGATAACAAGGGGCTTCTGGTTGTCGGCAACTACGGTACAGGTAAGTCGCACCAGTTGGCGGTGATCTCCTCTGTGGCAGAGAAGGCAGAACTGGCTGAGAAGCTGACAAACCCTGGTGTTGCCAAAGCAGCCGAGAAGATTGCGGGACAGTTTGTCGTTGTCCGCGCAGAGATCAACTCCTCGATGTCGCTCCGCCAGTTTGTGCTGGAGAGCCTTCAGGAGGCCCTGGCGGAGCGTGGTGTCCATTTTGAGATCCCACCAGAGGACCAGGTCAAGAATCACAAGGAGGTCTTCGCTTCCTTGATGGCGGAGTTCACCAAGGTCTTCCCCGACAAGGGCCTGTTGTTTGTTCTCGACGAGCTGCTCGACTACCTGCGCTCCAACCGGGAGCAGGAGCTGATGCGGAACCTCAACTTCCTGCGTGCCATCGGGGAGTTCTGCAAGGGTTCACGCTTCCGCTTCATTGGTGGCGTCCAGGAAAGCCTTTTCGACAATCCTCACTTCCAGTTCGCGGCGGACAGCTTGCGGCGCGTCAAGGATCGCTTCGAGCAGATGCGGATCGCCCGTGAAGACGTGGCCTACGTGGTGGCACAGCGGATTCTGAAGAAAGACAGCAAGCAGCAGGCCTTAGTACGTGAGCACCTGCAGGGCTTCACCCAGCTGTACGCGACGATGAATGAGCGGCTGGAAGAATTCGTCCGGCTCTACCCGGTTCATCCTGCCTATCTCGACACCTTTGAGCGGGTCTATGCGGCCGAGAAGCGGGAGGTCCTCAAGACCCTCAGCTCGGCCATCCGCTCGCTACTAGATAAGGAGGTGCCTGGTGATGATCCAGGGCTGATTGCCTACGACTCGTACTGGATGACGCTGAAGGACAACCCCTCCTTCCGCTCTGTGCCTGACATCCGCGATGTCATCGAGAAGAGTGATGTGCTGGAGGCTCGCATCCAGCAGGCGTTTACAAGGCCGCAGTACAGGCCGGCGGCCCTGAGGATCATCCACGCTCTCTCCGTGCATCGACTCACGACTGGCGACATCTTCACGCCGATGGGGGCCACGGCAGAGGAACTCCGTGATGATCTCTGCCTGCTGCTGCCACTTCCTGAGCAGGACGCGGACTTCCTCAAATCAACCGTTGAGACCGTTCTCCGCGAGATCCTGAAAACGGTCAGCGGTCAGTTCCTGTCATTCAACGCAGAGAACGGCCAATACTATCTTGACCTCAAAAAAGACATCGACTTCGACTCGCTGATTGACAAGCGAGCCGAGACACTTGATGACAGCAAGCTTGATGAATACTACTTTGATGCCTTGCGGCGAGTCATTCTTGAAGAGCCCGATGCGCCTGCCTATGTGACGGGCTACCGCATCTGGGAGCACGAACTGGAGTGGCGTGAGCACCGCGCTGGTCGCAGCGGCTACCTGTTCTTTGGCGCTCCGAATGAGCGCTCCACAGCCCAGCCGCCACGCGACTTCTACCTCTACTTCCTGCAGCCCTACGAGCCCCCGTATTTCAAGGATGAGAGGAAAGCCGATGAGGTGTTCTTCCGCCTCAAGCCAGGCGATGACGCCAACTTCCACAGCGCAGTGAAGCTCTACGCCGGTGCACGCGAAATGGCGCTTACTGCCTCGGGCAGCAACAAGAAGATCTACGAAGACAAGGCGATGCAGCAGCTGCGTTCCCTTACACAGTGGTTGCAGTTGAACCTGTCCAGCTGCTGTGAGGTCACCCACCAGGGCACAGCGCAGCTGCTGGGCGAACGCCTCAAGGGTGGCCTGGCCCGCTCTGGCGATCGAGGCGGCGTGAAGGATGCGGTGGATGCAGCTGCAGCCTCTTGCCTCTCTGCCTGCTTCGAGAACCAGTGCCCGGATTACCCGGTATTCACAACGACGATCACCCGGGACAATCGGGAGCAAGCGGCCCAGGACGCTTTGCGCTGGATCGCGGGCAGCGTGAAGGGGAAGCTCGGGGCCTCGGTGCTCGATGCCCTGGAGCTGCTGGATGGTGACCAGCTCCGCCCCAGGGATTCGCGCTACGCCAAGCAGGCGCTGAAGCAGCTCAGCGACAAGGGAGACGGCCAGGTGCTGAACCGTTCAGAGCTGGTCGGCGAGGAAGCGGGGATTGAGTATTGGACTCGCTTCCGGCTGGAGCCGGAGTTCCTGGTCGTGGTGCTCGCCTCGCTGGTGCACAGCGGTGATCTGGTCCTGAGTATCACCGGCAAAAAGATCGATGCCAGCGAGATCGACCAGTTCAGTAAGACCAGCGTCAAAGAGCTGCTCCAGTTCAAGCATGTGGAGCGACCCCGGGACCTGCCGTTGGGTCCGCTCAAGGAGCTGTTCGAGCTGATCGGCCTGCCCCCGGGTCTGATCGCCAACGCAGCGAAGCGGGATGAGGCGGTTGCCCAGCTGCAGACCACGGTGGCCTCGTTGGTGGAGAAGGTCGTGACCGCTCAGGGGCAGCTGGGTGACCTGGCGCTTTGGGGGCGGCCCCTGCTCTCAGAACAAGAACAGGGGGAGTGGCGCACGGCGCTGCAGAACCTCCAGCGTTTTTTGGAGTCGCTGCAGCCCTTCAATTCCTCCGGCAAGCTGAAGAACTTCCCGCATACCGCTGAGGTCATCACCGGCCAGAAGCCGCCGTTGGCCTTGGTCCGCGAGGTCGGTGAGCTGCTCAGCCTGGTTCAGCATGTGGGGCCGCTCACCGCGTACCTGGGCACAGCCGAGGCGGTGCTGCCCTCAGACGATGCCTGGGTGCAGGGGGTTGCCGAGCAAAAACGTGAGCTGCTGGCCAAGATCACCAGCCCGAAGCACCGCGCCGATGCCGGCTTCCAACGCCAGCTCGGCCAGAGCCTGGCCCAGCTCAAGGCCACTTATCAGGACAACTACCTCGACCGTCACGCCAAGGCGCGCCTGAACCAAGCCGATGACCAGCGCAAGGTGCGCCTCACCCAGGACCCGCGCCTGAAGCAGCTGCAGCAGCTGGCCAAGGTCGAGATGATGCCCGCCCAGCAGCTCCGCGATTTCGAGAACACCCTCTTCGGTCTCAAGACCTGCTTCAGCCTCGGGCGCCCTGATCTGGAGCAGAGTCCGGTCTGCCCCCACTGCAAGTTCCGTCCAGCGGAAGAGCCAGCAGTGTCCACCAAGCCAACGCAGCTGATCAGTGGGCTGGATGAACGGCTCGACAGCCTGGTGGCCGACTGGTGCCAGCGGCTGCTGAGCAACCTGGAAGACCCCACGGTGGAAGGCAACCTGCAGCTCGTCACCGACAGCAGCGGCAAAGCTGCGCTGGAGCAACTTCTGGCAAGCCGGGAACTGCCGGAGCCGATTGAACCAGCTCTGCTCAAGGCCCTGCAGGAGGTGCTTCAGGGCCTGGAGAAGGTGGTGCTCACCGAGGAGCAGCTGCGGGCAGCGCTCACCTCAGGTGGGCTGCCCTGCACCCTTGAGGAACTGAAGGATCGCTTTGCCGACTACCTGAACGAACGCACCAAGGGCAAGGACAAGGCCAAGGTGCGCCTGGTCCTGGAGTAGGTGATGTCCGTGCTGATCAGAGAACAAGCAAGTCACCGGCCATGTGACCGCGCAAGTCACCGAGCAAGTCGAGGAGCGCCTGTGGGCTACCGGGGCCGATCCACTCCACCAGAGCAAGGTCAGTACTGAACACACCTCTAGGGCCAGCAAGTCACGCCCTCAACCCACCGCTTTCAACCCAGCAGCCATGACCAGCACCACGGCACAGGAACAGCAAGGCACCCTGGAGCTCCGACAAGGGAGGAAGGAGACCGGTCCGGTGGAATGCCTTGGGCTCACCTTTGAGAACGAGCAGGCGCGGCGGGAACACTTCTTGGCGCTGCTGAAGGAGAAGCTCCAGGATCATGAGTTCCGAAAAATACCCGGCTTTCCTCAAGGCAGCGATGAAGCAATTCTACGGATGTCGGATCCGCCGTATTACACCGCCTGCCCGAATCCATTCCTAGAAGACTTTTTCCGCTGCTACGGCAAGCCGTATGACCCTGATGAGGTCTATGAGCGGGAGCCCTTCGCCGTTGACGTGAGCGTCGGCAAAACAGACCAGCTCTACAAGGCACACGGTTATCACACCAAAGTGCCGCACCTAGCGATCGTTCCGTCGATCCTGCACTACACCAAGCCAGGAGACATTGTTCTCGACGGTTTTTGCGGCTCTGGGATGACAGGACTTGCGGCTCAGTGGTGTGGGACTGCTCCTCTTACTTACCGCCATGAACTTGAGGCCCTTTGGCAGGCGCAGGGCCACGAACCTCCCGAATGGGGTGTACGGCGTGCGCTCCTAAATGACCTTGGGCCAGCAGCATCTTTTATTGCTTCGGGGTACAACCTGCCTTTTGATCTAGCGAGATTTGATCAAGAAGCCCGGCGAATACTCGATGAGCTCCTGTCCGAGCTTGGCTGGATGTATGAAGTCCTTCACACAGATGGCAAAAGCAAGGGGAGAATCAACTTCACAGTGTGGAGTGAGATCTTTACATGCCCTGAATGTGCTGGAGAGATCAACTTCGTAAAGGAGGCGCTAGATCTGGCCACGAAGAAAACCAGGGAAATATTCCCGTGTCCCCATTGTGGATCGCAGCTTAACAAGGACAGGGTTGAGCGCACTTTTGAAAACCGTGTTGATCCGATCACGCAAGAGCCTTGGAAAAGGATAGGCTTGCGGCCTGCGTTTATAAATTACAATATAGGAGCGAATACCTGCGAGCGCCCAGTAGCTGATGCAGATATCGAGGTCATCAAAAAGATTGAAGACCTGCCCTATCCTGCTGATGCTGCGAGCCTTCCTTTCCCAATTGCAAAGATGTCTCATGGCTCGCGACTTGAGCCAAAGGGGTTTTCTCGAACGCATCATTTGTTTCTTCCCAGAGCAATTCACTCACTAGCTGCTCTGTGGCGCAAAGCATCAGCGTCGAGCGACCCCTCTACTAGGCGAATGCTTCTGTGGTTTGTTGAGCAGTCAATCTGGGGAATGTCATTGCTAAATAGATATAGCCCTTCCCATTTCTCTCAGGTAAATCGCGCGCTAAACGGAGTTTACTATGTCGCCTCTCAGCACGCCGAAGTGTCGCCCTGGTACCTTCTTCATGATCAACAGCGAAAAACCACAAAGCTGGGCCGCTTGAATAGCGCATTCGAGCATATGCCTTCATGTCTTGGCGGAAGTATTTTGCAAGCCGGTGATTGCGCTAGAATAGCAGCGCCTGAATCCTCGGTAGACTATATATTTACCGATCCTCCTTTTGGGGAAAATATCTATTACGCAGATCTCAACTTCTTGGTCGAATCCTGGCATGGGGTTACAACTGCCTCCGAGGGCGAGGCAATTGTCGATCAAGCCAAACACAAGAGATCCAGTGACTACCAGTTGCTTATGCGCCAATGCTTTGAGCGATACAACAGGCTTCTCAAGCCTGGTCATTGGATGACAGTTGTCTTTAGTAACTCGAGCAATGGGATCTGGCGGGCTATTCAAGAGGCGATGGGAGCAGCTGGCTTTGTTGTCGCGGATGTGAGAACACTTGACAAACAGCAGGGTTCATACCGTCAGGTCACAAGTTCTGCGGTAAAACAAGACCTCGTTATCTCCGCCTACAAGCCTACTGAGGAGCTTCGTAAGCGATTTGAAATTGGACAGTCATCCACTGACGGAGCCTGGGCATTTGTTCGAGAGCATCTTCACAACGTGCCTGTTTTTGTGGGTCGCTACAGCGAGGTTGAGCTTGTGGTGGAGCGTACGGCTCAGATGTTGCTGGACCGCATGATCGCATTCCATGTTCAGCGTGGCATCAGCGTGCCTCTTTCAGGACCGGAGTTTCTCCAGGGACTACAGCAACGCTTCCCTGAGCGTGATGGGATGTATTTCCTTCCGGATCAGGTCACGGAATACGACCGCAAACGCACCACCGCTACTCAGCTGCGCCAGCTCAGCTTCTTTGTCAATGATGAGCACAGTGCGATTCAGTGGATTCGGCAGCAGCTGCAAGACAAGCCGCAGAGCTTTCAGGATCTGCAGCCACAGTTCATGCGCGAGCTTCAAGCCTGGGCCAAGCATGAGCAGACCGTTGAGCTCAAGGTGATCCTTGAGCAGAATTTCCTGCATTACGACGGGCGCGGCCCGGTGCCGAGCCAGATCCACAGCTATCTCTCGACCAACTTCAAAGATCTGCGGAATCTGGACAAGGGGGATTCCAAGTTGGTAGAGAAGGCGCGTGATCGCTGGTACGTGCCAGATCCGAATAAGCAGGCCGACCTCGATCAGATCCGTGAGCGTGCCCTGCTCAAGGAGTTCGAAGACATCAAAGAGAGCAACCAACGCCGCATCAAGCAGTTCCGTACGGAAGCAGTACGGGCTGGCTTCAAGGCCTGCTGGCAGGAGCGGGATTACGCCACCATCGTCAGGGTGGCGACCAAGCTCCCAGAGGCGGTGCTGCAGGAGGACGAAAAGCTCCTCATGTACATCGATAACGCCCAGACCCGGCTTGGCGACGACGCATGAGTTTCGCAGCCGGCGACTGGTGTCACTCGCTGGATCACGGCGAGCCCTGCCGGCTAATCGCTGTGGAAGACCTATGGGGCATCCCCACGGCCCAGGTCTGGCTGACCCGTCGCGATGCCGTGGTTCGTCTGCCGGTCGCGCGACTGCAAACCCTGGAGCAGGCCAGCCCCACCAGCCTTCACCAGCTCAGCTTCGTTGCAGCTGCGTCGCGCATCCTCGATGCCTTTGAGCACGACGCCCTGGTTGCCCCACTGGAAGGTTCTGTCATCCCCTTGCCCCACCAGCTCCAGGCGCTGCAACGCGCCATGGCCGGTGATCGCGTCCGCTACCTGCTGGCCGATGAAGTGGGCCTCGGTAAAACCATCGAGGCTGGCCTGGTGATTCGAGAGCTCAAAGTCCGCGGGCTGGTCAAGCGTTCTCTGGTGATTGCACCGGCTGGTTTGGTGAGCCAGTGGGTGAGTGAACTCGACACCCACTTCAACGAAACCTTCCACCTGGTGCAGCCCGGAAACTTCGCTGCCTGGCGGCAGCTGCTGGGCGTCGGCCCCGAGGAGAACCTCTGGAAGCAGCACAACCAGGTGGTCTGCACCCTCGATTCCGTCAAACCGATGGACTCCCGCCGCGGCTGGAGCCCTGATCAGGTGGCTCGCTACAACCGCGAACGCTTCGACGACCTGATCAACGCGGGCTGGGATCTGGTGGTGATCGATGAGGCCCACCGCCTCGGCGGCTCCACCGAAACCGTGGCCCGCTACCGCCTCGGGCAGGGGCTCTCCCAAGCCTCTCCCTATCTGCTGCTGCTCTCTGCCACTCCGCAC
This sequence comes from Synechococcus sp. HJ21-Hayes, assembly GCF_024345835.1. GTDB lineage: Bacteria > Cyanobacteriota > Cyanobacteriia > PCC-6307 > Cyanobiaceae > Vulcanococcus. The sequence goes on along the minus strand of NZ_JAGQBW010000008.1, from coordinate 83,011 downwards.
CAGGGCAAGACCGATGCCTTCCGCCGCCTGCTCGGTTTCCTCGATCCCGACGCCCTTCCCGACGACAGCTCGGTCACCCGGGAGAACGTCGCCCCCTACGTGATCCGCACCGAAAAGCGCCGGGCCATCAACGACAAGGGAGAGCCACTCTTTCAGCCGCGCCATACCCAGCTCGTCTCCGTCGCCTGGGATAGCGCCCGGCTGGAGCAGCGGGTGCTCTACGACGCCGTCACCGAGTACGTGCGTGAGGGCTACAACCAGGCCCTGCGCGACAAGCAGCCCGGCGTTGGCTTCCTGATGATCCTGATGCAGCGGTTGGTCACCTCCAGCACCGCTGCGATTCGCACCGCCCTGGAGCGGCGCCTGCAGGTGTTGGAGCTGCCCACCGGCCAGCTCACGTTGTTTGGGGAAGATGTGGGTGAGGATTGGGCTGAGTTGGAGGGCCAGGAACAGCTCGAAACCCTGCTCAACAGCCGCCTCAAGGAGCTCAAGAATGAACGCGCCGAGGTGGAGCTGCTGCTCTCCGCTGCCCGCCGCTGCGAGGCCCGGGGAATCGACGTCAAAGCCCAGGCCCTGCTCGACACGATCCAGCAGCTGCAGCGGGACGAGAACGACCCAGCCCTCAAGGTGCTGCTGTTCACCGAGTTCGTACCCACCCAGAAGATGCTGTCGGAGATCTTGGAGCAGCGCGGTTATCCCGTCGTGGTGCTCAACGGCTCCATGAACCTGGAGGAGCGCAAGGGCGCCCAGCGGGCCTTCGCGAATGAGGCCCAGATCCTGATCTCCACTGATGCCGGCGGCGAGGGCCTGAACCTGCAGTTCTGCCACGTGATCATCAATTACGACCTGCCCTGGAATCCGATGAAGCTGGAGCAGCGCATCGGCCGGGTCGATCGCATCGGCCAGGCTCATGTGGTGCGGGCCCTCAACTTCGCCCTGGAGGACACCGTCGAGCTAAGGGTGCGGGAGGTGCTGGAAGAAAAGCTCGAGCGGATCCTGCAGGAGTTTGGCGTCGACAAGCTCTCCGATGTGCTCGATTCCGAAGAGAACGGGCTCGACTTCCAGCAGCTCTACGTCAACGCCGTTCTGACCCCAGAAGAGGCGGAGGCCCGCGCGGCAGCTCTCGCCGAGGCGATCCGCGCCCGAGCCCAGTCCGCCCATGACGGCGCCTCCTTGCTCTCCAGCTCGGAGGAACTCGATCCCCAGGCGGCCCAGCGCGTTGCCGGCCACCTGATGCCCTTCTGGACCGAGCGCATGACCCTCTCCTGGCTGCAAACCCAGGCCGAGGAAGGTGCACAGGTGCGGCCAAACCCCGCTGGTGGCCTGGATCTGCGCTGGCCCGATGGGCACCGTGACCTCAGAGCCACCTTCAGCCGGCAGAGCGCCAAAGAGGCGGGGCTGCTGCACCTCAGCCTCGAGGAGCCGAGGCTGCGTGCCCTCACGGCAGCGCTGCCGCCCAGGGCACCGGGGATGACCGTGCCGGTTCTGCACCTTCCAGAACTCGCCGGCAAGGTGTCTGGTCTCTGGTCGCTCTGGCGGGTGGCCGTGCAGACCAGTGAGGGCCGCAGCCAGCGCATGCTCCCGCTCTTTCTCTCCACGGAAGGAAGGGTGCTGGAGCCCACGGCTCGTCTGATCTGGGAGCGGCTGATCAGCCTTGAGGTGGAGCTGCAGCTCCTCCCAGAGGGCCAGCTCTCCCCGCTGGAGGCTGCGCAGGCCTACGACAACGCCCACCAGCTGGCTCAACAGCACGGCAGACCCCTCTTCGATGAGCTGCAGGCCAAACACCAGCAAAGGCTGGAGCGTGAGCGGCGCAAACAGGAGCTGGCCTTTGCCGCCCGCCAGCGCGCGATCGAGCAGCTCGGTCTTCCCCAGGTTCGCGATTTCCGCCGCGCCCAGCTGGAGCAGGAGGAGCAGCAGTGGCGGCAGGAGTTCCAGCGGCGCCAGGAAACCCTGCCCTCGCTGACGCTGCTTCAGCTTGTCTCCCTGGCTCCCGCTATGGCCTGATGGGACACCTCGACCCGACCTCGAGCTGGCGCCAGCCATTACTGGAGTGCTTCACCGTCGAGAGCGCCACGGCTAGCCGGCTCACGGTCGTCAACGATCCCGACCAGCTGTTCGCCGAACCTGTCCTCCGCTCTGTTGTGGCCGAGCGGGGCTATGAGCTGCTGGCCTACGAAGACCCCGTAGCCTTTCGCTACCTGTTTGAGCATCGCTGCCGGCCCCGCTGGGAGGCAGGAGAGCTGCTGCATGTTGTTGTCGTGAACGGCGGCGAGGCCTCCGTCTACACCGTTCTCCCCTACGACCTCCTGTCTGAGGCCCGCGCCAGCCAGCGTGAGTTCAGCTTCAGCCTGCCCAGCCTGTTTCCCAGCCTCGACCCCAACGCTCTCTCCCAGCTCGAGCCCAGCCAGTTCGATGCCTTGAGTGAAGCCCTGCAGCGGGTCAACCCAGGGCAGCTGGGGGCCAACGCCACCCAGGACTTCCTTCTCAACCACCTCTACGAGGTGGTGCCTGGCCAGATCCGGCAACCTGTCGATCTGCTCCGCCTATTGCTGCGGCGCCATTTGCGCCAGCAACAACTCCCGCCCCTACTCGATCAGCGCCTGTTGGAGCAGCTCTGCCTCCAGAAGCAGTGGCGGCAGTGGCCCCTCGAGCGCCTGCTACCCAACCGTGGAGCCTTCTTCTCCTTCCTCCAGGAGCGCTGGCCGGTGTTTCTGCAGGCCAAGGGGTGTGCGGTGGTTCCTGGGCGTGAGCCGCCGGCTCCGCAGCTCCCCGGGCCCGAGCTGCTGCCGTTTGATCACGACGACATACGCGTCTTCATCGACAACCTCTTTGCCGAGGGCCTGCTGGAGCCCACCACGGCGATTGCTGCCGACGCGGTGCCAGCGGGCTGGATGCGTCTCGGCGTGGTGGGCAAGCAGGAAGAGAACACAGCTCTCCGGCTGGAACGTCTGCTGCCGCTGTTGGAGGAGGAACTGCCAGGCGCTGCTGCCACCCACGGCGACTGGGAGCTGTTCGCTCTGCGCTGGGCCGAGGCGCAGGTGCTGCGAACCGAGCTCAGTGGCTCCCTCAGCCCGGAGACCAGCGCCCAGCTCGATCGCCTGCAGCTGGCCCTGGAGGAGGGCTTTGGGAGCTGGATGCTCCAGCGCTACAGCGCGTTGTCATCGCTGCCGGCCCTCCCCAGGCCCATCACCCTCGACAAGGTCGCTCACTTCCTGGCTCACCAGCAGGCCGGCGGCTCCAAGCGGCTCGCGCTGGTGGTCGTCGATGGTCTCGCCCTCGACCAGTGGCTGCTGCTGCGCGACTCCCTTGGCGGGCTCGATCTCAAGGAGAGCGTCTGCTGGGCCTGGGTGCCCACGATCACCTCCGTCTCCCGGCAAACGATCTTCGCGGCAGAGGCCCCGATGTTCTTCCCCCAGAGCATTGGCACCACCAGCAAGGAGCCCAAGCACTGGGAGCGCTTTTGGGGTGAGCAGGGCCTGCTGGGTCCGGCTGTGGCCTACGTCAGGCAGGGGTCGCAGGAGGCCGACAGCGAGCTGCTGGAGAAGGTCAAGGAATTCGCCTCTCGCCCAACCTGCCGGGCGCTTGGCATCGTCGTCGGCAAGGTTGATGAAATGCTGCACGGCGTTGTCACCGGCCTCGGAGGGTTGCATGCGCAGGTGCGCCAGTGGAGCCAGCAGGGGGCCTTCCGAGCTTTGATCGACTCCCTGCTGGTGCAGGACTTCACCGTGTACGTCACCGCAGATCACGGCAACGTTGCTGCCAAGGGGATCGGTCGTCCCAACGTGGGCACTGTTCCGGAGGAAAAGGGAGAGCGGGCCTGGGTGTTCCGCGACGACGTGCTGCGGGCGCAGGTGCAGCAGGCTCTACCAAGCGCTCTCCTGTGGCCAGGACCCGGCCTGCCCACTGACTATTCCGTTTTGCTTCCCCGCGGGGTGGATGCCTTTCTCGCCCAGGGCAAGGAAACGCTCGGCCATGGAGGGATCGCGCTGGAAGAGGTCCTGGTTCCCTTCGTGCGCATCCAGGAGCCGGCATGAGCAGGCGCAAAATCATTGGTTTTGATCGGCGTCTGGCGCTCGACTGGCTGGAGGTGACAGCCAGCCGGGTAGCAGCCGGAGACTCCCTGGAAGAACTCAGGGCCGGAATGTGGGACTACCTCGAAGGGAAGGTGAGCGGAGAAAAATGCAATAGCGATCGTGGCAAGACCATGACGGTCCTCACCAGGATCTGGGGCAAGGTTCCTCCTGCTGTTGAACCCCTGAAGACACGGGCGGTAGCCGCCTTCCAGGTATCGAAAGTGCGTGACCATCTCGCCTTGCACTGGGCGATGGCGATCGCCAGCTATCCCGTCTTCTCTGATGTCGTCGCAACTGCAGGGCGTCTGCTCACACTGCAGGACACCTTCTCCCTCGCCCAGCTCACCAAGAGGATGGTGGCGCAATGGTCTGAGCGTCCAGTGCTGGTGAAGTCCACGCAGCGGATCATCCGTTCGCTTGTGGACTGGGGAGCTCTTGCAGACACCGAGACCAGGGGCGTTTATGGACGAGCTCCAAAGTCTCTGCCCGTCTCCAAAGAGATTGCGCTACTGCTGTGCGAGGCGCTCCTGCTCGACAATGAGCATCATTCCCTGCCTGCCAATCAGCTTCTGGATCATGCAGCCTTATTCCCTTTCACCCACTCGCTAACCATGGCAGACCTCAGAGAAGAGCCCGTCTTCGACCTTCATCGCCAAGGAGTCGATGGTGACATGGTTGAACTCAAGGCACCGCAAGCCAGCTAGCCAGCGATCACTTGATGATCAGGAGGAGGCACCTCCCATTCTTTCGTCCCTTTGGTCATGTTTTCGCGGCATGTTGTTACTCTCAAGTTGCTTGGGTGATGCAGGCCTCCCCGGGCTAGCGGCTTAATGTGGTCCACGTGGTATGCGATATAGCCTGCAGCCTGATTGAGTGAGTCCCTGAGCTGATAGAGATCAGAAATGATCCCTTTTTCTTCCTCTGTCAGCAAAGGCGTCTGGGTTCTCAGTCGTGTTTTTCTTCGCTCGAGATAACGCGTGGTCTTGTGCCGGTCAGGCTCATGAACAGTCTCGGGCTCAGGACAGCGCTCCTCGCTGACATCCGCAACCGGTTCCTTCATGTTCCACATCTGCTCCCGAAGCTGTTGAGAGCACCATTGGTGATAGCGGGTATCGCCTCGAAGATCGATGACGTCTCGAAAGCGCGTCACCTCATAGATGAAGTCACGCTCGAGCTTCTCTCCTGTCCAGCGGGTCCAGCAGCGAGCCACAAGACGTCTGGGCTTATTTGCCCAGATGAACAATGTCGGCAGCTCGCAGTGCTCCTCTCCCTTTGCTGGGCGGCTGCGTGCGTAGGTCCGGTCACCCACTCGGGTAACAAGTCCTCGGTTGTTTGATTGGATGAGCCTGAACTTCATTGCTGTCTTCCAGGTCCTGATCAGCGGTTCTTCTTTGGCAGAGGGATGCCAAGGTCGATTGCGATCAGCTCAAATCCCTTCTCATTCTTGAAAGGCTCAATCTCTTCTTGTAACCGTTTAAGTTTGACCTTTTCCCAGGTTGAGCTTGAGTCGTGATGCTCTCTGATGAACTCTTGGGACAGCGTGTAGAACTCGGGCTGCTCGGCACCAGTGCTGCCATCGTTCTTGCCGTAGAAGTTTCCGATGTTTAGGAAGGCAACGATCAAGTAGTCGAAGGCGTCTAGGCTTCTCTCCTTCACGGGGAAACCCCGATCGCAGTCCGTTGCATAGCGACTCTTGACCTGCACCCGGATCTGCGCCTTCTCCTCGGGTCCTGGCTGATGCCGTGGATCGGGGTGAATGCTGATCAGGTCATAGCCCTCATTTCCTGGTGGTGCTTTGTAGGTGAGGATGTTTCGGCGCATCAGGTGCCCCATCACCAGGTACTCCGAGCCGGCAGTCACCACCGGCAACCGGAGCCAATCATTGCGTCCCGTCGCCATTGCCCTTCAACTGCTGCCAACAGGATCCACGAGTGGCCCACGGAGCGCCAGGGCCTGACGGGCACTCACCTCCTGTACTCCCGCGAACTGACGCCAGGCCGTGACTCTGCGGCTAAGGCATGCATGTGCTGGAGGCATCAGCATTGGGTCCGCAACCCGCTCAACCTCGTGGCTGTCTTCCTGCGTCCACCTCACATGCTCGAGTGGATCACCGAACGAATCGGCACGGCGGTCACACCCGAGCAGGCCCAGGCAGCTTTCGATGGGCTGGTCCGTCGGGGTGCGCTCAGGCCCTGGCTCGATGGTCTCTGGGAGCTGGAAACCAGCGACCCGGAACTCTTGCGGTGGCTCCTTGGCCTCGACGTTGGTGGCGCACAGCCCCAGGAGAAGTCCTCGTCGCCCTGAGTTGTCATCGCAGCGTTCCTCAGCCGGCAGAAGCCATCGCCCGCTCCTCCAGCAGGTCTTCCGCCTGGGCCCGCTGCAGATCCAGCCGGGAGATTCGGTAGCCCAGCCGCCTGGCCGTCAGGATCAGCTCCCCGCGGGTGCGGCACTGGCGCAGGGCACGCCGCAGGGCTGGATCCGCCTCGGCGTCGGCCACCAGTCGTTCCAGCTCAGGCCAGCTCATTGGCGCAACCCACCGGCACATCGAGCATCGCTGACCCACACAGCCGTCGCCAGGGTCCGCAGGCCACAGCCAGGCCCGTCCTAGAAGAACTGACCGCTGCCGCACCAGCCAAGGGTCCCGGCAGCGCTGTGCCAGTCCCAGCTGACGGTGAAGGCCTCCAACCGCAGGCCCAGTTGCCCTGCGACCGCAGTCGGCCTGTTGAGCTCAGGCCCATGGCGCCCCATCCAGTGGGCTTGCTCCGGGCCTCTCCAGTCTGAGGCCCTCCTGGCGTCGGGCCTCCACTGGGATCGGTCCCGTCGCTGCGCCGCTCTCGGCGCCGATCGTCATGGCCATGCTCACTGCCAGCGCCTCGTCTGTTTCCCGCTCCCCGTTCTGCCGGCCCGAGGAAGATCCGTTCCTGCTGCTCGAATCCACGCTGCGCTCGATGGAAGAGATCCTGCGCCGGAGCCGAGGGCTGCCGCTGCGGCGCACCTGGATCGAGCAGCCCTATGGCGAGGAGGAGATCACCCTGCTGGAGGAGGAGGTGATCCCGGCGATCCAGCAGTGCCTGGCGCGTGTCGAGGAGCTGGATCAGCGCCTGCAGGCCCAGCAGGAGGCCGAGATCGCCCGCATCGAGGCCGAACGCATGGCTCAGCTGGATTTGGTGCAGGCCTGAGCCCTGCTCCTGATCCCAGCTGGGGGGCTCCGGCCCCCTGGCTGCCCTCAGGGCTCAGTCGGCAGCGAACACCAGGGTGCTGAGCGGCCACCAGCCGCCGCCGCCCTCGTCGTAGCCGAGTTCCACCATCGGATCCTCGGGGCCGCTGGCATCGAGGCTGAGCACCGTGGCGCCGGTGCTGGGGCTGATGACGTCCCGCCAGCAGCGCACGCCGATCGCAGGCAGGGGTGTGGGGCTGGTGGTCATGGCTCAGGGGCTCACCATCACCCGGTTGCCAGCGCCGCTGTTGCTCACCGCCACGAACTGCCCTCGCTGCGGCGACCAGCAGATCGAGCGCCAGCCCACATCAGCCGCAGAGCTGCGCACACTCCAATTGAGGCCATCGGGGCTGGTCATCACCCGGTTGCCGGTTCCGCTGCTGGCTACCGCCACCAGCAGTCCCCGCTCTGGCGCCCAGCAGAGGGAGGTCCAGGCGTTGTCGGCGGCCGAGGCCCGGCTGGTCCAGCTGATGCCATCGGCAGAAGTCATCACCCGGCTGCCCTTGCCGCTGCTGCTCACCGCCACCAGCAGCCCCAGCTCCGCTGCCCAGCAGAGCGCCATCCACGTGTTGTCGGCCGCGGAGCTGCGCAAGGTCCAGAGGCTGCCATCGGGGGAGGTCATCACCCGCTGCCCGTTCCCGGTGCTGGCCACGGCCACGAACAGACCCAGCGGCGGTGCCCAGCACACCGCTCGCCAGTCCTGATCGGCGGCGGCAGGGCGCGCGGTCCAGGTCAGGCCATCGGGGCTCGTCATCACGCGGTTGCCCGTGCCGCTGCTGGCCACCGCCACAAGCAGACCGCGCTCGGGAGACCAGCAGATCGAGGTCCAGCTGTTGTCCGCCGGGGTCGGCCGCGCCGTCCAGCTGAGGCCATCCGGAGAGCTCATCACCCGGTTGCCGCTGCCGCTGTCGGCCAGGGCCACGAACAACCCCAGCTGAGCGGCCCAGCAGAGCGCCACCCAGCTGGTTTCGGCAGCAGCCGCTCGAAAACTCCAGCGGAATCCATCGGCGGAGGTCATCACCCGGTTGCCCGTGCCGCTGTTCGCCACGCAGGAAAAAAGGCGCAGCTCCGGCGACCAGCACACCGCCTGCCAATTGTTGTCCGCCGCGGAACGGCTACTCGCCCAGAGGATTCCGCTGATCCCCAGCACCGGCGCCGGGCTCAGCTGCTCCGCCAGCGCTGATGCCGGCAGCTGGTAGGTGCCGGTCTGCGGGCCGCTGGGTCGGGTGATCGCCAGCCGGTCATCGGGATGGAGCGTCATCAGGGGGCTGCTCAGGGCAGGGCCGGCAGGCTGCTGATGTCCAGGGGCATGTAGTTGCCGGCCGGCTGGGTTGCGGTCAGTGCCTCCGCCAGCTGGTCGGCATCCACCACGGCTCCGGCCGTGCCTCCGCTGATATCCGCGGCACCAGCCAGCCGCACCACCCCGGCCGCTTCCGTCGTGGCGGCGCTCACGCCGATCAGGGGCTGGGCCGGATCGCTCTCGTCCACCGTCACCGGTGCCGCCCCATGGACCCGCACCACCCCAACGCCATCAGGGCCCAGGGCCGCATTGGCACTCCAGTTGCTGCCATCAAAGAGCAGCAGATCCCCTTGGCTGATCGCGTCCCCGCCGATGCCACTCCAGCTGGCCAGGGCCACCCCAGACGCACTGGCCAGGTAGACATCGCCCACCGCCGCATCGGCCGGGGCGTCTGTCGTGGTGGGGTCGATCGCGCCCTTGTAGAGCAGCGCGCCGGGGAGGTCGGCATGGAGGGTGCCGTCGGCGTCAACGCTGAGGTTGGTGCCGGGCTTGATGCCACCGACCGCCGCTGGGGTGGCGGGGGTGAGCATGTAGGCCTTCACCTGCTCGGCCGTGGCCTTGTGGGCGGTGGTTCCCCGCTGCACCAGCAGCAGGTCGGTGGGCTGGGTCGTGGCGGCTGGGGTGGCCGCGGTGGTCGTGACGGTGCTGGCCATGGAAGAGCTGGAGAGAAGTGGGGAATGGGTCGGCCCCGACTGGGGCCGCGGTGGTGGTCAGGGCGGCAGGGGGTCGAGCAGTTGCAGATCGAGGTGGAGGCTCACCACGCCCTCCCGCTCGCTGCTCACCAGTGGTGGCTGGGCCTCCACGGCGCTGATGGCGTCCTCGGGAGCAGGGGGCGGCGGCGCAGTGCCCTGCCACTGCGCCTCCCCCAGAAAGACCACCCCTTCGAGCCGATCAGAGGAGGTCATCGGGCAACTCCAGCAACGAAGTGCCCTCGGCCCCGGCGTTGGCATGGAGGTCGGTGGCCTGCTCCACCAGCTCCGCCTTGGTCATGCCGCCATCGAGGCTGACGCCATAGGTGGCGGAGCAGAACGCCACGATCTCGGCCTTGGTCATGGCCTGGAAGTCCGGGGCCTGCTCGGCCAGCAGCGCCTCACCGGCCGCCGGATCAGGAGCAGGGGGAAGCTCCACCAGTAGTTCCTTCAGCTCCACGGGTACGGGCTCTGCGGCAGGAGGGTCCGGTTCCGTCGGCACCGGGTCTGGATCTATCGGCTCCGGCGTGGACGGTGGGGCGGGGGTGAGCAGCTGCCAGCCCAGGGACTGCCAGCCGGCCAGATGCACCGGCCAGATCGAGCGGGTTGCGCCGTCCTTGCCGATCAGCAGCCGGGAGGGCAGGGGATCGAGCTCCTTGCCTGATGTGTCATCCAGCAGCAGCACCGAGCGCTGCTCCCCGCCCGGCGGGTTGGGCGTGGCGAGCTGCTGGCTGGGCTCCAGCGGCGGCAGCAGGTCCAGGGGCAGCGGCTCCGCCATGGGCAGGGGAGCACCACCGGTGAGAGGGGCTTGGCTCATCGCGGCACCTCACAGCCCCTGAGTAGCGGTGAGCGCCACCAGCATTCCCTCCGGGGAGCTGGGGGATACCAGGGCGCGGGCCAGGCGGATGCAGGGTGGCTCGGCGGTGCCGGCATCGGCCGGGTTGGGCAGCAGCCCCTGGCCGGCGATCGTCGCCTCCACCTTGCCGCCGGCGGCCGGGATCGCCACGGCGGCAGCCGTGATCCAGGTGCCGGCGTTGCCGTCAGGGAGCAGCGGCGCCAGCTCCAACGTCACGGTCACCGCCTCGCTGTGGCCCGGGTGGGAGGCCACCAGCACGAAGGAGGTACTGGTCTCGAGGTCGGTGCCGAGGTTGATGATCTCGCCGCTGGTGCGGATGTGCTCGTAGCAGTCGGTGGCGGAGTGGTTGATCCAGCCGACGAGCACGGTCTGGGCATCCAGCAGCCGGGTGGCCTGGGTGGTCATGGGGTCTCTCCTGCAGTGGGGTGGTCGATCAGTGCTTGGTGCTGCGCTCGGGTGCGGCTCAGGGGGTGGCCAGCGGCATGGGGGCGACGTTGTACAGCCGGGCCGCGGCCTTGCGGTCACACACCGCAAAGCCCACGTACCAGTCGATGCGGGTGCGGAACACCGGGGCGTCATGCACCTCCCCAAAGTCCCGCACCGCGATGCCATACCGCCCCTCGAAGGGCCCCTGCAGGCCGCAGACCGCCGCATCGCCCAGCACGCAGCAGTAGAGGGAGGTGCTGTCACCGGGTTCGTCGTAGCCGAGCACCGGATGGCCCTCGGCGTCGTCCTCCACCAGCAGGAACTCCACCCCCTCGAAGAAATGCCGCCCGTCGATCACCTCGTAGAGGTCACCGCCGGCCTGGCGGGAGGCGGTGCTGAGCTGGCGGCGGGCGGCCTTGCTGCCGATCAGCACCTTGTCGCCGCCGTAGCTCACCACGCTGTCGATCAGCGCTTCCACCGCCAGCAGGTTGAGGGTGCCGCCGCCGTTGTCGATCGTCTGGGCCTCACCCGGCACCAGGCGCTTGCTCAGCCCGTTAAAGGCCCGCGGATCGAAGGTGTCGTCGCCATTGATGATCGCCGCCTCAAGAGTCAGCCGCATCGAGCGCACCTTCATCTCGGTTTGGGCGGCACGGGCCTCGGGGCCCTGCAGATCCACGATCGAGCGGTCCACATCGAGATCACCCCCGAAGAGGTGCACGAACTCGCTGTCGTTGTGGATGACGCCGTAGCTCTGGCGGTAGCCCTCATTGACCGCCCGAAAACCCACCCGCGGCAGTTTCACCTCGGCGGGGAAGGAGAGGGAGCCGCCGATCAGGTTGCGGAACGGCAGACGGCGCAGCAGCTCCCCTTCCGAGAAGGTCTTGAGCACGGCCAGGCGCTCAACCCGCTTCTCGTACTTGGCTGCCTCCAGCAGGGTGAGGCCCATGGTCACTCCCGGGGCCTGGCCCCAGACACATCACCTCCTGTTGCCAGGTCCTGGAGGCGATCAGGTTCTGCGCCGCACCACCAGGAGCAGCTGAGCCAAGGGGATGCCGATGGCCAGCACCAGCTCACGCAACATCGGGCCGTTCCCCACGGCGAGCACCGCATCGAGAACAGTTCCCGTCCCAGCCCAACCGCATCCATCCTGGGGAAAGTGCAAGCGAGGGATGGTGGCGCTGATGCGTGAACGGCTGCGGTGCCACCCTTCCGCGCTTGGGAGGTGCCACGGTGCCTGGTCGGCCTGGGGGATCGCCGCGATGGCGACCCTGCTGATCGGCGCCGCCCCCAGCCGCGCCGAACCCTGGAAGGACTGCGCCTACAACGACCGACCGATCCCCTGCCGCGACAGCCACAGCAGCGACGGCAGCGTGCGGATCGTCTGGAAGGACGGCAAGGCGATGACCTACCGCCTGATCCAGGAAGGCTTCCCCCTCTCCACCCTGCGGGACAGCCTGGGCGGGCTGTGGGAGCGGGAGATCTACGTGCAGGGCAATGCCGTGTTCACCAACAAGGCCAACAGCAACCTGATCTTTGTGCCGTTGCGACCAGAAACCAACCGGCCATGAATGACCTCGACGCCTTCCTCCGTTGGAACTCCGGCCATCTGCTGGAGAACCGCACCCGAGGCGCCTATGCCGAGTGGCTGGTCCACCGGGCGTTGGTCCTCGATCCCGGGGAGCACCGCATCGAGTGGGCGGATGTGGATGTCACCGATGGGGAAATCACCCTGGAGGTGAAGTCGGCGGCCTATGTGCAGTCGTGGCCGCAGGCAGGGCCCAGTGTGATCAGCTTCCCGATCGAGCAGCGGGTTGCCACCGCCTACGTCTTCTGCCTGCTGGCGGAGCAGAACCCCGAACTGGTGGATCCTCAGGACCTCAGCCAGTGGCGGTTTTGGGTGGTCCCCATGAGAAAGCTGCATGAAGGACGCAAATCGATCGGCCTGCAACCGCTGATCCGGGCCTTTGGGCCAGGCATCAGCTACGAGGAGCTGCCGGCCTGCATCGAGGCGCTCCGCGCTTGAAGCCCGCGGCCGACCAGAGCCGCCGCCGTCCCAGACCTTCCGTGCTAGTACAGGCGTACGCATCGAGGGGCCGCATGGGAATGGCTGGGAGTCGGGGGTCCTCATCGCTGGGGCAGCGGCTCGATGCCCCGATCGAGGAATGGCCCTATCTGGACGGTGAGGTGCTCGTGCCGGCGCGCAGCCGCAAGGTCTGCATGACCTGCCATTGGTTTCGCCACCACGCCGGGGTGAACTGCATCCCCCTGCTCACCTGTCAGCTGCACCAGGGGCTGATCGCCCAGGGCGAGCACCTCACCAGCCGCTGCCAGGGCTGGACCGACGACATGGTGCGCCAGCAGGGCTGGGCACCCGAGGTGGCCTGAGCCGGGCATGGCGACCAGCAAGCGTCCGCCCCTCTCCCCCAAGGAAGGCTGGCTGAGCGATGGCCGGCAGGTGCTGCAGTTCAAGCCAGTCCACTGGGATCGCTGGGCGCAGCGGCTGGTGCTGATTACCGGAGAGCTGCTGCCGGATCAGCCGGTGCCGCTGCTCAAACACCGCAAGGAGCTCACCCGTGAGCAGGCGATCACGCTCTGGCGCCAGAAGCGGCAGGAGGGGTGGCGACCCTGTGAGCCGCAGTGGTGAGCCGGCAGCGGCTTGACGTACTGAGACCACGGGAAGGAAGGGTGACTACATGGGTAAACACCCGACCAGGAGTTCACCAACTGCTCCCGCAACCGGTCGCTAGACGAAGTCTTCCGCGCAGCGGTAGGGCCCTCAGCACAGGGGGCCCTTCCCTTTGGGAGAGCACACCCCCACAACAAAGCCCGGAGCGTTGGCCCCGGGCGTTTGCCTGCTCAGCCGTGGTGCCTTCCCAAGGGGGTCGGGCGCAGCTGCGCGGTCGGTTGATCGTTTGCAGATCAGGGTGTCTTCAGTTGTGGTCGGAGCTGCCGGCGCTGGCACCTGGGGCCAGGTGTCAATCGGGACGTTCCGTTGGGTCCGGGGCACCTGTGGCGGTGCAATGGACGGCGACTGGCTTGACACGCCAGGAACGTCAGAGATCCGTCGAGAGTGTTGGAGCAGGGGCCGGATCGTCAGCGCACTCCTGACTGGTGCTCAGGGGGGGTGTCTTCCATCGATGGAGCCTCCGAATCCCGTTGCAGCCACGATGGATCCGGCGGCTTGAGACAGCAAGAGCGGCGGCGGAATCAACATCCCTCGTTACCAGCGGCAACGCATCGTCATGCGGGGCTTCTCGCCGCAGATGCTGCAGGCCAGAGAGGGCTGATCCAGCCCCTGCCCCACCGGCGCTCAGTGGATCGGCTACGCGCAGCCCTCCTCATGGTCCGGGCGGCCTCAAGGGCTGCGCGAGTCAGCCGGACTGTGGCGTTGGCTCCGCTGCGCTCCGCATGTCGGAGGGGGCTGCCCCTTGACCCCGCCCGGCCTGCTTCGGGGTCTCCGCTACGCCTGCCATGGCTACCGCAGCCCGGATCCGCGCCTTCCAGCTCCTCAGCTCCCGCACCCTGGAGCTGCTCTGCGAGGAGGCCTCCGCCCATCTCCCCACGCCCCTGGAGCGGCTGGAGCGCCTCTGCGCCGATCTCCTGTTCGATCGGCAGCGGCTCAATCCGCCGCTGGTGAGCTCGTTCCCCGAGAGCGAGCTGCCCTTCTGAGGGGCAAATCCTTTGGGCCCTTCGCCCCGGCTGCGGCCGGGGCTCTCTTTTTGCCCGCAGCCCGGCTGCCGGTCGCCGCCGCTGGCAACAGGGCTCAGCAGAACCCCAGCCATGACCACCCCGATGAGCGCCGAGCGGTTCGAGGACCGCTTCCGCTTCTACAAGGGCCAGCCCCAGCAGCACCAGGGCGTACAGGAGCTGCATGAGGCGATCAGCAGCACCAACAGCGCCGCCGAGATCCTCGATGAGCAGGCCACCTGGGCGGTGACCTTCAGCTCGGAGCCGCCGTCACCCCCCGCCAGCTCGGGCGGGTTGGATCCGCGAGGTTCAGAGGAGGCCGGCATGGCCGGGCCGCAGAAGGCCGCACCGGTCAAACCCGGCGACTCGTACCTGCTGGTCAACGACCGCGACGAGGACATGGAGGCGTTTGATCACACCGGCACGTTCCTGTGGAAGGTGCCTTGCCTGGCGCGGGGGCAGGGTGCCGACACGGACTGGACCCGCACCAGCACCGACACCCCGCCAGGGCTCTACAAGCTCGGCCAGCTCTATCCCGACTACGAGCAGAACCCGAATCCGCCCTGCAGCGATACCGCCATGTCCTATGGCTGGTTCAGCTTCGACATGGTCGAGCTGGAAAACCAGGAGGTGACGGTCGGTCGGGCCGGGATCATGCTCCACGGCGGTGGATCAGCTTGCGGCTGGCCCGGCGCCTGGGCGGCGAATCAGCAGCTGCTGCCGACACTCGGTTGCGTGCGGCTCCACAACATCGACCTGCGCGACAAGGTGCTGCCCCTTTACCGGAAGGGCACCGTCTACGTCGGGGTGTTCCAGGAGCATTGAGCCGTGGCTGGGCCACCGGAACCGGGGCGCCAAGCCGAGCGGTCTGGTGATCACCCGCAGGCGCAAGCCGATGGCGGGGGCTCCACCAGTAGCAGAGATGGCTTCCAGCGCGAGCGCTTCCTGCTGCGGCTGGTGGCCGTGATCCTGATCGCCGAGGTGCTGCTGTTCACCCTCGCGTCTGCCGCCTGCATCGCTCTGGCACAGCGGCGGCCGCTGCCGGAGACGAGCCTCTGCCACCGGGTCGACAGCAGCCTCGAGGCGGCCTTCGCGGTGGCGCTCAACACCCTGCTCGCCCTGCTGGGGGGCAGAGCGGTCGGTGAGGCCACGAAGTAGCCAGCAGCAGCGGGACCCGCCTGGCATCCGCTCGATCGGTCCGCGTCAGGCGAGAAGGCTGGCGTGGATCAGCGGGGCCACGTTTTTCAAGGCAGGTGGGTCTGTCGAGGCAGGTGGATCGGATACGGCCTGGCCGCCTGCTTGTCCTTGCTCAGCTTGGCCTCCTCCTGCGTCGGGGCCGTGGGTCGCGCGTTCTACGCCAGCAGGCCATGGCCCGCACCCGTTCCCAGGCCGATGCCCTCTTTCAGCAGTTCCTTCCCCTTGCCGATGCCATCGCCCGCAGCTTCTTCCGCTCCGGCTCCCAGGTGATCGAGTTCGAGGATGCCCGGCAGGTGGCCCGCATGCAGCTGTGGCTCTCCTGCCACAAGATCACCGATCCGGTCACTGCCCCCGCCTATCTCAGGGCCACCATCCGGGGCGCGATCCTCCATCACTTCCGCGATCACGGCCGCACGATCCGTGTCTCCCGCCGGGCCCATGAAGCTGGTGCTCCCTGGCACATCGCCAGCCTGGATGCCCCCACTGCCACCGGCGTTCCCCTGCTGGAGTGCATCACCGCCGCTGAGGTGGAGCACCAGCCCGAGCTGGATCCGCAGCTGGTCGAATCCCTCCTCGATCGGCTGCCCGCCCAGCAATCCGCCGCCATCCGCCTCTGCATCCTGGGTGGCCAGTCCTTCCGGCAGGCGGCCGCGGCTCTGGGCATCAGCCACAGCTCGGTGTCACGTCTGCAGGAAAGGGCGCTGGCCACCCTGCGAGCGCAGATGGCCTGAGCGCCAGTGGGGCCGGCCTCCCGGCCCCCTCATTCAGCAGATTGCGATCTGGTGGAAGAGGCTCTCGGGCCCAGGGTCCACCTGGAGCCAGGAGCTGGTCTTGTGCATCCAGCCGCGACTCCACCCGCTCACTCCCGCTCGGGGTTCCGCGGCACCAGCCGGGTTAGCCAGGCCCGGCGCCAGGCATGGCAGCCATGGGGTCTCAGGGGTGTAGCAGTGCTGCCGGCTAGAGAGCCGCAACGCGGCAGACCGCATTCCCTCGACGGATGAGCCGCAGATGCTGACGGCCTGGGGAGAGCACTTCTCGGGTTGGCCTGGCGCGGTGAGCACCAAGCGGATCGTGCACCGTTGCCTGGTGGAGCACTGCTGGCAGGCCCGGCGCGGAACACGGTCCTCAGCATTCCCCACGTGCTCGGGCCAGCCCTGCGCGCGCGGGGAGCTGGGCCGGTGTTCTCCGCACCAAGCCAGCCATGGCAGCACCCCAAGGCCCCATCTGCGAACTCCGTCTGCTCATGATTCACCGCTATGAGCCAGGCACCATCAAGAGCGGCAGTCTTCCCGTAGCGGTCGAGCACCTCGGCCGGCGCGGCAAGCCCGTCAAGAAGATGCGGCTGATCCCAGCCGAGAAGGCGTTCGCCTTTGCCCGCAAGCTGCAGGGCACCCCCGGCTGCACCGTTTCGGTCTGCTGAGCCCCGCGGGCTCAGGCCCGGCCCTGCCTGGGGCCGGGCCGTCCTGCCGCTTTCAGAGCCAGTGCCGATAGCGGCTCCGCTGCCGCCTGGCCTGCTTTTTGGA
Organism: Synechococcus sp. HJ21-Hayes; assembly: GCF_024345835.1. Classification (GTDB taxonomy): domain Bacteria; phylum Cyanobacteriota; class Cyanobacteriia; order PCC-6307; family Cyanobiaceae; genus Vulcanococcus. The sequence continues at coordinate 66,043 of NZ_JAGQBW010000008.1, read as the reverse complement.
TTGTGCGGACCCGAACTGAGGGCTGCTGCCGTCCCGGCGCCGACGCACCCACACGCCCCTGCGGATCAGTTGGGAGTCGGCGGCATTGGCGCGGCGGGCAGCCGTGACGGAGCCGTAGCCGCGCTTCTGTTTGGCCAGGGCCCGATGTCTGGCCTGGCTGGCGCTGGCGGCAGGCACCACCGTTGCAGTGGATCGATTCCGCCAGAACACCAGGTACCAGGCCATCGCACTCGGCCTCAGTTGCGCGCCGGTACCCGTGGGGTGGTGGAGCGCATCGCCTCCATGTACAGCTCCCGGGTGCTCATCGATTGCAGGTTCACCGGCACCCCGGCGCTGTCGTAGCCGCCCTCGGCGGTCGACTGATAGAGCCCGCTGCGCTGCTGGAACAGGAAGCTGTACACCGGGTGGCGGCGCAACTCCTCCACGTAGTCAGTCGCAGAGAGCGCCACACCATCGAGGGCATAGGGCTGTCCGGCGGCATCGATCGGCTCCAGCCGTTCCTTGCCCTCCTGTTGGCTGAGGCGGAACTGACTGCCGCAGAGCTTGCAGAAGGTGTCAAAGAATGTGCTGCGCTCATCGCCGCCCACCCGGCCTTCTGCATCCACGAACAGGCGTTCAAGCAACCGCTCCTTGCGCAGGCTGAGCGACTGCTCGCGGGCGTCATCGCGCTCCTTCTCCACCGCCTGGACGCGGCGGCGGTTGGCGTTGTTCAGCTCCTGCTCGCGCAGGTTCCACTGGCGTTCCTGCTCCTCCCGCTTGCGTTCGCCCTCCTGCAGACGGGCGTACTCATCGGGGTTGATCTCCGAGAAGCGGGCCAGCTGGGCGCGGGCTTTGCGCAGCTCTTTCTCGAGCTGGTTGCTGCGGCGTCGCTCGGCCCGCAGCGGATCCGCCCCGGGGATCGGAGCCGTGCCAGCCGGGGGATCGTCGCTGTCGCTGCTGCCGGGGGGCTCGGGGTCATCGGTGGCCAGTGGAGCCTCGTCGAGCTCGTCGTCCTCCAGGGGAGCCATTTCGGGCTCCTGGGGCGGTGCAGCGGCGGGGCCTTGGTTGGGCTGCTGCTGGAGCTGGGGCTGGAAGGCGCCGGTGTCGGCGCCGAATCGGTGGAGAGAGGAAGAGGGCATCACCCATCACGGCTGTGGTGCTGCGGGCGCCCCGTCCGGGCTGCGCTCGCTCTCCCTGTTGCCAGGCTGGGAGCAGACAATGGCGCCTGGGTTTCACGCAGACAGCCATGGCCTCCGGCATCAAGGTCACCTCCAACCCGGATCGAGCGCAGCTGGAGAGCCTGGGCGTGACGGGCTGGCCCACCTGGGGCTGTGAGGTGAGCACCTTCCCCTGGACCTACGACGAGCAGGAAACCTGCCTGCTGCTGGAGGGTGATGTCACTGTCACCCCGAATGGTGGGGAGCCGGTGCGCTTTGGGGCCGGGGATCTGGTGGTGTTGGACGCCGGGCTGAGCTGCACCTGGGACGTGCACGCCCCGGTACGCAAGCACTACCGCTTTGGTTGAGCGTTGCCGCCAGAGTGGAGCTGATGCAGACACCGCCTCGCCCCACGCCCCGTGAGACCACCGAGGCGATGGTGCGCAACATCGGCCGGGAGCTGGTGGACATCGAGCAGGCCATGGGACGGTGCCGGGGCGATCTCGTCGCCGAGCCGAAGCTGACGGGCACCTGGATGGCCCACCTGCTGATCTGCAGCAAGGAGCTGCTCCATAACCTGCTGATCGACACAGCCCGGCGGCCGCAGCGCATCAACGCTCCGGAGTGACGGGCCGGGTCCAGCGCCGGTAGAGCCAGACCCCGCCGCCGCCCCACAGCAGGCTCCAGAGGCTGAAGGTGGCGGCGGTGCCGAGCTGGCCGCCCTCCAGCGAATAGACCCCGGCGTTGATCAGGCCGGCATCGATGAGCGAGCCGCCGATCCCCCAGCACAGCACCCAGCTGAACAGGAAGCCGATGGCCTGGAGGTTGCCCTAATGGGAGCGGAGATGCAGCGGTGGCCATCAAAAACCCCCGGGGTTGCCGGGGGTGATGGGTGCTTTAGCTGAGCGGGGGCTCAGAAGCAGAAAGGCAGGAACTGGGTGCGGCAGGCGGCATAGCCATCCACCAGGGCGCCGAGACCGATCTGGTGAGCAATGCCGGCGCCAGTGAGGCCTTCCACAACGATGCCGATCACGATCCCGAGCATGGCGGCACGGCCGTTGAACAGTTCAACGCGCTTGAGCTGCTCCATGTGGATGAGCTGCTCAGCCCGGTGCTGGACCCACTGGCCGTTGGCGGGGGTGTTGGTCATGGAAGCTCCGGAGCGGTGGGAATGGGGCCGTGGTCGTGGGCGAACGGTTCAGGCGGCCGGTCGGGGCTGCAGCAGGGCGCCGGTGATCCAGGCGCCGATCAGCATCAGGGCGAGAAGGCCGGTCATCGGTTGGTGGTGGGGGCGAGGTCGCTGGGGCGGCTCAGCACGAAGACGGTCATGCCGGTGAGCAGCACCACGAGGGCGACGACGGCTGTGATGGCAGGGGTGTAGTCGGTGCTCATGGGATCAACCGAGCCCGATCTGCTGAAGGATGCCCTGGCCGGTGAGCAGCTCGGTGGCGAGGCCGATCACGAAGCCGAGCATGGCCAGACGGCCGTTCCAGGTCTCGGCGAATTCAACAAACCCGAAGCGGGGAGTGGGATCAGCCATGAATGTTTCAGTCCGTTACGAGAACTGTAACGGCATGTGAAGCGACTGGGCCATGGCGGGTTCCCGCATGGGTGCCTGAGTGGCGGGGGCCCTGCACCAGCCGTCAGTCCAGGGTCTCCACCACCTCTTCCAACGACGGCGCCGAGCGCCGGGACGGCAGATAGATCCACTCCCCTGCCGGCAGCGGCGTCGATGGCAGATAACCCGGAACCAGCAGCTCCAACCCTGCAGGAATCGGGGTGGTGGACCGGTACGCGGGCAGCAGCAGGGTGGTGCCAGCCGGCAGCGGTTCCTCGCTGGGCCAACTGCTCAGCTCCGGGTTGAACTGGCGCAGTAGGGAGAGGCTGAGGTTCTGCCCAGCCGCCACGCTGCTCAAGGTCTCGCCCTCACCGGTGACATAAGCCTCGCTCTGCTGCAGCAGCGGGTTGAGGCTGCGCAGCTTGGTTTCGGTAGTGCCATGGCGGCCAGCCAGCACCGCCAGCGAATCCCCATCAATGGAGGTGATGGTCTGGGTGCTCTCCAGCTGGGGGTTGATCCGCCTCAAGGTGGCCACGGTGGTGCCGTAGCGCTCGGCGATCAGGTTCAAGGTGTCACCAGCTCTGAGCACCAGCACGCTGTGGGGTCTGAGCACCAGCTGGATCGCTTCCCCCAGCAGCGGCTGCAGCAGCAGCCCGATGCCGCCTGGGCCATAGTCCGCCCCGAAATGCTGCACCTGGCAACCGGCGAACTGGGCCCGCCCACCTGATGGCAGACCGCCCTGAGGCGACAGCAGGGCCAGATCCCCCAGCCACATCGCCCCCTGGCAGGGCGCCTGCACTGTGCCCAGCAGCGTTGGGTCCCAGGGCAGCGGCGCTTCATCGCGGAAGCCGGGGGTGGCCCAATCGAGCTCGGCGGCCAGCCAGTCGAAGGTGTTGCTGGGGCTCACCGGCAGGATCGCTGCCCGGCACAGGTAGCCGCGCAGCAGCACATCGCCGGGGTCGGTGAGGGCGGTGTCGTTGTAGCCGCTGACAATGCCGCTCTGCTCCAGGAAGCAGTCGATCACATGGCGGCGGATCAGAATGGGGTTGCGGCTCTCGGGCCGGTCCACCTCGAACAGGCAGAGGCGGGCATTGGCGTAGGGCTGCAGCGCCAGCCAGAGAGGCGCGGCCACCGCGGGCTGAGCCACCCGGCTGTCGATCGCAGGGGCTGCAGCAGGAAAAGACACCAGCTGACCCCAAAGCGGCGCAGCGCGCAGGGGATTGAGGCCCTGGTTGAGCGGTGAGAGGGGCTGCTCCACCGCTCAACTCCGAACCAGTGATCCGCGGAAGGGGTCCGGGTTGCACTGGCGCCAGTTCTGCAGCCGCGGCAGCAGCAGCGCCAGCTGGCCGATGTGCTGGCTCCTCTGCTTGTTCAGCACCACCGCCGGTGACGGCCCCGCAGGATTCCACTCGCTTTCGGTTTCCTCGACCAGCAGCTCGGTGGCGTACTCCACGACCGCTAACTTGCTCAAAGGCAGCGGGTTCGGCACCACGCCACCGGCCACGCCTTTGCGCCGGCTGCGCACCGGGCTGTTCACCTCTGCCGGCGTCAGTGCGGCCAGCTGCTCATTCAGCGCCGCGATGGCATCGAGATGGCCCTGGGCCGTGCACACCCCTGTTGGGTAGTGGGTCTGCAGCTGGGCCATCTCCCGGTTCAGGGCCGCCAGGGCTGCAGCGGTGACCGGGATGGAAAGAGCGATGCGTAGGGCCTCGGCATCATCGGGGCGCCAGGTGCAGGTGGGTGGGGCGGGCTGGGGCATGCCATCCCTTGCCAGCTCAGCCGCCACTGGTCCCGTTGGCCTCGCCCAGCCCCAGCTGCTTGCGCAGCTCGGCCACGTCGATTACCCCCCGCTCATGCAGCACCAGCCACTCCTGCACCGAGGGCTGGGGTTTGCGTGGTGGCTGCGGGGGCACCAGCGGGCAGATCTCCACGCTGCAGGCCGGTAGATCCGCCAGCTTTTCGCCAGTGAGGCGGGTCCACTGGCGCAGCAGGGTGTTGAGCATCGAGCTCTTCTGGCCTGCCAGCGACTGCAGCACCGCAAAGCTCTGGCCGGCAGTCAGGGAAATCTCCAGCTCGGTGCGGGCTGGACCGTGACCACCAGCAGGGATCAGGGCGTCGCGGCGCATCGCTTCCTCCAGCTGCTGCAGGTAGGCACGGTGCTCCGCCAGCGAACGGGCCTCGATCTCGACCCACTGGAACTTGGCGCCCTCGGGCAAGTCTATGAAGGAGGAGGTCGAGAGCACCAGCCGCTGCGGACGCTGGCCTTCTGCCCCCCCGGTGGCAGCACCTGAACCGAGGGCGCAATCACTGCGGCGGAAGCCGTAGGCATCCACCAGGCCGGTGCGCACACCCACCGGCAGGGCGGTGCGAGAGAGCAGGTCTTCGTATTCGCTGCGGCAGCGGTAGTGGTTGAGGTACTGATGGGCCAGGCCCAGATGGGGTAGATCGCCCTCGCCAAAGGCGGTGCCATCCACCGAGTACCAGAGGGCCGGCAGGTCAAAGCGCTGCGCCATACGCTCCGGCTCACCAACCGGCACCACGTCGTAACCATCAACCGCAGCAGGGTTGGGGTTGGCCTGCCAGCTGCGCAGCACCAGGCCGTCATCCGTCACCGAGAGGCTGCGGTAGAGCCAGGCCTGTGGATCAGGCACCAGGCCGCCGTGGGCGTCGAGCACCACGGTGAGCACCGCGGCGTTGCCGCTGGCGAACCGGGGCGGCAAGGCCTGGCGGCGCGGTTCGCGCCAGACGATCTCCACCGGTCCCGATACCGGCGCGGCGCTGTTTGCACCGGTGGGCAGGCGCCAGTTGAGCAGGTCGCCTCGGGGGACCAGCTGCAACCGCGGCAGCGAGAGCCGGTCCCCCTTGGCGAGGGCTTCCAGCCGGTCGCCTTCTGAGGGCCAACGGTGCTGGGGCGGTAGCTGCAGGATCAGGCAGCCGCCATCCCGCAGGGTGAGCAGATCGGCCAGGAACAGGAACACCCCCAGGTCGGTGCCCTGGCTATCCACATCGGTGGCTACCCGGGTCAGGGAGTCGGGTAGCTCCTGCCAGCTCAAGCGCGACAGCATCCCCGCGTAGGTGCGCAGGGCATCGCGGTAGAAGCCCGTGGGGCGAGCCGCTTCCAGCCGCTTGGTGTAGCAGGTCTCGGGTTCCTCGATGCCGCGGGGAAGATACACCGGCCGGCGGCTGGTTCCGTCAGGCAGCTCCAGCAGGGTCCAGCAGTCGTAGACCAGCTGCATGCGGTCCCTCAGGCCAGAGAGGGTGGGGTGTTCCAGCCAGGGGGACTGGGCAGGAGCTTGAGGCTCCGTCTCTGGTGGGGAGAAGGGTCCACTGGGGGTGGTTGTCCTGCGGCGGCGGTTGGTGGGCACTGGCTGCTGGTGGCGTTCCAACAGTTGCCAGGGGCCAGGAATTGTGACGAGACAACCATATGCAGTACGAAAGCCTGCATAAGACCTGGTGAAAGCGTGGTATCTAATAACGATTTCGGGCCCTACACATGTCGGGCCTCGTCAGGGCACTCTGAAAATGCAGGGCAGAAGGTCTTCTTTCTCCCGATTTGCTGCCTTGTGGCGAGGCTTCGCCCAATTAACCTTGACCAATGCTGGATAAACTTTTGCTATGACCTTGGTCGCAGCCTGGGTAAGGCATCACAGGGCTACGTCGGAGCTTTATGTTGCTAGTGATTCAAGGCTAAATGGCGGTCGCGCATGGGATATCGGAACCAAGGTTCTCGATCTTGGGCGGGGTGATTCAGTTATTGCCTTTGCAGGCGCTACGGCCGACGCATATCCTCTAATGCTACAGCTTCAATCCGCCGTAATAATGCACCCCAAACTTGCGTCCAGAGCGTATGACTTAACTGACTTAAAAGGGCACGTTCTTCGCATCTTCAATGCAATGTGGCGGAGCATCTCCTCACTTCCACGGGGCCAGAAAGTTCCTGACCCCGCGGGGGCACGCTTCATTCTTGCTGGGTACTCATGGCGCTGTGAGTCTTTTAAGATATGGTCTATCTCCTTCCAAAAACAGGTAAACGAATTTCGATTCAAAGAAGCTTCGTCGCAAGTAAAGAAGGGAGGCGGCAATAAGTATTTTATGTTTATTGGAGATGATTCCGGGTTGGCCAATGAGCGCGTATACGAAATCCTTAGAGAAAGGAAGAGAATCAAAAGTGCTGGTCTTGTAATGGAACCATTTGAAGTATTGGTTGAGTTCATTCGAGACGACAAGAGGCCGTCCATTGGCGGATCGCCTCAGATATACAAGATCTATAAGCACTTGAATACGCTTCCATACAATGTCTACTGGCCGTCAAGGGCGGCTGGCCAAATAGCGTTTGGTGGCCGTCAATTACTGGCTTATGAGAGAAATAGGTTTCTTGCTTTTGATCCTGACAGTTTTGACGTGAGTGAAACCGAGTGGCCGTCAGACTCGCAATCTGGTGTCGAGCAAGAGAGTCTTGACGTCGAGCAAGGGAATCAAGTCGATGGTATTACTTCTTGTAAGCCTGCAGTTTAGGCCCAATCATTCACTCAGCCTGATAGGCAACCACTCGTACTGTGCATGCATCGACGATCTGAATCCACTGCTCGCGGTTGATCCCTATTCGCTCCAGCATCTCGCCCACGCCAACTCCCGAAGTAAGCAATCGCTGCCCCCGCGCATGTAACTCTCGCCACGTGGGCGGCACCTTGAGCAGGAAGCCATTGTCCCGCAAAAAGTGCGTGATCTCCCCGTTGGCATAGGTGCGCCCGTAGGGACGAAACGGCCCCCGTGAAGGGTCGTAGCGACGTGCCGCTTTGATGAGGCCGATCATCGCCAGCTGCAACAAGTCCTCCTTCTGGTGGACAGTGCGCCGAGCGAAGTTGCCTGCGATCTTCTCCGCCAGATCCATATGCTCCAGCGCCAGTGCGTCGGCAGCGGCGTGGGGCCGCACTGGCCGCTGCCGCCGGGATCTGCAGCGCGGATGCTGGACCTGGGCTCTGGGGTGGTGACGCACTGGAGCGTGCAGGTTGATCTCCAGCTGCTGCGCTCGGACATGGCATGCCGGCCGCCGGTAGCGCCGTTGTCGCAGCATCCGCTCCGCCTCGGCGGCATCACCCACCAGCACCACCGTGAGCGGCAGGCTGAGCTGCACAACCACCGGCGCCAGCGCTTCTGGTGCAGGGCTCTCGAGCAGCGATGGCGCTGAACGTTCCCGCACCGCGGACACCAGCGGCTTGCTCACCGGCTCACCAGCAGTGGCGTCACCACCGGCTGGATGCCCTGGGCCTTCCAGTAGCGGCCCTCCAGCCAGAGGGCACCGTGGCAGAAGGCATCCACCAGGTCCTTGCTGCCCTTGGGAAAGCGGATCGCTTCCTCCACCAGGGGCTGGGCGCGGTGGTGGAAACGGATCTGGCCGGCCTCCACCAGGGGGGCGACGGCATGGGCTCGGGTTTCTTTGGATCCCCGCGCAGTGATCGGCAGCATCCCCGGTACGCGCCGCCGGAGGGTTTGCAGCACGGCCGGGCCGTTGGCGGCGTCCTCGATCAGCAGGGCGTTGGGGCGCAGGCCCTGCTGCTCCAGCGCCTGCAGGCAGTCGAGCAGGAAGCGGATCACCTCCGGCAGGCCAAAGCGGTGCCGGGCGGCCCAGAGCACCTCGATCTCCAGCTCCTTTGGCCCCGATGGGCCCTGAGAATCACCCGATCGGGGGATGGCAGAGCGGGCCGGCGGTGCCAGCAGCCCGGCCAGGCAGAAGCCGCAGTAATCGCTCTCCGCCTCCCCCTTGAAGCTCAGGTCACAGGCCAGTGCCAGCAGGGCGTACTGCCGCTGGCTGCCATGTTCGCGGGGGAAGGGCGGCCTAATCCACTGGCGCAGGAAGATTGAGCCCGAGGCTGGGCTGGGCCGCTGCTGATAGAGCGCCGCCCACCAGTAGGCACCGAGACGGGCCCGGATCTTGAGCAGTTCCGGCAGGGGGAACCGCTCCGGGCACAGTGCTTCCCCTGGCTCGCGCCAGTCGGGGATCAAGGTGCAGGTGGGCGGCACCCGGGGGCGCTCGGCCGGCTCCTCGGCGATGGCGGGCAGGTCGAGCACGGTCCAGTCCTGCGGCGCCTCGCCCTGCTCCTGCTCCAGCAGCCAGGCGATCACGTCCTGGTGATCCCAGCGGGTGAGCACCACCACCTGGGCCGAGAGGTTTGGGTGCTCCTGGCCGTCAGACCCGAGCACCGAGGCGGGTTCGGCCCGCGTCAGCCACACCGAGCGCAGCCAGTCGATCAACTTCTCCCGCAGTGCCGGGCTCGCCGCATCGCCCGGCCCCTTGTAGGGGTCGTCGATGATCCCCAGGCTGTAGCCCTTGCCCGTGAACGGCCCATCCACACCGGCGGCAATGCAGCCACCCCGCTGGCGGGTCAGCCAGTTGCCCACCGCCGCTGAGTCGCGGGCCAGCAGGTGGCCGGTCACTCGATAGAAGTGGCGCGCCTCGCGGCTGTGGGCATAGGCCAGCTCCGCCGAGTACGACGCAATCGCCGCGAACAGATGCGGGTAGCGCTGCAGGAAGTAGGCCGGGAACAGCTTCGAGACCAGCAGGCTTTTGCCCAGCCGCGGCGGACAGGTCACGATCAGCCGGCTCAGCTCGCCATCGGCCACCTGCTGCAGCAGCTCGATCAGCAGCTCAGCCCAGCGGTGGAAGCCATAGCGGGGGTAGGCCTCGGCGATGAAGCTGCGCAGGGTCTGGGGTTCGGATGGCGCAGCTGTGGTGGTCCTGGGGAGGTGCAGCAGGCCGGCGTCGCCCCAGGGGTCGAGCTCAGGCAACAGCAGTCCGCCCCCATCGCTGGCTGCGGGATCGAGCACGTGCGCTGGCATGGTCTCTGCCGTGGCCATCACCGTCATGCCTGTGGCTCCGGGGGCTTGATCGGGGCCCGCAGCAGCCCGCCGATTTCGGCGATCACCCGGAAGGCACCGACAGCTGCTGAAAACTGATCGGCATCCATCGCCCGACGGGCGCACTCATTGAGGGCAAAAATCTGCTCGGCCTGATGGCGGCGGCGGTCGGTGATCAGTTCCTCAACCATGCGCATCCGCGCCAGGTCGAGGTAGCGATTGACCGTCTTGATATTGCTCACCCCCCAGCTCTCGCCTGCATTTGCCCTGATCTGCAGCAGGGGAAGCCGCTGGGCGATCCAGAGCTGGGCCTCGGCGATGCGGCGCTCCACCTCTCCGGCGGTGGCTCTGGGGGTCTGGGCGTGATGGGGTGCCCGGCGGGGTGGGTTGGTCTGGCTGATCGGGCGGGTGGGATCCACCGCCACTGGCGTCCAGACGCCATGGCCGTCGTCATCCTGCTGCGCCGGTGCGGAGCGCAGCTCCTCCACCGGATCAGACGGGGCCTGTGCCTGGGAACGCTGGGACATGAGCTCAGAACGGCAGCTCCTGTGCCTTGGGCGCTCGGATGGTCCAGAAGGGCTTGCCGCGCTTCTCCGTCGCGCTGCCTTGCTGGATCGCCGCATCGCGGGCGGCTTTGAGCTGCTGCTCGATCTGCTGCACCGCCGGCGGGAAGTCGTAGCTCAAGCGGCCGAGGCTGTGGCTGAACGCCCAGTCGTTGTGGGAGAAAGACGGGTCCAGCTCACCGGTGGCCATCGCCTCGCTGAGGACGTCGAGCAGCGGTTCGAGCTGCTGCTCCAGCTGCTTCTGCTGGGCCTTGATCGCGGTGATGGCATCGAGCAGGGCGTCGACATCGGCCGCAGCATCAATGGCCGGCTCCTGGGGCGCAGCAACGAGAAGAAGGTCCGCCATCAGGAAACAGAAGCGATGAAGCCGGATGAATCCGAGCCAGGTCAATCTAGCGGCTCAGGATTGCTAGCCATTCCTCTCGCTTGCCTCGCTTGCGCCGGGGCTCTCAGAAGGGTCTGTGGGCGAGGCAGTAGCGGCTCCAGGCCGCGGCCCAGGCGGCCAGGCACTGCTCACGGCTGTAGAAGGTGCTGGTGAACGCTTCGCCGGGCTTGCTCCAGATCGTCTGGCCCAGGTCGTAGCGGTTCCCCTGGGCTGCCTCCAGCACCATGTAGCCGCCGAGCTGGGCGGCGGTGGAGTAGGGCCGCCCGTGGGCCGAGATGGTCTTGAGGTCATAGAGCACCCGCACCTGATGGCCATGGCGCTCGCTCAGGGCCGGCGAGATGTAGGCGCCGTCAAAGGCGCCGGCCACGTTGCGGGTGAGGCAGCAGGTGAGCCGTTCGCTGGCGATCACCTGCACCTCCTCCCAGAGCGGCAGCTGCAGCAGCGGCAGGATCCAGTCCCGGTACTGGTGATGCCCGGGGAGCTCCTCCACTGCCAGCAGGGCATCGCCGGTGCTGTGGCCCACCAGGAAGCGGGCCTGGCTGTAGTGCTCCAGGGCCGCGTGCACGGTGGTGCCACGCGGCTCCCAGATCGGCCGTTTGGCCTCGATCGCCCGTTTGGCGGTCTCGCTGAGGCCATGGGCCAGCACTCCAGTGATCGACACCGGGAACAGGTGATCCCCCAGCCAGTAGCGATGGGCCTCCTCATCCCGCCAGAGGCCGGGGATGGGATCGAGCCAGGTGGATGTGGTGGTGAGCATGGCCGTTTCAGTTGTGACGTGGTGTGACGGTGGACGTAACAGCCGAGATGGCCGGCCGGCAGTGGTTTCTGGGGGTGCCTGTAACGATGTAACCCTTTTTCAGATATAGAAGCATTAGCAAGCAGCAGTACCAAACCAAGAGCGTGTGCATTCGTCTGTAAATATCTAAGAGGCTCTATGTGCTCCAAAAAGCGTTACATCGTTACAGCGGCTAAAAGCGACTGCGGGGCAGCGGATTTGGGCGTGACCGCTGCTGTTATGTCTGGCCGTTTTGTAACGGCTGCTGGTTACACCACGCTCAGGGGAATGGCGACCGCACGGCTGACCATGCCAGCGCCGCAGAAGCGCACCGGTCCAGCCCGCTGCGCGCCGGCCAAGCGCAGCAGCACCACCGGCCAGCTGTTCTGCCAGGCGGTCTCGGCGAGGAATTGCTCGATGGCCTTGGCGGTGTTGCTCACCAACAGGCGCTCCTGATCCACCCGCAGGCCATGGCGGCCCAGGGTCTGGGCTGCCAGGCCAGGGCTTACGTCGATGCAGCTGCTGTGGCAGGCGGCCAGCTCCACCAGTTCGCCGATGGTGCGGGTGACGGGCTTGTCATCGGTCTCCACCCGCACCTGCCGCTGCAGGATCGTCTGGATGCAGCGGGCCTCATCGGGAACTTCAGTGCTCTGGCTGTAGCTCTCCCAGTTGTGGTAATTGATGCACTCCTCCGCCTCCTGCTGGGTGGGCACCGCATCACTGAGCAGCGACCAGGCGCCGGCCATCAAGGTGCCGTACTGATCGCCGAGGCGCTGGGAGTCAAAGTGGCGGGCCGCAGCAGAGGAGAACACCACGACCGACTGCCGAATCACTGGGATCAGCGACACGGTGCGGGCGATCAGCCGTTGAGCCAGCTCCGGGGTGATGTGGCGTTCGAGGTCGCGATCGAGGCTCTGCCAGTGGGCCTCTCGCTCCTCCTTGGCCATCTCAGTGGGGCTGCGCAGGGTCAACTGCGCGAAGCGGCTCTTGTCGGCGCCCTGCCTGAGGGCGGTGGCGATCGATGACATCAGGAACATCGAGCGCACCCTGTAGCGGCTGACATCACCGCTGGGGGAACCCTTGAGCATCTCGGCGCTGCTCTCGCTACTGGCCACTCGCGCCAACGAGAGGATCGCCTGCATCCGCTGCTGGTCGCCCTTCTCGTTGCTCTCCGCCTCATCGAAGACCACCGGCACGGCGTCCGAGCAGATGGTCTGGCGCAGGCCCGCCTCCGTGGTGGCGCCCACCACCACCAGGCTCAGATCACCAAGCAGCGGCGCCACGAAGCGATCGAGGATCTGGCTCTTCCCAGAGCCGGCGCCGGCGGTGAGCCAGAGGTGGGGGCGCCAGCGCAGGGCACCGCAGATGGGAGCGAGCACCACCCAACCGAGCAGCAGGGTACCGGAGGCAGGCACCTCCCAGCGGAAGCGGTTGGCGATGCCCACGATCACCGCGGCCTCCGCCACGGTCAGGGGCTCAACGCCGCAGGGGCCCTCCAGGCGCTTGAGGCGCTGGTAGATGTGCCGCGAACGGAACGGTCGGGTGATCGGCTGCTCCCCCTCGGGGGTGATCAGTCGATCGCCGAGGTGCAGCACGGTGCGGCCCTCATCCCACCAGGCCCCGCGCCCGCGGATGCGCTCCACCGCGAAGATCCCCATGGAGGCGGAGCTCCTGTGAAGGTCGCTGGCCGCTGCCGGCCAGTTCACGCCGGTGCGGCTGGGGTAGAGGGTCTCCCAGTACTCCAGCGGCGCCAGGGCTACCAGGTGGGTGGCGGTGTGTGAGCCGCGGGGCAGACGGATTACCTGACCGGTGCTGCCCGGTTGGTAGAAGTTCGCCTCGGCGTCGTAGCCGAGGCACAGAAAGGGTGCCTGGGGGCGAGGAGTCGTTGGCACGGGTGCCGCTGGACTGAGATCCTCTGCTCCACCCGTCACCTCCCCGTTGTCGTCGCCTTGGGCTTCCCCATCAGGGCCATCGCCACCAGCCTCCGGCGCAGCCCACGGCTTGGCCGCTTTGGCCAACTGCCGAGCGGCCTGCCGTGGTGTCCAGTCGGCATCTGCCAGGTCCCAGCCCTGTGGCAGGTCTTTGGGCAGCGCCACCAGCTGCAGCTGGCACTCGAGGGGTTGCAGCAGGGCGGCCAGGCTCTGCATCGCTGCCTGGCCGGCGGTATCGGCATCGGGCCAGAGCGTCACCAAACGGCCGGCCAGTGGCGTCCAGTCCGCCTTGGCGATCGCCTTGGAACCGTTGGCCCAGGTGAGCACCACGTGTTGAGGGAACAGGCGGGCGGCTGCATCGGCGGTGCCCTCCCCTTCCACAACCAACACCGGTGCCTCGGGGCGTTGCAGCAGATCCGGCAGTCCGTAGAGCGGCCTGGGGGTGGGCCAGTCGCAGGAGAAGGGGTCGCGACGGCTGGGGCGATGCCAGTCCCCATCGAGCCAGACGCGGTGCAGGAAGGCCTTGCCGCCGCTGCGCAGCCGGATCCGCTGGATCCAGAACAGCACCTCACCGTTGGCGTTGCGGTAGGCCCACTGGGCGGTGGCCCCGCGGTTCAACGGCGGCGGCGGGGCATCGGCAGGCGGCTTCTCGGGCATCCGCCAGGGTTTGCCGCTACGGCCTGGGCTCTGGCTGGCTGGGCTGTGCTGGCCATCCGGCACCAGGCCGAGGAAGGCCTCCACCTGCCGGGCGGCCTCCACAAAGCTCCAGCCTTGCCGGCGCATCAGCAGGTCCATGCCTGAACCGGCACCACCGCGCTGGTCCTTGCCGCCGCACTGATTGCAGAACCAGGAGCCGCTGCCGTCCTTGTCGTCAAAGCGGTAGCGATCCGTGCCAGCACAGAGCGGGCAGGGCTGATGGCGATCGTTCAGTTCCGCGTCGCTCAGTCCTGCCAGAGCAGCAAGGATCTCCGGCCAGCGGCCCCGTGCCGCTGCAATGGCATCAGAAGCCATGGGGCGTAACTCACCAACCCTGGCCAGCCACCGCCTCGCTCGCTGTAGACCCGCGGTCCGGCACGGCAACCAGGGCCTCACGGTGGATCACCGCGTCGAGCACCTGACGCAGTGCGGCTGAGCGACTCAGGGAGCCGTGCCGACGGCGTGCATCCAGCCAGGCCAGTTGCTCTTGGGTGATCGAGACACTCACCGGCAGGGCGTAGTCGGACATGGGAACTCTGCTCGTGAACTACAGCCTAATGTCCTGGGCCAGCTCTCGCTAGGCTGAGCCAAAGAAGGCCAGCGGCTAGCCCCTGTCCCGGTCGCCTGTGATCCTGATGGCCCCGATCGTCCTGCGCGAGTACCAGCAGCAGCTGCTGGCCGATCTCCGCGCCGCCCTCAAGGTCCACCGGCGGGTCTGCGCCGTCATGCCCACCGGCGCGGGCAAGGGCCAGACCATCGGCGCCATCGTTCAGGGAGCAGCGGCCAAGGGCCGGCGGGTTCTGGTGCTGGCCCACCGGGCCGAACTGATCGAGCAGCTCACAGGCACCGTGTGGGCCTGGGGGCTGGAGCCAGATGTGGTCGCCCCGGGCCTCCGGCTACAGGGCCGGCAGGTCGCCGTGGGCTCGGTGCAGACCGTGGTCCGGCGGCTGGAGCAGCTGCCGCCGCCGGATCTGATCATTCAGGACGAGGCCCACCACCTAGTGGTCGGCAACAGTTGGGGCCGGATCATCCACGCCTGGCCTGAGGCCCATCTGATCGGCAAAACCGCCACCCCCGAACGCCTCGACGGCAAAGGGTTAGGAGTGGAAGCCGGCGGCTATTTCGAGGCCCTGGTGCTGGGGCCCTCAGCGGCCTGGCTGGTCGAGCAAGGCTGGCTGGCCAGACCGCGGGTCTTCTCTTGGCCGGGTGCCAGGAACAGCAAACTGCGACGCCGCATGGGCGAGTTCGACCTGGAGCAGGCGGCACGCGCCTTCGGGGACCGGGCCGCGATTGGTGATGCGGTGTCGCACTACCACCGCCGGCTCCACCCGGGCACGGCCATCTGCTTCTGCTGCACGATCGAGCATGCCGAGCAGCTGGCCGCGGCCTTCCGCGCTGCGGGAATCCGGGCCGCGGCGGTGAGCGGCGCCACCCCAGCCGAGGAGCGCAAACGCCTGATCGCCGGGCTCGCCACCGGCGAGGTGGAGGTCCTCAGCAGCTGCATGATCATTTCCGAGGGCACCGACATCCCCTCGGTCGGCGGCGCGATCCTGATGCGCCCCACGGCTTCCTTGTCGCTCTACCTGCAGATGGTGGGCCGCGCCCTGCGGCCCGCGCCGGGGAAGCAGGAAGCGGTGATCCTCGATCACGTCGGCAACGCCCATCGCCATGGCCTGCCCACCGATGAACGCGAGTGGAACCTGGCCGGCCGCCGCCGGCGCGAGGGCGTCTCGATCCCGATCAAGGACTGTCCGGTCTGCTTCTGCAGCTGCCCCAGCGCCGCTCAGCTCTGCCCTGATTGCGGCCATCTCTTCCTCACGGACGAGCGCGATGAGCAGCGGCGCGGCTTGCAGCAGCTGGAGGGCGAGCTGGTTGAAGTCACGGGCGCAGCCCGCCACCGGCCGAAGTCCCAGCAGCTTCGGCCACGCCGTAAGTCGCCATCAGCCGGCTGCCGCACCTTTGAGCAGCTGCTGCAGCGAGAGCAGGAGCGCGGCTACAAGCCGGGCTGGGCCAGGCACGTGTGGGCGGCCAGGCAGCACAACAAGGACAAGGGCAGTACGCTTTGACGTACGGGTGAGAGCCATGCCATGACCACCGTGTCAGCCACAGAAGCCCGCAAGCGGCTCTATGCACTGATCGATGAGGTGGGGCAGTCCCACGAGCCGGTGCAGATCACCGGCAAGCGGAGCAGCGCTGTGCTGCTGTCCCAGGACGACTGGCGCGCCATCCAGGAAACCCTGCATCTGGTCTCGATCCCTGGCATGCGTGAGTCGATCCTTGAAGGCATGGCCACTGAGGTGAGCGAACTGAGCAGCGAACCGGGCTGGTGAGCTGGACGGTCCTCTTCACCAAGCAGGCCCAGAAGGACGCTCGCAAACTCGCTTCCGCATCCCCTGCTCTCAAGCAGAAAGCTCAGGCCCTGCTGGACATCCTGGCCGTTGACCCCTATCTGCAGCCCCCTCCCTACGAGTCCCTGGTCGGCGATCTGCGAGGGGCCTGCTCAAGGCGCATCAACATCCAGCACCGCCTCGTGTATCAGGTGCTGGAGGAAGAGCAGATCGTGAAGGTGCTGCGCCTCTGGAGCCACTACGAGTAGCCCCGCCCGGCAACAGGAGGCATGGCCTCCTCCCCCAGCGAACATGAGATCCAGCAGCTCATCCGCCTGGCCTGCGGTCGCGGCGCGGTGCGGCTCTGGCGCAACAACACCGGCGCCCTGGTCGATCAGCAGGGGCGCTTTGTGCGCTTTGGGTTGTGCAAGGGCAGCAGCGACCTGATCGGCCTGCGCTCGCTGGAGATCACTCCAGAGATGGTCGGCCAGCGGGTCGCCCAGTTCGTTGCCCTGGAGGTCAAGACGGAGAGCGGAACCGTCAGCCCTGAGCAGCGGGCCTTTCTGCAGCTCGTGCAGCAGCTCGGCGGAGTGGCAGCCGTCTGCCGGTCAATCGAGCAGGCCCAGGCGCTCCTGGACCTCGATCCTGCAGGAGGGCCAAGCGAATGAACCGGCCCGAACTCCGCAGGCAGCTGCAGGCCCTGGCCCACCTCCATCCCGGCATCCATCCCTACACGCTGGCCCTGCGCTTCCAGGCCCAGACGGGCCGGGTTCTCACCGGCCAACAGGTCAAACAGCTCTTGGCCGAGCCAGGAAACCACCGAAAGCAGCCCACCAAGCTGTAACAAGCTATGGCTAGCAGTGCCAAGGATTGCGTAGGATTGGGCTATGGCACAAGCAAAGAAGCTCGTCAAGCGCACCTACCAGGCCGTCCTGGACTGGCAGGACGAGTCCCGCAGAGCCTTCGGGAAGATGCTGCTCAACTGGCGGCGCCGTAACGGCTGGACCCAGTACACCGCCTGCGAATGGGGCACGGAGGCCGAGTTTGAGGTGATCTCCTACGGCAACCTCTCGGTGATCGAGCAGGGCAAGGCCGGTGAGCTGCGCCAGAAGGCCTTCTTCCAGCTCGAGGAGCTCAACCGTCGCCTGGCGGAGAAGGATTGGGGACCGGTCAAGTCCCAGCGGTTGAAGGACCAGCTGAAGGATGCGGAGCCCCTGCGGGGCGAAGACGACAAGCTCTGGGATGCCGTCGATTTCTGGAGCTGCTACATCGGCTATGTGCCGGTGCCCAGGGCCTTTCAAGCAGCGCCCGCGCCGACCCTGACATCCAAGCGGGCCGAGGAGATCTGTCAGAAATGGCGCCAGCACGTGCGCCGCGTGATCAAGGAAGGCGGGCTCGACGTCACCCAGACCCTGGAGCAGCTGGTCAAGAGTGCACCGAAGGAGCACCAGAAGCGTTTCTCGGAAGTGCTGGCCATCGACGACTACAGCTCGGTAGAGCTGGCTCAACTCTGGGTGGATGGCGAGGAGTTCCTGCCCGAACAGTGGATCAACGCCTGGGAGCAGAGAGACCTGGCCGCCTAGCGGACCCGCCACAGCAGAGGCCCAAGCCAACCCCGGACGATTCCGAGGGCGGTCAAGGGTTGCGCCTTGCGTTAGCTAGCCGCTAAGCTCAGGCCAGCGGGCACAAGCCCGCCTCTCAGTTGCCATGACGCAATCCCCCGCACGCGCAGGCGTGCCAACCGACGCTCTTGAACTGCTCGAGGAAAAGGGCAGCGCTGAGCGCGCGCTCACGGCCGCCCTGGCCTCCTTCCAGGAACAGGTGCAGGCCGTTCCATCCCTTGATCTGGCTGCCGTGGTCGAAGCAGCCAGGCCGGCTTTCGCCTCCGGCATTGCTTTCTCCGCCCAGCTGGTTGACGTCCGCGGACGCAACAAGCTGCGGGTCACCGTGATGCACGCTGGCGGTGCTGAGGTCACCAGCGAGGAGTGGGCCGACGAGGTCGACGACTTGCCGCAGGCCGCCGGCTGGATGTTGGCCATGCTGCTGGGCATCCCCTTGGCCAAACAGGCTCGGCCTGTAGAGGCTGAGACGAAAGAGCAGGCCGAGCTCGTGGATGACGTTGTCAATGACGAATCGGCTCAGCCCTCCCCTGCTCCGCAGGAGGAGCCGGGTCATCCTGCGGACCTTGATGTCGCACTGGAGCCGCTCACGCCCCAGGAGATCGAGGCCACCCACCAGCGAATCCTCGCCCTGCCCCAGGCCGGGCGTCAGGCGTTGACCAAGGCCTTCCGCGAGCACTTCCAGGTGCCACGCAATGCCCGCTCCATCGGCGATCGCATCACCCAGCACCAGCACGCCGCCTTCATCGATCACTTCCTGGAGGAGTGCGAAGAACAAGGCCTCGATGGCGCCGCGGCGCCGGTGGAGCCATGAAAGGCCTTCGTCGCTACGGCGAGCAGCCCCGCTCGGTGGCCGGCCGCCACTTCATCCAGACCCAGGTGCGCACCGACGTCTACCTGCGAGTCCGGGAAGTGATGGAGCGCCACAACCTCTCGGCCAGCGGAGCGGTGCATCACCTGCTGCGCGAGCGCTTTGGCCTGCCGCCCCTTCCCCCGTTCGATCAACAGCCCATTTCCTCCGTTTACCCCGATTCAACCCATGGCTAAGGACATCTTCCGCACGCCCCTCGCCGAAGTGCGCTGGGCCCACCTGATCACCCCAAGGCACCAGCTCGACAAGAGCAAACCCAAGGCCTGGACCGCCGATCTGCTGCTTCCCAACAGCAATGAGAAGGCCCAGTCCTTCCTGCTGGCGATGGAAGACCAGTTCATCGCCCTGCATGGCAGCCGCAAGCGACGGGCCGAGAAGGGCTTCCCCTGGAAGCCCGACAAGGAGAAGCCCAGCGAGATCACGGTGGTGCGCTTCAAGGTGCCGCAGTTCCAGAGGCGCGATGGCTCCCTCTCTGAGGGTCCCCGCATCGTCGATGCCAAAAAGCAGCCCTGGGATGGGGCCGCCATCGGCAACGGCTCCAAGGTGATCGTCGCCTTCGATATTTACGACTGGGACGGGGAGAACGGCTGCGGCATGACCTTCCAGCCACGTGCCGTTCAGGTCGTCGAGTTCGTGCCCTACGAGCAGGTCGACCCCACCGATGGTTTCGATGAGCTCGATGGCTACACCACCGGTAGTGCCACGGAGACCGCAAGCACTACAGGTTGGGCCGTTGATGACGATGACGAGGCCCCCTTCTGATGGCCTCGCCACACGTGCGCAGCAACGGGGCCGCCGGGCCCCGTCCCCAATTGCCTGCCTTCTGCCGGAGCCGCCGGCCAGTCGTCACGGTCACGGCCAGCAGCATCGCCAACTTGCGCCTGCTGGTCTTGCTGGGGTTGGTGTTTCAGCTCAGCACCCTGCTGCTGGTGATCGCTGGGCCCGTGCCGCCGCGGTTGTCATCGGCCACCGTCACCAACCACTTCCGCCCCGAACCCGATCCCAGCTCGGCCATCAACGGGCCTGTCACCGCCTCACCGATTTCAGACCGATGAACAACAACACGTCTTCCCTAGTGCCCTTTGAGTACGAGGGCCGCCAGATCCGGGTCATCAGCGATGAGCTGGGTGATCCTTGGTTCGTGGCAGCTGATCTGCTTGCCTCACTCGCCCTCGACCGCAAGGCCTTGGAGCGGCTTGATGGCGACGAGAAGGGTGTGAGTTCAATTCACACCCCTGGTGGCGAACAGGTCATGACGATCGTGAATGAGCCAGGGATGTACAACCTGGTTCTGGGCAGTCGCAAAAAGGAGGCACACCGGTTCAAGCGCTGGGTGACTCACGAAGTGCTTCCGGCAATCCGTCGAACAGGGAGCTACGCCGTGCCGGGTACCGTCCCTGCTCCGGCACCGTTGCCCTCAGAGAAGCAAGACGGCGTTGGTGCTCTTCTCCTGATCGGTCAAGCCATCGCACGGCTCCCCGGCGTGAAGGCAGGGATCGCCATGGCTGCCACCCTCAACTGCATCCAGGAAAACACCGGCCTGGCGGTGGAGACCCTGCGCCGTGCCTTGCCGGCTGCAGAAGAGCCCATCTGTTCGCTGAATGCCACTCAGCTGGGTCGGAAGGTGGGCATGTCGGCCCGGGTGATGAACCAGCACCTGGCGGCATGCGGGTTGCAGACCCGCAATGCTCGCGACGAGTGGGAGCTGACGAAGCGGGGTCACGAGTGGGCCGAAGCCATGCCCTACTGCCGCCATGGACACAGCGGTTACCAGATTCTCTGGAATCCCGCCGTGGTTGACCTCTTGCGGGACCTGAGCTGATGGAGAGTCAGTCCGCACCAGCAACATCCGGTCGTCAGAGGGTCTGGGTGACGACTGCAGAAGCCTGCACAGCGCTGTGCATGAGCCGTGAAACCCTCCGCCAGCTAAGGCTGCGGGGGGTGCTCCAGCCCGGCAAGCACTACCGCCGCTGGGGCTGTACCCAGGGCCGGGGGCCGCTTCAGTGGCACCTGGAGAATGTGGAGGCCACCATCACCGGCTGGAGCCGCAGAAACCTGTAAGACCTACAATCCGGACCTGGAATCTTGCGTCTCAGGCTGGCACAAAATGTATTCATTAGATGGAAGTCAGGAACCGGCATATTTAGATCTTGAAATCCCACGCTTGAGCACAATCAAGAATCCTGGCGGGGACGGACTGAGTCATTACTTCAGACTTCGACTTAGAAGAGAGCTATTCGACTACCTGTCATTCGACGAGGATATCTCTGGGCAGGACGTCAATGTAGATCCAGATGACTTGCAACTGGAGGATCTGGCAGTTGAGTCCGGGCGGGTCATTATAGAATACTCCTATGTCTATGATGTCTATTATGGCTGTTCAGACGTAGATCCCCTCGGTCAGGGATCGGGCAGATTAGAAGGTGTTCGATTGGGCAAGTCACGGTATTGGCGTTTTTCTCGTGCGCCACAAGAGAATGCCTTCTGATCTCCGATCAAGATCTTCTCATTCGTAGGGCCGATTTTTCAAAAGCATCATCCACCACGTCATCCCCGCACCAGCGGCTGTAGGCCGCGAGGTGGGTCTGCACGCTGTGGCCCATCGCCACGGCCACCACCTTGGGCGGCAGGTCGCAGATCACGTGGGCCCGGTGGGCGTAGCCGTGCCGGCAGGAGTAGGGCACGAGCTTCTCGCCCTTGGCTTCGTACTCCTGCCGGAGCTTGTTCCAGAGGGGGCGTCGGTGCAGGTACTGCCTGATGTCATTGCCGCAGAAGCCAGAACGCATCGGTGGGAGATCGCCAGGGCAGAACTGCTCGGCCAGCTTCCAGTCGGCTGCCCAGTCATCACAGGGCAGCAGCCGCAGGGTGCGAGGTTTGGTCTTGCCGCGGGAGGCCACCTTTTCATAGGTGCACCACAGGCGCCCATCGCGTAGCTGCAGGTGCTGGAGCTCCTCGGGGCGTAGTCCGTAGGCGGCCATCAGCTGGAAGGCCAGTCGCCAACGCGGGTCGGGTAAAGCCCGCACCAAAGCCAGGATGTGACCCACCTCCAGGGGGGTGGTGACTGCTTTCGCGGAGCGTGACCGCCCCACGAAGGGGCTCAGGTCGGTTGGTGGCTCCCAGTTGGCTGCCGGGAGCTGGCCCTGGGCCACCGCCCAGCGGAGCAGGGCCGAGGTGGCCTGCATCTGAATCTGCCTGGTCCGCCCACCGGGCTTGTCCGCCCAGTGAAGGGTGAGCCGATCCAGCAGCTGGGTGGCGCTTCGGGGTGGCTGACGGGTGGCGAAGGCTTCCAGAACCAGCTTCATGTGGTGCCGATGCACCCTGGTCCAGGTCGAGTCCTTGATTTCGCCGCTGCGGATTTTGTACTCGCGATAGCGTCCGATCAACCTATTCCAGTCTATCTGATGCTCAAGACTGGCCTTTTGGTTGATAGTAGCCCCGGCACCTAGCTCCTCTGCTGATGTATTAGTGATCGTCTTTACCGATAGTTCTGGCTCTATTCCGCTGTTGAAGTCGTCATAGATCTTGCAAACCGCCTCGCCAATCTTCTTGGCGTGATCGAAGTGCCAGGGGATTGGAAGTTGTAACTGACGCCGCTTGCCGCCGCCCGCTTTGGCGGTGATGTTGAGCCTGGCGAAGCCTCGGTGCTCTGTGAGGGCCCAACCCCTCGGACATCCCTTGCGGGACAGGGCATGAGCCGTCTCGACGCGGATGGCGATCTCCCAGGGGGCTGCCTCAGCCATGTGAGAAGGTCTGTGAGAAGGTCGGCCCTACAGCCTGGCACGGCCTGTCAGGAGCAGTCAGCCGCTGGCAGCCCTAAAGCCAGTGCCAGACTGGCTTTTCTGAGGATTTCTCAGTCCTGGACTACAAGCGGGTGACCGGGCTCGAACCGGCGACGTTCAGCTTGGGAAGCTGACATTCTACCGCTGAATTACACCCGCATTGCATCACTCTAGCAAGGAAGCGATGGCTGGGTTGGCCCCGAGGTCCGGGGTCGTTCGGGAAGGGCGTCCATGATCTACCTCTCGGCGGGGTGGACGCCCATGGCCGTTGGGGTCAGGCCGTCAGCGCGGCAGCGCAGGCGGCCACGCCGGCTCCCATGGTGCCCTTATGCAACCCCAGGTTCTGCAGGGTGGCCTCGATGGCGGCCACGGCGGTGAGTACGTCGCGATCGCACACGAAGCCCAGGTGGCCGATGCGGAACACCTTGCCCTTGAGGTGGTCCTGGCCGCCGGCCAAGAGGATGTCGAAGCGCTCCTTCACCGCCTTGCGCAGGGCCTCCGCATCGATGCCGTCGGGCGCCACGGCGGTGATCGCGGGGCTGCCATGGCCCTCGGCGGCGTAGAGGGGCAGACCCATGGCCTTCATGCCGGCCTGGGCCGCAGCGCGGTGGCGGGCATGGCGGGCGAAGATCGCCTCCAGGCCTTCGGCCTGCATCATCTCCAGGGCCGCCTCGAGGGCGAAATAGAGATTGATAGCCGGGGTGAAGGGGTTGCTGTCGGCCTTCGCAGATTTCCGGTATTTGGCCAGATCTAGATAGAACTTCGGCAGGTCAGAGCGCTCAGCGGCGGCCCAGGCCCGGTCGCTCATGGCCACGAAGGCCAGGCCCGGCGGCATCATGTAGCCCTTCTGGGAGCCGGAGCCAATCACGTCGATGCCCCAGGCATCCATGGGCACGCTGCAGGCGCCCAGGCTGGTGACGCAGTCGGCGATGGTGAGGGCCGTGCCGTGGGCCTTCACGTGCCTGGCGATGGTTTCCAGGTCGTTGATCACGCCCGTGGAGGTTTCCGAGTGGGTGAGGATCACGGCCTTGATCGCCTTGGCCGTGTCGGCCTCTAGGGCGGCGCGGAAGGCCTCCGGATCCAGGGGTTGGCCCCACTCGGCCTTGATCACCTGCACGTTCAGGCCATAGGCCTGGGCCACCTTCACCCAGCGCTCGCCGAACTTGCCGTTGTCGCCGCAGAGCACCGTGTCGCCTTTGCTGAGCACGTTGATGATTCCGGCTTCCATGGCGGCGGTGCCGCTGCCGGTGATCACCAGCACGTCGTTGCTGGTCTGATGCAGCCACTGCAGCTGCTCGGTGGTCCGCTTGACGATCTTCTGGAAGTCGGCGCTGCGGTGGCCAATTGGGTGGCGGCTCATCGCCAGCAGGACGCTTTCCGGCACCGGGGTGGGGCCGGGGATCATCAGGGTGAGTTTGTCCTGCATGGGTAGGGGGCGGGCGGTCGCCGCTGCGGCGCAATCGACCAACATAAAAAACGGTGTTCTGGTCCCAGCTGTGACGGTGCTTCGAGGCGACAGCCATGGCTGACCAGGGCTACACCCTGCCCGTGTGGGTGGCGGCGGCGGCCCGGGCGGCGGTGGCCCAGTTGCGGGGGGAGGCCTTTGAGGCTGAGCAGCCCCTCTGGCTCGATCCCCAGATCAGGCAGCCCCGCGTGGTGCTGGTGCCGGTGGTGGCCGCGGCGCCGCTGGACAGCGGCCGAGCCCTGGCGGTGGCCCGCTGCGAGCCCGGGGATGGCCTCGACCTCACCCGGGGCCTGGTGGTGTGGGTGGAGGCCTCCTGGTGCCCGCTGGTGGCTGGTGAGCCGTGGCTGCAGCTCGAGGCCGGCGAGGGCGTGGGGGTCCATGCCGAATCCCGCAGCCTCTGCCTCTCCGCCTTCGCGCGGGAGCTGCTGGAGTGCAACCTGCGGCCCCTACTGCCCGAGGGCCGCGCCCTGCACCTGCGCCTGATTTTTCCCGCCGGCCGCCGCCTGGCGGAGCGCACCAGCAATGCCGCCTTTGGCGTGGTGGATGGGCTGGCTCTGATCGGCACCCAGGCTGAGGTGCAGCGCAGTGCCGCCCCGGATCAACTGGCGGCGGCCCGCGCCGAGTTGGAGCGACGGGCCAACCTTCCTGGCTTTCGCCACCAGCTGGTGCTGGTGATCGGCGAGAACGGCCTCGACTTAGCACCCCAGCTGGGACTCGCGCCGGAGCTGTTGCTCAAGGCGGGTAACTGGCTGGGTCCGCTGCTGGTGGCTGCCGCTGAGCAGGGGGTGCGGCGGCTGCTGCTGTTGGGCTACCAGGGCAAGTTGATCAAGCTGGCCGGCGGCATTTTCCACACCCACCACCACCTGGCCGATGGCCGCGCCGAAGTGCTCACGGCGCTGGCGGCCCTGCAGGGGCTGCCGCTCGAGCGCCTTCAGGCCCTGCATGGCGCCCCCACGGTGGAGGCCGCTCTGGCTGGATTGGCCGCCCAGGACCCTGTTGCGGCCGAGCAGTTGCGGGCCCGGATCGCTGCTGCCGTGGAGCAGCGCAGCCAGGCCTACCTGGCCCGCTACGGACAGGAGCGGATGGCGGTAGGGGCCGTCCTGTTCGACCGCCGCCGCTCCATCTGCGCCAGGGGGCCGGTGGCTGAGCAGCTTTGGGGGGGCTTCCTGGCCTGAGATCTAGGGTGAAGAGATTGCTCGGGCGACCGCCGCCGGCACGCCCACGAGCGCAGATAGAGATTCGCTCACATGTCTGACGTGACCCCCACCGCCATCGGTGAAACGAACCGCCATCCGGCGATCGTGATCCTCGATTTCGGTTCCCAGTATTCGGAGCTGATTGCTCGGCGGGTGCGGGAAACCGAGGTGTTCTCCCTGGTGATGGGGTACGGCACCACGGCCGAGGAGCTGAAGGCCATCAATCCCAGGGGCATCATCCTCAGCGGCGGCCCCAGTTCCGTGTACGCCGAGCACGCGCCGGTGTGTGATCCGGAGATCTGGAACCTCGGCATTCCCGTGCTTGGCGTTTGCTACGGCATGCAACTGATGGTGCAGCAGCTGGGGGGCTCGGTGGTGGCCGCCGGCCGCGCTGAATACGGCAAGGCACCGCTCCACGTGGACGACCCGATCGACCTGCTCACCAACGTGGAGGACGGCTCAACGATGTGGATGAGCCACGGCGATTCCGTGGAGCGCCTGCCCGAGGGGTTCGTGCGGTTAGCCCACACCGACAACACGCCCGAGGCGGCCGTTGCCGACCACCAGCGCCGCCTATACGGCGTGCAGTTCCACCCCGAGGTGGTGCACTCCAGCTGCGGTATGGCCCTGCTGCGCAACTTCGTTTACCACATCTGTGGTTGTGAGGCCGATTGGACCACCGCCGCCTTCATCGATGAGGCCGTCGAGGACGTGCGCCGGCAGGTGGGCGACAAGCGGGTGTTGCTGGCCCTCTCGGGCGGCGTGGATTCCTCCACCCTCGCCTTCCTGTTGCACAAGGCGATCGGGGATCAGCTCACCTGCATGTTCATCGACCAGGGCTTCATGCGCAAAGGCGAGCCCGAGTTCCTGGTGGAGTTCTTCGACAAGCGCTTCCACATCAACGTGGAATACATCAATGCCCGCGAGCGCTTCATCAACAAGCTCGATGGAGTTACAGATCCGGAAGAGAAGCGCAAGCTGATCGGCACGGAGTTCATCCGGGTGTTCGAGGAGGAGAGCAAGCGCCTCGGCCCCTTCGACTACCTCGCCCAGGGCACCCTGTACCCCGATGTGATCGAGAGCGCCGGCACCAACGTGGACCCCAAGACCGGCGAGCGGGTGGCGGTGAAGATCAAGAGCCACCACAACGTGGGCGGCCTGCCCAAAGATCTGCAGTTCAAGCTGGTGGAGCCCCTGCGCCGCCTGTTCAAGGACGAGGTGCGCAAGGTGGGCCGCAGCTTGGGGCTGCCCCAGGAGATTGTGGGTCGCCACCCCTTCCCAGGCCCAGGCCTGGCGATCCGCATCCTCGGGGAAGTGACCAGCGAGAAGCTGAACATCCTGCGCGATGCCGATCTGATCGTGCGCGAGGAGGTGAAGGAGGCCGGTCTCTACAACGAGATCTGGCAGGCCTTTGCGGTGCTGCTGCCGGTGCGCAGCGTGGGGGTGATGGGCGACAAGCGCACCTATGCCTTCCCGATCGTGCTGCGCTGTGTCTCGTCGGAAGACGGGATGACGGCCGATTGGTCGCGCCTGCCCTATGACCTGCTCGAGACGATCTCCAACCGCATCGTGAACGAGGTGAAGGGCGTGAACCGGGTGGTGCTGGACATCACCAGCAAGCCCCCCGGCACGATCGAATGGGAGTGAGCTGAGCTGGCGGGTCCCGATGGGCTCCGTTACCCTCGGGGCCCCCAGCCCTGGTGCCTTGACCGCCGCCCCTCAGCAGGACCTCCAGCTGCAGCGCCGTCTTCAGCAGGACAGCATTGAGCTGGCTGGCAAGGTTATTTACCTCAATCCCTTCCTCTACTGGCGGCGTTTTGACGCCAACACCGACCGCTGGTTGCGGGAGCCGGGCCAGCTGCCGGAGGAGCAGATCAGCAGCAACCGCACCCGCTTCTATCCCGAGCTGGCCTGGGATCTGCTCGCCCCGGAGGACGCAGCCATCAAGGATGGCGCTGTGGAGATGTTCCTCAAGAGCCTGGAGCTGATCAGCACCTTCAACCCCGAGCTCAGTGCGGGGCATTTGCTCGAAGTGGAGCGCAAGATGGCTGTCACTAAGAAGCGCTCGTTTGAGCGCTGGGTGGCCAAGTCGCTCAAGCGCCGCCAGCAGCAGCTGGACAACGAACGCCGCCGTTTCGACCGTGAGCGGGTGGTGCGGGATTGGGGCGAGTGGCTGATCCTGCCCGTGACCCGCCAGGCCTTGCTGCCCATGAGTGCCCTGCTGGTGCTGGCTGGGGCTGGTGGCTGGTGGCTGGGGAGCCAGCAGTTCTGCCGCCAGCAGATCGTCCAGCCCGGCATCGAGCGCCAGCCCTGAGCGCCCGCCGGGTTCCGGGGCACTGCAGACTGGGACTCCTTGAGGTTCCCGGCACGACCGGCTCACCATGGCGGCTGATCCCCTCGATAGCTTGCGCCTGGCTCTGATGCAGGAGGTGCTCCCCGTGGGTATGGCCGTGGTGGAGCGGGCCCGCCGCGGCGGCGCCAAGGATGTGGTGGAGGCCTTCACCACCACCGCCGATCCCCTGGGTCAGCTCAAGCAGGAGGGTGATGCTGCGGCGCGCAGCGTCCGGGATGGATTGGATCGCCTGCAGCCGGGCCTGGGCAATCCCGTGATGAAGGTCAGCGTGGAAACGGTGCCCGATGCTCCTGCGGACGCGGCATCCCCCGAGCTGGGCGCCAGCGACCACAGCGAGCTGCAGCGCACCCTCGGCCGCATCGCCGAGCGGCTCGCGGTGCTGGAGCAGCGCCTGGCCGCTGAGGGAGCCTGAGGCCCGTGGGTCTGGCGCCAACCTCCCATCGCCATTCCGGCATGCAGCAACAGCCGGCGATCCTGCTGGCTCTGGTGGTGGCCCTGGCCGGTGCCATGGGCTTGCGCCTGGCCTGGTTGCAACTGGTGCACGGCAGCGAGAACCGTGCCCGCGCCGATGAAAACCGCATCCGCCTGGTGCCCCGCAACCCGATGCGGGGCCGGATCCTGGATCGCCATGGCCAGGTGTTGGTGTCCAGCCAGCTCACCTACAACCTCTACATCCAGCCCCGCCAGGTGAGTGCCGCCCAGTGGCCGGCCTTGCGTGGCCAACTCGCCAGTGTTATCGGGATTCCCGCCCCGCTGCTGGATCAGAAGCGCCAGGCCGGTGCCAACGACGAGGGTTATCGCATTGAGCTGGCCCACAGCCTTAAGCCGGAGCAGGTGCTGCGCTTCCGCGAACAGGCCCCCACCTTGAAGGGGGCGGAGGTGGATGTGGATTACCTGCGCGCCTACCCCTACGGCAGCCTTGGCTCCCATGTGCTCGGCTACACCAGCGCGATCACGGCCGAGGAATACGACAAGCTTGAGGAGAAGGGCTATCGGGTGCAGGACCGGATCGGTCGCAGTGGCATCGAGAGCGCCTTTGAATCGCATCTGCGTGGGGAATGGGGCGGCCAGCAGCTGGAGGTGAATGCGGCCGGCCAGGTGCAGCGGGTGCTGGGGGATAAGCAGGCCAAGGCGGGCAAGGATCTGCGCCTCACCCTGGATCTGGAGCTGCAGAAGGCCGCCGAGCGGGCTCTCGATACGGTGCGCAAGGGGGCGATCATCGCCATGGATCCCCAGACCGGGGCGATCCGGGCCATGGCTAGCCGCCCCAATTTCGACCCCAACATGTTCTCCACGGGCCCCACCACGGCCCAGTGGAATGCCCTCAGCCGGCCTGAGGCACCGATGCTGAACCGAGCCTTCCAGGGGTTTCCGCCGGCCAGCACCTTCAAGCTGGTGACCACCATCGCCGGGATCGAATCGGGGGCGCTACCGGCGGACGGCACGCTGCCCACAATGAATTCCTTCTGCTACTACGGCCAGTGCTACGGCGACCATGGCGCCTTCGGTTCCATCGGCCACCGCATGGCCCTGGCGGTTAGCAGCAACAGCTTCTACTACCAGCTCGGCCTCAAGGTGGGACCGGATGGCCTGTTCAAGGCCGCCCGGCGCCTGGGCTACGGCAGCCTCACGGGCATTGAGCTGGCGGATGAGGAAACCCCTGGGTTGCTGGGGGACCAGGCCTGGAAGAAGAAGGTGCTCGGGGAGCCCTGGACGCCCGTGGACACCATCACCTCCTCCATCGGCCAGGGCGCCGTAACGGTGACGCCCCTGCAGATGGCGCGGCTCTACGCGGCGGTGGCCAATGGCGGCTGGTTGGTGACCCCTCACCTGGTGGAGCGTCCCACCAAGCGCACCTGGATCGGCCTCAAGCCCGCCACCCTCAGAGTGCTGCACGATGGCTTGCGCCAGGTGGTGACCAACGGCACCGCCACGATCCTCAACGATCCCAGCCTGCCTCCGGTAGCTGGCAAGACCGGCACGGCCGAGGATCCGCCGCGGCCGGACCACGCCTGGTTTGGGGGCTATGCCCCTGCCCAGAAACCCACCCTGGTGATCGTGGCCTTCGGCGAAAACAGCGGCGGCTATGGCGGAACCGTTGCGGCCCCCATGGTGAAGGCGCTGATGACCACCTGGTTCCGCGGCGTCAGCCCGCCAGGGCGGGGGTCCCCCGCTGGCTGAGCACTTGGCGGTAATAGCCGCGCAGTTGCTCGGTGGCGCCGGCCCAGCCCCAGCGCTCCGCTTCGTCCCGGGCGTTGCGGCGCAGTTGTTGGCGCTGGCTGGCATCCCCCAGTAGTCGCTCGGTGGCGGCCGTGAGGCTGCCGGCACCGCCGTCGGGGCCATCGGGCTCATACAGGCAGCCGTTGATCCCATCGCTCACGATGTCGGGGATGCCGCCGCGGTTGGCGCCCACTACGGGGCAGCCGGCCGCCATGGCTTCCAGCAGCACCAACCCCAGGGTCTCGGTGCTGCTGGGGAATAGGAAGGCATCGGCGCTGGCGTAGGCGCTTGCCAGCTCCTCTCCCGCCAGGTAGCCCACGAATGTGGCGGCGCTGCCAGCAAACAGGGTTTCCAGCTGCTGGCGGAAAGGGCCATCACCCACCAGGGCCAGGCGGGCCTCGGGCAGGGCATCCAGCACCGGGCGGATGCGTTCGATCTGCTTTTCCGCGGAGAGGCGACCGATGTACAGCAGCAGCTTGCCGGTGTTACTGCGGCCGCCCAGCAGCCGCTCGCGCATGGCTTGGCTGCGCAGTTCGGGGCGGAACATCTCCGTGTCCACCCCCCGCTGCCACAGGGCCGTGTGCTGGATGCCCTTCTCACTCAGCTCGGCCACCATCGCCGTGGAGGTGCAGAGGTTGAGCTGGGCCTGGTTGTGGGCCGCCTTGAGCAGTTCCCACAGCACCGGTTCCAGCATTCCTAGGCCGTAGTGCTCCAGGTATTTGGGCAGGTGGGTGTGGTAGCTCGCCACTAGGGGGTAGCCCTTGCTCTTGGCCAGCCATATGCCCCCCAGGCCCAGCACCGCTGGGTTCACCACATGCACCAGATCCGGCTGAAATGCGTCCAGTGCCTCGGACACCATCGGGCGCGGCAGGGCCAGCTTCAGCTCGGGGTAGAGGGGTAGCGGCATGGCAGGCACACCAACCACTTGGGCCCCCATGTAGGTGTCCGGCGCACCCTCGGGGCAGAAGATCAGCACCTCATCGCCGGCCGCCACCAGATGCTGCACCGTCTTGGTGAGCCGGGTCACGATGCCGTCAACCTTCGGCAGGAAGGTCTCGGTGAAGAGGGCGATCTTCAAGGGGGGTGTCCGGCTCAGGTGACCTGGATGGCCTGGGCCTGGGCCTGGGTCCAGGCAGAGACGCAGGGAATGCGACTGCGGTCGCAGCGGTCGGCCCAGCGGCGTGCCACGTCCACCACTTCTGCCAGAAGGCCGTCGTCGAGGGTGGTGGGATTGAGCCCCAGCTCGATGAAACAGCGGTTGTCCACGATCAGGTCGTTCTCGACGGCCTCGTTGCGGGGGTTGGGCAGGTAGTTGATCTCGGCTCCGGTGAGACTCGCCACCTTGCGGGCCAGTTCACCCACTTGGTGGCTCTCGGTCATCTGGTTGAAGATCTTCACCCGCTCACCCCTGCCCGGGGGGTTTTCCAGGGCCAGCTGCACGCACTTCACCGAGTCGCGGATGTGGATGAAGGCGCGGGTCTGGCCGCCGGTGCCATGAACGGTGAGCGGATAGCCGATGGCCGCCTGCATCAGGAAGCGGTTGAGCACGGTTCCGTAGTCACCGTCGTAGTCGAAGCGATTGGTGAGGCGTGGGTCGCGCTCGGTGGCCTCGGTGTTGGTGCCCCACACGATCCCTTGGTGCAGGTCGGTGATGCGGATTTGGTCGTTCTTGTTGTAGTAGAGGAACAGCAGCTGATCCAGCGTCTTGGTCATGTGATAGACGCTGCCCGGGCTGGCCGGGTGCAGGATCTCCTCCTCGAAGCGCGAGCCGTCCGGCTGGGGCACTTCCACCTTGAGGTAGCCCTCAGGGATGGTGGCGCCGCGGTGGGAGCCGTAGCCATACACACCCATCGTGCCCAGGTGCACGATGTGGATGTCGAGGCCGCTCTCCACGATGGCGGCCAGAAGGTTGTGGGTGCCGTTGACGTTGTTGTCAACGGTGTAGCGCTTGGTGGCGCTGCTCTTCATCGAGTAGGGCGCGGCCCGCTGCTCGGCGAAGTGCACCACGGAATCAGGCCGCTCCTGCCGCAGCAGCTCCAGCAGCCGGTCGTATTCGTTGGCAATGTCGAGGTGAACAAACCGCATCGGCAGGCCACCCACCTGTTCCCAGGCCTTGAGCCGGTCGCCCATGGTGGCGATTGGCGTGAGCGACTCCACCTCCAGGTCGATGTCGATCTTGCGTCGGCTGAGGTTGTCAACGATCACCACGTCGTGGCCGCCGTCGGCAAGGTTCACGGCACAGGGCCAACCGCAGAAGCCGTCGCCGCCGAGAACGAGAACCTTCACCCCTGAACTCCTGCTGAACGAGCGATCGCTCCGTCAGGGCAAGCTACTACAGGGATTCAGCTGATCCCCACCGCCACCGCCAGCATCAGCAGCACCAGCAGGCCCCCACCGATCAGCAGCACACGGCTGTTGCCGCTGGGACTCTCACCGGCGACCATCACCTCCATACGGGGTTCCTTGGCAAAGGCGTTGAGCCTGCCGCCGTCCTCTTCTGTGACCTGCATGGCACTGGGATGTGGTTGACGCGACGCTACGGAGCTCCGCCGGTTTTGGCTCCCCCCTGGCGGCGAACCTTTACGTGCCGATGCGGCCCGCTGTGGGCGAGCTGGCACTGGCGCTGGCGCGGATCGGCAGGCGCCCGGCCCGGAAGGCGGTGCGCCCGGCGCTGCAGGCCTGGGCCATGGCCTGGGCCATGGCGGCGGGATCCCCCGCCAGGGCGATGGCGCTGTTGATCAACAGGGCATCGGCTCCCATTTCCATGGCCTGGGCGGCCTCGCTCGGCACGCCAATGCCGGCATCCACCACCACCGGCACCGTGGCGTTCTCAATGATCAGGGCGATGTTGGCCGCGTTGCGGATGCCCTGGCCGGAGCCGATCGGTGAGCCCAGAGGCATCACCGTGGCGCAGCCCACCTCTTCCAACCGTTTGGCCAGCAGCGGATCGGCATTGATGTAGGGCAGCACCGTGAAGCCCTCCTTCACCAACTGTTCGGCGGCCTCCAGGGTGCCGAATGGGTCGGGCAGCAGGTGCTTCGAGTCGGGAATCACCTCCAGCTTCACAAAGGCGTTGTCTTCCTGGCCCGCCAGTTTCGCCAGCTCCCGCCCCAGCCGGGCCACGCGGATGGCCTCCTCGGCGGTGGCGCAGCCGGCGGTGTTCGGCAACATCCAGATCCGCTGCCAGTCGATGGCCTCCATGAGTCCCTCATGGCCGGCGGCCACGGTCTGCACCCGCCGAACGGCCACGGTCACGATGTCGCAGGCGCTGCTGTCCAGGCTGGCTTGCATGGCGGCCAGGCTGGGGTATTTGCCGGTGCCGGTCATCAGGCGGCTGCCGAAGCTGCGGCCCCCGATCACCAAGGGGTCGGGTGCCAGGGCCATGGAGGGCTGGATTCCGGCAAGGGGGCTGGTGGCGGACAAATCGGGAGATGGGGCCATGCAGCGAACGTACCGCGTGGCACTGCTCGATGCCCCGAGGCCCTCTAGCCTTTCCTCCACTAATCCACCCCCATCGTGATTCCGCTGCTGCTCGCCGCCAATCCCCTGCCGGTGGGGAGTTACGTGCCGTTCACGCCTCCGGCTACCTCGCCCCTGGCGGGCCAGGCTTCCTTCCTGGGGGAGATGGCTCCGGTGGAAACCTTCGATCCCGTGGCCCGGGCGGGTGTGCTCGCCCAGCAGATGCCGCGCCAGTGGAGCGGAACGTATCAGCCCTTTGCCGGTGGTGCGCCGCTCACCGTGGAGCTCACGCTCGCCTCTGCCACGGCCTTGGGTCAAATGGTGGATGTACGCGGGCAAATCACCGTGGGCTCTGCGTCTGCGCCGGTGCAGGGCAATCTCAATGCCAAGTCCGATCAGTTGGATCTGCTGCTACTTGGCAAGTTGGAGATGACTGGCCTCGAGATCGGTGGTGGATTCCTGGGCCTGCAGGGTTTTGGTCTTAGCGGCTGGGTGGCGCCGAGGCTTACCAATCCCGGCGGTCAGCTGGTGCTCACCCCTGTGGCGGCATCGACCCCCAGCTCAGGCCAGGTCATCCGCGGCCTCTGGTGAGCACAGCCCTAGCGGCAGAGCCCCTGGGATAGACAGCAAAAAGCCGCCCCAACGGGCGGCTTTTTTAAGCGGCGGTGCGCTCGAGCCGTTTCAGGCGTTTTTGGGCCGTGCGGTTGGCACTATCGAGTTCAAGCACTTGTTGGTAAGTACTGCGAGCCTCATCCGGCTTTTGCTGCTTTTCCAGGGCGAAGGCCAGGTTGTTGAGGGCTACCGGGTAGTCGGCCTTGGCCTTGAGGGCTGCCCGGTAGTGCTTGATGGCTGCGGCGTAATTGTTCTGAGCCGCCAAGGAGAAGCCCAGGGCGTTCTCAATCAGCGCTTGGGCCTCCGAGGGCTCGTCGCCGGCACGTTTGGCAGCCAGCTTGAGGCTTTCAGCGGCTTGGCCATAGAGGCGTTTGCGCAATTGCACGGAGCCCAACTCGTAGAGCTCAGCCGCGGAGCGAGGGGCGTCCTGGCCTGGGGCCTCGAGCCGGGCCAAGGCGGCTTCATCGCGGCGAACCAATAGGAGCTGTCGGGCTACCAGCACTGCCGCAGTGCCCAGCAGCACAATCAGACCGATCAGGTAGGCCTGGGGAAGGGAAAAATCCATGGGGCCTACCTTGCCAGCCTTCAGCCCTTAGCGGCGCCCACCACGCTGGTGAAGCTGGCGGGGTCGAGCACGGCGAGCTGGGCCAGCATCTTGCGGTTGAGCTGCACATCAGCCTTCTTGAGGCCACCGATCAGACGGCTATAGCTCAGTCCGTTCAGGCGGGCAGCAGCGTTGATGCGGGCGATCCACAGGCGACGGAAGTCGCGCTTGCGGCGGCGACGGTCGCGGTAGGCGTTGCAGAGGGCCTTCATGACCCGCTGATTGGCGGTGCGGAACAGGGAGCCGTTGCCGCCACGGAAGCCGCGAGCCAGGCGAAGGATCTTGTTGCGGCGTTTACGGGCGACGTTGCCCCTCTTGACGCGGGCCATGGGTTGATCTCAGAAAAAGGTGGAAAATCGGGGCCTGGAGCTGGCCGGTGCAGCGATCAGGTGATCAGCTGTAGGGGAGCATGGCGCGCACGTTGTCCGCATCGCGCTCGTCCACGACGGCCATGGTGCCGAGGTGGCGCTTGCGCTTGGGGCTCTTGTGATCGAGCAGGTGGTTACGGAAAGCGTGGCGGCGCATGAACTTTCCGCTGCCGGTCGCTTTGAACCGCTTGGCGGCTGCTTTGCGGGTCTTGAGCTTCGGCATTGTCTACGCGCTCGGGCACAAAGAAGGAAGGTACGACGCGGGAGTGCCTTCCGCCAACTCCCCTAGCGTCATTTCAGTTGTGACTGCGTCCCCATGGGCCCTGCCTGGCCGCACCTTGCTCGCTTCGCTGCGGGCCTGGGCTTGATGGCGCTGGGCTCGGGCCTCTCGGCCTGCCGTGCCGATGGGCTGACCCACTGGCCTGTGCCTGCCCCGCCAGTGCCGTCCGACCGGCAGCCCCTGCTGTGGGTGGCGCTGGCAGCGCACCTGGGGCCCCGCACGGCGGCTGCCGCGGCCACCACAGCGCCCCTAGTGCTGGAGGGCGCCTCGGCCCCATTGCAGTTGCTCGACGCGGCCGGCCAGCGGGCCACGGGCCAGCGTCTGGCCCTGCAGTGGCGTGCCGTGCCGCTGGCCGAGCCCCTGCGCCTGCAGCGGCTGGTGGCCGGGCCGTTTCCCAGTTTTGAAAGTGCCGACCAGGTGGCCGCCGCCTGGCGGCTCCAGGGTGTGGCCCCCGTGATCGCGCATCCCGGCGACTGGGAGGTGTGGGGTCCGGCGGGATCTCCAGCTCCATCCGGCCAGGTGCTGCGCCGCGTCACCATCACCGCCACCCACCGCATCGCCCTGCAGCTGCCGGCAGGCTCGGGTCGGGCCGCCGTGCTGCTCAAGGGGCCAATCCAGATCCAGGCCCCTGGGGGACTGCGCTGGCGGGATGGCGTCTACGCCGGGCCCTTGCGGCTGCAGAGCGATGCCTATGGCAGCTGGACCTTGGTGGAGCAGGTGCCCTTGGAGCGGTATCTCCAGGGGGTGGTGCCCCACGAGATCGGTGCGGGAGCGCCGGCGGCGGCTCTGGCGGCCCAGGCTGTGCTGGCTCGCACTTGGGCCCTGCGCAACCAGCACCGCTTTGCTGTGGATGGCTATCACCTCTGCGCGGACACGCAATGCCAGGTGTATGGCGATCCACGCCATGCCAGTGCGTCCGTGCGGCAGGCGATTCAGGTCACCCAAGGCCGGGTGTTGAGCTGGCAGGGGCAGCCGATTCACGCCGTCTATCACGCCAGCAATGGCGGCATGGCGGCGGGTTTTCAGGAGAGCTGGGGCGGGGCTCCGCTGCCTTACCTCAGGGCCTTCCCCGATGGTCCTGCCAGTTATGCGGCGGCTTATCCCGTACCGCTGCGGTCGGCCAACGGGCTCGCCTCCCTGCTCCGGAGTGGTGGCCAGGCCTATGGCGCCGACCATCCCCGGTTCCGCTGGCAACGTTCCCTGGATCGGGCCCAGATCAGTCGTGCCCTGGGGGCCTCCGCTGCAGGCCTGGGCGAGCTGAGCCAGGTGCGGGTGATCGAGCGCGGGCCCAGTGGCCGGGCCCTAGCCCTGGCCTTCCAGGGAACCAAGGGCCAGCTGGTC
The DNA here is from genome assembly GCF_024345835.1 of Synechococcus sp. HJ21-Hayes. Taxonomy (GTDB): domain Bacteria; phylum Cyanobacteriota; class Cyanobacteriia; order PCC-6307; family Cyanobiaceae; genus Vulcanococcus. The sequence goes on along the minus strand of NZ_JAGQBW010000008.1, from coordinate 29,650 downwards.
CTGCGCCGCGATGCCATCCGCCGCAGCCTGCGCCAACTGCCCAGCACCCTGTTCAGCGTGGTGCCAACGGCGCCAGGGGTGTGGCGGTTTGAGGGAGGAGGGTTTGGCCACGGCGCCGGCCTGTCCCAGGCGGGGGCCATGGATCTGGCCCGCCGGGGCTGGAGCCTCCAGCGGATTCTCAGCCACTACTACCCGGGCACGACCTTGGAGCCGTGGGGAAGTCTGAGCAAGGGCCTTTAGAGTTTCGTCATCATCGGGGATGCCATGACCGTCGGCGGCACAGCCACAGGAGCCCGCCGTCTCAAGGCTGCCCTGTTCCTGCTCGGCTGCGGTGCAGCGGGGATGGCCCCCCATTGGCTGCCCGACGGGCAGCGGCTGGTTCCCGCCTCCGCGCTCACCCTGCTGCTGGGCCTCTACGCCCTGCGTACCGTGTTTGTGCCCGTGCTGCGCAGCAGCGCTCCCAAGGCTGCGGCACCTGGCTGCAGTGTTGATTTGGACGGGTGGCCGGCGGTGGATCTGGTGGTGGCCGCCCGCGACGAGGAGGCCGTGATCGGTCGGTTGGTGGAGCGGCTGGCCCAGGTGCGCTACCCCCAGGGCCAGCTGCGTTTCTGGGTGGTGGACGACGGCAGTGAAGATCGCACTCCCGAAGTGCTCGCCGCCTACCAGGCCCGCTATCCGCAGTTGCAGGTTGTTCGCCGCAGCCGCCAGGCCGGTGGCGGCAAATCCGGGGCCCTGAACACGGTGCTGCCTCAGTTGCAGGGCCGCTGGTTGATGGTGCTGGATGCCGATGCCGAACTCCAGAGCGATGTGCTGGAGCGGTTGGTGCCCTTTGCCGAGCAGGGGGCCTGGGGGGCTGTGCAGCTGCGCAAGGCCGTGGTGAATGCCGATCGCAACCTGCTGACCCGGGCCCAGGCCATGGAAATGGCCCTCGACGCCGTGATTCAGCAGGGGCGCCTCAGCTCTGGTGGTGTGACCGAGCTGCGCGGCAATGGCCAGTTACTGCGTCGGGAGGTGTTGCTCGCCTGTGATGGCTTCAACGAGGCCACGGTGACCGACGACCTGGATCTCAGCTTTCGTTTCCTGGTGCAGGGGGAGCCGGTGGGACTGCTCTGGGATCCGCCGGTGCAGGAGGAGGCCGTCACGGCGTTGCCGGCCCTCTGGCGCCAGCGCCAGCGCTGGGCGGAAGGGGGGCTGCAGCGCTTCTTTGATTACTGGCCCAGCCTGACCGGGTCTGGTTTGACGGCCACCAAGAAGCTCGATCTGCTCTGCTTTTTTCTGCTCCAGTACGTGCTGCCGGTGATGGCGCTGGCGGATTTGATCGGTGCCGCGATCACCGGCACGGCCCCGGCGATGTGGCCCCTCTCGATTGTTGCCTTCGGCCTGTCTGGGGGAGCCATCCTGGCCGGCTGCAGGCGCAGCGCAGAGGGCCCGGCCCTGCCGGTCATGCATCCCTTCAACCTGGCCCTGGGCATCCTGTATCTCAGCCACTGGTTTGTGGTGATCCCCTACACCACCCTGCGGATGGCGCTCCTGCCCAAGCGGCTGGTGTGGGCCAAGACGCTCCACGTGGGCGATGGTGTGCTCGACGCCTCTGCAGACGCCGATCTCACCACCCAGGTGTCCTGAGCTCAGGCGGCCGTTTCCTGCATGGCGTCATCCGCGTCGGGCAGGGGGCCATCCAGTTGGACTACTTCGCCGTTGAAGAAGTCCGCCAGTCGCTTGGCCTTGTCGTCGATCAGCTCCGGTTGGCCTGACCTGGGAGGGGCCGCCGTTGGTGCAGGTGGTCCGGCAGGGACAGGTGCAGGCGCAGCAGGCTCCTGGGCAGCTGGCGCTGGCATCGGTGCAGCCGCGGCGACCGGGGTGCTCTGAACCGGTTTGGGTGTTGCTGCTGGCGCCGGGGGTGGCAGTGGCGCGGGTTTGCTGGGGGCCGCCGGGGCGGGAGCGGTTGCCATCACGGCCCCCCCCGACCCCTCTAGCACCACCTGACGAGGACTGCCGAGGGCCATTTGGACCGCCTTTTCCAGCAACGGCAGCCGGCTCTGCACCATGGCCATCCAGTTGCCGGCCACCTGCACCACGGCTCGCTGTTGGTCGAGCCGCGCCAGCACCGCTTGCTGGGACAGGAGCATCCGAGTGGAGGGCAGTTCCAGCCCCGCCAGGATCTGTTGCCAGAGCTCCTGGAGGTTGGGGCTGCTGGTCTCCCCGTTGGTGTCCGCTGCGGTGGTGTTCGGTGTGGGTTCCGCTTCCGGCTCTGGGTGGGGCTTCGGCCTGGTTTCCGGCACGGGTATTGCCACTGCAGCTGCGACTGGCGCTGGCACCGCTGCAGGCACCGCAGTAACGCGGGGGGCCGCTGCCTGGGCCTCGGCCAGCAGACCCAGCAGCAGCACCTCCAGCCACAGCCGAGGCTGGACGCTCTGGCGCAGCTGCTGTTCGCTGCCCTTGAGCTGGGCCTGCCACTGCAGCAGGCGCGCCTTGCCGATCTTGCGGGCTAGGGCCGGTAGATGGGGCCGGAACTGGGGCGAAAACCTGGTGAGTTCCAGTCGATCCGGGGCCACCCCTGCCAACACCAGATCCCGCAGGAGTCCGGCCAGGCCCTGAAGCACGGCCCCGGGTTCGCGGCCCCGCTCCAGCAGCGTCCGGATGGCCTCAATCACCCCCATGGGCTCGCTGCTGGCCAGGGATTCCGCCAGCTGCAGCAGCTCCTGCTCCGGCACGGCCCCCACCAGGTCCCATACCGCCTGCGGCTCGATCGGCGCCGGCAGCAGGCTGAGCTGATCTAACAGGCTCTCGGCATCCCGCAGGCCCCCCTGGGCCCGCTGGGCCACCACGTGCAGGGCTTCGGCGGTGATGCCGATCTGTTCCTGCTCGGCGATCCAGGTGAGGTGGTGCTCGAGGGCGTCGAGCGGAATCCGCCGGAAATCAAACCGCTGGCAGCGGCTGAGGATGGTGGGCAGCACCCGCTGGGGGTCGGTGGTGGCGAGCACGAACACCACTCGCGGCGGAGGCTCTTCCAGGGTTTTGAGCAGGGCGTTGAAGGCCGCCGTGGAGAGCATGTGGCACTCGTCCACCACGTACACCTTCCAGCGGGCCTGCACCGGCGCGAAGCGCGACCGCTCGATCAGCTCGCGGATGTTGTCGACGCCGGTGTTGGAGGCGGCGTCGATCTCGATCACGTCGAGGGCATTGCCGGCGGCGATGGAGGTGCAGAGTTCGCAGCTGCCGCAGGGCTCCGGCGTGGGCCCCTCGCTGGCGATGCAATTGAGCGAGCGGGCCAGGATCCGGGCGCTGGAGGTTTTGCCAGTGCCCCGCGGACCACTGAAGAGATAGGCCGGCGCAATTCGGTTCTGGCGCAGGGCGTTGCCGAGGGTGGCGGCAATGGCCTCCTGGCCCACCAGCTGATCGAAGCGCTGGGGCCGGTACTTGTGATGGAGAGGCTGGTAGGCGGAACGCATGGCTGGGCTCATGGCTCGCTACGCCGAATGAGGAGGCTACTGGCCCCGGCTCTCCGCGAGCAGTCGCTCCAGTTTCAGCTCCATGTCCTCCACTTCACTGAGCTGGTCGGCGATGGCCTGGGCGGCGAGCCGCAGGGCCTCGAACTGGTCGTCGCCCCAGCGGGCCTCCGCCTTGGCCAGCGCCTGTTCCAGCTTCTCCTGCAGCTGCAGGCGCAGGCCATCAAGCTGTTTGAGGCTCTTGCGGGCTAGTGCCTTGCCCTGTTCCAGGTGTTGGCCATCGAGGTTGATGCCCTTGCGCAGCAGTAGGCGGGCGCCGGTGAGCACTGCCGCCGGCACGAACTGGCCCAAGGCGAGGGCACCGAGGCTGCCGGTGTGGAGCCAGCCCTCCACCTGGGCACTGCGGTGCCGGCCGGTCTTGCACCAGTGGGCGAAGTGCTCGCAGTTGTTGAACAGCAGGTTGTAGTTCTGTTCCCCCAGCCGGCCCATGGCGCGCCTGAGGGTGAGGCCTGGCGCTGAGCAGGGCTCGGCGTAGGTCACCACGCTCACGGGCTCGCCGCGGCTGAAGTCTGAGGTGGAGCTGCGCAGGATCTCGCGGCCCTCGAGGTAGTGGGCCACGCTGCCGTCGCCCAGGTCGATGCCGTGGTGATTGAACAGCCCGTGCTGGCGGGGGACCTGCAGGTGATCAGCGGCGGCCATGGGCCAGGCAGAGGCGTTGGATTGAGGCTCTCGCCGGTGATGTCGCGGTGGCAAGGGCGGCTGCAGGTCGGCAATCCGGACCCCAAGCGGTCAGGCCGATTCCTGCTGCTCCTGCTCCACCAGGCTGGGGTGAGGTACCACCTTCGCCTTGGTGCGTTCTTCCACCAGTTCGCGGGTGATCGTGAAGGCTTTGGTGCTGGTGTCTGAGGGCATGGTGTACATCACATCCAGCATCAGCTCTTCCACGATGCCGCGCAGGGCACGGGCACCGGTCTTGCGGCGGTGGGCTTCAGCGGCGATCGCCTCCACGGCGCCGGGCTCGAACTCCAGACGCACGTCGTCCATGCTGAGCAGCGTCTGGAATTGCTTCACCAGGGCATCGCGTGGCTCGGTGAGGATCGCCTCTAGGGCGTTGGTATCCAGCGGCTCCAGCACCGCATTCACGGGCATGCGGCCGATGAACTCGGGGATGAGGCCGTACTTCACCAGATCGTCGGGCTCTAGGTGGCGCAGCACATGGGCGGCCTGTTGATCCTTGTGGCTGCGGCTGCGACTCCGGCCATCGGCGGGTACAAAGCCGATGGAGTTGCGGCCCATGCGTCGCTGCACCACGTCCTCCAGCCCCACGAAGGCCCCACCGCAGATGAACAGGATCTGGCTGGTGTCGATCTGAATGCAGTCCTGGTAGGGATGCTTGCGGCCCCCCTGGGGCGGCACGTTGGCCACGGTGCCTTCCAGCAGCTTGAGGAGCGCCTGCTGGACGCCCTCGCCGGACACATCGCGGGTGATCGAGGGGTTCTCGCTCTTGCGCGCGATCTTGTCGATCTCGTCGATGTAGATGATGCCGCGCTGGGCCTGGTCCACGTCCAGGTCGGCCTTCTGCAGCAACCGCAGCAGGATGTTCTCCACGTCCTCACCCACATACCCCGCCTCGGTGAGTGTGGTGGCGTCGGCTACGGCAAAGGGCACATCGAGCAGTTCGGCCAGGGTCTGGGCCAGCAGGGTCTTGCCGCAGCCGGTTGGCCCGATCAGCAGGATGTTGCTCTTGTGCAGCCGAGTGGCCGTCTGGCTGGCTTCGCCTGTGCCATCGCCCTGCCAGGCCAGGCGCTTGTAATGGTTGTAGACCGCCACCGACAGCACCTTCTTGGCCTCCTCCTGGCCCACCACCTGGCGATCCAGGTGGGCCTTGATCTCCTGGGGTTTGGGGATCTCGGCGAGGGTTGGTGCGGGCTTGTTGTTCTTCTTGGCTGGCTGCTTGCCCTTGGCTTCCGAGCTCTGGCGCTGGCCCCCACTGGCCGCCTGGCCATCCACCAGCTCTTCGTCGAGGATCTCGTTGCAGAGATCGATGCACTCGTCGCAGATGTAAACGCCAGGGCCGGCGATCAGCTTGCGCACCTGGTCCTGCGACTTGCCGCAGAACGAGCACTTCAGGTGGGCGTCGAACTTGGCCATCGGGCGGAGAAGGGCGGCGAGGGGGCGTCCGGCGAGGGTGGGGCTGTGGGCCCGAAACTCAAGGATCGGCAGGATCCCGCGCTTCGTCAGCCGTCCTTAACGATCAAACCGGTGATCCGTCTTCGACGACCCGGTCAATCAGTCCGTATTGAACCGCTTCCGCCGGGGAAAGGAAGTAGTCGCGGTCGGTGTCTTCGGCGATCTTCTCGAGGGGCTGGCCGGTGTGCTCGGCCATCAGCCCGTTAAGAGTGTCCTTGAGGAACAGGATCTCCTTGGCCTGAATCTCGATGTCTACGGCCTGGCCCTGGGCCCCGCCAAGGGGTTGGTGGATCATGATCCGGGCATTGGGCAGGGCTAAGCGCTTACCCTTGGTACCGCCGGAGAGCAGGAAGGCGCCCATCGAAGCCGCCAGGCCGTAGCAGATGGTCACCACGTCGGGAGCCACCTGCTGCATGGTGTCGTAGATCGCCAGGCCGGAGGTCACCGAGCCGCCTGGGGAGTTGATGTAGATCTGAATATCCTTCTCGGGATCCTCGGCTTCGAGGAACAGCAGCTGGGCCACCATGGCATCGGCCACTTGGTCGTCGATGCCGGTGCCGAGGAAGATGATTCGCTCGCGCAGCAGCCGCGAATAGATGTCGAAGGCCCGTTCGCCCCGGCCAGATTGCTCCACCACCGTGGGCAGCACGCCTGGGGCCGCACTAGGGCTGGCGATTGTGGCCTCGGGGCGTTGGCCCAGCCAGTGGTTCTGGATCGGGTGGGGACGCTGGGCGAGGAGGGGGTTGGCGTCGATCACGCGGCCGGAGCTGTTGGCAGTGAGATCAATCTATGGGGCTCGGACCAGGCCGGTGGTGTGAGCACCGCCCTGGTCCGAGCCCCTCAGCCGCTCAGTCGTCGGCCTTGGCGTCGTCGGCCTTCTCGGTGATGGTGCTGTTGGCTTCCAGCCAGACCAGCAGTTTCTCGCGCATCAGGTCCTCCTGCACGGCGGCCCGCAGGCGCTGGGGATCGATGTTGGCGGTGTCGCTGAAGCCGCGGCTCAGCTCCTTCACTTTGTCGTCGATCTCCTGATCGCTCAGTTCGAGCTTCTCGCTGGCGGCCAGGGCCTTGAGGGCCAGGCTGCGCTTGAGGCGCTCCTCGGCCTCGGGGCGGGAGGTTTCCCGCAGGCTTTGCACCAGCTGGGGGGTGAACAGTTTCTTCACGTCCATGCCTTGCTGCGCCAGTTGGCCGGCGGTCTGCTCCAGCAGCGACATGATTTCCTCCTGTACGAGGGTTTCGGGTAGTTCCACCTCCAGTTGCTCCACCAGGGCAGCCAGCAGGGCGTCGTGGCGGTTGGAGCTGTTGCGGCGCTCGGCCTCATCCTTCAGTCGGGCCTCCAGATCGTCCCGCAGCTCCGCCAGGGTCTGCTTGTCGCTGGCCTGCTGGGCAAACGCGTCATCCAGGGCAGGCAGTTCGCGAGCTTTCAGTTCCGTCAGGCTGATTTCGAAGCTCGCCTTGCGGCCGGCAGCGTCCTCCTGGGGGTACTCCTCGGGGAACTGGCAGGCCACGGTTTTGGAGTCACCCGGCTTCATGCCGAGGATCCCTTCCACGAAGCCGGGGATCATGCGGCCGTCCTCCAGTTCGACTTCCATGGCGTCGGCGCTGCCGCCGCTGATGGCTTCGCCGGTATCCACAAAGGTGCCCTGGAAGCCGATCACTGCCACGTCGCCTTCTGCGGCGGCCCGGCCGTCCACGGGCACGAGGGTGGCCATCTGGCGACGGGATTGGTCGATCAGCTCATCCACGCGGGCGGCATCGAACTCCACCTTCACGGCCTCCGCCTTGAGCCCCTTGGTGCTCTTGAGGCTGGGCGTGGGCTCCACGTCCATTTCCAGGGTGAGGTTCAGCTCTTGGCCGGGTTCAAAGCGCTCCAGCAAGGATTCGAAGCCGCCATCCAGGGCGGGCTGGCCGATGGCGGGAATCTCGGCCTGCTTGAGGGCATCGCGGAACACGCTGTCCACCAGGTCTTCGAGGGCGGTTGCACGGATGCGCACCGGGCCGATCTGTTGCAGCAGCACCGCCCGGGGCACCTTGCCCTTACGGAAGCCGGGCAACTTGATGCTGCGGCTCAGCTTCTCCACTGCCGCGTCATGGCTGGTCTGGGTGCGGCCGGCGGGCACCGAGATCTCCACCGCCATGCGGCTGCCGGGACGGGGGCTGGTGCTGACCTTGAGGTCGGCTCCGGTCTTGGCGGTCGGTGCGGCAGGGCTGGCGGCAGGGCTCATGGAACGGGAAGGCGGGGTATGGCCGAACCGAATCGGCGAGGCAGCCCACGATCCTATGAAGTCACCTGTGACGAGCTCCAACGGCCCCTCGTCAGGACCGTGATGGGTGCGTATTGTTGTCACCAAGAACCACGAGACCAGCTGCGTTTCCCCGAAGCGTCAGCGCGCGATAGCTCTCCCTCTCGTCGACCCCTACAGCTTTTCCATTCACGCCAGCTCTTTTCACGATCACCGGACAGCCTTTCTCCATCGCCTCACCGTTCTGAACGGTTTGCTGTCAGTTCTCTGCTGATCCCTCAGGTCTCTGCTTTGGCCTTCACGGTTCTGCGGTCATGGTCTCGATGGCAGGCCTTTGCCAGCCAGGCTCTTCAGCAGCACACCTGATCTAAGCCGGACTCTCCGGATTTTCCCCTCTTTCGTTCATCTCTCCCTGCTCCCGTTGACCACCGCATCTCCCCATTCCCTGCCCCAGCGCCCCCTCAAGGTGGCCGTTCTCGGCGCCACCGGCGCCGTTGGCCAGGAACTGCTGGCGTTGCTGGCTGAGCGTCAGTTCCCAGTGGGTGAGCTGGTGCTGTTGGCCTCGCCCCGCTCCGCCGGTCAGACCCTGGAGTGGAACGGCCAGACCCTCACAATCCAGCCGGTGAGCGCCGAGGCCTTTGCGGGCGTGGATGTGGTGCTGGCGTCCGCCGGCGGCTCGGTGTCGAAGCAGTGGGCACCCGTGGCCGCGTCCGCTGGGGCTGTGGTGATCGACAACTCCAGCGCCTTCCGCATGGATGCCTCGGTGCCCCTCGTGGTGCCGGAGGTGAATCCCGAGGCGGCCTTCAGCCACAACGGCGTGATCGCCAACCCCAACTGCACCACCATCCTGATGACCCTGGCCCTGGCGCCCCTGGCGGCTCGGCGCCCCCTGCGCCGGGTGGTGGTGAGCACGTATCAGAGCGCCAGCGGTGCCGGTGCCCGGGCCATGGAGGAGCTACGTCAGCTCAGCCAGGCGGTGCTGGATGGCGGTACCCCCCAAAGCAGCGTGTTGCCCCACTCCCTGGCCTTCAACCTGTTCCTGCACAACTCCCCCCTGCAGGACAGCGGCTACTGCGAGGAGGAGCTGAAGATGCTGCATGAGACCCGCAAGATCATGGGGTTGCCCGATCTGCGCGTGTCGGCCACCTGCGTGCGAGTGCCGGTGCTGCGGGCCCACTCCGAAGCCCTCAACATCGAGTTCACGGAGCCCTTCCCCGTGGATGAGGCCCGGGATTTGCTTGCCCGGGCCCCTGGTGTGGAGTTGATCGAGGACTTTGATGCCAATCGCTTCCCTATGCCCACCGATGTGACCGGCCGGGATCCGGTGGCGGTGGGACGGATCCGCCAGGACCTGAGCGAGCCGAATGCCCTCGAGCTCTGGCTCTGCGGTGATCAGATCCGGAAGGGCGCAGCCCTCAACGCCATTCAGATTGCCGAACTGCTTCTGGATCCAGTCCAGGTGCCGGCTACACCTGTTTCGGGGATCACCGCATGACCAGCAGCCCCCTCAGCCCCGGGTCTTTGTCCCCAGCCCCCTTTGGCCGGGTACTCACCGCCATGGTGACCCCCTTCGCCCCTGATGGCTCCGTGGACCTCCCCCTGGCCGCGCGGTTGGCCAGCCATCTGGTGGATCACGGCTCCGATGGCCTGGTGCTGTGCGGCACCACCGGTGAATCGCCCACCCTCAGCTGGCATGAACAGCATCAGCTGTTCTCGGCCGTGAAGGCTGCGGTGGGCAACCGCGCGCAGTTGCTGGCTGGAACCGGCAGTAACTGCACGGCAGAGGCGGTGGAGGCCATTGCCGAGGCTGCCGCCCTCGGCGCCGACGGGGCCTTGGTGGTGGTGCCCTACTACAACAAGCCTCCCCAGGAGGGTTTGGTGGCCCATTTCCGGGCCGTGGCTGCCGCGGCGCCCCAGCTGCCGCTCATGCTCTACAACATTCCCGGCCGAACCGGCTGCAGCCTGTCGGCGGACACCACCGCGCGGCTGATGGATCTGCCCAATGTGGTGAGCTTCAAGGCCGCCAGCGGTACCACCGAGGAGGTGAGCCAGCTGCGGGCTTCCTGCGGTGAGCGCCTGGCCATTTACAGCGGCGACGATGGGCTCACCCTGCCGATGCTGGCCGTGGGTGCCGTGGGCGTGGTGAGTGTGGCCAGCCATGTGGCCGGCGATCAGATCCAGGCCATGGTGCGGGCTTTCCTGGCCGGCGATCTGGCCTCCGCCCTGGCCGTGCACGAGCAGTTGCTGCCGCTGTGCAAGGCCCTGTTCTGCACCACCAATCCCATCCCCGTGAAAGCCGCCCTGGAGCTCAGCGGCTGGCCCGTGGGTGCCCCCCGACTTCCCCTTGTTCCCGCTTCAAACGACGTGCGCGACCGACTCACTTCCGTCCTGGCAGCCCTGCGTCCTACCTGACGCCAAGGCCCACCGCCTCCGCCGCCGAGCGGCCCTGAGGCTTCGTTTCAGTCACATCTCCGTTGTTTTGCCGGCCTGGCCGGCACCTCTTTTCTGAATGACAACCCACCCCATCACCCGCAACGGCTCCACAGCAGCTCAGGCTGGCGCTGCTCCCAAGCAGCCCCACCTGCGGGTGATTCCCCTCGGCGGTCTGCATGAGATCGGCAAGAACACCTGCGTGTTCGAGTACGGCGACGACATCATGCTGGTGGATGCCGGCCTGGCTTTCCCCAGCGATGGCATGCACGGCGTCAACGTGGTGATGCCGGACACCAGCTATCTCAAGGAAAACCAGAAGCGCATCCGCGGGATGATCGTGACCCACGGTCACGAAGATCACATCGGTGGCATTGCCCACCACCTCAAGAACTTCAACATCCCCGTGATTCACGGCCCGCGCCTGGCGCTGGCCATGCTCACCGGAAAGATGGAGGAGGCCGGTGTGATGGATCGCACCATCCTCGAAACTGTCGCCCCCCGCGACGTGGTGAAGGTGGGCCAGCACTTCTCGGTGGAGTTCATCCGCAACACCCACTCGATGGCCGACAGCTTCTCGCTGGCCATCACCACCCCCGTGGGCACGGTGATCTTCACCGGCGACTTCAAGTTCGACCACACGCCCGTGGATGGCGAAACCTTCGACATGGCCCGTCTGGCCCACTACGGCGAGAAGGGAGTGTTGTGTCTGTTCAGCGATTCCACCAACGCTGAAGTGCCGGGCTTCTGCCCCCCCGAGCGCTCGGTGTTCCCCTGCCTGGATCGCCACATCTCCCAGGCGGAAGGCCGGGTGATCATTACCACCTTCGCGAGCTCGATTCACCGGGTGGCGATGATTCTTGAGCTGGCCCTCAAGAACGGCCGCAAGGTGGGCCTGCTGGGCCGCTCCATGCTGAACGTGATCGCTAAGGCCCGAGAGTTGGGCTATATGCGCGCCCCCGATGATCTGTTCGTGCCGATCAAGCAGATCCGGGATCTGCCTGACCGTGAAACCCTGTTGCTGATGACCGGCAGCCAGGGTGAGCCGCTGGCCGCCCTGAGCCGCATCTCCCGCGGCGAGCACCCCCAGGTGCAGGTGAAGAGCACCGACACCATCATTTTCTCGGCTAGCCCGATCCCCGGTAACACCATCTCGGTGGTGAACACCATCGACCGGCTGATGATGCTCGGGGCGAAGGTGGTGTACGGCAAGGGCGAGGGCATCCACGTGTCCGGCCACGGCTTCCAGGAAGACCAGAAGCTGATGCTGGCCCTCACCAGGCCCAAGTTCTTCGTGCCCGTGCACGGTGAGCACCGCATGCTTGTGGCCCACGCCAAGACGGGCCACTCCATGGGGATCCCCGTGGAGAACACCCTGATCATCGACAACGGCGACGTTGTGCAGCTGACCGCCGATTCGATCAGCAAGGGCGATCCGGTGAAGGCGGGCATCGAACTGCTGGATGCTTCCCGCAACGGCATCGTGGATGCCCGGGTGCTCAAGGAGCGCCAGCAGCTGGCGGAAGATGGCGTGATCACCCTGCTGGCAGTGGTGAGCACCGATGGTGTGATGGCCGCGCCGCCTCGGGTGAACCTGCGCGGTGTTGTCACCGCCGCCGATCCGCGCAAGATGAGCCTCTGGGCTGAACGTGAGATCACCTGGGTGCTTGAAAACCGCTGGCAGCAGCTGTCGCGCAACAGCGGCGGCAAGGCCCCCGATGTGGACTGGATGGGCGTCCAGCGGGAGATCGAGGTGGGCCTGCAACGCCGCCTGCGCCGCGAACTGCAGGTGGAGCCCCTGATCATCTGCCTGGTGCAGCCCGCCCCCGGTGGCACCCCCGCCTACAAGGGCCGTGCCGATGCGGAGCCCGACAGCCGTCCGGCTCCCCGCGGCCGCCGTGATGGCAACCGCGAGCGGTCCGAGCGTGCCCCGCAACCCCAGCGGGAGCTGGCTGCGGTGGGTGCCCCGGCACCAGCGTCGGCGGCTGTTGCCGCTCCGGTGGAGGCAGCCCCTGCCCGGCTGGAAGAGCCGGAGATGCCCGCCAACCGCACCCGCCGCCGCCGCTCCACGGCCGCAAGCTGAGCTAGCGCAGCACCACCTTCAGGAGCCCCTTGGCCAGTGCCGCCTCCTCGGCGGGATCGAAGGCCAGGGGGCTTTCTGCTGGCGGCTCCTCGGCCGGCTCACTGGGTTCAGACGGTTCAGAGGGCTCGGCGCTTGGGGCTGGGAGCGGAGCCACGGGTTCCGGTGCAGCGGCCTTCGGTGCCTGGCGCGGTTGCTCCAGCCATGGACTGGCCGCAGTCGCGGCATCCGGGTTGTGGGGCTGAACGGGCTCTGCGGTGGCACCTGGTGCTTGGAGTTGCTCCAGCCAGGGCATGGCTGGGGCAGCGGCTGCCGGTATGGGCTCGGCCATTGCTGCTGGCTCGGCAGTTGGAGCGTTCTGGCAGAGCACCAGGCCCTGCTGGGCCAGTTGGCGGTAGGCCGGGTCGGCAGTGGCGGCGTGAACGGTCTGGTAGTGGTCGGCGGCCCGCTCAGGGGCCCCCAGCCCATAGAGATGGATGTGGCCCATCAGTAGCTGGAGCCGCTCGGTCAGCCCGTCCGCCCGGTCGGTGGGGAGTAGGGGCAGTAGGGCCTCGGCCTGGCGGAGGGCCTCGCTGAACTTCCCTTCGCCGTAGGCCCGCTCGATGTTGATGTACGCCTGATCCTGGGGGCTACTCATGGAGCCGGCTGGGGTGGCTGGTGGTTCTGCAGCCCCTGTTTAGAGCTGGGATGGCTCAACCACAGCTGGTGGCGGTCCCAGTGCAGTGTCTGGCCCTCGGGCAGGGCCCAGAACCCTGAGCCCCGCGTGGGGGCTAACTGCAGCAGCAGGGCCTCCAGTGGCCGTGCGGCGAGGGTGTGCCCGCTGTGCTGCTCCAGCCAGCGATGCAGCAAGCGGCGCTGGTTGGCTGGATGCAGGGCCATCAGGGCGCGACGGTCGAGGCGGTCTGCGGTGCCTGGGTTGGTTGGGGTCAAGGCCCGGAGGCCGAGGTCCGTGAGGTCGTCGCTGGCGTCCTGTTCCGCGGCCAGCCGTTCGCTCAGGGCGCTGATGCGTTGGCTGGCGCCGGGGTGCAGGGCTTCCAGCACCGGCAACACCTCCGCCCGCACCCGGTTGCGACTGAAGCGCGGATTGGCATTGCTGGGATCTGTCCAGAGGGGCAGGCCCCAGCGCTCGCAGATGGCCAGCGTGTCGGCCCGGCTGAGGTCCAACAGGGGCCGCACCAGGGTGATTGTCGAGTCTGCGCTCAGGGGCCGTTGCCGCCGCAAGCTGCCCAGCCCGGCGGCGTGGCTGCCGCGGGCCAGCTGCAACAGCAGGGTTTCGCTGCGGTCGCTGGCGGTGTGGCCGGTGAGCACGTGGCGGCAGCCGATCTGCAGGGCCAGGGCCTCTAGGCGGGCGTAGCGCCAGTGGCGGCCAGCGGCTTCCGTCTGAGGGATGGCGAGGTCGGCCTGGTCCAGGCTGATCGGCAGGCCCTGCTCAAGGGCCCACGCCTGCAGCTCTCGGGCCTGCTTGCCGGCCTCCGGCCTCCAGCCGTGGTTGCCATGCCACAGGTGCAGGCGCCAGTGATGGAGTCGCTGCAGGTCCAGGAGGAGTCGGGCCATGGCCATGGAGTCCTGGCCGCCGGACACGGCCAGTAGTAGCGGACAGCTCGGAGGCAGCAGCGCGGGGTTGTGCAGCAGCAGCTGGTGCAGCCGCGCATGCAGGGGGCTCCAGGGTGGCCGGGGCGCATGGGCGGCCGGGGGCTCGGATGGGAGAATGGGGTTCATATGTGTCATGAGCCGATGTCCCGCCTCCACCGTCTGCCCACCCAGCTGCAGCAGGCGCTGGTGTCGCGCCGTCTGCTCAAGGTGATCGCGGGCCTCACCAACTTTGACGCCGCTTCGGTGGAGCGCATCAGCCGCGCGGCAGGACTTGGCGGCGCGGATGTGATCGATGTGGCCTGTGATCCTGTCTTGGTGGCACTGGCCGCCTCCGTCAGTGGCCTGCCCATCTGCGTGTCGGCGGTGGATCCTGAGCTGTTCCCCGCAGCGGTGGCCGCCGGCGCCGCCATGGTGGAGATCGGCAACTACGACGCCTTCTACCCCCTCGGCCGCATCTTTGATGCCGCGGAAGTGCTCGAGCTCACCCGCCGCACCCGCGAGCTGCTGCCCGAGGTGGCGCTGAGCGTCACCGTGCCCCACGTGCTGCCCCTCGACCAGCAGGAGCAACTGGCGGTGGATCTCCAAGCCGCCGGTGCTGACATCATCCAGACCGAAGGTGGCACCAGCGCCAAGCCCTTCAGCCCCGGCAGCCTGGGCCTGATCGAGAAGGCCGCGCCCACCCTGGCCGCTGCCCACGTCATCAGTCGCGCCGTGGCCCTGCCTGTGTTGTGCGCCTCGGGGCTGTCGGCGGTCACCCTGCCCATGGCCATCGCCGCCGGTGCCGCCGGCGTGGGGGTGGGTTCCGCCGTCAATCGTCTCAACGACGAGCTCGCCATGCTGGCGGTGGTGCGCAGCCTGCGGGAAGCCCTGCCGATCGGCGCAACGATTGCCGTTTGACGCCACTGGCCGTGGTAGCGGCGTGAACCCATGACTACGTTGCGGGGGCTGATCCCTGCCCGTCTCTCATGGGTTCTCTGCTGTGGCTCCTGCAGTGGCCGATTCGGGCCATTGTGCTGTTGATCGTGGCCTGGCTCCCCCTCGGTGTTGAGGTGAGCAGCTTCCCGATCGCCCTGCTGTCTGCCGTGGTCATCGGCTTGCTGGGTACGGTGCTGATCTGGCCGTTGAAGTTGGTGCTGGGCCCTGTGTGGGCTATCACCAGTCTTGGTGGCCTGATCAGCCCGGTGAGCCTGCTGTTCAACTGGATCATCACGGTGGTGCTGTTTGGCCTGGCGGCCTGGCTGATCCAGGGGTTCCGGCTCAAGAACGGTGTGGTGAGCGCGATTCTTGGCGGCGTGGTGTATGCCGTGCTCTCGGCGATCATCCTGCGGCTGCTCGGCCTCGACGTTGACTTCACGCGGGCGGCAGCGCTGGTCACGGCAGCCCCCCTGGCCTGAGTTCGGGCCGCCGGAGTCACAGCGACTCCGGCGGCCCCCGAGAATGGGGGCATGGTTCCTTTCCAGCTCCACGCCCCCTATCAGCCCAAGGGCGACCAGCCCACGGCCATCGCTGGGCTGGTGCAGGGCGTGGAGGGGGGCGAGCGCTATCAGACCCTGCTGGGGGCCACCGGCACCGGCAAGACCTTCACCATCGCCAACGTGATTGCCCAAACCGGGCGACCCGCCTTGGTGCTGGCCCACAACAAGACCTTGGCGGCCCAGCTCTGCAACGAGCTGCGGGAGTTCTTCCCGAACAACGCCGTTGAGTACTTCATCAGCTACTACGATTATTACCAGCCCGAGGCGTATGTGCCCGTCTCGGACACCTACATCGCCAAGACGGCGTCGATCAATGAAGAGATCGACATGCTGCGACACTCCGCGACCCGCTCCCTGTTCGAGCGGCGCGATGTGATCGTTGTGGCCTCGATCAGCTGCATCTATGGCTTGGGGATTCCCTCGGAATACCTCAAAGCGGCGGTGAAATTCCAGGTGGGTGACACCCTCAACCTGCGGGGCTCCCTGAGGGACCTGGTGAACAACCAGTATTCCCGCAACGATCTGGAGATCTCCCGCGGCCGGTTCCGCGTGCGCGGCGATGTGCTGGAGATCGGCCCGGCCTACGAAGATCGGCTGGTGCGCATTGAGCTGTTCGGTGACGAGGTGGAGGCCATCCGCTACGTGGATCCCACCACCGGTGAGATTCTGCAAAGCCTTGACACCATCAACATCTACCCGGCCAAGCACTTCGTGACCCCGAAGGAGCGGCTGGCCGATGCCATTCAGGCCATTCGTGCCGAGCTCAGGGAGCGCCTGGATCTGCTTAACGGTCAGGGCCGCCTGCTGGAGGCCCAGCGCCTGGAGCAGCGCACCACCTACGACATCGAGATGCTCGAGCAGGTGGGCTACTGCAACGGCGTGGAGAACTACGCCCGGCACCTGGCCGGCCGGCCCGCCGGCACACCTCCCGAGTGCCTGATCGACTACTTCCCCAAGGACTGGCTGCTGGTGGTGGACGAGAGCCACGTGACCTGCTCGCAGCTCCAGGCCATGTACAACGGCGATCAGAGCCGCAAGCAGGTGTTGATCGAACACGGCTTCCGGCTGCCGAGTGCGGCTGATAATCGTCCGCTCAAGGGCGAGGAGTTCTGGGAGAAGGCTCAGCAGACGATTTTCGTGAGCGCCACGCCGGGCTCCTGGGAGTTGGCGCAGAGCACTGGCCAGGTGGTGGAGCAGGTGATCCGCCCCACCGGCGTGCTCGATCCGATCGTGGAAGTGCGCCCCACCGATGGCCAGGTGGACGACCTGCTCGGGGAGATCCGCATACGGGCTGAGAAACGCGAGCGGGTGCTGGTGACCACCCTCACCAAGCGTATGGCCGAGGACCTCACCGACTACCTGGCCGAGAACGGGGTGCGGGTGCGCTATTTGCACTCGGAAATTCACTCGATCGAGCGGATTGAGATCATCCAGGACCTCCGAAACGGCGAATATGACGTGCTGGTGGGCGTGAACCTGCTGCGCGAAGGCCTCGACCTGCCGGAGGTGTCGCTGGTGGCGATCCTTGATGCCGATAAGGAAGGGTTCCTGCGGGCGGAGCGCTCTCTGATCCAGACCATCGGTCGGGCCGCCCGCCACATCGAGGGTGTGGCCCTGCTCTATGCCGATAACCTCACCGATTCCATGGCCAAGGCGATCTCGGAAACTGAGCGCCGCCGCGCTATCCAGCACGCCTACAACCAGAAGCACGGCATCACGCCCACCCCGGCGGGCAAGCGGGTGGGCAACTCGATCCTGGCTTTTCTGGAAGTGTCGCGCCGGCTCAGCGACGAGCAGCTGGAGCAGGCCACCGAGCAGGCCGAGCACAACGAAGTGCCACTCGATTCGCTGCCGGAGTTGATTCAGCAGCTCGAGGAGAAGATGAAAACCGCCGCCAAGAACCTGGAATTCGAGGAGGCGGCCAACCTGCGGGACAAGATCAAGACCCTGCGCCAGAAGCTGGTGGGCAAGGTTTGAGCCACCATGGGCCGTATCGCCCTGGTGTGTTGATGCCCTTCCGTTCCCTGTTTTGCACCGCCACCGCCATGGCTGTCACCGCTGGTGCCCTGCCGGTGGGAGCTGTTGAGCAGGTGCAGATCCGCTTCCCGTTTGTGGACGAGAGCTTCAACCTGAAGGTGAGTGAGCTGGCTGATCCCCAGGCCCTTCTCAATGGCAACAGCGATCTGGCGGAACTGGATCGGGCCACGGATGGGGTGATCGGTCGGGGCCTGATCCAGGCGTTCAAAACCCCGCTGCCCATCAGCGGCGGTGTCTTCGATCAAGCCACGGATTCTCCGCTGGTCAATCAGTCGTTGATCGTGCTCTCCTCCATGGGTGCGCTGGAGGGATTGCCCACCAAGACCCTCACGGTGCCCCAGTTGTCGGCTGCCATCAACAAATCGGCTGTGGGCGGGCAGGTGACCCTGTTGTCCCTGCTGCAGGCCCTCCCCGGTGACACCGCCCGGGTGGACCTGGCCCGGATTGTGTTTCTGATGAATCGCAATGCCCGCCAGCGGCAGCGCACCGAGCAGCTGGTGAACAGCCTGCCGGCTGCCAGCAGTGATGCTGGCTTGAGCGGCGTTGGCTCCCTGGCGGTGCAGCGGGGTCAGCTCAGCCTGCCCGTGGCCCATCGCCCTGAGCCCCTGCAGCTGGTGTTGATCCAGCCCACGACCCAGGCCAATGGGCGCCTGGTGGTGATTTCCCATGGGCTCTGGGATGGCCCCGAGAGTTTTGAGGGCTGGGCCAACCACCTGGCCAGCCGCGGTTACACAGTGGCGTTGCCCTTGCACCCTGGCAGCGACAAGGACCAGCAGCACGCCATGTTGAGTGGCGAGGTGCCGCCGCCAAGTCCTTCGGAGCTGCGCCTGCGCCCCCTGGATGTCACGGCAGTGTTGGACGCCGTTCAGGCCAATCGCCTGCAGGGCCTCAATGGGGTCAGCGCTGAGTCCGTGGTGGTGGTAGGCCATTCCTGGGGGGCGATCACGGCCCTGCAGCTGGCGGGGGGCAGGGCCACCGCGGCCAGGCTGCGGCAACGCTGTCCTGACGTGAACGATCCCGATCGCACCTTCAGCTGGCTGCTGCAGTGCACGTTTGAATCGTCCGTGGATCAGGCCGCGGTGAGTGATCCTCGGGTGAAGGCCGTGGTGGCGGTCAGCCCGCCGATAGGTTTGTTATTCGATCCGGCGGCCGCTTCGGCTCTGCAGGCCCGCACCCTGTTGGTGAGCGGCAGCCGCGATTGGGTGGTCCCCCCCGATCCCGAGGCGCTGGTTCCCTTTGCCTCCACCTCCCCGGCCGGCCACCGGCTGGTGCTGGCCAAGGGCGGCGACCATTTCAACCTGCGGGCCCCTGCCAAGCAGGCCGCTGCACCACTCTCGCCGCTGATCCTGGCCTGGGTGAACGGTGCCTATGCCGCCGGTGCCCAGGTGGCGCCGGCCGCGGGGGCCCCCAGCCTGCTCCCCCCCAGCGGTTGGGGCAGTGCCGACATGGTGTTGGTGGATGTGCCCTCCGCCCAGGCCACGTCCCGCTAGGGCGGGGGGCGCCACTTTGGAAGGTCTTTCTGTGGATTTGCCTTCAGCCCCTTGAACTCTGCCTAAGCCTGAGGTAACTCCGATGGCGACTGGTGGGGCTTTACCTGCTGCATCTGCATCTCCACGGCCTGTTTCGCAGCCAAGACCTGGAACTGGGCCGGGATGCCGATACCGGCGGTCAGACCACCTACGTGCATGAACTGGTGCGCAGCCTGGCGGCTCGCCCCGAGGTGGATCGGGTGGAGGTGGTGACGCGCCAGATTCACGACAGGCGGGTCGCGCCCGACTATGGCCAGGCTCGTGAGTCTTTGGGCCCCAACGCCGCCATCCTGCGTTTCCCCTGCGGCCCCCGCCGCTACCTCCGCAAGGAGCAGCTTTGGCCCCATCTCGACGAGCTGGCCGATGCTCTCACCGCCCACATCACCGCGCAGCCACGGTGTCCCGACTGGATCCATGCCCACTACGCCGACGCCGGCTATGTGGGGGCGCTGGTGAGTCAGCGGCTCGGGATTCCCCTGGTGTTTACCGGCCATTCCCTCGGCCGTGAGAAACAGCGCCGCCTGCTGGCCGGTGGCATGGCCCACGATCAGATCGAGCAGCAGTACGCCATCGGTCAGCGCATGGAGGCCGAGGAGCGGGCCCTGGCCCAGAGCTCTCTGGTGGTGACCAGCACCCGCCAAGAGGCGGAGTATCAGTATGCTCGCTACGACCACTTCTGCCCGGACCTAGCCGAGGTGGTGCCGCCTGGGGTGGATGCCCGCCGCTTTCACTCCCACTGGCTGGAGGCCGAAGACCGGGAGGTGCAAGGGCTGATCGCGCCCTTCTTGCGGGACCCCGCACTGCCTCCTTTGCTGGCCATCTGCCGGGCCGAGCGCCGCAAGAACATTCCTGCGCTGTTGGAGGCCTATGGCCGTTCGGCCCTGCTGCGGCAACGCCACAACCTGGTGTTGGTGCTGGGCTGCCGCCACGACCCGCGCCAGATGGAGAAGCAGCAGCGGGATCTGTTCCAGCAGGTGTTTGAACTGGTGGATCGCTTCGATCTCTACGGCCAGGTGGCCTATCCGAAGCAGCACCGCGGTGAGCAGATTCCCGCGGTGTACCGCTGGGCGGCCCGTCGCCAGGGTGTGTTCGTGAATCCCGCCCTCACCGAGCCTTTCGGACTCACGCTGCTGGAGGCCGCGGCCAGTGGCCTGCCGCTGGTGGCCACCGACGACGGCGGCCCTCGCGACATCCTTCAGCGCTGCGGCAATGGCTTGCTGGTGGATGTCACGGATCTCGATCACCTGCAGGAGGCCCTGGAAACGGCGGGGTCCGATCCACAGCAATGGCGCCGCTGGCGTGACAACGGCATCGAGGCGGTGAGCCGCAGCTTCAGCTGGGATGCCCATGTGTATCGCTACCTGGGCCATGCCACCCGCCGCTGCCGAGAGGCCACGCAGCATCTGTTGCCCCAGGTGAGCGCCCAACCGCTGACGCTGCCACGGGCCGAGCGGCTGGTGATGCTGGATCTGGATGGCTGCCTGGAGACCCCCGATGCCGCAGGCCTGGAGCAATTGCGCCAGCGTTTATCGGCGGATCCCGCCAGTGGGGTTGGCATCCTCAGTGGCCGCAGTTTCAAGGCGGCCCAGTTGCGCTATGCCGATCTGCAGCTGCGCGACCCCCAGGTGTGGATCGTGCAGGCCGGTACGGAAATTCGCTATGGCTCTGCCGGTGAACTGGACTACGCCTGGCAGGAGCAGATCGCCCGCGGCTGGTGTCGCCAGGGCGTGGAACAGGTGCTTCGGGAGTTGGAGCCGCGGCTCTGCCTCCAGCCTGAGGCGAATCAGGGCCCCTACAAAGTGAGCTATCTGCTGCAGCCTCCGCCGGAGGGCGTGCTGGAGATGGTGCGCCAGAAGCTGCGCCATCGCCGCCTGGATGCGCGGCCCCATCTGTTCCGCCACTGGTATCTGGATGTGCTGCCGCTGCGGGCCTCAAGGGCGGAGGCCATCCGCCATCTGGCCCTGCGCTGGGCCCTGCCCCTGGAGCGCGTTCTGGTGGTGGCCTCCCAGGGGGATGAGGCCCTGCTGCGGGGCCAGCCCCTGGGTGTGGTGATCGGTGAACGCCAACGCTCTCCGCGGGGGCTGCACCGCCGCCGCACACTGTTTGTCTCGTCCAGTTCCCAGGCCTGGGGCGTTCTGGAGGGGCTGGATCACTTCCGATTTCTACAGCGCTCCGGCGCCGTTCGAGGCTGAGCTCAGATCGGCGGTTCCTGGCTCTTGTAGGACGCGTGATTGGGGTTCAGGTCCGGCATCCAGTAGCTGATGTCGTCGTGCCAGTAGGGCGTTCCCGAGAGACGGCTGGAGGTGAGCTTGGTGGTGCCCATAGCGCTCAGCAGGGTGCCCATGTCCACGGGTGAGAGGTCGGTGCGGATGTCGCTGCCGGCGATCTTCAGCAGCTCGGGGATGCGGGTCACCATGGCGGGGTTCGCCAGTTTGCGGAAGACCTCCGCCAGCACCAGCTTCTGGCGTTCCATTCGGCCGATATCCCCCAGTTCATCGTGGCGGAAGCGCAGGAAGCCCTCGAGCTCCTGGCCTTTGAGCAGCTGGCGGCCGGGGTAGAGGTCGATGTAGAGGCCCTGGCTGTTGTCCACGTAGTACATGCGCTTGGGCACGTCCACCTCCACCCCGCCCAGGGCATTGGCCAGCCGCTGCACCGCCTGCAGATTCACTAGCAGATAGCGATCAACCGGTGCCGCGATCAGCCTGGTGAGCTCCTGCTTCACCATCGCCACATCGCCGCTGCTGTAGAGCGCATTGGCCTTCATCACGCCGTACTTGTTGGACTCGATGAAGGTGTCGCGTGGAATCTGGGTGAGTTCGGTGCGGCCGTCCTTGAGCTGCACGGTGAACATCACGTCGGTGTTGGTGGACACGTTGTCCGTGCCCATCACCACGATCCGGCGATTGCCCATGCCGGCCGGTGTCACCAGGGAGGTGAGCACGCCGCCGGGATGGGGCAGGGCCCCCAGGGCCACCTTCGCCAGCTGGGGTAGCGGGCCGCTCAGGCCATAGCCCAGCCCTATGCCGGCCAGGAATAGGGGCAGGCGGCCGAGGCCGCTGCGTCTGGGGGGGCGCTGGGCCTTGCGTGGCTTGGCGCGCTCCCTCTGGCGGCGGGTTTCCAGATCCGTCACCGTCGCGGCGGTGCGGCCCTGCCGCCGATCGCGGCGGGGGCGGCTGGGGCTGCGGTTCGGCTGGGCTTGGGACATGGCTGGTTTCTATGGGCGCACCATACGGTTCGAAACCCATCAGCACCAGAGGCGTTTGGGCCTCTCTGGCAACCGATTCAGCGCACTGTGATCGCGGCGGCGGCACGATCAGCCCGGCTGCGGGCGTCATCCAGGTCGGCGCCACTGGCCAGGGCCACACCCATGCGCCGGTTTGGGCGGGCATCGGGCTTGCCAAAGAGCAGTACTTCCACATCGGCCTCGGCCAGGGCCTGCTCCAGGCCCTCGAAGTGCACGCTCTCACTGGCGTGCTCCGCCAGAATCACGCGGCTGGCGGCAGGGCCCGTGGAGCGGATTTCGGGAATCGGCAGCCCCAGCACCGCGCGCAGATGCAGCTCGAATTCGCTGAGGTTCTGCCCCACCAGGGTCACCAGCCCGGTGTCGTGGGGCCTGGGCGATAGCTCGGAAAACACCACCTCGCTGCCGCCAGCGGCGGTGGCGCACACAAAGAACTCCACGCCGAACAGGCCGGCACCGCCCAGGTTGTCGGTCACGGCACGGGCCATGGCCTGGGCGGCTGCCAGCTGGTCCCACTCCAGGTGGGCGGGCTGCCAGCTGCACTGGTAATCCCCCCGCTCCTGGATGTGGCCGATGGGCGGACAGAAGAGGGTGGCTCCGGCCCACTGCTTCACCGTGAGCAGGGTGATCTCCTGCTCAAAGCGCAGGAATTCTTCCACGATCACCCGGGCGCCACTGCCGCGGGCACCGGCCATGGCTGCCTCCCAGGCGGCGTTGATCTCAGCGGGGCCCTCCACCACGGATTGGCCCTTGCCCGAGGAGCTCATCACTGGTTTCACCACCACGGGCCAGCCCAGGGGAACGGCCGCGGCGGCTAGCTCCTCGGCGCTGCTGGCATAGGCGTAGCGGGCCGTGCGCAGGCCCAGTTCGCTCGCGGCCAGGTCGCGGATGCGGTCGCGGTTCATGGTCACCGCCGTGGCCCGGGCGGTGGGGATCACGGTGAGGCCCTCCCCCTCGAGATCTGCCAGGGCATCCACGGCTAGGGCTTCAATCTCCGGGATCACCACAGTGGGGCGGTGCTGCCGCACCACCGCCTTGAGGGCTTCGGGATCCGTCATGGCGATCACCTCGGCCACGTCGGCCACCTGCATGGCGGGTGCCCCGGCATAGCGATCCACCGCGATGACGCGGCAGCCAAGCCGCTGGGCGGCGATGGCCACTTCCTTGCCCAGTTCGCCGCTGCCCAGGAGCATCAGGGTGCAGGGGAAGGGGCGTGGAGCCATGGCCGGAGCGCGGAGGCGAGATACTCCCCTGATCCTGCCCCGCCGATCACCCCCGTGCCGTTTCCCTCAGTGCTGGCCTTCTCCACGGCGGGCGATGCCGCCAATGGGCTGCTCAACGGCTGGGATATCGCCACCTTGCAGAAGTGGTCGTTGATCTATCTGGGCCTCTCCTCCCTGGCCTTCGTGGTGGTGTGGGTGGTGGGTTACCTGCGTAAGCCGGGTTGATCGATCAGGGTGAGTTGGCGCACCGGTGATTCCTCATCGATGAACCCGTAGGCCTCGAACACCTCGGCATCGCCGTGGGTGATGTGTTGGCCGTCGCTGTGGCGCTCCAGGGCGAAGCCCTCGGCCGCCATGCGCCGCATCAGGGCTGCCGCCTCCTCAAAGCGCGCGGCCATGGCCTCGAGGCTGGCGCAGTCGGCCGTGAGGCCCGTTTCCTTCCAGGTGAAGTAGGCCATCTCAGGGCAGCAGCACCAGTCCCACCACTACCAGTAGCAAGCTGAGGGCCCAGAAGCCCACCACCACCTGCTGTTCGCTCGCGCCCCCCAGTTCGAAGTGGTGATGTAGCGGGGCCATGCGCAGCACGCGCCGGCCCACGCCGTCCGGGCCCTTGGTGGCTTTGAACACCCACACCTGCACGATCACGGAGAGCGATTCGGCCAGGAACACTCCACCCATGAGCAGCAGGGGCCAGAGGCTGTTGCTGAGCAGGCTCACGCCTGCCAGGGAGGCCCCCATGGCGAGCGAGCCCGTGTCGCCCATGAACATCCGCGCCTTGTGGCGGTTCCAGAGCAGGAAGCCCAGCCAGGTGCCGGCCATGGCTGCGCAGAAGCCGGCCATGGCGGGATCGCCCTCGTGGCCGCGCAGCATCAGCTGCAGCCCCAGGCCGCTGAACCCGATGGCGCCGCAGCCCGCCGCCAGGCCATCGAGGCCATCGCTGAGGTTGGTGGCGTTGCTCTCCGCCAGGAACACGAACAGGCCCAGGGGCCAGATCAACAGGCCGAGGGGCAGCACCCAGCCCAGGGGGAGCGCGATGTCGCCGGGGTGGGCGCCGCCCAGGAGCTGCTGCCAAGCCGCCCAGGCCAGGAACATCCCGGCGGACAGGGCTTGCAGCAGCAACTTGCCACGGGGGCTGAGGCCCGTGTTGTGGCCCCTTGTGAGGCTGCGCCAATCGTCCACGGCGCCGATGGCCATGGTGGCCAAGGTGATGGCCGCCACGGCCAGGAGCCGTGGGTCGCTTGGGCTCACCAGTCCCCCCACGATCACGCCAACCGGTACCGCCAGCAGGCCGCCCATGGTGGGGGTGCCGGCCTTGCTCAGGTGGGCCTGGGGCCCCTCGGCGCGGATCACCTGGCCCAGCTTGAGGTTGCGCAGTTTGGGGTAGCCCCAGCGGCCCAGGCCCGCACTCACCAGGGCGGCCACCAGCAGGGGCACGCTGAGCTGGGGGGCCTGGCTGAGTACATCGCTGGCCAGGGCCACGCCAAACAGCAGGATGCCCAGCAGCAGCGCCAAGGGGCGACTGTTGCTGGGCATCGAGGCCATCAGCGTGGTGATCCGCCCAGGAGGCCGATGGGTGGACGTCTGGACCGGTGCGGGAGAAGCCAAGGGGAGCGGCCGATGGGTCGCGCGTTCGGCCGGACCTTAGGTCGGATCAGTCTTCCCAGTCCTCTTCTGTCTGCTCGTCGGCGGCGTTGTAGTCCTCCTTCTCGCCCATGAGCGCGGAGAGCTCTTCCTCTTCCACGGTGCTCACGTCGGCAGAGGCGGTTTCCTCATCGGCCACCAGGCGGCCGCTGGTTTCGAGCCAGCTCAGCAGGTCGGGCTCTTCGCGCAGGGGCAGCACCGGTGCGGGTTCGCTGCGGCCGTAGCGGGTCAGCGACGGGTTGATGCCGTCGAGGCTGCTGAGGCTGTTGCTGAGGGTGCTCATGTATGGATCTGTTCGGACGGGCCTTGGGCAGAGCGCCTGTGGGAGGGCCCTGTCGGAAACTGGTGGGCTACCCGGCGCTGCAGGGTGTCAATCCATCACCTTAGCTGAGGCTTGTATTGCCCCTGGGTCCCTTGCCTGTTGCCGTGTCACGCAAGCTGCTGCAGCTCGCCCTGCTGTGGGGGGGCGCCCTGGGGCTGAGTGGCCTGCTGGTGTGGTCGGGTCGCCATTGGAGCCAGCCCCTGCTGTACCAGGCCTGGGCCCTGGAGCATCCTGCAGCGCCCGGCTGGTTGGCCCTGGCGCTGGTGTTCCTGCCACCGGCGGGGATGGCCTTGGTGCTGCTGCGTGGCCTGGGGGCTGCAAACCATGACAGGGGAGAATCGTCCGACTGAGCGCATGGAGACGCGTTGATGGGTCGGGCGAAAAAGGCGGTGCTGGCCTATTCCGGCGGTGTGGACACCAGCGTCTGCATCCCTTACCTGATGCAGGAGTGGGGCGTGGAGGAGGTGATCACCTTCGCCGCCGATCTGGGCCAGGGCGATGAATTGGAGCCGATCCGCCAGAAGGCGCTCGATTCAGGGGCCAGCCAGTCGATCGTGGGTGATCTGATTGAGCCCTTCATCACCGAATTCGCCTTCCCGGCAATCCGTGCCAACGCTCTCTACGAGGGCCGCTACCCGCTCAGCACGGCCCTAGCCCGGCCCCTGATCGCCCGCCGCCTGGTGGAGATCGCCCGCGAGGTGGGCGCCGATGCGGTGGCCCACGGCTGCACCGGCAAAGGCAATGACCAGGTGCGTTTCGATGTGGCCATCGGCGCCCTGGCCCCTGACCTCAAGGTGCTCACCCCGGCCCGGGAGTGGGGCATGAGCCGCGAGGAAACGATTGCCTACGGCGAGCGCTGCGGTATTCCCTCGCCCGTGAGCAAGAAGTCGCCCTATTCGATTGACCTCAACCTGCTGGGCCGCTCGATCGAAGCCGGCCCCCTGGAGGATCCCAACGTGGAGCCCCCGGAGGAGATCTATGCCATGACCGTGTCGGTGGATGCGGCTCCGGCGGCGCCCCAGATCGTGGAGATCGGGTTCGAGCAGGGCAATCCCGTGAGCATCGATGGGGAGCGCCTCGATCCCGTGAGCCTGATCCGCAAGGCCAATGCCCTGGCGGGTGGCCACGGTTTCGGCCGTCTCGACATGGTGGAAAACCGGGTCGTGGGCATCAAGAGCCGCGAGATCTACGAGACCCCCGGGCTGCTGCTGCTGATCAAGGCCCACCAGGAGCTGGAGAGCCTCACCCTCGCCGCCGACGTGCAGCGCTACAAGCGCCAGATCGAGGCCAGCTGGGCTGATCTGGTGTATCAGGGCCTCTGGTATGGCCCGCTCAAGGAGGCCCTCGACGGTTTCATCGACCGCACGCAGCAGACCGTGAACGGCACGGTGCGGGTGAAGCTGCACAAGGGCAACGCCACCGTGGTGGGCCGCAGCAGTGCCACCAACAGCCTGTATGTGCCTGATATGGCCACCTACGGCTCCGAGGACCAGTTCGACCACAAGGCGGCCGAGGGGTTCATTTACGTGTGGGGCCTGCCCACCCGCCTCTGGGCGGCGGCACGCCGCGGCTGACAGGGGTCAGGCCACCCGGTCGTTGGGACCCATCAACCGCTGGGTGGCCGCCTGGAGACGGTGGAGCGGTTGCACCGCCGGCAGCGAGGGTTCACCCCTGCTGGCGGCCCCTGTCTCGGTAGGGGGTGAGGGCAGTTGCCGCTGAAGGCGATCCCGCAGCTCGATGTTTTCCTCGGCTAACAGCCGCTGCCGTTCCAGGAAGGGCTGCAGCCGCTGCTCAAATTTGCGCTCGAAGATCTCCGGCAGTTCATCGAGCAGGGCCTGCAGCTCCGCTAGCTGGTGTTGGCTAGCCGCCAGTTCCCGCTGGGCGGCCTCCAGGCTCTGGTGTTCAGCAGGACCCTCAGGGCTCAACGGGCTGGACGGCAACGGGAAGCCCCATCATCGCCAAGCCACAAAAAAACGCCAGGACCAATGGCTCGCATTGGCGTCTGGCGTGGATGGGGTTGGCGTTTTGGCCTCAGGCCTCGACGGTTTCCAGGGCAGCGGCGTCGCTGGTGGCGCTGGGCACGGGACCGCTGCGGGGAGCGGGCACAGGGCCATCCTGCTTGACGGTGAGATAACGGATCACGTCCTCGCTGAGGCGCATGGCGCGCTCGAGGCTGGCCACCTGCTGGCCGTCACCGTTGTGCACCAGCTGCACGTAGATGCCCTCCTTGTGCTTGGCAATGGGATAGGCCAGGCGGCGCTTGCCCCGCATCTGGCAGTCGAGCACCTCGGCGCCGGCTTCAGTCACCAGGTCGCGGTACTTGGCGACATGGGTTTCCACCTCTTCCTCCGGGATGTCCGGACGAAGGATGTACATCGTTTCGTAGTAGGGCTGCTGCGACATGGCTTTCGCGATCCGACGTGGGCGCCGAAGTGGACGGTGGCTGGCGGAACCGGTCTGCGGGAGACCTGCCCGACCAGCGGCGGATTAACCACCTTATCGCGCGGGGGGCACCCTCCCTCAGTAGAGCTGCATCCGCACGGCCTCCGAGAGGCTGGGAATGTCCGCTTCCTTGCCCCGCACGCACTGCACCACGGCAAACACCACCAGCAGCAGTACCCCCAGGAACACGCTGTTGGCCAGGGTGCGCACGGCGAAGTTGCCACCCAGAGGGGCCAGCACGATGTTGAAGGCCAGGGACAGCACCACCAGCACGATGTCCAGGAGGATCGCCTGCAGCACGTTGAAGCGCAGGAAATAGGGCACCCGCTGGTTGCGCACCACGGCCAGGAACAGCACCAGGAAGAGCAGGAACCCGCCGAAGGGCACCGCCTGTTGCAGGAGTACCAGCGGCAGGGCCGGGAGGCTCAGCCATTGCAGGGCCGGAAACAGGTTGGTGAGGGAGCGGCCGAAGGGCAGCCCATCGCTCCAGGGCAGCAGATAGGCCAGCAGGGCCATCAGGCGTTGCCAGGAGGGGATCTCAGCCATGGGGGGCCCGGAATTGGCTCGAGGCTAAGGGGGCTTGTGGGCTGCCGATCACTGGCCGTCGAGGTGCAGCAGCAGGGCCTTGCGCATCGCGTCCACGGGCACGTCCGTCTGCCCGCTCCACAGGCGCAGGGCTGCGGCGCCCTGCTGCACCAGCATCTCCGTGCCATCGATGCTGCGGCAGCCCCGTTGGCTCGCCTGGGCGAGCAGCCGGGTGGGCCGTGGCGTGTAAATAATGTCGTACACCACGGTGTTGGCCTGGAGCGCATCCAGCTCCCCGGCGTCTAGGGGGCAGGCCGCTGCGGCGTCGGGGTTGCTGGCGGAGGCCATGCCCACCGGCGTGGTGTTCACCAGCAGATCGCAGGCGGCAATGGCCTCCGCGAGGCCCGTGCCGTCATGGGTCCAGGGCAGTGGCTGCAGCTGCGGGACCCAGGCCTGGCAATCCTGCTGGAAGGCCGCCAGGGCCTCGGGCCTGCGGCCCGCCAGCGCAATGGAGCTGCAGCCCAGCTCCACCAGGCCCGCTACCACGGCCCGGGCACTGCCGCCGCAGCCCAGCACCACCGCCCGCTGGCCTGGGGCGGTGGTGCCGCGCAGGGGAGCGATGAAGCCCTCCACATCGGTGTTGGTGCCGAACCAGCCGCCCCCAGCCATGGGCACCAGCACATTCACGGCTCCCAGCCGCTCCGCTAGGGGGCTGAGCTCCCGCGTCAGCGCAGCCACGCTGTGCTTGTGGGGGATGGTGACGTTCAGGCCGCGGCAGCCCATGGCCTCCAGGCCCTGCACCACCGTGGCCAGCTGCTCGGCCGGGGCCGGCAGGGCCAGGAACACCCAGTTGAGGCCCATCTGCCGCAGGGCCGCGTTCTGCATCACCGGTGAGAGGGAATGGTGCACGGGATGGCCCAGCACGCCTGCGATGGCTGTGGTTCCCGAGATGCTGAGGGGCGGTGTCACGGCAGCTCCTGTTCGGCAACCACACCTAGCCCCACCACGGGCCTGCTGTTGAGGATGCCTTCAGTTCAGAACCCCCCTTCGGGAGGCAGTCATCCATGGGCAAGGTTGTTGGAATTGACCTTGGCACCACCAACAGTTGCGTGGCAGTCATGGAGGGCGGTAAGCCCACTGTGATCGCCAACGCCGAGGGCTTCCGCACCACGCCCTCAGTGGTGGCCTACACCAAGAATCAGGATCAACTCGTCGGTCAGATCGCCAAGCGCC
>NZ_JAGQBW010000007.1 GCF_024345835.1 Synechococcus sp. HJ21-Hayes | reverse complement strand
CCGCTGGTCTCAATCTGCTGCGCCTGGCCGGTTTCGACTCGATCCGCGAGGGCCTGCAAGCGGTGATGCATGACATCAAGGCACTGCTGGCGATGGCGCGACGACAACCAGAGCTCAACCCGTGACCACACTTTGAATCAGCCCTGTCTTTGGGGGCGGGTCAGGTGCATGGCCGTGTTAGAGAGTGGCAGCATTGTCGGGAACAAGCAAGGGCAGAATCCTTGCAGTAACCATTGCCAGCACCTCAGGCAAAGCGCGCTCAATCAGCTTCGCCTTCCTGGCACGCCAATCAAGGCTCTTCAATTGATCAGCAAGAACGACACCGACCACACCACCACCATCTGGCAAGGCAACCTCGAAGGGATAGCCCTTAACACGTGATGTCACCGGACAAAACAAGGCCAAGCCAACCTTCGCGTTGTAGGCCTTCGGCGAGATCACCAAAGCAGGACGCCTTCCAGCCTGCTCACTACCCGTCTGCGGTGTGAACTCCAGCCAGACCAAGTCACCCCGATCAGGGACATACGCAGCAGTCAACAGAAGATCTCCGCACCGACAGCTGAACCCGTATCGATAGAGGAATGGAGGTTCTCCTCTGAGACCTCTGCCAAGAGATCGTCGAGGCTGAGGCGAGCAGGAACCGACGGTTTCACGACAAGCTCGCCATCCTTGGCACTCAAGCTAACTTCAGAGCCAGCGCCGAGGCCAACCTCCTCAGCCAGGCCGCGCGGGATCCGCACCCCGAGACTGTTTCCCCATTTCTGGACCCGTGTCCGCACAGCAACCCAGCGGCTATACAGAGAGTATACTAGCTCTGGGCTGCAACCGCTTCGCCCCCATCTCTCTAACGCCAGCGATCACCTGCCCGCAGGGGCTATTGCCAGAGCTATTCACTGGGTGCATACTTTCGGGGAGCGGGACAGGTGCATTGCGTCGTTAGAGTGGACTAAGGCAGACACCATTGAAATGCCGAATGCGATTCGATTGCTCATAAAGACATTTGCCATTTTAATTCACCGTCTATCCGTTCGTATAGATCTAGCTTGCGGATGATGTGTTCAGCAGCATCTGTGGCTGAACTATCAAAAGGCGCTTGATAAACCTGATCCTTGAAAATGTCATAGCAAGTCCATTTCTCATCAGCATACAGGTAAGCAAATTCAAGTCTTTCTTTGTGTAGGTGCACACCCCGTCCAAAACCGCAATACCCCAGGAAGTCATCAAGATCTTTGTGAATCATCGAGCCGAATTCGCCAGAACCTCTTTCAGAATAATAAAGAGGCGTCCAGATCCGGCTAGGTGCACCGAATTCATCAAGAACTATACACCCTTCAAAATCAGTATTTGAAAAGCAGCATTGCATATCCCCGCCATCTATCAATGCCTTGACATCTCCAAATGAACAGTAGAATGAGGCAAGAATTCTACCAAGCCACTGCGGGTAACCATCATAGTGATGATAACAAGAAACAACTGCCTTGCTTTCTGCGACATAACCAATGCGAGCCGTGGTCATGAGTAAATGGCGTCAACTCACTCTAACGCTGAATGGGCGGACCCGCCTAATCCCTGCTGCGCCCTTGTCATGTCCGTATAAGAGCCTCCGCCTCCACAGGCAACAACACAATAGGCCCGTCGGAGGCTGTCTTTTCGCGTGGCCCCTGTAATCCATCGGGATGTTATGCGGACCCGCTGAATGCGGATCAGGCCATTGGCTCGCTCCTTCTTGCCTAAGGCCTTTGTGTTGATGGCCTTCAGAACAATGCTGTTGAGCTGGAGTGCACCGCTTGTCTCTGCCACTCGCACCTCCCCATGTGCCCCTGCAGCTGGTAGGCCGTCACGCTGCAAACGGCAACTGAGATACCGGTGGCACCTACAGGCGCAGCCGCTTCATACCCGTGGCCACCCGCGTTGTCTATACCTGTGCCGGCTTTCCCCGCCAGCCTCTCAACCACCTCGTCCTCCACCACAACGGCTACCCCACAGGTGCCGCCTGCTCGAAGGACCAACGTTCAGCGCCGCAGCACCTGCAGGCCATTGGCGCCTTCGAGCCGCTCGCGGTTGTGGCCGTGGCGCCAGGGTTTGCTGTGGCTCGCCACCAGACACTCCTGCCGCTGCAGCCCCGTAACCCGGCAGGCCGGCTCCCGCTCCGTACCCGCCTCTGGTTCCACCAGCCCGATCTGGCTGATGCGGCCCTTGGCGTAGCTGAACACCACATCCCCGCGCAGGGCAACCAGGTGATGGACGCTGGGTTGAAGACTCTGCAGGTGGAAGCCTCCATCCCTAGCCTCCACTGATCCCTGCCGGCCAGAACCCGCGAGCCCCGTGAGCACCCCTCCGATCACAACCTTCGCTGAGTTCGCGCAACGGGCCGATTATTCGCTGCTGGAGGGGCTGCAGCCGGATCCGCAAGCCACGCTGGATGGCCACGATCACCGGCCCCGCCAGGTGTTCTCGGGCCATTACGTGCCGGTGACACCCACGCCGCTTCCAAATCCGGAGTATGTGGCCCACAGTCCTGCCCTGTTCCAGGAGCTGGGTCTGGACGACGCCCTGGCCCACGACGAGGCGTTCCTGCGGCTGTTGTCCGGCGACATCAGCGTGGCGCGGCAGCCGATGCGCCCCTATGGCTGGGCCACCGGCTATGCCCTCTCGATCTACGGCGCTGAATACATCCAGCAGTGTCCATTTGGCACCGGCAACGGCTATGGCGATGGCCGAGCCATTTCCGTGTTTGAGGGCGTGTTCAACGGCCGGCGCTGGGAGATGCAGCTGAAAGGAGGCGGCCCCACGCCCTACTGCCGCGGCGCCGATGGCCGGGCCGTGCTGCGCTCCAGCGTGCGCGAGTTTCTGGCCCAGGAGTTCATGCACGCCCTGGGCATTCCCACCTCCCGCTCCTTGACGCTCTATGGGTCCGGCGCCGAAACCGTGCGCCGGCCCTGGTACGCGCCGGGGTCCCAGTCGTTCGACCCAGACATCCTGGTGGACAACCCAGCGGCGATCACAACCCGCGTGGCCCCCTCGTTTCTGCGGGTTGGCCAGCTGGAGCTGTTCGCCCGCCGCGTCCGCCGCCAGGCCCATCCAGGCGCGCTGGAGGAGCTGCGCCTGATCGTGGCCCACCTGATCGAGCGCAACTACCGGCCGGAGATTGATCCCGCTCTCCCGTTCAGCGAGCAGGTGCTGGAGCTGGCGGGGTTGTTCCGCACGCGGCTCACCGCCCTGGTGGCCAACTGGATCCGGGTGGGCTACTGCCAGGGGAATTTCAACAGCGACAACTGCGCCGCCGGCGGCTACACCCTCGACTACGGCCCCTTCGGCTTCTGCGACTTGTTCGATCCCCGCTTTCAGCCCTGGACCGGCGGCGGCGAGCACTTCAGCTTCTTCAACCAACCGCAGGCGGCCGAGGCCAACTTCCACATGTTCTGGACAGCGCTGCGGCCGTTGCTTGACACCAACAGCGAGGCCCTGGCACGGCTCGATCAGATCCGCGAAGGGTTTGCCGCAGCGATGGAGCAGGAACTCGCGGCGATGTGGGCCCACAAGCTCGGCCTGGCCGCCCCTGATGCCGAACTGGTGAACGATCTGCTGGAGCTCCTGGTGAGCTCCAGGGCGGACTACACGATTGCCTTCCGAAGGCTGTCGGCCATTCCCGCCACCATCCCCGAGCACCTCTCAGCCCTGAAGGAGAGCTTCTACCTGCCGAGTTCAGAGGAGCTCAATGGGCAGTGGACCCAATGGCTCGGCCGCTGGCGTGCTGCCATCGCGGCCCATGGCGACCTCCGCGAGACATCCGCCGCGATGCAGCGCGTGAACCCAGCCATCACCTGGCGCGAATGGTTGGTCGCACCGGCCTACCAACAGGCGGCGCAGGGAGACACCAGCTTGATCCAGGAGCTGCAGGCGGTGTTCAGCCATCCCTACAACGAGCCAGCCCCGGAACTGGCGGCGACCTACGACCGCCTCAAGCCCAGGGAGTTCTTCAACGCCGGTGGGGTGTCGCACTACAGCTGTTCGTCGTGAGTTGATCAGCCAGCCCCTGCATGCGCGGCAGCAACAGGGCCAGGGCCGAGGCCAGCAACAGCACAGCCGCCAGGCCAGCGAGCGCCAGGCCGTCGCCGCCCGGCCGCAGCATCAGCCGGCCCATCACGATCGGTGCCAGGAAGCCGCCGATATTGCCCACCGAGTTGATCCAGGCAATGCCGCCCGCCGCCGCCCGGCCGCCCAGGAACTGGGAGGGAATCGCCCAGAACGGCCCCAGGCAGGAGAAGGTGGCGGCGGTGGACACACTGATCAGGGCCAGGCGCACCAGGCCACTGCCGGCGCTGGCCAGGCCCAACGACACGGCCGCCACCGCCAGGGCCACCGCCACATGCAGCCGCTGCTCGCCGCTCCGATCGGAGGAGGCGCCCACCAGCAGCATCGCGGCCACCGCCAGGGCATAGGGAACCGCACTCATCAGATTGGCCAGCACCGGTGAAGCCGTCGCCGGTGACAGAGCCTCGGCCACGAAGCGCGGGATCCAGAAGCTGAATCCGTAGAAGCCGGTGGCGATCGCCATGTAGAGAATCCCCAGCAGCCAAAGCCGCGGTTGGCGCAGGCCCGCCAACAGGCCATGCACCTGCCGGCCACTGCCGTGGAGTTGGATCTGTTCCTCCTGCAGCACCTGCTCCAGGGCTGAGGCCTCCTCAGCCGAGAGCCAGGGCGCCTGATGGGGCCGGTCGGGCAGACGCCGCCACACCACAAAGGCCAGCGCGATCGCCGGCAGGGCCTCGAGCAGGAACAGCCAGCGCCAGCCGGCCAATCCGCCCACACCATGCAGCGACAGCAATCCCGCCGAGATCGGCCCCCCCAGAAGGCCCGCCATCGGGATCGCCAACATGAACCCCGCCAGGGTGCGGGAGCGCTGCGCGGCCGGCACCCACTGGCTGAGATACAAAACAATGCCGGGGAAGAAGCCCGCCTCCGCCACGCCGAGCAGCAGCCGCAGCCCATTGAACTGCTGAGCGCTGGTCATGAAAGCCATCAGGCCGGCCACCACCCCCCAGCTGAGCAGGATGCGGCCGATCCAGCGGCGCGCGCCCACCCGCTCGAGCATCAGATTGCTGGGGATCTCGAACAGCACATAGCCGAGGAAGAAGATGCCAGCGGCAACGCCGTAGCTGGCGGTGGTCAGCCCCAGGGCTGCGCTCACACCGGCGGCAGCAAAGGAGATGTTCACCCGGTCGAGATAGGCGACCAGATACAGCAGGAACAGAAACGGCAACAGGTGCCTGCGAATTCCGACCAGCGCGCGGTCGAGGGGGGCGGAAGCGAGAGACACCGCAAGTCAAAGCATTCGCTGTTCAGTTTCTTCACGCCTGGCAGAGTTGCCAACGCCTTCGCGGTGGATCCAGGGGGTGTCGGTGTTGAGCACGCCGAAGGCCGCTCCGATCTCGGCGCGTGTGTCGTGGCCATGCTGGTGCCGCAGCCGCTTCAGCTACACCATCACCCGTGGCCCTAGAGATCGGCCCACCGTTCTCTCAGGCTGGGAGATCCGCGTCGGTCCTTAATTCCGTCATCCAGTCATCCTGATGCCCGATGCATCCGGACGCTTCAGCCTCGACAATCGGCGCGTCCTGATCTCTTCGGCTGCTGCTGTGCTGGCACCTGTGGGCCACGCTGCCTACGCTGATTTGGTGCTATTCCTTGCATCCGATGCTTCCAACTTCATCTGTGGTCAAGTGATCCGTCTGGATGGCGGCCTGACCGCAGTTTGATGCGTAAACTGGCGAATACACTCGCCCATGCTGGCAATCAACCAACCAATCAATCAATCAAAATGCTTCCATTGCTAGAGCGGGCTGGATGTGAATCCAGAATGATGCTGAGAAGGCGACGCTGATGGAACGTGCCTCACGCAGGCGCGGCTGTCGGCAGGCAGCAAGTCCCCCAAGGGAGCGATTTTGGATCAACTCTGCCCCCACCCCAGGACCCTTGAGGCCTCCGAGGCCTGCTGCCACCGGCTGGCTGGCGTGCTCTTCCCCTGGGATGTAACCCGGGCCCTGGAACTGGCACTGCTGAAAACCTTCTGCGTTCCCTCGATCTCGGCGCTGCTGGCGCACACCGGCGAGTTTGAACAGCGGCCGCGCAAGCGCTACGACGACACCGGCTTAATGGTGGCCGAGCTGCTACGCCATGGACTGGACAGCGCACAAGGCGCGGCGGTGATCGCCCGCATGAACCGCATCCACGGCCACTACGCCATCACCAACGACGATTTCCTGTATGTGCTCTCCAGCTTCGTGGCCGAGCCGATCCGGTGGATTGAGCGCTATGGCTGGCGTGGGCTGACGCACGAGGAGCGGGAGCACCTGTTCCGCTTCTGGCAGGCGGCGGGGGAGCGGATGGGGATCACGGCGATCCCGTCCAGCCTGGCCGCGCTGCTGGCGCTCAACGAGCGGGTGGAGCAGGAGACGTTCCGCTACGCCGCAAGCAACCAGAGGATTGCGGAGGCCACCCTGGGCATGCTGCTGGCCGACTGGCCTGCGTCACTGCGACCGTTGCTGCGGCGTGTGCTCCAGAGCCTGTTGGCCAATGAAGTGGCCGGCAGCCTCGGCTGGCCCGCGGCGCCGGGCGTCCTCCAGCGCGGTGTGTTGCTGGCGCTGCGCAGCCGCAGCCGGATCGCCGGCGGCTGGCTGGCCCTGCGGCGACGTCTCGGCGCTGAGCCCTCGCCGCGCTTCTACTCGATGCACCCCACACCCAGCTACGGCCGCTGCTTTGCGCTCGACCAGCTGGGCCCGCCGCCGCTGTTGCCGCAGCTGAACCGGCCCGAGCCGCGTTGAGCATCGCGACCCCGCACCCCGAGCGTTGTGCAACAACAACTCCCTCATGGCCACTGCCGGGCTGAACGACGCCCCGGGGCGCCGTACTGCTTATCGAGTGCTTCGGCCAGGATGGCGCAAGCCCATCCGATCAACTGCGGCGGCGAGCCCCGGCCCGATGCGACCCACCCTCCGCCGCCAGCTGCTCCACCTCGCCACCGATCTCTCGGCCCTGGTGCAGAACCCAGACGATCTGGGGCACGGCTTCGACCTGCTCACCCGCAGCTACTCCACACCGGTGGCCGATGCGGCCCGCGCCTCCCTGCGCAGCTGCGGGGCGATCGCGCCGCTGCTGCGCGAGCGCTACTGGGGCCATTGGCCCAGCCAGACGGCGTTGCTGGCCATGCCCAGCGGCAGCCTCGGCCATGGCTATGCCAGTTGGTTTGCCAATGCCGGCGGGAAACCTCTACCGGATCCCCAGCTGGCGGAAGGCACCGATGGCGACGACATCTGGCTGCACCAACGGGTGCGCCACACCCACGACCTCTGGCATGTGGTGTGCGGCTGCCCACCCACCCCCGCCGGGGAAGCGGCGTTGAGTGCCATCAACGTGATGCAGCTGCGCTGGCCAGGCAGCGCCATGCTGTTGGGGGCCGATCTGCTGCACCGCTGCCTGGAGGGGCCGATCCCTGGCGAGGTCGACGTGGGGCAGGCGGTGGCCTACGGACTCGAGCTGGGCCGCACCTGCAAGCCGCTGCTCGCCCAGCGGTGGGAGGAGGGATGGCAACGGCCACTGGCCGAGTGGCGTGAGCAGCTGGGGATCGCCAACCTCGTGGAGCACTCTCCCTTCACAGAGGGCAGCACCAACCCCTTGTGACGCGGTTTTCAGGCAGAGGGCCGAGGGGCTGCGATGGCATGCAACAGCTGTCGCATCGCCAGCGGCTGCAGCACCAGATCAATCAGCACCACCACAAAGACCAGGGCCAGGAGCTGGTCGGCGAGCGGTTCAACCGCCGCCGCCGTGATGCCCCGCAGATGGGGAAGCTCCTCGGTAAGCGAAACGGTGAGGGCGAGGGGCACGGCACCCCGCATGCCGCAGCCCGCCATGATCAGGCGGTCGCCGCGCGGAAAGGCCGGCGGGCGAAGCACCAGCCACACCCCCACCAACCGGGCCAGGGGTAACACCAGCGCCAGGCCCTGCCCAACCGGCAACACCGAACCCAGCGCCTCTGGTTGCACCATCAGCCCCAGCAGCAGAAGCACCGTGAGTTCGGCGGCGGTGTTGAACGGCTGCATCACGCGCCCCAGCGCCTGCTGCTCGAAACGGTCGATGCGGTAGCGGCCGTTGGAGAGGCACACCCCGGCCAGAAACACCGCCAGCAGGCCACCACCCCCCAGCAACTGGCCAAAGCCGAAGGCCACGAACGCGAGGGCCACAGCCACCAACAGGAGCTGCTGGTCGGAGCGCACCAGGCGATCGATCAGCCGCGGAGCCAGGCCTCCCACCGCAACCCCGGCCACCATCCCGGCCAGCACATGCAGGGCCAACGCCCCCAGTTGCTCCGGCAACCGACTCGTCAGCGCCGCATGCAGCGACTGGTGGTCGCCATGGGCCTGAACCTGCAGGATCGCGGCCACAAAGCCAAAGCACAACAGCGCCATCACGGTGCTGAGGGCCGCTTCAAACTCCAACAAATGGCTGAGGCGGCCACTCACGCTGTGGCGCAGGGCCACCAGCAGATCCTCGAGGGCGCCGCTGTCGGTGGCCGCAAGGCAACACACCACAAGCCAAACCACCGATGGCGGCAGCCCTCCGGGCAGGCCAGGGGCCAGCAACCACAGCGCCAGGCCTGCGATCAACACCGTGATCAGCAAGCCCAACGTGCCCAGCCGCAGTCCGGCGGCCTTCATGCCATGGATGCGGCGCAGATTGGTTCGCAGCCCGGCATAGAAGAGCAGAAGCGCCAAGCTCACCCGGTGCAGCGTCTCCAGCTGCAACGGGGCCAGGGGCTCGGTGCGGGCCAGGAGGTCGCTGGGGATGGCGAGGCCCAGCAGCAACACGGCCGCTGCCCCCGGCAGACGCCACCCAGCCGCCAGTCGATCGACGGCCAGAGCCGCCAGATACATCAGCCCCAGTCCGAGGAAAAAACCACGCGGTAACAGGGTCCCAGCCAGGTAGGCGGGGCCTTCGGGTGGGGTCGTGAGCAGGATGAGCACGGCAACGCCTGAAGTTGCGGTCATGGGATCCTCCCCCCGCACGCCAGCCAGCACATTCGCCGCTGCCAGGCACTCAGCCTGTGGATCAGCAATGCGTCCTAGAGCGGACCAGGCGCCGCCATCACCAGCAGCCCATCCCGCGGGCTGGGGCTGGGGATCAGCGCCAGGCTGAGGTCCTGGTTGGGCACCAGCTGCAGCTGGCACTGGCGCAGCAGGCCCACCGCCATCAGCCGGATCTCCAGCTCCGCCAGCGCCTTGCCCAGGCACACGCGATCGCCGCCGCCGAAGGGCAGCAGCGTGAGGCCATTGTTGGGGTCGAGATGGCGCTGGGGGCGGAAGGCATCCAGATCATCCGCGCCGTTGCCGGCCAGCCGATTGGAGGCCGCCAGCGCCACCTGCACCACCCGCCCGGCGGGCACCAGCACGCCAGCCAGCTCCAGCGGCTGGGTGGTGCGCCGGAAGAAGCCACCCACCGGCGGGTTGAGGCGCATCACCTCCTGCACCACCGCCGTGAGCCGCGGGGTCGGCGCCCCCTCCGCCAGGGGCCAGGCCTGGCTGCTGATCTCCTCCTGCAGCCAGGCCAGCTCCGCCGGGTGCTGCAGGAGCGCCGCCATCAGGCAGCTCAACGAGGAGGCCGTGGTTTCGTAGCCGGCGAAGAGCAGCAACAGCAACTGCTCCACGAGGTCGTCGTCCGTGAGCGGCAGCCCCGCCTCATCGAGGCCGCCGCTGAGCAGATCCAGGCCACCGGTGGGGCGCTCCTGGGCCCTCTCCAGCACGCGCCGCAGCCGCTCAAGCAGCCGCGAGCGCGCCTGCAGCGCCCGGGCGAAGGGACTGCCAGGCAGGGCGATCGGCACCGAGAACAGCGCCCGCGTCCAGATTTCGAAGTCTGCGAACAGGGCCTCGCTATCGCCCCGCTCCAGGCCCAGCACCACGTCGGCGATCACCGCGAAGGCAAAACGCCGCATCCGCTCCACCAGGGCGATCGGTTCGCGGCCCGCGTTCAGCTCCGCCGCCAGCTCCTCCACCAGATCGGTGATCGCCGGGCTGTAGCGCCGTAGCGCCGCCGCCGAGAACAGCTGGCCCACCACCCGCCGCCGGGCGCGGTGATCGGCGCCGTTGCGGTTGGCCAGCGAACGGCTCCCCAGCAGCTGCCGCACGCTCTCCGGCCACCAGCCCTCAGTGCTTTCGGGCTGGCTGAGCAGATCCGTGATCGCCCGCTCGCCGCGGATGAACACCAGCGGCTGGCCCAGCAACGTCGTTTCGAACACATCGCCGTAGCGCTCGAAGCGGCCGCGGGCAAAGTCCGCATCGCGGAAGAACGCCAGCGCCTCCAGGACGCCGCTGATGGCGCCGGTGCTTGGCAGTGGGCGAGGAGAGAGGGGCATCACAACGTGCTGAGTCCATGGGCACAGATCACCCCCCCAGCTCCCAGCGACACGGTTGTTGTTGCTGCCGTGGATGGCGAAGATCTGG
The DNA here is from genome assembly GCF_024345835.1 of Synechococcus sp. HJ21-Hayes. Lineage (GTDB taxonomy): Bacteria > Cyanobacteriota > Cyanobacteriia > PCC-6307 > Cyanobiaceae > Vulcanococcus. The sequence goes on along the minus strand of NZ_JAGQBW010000007.1, from coordinate 134,875 downwards.
TCGGTGTTGAACGCAAACGTCTGTTTGCCAGCGTCTGGCGCCGCTTCAGCCTACGAAGCCGCCCAGCAGAGGAGCGGGCCGAAGGTGGGGCCTTCTGTCCCTTCTGGCCAAGGCAATCCAACCGGCTCGACTAGCGTCAAGGGGTTCGCAATGACGCCTCCCATTTGACGACCGTAAGCGTCATCACACCGACCAGGCTTTTGCCGGATCGGTTGCCCATGTTGAGCGATTTAAATCGCAGCCTCGCTGCCAATAGCTGCAGCATCGAACATGTGATCGTCGTTGATGGCAACGGCATCGAAGCCCTCCCCGCGGAGCTGGCGGCCAACGCCACCGTGATCGCCTCCACCCGGCCCATTGGTCAGGCCGCAGCTCGGAATCTGGGGTTGCTTGTGGCTCGGGGTGAGTGGATCACCAGCGCCGACGATGACGACTGGCTTTATCCCTACTCCATCGACCAACGTCTGGCGGCAATCGAAGGCCAGACAGGGGCCTTATGGGCAGCGGGATATTGCACGGACGACCTCAAGAATGATCCCGCTATTGTCTCTGCGGGACCATGCCTGGCGGGTGATATCTGGCGCGCATGGCCATCCCCCCATGACAGCATTCCCCTAGGCCCAACCACCCTGCTGGTGGAGGCTGCCTTGCTCAAACGCGTCGGTGGCTGGATGGGCCTGCCTCAAGGCGAAGATGTGGGCATGATGATCGCGGTGACCAGTAGTGCCCCAGGTGTGTTGATTGCTGATTACGTGTATCACATACGCCTGCATGTTGGCCAGATGACGAAAGCCGCCTGGTTTGATGATTTGGAGCTGTTGTCGCGCCGCTCTGCCTGGGAGCGCGGAGCATCCATTCTCGCTCAGCAGCAGCAGCCAAACACCTCGGTGCCTCTGATCCGCCAGACCATGGTGAGCCTGTGAGTGCCAACGCCCTGCCGTCAATCGCTGGACGCGAGGCAGAGATCCTGGCCCTGGTGCAGCAGAACCAACCCGTGTTTCTGCCCAACACCAAGCTTCAGCTGGAGCAGATCTGCTCCGCCTTCGCCTGTGCCCTGCACATGCACCAGCCCACGATTCCGGCCGGGGCCAGCGGAGAGCTGATCTCCCATCTGCAATACATGGTTGAGCATCCGGGCGAGGGCGATAACCACAACGCCGAACCCTTCGCCCAGTGCTACCGGCGTCTGGCCGAGTTCATTCCCCAACTGATCAGCGAAGGCTGCAACCCACGGATCATGCTGGATTATTCCGGCAATCTGCTCTGGGGGTTCGAGCAGATGGGCCGCGTCGACATCCTCGAGGCCCTGCGATATCTGGCCTGCGATCCCACCATGCAACCCCACGTGGAGTGGCTGGGCACCTTCTGGAGCCACGCTGTGGCCCCTTCCACGCCGATCCCCGATCTGAAGCTGCAGATCCTGGCCTGGCAGCAACACTTCGCCGCCCTGTTTGGTGATGCGGCCCTGCAACGGGTGAAGGGCTTCTCGCCACCAGAGATGCACCTGCCCAATCATCCCGACACCCTCTATGCCTTCGTGAAGGCCCTGCGGGAGTGTGGCTACCGCTGGCTGCTGGTGCAGGAACACAGCGTGGAAAACCTCGATGGTTCCGGCCTCAGCCACGAGCAGAAGTACATCCCCAATCAACTGGTGGCGCGCAGCTCCAGCGGCGACACGGTGAGCATCACCGCCCTGATCAAAACCCAGGGCTCCGACACCAAGCTGGTGGGCCAGATGCAGCCCTGCTACGAGGCCCTGAGCCTGGGGCGGATGGCGCTGGGCGACATCCCCATTCCCGCCCTGGTGTCCCAGATCGCCGACGGTGAAAACGGCGGCGTGATGATGAACGAATTCCCCCAGGCCTTCCTCCAGGCCCATCGCAAGCTGACGGGCGAAGGCGGACGCACGGCAGCGATCAACGGCACGGAATACCTCGAACTGCTGGAGGCCGCCGGTGTCACCACTGAGGCCTATCCCCGGATTCAGGCGGTGCAGCAGCACAAGCTGTGGCAACGCCTGGATGCACCCACCAGCCCGGAAGCGGTGCAGGCCGCCATCGGCGCACTCCAGGCCAGCGATCCCAGCTTCTCCATGGCCGGCGCCTCCTGGACCAACAACCTCAGCTGGGTGGAGGGCTACACCAACGTGCTGGAGCCGATGAACCGCCTCAGCGCCGCCTTTCACCAGCGCTTTGATGCTCCAGTGGCGGCCGACCCCGCCGTGACCCGCAGCCAGCCCTACCAGCAGGCCCTGTTGCAGCTGCTGCTGTTGCAAACCAGCTGCTTCCGCTACTGGGGCCAGGGCACCTGGACCGACTACGCCACGGAGATCTACCGCCGGGGTGAGGCGGCACTCTCCTCCTCGATGCTGTAGTACAGCCGATCATCGGAGCAGCACAGATCGGCGTAATAGCGCTCGAGCACCACGTGGGCCTCGTCGTAGCTGGCAAACACCTGGCCGGTGATGGCGTCCTGGCCGCCATCGTCCCGCTGGATCCGGTAGTGCCTGGCCATACAGCACCTCGGCGTTCTGGTGGGTTCTGGGCCTCCCTAGCCTGCAGCCATGGCCAGCGTTGATCCACTGCCGCCCTGGCGGCCCCTGCTGCGCGGGGCACGCGAGCGGGAGGGGCGCTCACCCCAGGCCCGCTGGTTGCAGCTGGCCAGCGTGGCGGCCGATGGCACGCCGCGGCTGCGCACCCTGGTGTTCCGCGGCTGGGCCGGCGCTGCGGAACTGGATCTGCTCACCGATGGCCGCAGCGCCAAGGCCACCGAACTGCGCCACCAGCCGGCGGTGGAGCTGGGGTGGCTGCTGCCCAAGGCCCGCTGCCAGTTCCGCCTGCGCGGTGCGGTGCTGAACCTGGCGGCCGAGCTGGAGGCCAGCGAGCGGCAACGGCACTGGCAGGGCCTCACCCCGGGTGGCCGCGCCTTGTGGGGCTGGCCGGCACCGGGCGAGCCGCTCGATGGCGAGGCCGGCTTCCCCGCCGAACTGAGCGATCACCTGCCGATCCCCACCTGCTTCCAGCTGCTGCGCATTGGGCTGGAGCAAGTGGAGCTGCTGCAGCTCACCAACCACCCCCACCGCCGCAGCCGCTGGTGCCGCGAAGATGGCTGGGCGGAGCAGCGCCTCAATCCCTGACCCTCCCGCACTGATGCCCCACCACGCCGAGCGCCCCACCAAGATCTGCCCCGTTTGCCAGCGCCCCTTCCAGTGGCGGAAAAAGTGGAAGGACGTTTGGGAGGAAGTGCGCTACTGCTCAGAGCGCTGCCGCCGCCAACGCACAGCCAAGCCCTGAGGCCACCGGGCCGGGATCCACGCAGCAACTCACTCAGGGCCTGCTGGCTGGAAGGCGGTGGAGGCGGACGACTGCTGACTGATGGCCCAGTTGGTGGCAGCCTTCTGGGTGTGCCAGGCCTGCAGCAACTGTTTCGCCAGTTGCTGCAGTTCAGCGGGATCCACAGAGGCATCAATCACGCGATTGAAGCGCTCAATCTCGAATTGCTGTGCGATGGAGAGATCAATCGGCATGGACATGGCCTCACTCCCGATGGGTGATGCAAAGGTATCGAGCAGGCACAGAGCGGTCGTAGCGAGCACTACAAGAGCGCCAGACAACAGCATTGCAAGTTATGTAATGCCCATCTCGATAAGCAGTGCCAATGGTATTGATGAGCAATCGCCCCCTCTCCCCATGCGCCTCAGCTGGCCCCAGCATCTGCAGGCCGCTCGAACCATCGAGCTCACCGGCGATCAGCACCGTGGCACGTCCCTGGCCCTGATGGGCATTTCCCTGCTGCTACTGGCTGAGGATCTACTGGAGCTGGAAAGCGTTGCAGCGGGCCCAGCGGGCCCTGGCAACGACCAGCGCTGATTTCAGACCTCAGGACTCCGCCGGATTCAGCACAACGGCCAGCGGCACGCCGAAGGGGAGCGATTCCATGGCTGGAGCATACCCATGGCTCGCAGCCCGGGGTTGGCCGTTGCCAGGCTGAACGCCACACCTGCCCCCATCGCCATGCCTGACGCCATCACACCGCCCCTGAACCAGGCAAGCCTGCGGCAACTGTTCACCAAGCCCTACGGGGTGGCCGCACCCACGGCCGAGCAATGGCGAAAGGTGTATGCCGAAAACGTGCACTTCGAAGACCCCACCCAGAGCAAGGACGGCGTCGACGCTTATATCCTGGCCCAGCAGGGGCTGGTGCAGCGCTGCGACGATGTGTTCCTGGAGGCTGAGGCCGTGGCCCTCGATGGCGACACAGCCTTCGTGGAGTGGCGCATGGGCCTGAAGATCAAGGGCATCGAATTCATCTACCCCGGTACCAGCCGCCTGCGTTTCGGGGCGGATGGCCGCATTGTTGATCATCGCGACTATTTCGATTTCGTGGGCCCCACGTTTGAGCCGGTGCCGGTGGTGGGCGGTTTCGTGCGCTGGCTGTACAAGCGTTTTGTGGCCTGACAATCCCTCCATCCCCTCGCGGCCATGAAGCGCCCCACCCTCTACCTGGCATCGCCCTACGGCTTCTCCGCCCATTGGCGCAACCGGTTGCTGCCGGATTTCGTGGAGGCCCTTGAGGCCCTCGGGCTGGAGGTGTGGGAGCCATTCGCCCGCAACGGCCAGGTGGATCTGGCCCAGGAGGGCTGGGCCTGGCAGGTGGCCCAAGCCGACCTGCAGGACGTGCGCGAGGCCGATGCCATGCTCGCGATCGTGAATGGAACGCCTCCCGATGAAGGCGTGATGCTGGAGCTGGGAGCAGCCATCGCCCTGGGCAAGCCCACCTTTCTCTATCGCGACGACTTCCGCCGTTGCAGCGACTCCGAGGACTATCCCCTCAACCTGATGGTGTTCAGCGGTCTGCCGCGCATCGGTTGGCAGGCCTATCTCTACGGCTCAATGGAGGAACTAGCCGACCCCGCCAAGGGTCTGATGCGCTGGCTGCAGGGACTGCAGGCCTAACACACCCAGCTGGAGCGCCGCAGCAAAACCCAGATCCACTGCCTAGCCTTCCGGTGCTGATCGCCTGCCCCAGCCCATGTCACGGGTGCTACCCCTCGCCGCCGTTGCGGCCATTGGCCTGCTGAGCAGCTGCGGGGCTCCTGATCTCAAGGCCTTGCAGAAGATCGCCTGTGAGCAGGCTGCCGCCTCAATCGACCTGCAATCCATCACGCAGATGGATGCCCTGCGCAAGGCCCTCGGCGTGGCACCCGATGTGGACCCAATCAACCACTGCCGCTCCTTGGGCGCGGTGATGGAACCGCAGGTCAAACAAAACACGGAAGAGTCGCCAGAGGGCGCCAACAAGGCCGGCTCAGAGTCCAACTGAGGCACGGCATGATGCAGCGCCTCTGAATTACCCCGATTTGGGGACACAGAATCAGGACCTGCGATTTCTAGGGTGTAGACAAGCTCAAATCCGTGGGTAATGCCGTGGCCCATGTCATCAATCAACAGGTTCATGCCAGGTCCCCTGTGGAAACCTGCATGGGACGCACCTGCATGAAATGGAGCGCTGATGGAGAGCTCACCGACCTCGATCTTCAGCTGATCCTCGAGCGGCTTGGCCAGGTGGATCACCAAATCTCCAACGACCGCACCAAGAACCGCCGTTTGCCAGTGGCTTCAGGTTGTCCATAGCCTGAACGCTGCTTGCTTCTGGGGTCGATGTCGTTCTTCGTCAAGCTCACGGATGCCATCGCCAGCCATCAGTCGTTACTGATCGCCGGGTTGGATCCCAACCCCGAAATGCTCGAAAGCTGGAATCGCCAGCGGGGCATCAGCACCGGCTCCTTTCTCTCCCAGGCGCGCCGCTGGTTAAAGGCGGTGATCAATGCCACAGACGAGCACATCTGTGCCTACAAACCCAGCCTTGGCTTTTACCAGGCTCTGGGGCCAACGGGCCTGGAGCTGCTGCATGAGGTGCGGGATCTTGTGCCGCGCTCCATCCCGTTGATCGTTGACTGCAAACACGGCGATCTCAACAGCTCCAGCGCCCTGGCCCACTATCTGTTTGACGAGCTGGGGGCCGATGCTGTGACCCTCTCGCCCCTGCCGGGACAGGACATCGCCGCTCCGTTTCTGCTCCATGGCGACAAGGGCGTGGTGGTGACGTGCCACAGCTCCAACCCGGCCTCCCGCGTGGTGCAGCACTACCCCAACGCCAGCCAGCCCCTGTATCTCGAACTGGTGCGGGAAGCCCAGCGCTGGGGCACACCGGAACAGGTGCTGCTGGAGATCGGCACCAGCGAGCCCGACATCTTGGCAAGGGTGCGACAGGCCGCTCCCTCCCGTTTCGTGATCCTGCGCAGCCTCTGGGCAGAGGAGCAACGGCTGGAGGCTCTGCTGCGGGAAGGCCTCACCCCCGCCGGCGATGGCCTGCTGCTGCCGCTGCCCCAAAACCTGCTGGTGGGGGAGGAGATCGACACCCAGGCCCGGCAGCTCAAACAAACGGTGAACGCCATGCGGCAGACCTACCTCGAAGGCCAGGCCCAAACCGGCACCTGCGCCCTGTGGCTGCCACCGCCGCTGGAACCCCCTGCCGATGCATCAGAGGTCCTCAGCGACAACCTCGATGGCCTGATCGTGGATCTGTTCGACATCGGCTGCCTGCTATTTGGCAACTACATGCAAGCCTCTGGTGCCGTGTTCAATTACTACATCGATCTGCGCCAGATTATTTCCGATCCCAATCTATTCCACCGGGTTTTACACGCCTACGGGGAGAAACTGCAGGGGCTGCTCTTTGACCGCATTGCCGGGATTCCCTATGGCTCCTTGCCCACGGCCACCGGCCTCTCCCTGCAACTCAAGAAACCGCTGATCTATCCCCGGAAGGAGGTGAAAGCCCACGGCGCCCGGCGCCTGATCGAGGGGGATTTCAACGCCGGCGACACCGCTGTGGTGGTGGACGACGTGCTGATCACCGGTGGCAGCGTGCTCGAGGGGATCGCCAAGCTGGAGAGCTCCGGTCTTGTGGTGCGGGATGTGGTGGTGTTCATCGACCACGGCGGCACAGCCCGCCAGCGGCTGGCCGATGCCGGCTACCGCACCCATGCCGTGCTCGATTTGGGCCAGATCACCAGGGCCCTGCGCCAGGCCGGACGGCTCACAGCCGAGCAGGCGGTGAGCCTGGGCAGCCATCAATCCTGAACAGCTAGGGGGGTGCGGCGGGCCTCGATCAGGGCCTGCACAAAGCGGCGGCGCTGAAAGCGGGTCCAGATGTCAGCGGCTTGAAATCCAGGGCGGGCCTGGAAGCGCTGCCACCACTGACGCACATCCTCCCGCTCCAGCAGCGGCAGCTCGCCGGCCATGCTGAGCCGGGCCAGCAACACGGCCACCACGATGTCGGCGCTGGAGAGGCGATCCCCGAACAGCCCGACCCCGGCGCCCGGGGCAGGCAAACCGAGCAGGTAGGCCTGCACCTGCTCTCGCATGGCCTCCAGGGTGCGGGCGAGGGGCGCCTCCGTAAACGTGGCAAGCCGTTGCCGATCCTCCTGGGCCTTGGCCCGCAGGGATCCGCCGCCATCCGCGGCCTGCGCCGCCCGGGTCTCCAGGCTGCGGCTCAGCCCCCCCAGCACCCGCTTCACCACAGGCAGCAGTAAAGGCTTGACCACCAGCAACTTGCTGAAGGTGAGCGTTTCAATCGAGATGGCGTAGTGGTCCGCCACCACCTGGCCGATCGCCGGGGCCAGGGATGCATCGGCATCCAGCCAGGCATCGCCAGCCTGGCGCGCGCTGAAGGCGAGAATCTCAGAACTGTCGGTGAGCAGCAGGCCGGGGCCCCGCAGGGTGGGCACGGTCATGTGGGGGTTGAGCTGGCGGTAGGCGTCGCTCAGCTGCTGCTTGGCCAGGTGGATATCCAGAAGCCGGCTGGTGCTCTCCACCCCCGCTTCCACCAGGGCCAGGCGCGCCACCATCGAGTAGTAGGAGGGGGCAGCGTGAAACAGCTCCAGCACAGGCATCTCCGATCTGCTCCGAGGGTGATGCATCGGCGAGCCCCACGCCAGCGGTTCATGCCGCTGAGCACTCCAGGGTGCAAGAGGGACCCCAAGGCGGACCACCAGTCCGTCTTTTTTCTGGGCACGCGGTGCGGGAGGCTGGAGCCCATGCATGAGCCTGAGATGCCCCAAACCCTGCCAGCCCTCAGCCGCTCCGCCAATCGCCGGCCCCGCAGCAGCAGTGCCGATGAGGGCGCCGACCAGAAGGGATTTGGCGGCAAGGCCGGGGCCAAGGGGAGCCGCCGCAAGTCGGGCAAGAAACGCAGCCCAGCGCTGAGCAAGGCCGATTGGAGCCCCCTCGGCAAGCACCCCGACCTCGATGCGATCGTGGCGCGCCAGCGGCTGCACCTGCCCCTCTCCGGCCGGCTCACCGAGGCTCAGGTGACGCGCGCCTGGAAGGAGGCTGCCGCCGAACACCATCCGGATCGCGGAGGCCTGCACGACACGATGCAACTCGTGAATGGCGCCCGTGATCTGCTACTCGGCCGCGGCGTGTGAAAGCCTGCAAGCCAGGCCCTGATCAGCTGAGGCTGTAGGCCAGTTCCAGCTGCAGCCGTTCCGCCAGCTGCGGATCGATGGCGCGGAACTGCGCCAGGGCCCGCTGGCGCTGCTGCGCCTCCAGCGGACGCAGATCAGCCAGGGCCAGTTCCAGGCAGCGTTGATCCAGCTCCCGATTCACATTGCATCTGCAGCTAACGGATGCAAACGCTCTGCCAGGCCTGCAGCCAGCGGCCATGGCCAGATCAGCAGCTAGCCCCTCGCCCCTTGTCACCCCTGGCGCAGAAGCACAGCAACGGCGATTGATCAGCAACGCTGACGGATGGACTTTTCCCCAGCTCAAAGGGGGTGTTTTCCACAGCCACTGCAGCTGAGACCCATACCCCCAGCACCAGCCAGCCAGCGGGGTGAGGAAAGCGGCGCAGCCCTTGACGCCATCGGGCAAACCGCACTGGCCCGGCCCTGCGACGGCGCCAGGGCGCCAGAGGCCAATCCAGCCGGCCAGTCGCAGCTGGCGTCTCAACCCAACACTCCGCGACAGGCCGCTTTGACGATGCGGGATGGTTGTGGCGTCATGGGCCCCCACGCAGCGAACGCATGAAGCAGATCCCCGACCACGCTCCCCAGTTCGTCAGTGTCGAGAACCAGTTCCCGGAGGACCTGTACGACGCCATGCGGGAGTTCGTGCGGGTGCATCCGCAGTGGGACCAGTACCGGCTGATGCAGGTGGCCCTGGCGGGGTTTCTGTTTCAGCACGGCAGTCAGGACCGCGCCGTTGCGCGCCACTACCTCGACGGCCTGTTCCGCCGCCAGGACGCCCCTGTCTCCCGCTAAGCCGCGATGATCAACCCGGCCGCATCCCCTGTTGAGCGCAAGCCCAGCCCTGGTTACCCCGAACGTCGGGGCCCGGAAGTTCTGCTGTTGGCCCCCACCACCATGGCGGACGCCGAGCAGCTCATCGAGGCCGTGCGCAGGAACCGCACGATCGTGATCAACCTCTGCGCCCTGCCCGAGGCCGCCGGCCAGCGGCTGGTGGACTACGCCTGCGGCGGCATGGCCGCCATTGACGGCCAGTCCCATCAGCTGGGCCTTGGCGTGTTCCTGTTCACCTCCGGCGTCACCAGAGTGGAAGCGGCCTGAGCGCTCCATGCCGATCGTTTCCGTTGACGAGCTGAGCCGCACCTACCGCGTTGCCGACCGGCAACCCGGCCTGCGTGGCAGTGTGCAGCACCTGCTGCGGCGCCGCCATCGCGATGTGGTGGCGGTGCAGGGCGTGAGCTTTGCGGTGGAGCCCGGCGAGATCGTGGGCTTCCTCGGCCCCAATGGAGCCGGCAAAACCACCACCTTGAAGATGCTCACGGGGTTGATCCATCCCTCGTCTGGATCCGTGCAGGTGGCGGGCTGGGTGCCGGCCCGGCGCCAGCCCCGCTTCCTCGAGCAGATCACCCTGGTGATGGGCAACAAGCAGCAGCTGATCTGGGATTTGCCGCCGCTGGATTCCTTCCGCGTCAATGCGGCCGTGTACGGCATCGACGACAGCGAGGCCAAGCGGCGCATCCACGAGCTGGCCGACATGCTCGAGCTCGGCGACGAGCTCACCCGCCCCGTGCGCAAGCTCTCCCTGGGCCAGCGCATGAAGGCAGAGCTGCTGGCCGCCCTGCTGCACCGCCCGGCGGTGCTGTTTCTCGATGAGCCCACCCTTGGCCTGGATGTGAACGCCCAGGCCCGGGTGCGTGATTTCCTGGCGGACTACAACCGCCGCTATGGCGCCACTGTGCTGCTCACCAGCCACTACATGGGCGACATCACGGCCCTGTGTCCGCGGGTGCTGTTGATCCACCAGGGCCGCCTCTTCTACGACGGCTCCCTGGAGGAACTCACCACCAGCCTGGCCCCCCAGCGCGAGGTGCGCCTGGAGCTCCGCCACCTGGCCAACGCTGAGGAGTTCCAGGGCTATGGCGAGCTCGAGTCGCTGCAGGGCCACCAGGTGCGCTTGCTGATCCCCCGCGAGCAGCTCACCCAGCAGGTTGGCGAACTGCTGAGCCGTTTCGACGTGCTCGACCTCGAAGTGAGCGATCCCCCCGTGGAAGAACTCATCGGGCGGCTGTTCCGCCAGGGGAGCGTGGCGTGAGGCGCGCCCTGCGGATCGCCCGGGTGTTGCTCGCCACCCAGTACGCCTACATGCTCGAATACCGCGCCGAAATCGCCCTGTGGGCCCTCTCCGGTGTGCTCCCCCTGATCATGCTGGGGGTGTGGCAGGGGGCCGGCGGCGCCGTGGCGGCAGGCCTGAGCCCCCAACAGCTGAGCCACTACTTCATCGCGGCCTTCGTGGTGCGCCAGTTCACCGTGGTGTGGCTGATCCACGTGTTCGAGGAGGACGCCCTGCAGGGCAAGCTCTCTCCCTATCTGCTGCAGCCCCTGCAGCCCCTCTGGCGCTACCTGGCCGCCCACATCGCCGAGCAGGCCACCAGGATCCCGTTCGTGGCGTTGATGCTGGCGGTACTGGCGCTCCTGCAGCCCACCGACCTGGCACTGCCCTCCGCTGGGGCCCTGCTCCTGGGACTGCTGGCCATCGGGGCAGCCTTCGCCCTGCGCTTCCTGCTCCAAACCGTGGTGACCATGCTGTGCTTTTGGAGTGAGCGGGCGGCGGCACTGGATCGGCTGCTGCTGATTCCCTACCTCTTCCTCTCCGGTCTGGTGGCCCCGCTCGACACCTTCCCGGCACCGATGAAGAGCTTCGCCCTGGCCACGCCCTTCCCCTACATGCTCAGCTTCCCGGCCCAATTGCTGGCAGGCATGCCCGTGAATGCTGCCGCTGGCTTCGGGGCCCTGGCAGCCTGGATTGCCCTGCTGGCGCCGATCGCCTGGCTGCTCTGGCGGGCAGGGGTGCGGCGCTACGGAGCGATGGGGGCCTGATGCCGATGCCTCGGAACCGTTACTGGCGCAGCCTGGGCCGCTTCTGGGCCACGTCCCTGGCGGCGGAGCTGGAATACCAGGCCAACATGGCCATCGAACTGCTGGCGGTGGTGGGCAACCTGGCCGGCAGCCTGTTCGTGCTCGCCCTGCTCTATGGCCGCAGTAGCAGGCTGGGTGGCTGGAGCTGGGATGAGGCGCTGGTGGTGCTCGGCGTCTACACCTTGCTGGATGGGCTCACCAGCGCCGTGCTGCAGCCCAACCTCAGCAAGATCGTGAGCCATGTGCAGAACGGCACCCTGGATTTCGTGCTGTTGAAGCCCATCGACAGCCAGTTCTGGATCTCCACCCGCAGCTTCTCCCCCTGGGGCCTGCCGGGCCTGGTGGCGGGAGCTGGGCTGATCCTCTGGGCCGCCAACCAAGCCGGGGCCAGCTGGCAAGCCAGCCACGTGGCCCTCACGGCGCTGCTGCTGGCCAGCAGTGCGGTGATCCTTTACAGCCTCTGGTTCCTGCTCGCGGCCCTGAGCATCTGGTTCGTGAAGGTGTGGAACGCCACTGAAGTGCTCCGCTATGTGCTGGTGGCGGGCCGCTATCCCGTGAGTGCCTACCCAGTGGGGCTACGCACCCTGTTCACCCTGGTGTTACCCGTGGCCTTTCTCACCACCGTGCCGGCGGAGGCGATCCTGGGCCGCGTCAGCGCCAGCTGGGCCCTCGCCAGCCTGGGGGTGGCAGCGGCCGCCCTGGGGCTGAGCCGCTGGTTCTGGCAGTACGCCCTGCGGTACTACACCTCCGCCTCCAGCTGATTCAGCCGCGCAGGTGGCGGTTCCAGGTGGCGGCCGAGAAGCTGTTGCCGTTATCGCTGGCGATCAACACCACAGCCTCGGAGGAAGTCGCGGATGCCACCAGGGCCTTCAGGGAAGGATCGCTTTCCATCTTGGCCACAAACGCATTCAGCTGAGATTTGGACATGGGTGCAACCCGATGGACCCTCCACAGCTAGCCAGAACGCCAGAAAAAAACCGCCCCTGCAAGCAGGAACGGTTTCGAAGACGAGTTAGGGCCTAGGGGCTGGGGATCACCAGCGGTTGCCACCGCCGCCGCCGCCGTAGCCGCCGCCACCGCCGTAGCCACCACGGCCACCGCCGCCGCCACCACCGCCGGTGCGGGGCTCAGCTTTGTTGACGCGGATGCTGCGACCCATCCACTCAACATCTTGCAGATCGTTGATGGCCTTGGCCTCATCGGCCTCGTTGGCCATTTCAACGAAAGCAAAACCACGCTTGCGACCGGTGTCGCGGTCGAGGGGCAGGCTGCACTTGCTCACCTGACCGTATTCGGCAAACAGGTGCTCGAGATCTGACACTTCGGCGTCGAAGGACAGATTCCCTACGTAAATCGTCATGAACCAGAAAGACTATGAACCGACTCGAAGGCAGCTCTGGAGAAAGTGGTGAGCTTGCTAAAGAGAACTCTTTGAATCTGTCTCACCCTACCACCTGCTGAGACGTTTGGCCTGTGGGCGCGCTGGCACCGCGGGGCTCAAAAGTCTTCTCATGCGTGCAACGCTGCGACACCAGCCGGATCCGTGCAGCCGTGATGCAGGCCAGGGGCCACGACAGCCACCATCTCCAGGCCGTGGCGGCGGCCTTCCACGCCCCCGACACCATTGAGTCGATCACGCCCCTCGGCAGCGGCAACGTGAACGACACCTATCTGGTGCGCGCGGGCGGGCTCCCCACGGTGCTGCAGCGCATCAACACCCAGGTGTTCCGCCAGCCCCAACTGGTGATGCAAAACCTGATCACCCTGGGCACCCACGTGCGGGCGCGGCTGCACCAGCCCCTGCCCGCCCTAGAAGGTCGCCGCTGGGAGCTGCCGGAGGTGATCACCACCCGCCACGGGAATGCCCCCCTCTACGCCTGCAGCCAGGGCGGTTTCTGGCGCACCATCAGCTTCATCGCTGAAGCTCGCAGCGTGGACGTGATCGAGGGCCCCGAACAGGCCCACGAACTGGGGTTCGGCCTGGGGATGTTCCACCTGCTGATCAGCGATCTGCCCACCGAGCAGCTGGCCGACACCCTCGAGGGCTTCCACATCACACCGCTCTATCTCGAGCACTACCGCCAGGCCCTGGTGCGCAGCGAGCTGGAGCGCTGCGAGCGCACCGACCACTGCATCGCCTTCATCCGCAACCGCGAGGCCTTCGCCTCCGTGCTCGAAAACGCCAGGGCCCGCGGCGAGCTGAAGCTTCGGCCCATCCACGGTGATCCGAAGATCAACAACGTGATGCTCGATGGAACCAGCGGCCAGGCCGTGGGCCTGGTGGATCTGGACACCGTGAAACCGGGCCTGATCCACTACGACATCGGCGACTGCCTGCGCTCCTGCTGCAATCGAGCTGGCGAAGACAGCACAGACCTCGCAGCGGTGAACTTCGATGCCGGCCTGGCCGCAGAAATCCTGGAGGGCTACTTCTCTGTTGCCAACAGCTTTCTCAGCGATGCCGACATCACCTACATCGTGGATGCAGCCCGCTTGATCAGCTTTGAGCTTGGCCTGCGCTTCTTCAGCGACTACCTGGCCGGCAGCACCTACTTCAAGGCCAGCTATCCAGAGCACAACCTCAACCGGGCCCTGGTGCAGTTCCGCCTCACCGAGAGCATCGAGGCCCAGGAGGCCGAGCTGCGGGCCCTGGTGCAGCGGCTGCGGCAGCAGGCCGTGGTGGCCTGAGGCTCCCCCATGCCCACCGTGCCTTTTCGCCTGCAGCCCTTCGATCCGGATCCGGCCCTGGCCGGCCTCGTGCTGGACGGTGCCTACAGCCTGGAGCAGGGCCACCTGCGCATCCACTACCGGTTGTGCGGCAACCTCGAGGGCCTGAAGCTCCCCCTGCCCAGCCCCACGCCACAACGCCGCGATGAGCTCTGGCAATCCACCTGCTTCGAGGCCTTCGTGGGCGTGGCCGGCAGCGAGGGCTACTGGGAACTGAACCTGTCGCCAGCGGGCCACTGGAACCTCTACCGCCTCGATGGCTACCGCACTGGCCTCCGGCCCGAACCGCGCTGCTCGGCTCTCCCGGTTGCACGCCAGCAGGAGGGGGATGCCCTGAGCCTCGCTGTGGAGCTGAACCTCAGCACGCTGGTGCCGACTGAAGCGGCCCTGGAGCTCTCGCTCACGGCCGTCCTGGAGCAACGCCATGGTGATTGCAGCTATTGGGCCCTGCAGCACACCGGCAGCGAGCCCGACTTCCACCGCCGCGACAGCTTCATCGCGGCGCTGTGGCGATAAGAGGAGAAAACCTGGAAGGGCTCCGGATGAACCACCACCCTGAGCCCCTGCCCGAAGGCAACGTCATCGTGAAATGCCGCTCCGGCTCCATCATGCGCCCTGGGCGGCCCAGTCCCTAGCGCAATCCAGGTGCTGAACACCGTGTTCGAGCCATTCAGCGGCCACAGCGCGTCGAGCAAAAGGGGGGCTCAGCCGCTAGAACCCACCCATGCACGCCCTTTCCCTGCCCACCTGGTGGATCCATGTTGCATCCGTCCTGGAATGGGTGCTGGCCATGCTCGCCATCCAGCGCTGGGGGCTGAGCCGGGGTGAACGGGCCTGGACCTGGCTGGCCCTGGCCATGGTGCCGGCGCTGGTGAGTGCCATGGCGGCCTGCACCTGGCATCTGTTCGACAACGCCGCTGAACTGAAGGGCTTGGTGGTGCTGCAGGCCGGAACCACCGCCATCGGCAACGGGGCCATGGCCGTTGCCGCCTGGAACATCTACCGCCAGAGCCGGCTGCAGCCATGACGGTGACTGCCTTGCTGCTGCACCTCGCCAGCTTCGATCCAGCCCCCCTCTTTGCCCTGTCCCTCTTCCCCTATCTGGCCTTCCTGTGGTGGGGCTGGAAGAGTGGGCGCTTCCCCCGGCTGGCCCTAATCGGCTTTGGTGTCACCCTGCTGTTTGTGGCTGTCACCATTGCAGCGGCCCTGGTGGCGGAGGCCCAATACGGGCGCCAGCTGGCCGATGTGGATGCACTGCATGGCGGCGCCGAATCGCTGCTCACCGTGAGCAATCTGCTGGTCTTGCTGGGCTTCAGCGGGATGGCCACCAGGCAAGAGGAACCAAGCGAATGAACCGGCTGCGTCCTGGCTGGTTGCTTCCCCTGGCGCTGCTGCTCACGGCCCCGGTGGCGGCCGCGCCGCTTGCGCCGGTGCTGCGAGTGGGTGTGCTGGAAGGGGCCCAACCCTGTTCCTCCCGCGCCGAGGGCAACTGGCAGGGCCTCGCCGTGGATCTGTGGAACACCGTGGCGGTGCGCAGCGATCTTCCCTACGTGCTGGAGGGCAGGGCCACCGCCGCTGCGCTGCTGGCGGACACCCAGGCGGGCCAGCTGGATGTGGCCGTGAGTTGCCTCAACGTGTCGCCCGACCGGGTGGGCATTTACCGCTTTGCGGTGCCGTTCCAGGAGATGGGACTGGCCGTGATGGTGAAGCGCAACCGGCTGGAGGCGGGCCAAGCATCCGTGCGCGCCCTGCTCGCCCCCGACCTGCTGCAACTGCTGGGGGGCTACCTCCTGGCCATCGCGCTGGTCTCCTGTCTGCTGTGCATCTGTGAGGGGCATGGGCAGGGCAACGCCATCGCAAGCCAGGGGCGCCGCCGCACCTACGCCAAGATCTTTCAGATCCTGGCCACCGGGCCCGGAACGAACACCATTGCCGACACCACCCGTGGCCATGCCCTGGTGCTGGTCAGCTACCTGATTCGCATCGTGACCGCTTCGCTGCTGGTGGGAGCCATCACCGTGAACGTGGTGCAGCAACCCCGCTCCGTGGGCAGCCGCCCGATCCGCAACCTTGGCGATCTGGAAGGCCAGCGGGTGGCCGTGAGGCCCGGCAGCGTGAGCGAGGCCATCCTCAAAAACCTCAATAGCCGATCGCTGGACAGTCAGGTCCAACTGATCCCCCTGGCGAACGCCAAGGCAGCGCCCCAGCTGCTCCTGAGTGGGCGCGTGGATGCTGTGCTGGCGGACGATCTGCAACTGCAATACGCCCTTGCGACCAGCAAGGATCGCCGCCTTGAACTGGTGTTGCAGGGGCTGATGCCCGAATCCCAGGCCTTCGCCCTCTCCCCCCGCCTCGATGAGGCCACAGCGGATCGCATCAACCGGGCCATCACCGAGCTCAAGCGCATCGGCGCGGTGCAGCAGTGGCGTCAGGAGGCAATGAACAAGTCTTAAGCGCAGGTGGTCCTAGGCGAGCTCTGCTCGGAAGATGAAGCGTCGCCAAGAATTCGATGATCGCTCCCCTGCTGGCCATCGCCCCCGCTTCCCTCTCCTGGTCGCCCAAGGTGGCGCTGGTGATGATCATCTGCAACGTGATCGCCATCGGCATCGGCAAAGCCACCATCAAGTACCCCAACGAAGGCGCCCAGCTGCCGAACGCCGCGATGTTCGGCGGCATGAGCCACGCCTCCCTCCTGGCCACCACCTCCCTGGGCCACATCTTCGGCATCGGCGCCATCCTGGGCCTGGCCGCCCGCGGTGTGGTCTGAACCCTCTCTAGGCAGAAGGCTTCGGCCGCTCACCCAGCCCAGCAGGCCCCCATGGGCCTGCTTTGTTGTGCGTCAAACCCCTGGTTGTGGAACGCGCCCAGGTTCAATGCCACCCCAGTAGGTAAGGCAACACCCGCAGGCCGTAACGCTCGAAACGGTAGTGGAACAGCAAGGCGGAGAGATCTTCCGCGGAAGCCTGGGAGTGAAGCCCAGTGAGCAGTTGCTCGAGGCGATGGTCTGCCCTGGCATCGCGCAACCCAAGCCAGGTGCGCCGCGCCAGCCGCCCGCTCAGGGTCCAACGCCAGCCCAGCGTGCGACGCAGCGCGCGCGGATAGCGCCGTAGGGCAAGGGGGCTTCCCTGCAAAGCCTTCAGCAGCAGGGGCGCCAACACCCGGCTACTGGCCATGGCGTGGCGAATACCCTCGCCCCCCAGCAGATTCGCCGTGCTCACGGCATCCCCAAGGCCCAGCAGGCGGCCCCGCTGGTGGGGCTCCCGCCGCCGAACCGTGCTGCGAATCAGCCCACCGTGGCGATCGAGCACCTGAGCCTGGCTGAGCCCAAGCCGTTGCAGCAGCCCAGCCAGGAGAGGATTCAGGGCCGGCTGGGACCGATCCGGATCCAGAAGCCGGCATACCCCCAGCTTCAACACACCGGGCTGCATCGGGAACACCCAGCCGTAGCCCTGGGGAACCCAGGTACTGCCCATCAGAAAACTGAGGCGATCGGCCCAGGGCTGCCACTGCTCCGGATCCACCTGCAGCAACCACTCCACGCCCACCCCACGCACCAGGGGCCCGTGGGCTGGGGAGGGGTCACCCAGCAAGGCCCGCTGCTGGCCCGTGGCGTCCACCAGCCATTGGCTCTGCACCCAGCGGCGTTCACCCGTCACCGATCGCAGTTGGGTACGGATGCCCTCGGCCACCGGCTCCATGCGCTCAGCCCGCCAACCCAGCTGCACCTGGACGCCAGCGGCAACCGCCTGGTCGGCCAGCCACTGGCGCAGGCTGCCGAAATCCAACACGGCGCCGAGGGGTTGCTGTTGGCTGGAACTCCATTCACGCCGCTGCAGGCCAGGACCCAACAGCAACCAGCGGCTCCATTGGCTGGCCACCACCGAGGCGGGTAGCCCGAAGTGCTCCACGGCGGCCAGGGGAAGCGCGGCACTGCTGAAGGCGGCCCGGCGCAGATCGGTGAGGGGATCCACCAGCAGCACGGAGGTGCCGGCCTCAGCCAACAGCCTGGCCAACTCGGCACCGGCCGGGCCGGCACCAGCGATCAGCACATCCACACAAGCTGGGGCAAGGCCCTCGCGTTCAGACACCCACCGGCTGGCGCTTGAGGGAACCAAAGCGGTTGAGGATGCTGTCGGTCATCTGGGGCGGGGTGAGGCCCAGCGCCTGCTTGCTCTGGTCTGGGGTGGCGTGGTCCACCAGCACATCGGGAATGCCGATGCGATACACGGGCACGAGCACGTCGTGGTCGTTGAGGGTTTCCACCACGGCGGCACCGAAACCACCCGCGAGGCATCCCTCCTCCATGGTCACCACCTTGCCGATGCGCTTGGCCATCGGCAGGATCAGCGCCTCATCGAGGGGGCGCAGGAAGCGGGCATTGATCACCGCAGCCCGAACGCCCTGCTCTTGGAGCAGTCCGGCGGTGGCCATGGCGGGGCCAACCATGGCGCCGTAGGCCACGATCAGCAGGTCGTCCCCATCGGCGAGCAGTTCCCCGCGGCCGATCTCCAGGGGCTCCCAGCCCTCCTCCATCAAGGGAACGCCCTCACCTTCACCGCGGGGAATGCGCAGGGCGCAGGGGCCGTTGTGCTGGAGGGAGGTCACCAGCATGCGTTGCAGTTCCGCCTCATCCTTGGGCGCCATCACCGTGAAGTTGGGAACACAGCGCAAGTAACTGATGTCGTATTGACCCTGGTGGGTGGGGCCATCGGCCCCCACGATTCCGGCCCTGTCGAGCACGAAGGTCACGGGCAGGTTCTGAATGCCCACGTCGTGGATGAGCTGGTCGTAGGCGCGCTGCAGGAAGGTGCTGTAGATCGCGCACACCGGCCGCAGGCCCTCACAGGCCATACCGGCGGCCATGGTCACGGCATGTTGTTCGGCGATGCCCACATCGAAATACTGATGGGGCCTCGCCTTCTCCAGCAGATCCAGGCCCGTACCAGTGGCCATGGCGGCGGTGATGCCCACCACCCGGGGATCTTGCTCACAGATCTTGATCAGGGTCTGGCCAAATACCTTGCTGTAGCCCGGGGGTTTGGGCTTGCTGGAGGGGTAGGCCTTGCCGGTGGCCAGGTCGAAGGCGCTCTGGGCGTGGTAGCCAACTTGATCGGCCTCGGCATAGGCATAGCCCTTGCCCTTGGTGGTGGCCACGTGCACCAGCACCGGCCCCTCGTGCTCGTGGGCCTGCTGGAACACCTTCACCATGCCGGCGATGTCATGGCCATCCACCGGGCCCATGTAGGTGAAGCCCAGCTCTTCAAACACCGCCCCAAGCTTGGGCACCGCCAAGCGCTTCATGCTCTCTTTGAGGTTCTTGAGCTCGGTGGGCAGCTCACCGTGCAGGAACGGCAGGTGTTTGATCGCCTCCTCAGCGTTGTCCTGCAGGAACTGCAGGGGCTTGCTGTGGCGCATCCGGTTGAGGTGCGTCGAGAGGGCCCCCACTGGCGGACTGATCGACATGTCGTTGTCGTTCAGCACCACAAGCAGCCGGGTTTTGGGCAGGTGGCCGGCGTGGTTGATGGCCTCCAGGGCCATCCCCCCCGTCAAGGAGCCATCGCCGATCACGGCCACACATTTGAAGTCGTCACCCCGCTGGTCGCGGGCCAGGGCCATGCCCAGGGCAGCGGAAATGGAGGTGCTGGCATGGCCGGCACCGAAGTGGTCAAAGCTGCTCTCGCAACGCTTGAGGTAGCCGGCAACGCCGTCCTTCTGGCGAAGGGTGTGGAAGGTGTTGTAACGGCCGGTGATCAGCTTGTGGGGATAGGCCTGGTGGCCTACATCCCACACGATGCGATCGCGGTCGAGATCCAGGGTCTGGTAGAGGGCGAGGGTGAGTTCCACCACCCCAAGGCCGGGCCCCAAATGGCCGCCACTGGTGCTCACAACCTCCAGGTGACGCTCGCGGATCTGGCGAGCGATGCCCTCGAGCTCAGCGGTGCTCAGGCCATGCAGCTGATTCGGATGATTCAGCTCGCTGAGATGCATGCCCTATGTCCTGCGCCTTAATGAGAGGCAATCTACGTGTTCCAGCCCGGGCGTTGGCGTGAAAAAGCACCGTGACCAGCCCCTGGAACGGCCAGCTTCAGAGGCTTGTCACACTGTGGGGATGACCGATGCCTGCACCCCGGCCCCTGCCCCCTGCCCGGACATGCTCCAGCGCATCCTGCGGGCGCGTGTCTACGACGTAGCGATTGAATCCCCCCTGGATCCGGCCCCAAACCTGTCGCGGCGCTTGGGCAACACCGTGCTGCTCAAACGGGAAGACCTGCAACCCGTGTTCAGCTTCAAGCTGCGCGGGGCCTACAACAAAATGGCCAGCCTCTCTGCCGAGGAACTGGGTCGGGGCGTGATCGCCGCCAGTGCCGGCAACCATGCCCAGGGGGTGGCCCTCGGCGCCCAGAAGCTCGGCTGCCGGGCCGTGATCGTGATGCCCGTCACCACGCCCGAGATGAAGGTACGGGCCGTGGCCGCCCGCGGCGCCGAGGTGGTGCTGCACGGCGACAGCTACGACGATGCCTGCACGGAGGCCTACCGGCTGGCCGGGGAGCGAGGTCTCACCTTCATCCATCCCTTTGACGATCCCGAGGTGATCGCCGGGCAGGGCACCATCGCCCTCGAGATCCTGCGCCAGTGCTCCGAACCCCCCGATGCCATCTACGTGGCGGTGGGCGGTGGCGGCCTGATCGCCGGCATCGCGGCCTACGTGAAAACCCTGTGGCCCCAAGTGGAAGTGATCGGCGTGGAACCGGTGGATGCCGATGCCATGACCCGCTCCCTGGCCCTGGGGGAGCGGGTGAAGCTGGAGCAGGTGGGCCTGTTCGCCGATGGCGTGGCCGTGCGCCAGGTGGGTGCCCAGACCTTCGAACTGGCTCGGCACTACGTGGACGCCATGGTGACCGTGGACACCGACGCCATCTGTGCGGCCATCAAGGACGTGTTCGAGGACACCCGCTCGATCCTGGAACCGGCCGGCGCCCTGGCCGTGGCTGGCATGAAGGCGGATGTCGCCAAGCGACAGCTGCACGGCAAAACGCTGGTAGCCGTGAGCTGCGGCGCCAACATGAACTTCGATCGGCTGCGCTTTGTGGCCGAACGCACCGAGATCAGCGAAGACCGCGAGGCCATGTTGGCCGTGGAAATCCCGGAGGAAACCGGCAGCCTGCGGCGCTTCTGCACGCTGCTGGGCAACCGCAGCCTCACGGAATTCAGCTATCGCCTGGCCGATCCCAAGCGCGCCCACATCTTCGTGGGTGTGCAGACCAGTGGCTCGGCCGATGAGCAGCAGCTGATCACCGATGTGCAGAACGCCGGCTTTGCCTGCCTGGATCTCTCCAACAACGAGTTGGCCAAACTGCACCTGCGCCACATGGTGGGGGGGCGCCTGCCCGCCAGTGCCGCGGAAGCCGCCAGTCAGGGGGAGGAACTGCTCTATCGCTTCGAGTTCCCCGAACGGCCGGGTGCGCTGATGAGGTTCCTCACCAGCCTGCATCCCAACTGGAACATCAGCATCTTTCACTACCGCAACCACGGGGCGGACGTGGGCCGCATTGTGGTGGGCGTGCAGGTGCCGCCAGCGGAGCTGGGCGAGTGGCAGAGCTTCCTCGATGGCCTCGGCTATCAGTATGAAAACGAAACGGAGAACCCGGCCTACCGGCTGTTTCTGGGTGAGGTGGCCGGTGCCGTAGGGGTGGGATAACTTGCCTTTAACACCGAGCTGGAGAACCTGAAT
This sequence comes from Synechococcus sp. HJ21-Hayes, assembly GCF_024345835.1. Lineage (GTDB taxonomy): Bacteria > Cyanobacteriota > Cyanobacteriia > PCC-6307 > Cyanobiaceae > Vulcanococcus. The sequence continues at coordinate 112,970 of NZ_JAGQBW010000007.1, read as the reverse complement.
GTCCAGCCAGGCCGAGATTCAACCCCAGGGCACAGCCCTCTCCCTGCCGGCGCGCATGGAGGCCATCCTCTATTTGAAGGGCCGCGCCCTCACCCTGGGGGAACTGGCCGAGATCGCCGCGGTGAGCCGCGACCAGGCGGAGATCGGGCTGATCACCCTGATGGCCGACTACGCCCATCGCGACACCGCCCTGGAGATCCGCCAGGAGGGACAGCGCTACAGCCTGCAGCTCCGCGACGGACTTGGTGATCTGGTGCAGAACCTGCTGCCGGTAGACCTCTCCACCGCGGCCCTGCGAACCCTCGCCACCATCGCCCTCAAGAAGCGCATCCTCCAATCGGATCTGGTGGAGCTGCGCGGCTCCGGCGCCTACGACCACATCAAGGAACTGCTGGCCCAGAACTTCATCGAACGCAAGCGCCAGAGCGAGGGCCGCTCCTACTGGCTCACCCTCAGCGAAAAGTTCCATCGCACCTTCTCGGTGAAAACCGAGGAGTTGGTGGCGGCCAAACGGGCGATCACGGCCCACAATCAGCCAGACCTGGAGCAGGCCGCCTGAGCCCTCCATAGAGTTGTTCTTCGATCCCCAGAGCCCATGGACGTGTTGAGCCAACTGCTGAGCGTGCTCGCCAGCACCCTGGAGATCTATTCGCTCATCCTGCTAGTGCGGGTGCTGCTCACCTGGTTCCCCAACCTGGACTGGGGCAATCCGGTGCTCTCGACGGTGAGTTCGATCACCGACCCCTACCTGAACGCCTTTCGCGGTCTGATTCCACCGCTCGGTGGGCTCGATCTCTCCGCGATCCTGGCCTTCCTGGCCCTGAGCCTGGTGCAGCAGCTCCTGGGTGCCGCCAGCGTGAGCGTGCTAAGCGCGGGCTACTGATCCGCCACAGCCTGCTCCAAGGGCAGCAGGTCGTCGAACTCTCCGGCCCGGGTGCGCACCGGGGCGCTGAAACCACGGGCCTTCACGTTGGTAAAGCTGAAGGGTCCAGGGGTGCCGGCCGGCACAGCCAGGCGCAGGGCAAAGCTGGAGGAACCGGGGGGGACATCGCCGATGGAGCCCACCCGCGAGCGGTTCTGCAGCACCGGCTCGCCGCTGGCATCCAGGATCTGAGCGAACACATCGGTGTCCACCACCGGCTTGCGGGCGGGGTTGCTCACCGTGCCCCGCAGCACGAAGCAGCTGGCACCACTGGGTCGACGCAGCTGGGGCTGGGCCCCGATGTCATCGGCAGGGCAGGGGTCGAGGCTCACCTCCGACACCGTGAGTCCCGCCGCCTGAGCCGGCGGCACCAGGGGGGTGAACAGGGTCAGAACCACCAGCACCAAGGCGTAGAAAATGTGTCTCACCGGTGGTCGCCGCTGCCGGAGATCACGTTACGAGCGGCCCGGCTGGCCAGCTTGGCCAGATTGGCCTCGGCAATCTCCGCCAGCTCGAAATCGAGCTCACTGGCCAGCTGGGCCACGTACCAGAGCACGTCCCCCAGCTCCAGCTTGAGGGCCTCGCGCACCTCAGCTGAGAACTGGCCGCCCTGATCACGCAGCACCTTCTTCACCTTGTCGGCCACCTCGCCGGCTTCACCGCACAGCCCCAGGGTGGGGTAGATGGGATTGCTGCCCACATCGGGGTACTTCGCCGTGGTGCGGGCCCCCTGCTGATACGCGTTGAGATCCATTGGCACAACAGGGCTGGTGGCCCACGATGATAGTGTCGAACTCAACTTTGGCCCCGCCGAATGGCCCTGCCCGATCTCACGCGTCGCACCAAGATCGTGGCCACCATCGGCCCTGCAACCGAATCTCCCGAGCAGCTGCGCGCGCTGATTGAGGCCGGAGCAACCACTTTCCGCCTCAACTTCTCCCACGGCGACCACGCCGAGCACGCTGCCCGGGTCGCCACCATCCGCCAGGTGGGCCACGAGCTGGGCATCCACGTGGGCATCCTGCAAGATCTGCAGGGTCCCAAGATCCGTCTGGGTCGCTTCAAGGACGGCCCCATCACCGTGGCCAAAGGGGATGCCTTCACCCTCACCTCACGGAATGTGGAGTGCAGTCAGGCCATTGCCACCGTCACCTACGACCGGCTGGCCGATGAGGTGGTTCCGGGCAGCCGCATCCTCCTGGATGACGGCCGCGTCGAGATGGTGGTGGACCGGGTGGACCAGGGCGAGCAGACCCTCTATTGCACCGTCACCGTGGGTGGCGTGCTCTCCAATAACAAGGGCGTCAATTTCCCGGACGTTCAACTCTCCATTCGCGCCCTCACCGACAAGGACCGCACTGATCTGGCCTTTGGCCTCAAGCAGGGGGTGGACTGGGTGGCCCTCAGCTTCGTGCGCAACCCCTCCGACATGCTGGAGATCAAGGAGCTGATCGCCGGCCACGGCTTCAGCACGCCGGTGGTGGCCAAGATCGAAAAGTTCGAAGCCATCGATCAGATCGATGCAATCCTGCCCCTCTGCGACGGGGTGATGGTGGCCCGCGGTGACCTCGGCGTGGAAATGCCCGCCGAGGAAGTGCCGCTGCTGCAGAAGGAGCTGATCCGCAAGTGCAATGCCCTGGGCATCCCGGTGATCACCGCCACCCAGATGCTCGATTCGATGGTGAGCTGCCCGCGGCCCACCCGTGCCGAAGTGAGCGATGTGGCCAACGCCATCCTCGATGGCACGGACGCCGTGATGCTGTCCAACGAAAGCGCCGTGGGCGACTTCCCCGTGGAGGCCGTGGCCACCATGAGCCAGATCGCCCGCCGCATCGAGCGCGACTATCCCCACCGCAGCGAGACCAGCCAGCTGGCCTCCACCATCCCCAACGCCATCAGCCAGGCGGTGAGCTCCATCGCCCGCCGGCTTGAGGCCTCCGCCATCCTCACCCTCACCAAGAGTGGCGCCACTGCCCGCAATGTGAGCAAGTTCCGCCCCTCCACCCCGATTCTGGCCATCACCAGTGAAGTGGATGTGGCCCGCCGCATGCAGCTGGTGTGGGGCGTCAACCCCCTGCTGGTGCAGCAGGAGAACTCGGCCACCAGCACCTTCACCATTGCCATGGGCCTCGCCCAGGAGATGGGTGTGCTCAAGGAGGGCGATTTGGTGGTGCAGACCGCCGGCACGCTGCCGGGGGTCAGCGGCTCCACCGACCTGGTGAAGGTGGGGATTGTGAGTGCCGTCCTCGGCCGTGGCCTGGGCATTGGCAGCACCTCCGTGAGCGGCAAGGTCTGCCTGGCCACCACCCCTGAAGAGGCCGCCGGCATGCAGAGCGGCGAGATCCTGGTGGTGAAGGACACCACCGCCGATTTCGTCGACGCCATCCGCAAGGCCAGGGGCGTGATCGTCGAGGTGGGTGGAGCCGAAAGCCACGCGGCCACCATCGCCCAGCAGCTCGGTGTGCCTGTGATCGTGGGCGTTGCCAACGCCACCGCCGACCTGCGCCACGGTGAATTGGTGACCCTCGACACCCGTGAGGGCGTGGTGCATCGCGGTGCCCGCAACCACACCATGGCCTCCCGCTGAGCTAGCACCGGCACCACCGCCCCGTTCTGGAGCCCCCATGGCCGCCAAGCTCCCCCTGCGTGAAACCGTGGGGATGGCCTTGAATACCCTCAAGGCCAACCGCTTGCGATCCCTGCTCACGATGCTCGGCATCGTGATCGGCAATGCCTCAGTGATCACCCTCGTGGGTGTGGGCAAGGGAGCCCAGAACCTGGCCGAGGGGCAGCTCAACACCCTGGGGGCCAACGTGCTGTTCGTGGTGCCCGGCAACAACGACAGCCGCCGCCAGGGCATCGACTTCCCCAAGACCCTTGTGCTGGAAGACGCCGAGGCCATCGCGGAGCAGGTGCCGAGCGTGAAGCGGGTGGTGCCCCAGATCACCCTGAGCTCGGTGCTGCAGGCGGGATCCAAGAGCTCCACGGCCACGATCTCCGGCATCACGCCGGACTTCATCACGGTTCGCCGCTTTGATGTGGCCCAGGGGCGCTTCATTGATCAGCGCGATCTGGAGGCGGCCCGCAACGTGGTGGTGATCGGTCCCGACCTGCGCACCAAGTTGCTGCCGGTGGGATCGGCCATCGGCAAAACCCTGCGCATCCGCGACCAATCGTTCGAGGTGATCGGCGTGATGGCCCCCAAGGGCGCCGTGTTCGGCCAGAACCAGGACGAGGCGGCCTACATCCCGCTCTCCACCATGGTGAGCAAGCTCTCAGGCCGGGATCCCACCTACGGCGTCAGCCTCAACTTCATCAGCGTGGAGGCGAAGGACGAGGCGAGCACCGGTGCGGCCAAGTTCCAGATCACCAACCTGCTGCGCCAGCGCCACAACATCCTCCGGGAGGACGATTTCGCCGTGCGCTCTCAACAGGACGCCCTCTCGATCGTGGGCACCATCACCGGAGGCCTCACGTTGATGCTCGGCGCCATCGGCGCCATCTCCCTGCTGGTGGGCGGCATCGGCATCATGAACATCATGTTGGTGTCGGTGAGTGAGCGCACCTCGGAGATCGGGCTGCGCAAAGCCGTGGGCGCCCGCAGCAGCGACGTTCTGGCCCAGTTCCTGGTGGAGGCCCTGGTGCTCTCCAGCCTCGGCGGGGTGATCGGCAGTGCCCTCGGCCTCTCGGCCGTGGCGGCCCTGGGGGCCCTTACCCCCCTGCCCGCTGCCATTGGCACCGTGAGTGTGTTGGTAACCGTGGGGCTCTCCGGCTCCATCGGCCTGATCTTCGGGGTGCTGCCCGCCCGCCGTGCGGCCCGGCTCGACCCGATCACGGCCCTGCGCAGCCTCTAGGGCAGGCCACTCCCGCCAGGCCCCGCAAATGTCGAAACCAGCAGAAAGAAAAGCTTAAGAAGCGCTCGGGTCCCCTAAACCGTGTTGGATGCAACCATCACGGAGCCCACAGGTGAGTTTATTAGCTGTTCTGCATAGGACTGATTCCCTTGGCCCAGCTCTCCTGCGGCTACCGCAACGGCACCGATCGCATGGTGATCGTGCGTTGCATCGGCCCGGATGAGTTTTTTCTCGAACGGGTGGTGTTCCCCTTCGAGCTGCTCAGCTTCTTGGCGCCTCCCGGCAGCGTGGTGGAAATCTGGACCCACGGCCTGGGCGGGCCTGAGCTGATGGAGAGCCTGCCGGTGGAACAGCTGTCGCTCGAGCCCGATGAACCCACCGCACCCACGGGCACGGCCCCCCGCACCCTCAGCATTGCGCCCGATCCTGAGAACAGCCGCGAGCCGGCGGACTGGCAGGAAGCCGTGTAGCACTCACCTCCAGTGGATCCAGCCCCGGATCGGCGAGGGCTCGCTTTACACTTGTTAAACATCCAGATCCGGATTTCCACTGCCATGAATCAGCGCTGGCGCACCATCGCCCTCTGGGTTCTTCCCATCGGCGTGGCGTTGTTCCTCGGCTGGCAGGTGCTTGGCAATAGCGGCAGCAGCCGCTTCAGCGCCGCTGGCCCCACGGTGGCCCCCCGCAATGCGGCGGTGGCCCGCATGAGCTACGGGCGCTTCCTCGATTACGTCGATGCGGGACGCGTGACCGCCGTGGACGTGTTTGACGGTGGCCGCAGCGCCGTGGTTGAGGCTGTGGATCCCGATCTCGACAACCGCGTGCAGCGGCTGCGCGTGGATCTGCCTGGCCTAGCCCCCGAGCTAGTGAACAAGCTCAAGGATCAGGGCATCAGCTTCGATATCCATCCGCCCCGCAATGCTCCGCCAGCCCTTGGACTACTGGGCAACCTGCTGTTCCCACTGCTGCTAATCGGCGCCCTGGTGTTCCTGGCCCGCCGCTCCAACAACATGCCCGGCGGCCCTGGCCAGGCCATGCAGTTCGGTAAAACCAAGGCACGCTTCGCCATGGAAGCGGAAACGGGCGTCAAGTTTGACGACGTGGCTGGTGTGGAGGAGGCCAAGCAAGATCTCCAGGAAGTGGTGACCTTCCTCAAAACCCCGGAGCGCTTCACCTCCGTGGGAGCCAAGATCCCCAAGGGTGTGCTGCTGGTGGGCCCTCCAGGTACCGGCAAAACCCTGCTTGCCAAAGCCATTGCCGGTGAAGCGGGTGTGCCCTTCTTCTCCCTATCCGGTTCCGAGTTCGTGGAGATGTTCGTGGGCGTGGGCGCCAGCCGCGTGCGCGATCTCTTCAAGCGCGCTAAGGAGAACAGCCCCTGCCTGATCTTCATTGATGAAATCGACGCCGTCGGGCGCCAGCGGGGTGCCGGCGTGGGCGGTGGCAACGACGAGCGGGAACAGACCCTCAACCAGCTGCTCACCGAGATGGACGGCTTCGAGGGCAACAGTGGGATCATCATCATCGCCGCCACCAACCGGGCCGATGTGCTCGATTCGGCCCTGTTGCGCCCAGGCCGCTTCGACCGCCAGGTGCAGGTGGATGTGCCCGACATCAAAGGGCGCCTGTCGATCCTGAATGTGCACAGCCGCAACAAGAAGCTTGCCGAGGACGTGAGCCTCGAGGCCATCGCCCGCCGCACCCCGGGCTTCTCCGGCGCCGATCTGGCCAACCTGCTCAACGAAGCCGCCATCCTCACGGCGCGCCGCCGTAAGGAGGCCACCACCCTCGCCGAAATCGATGACGCCGTGGACCGGATCATCGCCGGCATGGAGGGCAAACCCCTCACCGATGGCCGCAGTAAGCGCCTGATTGCCTATCACGAAGTGGGCCATGCCTTGGTGGGAACCCTGGTGAAGGCGCACGACCCCGTGCAGAAAGTGACGCTGATCCCCCGCGGCCAGGCCCAAGGCCTCACCTGGTTCTCCCCCGATGAAGAACAGATGCTCGTGAGCCGCGCCCAGCTGCGGGCACGCATCATGGGTGCCCTCGGTGGCCGTGCCGCCGAGGATGTGGTGTTCGGCTACGCCGAAGTCACCACGGGCGCCGGCGGCGACATTCAGCAGGTGGCTTCCATCGCCCGTCAGATGGTGACCCGCTTCGGCATGAGCGATCTGGGTCAGGTGTCCTTCGAGGCGGGCAATCAGGAGGTGTTTCTTGGCCGTGACCTGATGACCCGCAGCGACGGTTCCGATCGTCTGGCCAGCAAGATCGACGATGCCGTTCGCCAAATCGTGCAGACCTGCTACGCCGACACCGTGAAACTCGTGGCAGAACACCGCGAGTGCATGGATCGCGTGGTGGAGCTTCTAATCGAGAAGGAGAGTCTTGATGGCGACGAATTCCGCGCCATCGTGGCCGAGTTCGCCGAAATCCCCGAGAAGGAACGCTTCTCGCCATTTCTTGAGCGTGCTGCCAGCCCCACACCGGCCTGAGCTGGCCTGGACCTGCAAGACCAACAGAAAGCCCGCGGTGTGAACCGCGGGCTTTTTTCATGACCTCATGATGCCTGGAAGCATGGGCTCAGACAGGCCGTACGGGGCGCTTGTCGATCACCTTGTCGATCAGGCCGTACTCCACAGCCTCGGCCGGCGACATAAAGAAGTCGCGGTCGGTGTCTTCCTCGATGCGGGGCAGGGGCTGGCCCGTGCGGTCGGCGAGCTCTTGATTGAGCTTCTTCTTGAGATACAGAATCTCGTCGGCTTGGATGCGGATGTCGCTGGCCTGGCCGCGGGCGCCTCCCAGGGGCTGGTGGATCATGATCCGCGAGTGGGTGAGGCTGCTGCGCTTGCCCTTGGCACCGGCGCAGAGCAAGAAGGCACCCATGGAGGCGGCCAGGCCCACGCAGACGGTCTGCACATCAGGCTTGATGTGCTGCATGGTGTCAAAGATTCCTAGGCCGTCGTAGACGGAGCCACCGGGGGAATTGATGTAGAGGAAGATGTCCTTGTCGGGATCTTCCGCCTCCAGGAACAGCAGCTGGGCCACGATGCGGTTGGCGGATTCAGCTGTCACCGGTTCGCCCAGGAAAATGATCCGCTCCCGCAGCAGCCGGGAATAGATGTCGAACGCCCGCTCCCCTCGGCCCGACTCTTCGATCACGATCGGGATCATCGACACGGAGCAGGCAGCAGCTTTGCGGATCCTACTGAGGGTGGGGCATCTGCAGCGCTAGGGTCGCCCCACCTTGAACCCTTGAGCGTGGGCGCCAGCCAGACCGTTGCCGATAGCAAGCGGGCCTTTCATGCGGCGTTTCCCCATGTGATCGCCCCCCTTTACCGCCGCCTGGTGGACGAACTGCTGGTGGAGTTGCACCTGCTGAGCCACCAGAAGGGCTTCCAGGCCGATGGCCTGTTCGCCGTGGGCCTCACCCAGGTGTTCGACAGCTTGTCCAAGGGCTACCGCCCCGACGAGCAACGCGACCCCCTGTTCGCCGCCCTCTGCAGCGCCAATGGCTTTGACCCCGCTCAACTGCGCCAGATGGCCGCGGATGCGGTGGCCAGCGTGGGGCACCACAGCCTCGAGGAGGTGAAGGGCTGGCTCTCGAACCGGGGCGAGGGTGCCCCGGCCCCGATCGCGGGCCTGCTCTCCGGCGTGCAGCGCTCGGACTTCCACTACTCACGACTCGTGGCCGTGGGGCTGTTGAGCCTGCTGCAGAGCGCCCGTGGCTCCGATGCCCTCGACCCCCAGGCCCTGCGCAGCGCCGCCCACGACATCGGGGAGGCCATGGGCCTGATCAAGGACCGGGTGGACAAGGACCTGGGCCTCTATGCCACCAACATCGAGAAGATGGCCCAAGCCGTGGAACTCGTGGAGGAAACCCTGGCCGCCGACCGGCGCCGCCGCGAGCGGGCCCTGAGCCAGGGTTCTTCAGCAGAGGAAGCCAACTAGGGCTTCAAATCCAGGCGCCCCGCCAGGGCGCTCTGGCGCTCGCCAGCACGGCCACTGGCCGTGCGCCCCAGCAGCTGCAGCTCAGCGGATCGGCTCACCACCAGGGGCAGGCTCTCAGGCAGCAACGAGGCCTTCAGCATGGCCTGGGGGCGCAGCCGCAGACGCCAATCGGCCTGGGGAACAGTGGCTGACACCGAGGCCTGGGTGGGCACGGGCCCGAGGAACAGCAGCAACTGGGGGGCGCCAGCCGCCTGGAACCAGCGCCAGCCGCCCACCACCATGCCGTCCTCCCGACTCCAGGTGCTGGTGGGCGCCGTGGTGGCCGGCCCTGGCGCCTGCAGGGCCTGGCCGGTAGGGCCCAGCTCCTGCTCCATGAGCCCTTGATCGAGCAGCGCCTTGCGCAGGCCGGCCAGCAGGGACCCCCACCGGCTGCGATCCGCTCCCACCGGCACCTGCAGCTCGAGCCCTGCCTGGAAACGACCCGTGGGCACGGCCCTAAGCCGCAACTGGAAGGGTGTGCGCTCCAGAAGCGTGAGCTGCTGCGGACCGAGGCCATAGGTTTGAGCCAGGGATTGGCGCACCAACTGGCTGCTGAGCAGTCCGCGGGTGAGCAAATCCAGGCGCCGACCCTGCAACTCCATCAATAGGGGTGCGGGCAGGGGTTGCAACACCGGTTCCGGTATCGGCGTGGGGGCTCGGGACAGCAGCCCCTCAGTGGCATCCGCCTCTCCCTGCCAGAGCAGGGCCTGCCGCTCGGAACGCAGCAGCAGGCAACCGTGCTGCACGCTCTGCACCACGGGGGCGAGGGGGCCCAACATCTGGCCCAGGGCCGTGCCGTTCCAGAGCACGGCCTCCCGCTGACGCAACTGGGTGCTGCAGCGCTGCTCCATGCCCCGAGGGGCTCGGCGGGTCACCTTGAGCTGATCCCGTAGCAACTGGCGCGCCAAGGGGTCGGGCGCCACCACCAGCAGATCATCCACCCGCAGGCCATTGGCAGGAAGGGGGAGGTTGGCTGGGGCATTGAGCACCAGGTAGGCGCCGGCATCCCCATGCCCCCCCCAGAACTGCCACCACAGGCGCCGTTGCTGGCGCCACAGCCGCTGGGCAGAGGCCTCGCCCAGGCGCTGGCGCCAGAGGGGAGGAACGGGTTGGTTCGCCGCCGAGGCAAAGCTCTGGACCATCGCGGCAGCCCCCACCAGCCGGTCCAGGCCCGAGGCATTGCTACGGGGAAACAGCCCGAGAACCAGGGCTGGAGCCACCACCAATACGGCCGTTGAAAGGATGGTGAAGCGCAGGGGCAGCTTGCTGAGCTTCACGCGCATACCGGTGCCCCATACAGCGTGGTGCGCACCCGCACGGGCCGCCCCAGGGAGCGCGCCGCCTGCTCCAGTTGCTGCGGCGATTGGCAGGTGCCGCCCTGGGCCCCAGCCATGGTGGTGATCGACTCCTCCATGAGCGTTCCGCCGAGATCGTTACACCCCCAGCGCAGGGCTTCTGTGGCTCCCTCCAGAGTGAGCTTCACCCAACTGGGCTGGTGATTCACAAACCAGGGCCCCAAAAGCAACCGCGCCTGGGCCGTGAGGGCCAGCATCGCCTCCCGATCGGGCTGATCCCGTCCCACCCGTTGACGCAGGGAGGCGGGTGCGGACGCCCCGATGAAGGGAAGCAGCACGAACTCGGTGAAACCCATCTGCTGATGCTGCCAGGCCCGTTGCTGCAGGGCCACGAGGGTGAGCAGGTGAGCTGCGCGGTCGGCAGGGTGTTCAAGATGGCCAGCCATCAGCGTGGCGGTGCTCGGCAGCCCGGCCGCATGCACTTCGCGGATCACGGCACACCACTGGCGGGCCGTGAGTTTCTCAGGGCAGAGGCGGCGCCGGATCCGCTCGCTGAGCACCTCGGCGGCCGTGCCCGGAACAGAACCAAGGCCGGCTTGCTTCAGGGCTGCGATCACCTCCGCAAGGGGGAGCCTGTCCTGCTCCGCGATGAACAGCAACTCCTGGGGAGAGAAGGCATGCAGATGCAGCCCGGGGGCCGCATCACGGCAGGCCGTCAGCAGCCGAATGTAGTAATGAAGGGCAGAGCCTTGGAGCCGCGCCTCAGGATTCAAGCCGCCCTGCAGGCAAAGCTCCGTGGCCCCGAGGGCCTGGGCCTCCGCTGCTCTGTCCTGGAGGAGCTCTAAGGAGTGCCAGTAGGCTCCTGCCTCACCGGGATCCCGGCGGAACGCGCAGAAGCTGCAATGCTGCAGGCAGTGGTTGGTGAAGTTGAGGTTGCGGTTCACCACGTAGGTCACCGCGTCACCCACCAGCTGCTCGCGGAGGCCATCAGCCGCCTGGCGCAACGAGGAACTGGGCGGCGTCTCGAGCAAGAGCAAGGCCAGGATCGCCGCATCATGCGAAGCCGGATCCCGGCGAAGGGCAACATCCAGCTGCTGCTGCAGCTCGGGGCTCCAGGTTGCCCCGGGACGATGGCCCTCGGAGGGGGGAGGCACCAACAGCTCGCCTGCCTCCTGCCAGGCCCACTGGGCCAGCGGCTCTGGCCGATCGGCCTGGAGCAAGGGCGTCAAAGCGGAGCTCTCACAGGCTCGTGATCACCGGCGGGCCTTGGTGCCGGCTTTCGTCGCCATCCGCACCGGTTGCTGGCGGCGCCGGCGATCCCGCCACTCGATCGTGGAGAGATAAATCACACCTCCACTAACGAACACCAGCAAGGAGGTGGCCACGATCGCCAACACGTTGTTGCCAGTGAGGGCGAGATCGGTCACAGCAGCCGCTGCCAGGGGGCTCAGAAGTTAAGGGTGCCGTCGCCGTTGCGGCCCCACACCACCATGGCGATCGAGAAGGTGAACAGAGCAGCCAGGGAGGCCCAACCCACGGTGATCAACATGGCGTGAGAAATTCGTGTGGGCGCACTTTACCCAGCCTTGAGGCCCTGAGAGGGCCCAGGCCACCTCTTCGATGCCTTGTTCTGTTGTTGACCGTCATCCAGCCGTGCTGAAGACCCCCGTGCAGTCAGTTCAAAGCACGTCCTCCAACCCCGGTGGGCAGGCCGTGATGGAACGCCAGTTGCTGCAGCAGCCCTACCCCACAGCACGGGTGATCGTGCTGGACGACGACCACAACACCTTCCAGCACGTGGTGGAGGTACTGGTGCGCTACATCCCCGGCATGCAGCCAGACCAGGCCTGGGATCTCGCCCACCGGATTGATTCCACGGGCTCAGCCGTGGTGTGGAGCGGCCCCCTCGAGCAGGCCGAGCTGTACCACCAACAACTCGGGGCTGAAGGCCTCACCATGGCGCCGTTGGAGCGGGGCTGAAGCGGAAACCCTCAACCGTTGCGGGAACGGTGCATCAACTGGAACAGCGGCCGGGTATGCAACCTCTGCTGCTCAGCCTCCAACACGAAGCTGATGATCCGGTAGGCGCTGGCCAATCAGGGCGTGGCGCCGATCGGGTAGGGCTGGCGCAGCCATGGACAAGGTGGAGCGGACGGCATGCTCTGAAGGGTTCCCTAGGGTTGGCCAGCCCATACCACGGCAAAACCATGGGCAGGTTGGTGATCACCCACAGCACCTACTTGGACGGGCTGATCCCACTGCTCCGGCGGCTGGTGCGCAGCCCCGAGATCGACACCATCACCCCCGCCGTGATCTCCCGGGTGAGGGGCCGAGCGCCGGAACTTCGCCTACGGGTATCCATTCCCATTACCGGAGGCTGGAAGCTGGTGGCGCGCCGAGGCAGCAGCGCCCAGGAAGTGTTCGTGGTCACCGGCCTGGATCAAGCCGGCCTGGAAGCCCTCATCGCGCAGACCATGCAGAACTGAGGTCTTTACCCGTGGACGCGAACAAAGGCTGGCACACCAAGACATCAGAACAGGGTCAACACACAGCGGGGCTTATGGGCAACTGAGCAACGCCATTCAAAGACAGCTCAAACCAAGAGATACAGCAACAGAAACCAGTCTAGAACCAAGAAGAAGATCTCCATGGTTGATCATCCATGAACCCAACAGTCCTAACCATGAAAAGCATTAACGATGTGGGGTAAATCCGCTGAACGTGGAGAGAACTGATCCCAACACATGTCCAAAGTCTGACCACCCCCGAACGGCCTTTTGATTGTCGTGAATCGCTCACGCCGTGGCACCTGTATTCCCGACAATGCCATAGAGCTTTGCGCTGGCGGGAAAGAGAATCCATTGAAATTACCCACCAGCAATGCAGCAAATTCCCTGAGCTTTAGCCGTATACCCAAATTGAACGTCGGTGCTCAGCTTGGCCAGCAGCCACTTGCTGGCAAGATCGGATCCCGCTACCAACCACTGGGGATCTTCACCGATGAGACCGACTGGTCCTATTCGACCGCATTCTCCAGGAGTGGCCTTAGTTGCCGCTGGCCGGGGGCTGAACGTTGGGGCAAGTGGCTCCGTTGAAGCGGCTGGCGATGCGCTGGCTGCCAACGCTGTAAACCTGCTGCGCCTTGGCGGTGTCGCCAGCTTTCACTGCGTCGCTGAGCTTGCTGGCAAAGCGCGCACAGGCGTCATCACGGCTGATGGCCCGGACAGGCACCACACAGACGCCAAGCGCAACAACAGCCACAGCGAGGGCAAAGGATCTGGTCATGTCGTGCGTCAATGTGTCAGACCGTTTGTCAGTCCACTCGCCAGTCCGTCCAACCCTCGGAACTGACAGGACTCATTGCACTGGAAGAGGATGGACCACCGTGCCGTGTTGCCCCAGATTCCGACCTGGATAAACCAGAAGGGGAGTCAGAGCGGAGATTCGTTTCCGGCTACGAGGCCGGTCTACGGCACTGTCGCGACAGACGCCCCAAGTCGAAAAGGGAGTCAGATCAGAAAACTGTAGAAGGCAGTCACCAACACAGCAGCCCAGCGCAATCCTAAGCCCCCTGCTGGGGATCCGGGCCAGGCGGTAGGGGCCAGATCTGCCTCACCTGCTCAAGGCGTGCCATGGCCTCCTGGCGGCGAGCGGCACTCTCTGCTTCGCGCAGCAGCACGGTGATGTGACCCAGCTTGCGGCCGGGGGCCGCTCCCTGCTTGCCATACCAGTGCAGGTGCGCATCAGCAAGGGCCTTCAGCGCCTCGCGCTGGGGGGCGTACTCACTGTCGGACACCTCGAAGCCGAGCAGATTCACCATCAAGGCACCAGGCACCACCAGCTCTGGTTCCTGAGCTTGCTCACCGGCCACCACGAGCAGTTGCTGATCAAACTGGCTGAGATTGCAGGCTTCAATGGAGAAATGGCCGGAATTGTGGGTGCGGGGCGCCAGTTCATTGACCATCAGGCCCCTGGGCCCATAAAAGAACTCAATCGAGAGCACGCCCACATAATCCAGAGAGGTGAGCAGCGAGGCGGCAATGTTGCGCACCCGCTGCTGCAGGCCGTGGTTCGCCTCCAGCGGTGCCAGCACCCAGTCACACACCTGCTGGTACTGATGGGTTTGCACCAGGGGAAAACACACCACTTCCCCCTGGCGGTCCCGGGCAGCCACCACCGCTAGCTCCTGGTCGAAGCTCACGAACTCCTCCAGGATCCAGTTCCCGGCGTCCACCCGCTGCATCAAGGCCTCTAGCTCCACGGCTGAACGCAGCAGGGCGGTGCCCTTGCCGTCGTAGCCGCCACTGGCAGCCTTGGCCATCAACGGAAAGGCGAACCCATCCGGCAACTGCACAGCAGGGCCTGGGGCAGGAGCACCGCTGGGAGCACCCGTCGGTACCGGCGGCATCAGCTCTGGAACGGGCTGCTTCTGCTGCACCAGATCCAGGGGAATCCAGCGCGGGGAAGGCAGATTCAGCCGCTGCAACAGTTCCCGTTGGCTGCGCTTGCACACCAGGGGTTTGAGGGCATCCAGGCAGGGAACGAACTGAATACCTTCCGCCTCCAAGGGAGCCAGGCCCTGCAGATCCACCCACTCATTCTCAAAGCTGATGGCGGAGCAGCCCTGGGCCAACCTCCGGGTGGCGCCCACATCGCGCACATCCGCCTGCACCACGCCGGATGCCAGCGCAACGGCAGGATCCTGGGGATTGGGGGTTTGCACCTGCAGGGACACACCCCGCCGTTGGGCAGCCTCCGCCAGCATCCAGGCCAGCTGGCCTCCCCCCACTATCCCGATCGAAGCGCCCATGCGCCGGCAGGTCAATCAACCACCATCGCATCTCTAGGGGCTTCAGAAGGGGCAAGCCGGTCAGCTGAAACCTTTGTCGCCGGCGAAGGCGAAGCGCACCAAGCTGAGCAGGAGCACGATCACAAACAGAGCCAGGCCAACAGTGCAGGCGTAGCTGATCTCCAGTTCGGCGAAGGCCTGGTCGTACACGTAGTACACGAGGGTCTTGGTGGCATCCGCTGGGCCGCCCTGGGTCATCAGGTACACCTCCTCGAACACCTTCGTGGCCGCGATGGCGGAGATCACGGCCACGAGGGTGAGGTAGGGCCGCAGCAACGGCAGGGTGATGTCGAGGTGCTTACGCCAGCCCTCGCTGCCATCCAGCTCAGCGGCCTCGTAAAGGTCCGGAGAGATGCCCTGAAGGCCAGCCAGAAAAATCACCATGTAGTAACCGAGGCCTTTCCAGAGCGTCACCACCATCACCGAGGGCAGCGCCAGCAGGGGATTGGTGAGGAAGCCGATCGGCGAAAAGGCCGGCCCCAGCAGCGCGCTGAGCCAGCCGTTGATCAAGCCGGTTTCGGCATAGAGCCAGCGAAAAGCGATCGCCGCCACCACGATCGACACCAACACCGGCGTGTAAAGGGCGGCCCGAAACCAGTGGATGCCCGGGAGTTGTCGGTTCACCAGCACCGCTAGGGCCAGGGCCCCAAGCACCACTGGCGGAACCACGCCCACCAGATAAAGAAGGGTGGTGCCAAGCACCTTGAAGAACATCGGATCCGCCAGCAGACGGCGGATATTGGCCAGACCAACGAACTGCAGCGGTTCGCTCACATCCAGACCGCTCTGGGTGAAGCTCATCACCAGGGCCATGGCCGCGGGGATCAGCACCGAAAGTCCGATCAGGATCAGGCCCGGTGCCAGGAAGCCCCAGGCGGTGGCACTGCGGGTGGTGGCTGGCATGGACAAACAGGGGCCGGCTGGGCGATGTGCGGCCATTGTGGGAGATCTCTTGGAATCAGCCAGCAAGGTGGTGAGCCGGTCTGCCGCGGGGGCGAACCATGCCGAACCGCTGGAGGTGCTGCAGCGGGTGTTCGGCTACAGCGCCTTCCGTGGCCCCCAGGAGGCGATCGTGCGCCACGTGCGAGGCGGTGGTTCCGGCCTGGTGCTGATGCCCACCGGCGGCGGCAAGTCCCTGTGCTTTCAGGTGCCGGCCCTGTGCCGGCCGGGGCTGGGGGTGGTGGTGTCGCCCCTCATCGCCCTGATGGACGACCAGGTGGCCGGGCTGCGCCAGGCGGGCGTGCTGGCCGCTGCCCTCCATTCCGGCCTGAGCCCTGAAGAGGCTGCGGCGGTGTGGCGCCAGCTCGAGGAGGGCAGTCTGCAATTGCTCTATGTGTCGCCCGAGCGGCTGCTCGCGGGGGATCTGCTGGAACGCCTGGCGGCCGGCGTGGCCGGGGGACGCCCCCCCAGCCTCTTCGCCATTGATGAGGCCCACTGCGTCTCCCAGTGGGGCCACGATTTCCGGCCCGAATACATCGCGCTGGGCGTGCTGGCCGAGCGCTTCCCAGGGGTGCCGCGGTTGGCCCTCACCGCCACGGCTGATCCGCGCACTCGCACCGAGATCATCAAACGCCTGCAGCTGGAGAGCGGCCAGGTGTTTCTGGCCAGCTTCGATCGGCCCAACATCCGCTATCTGCTGCGGGCCAAGGAACAGCCCGGCCAGCAGCTGCTGGCCTTTCTCCAGGAGCAGCGGGGCCACAGCGGCATCGTGTACGCCCGCTCCCGCAGCCGGGTGGACAGCCTCACAAGCCAGCTCCAGGCGGCGGGGTTCGAGGCGGTGGGCTACCACGCCGGCATGGAGGCCGCCCGGCGCTCGGCAGCCCTGGAGCTGTTCCGCAGCGGCGGCAGCACCGGCGCGGTGGTGGTGGTGGCCACCATCGCCTTCGGCATGGGCATCGACAAGCCCGATGTGCGCTTCGTGGCCCACGTGGATCTGCCGAAGAGCCTGGAGGCCTACTACCAGGAAACCGGGCGGGCAGGCCGCGATGGCCTGCCGGCGGTGGCCTGGATGCTGCACGGCCCCGGCGATGTACCCCAGCTGCGCCGCTTCATCGACGACTCAGCCGCTCCCGAGGAGCAGAAGCGCATTGAGCACGGCAAGCTCGATGCTCTGTTGGGGTTCACGGAGGCTCCCGGCTGCCGCCGCCAGGTGTTGCTGCGGCACTTTGGTGAGCAGCTGGGCGAGCCCTGCGGCAATTGCGATGGCTGCCTGGAGCCACAACAGCTCGCCGATCTCACCGTGCCCGCCCAGAAATTGCTCTCGGCCGTGGTGCGCACGGGCCAGCGCTTCGGCGCTACCCACGTGGTGGATGTGCTGCTGGGGGGCAGCACCGAGAAGATCCGCCAATTCAGCCACCACGACCTGAGCGTGTATGGCATCGGCCGCGAGCTCGACCGCAGCCAATGGCGAACGCTGGTGCGCCAACTCACAGGACTGGGCTATCTGGAGCCCGTGCCCGAGGGCAAGGGTGGGCTGCAACTGGGTCCGCAGGAGCGGGTGCGGCCCCTGCTCAGGGGCGAGATCAGCCTGGAGCTGCCGCTACCGCCCCCGCAGCGGGAGCGCCGGCGCGGCAGCACAACCCACTGGGATCGCAGTGGCAATGGCGAAGCGGAGGTGGATGACGGGCTGGTAACGGTGCTCAAGGCCTGGCGGCTCGAGCAGGCACGGCTCCAGGGAGTGCCGCCCTATGTGGTGTTTCACGACCGCACCCTGATGGAGCTGGCGGCCCGCCGGCCCCGCGATCGAGACGAGCTGGCGACTGTTGGCGGCATCGGGGCCGCCAAGCTGGAGCGCTACGGCGAGCAGCTACTGGGTGTGGTTCGTGACCATGGGCCAATGAACAGATGACGCAGAGGTCGCTGGATTCGATCAGCGTGGCCAGCAGGCTCAGTCCTCCCGCGAATCGCAGCGACCTGTTTGATCCCTCGGACTATGGCGCCGCCAACCAGGCGCCCAGGTTTGTCAAGCTGCGGCTGGTTCTTCATGCGCCTCGGCCTTGGGTCGATATGGAGCTGGGGCCAAGCGCTCGGACCCTGGGCGAAGAACGCGCGACACTCCCGCAACCAGCCACGCTGTTGCGACCATGGCGATCGTTCAGGGATCGACCCCAATCAATGCGCAACCTCACCTGGGACGCCTTTGATCAAGCCGTGGAACAGATCGCTGCGGGGTCCTCAGGCTTCAACGGGATCTTCGGCATCCCCCGCGGCGGACTAGTGCTGGCCGTAGCCCTCAGCCACCGCCTGGGGCTCCCCCTGCTGGCAGAGGCCAGGGCGGGCTGTCTCGTGGTTGATGACGTCTACGAAACCGGGCTGACCTTGGGGCCCTACAAGCACTTGGAAAACAGCCAGGTGGTGGTGTGGGTGAGCAAAGCCGAGCCCCAGTGGTGGCAAGCCGTGGAGATCACTGACTCCAGTGAGTGGATCGTATTTCCTTGGGAAAGTGGCGCAGGGGCATCTGCTGATGAGCAGCGCTACCGCGCCTCACGCAGCTGAGCCTTGACGAGCCCGCCATCGCTCCGTTCTGCCCCCGTAGCCTCAACACCTCTGGCCGCCCCACCACCCGTCATGACCGTTGCCGCCGCGTGCCCCTCCCGAACCATCGAGGTGGCCCTGAGCGCCAACCCCTATCCGATCGTGATCGGTGACGGCAGCCTGCACCAACTGGGAAAGCAGGTGCGTGGCCGCGGCTTTAAGGCCGGTACCAAGGTGCTGGTGGTCACCAACCCGGTGGTGCACCAGCACTACGGCGCGAACGTGCTGCAGAGCTTGATCGCCAGTGGCTTCGCGGCAACGGACCTGGTGATCGAGGCCGGCGAAGACCAGAAGACCCCCGCCACGGTGGCGCAGATTCACGACGCCGCCTTCGCCCGCAAGTTGGAGCGGGGGTCACTGATCGTGGCCCTTGGCGGCGGCGTGGTGGGCGACATGGCGGGATTCGCCGCCGCCACCTGGCTGCGGGGCATCGCCGTGGTGCAGGTGCCCACCACCCTGCTGGCCATGGTGGATGCCGCCATCGGCGGTAAGACTGGCGTGAACCACCCTGGCGGCAAGAACCTGATCGGGGCGTTTCACCAGCCAAGGCTGGTGCTGATCGATCCCGCCACCCTCGCCACCCTGCCGGAGCGCGAATTCCGGGCCGGCATGGCCGAGGTGATCAAGTACGGCGTGATCGGTGATGCCGAACTGTTCACCGATCTGCACACCGCCGCCGAGCATGACCCCGCTGCGGGCCTGGCCAGCCTGGCCAGCGTTGGCGCCCAGCGGTTGCAGAGCCTGTTGGAGCGCTCCGCCGCTGCCAAGGCGCAGGTGGTGGCGGCCGATGAACGGGAAGGCGGCCTGCGGGCGATCCTCAATTACGGCCACACCCTCGGCCACGTGGTGGAAGCCCTGTGCGGCTACGGCACCTACCTGCACGGCGAGGCCGTGGGTCTGGGCATGATCGCCGCCGGTGAGGTGTCCTTGGCCATGGGCCTGTGGAGCCAGGAGGATCAGAGGAGGCAGAAAGCGGTGATCGCTGCCGCCGGACTGCCGATGGCCTGGCCCGATCTCGATCCCGATGCCGTGCTCGAGTGCCTCCAAGGGGACAAGAAAGTTCGGGACGGCAAGGTTCGCTTCGTGCTGCCCACCGGGCTGGGCAGGGTGGAGATCCGTGACGACGTGAGCGCCGACACCATCCGCGCGGTGTTGGCCGCCTTGGGCTGAGCGCTGGACAGTCCCGACACAGCGATCCCTCGTCCTAGACCAGGGACGGATCTTGCAGGAACAGGGGCATCGCCCCGGCCGGGCCCCGTGAGAAGGCCAGCCAGCGGAAGTCCCCCAGGGCCATGGGGTCCACCAGGCGCAGCAGCGCTTCCCGGCGGCTGAGCAGATCGGCGAGCTGGCCAACGGATTGGTGCTGCAAGCCATGGAGCCGCTGGGCCAGGCCGAGGGCCAGCAGGGCCTCGCCCTGACGCCGCTGCCCCACCAACGACCACCCCGTGGCATCCCCTGCCGCCACCAGGCTCTCGATGCACAGATGGGCCGTGAGATCCCAGTGGCCGGGGTCCTGGAGCGGATCATCACTGGCCTGCTGACCGCGATAGGCCATCAGGGTGCCGTTGGCGCGCTGGGGCGCGTAGTAACGCCAGGCCTCATGGGCGTAATCGATCACCAGCATTCGCCCGGCGCTGAGGCCCGCCGCCGCGGCTTGGAGCCAGGGCTGCAGTCCCGGATGCAACTCGGTGGTCCAGCCAGGCGGACGCTGGGGGTTGGCCGGCAGGAGCCCCAGGGCTGTGAGTGGCGCCTCGGCCTGCGGCCCCAGGGGTTCGCCGGGCACCAGCCGCAGCAGGCCCTGGTGGAGTTCCAGCAATTGCTGGCGCCAGTGCGCCCCGTCCCAGACAATCCGCTCCACCGCCAAGGCATCGAGCACCTCGTGGGCCAGCACCACCCCCTGCACCGGCGCAGCTGCCAGCTCCGCCAGGCCCACCCATCGGCAGGGCAGGGGGCAGACGGCCAAGCGCTGGCGCTGGCGGGCCGCCATGCCCGGATTGGGCTCCACCAGCACCAGGGAAGTGCGGGCCGCCAACGCGGGCCAGTTCTCGGCCAGAGCCTCGGCCAACTGCAGGGCTAAGTCGCCTTCTCCCGGTCCCGTCTCCACCAAGGCGAGGGGCTGGCCCGGATGCTGCTCAGCCAACTCCTGCAGCCACTGCACCAGCTGGGGAGCCAGCAGGGCGGCGAAATCGGGGCCGAGGGATGGCGAGGTAGCGAAATCGCCGCGGGGGCCCACCTGCAGCCGGCCACTGCCATAGGCACCGTGTTCAGGATCATGCAGGGCCCACTCCATGTAGGTGGCAAACGGCACGGCGCCACCGGCCTGCTCCAGGCGCTGGGCCAACCAGGGGGGTGCAGCCGGAAGGGGAGTCACGGGGATGGGCTCAGCTCAGGGAGAATGCTGGCCACTGAAGCAGTTGCCATGGGCCCGCGGGAGTTTCTTCATCTGACTCTCCAGCGGGCCTGGGCGCGAGCCACTGCCGCCCTGGTCACCACCGTGCTCGGGCTGGCCCTGCTGCTCAGCCTGGGCGTTGCGCCTGCGGCGGCCTACGACAATCCCGATCTGCTCCCCGATCACCCCACGCCGGTGATCGACCTGGCCAAGATCCTCACGGACCAGCAGCGCAGCAGCCTGGAGCAGCACCTCAACGAGGTGGAGCAGCGCAGTGGCTGGAAGTTGCGGGTACTCACCCAGTACGACCGCACGCCCGGCCTGGCGGTGAAGGAATTCTGGGGCCTGGATGAGCGCAGCCTGCTGCTGGTGGCCGATGAGCGCGGCGGCAACCTGCTCAATTTCAACGTGGGTGATGCCCTGTTCGCCCTGATGCCGCGCACCTACTGGGTAGAGCTGCAAACCCGCTTCGGCAACCAGTACTACGTGCGCGACCACGGCCAGGATGCGGCCATCGTGGACTCCCTAGCGGCGGTGGAAACCTGTCTCGACCGGGGCGGGTGCCAGGTGGTGCCAGGGCTGCCCAATGAGCAATGGGTGCTCACCCTGGCCACCTCGGTGCTGGGGGGCCTGATCGTGGGATTTGCGGCCTATCCCCGCAAGCCCGAACACAAAGTGGAGTGGGCCTGGGTGCTGCTGCTCTCTCCCCTGTGGGTGATTTTGTTTGGTGTGTTCGGGGTTGCCCCGATCGTGACCCGCACCCCCGATCTGCTGCCCCTGCTGCGCAACGCTCTGGGTTTCGTGGGAGCCATCGCCGTGGCCTACCTAATCGCCCAGAACACCGTGGGCAAGGCCAAGCTCAAGGACGGAGAGACCTGACGCTGATCAGAGTCACAGGGGTTTGCTGCGGGGGCCCATGGCTTCAAGCGCTTCGAGTTGGCAACGCAGGGATTCCACCGGCAAGCAACGGGGGCTCTGGGCCACGGTGGCCGGGATGGCAGCACCGGCACGCAGCTCCGAGAGGTTGCGCTCATAGAAGCTCTTGAGCAGGGCGTAGCGCTGCACGGGCTGGCCGTAGTAACTGCGGCCGGCCAACGTGGGGAAGGAGGCCCACTCCGGCGCCAGCTTGGCGGCCAGATGGGGGGTGAACTCACCCCGATCGGCCAGCTCAAGGGCGCCGCGGCGCTGGATCAGGAACAGAGCTGCCTGATCTTGCACGTGGGGACCAAACCCCTGCAGGCGCAAACTGCGACTGGCCAGGGCCCAGGTGAACGGCATGAACTGGTAAGCGCCGGCAGCGGCGCTGGCGTAGCCGCCGGAGTAGTTGACCCGATCGGGGTGGCGTTCCAGATGGGGAGCCAGACCCCCGCCAAACATGATCCGATAGCCCAGATCTTCACCCCGGGCCCAGGTGCCCTCGGCAAAGCGAATGGTGTTGAGCAGGGCCCGCCGCTCAGGGGTGATGGGATAGGCGCTGCTGGCTGCAGCGGTATCCGCCGGCGCAGCGGCATCGCGCAGGGCCACCTTGGTGGGTCGCGGGGCCAGTTCGAGGGGGGGAGCGAGAGCGGGTGCGGAGTCTGTCGGGGGGACCTCCACCTGATCAGCCGCGGCCCGCACAGGCGCCTGAGGCAGAAGCAGGGAGAGGGTGCACCCCAGCGCGATCGAAGCCGGCAGGAACGGGCTTGGGAGGCGGCGAAGAGCAGAACTCAGCAAACCATGCATCGCGAAGGACTTCCATCCCGCAGAAATCGACGCATGACACCAATGATTGGCGACAAGCGCAAGTTCAGCCGAGAAATCGATTGAGCCAGACGGTTTCGAAGACGAAAGCGGTGGCGAAAAGACTGGGGGACGGGTTAACCAAATTCAGACTCAGAGCGACTTCACTACCACAAGGGAAAGAGGTCGGAACGAGACGCATTAAAGAATTGGTTGCAGAGAGTTTGTCAAACAAATCCTCCAGATGAAATCTTGTCAGTGACAGTCACACAGGTGTCCACCTGTAGTGAATAATACATTTGGCCGGTTGTGCTCGGCGAAGCCAGCTTCAGTTCGGAACAACAAAATGCCAAGATTGATCGGCATTGAGATAGCGCAGATACGCGGCAGTTTCACTCAAGCGGTGAACTGCAACGCCAGCTGGCGCAGCAACACCGCGGCCTCTTGGTGGCCTTCGGGGTCGAGGGCTGAGCCCGTGGCTGGCAACAGGGGCTGGTCGAGCTGCCAGTCGCCTTCGAGCAGCTGGGTTCGTGTGAGCAGCCGGTGGGGGGCGTGGCGCCGCAAGGCCTCCTCCAGCACCGGGGCTTCGGCAAATCCCTCGCGGTGCACCAAATGAAGGCCCAGCCCAAGGGCCATGGCCTCGCAGAACGTGCTGTAGCCCGGTTTGGTGATGATCCGTCCGCAGAGGGGCATCAGGTCGAGGGGCCGCAGCTGCTCAGGCATCAGCCGGACGTTCGGGGCCGCGGCAGCGAGGGCCGCATCGCTGGCCAGAAAGCAGTGCTGGGGCCAACGGGTAAACAGATGCGGATCCAGGGCGAACCCCATGCCGCCAAAGCCCACCATCACCGTGCGTTCCCGCGGAGCATCGAGCTCCAGGCTTCTGGCCAGGTCTCTAGCCGCCTGGCGAGGCCGCCCTGCGGTGAGGCCTACGGCGTACTGGGGCAGGCCCCAGTCCATGGCCATGGCGAAGGGACAGCGGATCACGGCCTGGCCGCGGCGATACAGGGCCAACGCGCGGTCCGCCCAGTCGCTGAAGACACCCCCCATGGGGCGGTAGATGGCATCCCAGCCGAAATTGCCCATCCACACCAGGGGCGCCCCGATCGCCGCCGCCAGATCGGCGGCCGCAGGTGCCACATCAGCGAGCACCAGCACCGGTTCGTCCTGCTGCATCAGCCAGTGCGCCTCGCGCTCCAACTGGGTAGGTAGGGCTGCCTGGAGCTGATCCAGAGCCATGAGCGTGGCCGGACCATCGGCGCCGAGGGCGTCCGCCTGAATCACCCCCACATCCCAACGGCAAGGGCGCAACTCAAACGGCACCGGACCAAAGGCCAGCTGCAGAAATGCCTCCGGCAGCGGAGTGGAGAGCACCAGACGCCAGTCGGGCTGCAGTTGGTGCAGGGCCGTGAGCACCGACGCCACCCGCGAACCATGGCCAAAACCATGGCCACTGACGCAGGCCAGGATCAGCATGGCGCGAGCTGCTTGGCGGCCAGCGGCGCAGCCAGCACTTGCCGGTAGAGCAGCTCACCCTCCGGGGAATACCAGCGGTGGCTCACCTCCCCCAGCTCACCGTCGCGAAACACGGCCCAGCTGAAATGGCGCAGGGGCCGGCCGCGGTCGTCGGTGCCGTGGCGGGGCACAAAGGCCGTGTTGAGGTAGGCGGTTCCTGCCCGATCCCGGCAGAAACTCAACCGGTCGCCCTGGCCCCGCTTGAGCCGGTGGTGCATGTGCCCAAACACCACCAGTGGCACGGGCCGGCGACGGCGAATGCGCTCAATTGCCAGAGCCAGGTCCTGATCGCCCCAGTCGCAGGCGGGAGGCTTCCAGTCACGCCCGCAGGGATCCCCGGCAGCACTGCCCAGCCCCGTGGGTCCGCTGTGGGCCAGCAACACCAGGGGCAGGCTCGGGTCGGCCGCCAGGGCAGCCGTCACGATGCGCGACACAGACTCCTCCAGGCTCACCGGCCCGAACACCGCCTGGGCCCCCTGGTTCAGATGAAAGCCGCCGCCGGCACTGGCGGGCCGGCCCCCCACCACCGCCAGGCCCGGCGGCCGCAACTCCCGCAGCCCCCAGCCGCAGTGGCGATCACCGAGAGCCGCCAGCTGGCGCTGCAGGGTGCGACCGCTGGAGTCACGGCCAGTGTCGTGGTTGCCGAGCACGCAGGCCAGGGGCAACTGCAGCCGCGATAACCGGGCTGGAATCTGCTGCTGGCCGTCGTTGAGATCGCCCACCACCAGGAGCGCATCGGGTGCAATCAGCTCAAGCAGCCGTTCATCGGTGGCGTCCCACTGGCCGTGGAGATCTCCGGCGATAGCAATGCGGAGATCTGACAACCTGATGCCTAGGCTCTTGCCATCCTGCACTAGCTGAGGATTCGGTTGGTTTTCGCGGCTGCTCAGAACACAGCGTTAGGTGCCCAGGGCAGCAGCGGAAACCCTGCCACTGGCTCATGCCCGCCCCATGCCGAGCTACCGGCGGCCATTTCTGCGCTGAAGCAGGAGCGCAAGGCCGTGATCCTGGCGCACTACTACCAGGACCCCGCCATTCAGGACATCGCCGACTTCATCGGCGATTCCCTCGAGCTATCCCGCAAGGCCGCCGCCACCGATGCGGAGGTGATCGTGTTCTGCGGCGTTCACTTCATGGCCGAGACCGCCAAGATCCTGAGCCCGAACAAAACGGTGCTGCTGCCGGATCTCGAGGCGGGCTGCACCCTGGCGGACGCCTGCCCCGCCGATGCCTTCGCCAGCTTCCGGGAGGCCCATCCCGACCACTTGGTGGTGAGTTACATCAACTGCTCGGCCGCGGTGAAGGCCCAAAGCGACCTGATCTGCACCAGTAGCAACGCCGTGGATCTGGTGCAGCAGCTGCCGGCCGATCGACCGATCCTGTTCGCCCCCGATCAGAACCTGGGCCGCTGGGTGCAACGCCAGAGCGGCCGGGAGCTCACCCTCTGGCCTGGCAGCTGCATCGTGCATGAAACCTTCAGCGAGCAGGCCCTGTTGCAGCTCAAGCTCGAACATCCCGGAGCCGAGGTTCTGGCCCACCCGGAGTGCCAACAGCACCTGCTGGACCTGGCCGATTTCATCGGCTCCACCAGCAAATTGCTGCACCGGGCCGAGGCCAGCGCCGCCGAGAGCTTCATCGTGCTCACCGAACCAGGGATCCTGCACCAGATGCGCAAGGCCGTGCCCCACAAGCAGTTCTTCGAGGTGCCGGGTGCCGATGGCTGCAGCTGCAATGCCTGCCCTTACATGCGGCTGAACACCCTCGAGAAGTTATGGCAGTGCCTCCACGGCATGGCCCCGGCGATCGAACTGGATGAGGCCATGCGCCAGCGGGCGCTGCTGCCGATCCAGAAGATGCTGGAGATGAGCCGCTGAAGCGGGGCCATGCCCCTTCCCGCCGACGGCCTCCTCACGCTCACCCCCCAGGGCCTCTACTGCCGCGCTGCGCAGGCCTGGATCGACCCATGGCGGCCGGTACCGCGCGCCCTGATCACCCACGCCCATGCCGACCACGCCCGTGCCGGCTGCGGCGAGTACTGGGCCATTGCCAGCAGTGAAGGCATCCTGCGCCAACGCCTGGGCCAGGACATCCGCCTGCTGCCGGTGGACTACGGGCAGGTGCTGGGCATCGGCGACGCCCGCGTGTCGTTCCATTCGGCCGGCCATGTGCTGGGTAGCGCCCAGATCCGGCTCGAGGCCGGCGCTGAAAGCTGGCTGGTGAGCGGCGACTACAAGCGCTGCCCCGACCCCAGCTGCACCCCCTTTGAGCCCGTGACAGCCGATGTGTTCATCACCGAGGCCACCTTTGGATTGCCGATCTACCGCTGGCAGAGCGGCACCGAGGTGGCCCGCCAGATCCAGACCTGGTGGCAGCAGGCGCCCGACCGCCCATCGGTGCTGTTTGCCTATGCCTTCGGCAAGGCCCAGCGGCTACTGGCGGAACTGGCCGCCATCGGCGTGGAGCATGAGGTGCTGCTGCATGGCGCCGTGCACAACTTGATGGCCAGCTACCGAGAGGCGGGGGTCGCCATGCCGCCAACGGTGCCCCTGGGCAGCCTGCCCCGCGGGGCCTCCCTGGCGGGCCGGTTGCTGATCGCTCCGCCAGCGGCCCAGCGCGGCACGGGCATGCGCCAGCTGGCCGGCGCCCAAACGGCCTTCGTGAGTGGCTGGATGGCTGTGCGCGGCGCGCGGCGGCGCCGGGGCTACGGGCGCGGTTTTGTGCTCAGCGACCATGCCGACTGGGGAGGACTGGTCCGCACGGTGCAGCAGAGCCGCGCCCAGCAGGTGTATGTGACCCACGGCCAAAGCGACGTGCTCGCTCGCTACCTGCGGGAGGTAGAAGGCATCAGCGCTGCGCCCCTGGCCGGGCACTTCGAAGCCGAACGCAGCGGCAATGAGGAGCAGGCGGAACCATCTTGAGGCACTTTGCAGCGCTGTTCGACGACCTGGACCGCACCACCAGCACCAACGCCAAGGTGGAGCGGCTGGAGCACTATTTCCGTTCCGTGCCCCCGGGCGATGCCGCCTGGGCCCTGGCCCTACTGCTGGGCAAACGGCGGCGGCGACTGATCAGCGGCCGCCGGTTGCGGGAGATCTGCCAGGAAGCCACGGCGCTGCCCGACTGGCTGTTCGAGGCCTGCCACAGCCAGGTGGGCGATTCCGCCGAAACCGTGGCACTGCTCTGGCCCCATCCAGCGCCGCAGGCCACGAACGAGGCCGATTCCCTCGAAATCTGGATGGCCAAACGGCTCCCCCATCTCGCCGCCCTGGAGCCCACCGCCCAGGCTGAGGCCGTGCGCCACTGCTGGGCCACCCTGACCGCCGGCGAACTGCTGCTGGTGAACAAGCTGCTCAGTGGCGGCTTTCGGGTGGGCGTCTCCACCGGTCTGGTGACCCGTGGCCTGGCCCGCAGCGCCGGGCTGGATGAAGCCCTGCTGGCCCACCGACTGATGGGAGGGTTCGAACCCTCCGCCGCGGCCTTCCAGGGCCTGATCGCGCCGGCGGGGGAGGGCGAGGAGCTGTCGGGGCGGCCCTATCCATTTTTTCTGGCCAGCCCCCTGGAGCCTGGGCAGCTGGCCGACACCGCGCCGTCCGACTGGCAACTGGAGTGGAAGTGGGACGGAATCCGGGGCCAACTGATCCAGCGGAGCGCAGGATCCAGCCTGTGGAGCCGTGGAGAGGAGTTGATCAACGAGGCCTTCCCCGAGCTGATCAACCTGGCCTCCAGCCTTCCCCAGGGCACCGTGCTCGACGGCGAAGTGGTGGTGTGGCATCCGGAGGCTGAGGCCCCTGAACCCTTCGCCAACCTGCAGCGGCGGCTGGGCCGCAAGGCGCCCAGCAAGGCCCTGCAGCGGGAGTGCCCGGCCGCCTTTGTGGCCTACGACCTGCTGGAGCGCAAGGGCGTCGATGTGCGCACCTACCCCCTGAGGGAGCGGCGACTGTGGCTGGAGCAGCTACATCAGCACTGGAGCGCCACAGCCCCCGCCGAGCTGCAGAGCCGCTTGCGGCTCTCCCCCTGCCAAGCCCTGAGCGACTGGCAGGGGCTGGAACCACTGCGCCTACAGGCCCGCCACAGCAAGGCCGAAGGCCTGATGCTCAAGGCCCTGAACTCCCCCTACTTAGCGGGCCGGCGACGGGGCCACTGGTGGAAGCACAAACTGGAGCCCCTGAAACTGGATGCGGTGCTGCTCTATGCCCAGGCCGGGAGCGGGAAGCGGGCAAACCTCTACACCGATTACAGCTTTGGACTCTGGAATGACGCCGGCGAGTTGGTGACCTTCGCCAAGGCCTACTCCGGCCTCGACGATGGCGAGATTCGCGAACTCGACCGCTGGATCCGCGCCCATACCCGCGAGCGGTTCGGGCCGGTTCGGTCGGTGGAGCCGCTGCAGGTGTTCGAGTTGGCCTTTGAGGGCCTGCAAGCCTCCAAGCGCCACAAGAGCGGGATTGCCGTGCGCTTCCCCCGGATCAGCCGCTGGCGCCGCGACAAGCCCGCCGCCGAGGCCGACAGCCTCGCTTCGGCCCTCGCCCTGATGGAGGTACGGCCTTGACCGTGCTGGCGCCGATCGAGGCCTGGTTTCGCCTGCAAGGCTGGATCCCGATGCCGTTCCAGCGCCAGTGCTGGCAGGCCTATCTCGCTGGGGAGAGCGGCCTGCTGCAGGTGCCCACGGGGTCTGGGAAAACCTATGCCGCGGTGATGGGCCCCATCGCCGAGATGCTGGCGGCTCAGCCGGGGCAGGAGAGCCAAGCCAAGGCGGCGCATGGCCTGCGGTTGCTGGTGCTCACCCCCCTGCGGGCCCTGAGCCGCGATCTGGCCCTGGCGATCGAGCAACCCATCAGCGCCATGGGCTGGCCGCTGCGGGTGGCCATCCGCAACGGCGACACCAGCAGCCACGAGCGCAGCAAACAGCTGCGCACCCCGCCCCAGATCCTGATCACCACCCCCGAATCCCTGAGCCTGCTGCTTGCCAATCCCAAGGCACCAGAGCTATTCGGCGCGCTGCAGGCCGTGGTCATCGATGAGTGGCATGAGCTGATGGGCAGCAAGCGCGGCGTGCAGGCCGAGCTCTGCCTGAGCTGGCTGCGACAGTTGCGGCCGGGACTGCGCACCTGGGCGATCAGCGCCACGATCGGCAACCTCAACGAGGCGGCGCAAGCGGCAGTGGGCGTGGGTGCCGCGGCGGCGACCAGCCCAGAACCGCGCATCGTCACCGCCGACATCCAGCGCACCACGGCGATCCGCAGCCTGCTGCCCGACTCAATCGATGGCTTCCCCTGGGGCGGCCACCTCGGACTGCGCATGTACGAACAGCTGGTGGCCGGCCTGGATCCGGCGGTGAGCACCCTGCTGTTCACCAACACCCGCAACCAGGCCGAGCGCTGGCACCAGTGCCTGCGGTTCGCCTGCCCCGAGATGGAGGGGCTCCTCGCCCTGCACCACAGCGCCATCGACCGGGCTGAGCGCGAGGCGATCGAGGCCCAGGTGAAGACCGGTGACCTGCGCTGGGTGGTGTGCACCAGCTCCCTGGATCTGGGTGTGGATTTTCAACCCGTGGAGCGAGTGGTGCAGATCGGCTCCGCCAAGAACCTGGCCCGCCTGCTGCAGCGCGCGGGACGCAGTGCCCACACGCCGGGAGGCACCTCCCAGGTGCTGTTCATGCCCACCAATGCCCTCGAACTACTGGAACTGAGCGCCATGCGGCGGGGGTTGGCCGCAGGGCTGGTGGAACACCGCCGGCCGCCCCAGCTGCCGCTGGATGTGCTACTGCAGCACCTGGTCACCCTGGCCTGCGGCCCTGGTTTCCTGCCCGAGGAGGCCCTCACGGCGGTGCGGAGGAGCTGGAGTTTCCGCCAGCTCACAGACACGCAATGGCAGTGGTGCCTGGCCTTTCTCGAACACGGCGGCCAATGCCTGGCGGCCTACCCGCGCTACCGCAAGCTGGTGCGCTGCCGGCTAGACGACGAGCCGGCCGCCGCTGGCGAGCCGTTCCGCTACCGCGTGCTCGACAAGGCCATCGCGAGGCTGCATCGCTTCAACATCGGCACGATCACGGCCGATCGCTCCGTCACGGTGCGCTTCGTTCGAGGCGCAGTGATCGGCCATGTGGAGGAGGCGTTCATCGGCCGTCTCAAACCTGGCGACGTGTTCTTCTTCGCGGGCCGCCAACTGGAGTTCGTGCGCCTGCGGGAGATGACCGCCATGGTGAGGGCCACGGCCAAGAAGAGCGCAACGGTTCCAGCCTGGGCAGGCGGCCAGATGGCCCTCTCCGACCTGCTCAGCCAGCACCTGCGAGCGGAGATGGATCGCTGTGCCCGGGCCCTAGCCGGCAGCGCTGAACTGGACAGCCCGGAACTGCAGGCCCTCAAACCGCTGCTGCAGCGGCAAGCCAACCTCTCACGCCTGCCGCTGCAGCACCAGCTGCTGATGGAGGTGTGCCGCAGCCGCGAGGGTAGCCATCTGTTCGCCTTTCCCTTGGAAGGGCGCTTTGTACACGAGGGCCTCGGCTTCCTCTGGGCCTGGCGCCTGGCCCGCCATCGCCCCAGCACCATCACCGTGTCGGTGAACGACTACGGCTTTGAGCTGTTGGCCCCCAAGGGCTACCCCTTTGATGAACTGCTGGAGCTCCACGGCGACGATCTGTTCGACCTCAGCCAGCTCAAAGCCGACCTGGAACAGGCCGTGAACCTCTCGGAACTCTGCCGCCGGCGGTTCCGGGCCATCGCCCAGGTGAGTGGTCTGGTGACCCAGGGCATGCCAGGCCAGAACAAGACGGGCGGGCAACTCCAGATCAGCGCCGCGTTGCTGTTCGATGTGTTGACGAAACATGAGCCGGAGCATCTGCTGCTGGAGCAGGCCCGGCGGGAGGTGATGCAGGAGCAGCTGGAGCTCCATCGCCTCGAGGAGGTGCTCACACGCCTGGCCGGCAGTGAACGGTTGCTGGAGCGCACCAGCAGGCCCGGCCCCCTGGCCTTTCCGCTGCTGGTGGAGCGCCTCAACAGCCGCATGAGCAACGAGTCGCTACTGGAGCGGGTGCAACGGCTGATCCGCGAGGCGGAACGAGCGGAAGCCAACTAACAAGAACAGGCGCACTATCCACCCAGGCGCACGCACGGGCATGGAACGGCAGCCCTTGGTTCAGGAACGCTCCAGACGGCGCACAATCACACTCATCAGCACCAGGGATCCGGCCAGGGCAATCAGCAGGGCAATCGTCATGGCAGCACAAGGCGAATCGGCTGATTATCCCTGGCCTGGGGCCAGCCCCAGCGACACCGCTCCGGTATTCGTGTACGGCAGCCTGAAACGAGGTGAGCGCAACCACCACTGGATCGCCGCTGGCACCTACCGCGGCGAAGCGCTGCTGCCGGGCGCTCGGCTCTACGACCTGGGCCCCTTTCCGATGGCCGTGGCCAGCGACGATCCAGCCGACACCATTGCTGGCGAGCTCTACGCCGTGACCCCGGCAATGCTGGCCGCCCTGGACCGCTTCGAGGGGGTGCCGCGGCTCTACGAGCGGCAGAGCTGGCGCCTGGTCGATGGGAGCCAGGCGTGGGTCTATGTCGGACGGCAACGCCAGGTGCGCCATGGGGCCCGCATCACCTCCGGGATCTGGCAGGGTCGGCGTCAACCAGCAGGCTGAGCCAGCCCGAGAGCCCATGCGGATCTGCCTCATCACGCCGGTGGCACTGCTGCTGGCGGGCATCGGGGCCACAGCCGCTGTGGCCGCTGACACCCGCCGCGACTGCCAGAGCTGGGCCAGCGCCAGTGGCCCGGCCAAGGCGGCCATCGCCAACCGGATCGGCAGCGAACACCTGCTCACCAAGGCCCACAAGCTGGCGGAAGCCACGCCAGGCGCCAGCGAAAGCCTCTACCGCAGCAGCGACATCCAGCGCCTCTGCCGCAGCTACTAAAAGGCCACCAACCAGCGTCCCCCCAGGGCCAGCAGCAGCGCCAGGGCCGTGGAACTCAGCCAAGCCAGCCGATTGGTCTGCAACATCCGGCGCAACACCACCACAGCCGCGCTGAACCCCAGCAGCACGGCGGCGCTCTGGCAAAAGCCGATCACATGGGGGTCGGCACTCCAGCGGGGCAGTGAGGCGGCCCAAGGCGGAGCCAGGGGGGCCACACTCACCGGTAGCACGAGGCCCGCTTCCGCCATGCCGATGGGGAGATGACGAGCCAGCAGCAGGGCCCACACCAGCGGCAGCAGGCCGTAGAGGGTGCGCCGCAAGCGCGGAGCCGAGAAGAAGGGCCGGGTCAGCAGAAACAACCCCGATGGCAGCGCCAGGGCTAGGCAGGCAAAGGCCAGCCGGGGCAGCAGGGGGCCCGCCACCAGGGTGGCAGGGGCCAGAGGCAACCAACCCAGCAGTCGCTGCCAGCCGTGGAGGCAGAGGTCGCCCGCCAACACCAGCAACAGGCCGGCTTCCCCCCGGGGCACCTCCATCTCACGCTGCAGATCGGCGGCCGGGGGGCGCAGGGCCAACTGCACCGAGCGATGGGGGCAGGCCTGGGCACAGGTGAGGCAGAGCACGCAGTTGCGGTTATCGCTGAGGTGGGCAGGGTGCGTACCGAGTGGGCACCCTGCAGTGGCCAAACCCTCCCCGTCGGCCGCCCCCCCCTTGAAGCAGGCGTAGGAGCTGCAGCTGCCGCTGCAGGTGCCCACTTGGGCCCGCAACTCCAGGATCGAGAGCTTGGCAAACAGGCCGTTCATGCCCCCCACTGGGCAGAGGTAGCGGCACCAGAAGCGTTTCTCAAAGCGCAGCGAACCGATCACCGCCCCCGCCGTGATCAGCAACAACAGACAGCTGCTCAGCCAAGCGGTGTTGAGCAGGTTGGCCGTTTCCTCCCAGATCAGGATCGCCGCGAAACCTGCCGCCAGCAGCGGCGAGGCCCAGTCGTCCGTGTTGCCACGGGGCCAGCGGGCGGGCTGCCAGCCCAGGGCTGTAGCCAGCCGCTGACTGATCTCACCCCACACCATGAACGGACAGAAGGAGCACCACAGCCGGCCCACGAGCGGAAAGCTCAACAGGATCAAAGGCCACCACCAGGCCCAGAAGAGATTGAGGGCGCCGTTGTGGGCGCGGTCCTGGGGACCCAGCCACAGCCACAGGTTCACGAGCACGAACATCCAGCTCACCAGGCCGAACAGCAGCCCGTTCCAGAGCCATGGCGCTCGCATCAACTCCCGCAGGCGCGGCTTCCAGCGCCAGATGTCGAAGCGGAAGCGCTGCTGGCGGGGGGACGTCCAGAACACGTCCTCCGGCAGGGCCGTGGGGAGCACCGCCGCTGCCGCAGTGCTCCCACCGGCGGCCTCACCATCGGCCTGGCGCCGCGCCTGCTGCAGCGCTCGATAGATCAACATCTCCAACTCGCGCAGGTTGTTGGGGAAGTCGTAGATCTGCAGCCGCTTCACCACCGTCTCGGGCACCTCCGGCGGCTGATCCCAGCCGAGCTTGCGGCTGCGCTGCCGCACGCCATAGCGCAGCCATTCGCCCAGGTCCTGGCGGCGAACCCGCAGGGGCGGCACACGGATCAGGGTGCAGGCCCGGTCGAAGCTGGGCATGGACGCCTCGGCCGTGAAGTACACCCGGCCTGTGAACTGCCGCTCATGGCTATCGGCTCCAGGGGCCTGCCAGCGACCGTTGCGGGCGAGCTGCAGCAGCGCGGGTTGCAACTCCGCTGACACCTGGTCGAGCTTGTCGATCAACAGCGAGCCACTGCCCAGGGTGTCCAGCAGCGATCCCTCACCGTCGGCGGTGGCGGAGCCAAAGAGCTCCGCACCATCGGGGCGCAGGAGAGCGCCATCGAGCTGCACGAGCAGCTGGTGGCGATCCGGGGAACCGAAATGAATCAGGGCTGCGAGGTTGTCCTTCTCCAAGCCCGGCTCACCGGAGATCAACACCGGCTGTCGGTTCCGGTCGTCGGAGGCATGGCGCACGGCCTCCCGCAGCGCCTTGGCATAGCGGCTGCTACCCACCACCCCGCGGCGGGTGCGGCCCACGATGTGCGGGGCCAGGCGGAGCAGAGCGGCCTGCTGCTCCTCGCGTTGCGCCGCCAGCTGCTCCTTCACGGTGCCCGAGCCACTCAGCTCAGTGTGATGGCGTTGAGCCATCCGGGGCCGATGATGCCCCCAGCTCAGCCGATCCCCATGGCTCTAACCCTCTACGGGAGTGCCCGCAGCCGGGCCTCCATGCCCCGCTGGTACATGGCGGAAAAGGGAATCCCCTACCACTGGGCGCTGCTGGACCTGGAAGCCGGCGAGCACCGCGAGGAGCCCTTCCTGGGCATCAACCCCTTCGGCAAGGTGCCAGCCCTGGTGGACGAGGATCCAGCCCTCCCCGGCGGCCGCCTGCAGCTGTTCGAGAGTGGCGCGATCCTGCTGTACCTGGCGGAGCGTTACGGCGGCGAATGCAGCACCCCCGCCGAGCGGGCCCTGGTCCAGCAATGGGTGCTGTTTGCCAATGCGACCCTGGCCACGGCCCTGTTCGTACCCTCCAGCCGCGAGCGGGAATTTCCGCGCCTGATGACCATGCTGGATCGCCTCCTGGAGGGAGGCAAGCCGCTAGCAGGCCAGCACTGGGGTGTGGCCGACTGCGCCGTGCAGGCCTACCTGGCCTATCTGCCGATCTTCTTCCCCCAGATCGACCTAACCCCCTTCCCCAATGTGCAGGCCACCATTGCCGCCACCCAGGCCCGGCCGGCCTACCAGGAGGTGATGGGCCAGCGGTGAGCGAGCTGCACTGGCACGGCCATCACCTCAATCTGCTGGGCGAGGGCGCCCTCTGGGATCCCCAGCAGCAGCTACTGCTGCTGGCGGACGTTCACCTGGGCAAGGCCGAGACCTTCCAGGCCAATGGGATTCCGTTGCCCAGCGACGGGGATGCGGCCAACCTGAACCGACTCTTGGATCTGGCCCACCGGCTGCAGCCCAGGGAAGTACTGGTGCTGGGCGACCTGATCCACAGCCGCCTCGGCCTCACCCTCAGCCTGCGCCAGAAACTTGCGGCCTTGCCCGATTTACTGGGCTGCCGCCTCACTCTTGTGGGGGGGAACCACGATCGGGGCAGCTGGCTCGAGGGGCTGCCAGCGGCTCCCTCCCAACAGCGGGGTGTGCTCTGGCTGAGCCATGAACCGGAGCCGCCGCCGCCGGGCGATCCGCCCCTGCTGAACATCTGCGGGCACCTACACCCGGTGGCCCTGATCGGGGGTGGGGCCGATCGGCTGCGCTTGCCCTGCTTCGCCCTGGATCGCCCCGCCCAGCGGCTCCTACTGCCGGCCTTCGGCAACCTCACCGGGGGGCACCCCTGCTCGCCACAACTGCAGCGCTGGGTGATCGCCGATGGCTGTGTGATGTGCCTGCCGTGAACAGCCCGTAGATTGATACGCCGTTGCCGCTGATTCGGAGCAGATCCGAGGCGGCCTTCCACGCCGAGTGCCCACTCTGGTTCGCGAAACGCCTCCCACTCCGCACCCGCCGGTCCGGCCGCTGTGGCGCCGCAAGCGTTGGCTCACCATCGGCCTGCCGCTGGGGGCCCTGGCCTTTCTGATCGCCATTGCGCCCCCCCTGCCAGACCGCCGCAGGGCGAACAACCAGGCCGCCACCGCAGACGCGGCAAGCACCGAAGCGTTCCGCTACCTGCCCAACGATCAGGTTTACGCCCTCGATTTCGACCCCCGCAAAGTGCGGCTGGATCTGCTCGAGGGCTGGGACCGGGAACAGGAGGCCTTCAACGACAGCTCCGCCCTGGCCTACGTGTCCGGGCCGATGTACGAGCGGCACGTGAACAACAGCGGCCAGGAGATCACGGTTCCCCTGGGCGACATCAAGCTGGGTTCTCGGGTGTGGCGCGGTCGTAACCGCACCGCCGCACGCCAGCGGGCCTACGTGGGCATCCGCCATGACGGCCGGGTGGACTTCGGCTACGGCGAACTGACACCCCAACGGGCCGCCGACTACGACAGCTTCATCGGCGGTCTGCACAGCGTTTACAACGACCTGGAGAGCCCTCCGCCCGAGTACAAGGGCGCCTACAGCATCTCGATGGGGCAGCAGATCCGCTACTTCCTGCCACGGATCCGGATGGTGATCGGCCTACGCAACGACGGCCGCCTCGAGGTGCTGATGAGCCGCGATGGGCTCACCCTGGAGCAAACCAAGGCCCTGGCCAGAGATCGGGGGCTGCGGGCGGCTTACCTGCCCGACCACGCCTCGAAGAGTCGTTTCATCATCCCGGGGGTGAAGGGCTTCAGCGACGCGGACGCCAACTGGATCAGCGGCGGGGCGACCAGCTTTGTGCACGTGCCCTACCTGCTGCGGTTGAGCCAGCGGTCACTGCCGCTCCAGGGCAACCTCTTGGCCAGCCTCACGCCCAGGCTCAACAACAACGGCTGCGGCAACCCCCTGCAGTGCGGGCAAACCCTGGGGGGGCAGATCATCGACCGCGCCCTGGCGGGGTTCAACCGCCTGATGGAGCAGGGGGTGGAACCGGTGGCCCGGTTGATCTGGGCACCGAAGGGCAGCAAGGATCCCAACCGCAGCGCCCTGCGCTCCCCCCTGCGGGAGCCACCCATCACCGCCGACCCAATGGCCCTGAGGGAATTGCAGCAGAGCGATGGGGATCAGAGCAGTCCCGAGGAGAGGTTGCCCCTGGCACCGGATCTGCCGCCACCGCTGCTGCTGCTGCAGGGGGAGAGTTTGCCCGCCAACCCCGATGCCACCACGGCCGATCCCCCAGCGGAACCGCAACAGGTTGATCCTGCAGCGGTGAGCCCCAGCGAGGTGGATAGCGCCTCGAGGGAAACCCCGCTGCCAGTGCCGCCACCCCCTCTGCTGCCGCCGCCCCTGCCTTAACCGGCGGCGGCCAGGGCGCGCACCACGTCGCCGCGGGTGAGCACACCCACCGGCTTCTTGTCCCCATCCAACACAAACAGGCGCTGGGTGCTGCTGTCGTGGAGCTGCTTGGCAGCGGCGGGCAGCTGGGTATCTGCGGGGCAGGTGTGGGGGTGCTTGCCCATCACCTCGCCCACGATGCTGCCGAGAACCTGGTGCACCTGCTTGTCCCACTGCAGGGGATTGCGCAGATAGATCACCGAATCCAGCAACAGCACATAGGGACCGGCGTCAAAGCCGCTCTCCCGCACCATCAGGTCCTGCTCGGTGAGCTCACCCACCAGGGCACCACTGACATCCACCACCGGCAGGCCACTCACGTGGTGCTCGCTCATCAGCTGCACCGCCTCCTGCAGCGGGGTGGCTGTACCCACGCTCAGCACCGGAGAGGTCATCACTTCGGAAACGCGTCGTTCGACGACCATGGCCAGGATTGCTGCTGGCGACATTGTCACCCGCCGGGCAGACGGAAGAATGGGGCCACCCGGCCGAGAATCGATGTCAAAGAGCCGCCGCCTGGCCGATGCCCTCACCGTGGGCCGCGCCGCCCTGGGCCTGCCCCTGATCTTGGCCCTCAGCGGCGGCGGCCAGGCCCAGGCCTGGACACTGCTGCTGCTAGGGGGCTTGAGCGATGCCGCCGATGGCTGGCTGGCGCGCCGGGCCGGCGGTGGATCCGTGTGGGGAGCTCGGCTCGATCCCCTCACCGACAAGGTGTTGATCCTGGCCCCACTGCTGTGGCTGGGGGCACAGGGGACACTGCCGCTCTGGGCGGTGTGGCTGCTGTTAGCGCGAGAGCTGCTGATCTCAGGATGGCGGGCGGGCCAGGGCAGCGGAGGCCCCGCCTCCTGGAGCGGCAAGGCCAAAACGATCCTGCAATTCACCTCGCTGCTGCTGCTGCTTTGGCCGAATGGCTGGGGCGCCGCCCTGGAGGGTCCCAACAACTTCGGGCTGCCCGGGATGCTGCACCTGCTCGGCTACTGGCTGTTCTGGCCGTCCCTGGCGCTGGCCCTCAGTTCCGCCTGGGGATACCTGCGCGCCGAGCAGCGCTGACGCTCAACCCGCCAGAAGGGCCTCATCGGAGCTGAAATCCGGGCTTGTGGCCATGCGCCTGGCGTAATCGTTGGTGAAGCTGTCGGCAAGGGAGCGCTCAACGTCGTACTGCGGCGTCCAGGCCAGCTCCCGCTGTACCCGATGGATATCGGTGAGAAAATGGGCCAAGCGCAGGGGAAAAGCCTTGCGGGCCTTGGGATCCAGGCCAGCGGGATTAAAGCTGCGAATCTCTACTGCAGCCGGATCCTTGCCACAGGCGCGGGCAGCAGCGGCCACGAGCCCCCGGAAGCTGATGCCCTGGGCACTGCTGCAGTTGTAGATGCGGTTGGCGGCGGCATCCACGCCAATGCTGCGGGCCATGGCCGCCGCCAGATCGTTCACGTGGCCCAGCTGGGTGATGGTGTCGCCGTCACCGGGCAGGGGCACGGGCCGGCCGTGTGCGATGCGGTCAAAGAACCAGCTCTCCACGGGGTTGTAGTTGCCCGCACCCACGATGTAGGTGGGCCGAAAACTGGTGAAGGGGATCCTCTCGGCCTGGAGCCAGGCCTCGGTGTCGAGCTTGCCGGCGTGGCGGCTCTGGGGATCGGTGGGGGAGTCCTCCGTGAGGGGCCAGAGCACGCTGTCGGCGTACACACCCGCCGAGCTCACGTACACAAAGCGATGGGCTGGGGCTCCAGTGCGCTCCACCACGGCACGGCTGTCCTCAACCGTGCGGCCTGAGCTATCCACGATCACATCGAAACGGCGACCCTCAAGGGCCGACAGGCCGGCGGGGCTGGTGCGATCGCCGCTGATGTGCTCCACGCCTGCCGGCACGGGGTTCTTGCCGCGGGTCAAGAGGGTGAGGGCATGGCCCTCGGCCTGGAGCTGGGCTACCAGCGGCTTGCCCACAAAGCGGGTGCCACCCATCACCAGGATCTTCACGACAGGCCTTGCGGAACTGCGCGCCATTCAAACCGCTGCCCCAACGGATCTGGCGGCCCCACACTGGGAACACATTCATCTTCAGATCCAGACCGCAGTCTTGATGTCACGCTTCACCGAATTGCTGCGCTCCCTCAACAACCTCAAATTGCTGGCGACCATCGGCCGCAGTGGCGGCGATCTGAGCAACGTGGCTGACCTGGTGGACAGCTTCCTTGACAGCCCGCAGATGGCGGACTGTGTGCGTCGCTTCCGGCAGGTACCCGGTGGGGCCGAGATGATGGAGAGCCGCTATCCACCCCTGCAGCCCGACATCGAGCTGCTGCTGCAACTGCCGGCGGAAAGCCTCGGCCACAACTACGCCAGCCTGATTCGGCGTCTCAACTACGACCCGGAATTTTTCCGCCCCCGACCCACTACCACCGAAGCCCAGTGGCTCACCCAGCGGGTGGCCACCACCCATGACATCCACCATGTGATCAGTGGCTTCGGCACCGCCCCGGAGGGCGAAACCGGCGTGCTGGCCATCACCGCCGCCCAGATCGGATTCCCGGCCTACGTGCTGCTTACCAGTGCCAGCCAACTGGCCAGCTTCCGCTTCCAGACGCAACGCTTTGAAGCCCTGAGCCGCGCCGTGGCCCATGGCATGGGGATCGGCCGGCAGGCCCACTGCCTGGCGGCGGTGCGCTGGGAAGACGGCTGGGAACGGTCCATCCGCGAATGGCGGCAGGAGCTGGGACTGCTCGATCCCGCCGACGCCGAGCCCTATGGCCTCGGCCAACACTTCACAGCATGAGTACAACCTCGCGGGTGCCGCACCATTGGACTGCCCAAGCGGCCAGCCTGGGCCGCAGTGGCGGCTATCGCCACTTCGCCCTGCTGGGAGAACGGGGCAAGGGGACCGAGCGGGCTGTGGAGTTGGAGGCGGTGCTGCAGCGCAGCTTCCGGCTGGTGGTGCCGCTGCGGGACCTGCGCAATCGGCGCCTCTGGCAGCCTGGCTGGCAACAGTTACCCACCCCCGCCGCCATGCAGATCATCCCGGCCATCGACCTGCTCGACGGGCACTGCGTACGGCTGCATCAGGGTGACTACGACCAGGTGACCCGCTTCAGCGACAACCCGGTGGCCCAGGCCCTCGCCTGGCAGCGCCAGGGGGCTCAGCGCCTGCACCTGGTGGACCTGGACGGCGCCCGGACCGGCCAACCCGTGAATGACAACGCGGTGAAGGCCATCACCGCCGCCCTCGACATTCCCGTCCAACTCGGTGGCGGGGTGCGTAGCGCCGAGCGGGCTGAGGAGCTGTTGGGCTGCGGCCTCGATCGCGTGATCCTCGGCACCGTGGCCATCGAACAGCCCGAACTGGTGCAACGCCTGGCCAGCCGCTATCCCGGCCAGGTGGTGGTGGGCATCGACGCCAAGGACGGCCTGGTGGCCACCCGCGGCTGGATCGAAACCAGCAGCGTCAAGGCCACGGAACTGGCCAAGAGTTTTGAAGACACCGGGGTTGCCGCCATCATCAGCACTGATATCGCCACCGATGGGACCCTGGCAGGCCCCAACCTGGATTCCCTGCGGGCCATGGCCCAGGCCAGCAGCATTCCTGTGATCGCCTCCGGCGGCATCGGCACGCTCGAACACGTGCTCTCGCTGCTCTCCGTGGCTCCCCTCGGCGTCGAGGGAGTGATCGTGGGCCGGGCCCTCTATGACGGCACCGTGGATCTGGCTGAAGCGATAGCCGCCGTGGGGCCCGAACGACTGCAGGATGCAGTCAGTTCGCCGAGCGGCTCTATAACGGTGTAAGAGATCCGGCCAGTTCAGTGCCTGCCACGCCAGCCAGCCCAGGGGTTGACAGCGCCTACATGCGCTGCCGGGACCTCGGCATGCGCCTGTCGCGGCAACGGCGCATGGTTCTCGAATTGCTCTGGGACGAGAAGGATCACCTCAGTGCCCGCGACATCTTCGAGAAATTGAACGCCAAGGGACGCAACATCGGCCACACCTCGGTGTACCAGAACCTGGAAGCCCTCCAGAGCGCCGGAGTGATCGAGTGCCTCGATCGGGCCAGTGGTCGGTTGTATGGCTACCGCAGCGATCCCCACAGCCACCTCACCTGCCTGGAATCGGGAGCCATCCAGGATCTGGATGTGGAACTCCCCCCCGAGTTACTGGCCACGATCGAAGAGCTCACCGGCTTTGCGATTGAGGGATACACGCTCCATCTCAGCGGTCGCCGCCGCCGCTGAACCCTGGAGTAACGGGTATGGGCTGGCTACCTTATGGCCTGACCATCGCCGTCTCCAACGCCGTGCCCAAGGCCCAGGTCGCACCCCAGCTGCTGATCCTGGCTGACCCGCTCCTGCGGGAGGGATTGATCCGCCTGTTGAGCGCCGCGGAGCCGGCAGGAGGCCGCTTCCGAACGGTCTGCTGGCCCGAACAACTGGAAGGGGCCCCCCAGCTAGTGCTGTGGAGCTCACCCTCGGGCCTGCCTGCAGAAACCCTGGCCGCGGAACTGCACCACCTGCGGGAACGCTGGCAGCCCGCACCGCTGCTGCTCTTACTCCCGGCGGAGGCCACCTATCCCAGCGACTGGCTGCTGCAACTGCCTGCCGAGGGCTTGATCCAGCAGGGAGACACCGAGGCTGACGACCTCCAGGCGGCTGTGCAAACCCTGCTGGCTGGGGGACGGGTGGTGGAGCTCCGTCCCGTGGCCGCCAGCTCCAGCGAACCCCAGCAAGCCCTGGGACTCGGGCCATGGCTGCTGCAGAGCGGCCTGGTGCAAATCGATGCTGAGCAACGCCGCTGTGAGCAATGGCTGCAGCTGGCAGTCCCAGGGGGCCTCAGCCAGCTCCTGCTGCTCGGACGGTTGCGAGAACTCACCGTGGCCCGACGCCTACTGCTCTGGCTGTGGGGGCCGGTGAGCATGGCCTTTCCCGCCCCTGCTCCGGCTCAAGCCGCTGGACCTCGGGTGAGCGCGTCCAAGCCCTCCGGCGTGACCGCCATCACCCTGCGGGAACGCACCGCTGTGGGGGTGTGGCAGGCCATCCAAGAGCGCCTGGTGGCCGCTACCCAGGCCGGGCTCAGTAACCACAGCGGCCAGCGGCTGGCCCTCGAAGGCCTGACCCAGGAACACCGCCGCGACCTGCTGCTGGCCCTGATCAGCCAGCTGGATCTGTTGATCATCCGGCTACGCCACGACCAGCTGCGCGGTGAACAACTCGAACAGCGCTGGCAGAGCCTCCAACCCGAGCTGCGCCGCCTCGCCCTACGCCAGATGGCAGGGGAATACGTGCAATTGCCCCAGCAGGGCAGCCTGCTGCCCGTGGCCGACACCCTGAGCAGCAACGCCGATCTCGATTCCGTGGACCCCGAGCTGCCCGCGCCCCTGCCGATGCTGGCGGCCCTGGTGCAGGCCCAGCCCCTACTGGTGGATGGCCGCCTGCTGGCTCCCGATGAGCCCCAGGCGCTTCTACAGCTGGAAGCCCTGATCAGCAACTGGCTGATCCGCAACGCCGAACTGATCAGTGCCGAGTTGCTGACCTGCTGCAGCAACTGGCCCGAGCTGCGTCGCTACTTGCTGGGCCGCGACCTACTGGCCACCCGCAATCTGGAACGGCTGCGCAATCAGCTCAATGCCCAGCAGCGCTGGGGCAGCTGGTTTGAGCGGCCGGTGCAGCTCTACGAAAGCCAACGGCTGCTCTACAAGCTCGAGGCCGGCGCCATCACCCCGCTAACGCTCACCGAACCCCGCGATGGGGAGCTGCGCCAGCTGGGCTGGGTGCAGCAGCTGGTGACCCTCGCCCTCGAGAGCCGCGATGCCCTGGCGCCTCAACTCCAGGCCCTGCTGCGGCGCCTGGGGAATCTGGTGGTGGTGGTGCTGACCCAGGTGATCGGGCGGGCCATCGGCCTGGTGGGCCGCGGCATTGTCCAGGGCATGGGCCGCAGCATCAGCAGAGGCTGAAAGCCACGGGTCACAATGGCCGCAATGTTGGCCTGTTCCGTTTGATGCCCGGTTTCCTGGCACGGTTGCTGAATCGCTGCACCGCCTTCGCCCTGGTGCTGACGATGGCTCTGACTGCGGCCTTGGCACTGCCGGGCTCTGCCCAAGCCGCCCGCGACACCAACAGTTACGACGGCAACATCTACGCCCTCTACGCCGGCAATGGTTCCCTTGTGCCACCCCGGGGCACCCTGGCGGATGCCATGGCCGAGCACCGCCCGATCGTGCTGGGCTTCTTCCTCGACGACAGCGCCGCCAGCAAGCAGTACGCCATCGTGTTCAACGAGCTGCAGCGGCTCTGGGGCCGCACGGCCGAGCTGATCATCCTCCCCACCGACCCCCTGCAAGGCCGCCAGGGGGATGGCCCCACAGACCCTGCCAGCTACTGGAAGGGATTGATTCCCCAGGTAGTGGTGTTCGATCAGAACGGCAAAGCGGTGCTCGATGAGAGCGGCCCCGTGAGCATCGATGCCATCAACGTGGCCCTTACCCAGGTAACGGGCCTCAAGCCCCAGGGCGACGTAAAGCTCAGCCTCAACCTCGAGGTGAACGAGCTGAACAGCGAAATCGTTCCTTCCAAGTGACCCCCTGGGGACAGCCATGACCAACGGCAAGCGCAGCGCAACCGCCAACGGCACCACCCGCCTCGAAACCGACAGCCTCGGGGCCATTGCGGTGCCCAGCGAGCACTACTGGGGAGCCCAGACCCAGCGCTCGATCCGGAATTTTCCCTTTGGTCAGCCCATGCCGCTGGCGGTGGTGCACGCCTTTGGCCAACTCAAGGCGGCCTGCGCCGAAGTCAACCGCGACCTGGGCAAACTCGACGCCAGCCTCTGTGCCGCCATCGTGAGCGCGGCTGAAGAGGTGGCCACTGGTGCGCTGGACGCTGAGTTCCCCCTGAAGATCTGGCAGACGGGCTCGGGCACCCAAAGCAACATGAATGCCAACGAGGTGATCGCCAACCGGGCCGTGGAAGCCCTGGGGGGTGAGCTGGGCAGCAAGAGCCCTGTGCACCCCAACGACCATGTGAACCTGAGCCAGTCGAGCAACGACACCTTCCCAGCGGCCATGCACATTGCCGTGGTGCTGGAACTCGAACGGAGCCTGATTCCAGCCGTGGAGGGCCTCACCACAGCCCTGCAGGCCAAGGCCACCGCCTACGCCGAGATCGTGAAGATCGGCCGCACCCATTTGCAGGACGCGGTCCCCCTGAGCCTCGGCCAGGAATTCAGCGGTTACGTGGCCCAACTGCAGTTGGGGCTCGAGGCGATCCGAGCCACCCTGCCGCGGGTGCGGGAGCTGGCCATCGGCGGCACGGCGGTTGGCACCGGCCTCAATGCCCCGAAGGGCTGCGGCGAGGCGGGGACCCAGCGGCTCCCCGCACGCCTGGGCACCCTGTTCACCAGTGCCCCCAACAAGTTCCAGGCCCTGGCCGGCCACGAGGCCCTAGCCAGCTGCCACGGCGCGCTCACCGTGCTGGCCGGCAGCCTGATGAAGATCGCCAACGACATCCGCTGGCTGGGCAGCGGCCCCCGTTGCGGCCTGGGGGAACTGGTGCTGCCAGAAAACGAGCCGGGCTCCTCAATCATGCCGGGCAAGGTAAACCCCACCCAGTGCGAGAGCCTCACCATGGTGGCGGTGCAGGTGATGGGCAACAACACCGCCGTGCAGATGGCGGCCAGCCAGGGCAACTTCGAGCTGAATGTGTTCAAACCCCTGATCGCCCACAACCTGCTGGAGAGCCTCGAGCTCCTGGCGGGCGGCTGCCAGAGCTTCCGGGAACACTGCATCGAAGGCCTCAAAGCCAACGAGCCCCGCATCGAGAGGCTGCTCAACCAGAGCTTGATGCTCGTGACCGCCCTCACCCCTGCCATCGGCTACGACCGCGCCTGCGCCATCGCCAAGCACGCCCACAAGCACGGCCTCAGCCTCAAGGAAGCCGCCCTGGTGCTCGGAGACATCAGCGCCGATGACTTCGACCAGTGGGTGC
The DNA here is from genome assembly GCF_024345835.1 of Synechococcus sp. HJ21-Hayes. Classification (GTDB taxonomy): domain Bacteria; phylum Cyanobacteriota; class Cyanobacteriia; order PCC-6307; family Cyanobiaceae; genus Vulcanococcus. Next base: position 68,059 of record NZ_JAGQBW010000007.1, on the reverse strand, counting down.
GGCCGGAGCAGATGGTGTAAGGCAGCCACTGATGCCCAGGGGGTGGACTGGGCAGTAGCCGGCCCTACGCTCCCGCAAACCCCATGGAGCTGGCGTTGTATCCCGTGATTGCGTTCCTGCTGATCAGTGCCCTGATCTTCGGGCTGGCCCTGCTGTGGCTGGAGAGCCGCCACCGGCTAAGGCCTGCCTCACCCCTGCAGATCAGCACCAGCGGCTGGAAAGTGCAGCGGGAGGGCGATAGCCAGGTGCTGGTGAAGGGATCCATCCAGATCCACAACCCCCATGCCCGCATGGAGGTGTTTGTGCCGGAAATCAGCCTGCAGCCCACCCTGCTGGGCCGTGGTGATCTCTCGGCACTCACCATCACCAACCGCATTACCCCCCGCCATCCCGATGAGGAATCGCGGGCGGATGGCTACTGGTTCGCTTACATCGTGAAGGGCCGCAAGACCACCCAAGCCGACGTGAGCGTGAGCATCAGTGGGCCTGCAGGCAGCGATCTGAAGGCCCTACTCGACACCCTCTGGCTCGAGATTCTCTGGGTGAACTACGGCCCCTTCGGACGCCTGCAGCGCCGCGATGGCGTGCTGATCCCCCTGCGTAAACCGGCCCCGGCCAACCCCAGCACCTCCAGCTGGCGCCAGGGCGACCACTGCTCGGTATTGCCGATTCGCACCCATCTGCTCGGCACCCTCGACGATCCCACCGAGGTGCTGCGTCACTACGCCGGCGCCGTTCTGCAACCCGGCGATGTGCTCACCATCGGGGAAACCCCACTGGCGGTGATGCAGGGGCGTTACCACCATCCCGCCACGGTGGAACCATCTTCGCTGGCACGGCTCCTCTGCCGCGTCTTCCACCCCACCAGCTCCCTGGCCTCCGCCTGCGGCCTGCAGAGCCTGATCGACGATGTGGGCCCTGCCAGGGTGCTGTGCGCCTGGTTGGTGGGGATGGCCCTGAAGTTGGTGGGGTCGAAGGGTTGGTTCTATCGGCTCGCTGGTGAACAGGCCCGTCTGATCGACGACATCACTGGCACTACCCCCCCCTACGACCAGACGATTGTGCTGGGACCTGACCAACCCGCAGCCATCTGTGCCCAACTGGCGGCCGACCTAGGCGTGGCAGTGGCGGTGGTGGACGTGAACGACCTGGGCCGAGTGAAGGTACTGGCCTCGAGCCCCGGCTGCGACGAGGCGCTGCTGCAGCGGGCGCTGCGGCCCAACCCGGCCGGGAACGCCAACGAGCGCACGCCCCTCGTGCTGGTTCGCCCATAACATTGCAACAAGCCCTTTTGCCTGGGCGGCCCTCCTCCAGGGACATGCCCGTGCCGCAGCCCGTGCCGCCACCTGTGACGCCGCCGCTGACGCCGCCACCCCTGCAGATCGAGCCCTTGCGGGGCTGGCATCTGCCGCTCCTACAGGACTCCGCCTTTCAAGACCTGCATCCCCTGCTGCAGCGCTCCCTGCTGCTGCAGGGGCCGGAGCGTCTGCTCCACAGCCTCACGGCCCAGCGGGCCTTGGCGCCGATGGTGCTCGTGGCCTATCGCCAGAGCCACCAGCCCCTGGGGCTGGTGGTGAGCAAGCGCCTGAACCGCAGCGGCAGTTGCTGGCAGCTGCAACACCTGCGCACCTGTGAAGCCGTGCTGGGTGCCAGCGAAGCGGGCCGCATGGCCGTGGAAGCGGCCCTTGTACGGGAGGCGATCCAGCGCAGCCGCAGTGCCGCCAGCTGGATCGCCACCAGCCCCAGCTGCGATGATGCCCGGCTCGCTCTGCTGCGTCAGCAGGGCTTCCAGCCTCTGCGGCGTGAAACCCTCTGGCGCTGGGAGCCCTCCAACAGCGGCCAGGCGGTGGAGCCGGATGCTGTGAAGCTGCCCGCCGAGCTGCAGCTCCGGCCCCTGAACAGCCGGACCGCCTCGGCCATGTGGCACCTGGAACAGGCGGCCCTGCCAGCCCAGCTGCGCCAGTTGCTGGATCGCCGGGTCGAAGACCTACTGGACCAGAGCCAATCGCCCAGCCTGATGTTGATCGACAACAGCAGGCAACAGGCCGTGGCGGGAGTTCGCCGCCTGCGCCACAGCTCCCGCGGCATCCCCGAGCTGGAGCTCAGCCTGCACCCGGGCTGGCAGCACCTGCAGGGCCCCGCACTGCAATGGCTGCTGGAACAAGGGGCCGCCGGATCGGAGCAAGTGATTGTGCGGAGCGATTTGACCGACCGCGAACGCAGCCAGTGGTTCCAGAGCCTGGGCATGGCGCCAGAGGGCGAAGAGGTGCTGATGGCCCGCAGCGTCTGGCGTCGCCATGCGCCCCAACCCAGCCAGGAGATGGCCCGCAAGCTTGAGGCCGTACTCGGCCGGCTGCAGCCCCGCCAAGGTCCGATTCCCACGCCGGTGGGCCGTTGGAGCCGCTGATCGATGGTGGCCCCCAAGCCACGCTCAGTGCTTGCTCTCGATGTGGGACGCAAGCGGATCGGGCTGGCGGGCTGTGACGCCCTGGGGCTCACCGTGACGCACCTGCGGGCTTTGCAGCGGGGCAAGTTCCCAGCAGACCTGGCTGTACTGCAGCCCCTGGTGGCACAGCGGCGCATCACCGCCCTCGTGGTGGGGCTGCCCCTGGATGCCACCCAGCAGCCCACCAACCAGGCTCTGCACTGCCGCCGTTACGGCGAGCGGCTGGCCCGGACCCTGGAGCTGCCCCTCGCCTTTGTGAACGAATACGCCAGTAGCTGGGCCGCTGCAGAACGCCATGGGCTGCAGGGCGATCGCAGCGGTGCCCTCGACAGCGCTGCCGCCGCCATGCTGCTGGAGCAGTGGCTGGCCGAGGGGCCTGAGCCTGCGCCGGTCCCAGCGGCGACCCCTGTGCTTGGCCCCGGGGAGGGTGCGCAGGCATCCTGAGAAGATCTGCCTCCTCTTCATGAGCTCCGACGGCCCGACTGCGAACGGATCCGGTGATGTGCCCACGGTGCTCGTGCGCGATGGCCAGGGTCGCCATCTGCTCTGCTTCCTCGAGCAGCTGATTCCCCTGGATGGCAACGACTACGCCCTGCTCACCCCTGTGGATACCCCGGTGTGCCTGGTACGCATCGCCGAGGACGAGGACAGCGAGGACGAGGTGATCGAGGAACTCGATGCGGCCGAATCGATCCTGTCGGTGGCCGAGGTGGTGCTCCAGGAACACGACCTCACCCTGGTGCGCTCGGCCGTGACCCTCACCGTGAGCGGCGACCTGGATGAGCCCGAGGAACTGGAAGAGGACATCGAGGACGACGAGGACAGCGAGGACACCGACCTCTACGAGATGCTGATCCAGTTCCGGGCCAACGAGCAGGAATACGGCCTGTTCATCCCCCTGGATCCCTTCTTTGTGGTGGCCCGCCTGCAGGACGGCGAGGGCGTGCTGGTGGAAGGGGAGGAATTCGAGCGGATCCAGCCCCGCATCGAGGCCGAGCTGGACGAGCGCGAACTCGCCGACGACTGACGCGTGACCCGCTTGTCCCTGACGCAGCTCCTGCAACCCGACTGGATGGCCCCCGGCACCCTGGCGGAGCTGCCGCTGGAGCACCTGATCGAGCAACGCATCCAGGCCCTGGTGCTGGATGTCGATCGAACCCTGCTGCCCCGGCGCAGCCACCAACTGCCGCCGGCCATGGAGCTGTGGCTACGGCGGGCCCAGGAGCACATGCCCCTGCACCTGTTCAGTAACAACCCCTCCCGCAGCCGCATCGGCGGCCTGGCCGACCAACTGGGCGTGGCCTTCACCTCCAGCGCAGGCAAACCGCGCCGAGGCGCGCTGAGGCGGGTCTTGGCTGAGCTGGCCATCCCCCCAGCCCACGTGGCGATCGTGGGCGATCGCGTGTTCACCGATGTCTTGGCCGGCAACCGCCTGGGCCTCTACACGGTGCTGGTGAAACCGGTGAATCCGGAGGGACAACCCTGTCCCCACGATCGCTGGCAGATGTTGGAGGTGAAGCTGGCGCGGCTGGCCGGTGCCTCCCTGCGCTGACACGGAGAACGGCCGAGCATGACCAAACGACGGGTGATCAAGGTGGGTACCAGCCTGCTGCGGGGCGATCCATCCCGCAGCACCGAGCAGGTGATCGCCGATCTGGCCTCGAGCCTCAGTGGCCTGTGGCAGCGGGGGGAACCCGTGGCCCTGGTCACCAGTGGGGCGGTGGGTCTGGGCTGCCATGCCCTGGGCCAGGCCCAGCGCCCCACTGAGGTAGAGGCCCTGCAGGCCGCCGCCGCCGTGGGCCAGGGGCGGCTGATGACCCTCTACGACCAGGCCTTCGCCAGCCACGGCCGCTGCGTGGCCCAGGTGCTACTCACCCGCGGCGATCTGGCGTCACGGCGCCGGTACCAGAACGCCTGCCGCACCCTCGAGCAACTGCTCGCCTGGGGTGTGACGCCGGTGATCAACGAGAACGACACCCTTGCCACCGATGAGTTGCGCTTCGGCGACAACGACACCCTCTCCGCCCTGGTGGCCGTAGCCGTTGGGGCCGATGAGCTGGTGCTGCTCACCGACATCGACAGCCTCTATTCGGGAGATCCCCGCCGCGATGCCGACGCCCGTCCCATCGCCGAGGTGAACAGCCTGGCGGAACTGGAAGCCCTGACAGGCGTGGCCAAGGGGGGCGGCAACTGGGGCACCGGGGGCATGACCACCAAGCTCTCCGCCGCCCGCATCGCCACCGCCAGCGGCATTCCGGTGCGGCTGGCCGATGGCCGCGATCCGGCGGTACTGGAGGCCCTGCTAGCGGGGGCCAACGTGGGCACCCGCTTCCATCCCAGCCCCCAACCCCTCAGCGACCGCAAGGGCTGGCTGGCCCACGCCCTGCTGCCCCAGGGCAGCATCACCGTGGACCGGGGCGCCGAGCAAGCGCTGGTGCAGCAGGGGGCCTCCTTGCTGGCGGTGGGGGTCCAGCAGGTGGAGGGCCACTTCGCCGCCCGAGATGCCGTGCGTCTCCTGGCCCTGGATGGTCGTGAGCTGGCTCGCGGTTTATCCGCCCTCAGCAGCGACGACCTGCGCAGCGTGATGGGCCAGCGCGGGCTGGTGGTGCACCGCGATCACCTGGTGCTCACCGCTGCCGCCACCCCCAGCTGATCGACCTGGGTCCAAGCACGGGCCCTACGATTCGGCCGAAAGCCCACGGCCCCCATGCGCTTCAGCGACCTGCTCAGCCGGCTGAGTGAAGTGCAATCCGCCGGCGGCCTCCAGCACCTGCCCCATGACCTGGGCAGCGATCCGGAGCTCCAGGGTGCCGGCGCCCTCGATCAGGCCAGGGCCGGCCAGCTGAGTTTTCTGGAGCCAGGCAATGCCCTGGCTGCCGCTCTCGGCGGCACCACAGCCAGTGCGGTGCTCCTCCCGCAACGCGGCGATGAGGCGCCAGCACTGCAAGAGCAGGCCAGTGCCCAGGGGCTGGCCTGGATCGCCCTGGCGGATCCCCGGCTGGGGTTCGCCGAGGCCCTGGAGGCCCTCCATCCCCGTCGGGCCAAGCCTGCAGGAATCCACCCGAGCGCGGTGATCGACCCCTCTGCGGTGGTGGGCATGGGGTCCCACGTTGGGGCCCATGTGGTGATCGGCGCCGAGGTGCAGATCGGCTCCAGCTGCACCCTCCATCCCCATGTGGTGATCTACGAGGACGTACAGATCGGCGAGGGCTGTGAACTCCACGCCGGTGCCGTGCTGCACCCGGGCTCACGCCTGGCGAGCGGCTGTGTGGTGCACTCCAACGCCGTGATCGGCAGCGAGGGTTTTGGCTTTGTTCCTACTGCGAATGGCTGGCGCAAGATGCCCCAGACCGGCCTAGTGGTCCTAGAAGCCGGTGTGGAAGTGGGCTGCGGCAGCACAATTGATCGCCCGTCGGTGGGAGAAACCCGCATCGGCGCTGGCACCAAGATCGACAACCTGGTGCACGTGGGCCATGGCGTGACCACGGGCCAAGGCTGCGCCCTCGCCGCCCAGGTGGGCATCGCCGGCGGGGCCAAGCTGGGCAACGGCGTGATCCTGGCCGGCCAGGTGGGGCTGGCCAACAAGGCCGTGATGGGGGATCGCTCGATCGCCTCCTCCAAATCGGGCATCCACGGCGAGGTGGCCCCAGGCGAAGTGGTGAGCGGTTACCCCGCCATCCCCAACCGGCTGTGGCTGCGCTGTTCTGCTGCCTTCAACAAACTGCCGGAGATGGCCAAGGCCCTGCGCCAGCTGGAGAAGCAGCTGAAGCCCTGAGCATCGGCCGGGATCCGCCCAAGGCCTAGCCTCGCGCCCAGTCCTGAAACACCGCCCTTGGCGGTTCCTGCCCCCTCCTCACCATGACGTCCAGCTACCGGATCACCCTGCTCCCCGGCGATGGCATCGGCCCGGAGATCACCGCGGTGGCCCGGCAGCTGCTGGATGTGGTGAGTGCCAGGCACGGGTTTGAGCTCGTCTACGACGAGCAGCCCATGGGCGGCGCCGCCATCGATGCCACCGGAGAGCCCCTGCCCACCAGCACCCTGGCGGCCTGCAAGGCCGCCGATGCTGTGCTGCTGGCCGCCATCGGCTCCCCCCAGTACGACAGCCTGCCCCGCGAGCAGCGCCCCGAGACCGGCCTGCTGGGGCTGCGATCCGGGATGGGACTATTCGCCAACCTGCGGCCGGTGAAGATCATTCCAGCCCTGGTGGAGGCCAGCACCCTCAAGCGGGAGGTGATCGAGGGCGTGGACCTGATGGTGGTGCGCGAACTCACCGGCGGGGTGTACTTCGGGACCCCAAAGGGCCGGGTTGAAGCCAATGGCCATGTGCGCGGCTTCAACACCATGGCCTATTTCGACTACGAGATCGATCGCATCGCCAAGGTGGGCTTCGATCTGGCGCTGCAGCGGGGCGGCAGGCTCTGCTCGGTGGACAAGGCCAATGTGCTGGATGTGAGCCAGCTGTGGCGCGACCGGGTGGAAACCCTCCACGCCAGCGCGTACCCCTCCGTGGAGCTCACCCACATGTACGTGGACAACGCCGCCATGCAGCTGGTGCGTGCCCCAAGGCAGTTCGACGTACTGCTCACCAGCAACCTGTTCGGCGACATCCTCAGCGACGAGGCCGCCATGCTCACAGGCTCCATCGGCATGCTGCCCTCCGCATCGCTGGGGGCGGAGGGGCCAGGCCTGTTCGAGCCCATCCATGGCTCAGCCCCCGACATTGCCCGCCAGGACAAGGCGAACCCCATGGCCATGGTGCTCAGTGCGGCCATGATGCTCCGGGTTGGGCTGCAGCAGGACGCCGCCGCCACGGCCCTAGAAGCAGCCGTGGATGCCGTGCTGGCCTCCGGCTACCGCACCGGTGACCTGATGGCCGAAGGCTGCACTCAGCTGGGCTGCCAGGCCATGGGCGACCAGTTACTGGCGGCCCTTGAGGGCTGAAACGCCTGGCACTAGGGGACAGACCCACGACCTGCCAAACTCGCCCACAGTTCTGCTGATCCTTGCGCATGTCGAAGCGTCATCCGGTTGTGGCTGTCACCGGTTCCTCCGGCGCAGGGACCAGCACCGTCAAGCGTGCCTTCGAGCAGATCTTCAAACGCGAGGGCATCACCCCCGCCGTGGTGGAGGGCGACAGCTACCACCGCTACGAGCGTGGCCCCATGAAGCAGGCCATGGCCGAGGCCCTAGCCAAGGGTGAAAACTTCTCCCACTTCGGCCCCGAGGCCAACCTGTTCGACAAGCTGGGCGAACTGTTTCGCAGCTACGGCGAGAGCGGCGGCGGCGAGAAGCGCTACTACCTGCACTCCGTGGAGGAAGCCGCTGAGCACAACGGACGCCTTGGCACCAACCTGGAACCAGGCCAGTTCACCCCCTGGGAACCCATCCCCGCCGGCACCGACCTGCTCTTCTACGAGGGCCTGCATGGCGGTGTGGAAGGAGATGGCTACAACGTGGCCTCCCTCGCCGACCTGCTGGTGGGCGTGGTGCCGATCGTGAACCTGGAGTGGATCCAGAAGATCGCCCGCGACAACCACGAGCGTGGGTATTCGGCTGAGGCCACCGTGGACACGATCCTGCGCCGCATGCCGGATTACATCAACCACATCTGCCCGCAGTTCAGCCGCACGGACATCAACTTCCAGCGGGTGCCCACCGTGGACACCTCCAACCCCTTCATGATCCGGAACATCCCCACCCCGGATGAATCGTTCGTGATCATCCACTTCCGCAAGGGTGCCCGTGAGAAGTGGGGGATCGACTTCACCTACCTGCTGGACATGATCCACGACTCCTTCATGTCCAGCCCCACCTCCATCGTGGTGAACGGCGGCAAGATGGGCTTCGCCATGGAGCTGATCCTCACCCCGATCATTCACCGGATGATCGAGGAGAAAAAGAAACTGTCCTGAGGCTTTTAGCCACTAGTGTGGGTCCGTCAGGCGGACCCGGTGAAGTCAGTACCCGTCCCCTCTACGCCCGGTGGTCCTCCGTCCTTTGTGATTGCGGGGGCCACTGGGCCTTCCGGTCAGGGCCCACGGCCGGACGTTCGCTCTGAGCTGCGCCTGCAGCCCCGCTGGGATCGCATCAACAGTTCCGATGTGATCGGCCGGGCCCGAAGGATTTATTTCACCTACATCGAGCGTTGTCCCAGCGGACTGGAGCCCCTGGGTGTTGTCTTGTCAGGCACGGGCATGGGCCAGGGCCGGGTGGTGTTCGAACTGCCGGTGCTCCTGCCCGATGAGCAGTACGTGTCGCTCGACCTTGTGCGTGGCCGCACACAGCGACTGCGGAGTACCCGAACCACCTACCGCGGCTGATGAGCTCGACTGCTGTTGCTGCTGTCCTGGCCGCTGTGCTGGGTGCCTGCTTAGGCAGCTTCCTCAACGTGGTGGCCTGGCGCCTGCCCAGGGAGGAATCGGTGGTTCACCCCCGCAGCCACTGCCCCCACTGCGGCAGCCAACTGAGCTGGTTTGAAAATGTGCCACTGCTCAGCTGGATGGTTCTGAGGGCCCGTTGCCGCCATTGCGGCAACCCCATCAGCGCGCGCTACCCCGCGGTTGAGCTACTCACCGCTGGCCTGTTCGTGGCCACGGCCCTGGGAAGCCCCTCCGCCCTGGCCGCCCCCCCCGGCTGGATGCTGCTGGTGGCGGGCTGGCTGCTGGTGGCCCTGCTCATGCCCCTCACCCTGATCGATCTGGATCACCTATGGCTACCGGAACCCCTCTGCCGCTGGGGGGTGCTGCTCGGCCTGGCGATCACGGCCATCGCCGGCTTTAGCCAGGGGGAGAGCAGTGGGCGCAGCTTGCTGCTCGAGCATCTGCTGGCGGCCTGTGGGGGACTGCTGGCCATGGAAGGGCTGAGTGGCCTGGCCCACAACGTGATGGGCAAGCCCGCCCTGGGTCTGGGCGATGCCAAGCTCACAGCCCTGCTGGGAGCTTGGCTTGGGCTCAGCGGCGTTGGCCTGGCGGTGCTCCTTGCGGTGCTAGCGGGAGCGCTGTTCGGTGCCCTCGGCCTGCTGAGCGGCCGACTCAAACGCGGTCAACCCTTCCCGTTCGGTCCGTTCCTGGCCGGTGGAGGCCTGGCCGTGTGGATCGGTGGCAACAGCTTCTGGCTGCAACAGCTAGGGCACTGGCTGGGCTGGGGAGCCCTTTAATGGTCTGAAGACCACCTAAACCCGGACGCTCCCTGCCTCCATGTCGCTGTTCGACTGGTTTGCCGATCGCCGCAAGACCGCACCGGCGGTTCGCAATCCCCAGGAGGTGAACGAGGAGGACGGGCTCTGGAGCAAATGCCCGGAATGCGGGCTGGTGGTGTATCGCAAGGATCTTGCGGCCAATGCCAGTGTTTGCAGCGGTTGTGGGCATCACCACCGCATTTTCAGCGAGGAGCGGATTCACCTGATCGCCGATGAGGGCAGCTTTGAAGCCCTCGATTCTGATCTGGCCCCCACTGATCCCCTGGCCTTCAAGGATCGCCGCAGTTACGCCGACCGGATCCGCGACACCCAGCGCTCCACCGGCCTCAAGGACGGCGTGATCACCGGCCTTTGCACCGTGGAGGGTTTGCCCTTGGCCCTGGGGGCGATGGATTTCCGCTTCATGGGCGGCTCCATGGGGTCGGTGGTGGGGGAGAAGCTCACCCGCCTGATCGAGACGGCCACGGCGCGCCGTTACCCCGTGCTGATCGTGTGTGCCTCTGGCGGAGCACGCATGCAGGAAGGGATGCTGAGCCTGATGCAGATGGCCAAGATCTCCGGAGCCCTGGAGCGCCATCGCCAGGCCGAACTGCTCTATTTACCCCTGCTCACCCACCCCACCACCGGTGGCGTGACCGCCAGTTTCGCCATGCTTGGCGACTTGATCCTGGCCGAGCCGAGGGCCCTGATCGGCTTTGCCGGCCGTCGGGTGATTGAGCAGACCCTGAGGGAGAAACTCCCCGACGACTTCCAGACCGCGGAATACCTGCAGGACCACGGCTTCGTCGACCACATCGTGCCGCGCACGAAACTGCGCAGCACCCTGGTGGGTCTGCTGAAGATGCACGGCTGTACCAAGGCCGCATCCGTATGACACCCCAGCAGTTCCGCAGCGGTGTGGGCAAGCTCCTGGCGGCGCTTCTGGCGGTTGCCGTGGTGCTGCTCAACCCCAGCGGCAGCTGGGCCGGACCGGTGGATTGGCAACCGGTGGCCAGTACTGCCGAGGGGCAGCAGTGGTGGGATGCCGGCAGCCTGCGCATCAGCAAGGCGGGCAACCTCACGGTGCTCAGCCGCTTTCAGCAGGCCATGCCACAGCCCGATCCCGGCAGCGAGCAGGGCCGCTCCCAGCGCCCCCCGGCCAGCGATCTCTACGTGATGGAGATCGATTGCGGCCAGAACCTGTTCCGCGACACCTCCATCAATGGCTTGCCGCAATGGGGAAGCCAGTGGCAGCCGGCCAGTAACGATGGACTGATCGAGGAAACCATCCAGGCGGTCTGCGCCGCAGGGGCCAACCTGCTGGCTGGATCCTGATTCCTTCACTCGCCATCACCCCGCCGCCGTGATCGACACCGCCTCTTCGTTGCAACCCCTGCGGGTGGCCGTAGCCGGCCTGGGCTTCGGCGAGAAAGTGCACCTGCCGGCCCTGCGGCACTGCCCCCTCACCGAGCCGGTGGCCCTCTGGCATCCACGCCGCGAGCGGCTCGAACAGGCCTGTGCCGCCGCCAACCTGCCCGGCACCAGCGAGCTCGAAGCCCTGCTGAGCGATCCCCAGGTGGATGCCGTGGTGATTGCTACCCCGCCGGCCCCCCGCTTTGCCCTGGCCCAGGCGGCCATTGCCGCTGGAAAGCACCTGCTACTCGAGAAGCCCGTGGCCTTGGATGCGGGTCAGATCCAGGAGCTGCAACGCCAGGCCCTGGAGGCCGGCGTGAGCGTGGCCGTGGATTTCGAATACCGCGCCGTGCCCCTGTTCATGCAGCTCAAGGTCCTGCTGGACCAGGGCGCCATTGGCACACCGTGGCTGGTGAAACTCGACTGGCTGATGGGCAGCAGGGCCGATGGAACGCGGCCGTGGAACTGGTATTCGCAACGGGCTGCCGGCGGCGGCGTGCTGGGATCCCTGGGCACCCATGCCTTCGACACCCTGCACTGGCTGGTGGGACCGGCCCGAAGCGTGGGTGCCCAACGCAGCATGGCCATTCCCCAGCGCCCCCTGGCTGATGGCAGCGGACGGCTGGCCGCCGTGGATGCCGAGGACATCGCCCTGCTGCAGCTGGAGCTGGAGGCCGCCAGCGGACGCCGCCTGGCGGCACAGGTGAGCCTGGCCTCGGTGACCCGACCGGGGCGCGGCTACTGGATCGAGATCTATGGGAGCGAGGGCACCCTGGTGCTCGGCTCCAGCAACCAGAACGACTACGTCCATGGCTTTCAGCTCTGGCAGGCCCAGGGCAGCGGAGCGTTGCAAGAGATCAGCCCGGATCCAGCCCTGGCCTTCCCCCACACCTGGCCCGATGGCCGCGTGGCCCCAGTGGCACGCCTGATTGGCTGGTGGGCGGAGGCGGCCCGCGCCAGCCGGCCGATGGTGCCAGGCCTGGCGGAGGCCGTCCACAGCCAGGCCATCAGCGATCTCGCCCTGGCTGCTGCGGATACGGGGCTACGCCAGGAATTCTGACAACAAGGCGCCGGTTAGGATCGCCCGCATTCCCCCTCGAGGTCTCCCCCATGGCGCTGGTACCGCTTCGCCTGCTGCTCGACCATGCCGCTGAAAACGGCTATGGCATCCCTGCCTTCAACGTGAACAACCTGGAGCAGGTGCAGTCGATCATGGAGGCGGCCCACGAGACCGACTCTCCGGTGATTCTCCAGGCCTCCCGCGGTGCCCGCCAGTACGCCGGCGAAAACTTCCTGCGCCACCTGATCCTGGCTGCCGTGGAAACCTATCCCGACATCCCGGTGGTGATGCACCAGGACCACGGCAACAGCCCCGCCACCTGTTTCGGTGCCGCCGCCAACGGCTTCACCTCGGTGATGATGGATGGCTCCCTGATGGCCGACGCCAAGACCCCCGCCAGCTACGAGTACAACGTGGCCGTCACCAAGGAAGTGGTGGATGTGGCCCACGCCATCGGCGTGAGCGTGGAAGGTGAACTGGGTTGCCTGGGCTCCCTGGAAACCGGCATGGGCGAGGCTGAGGACGGCCACGGTTTCGAGGGCAAGCTCGACCACAGCCAGCTGCTCACCGATCCCGCCGAGGCCGCCGACTTCGTGGCCAAAACCAAGGTGGACGCCCTGGCCATCGCCATCGGCACCAGCCACGGCGCCTACAAGTTCACCCGCAAGCCCACCGGTGAAGTGCTGGCCATCAGCCGCATCGCCGAAATCCACAAGGCCATCCCCAACACCCACCTGGTGATGCACGGCTCCTCCTCGGTGCCCCAGGAGTGGCTGGACATGATCAACAAGTACGGCGGTGCCATCCCCGAGACCTACGGCGTGCCCGTAGAGGAAATCCAGGAAGGCATCCGCAACGGCGTGCGCAAGGTGAACATCGACACCGACAACCGCCTGGCCTTCACCGCCGCTGTGCGGGAAGCTGCCGCCAAAGACCCCGCTAACTTCGATCCCCGCCACTTCAACAAGCCTGCCCGGGCCTACATGAAGCAGGTGTGCCTCGATCGTTACCAGCAGTTCTGGTGCGCCGGCAACGCCAGCAAGATCAAACAGCGCGACATCAACTTCTACGCCGGTCTGTACGCCAAGGGCGAACTCGACCCCAAGACCGCCGTGGCTGCCTGATCCAGCAGCTGGACCAGACCAACCCCTGAAGTCGAAGGCCCCCTACGGGGCCTTTTTTGTTGGCCGAGCACCTCTTGGCTGAGCACCGAGACCAAGGACCCAACCAGCTCAACCCTTGGGCGTGGTTGACACCAGGCGCTTGAGAGCATCCTTCAGATTGCGCTCCATGACAAACGTGGTGCCATCGGTTACCACAACACGCACCAGGGTAGGCAGATCGTTATTCTTACTCTGCAGATAGATCGGCTCCACATAGAGAAGGCCCTTTCCAACAGGCAGTACCAGAAGATTGCCGTGGATGAGGCGCGAGCCTACCCGATTCCAGAGGCCAAACTGATAACTGATCGCAGGATCCTGTTCAATCAGCGATGACACCTGCTGAGGCCCAAGCAACAGACGCTGCTGGGGGAAGCGCACCAGCAACTGCTCGCCGTAATGGGGAGGGTCGTTACGCACCGCCAACCAACCCACCATGTTCGGCCGTTTCAGGGGCGAGAACGGCAGCAGCAGCACAAATTCGGGCTTAGTTTCGCCCGGCAACTGCACTGTCACGTGATAGGGGCGTACCGGAGTGTTAGCAGACCCGTAGATCTCAAGGGGGATCGACCACACGTCATCACCGTTGTAGAAGGTGCGGACATCGGTGACGTGATAACGCAACAGCCGCTCGGCCTGAACCTGGAACTGGCTCTGGGGCACTTGGATATGGCCCAGAAGAACCTTCGGCATGGCGGAGAGGGGACGGAACAACTCCGGAAAGGCTCGTTTCCATGTGCGCAGGATCGGATCGCTGGGATCACTCACATAGAGCCACACCTGGCCGTTGTAGGCATCCACAACCACTTTGACCGGGTTACGGAAGTAGCGAATTCCCGATGGATTGGCATCAGAATAGGGATAGCTGCGGCTCACAGTGAAGCCGTCCAGCATCCAGTACTGGTGGTTATCAGACTCATAGCCCGGGGTGTTCGCCACCCTTGCGGTCACCAGATAGGGCTGGCTCTCAAAGCGCAGGAAAGGCGCGAGGGCCTTGAGCCGCTCATTCACCTGGCGGCGCAGCAACAGTCGCGAGGAGGGGGTTAAGGAACCCGTGAACAAGAGCCGGGGCTCCGGCAGATAGGCGGCGGCCATGAGCCGATCCAGGGGTCCATGGATCGGCACCTCGCCCTGGCCGGTGTAATGGGAATAGAGGTTGAGGTCACCCTCCGGATAGTCGAACTCCCGCACCTGGGTGGGGGCGATCACATAGGAGGATTTGGCAGATCCGAAATACAGCCGAGGCAGGCCCACCGGCAGGGCCTTGCGAACCGACTCTGTCTGGAGTCCGAGTTGAGGAATGCCCTGAACCTTGCTGCCGCGACCCAGATCCTTGACGAAATAAAGCGGCAGACCATCTGGGCCAAAGGCATTCACGGTGGAAACCGTGAAGCCATAGCCGTGGGTGAAGACCAGATGGCGGTTCAACCATGTGCGGGAGTCCTGCGGTAGAGCACCGGTATCCAGTTCTCGGGCAGCGATCAACACCTGCTGGGAGCCCTGGCGAGCCGGATCCGCGCTGAGTGGATAGCGATCCACGGCCGCTGAAGAGAACCGGTAGTAGAGCCGCAGTTGCTGCAGCTGACGGTTGGCCTCGAGCAGGGGCTTGCTATCCCAGAGACGGATATTGCTGAGGGTTCCAGGAGCAGCCGCCAGATCCTCGGAGGTGAGCTTCTGGCGCGGCTCCAGCACCAGCTGCTTGACCGTCTCGAGGCCGAAGGCCCGGCGGGTGGCATCAATGGAACGGCGGAGATAGGGCATTTCCACCACGAGCTCGCGCGGTTGCACCCAGATGCGCTGCACCAAGGGAGCCACGATCCACTCGGCAATCGGCACCGCCAGAGCCGTGAGTGCCAGGGGAAACAAGGCCCCGCGCCGGAGCCAGTTCCGGGGCAAGGGAACCAGTAACCCCACGCCCGTGAACAGCAGCAAGGCCGACAGCAGCAGCCGCAGGGGCAGCCGCACGTGCAGGTCAACAAAACCGGCACCTGCGGCCACACCACTTCCCTGCACCATCAGGTCGAAAGGGGCCAGAGCGTTGCTGAGGGCCGCCATCAGGGCCAAGACCGCCAACTGGGGCTGCAGCACCCGCTGCTGCTGGCGGCTGAGCCCCGGGAAACGCAAATCGGAGAGACTGGAGCCCTCGCTGAAGGTGAGCCAGAGGCAACCGGCCAGACCCACGATCGCCTGGGCCATCACCACACTCACGAGCAAGTGCAGCGCCGGCAGCTGCAGCACCGTGAAGCTGAGGTCAAAGCCGGTGATCGGATCCCGCTCCCCAAAGGAAACCGCCAGGAGGGCCGGCAACCAGAGGCTCCAGCCCCGGGCCAGGGCCGTGGCCGATCCCGCCAGGGCCGCCGCCAGGGTGATGCGCAAGGTGGTGAGCGGCCAGAGCAACAGGGGCAGCAGCAGGGCAGCCCCAAGACCGAGGACCAACCAGGGGGGCAGATCCGCCAGCACCGGGATTCCGGTGATCACCTGCCCACTGAAGGGGGCCGCGATCAGATCTCTCGCCTGCACCATGAGATAAGTGAGTCCCGCCGCCAGCAACACCAGCAGGCCCACCAGCACTGCGGTCAGGAGGCGAGGTCCGAGCACCACCAGCGGAGCCTCAGGCAGAAGCTTGCGCGCAGCCTCCTGGCGCAGCCGCCAACAGCGGCTCAATTGCTGCAGCTGAAGGGGAACGCCGAGGCCCATCACCACCACAAAGGCCAGCACCTGGAGCAACCAGCGGCGCATCACCACGGATTCCGCCCCGAACTGGGCAAACCACTGGCGCTCGATCCCCAACCGCGGCAGCAGCACCAGCGCCCCCACCAACAGAGCCAAAACCCCAACCGCCCGCAGCCAGCCGGGGATGGGATAGGCGGAGGAACGGGGTGCGGTACCAGTCACCCAGCGAGGCTAGGCAGGCACCCCCGGAGGTCAAGCCACGGCAGTCACAGAGGGCAAGCCCCATCAGCTCTCTGTCAATACCCGACCTCCAGCATCGGTGAATAATCGGCAGCCCCAACGGCGCTGCTAGCTTCCTCTCAACCTCCAGGGCGTGATCGTGACGGCCACTCTCTCTCGCTCCACCTTCACCGGCCTGCGCTGCAAAGAATGTGGCCATCCCTATGAAGCTGGCGCCCGTCACGTCTGTGAAGACGTCTGCTTCGGCCCCCTCGAAGTGGTGTACGACTACGAGGCCATCCGCAACCGGGTGAGCCGGGCCACGATCGAAGCCGGGCCCGCCTCGATCTGGCGCTACCGCGATTTCCTGCCCATCGAGGGCGATCCCATTGATGTGGGCACCGGGTTCACCCCCCTGCTCAAGGCCAACAACCTGGCGAAGCGCCTCGGCCTCAAAAACCTCTACATCAAGAACGACGGCGTCAACATGCCGACCCTGTCCTTCAAGGACCGGGTGGTCTCTGTAGCCCTCACCCGCGCCCGTGAGCTGGGCTTCACCACGGTGAGCTGCGCCTCCACCGGAAATCTGGCCAACTCCACCGCAGCCATCGCCGCCCATGCGGGCCTCGATTGCTGTGTGTTCATCCCCAGCGATCTGGAACTGGGCAAGGTGCTCGGCACCCTGATCTACAACCCCACTCTCATGGCGGTGAAGGGCAACTACGACCAGGTGAATCGCCTGTGCTCGGAAGTGGCCAACACCTACGGCTGGGGCTTCGTGAACATCAACCTTCGCCCCTATTACTCGGAAGGCTCCAAAACCCTGGGCTACGAGGTGATCGAGCAGCTGGGCTGGCAACTGCCTGACCACATTGTGGCGCCGCTCGCCTCCGGTTCCCTGTTCACCAAGATCCGCAAGGGTTTTGACGAGTTCATCAAGGTAGGGCTGGTGGACGAGAAGCACGTGCGCTTCAGCGGTGCCCAGGCCGAGGGCTGCTCCCCAATCGCCCAGGCCTTCGCCGAAGGCCGGGACTTCATCACGCCGGTGAAACCGAACACCATCGCCAAGTCGATCGCCATCGGCAATCCGGCCGATGGCCCCTATGCCATCGACATTGCCAACAAAACCCGGGGCAACATTGCGGCCGTGAACGACACGGAAATCATCGAGGGCATCAAGCTCCTGGCTGAAACCGAGGGCGTCTTCACCGAAACGGCCGGCGGTACCACCATTGCGGTGCTCAAGAAGCTGGTGGAACAGGGCAAGATCAACCCCGACGAGAGCACCGTGGCCTACATCACCGGCAATGGCCTCAAGACCACCGAGGCCATTGTCGATTCCATCGGCGCGCCCTACACCATCGAAGCCCAGCTGGACAGCTTCAACGCTGCCTGGCAGCAGGCCCAGGCAGCCCTCAAGGGCTGAACCGGGTCGCCAACGCCGTACGCCCGGCTTCGATCTTCTATTCGTTTCCTGCACCAGCCATGGCCGTTCAGATTCTGATTCCCACCCCTCTGCAGAAATTCACCAACGACGAAGCCAGCGTGGATCTGGAGGCCACCAGCGTGGACGCCCTAATCGATGCACTGGAAGGTCGCTACCCGGGGATCAAGGGCCGCCTCTGCGATGAAGGTGGCAAGTTGCGCCGCTTCCTCAACGTGTACGTGAACAGCGAGGACATCCGGTTTCTGGACAACCAGGCAACCGCCCTCAGCGATGGCGATGAGGTAAGCATCGTTCCCGCAGTCGCAGGCGGTTGAGCCACACCCCCGCCCTTGTAGCCATTGCCGCAGTGGCCAGATCGGGGCGACGGCTCAATAGGGTGATCTCAATCCAGGGGTGACGCGATGACTACAGCACCGGATCGTGCGGCAGCCATGGCTAACACCCCCGAAGCGTCCCCGGTCATACCTGCGGCTCCAGCGAGCAGCAAGGCCTTGCTGTTCGATTACCGCCAGGCTGCCAACCCAGTGCGGCGCGGCCTCACCGAGCCCATCCCCTATCGCCATTGGGGACCAGAGCTGCATGCCACTGGGCCCAGCGCCGTGATTCCCCTGGATCTCAGTGAAGAGCTGGGGATCAACGGCCCCGCCACCAGCCCAGCCTTGGCGGCCCATTTCCTGCGGATCGAGGCCGGTGAGGGGGTGAAGGCAGCGGCCCTAGCCACCAGCTCCCTGTTCTATGTGCTGTCGGGCCGGGGTCGCTGCGAGCGCAGCGCCGAAGTGGCCAGCCCTGCCGTGAGCCTCACCTGGCAAGCCGGTGATCTGTTCGTGTTGCCGGCAGGGGCCGCTCCACTCCTTGAAGCTAACGCCACCAGCGTGCTGTATTGGGTGAACGATGCGCCCCTGCTGCACTACCTAGGCGTGCAGCCCAGCCAGCCCCGCTTCGAAGCCACCCACTACCCAGCGGACTGGTTGCTCGCCGAACTCGAGGCCCTCGCCGCTGACCCCAGCAGCGCCAAGAGCAACCGGCTCAGCCTGCTGCTGGCCAACCGCGATCTACCGTCCACCCGCACCGTGACCCACGTGCTCTGGGCCATGCTCGGGATGGTGCCGGCCGGAGCCACCCAGGGCGCCCATCGCCATCAATCGGTAGCGCTTGATCTGATCGTGGACTGTGATCCCGGGTGTTACACCCTCGTGGGCCGCGAACTGAATCCAGACGGAACGATTCGGGATCCCGAGCGCATCGACTGGGAGTCCGGTGGTGCCTTCATCACACCACCGGGCCACTGGCATGCCCATGTCAATGAAAGCGGCCGCACGGCCCTGCTGTTGCCCATCCAGGACGCCGGCCTACACACCCAGTTGCGCAGCCTGGATATTCGATTTACCTAGGTCTGGCTGGCTGGCTGCGCCATGGCGCTCAACCACCGCCTGGAACTCCTCGCCCTCAAGGGTTTCCTTCTCGATCAGCAGGTGCACCAGCTCATCCATGAGCTTCCGGCGCGGGCGCAGCAGCGCCACCGCCTGATCCAGAGCGGCGGTGGCCAACTGCCGCACCTGCTGATCGATGCGATTGCCGGTTTCGCGGGAATAGTGGGGCTCAGAGCGCAACCAATCACGACCGAGAAACACCTCGCCGCCATCGGCCTCTAGGGCCACCGGCCCCAGGGAGGAAAAGCCGTAGCGGGTCACCATCTCGCGGGAGATACGGGACACCATCTCCAGGTCACTGGAGGCGCCCTGGGTTACCTCGCTAGGACCGAACACCACCAGCTCCGCCGCCCGACCCCCCATGGCCACCACCATGCGAGCCTGCAGGTAGGCCTTGCTGATCAGGCCCGAGTCCAACACCTCCTCATCGGGCATGGTGCGGGCAAAACCGCCGATGCCCCCGGCCCTCGGGAGTAGCGTCACCTTGTCGAGCTTGTCGGCTGCGGGCAGCAGTGTGGTGAGCAGGGCGTGACCCACCTCGTGATAGGCGATCAGGCGTTTTTTGGCGCTGTCCTGGAGGGGAGCCGCCGTGAGGCCCATGGTGATGCGCTCCAGGGCATCGCTGAGGGCCTGATCATCAATGGTCTGCCGGTCGCGCCGGGCCGTGAGGATCGCCGCCTCATTCAGCAGGTTGGAGAGGTCCGCCCCTGAAAAGCCGGGGGTGCGGCTGGCCCAATCGGCCAGGGACACCTCAGGACCGAGGGGACGGCTGCGGGCATGCACCGAAAGAATGGCTTCCCGGCCCCGGCGATCGGGCAGGTCCACGTGGATCTGACGGTCGAAACGGCCAGGACGCATCAACGCCGTATCGAGCACATCGGGGCGGTTGGTGGCCGCCAGCAGGATCACGCCGGAGTTCTCCTCAAAGCCGTCCATCTCGGTGAGCAGCTGGTTGAGGGTCTGCTCCCGCTCGTCGTTGCCACCACCGATGCCAGCGCCGCGCTGGCGGCCCACAGCATCAATTTCATCAATGAAGATGATGCAAGGAGCCTTCTCCTTGGCCTTGCGGAACAGGTCGCGCACGCGGCTGGCCCCCACGCCCACGAACAGCTCCACGAATTCCGAGGCGGCCATCGAGAAAAAGGGCACGCCAGCTTCACCGGCGATGGCCCTGGCAAGCAGCGTCTTGCCGGTGCCGGGGGGGCCCACCAGCAGCACACCCTTGGGAATCTTGGCGCCCACGGCCGTGAAGCGTTCGGGCTCCTTGAGGAAGGTCACCACCTCTTGGAGCTCCTCCTTGGCCTCATTGATGCCGGCCACATCCTCGAAGCGCACCGCCACAGTTCCCTCGGGCTGCACCTGGGCCTTGCTGCGGCCGAAGCCCATGGCCTTATTGGCCACCTGGGCCGAACGGCGGATCAGCAGACTCAGCCCACCGAACAGCAGCAGCAACAGCAACACGTTGGCCACCAGGCCAGCGGTGGCTTCGTCCTTGCGGTCATCGCGCACCGTGAGCGGCACGCGAGCCTCCTGGGCACTGCTCAACAACTGCTGGTCGTTGCTGAACACCGGGACCGTGACGCGACGGCCATCGGCATAGGTCACCGCAACTTCGCGGCGGGCCGTGGAGAGCTCCAACTCTTTGATCTTGCCGCTGCGCAGCTGTTGCAACAGCTCGCTGTAACTGGGCGGAGGCGATTTGGACAAGCCCAAATCCCGCATCAGACCAGGGGCCTTCATGGGCGGATCGCCGGCGCGTTCCGAAGGGGGTTGAACGCCGTTGCTCACAGGGATCTACTAGTGGCCCGAGCTTAGCGATTTGACGAAAGGGAGGACGGCAGCGGAAGATCTTGGTTTGGCATATCGAGAGCGGGATGGCTGTTCCCAAGAAGAAAACGTCCAAGGGCAAGCGCAACCAGCGCCACGCCACTTGGAAAGGCAAGGCAGCTGTTGCCGCCCAAAAAGCCCTCTCCATCGGCAAGGCCGTACTGAGTGGCCGCGCCCAAGGCTTCGTCTACCCCGTGGCTGAAGAGGAAGGCGACGAGGCCTGATCCTCACGAGCCACCTCGATTTGTTCCAACACCCCAGCGCCGCTTCCCTCCAAGAGGGTGCGGCGCTGTCCATCCAGCACGCGAACCCAATCCGCCCGCTGCAGCACTGGCCGTTGATAGAGCCGGGGAGGCAGTGAACTCAGGCTGGCTCGCACCACAGCACTGAGCGCGGCAGGTGCCATCCAGCCTCCGCCGCGCCTGCGTTGGCGTGCCTCGGCCTGAAGGCGCCAGCGCAAGGGCAGCTCCCAGCGGGCCGGCCAGAGCACCAGCTGCAGATCCAGCTGCTCCCACAGCGGCTGATAGGCCACGAGTTGCTGGTTCCAGTGGGGTATCCACTGCCGTTCCAGCGCAGACACCCCCTCGAGGCCCTGATCGCTCACCAGGCCAGCCTCCAGAGCCCCCGGATCCAAACAACAACAGCCCACCAGCCAGCCCTCCAGCAGCAAGGCATCGGCCTCTCCATCCCAATCGGCAACCCGATCGCCATCGCCACCCCGCAGGGTTTTGTCGAAGCGGGGGAGCACCAGCTGCGCGGGGCCCTCGGCAGGTTGGGCCCGCCACTCCTGCAGCCCGTGCAGCAGCAACTGCGGCTCATGGCTCCCGGGCGGTACCCGGGTGACGCCAAAGGGATTGCCGGCCATGGCCCGCTGCCGCTCCTGCCAGGGCAGATAGGCGTCGTCGATGGACGCCACGGCCAAGCGCAGCCCAGCCTTGGCGCATACCCGCTGCAAATGACGCGCCAGGGTGCTCTTGCCTGCCCCCACGGGTCCATTCAGGCCGATGAAGGGGCGCTCAGCTCGGCTGACCCGCCCGCTGAGCTCGGCCAGGATCCAGGACTCGAGCGTCATGAGCCCAGCTTGAAGGCCTCCAGCATGAGCGCGTACACGACGCCAATGCGCAGGTTGTCGAGCATCACCCAGGCCAGGGCCGGCTGACCCTTCACGAGATGGGTGCGCAGGCGCACCAGGAGCTCCACCAGCAGCACCGTGATCAGCACCACCAGGGGCCGCTGGCCCAGTTTTTGCAGCCAGTAGGCCGTGAGGTTGTTGCCGGCATAGAGGCCCAGGAGCAGGGCCAGCAGGCCCAGGCTGCGGCGACGCCAACTGCCGCGAAAACCACCGACCAGAGCCGTGACCACGCGGCGCTGGAGCCGGTTGAAACGGGTGGCCTGGAGGGGCAGTCGGGTCATGGCCGCCGCAACAGCTGCTGCAGGTAGGAGAGCGTGATGTGGCCATCGGGGCAAGCCGGGCCGTGCCACACCACGGAGGGGGAGCCGGGCTCACCCAGGTGATCCACCATCGCCGCTGCCGCACTGAACGCCTCCACGGGCTCAGCCGCACTGGAGGCACTGCGGGTCACCAGGGTGCACAGCCCTGCGGCCATGGCCGCCCGCAGTCCATTGCTGGAATCCTCAATCGCCAGAGCCTGGGCGGCATCGCAACCCAGCTGCGCCAAGGCGAGGCGGTACGCCTCTGGATCGGGCTTCTTACGGGCAACATCCTCCCCACACACCCAGAAACGAAACAACGGCTGTGAGCAAGGCAACGCCTGCTCCAGCAGGGCAGACACTGCGGCGCGTCCACTGGTGGTGACGATCACCTGGGGAATCCCAGCGGCAGCGGCAGCCTTCAGGAGCCGGGCCACCCCAGGCCGCAGGCCCAGGCCACCCGCGGCCACCAGGGCGGCGTAATGGCGCTGCTTGGCGGCCTGCAACGCCTCAACGCGCGCAGCGCTGGGCGGTGCACCCTCCACCTGCTGGAGAAAGAAGCGCAGGCGCTCCCGCCCGCCGCTGATCGGCAGCAAGGCGAGATAGGTGGCGGGATCCCAGCACCAGGGCAAGCCCGCTTCGGCCAAGGCGCGGTTGAAGGCGAGCCGATGGCCATCGAGCTCCGTCTCGGCGAGGGTGCCATCCACATCCCAGAGAAGCGCCGCGGGAAAGGGCACCGGGCCATCACAACCGTGGCCAGGAGGTTAGGGCGCTGGATCGTCCCGGCATGACGCTGCAGGATGGACTCCTGTTGGGCCGATGCTGTTGCTCTCCGCTGCCCCCGAGCAACGCTGGCAGCTGCCCGTACCGGCAGTTCCGAACCCTGAACTACAGAGCCTGGGGCTCTGCGAACCCCTCCTGGCCGTACTGCAGCGGCGGGGCCTGGGCAGCCGGGAAGCCATTGAAAACCTGCTGGAGCCCGCCGAGGCACCCGATCCTGCCAAGCATTTCCCGGATCTGAAAACCGCCGTAAAACGCCTGCGTCAGGCCTGTAAGGGAGGCGAGGCGGTGGCCATCTGTGGCGATTACGACGCCGATGGCATGACCAGCACGGCCCTACTGGTGGGGGTACTGCAACGGCTGGGGGCAGCACCGGTGGCTGCCATCCCCAGCCGTCTCGACGATGGCTATGGCCTCAACAGCGCCATGGTGGAGCGGCTGGCTGGTGAGGGCATCCGCCTGCTGGTGACGGTGGATAACGGCATCGCCGCCCGCGAGGCCCTCGAGCGGGCCAAGGCGCTCGACCTGGATGTGGTGCTCACCGATCACCACACCCTGCCGGCTGAGCATCCGCCCTACCTGGCCCTGCTGCACCCGGCCTGCACCCCGGAGGGGTCGCCGTACCGCGGGTTAGCCGGGGTGGGGCTGGCCTACGTACTGGCGGTGACCCTGGCCAAGGCCTTTCGCTCGGAGGAGGGGCTCGCCATGGCCCTCGATCTGTTCTGCATCGGCACCATCGCCGATATGGCCCCGCTGCAGGGGGTGAACCGTCGCTGGCTCATGGACGGCCTGCCACGGCTGAAAGCCAGTGCCCTGCCGGGGTTGCAGGCGTTGCAGCAGCTCGCAGGGCTGGACGACGTTCCGGTGGATGCGAGCACCGTGGGCTTCCAGATCGCCCCCCGGATCAATGCGGTGGGACGCCTGGGCGACCCCGAGCTGGTGGTGGAGCTGCTCACCACCACAGACCAGGAGCGGGCCCTCGACTTGGCCCGGGAGTGCGAAGCCCTCAACCGTCAGCGGCGGGAACTGTGTGATGCGATCGAGGCGGAGGCC
This sequence comes from Synechococcus sp. HJ21-Hayes, assembly GCF_024345835.1. Lineage (GTDB taxonomy): Bacteria > Cyanobacteriota > Cyanobacteriia > PCC-6307 > Cyanobiaceae > Vulcanococcus. The sequence goes on along the minus strand of NZ_JAGQBW010000007.1, from coordinate 43,940 downwards.
GTAGCCCTGGTGGATGCCGATGGTGCCCAGCGCAGCCCCTTCCTGCTGCTGGCCCAGAGCCACTGGCACCATGGCGTCATTGGCATCGTGGCGGCCCGACTGGTGGAGCGATTCGGGCTGCCGGCAGCCCTGCTGGCCAGCGAGGGGGATGGCCGACTGCGCGCCTCCGTGCGGGCGCCCAAGGGGTTTGCCGTGGACCAGGCCCTGCAGCAGTGCAGCGCCCTGCTGGAACGCCATGGGGGCCATCCGGCCGCCGGCGGTTTCACCGTGCTGGCGGAGCGGGTGGCGGCCCTGCATGAGGCGCTCAACGGCATGGCGGCGGTCTGGCTGACCCACCAGGGCAGTGGCCTGGTGGTGGAGCCGGAGGCTCTGCTGCAGCTCGAGCAGATCGACCGGGGCCTGTGGCAGCAACTGCAACGTCTGGAGCCCTTTGGCATCGGGCACCCCACTCCGATCTTCTGGAGCAGCCGCTGCCGGGTCACCCAGCAAAAAGAGCTGCGGGGGGGGCATCTCCAACTCACCCTCGGCCAGGGCGACACCAGGGTTCGTGCCGTGGCCTGGCGCTGGCAGGGTGGTTGGACCCTGCCCCAGCACGTGGATGTGGCCTACAGGCTGCGGCTGAATCGCTGGCAGGGGGAAGAACGGCTGCAGCTGGAGCTGGTAGCCCTGCGGGAAAGCTGCGCGGACGCGGTGCGCCTACAGCGGCAGGGCCGCACCTACTGGGTGACCCGGGACGGGGATGGCCTGGTCATCCGCAATGCCGCCGGCGATGAACTCCGGGGCTTGGCCTTGGCGGGAGAGGGCCTCAGCGCCGACCATCCCCAGGCCAACCACCCCTATGTGCAGGCCCTGGTCCAGGACGCTGCCATGGCCCTTGGGCTGGTGGCCTGAAGCAGGCCACGGCCATCAAAAACCCCCTGGCTTTCCCATTCGAGAGCCAGGGGGCTGAGCCCCATTTGGTTAGGAGCTTGGACGCTGCCGAAGCTCAGAGGGCGCCGCGGCGGTAGAAGAGGATGAAAATCACAGCCGGCCCGGCGATGGTGATCAGGAACAGAGCAGCGAAGTTGGCGATCAGATGGAAGTCGATTCCCATGGGAGAACGGCGCAGCGGCTGCACAAGTCAGTCCCAACCCTACGGTCCGCAGTGGACCTCCCCAAGGGAGCCGACGCCGCACTGTGACGGCTTGTCACAGCCGCAGGGCTTGCCGCGATGAGCGCAGACCTGCACTGGCGCTGCATCAGCGGCTGCGGCTCCTGCTGCCGCCTGGATCCAGGTGAACGGGAGGAGGCCCTAGCCGCCCTCACCGAAGAGCAGCAGGAGCAATACCTGGCCATGGTGGGACCGGATGGCTGGTGCATCCACTTCGACACAGGCTCCAGCAACTGCCGCATCTATGAGGACCGGCCGATGTTCTGCCGGGTGGAAAACCTGGCCAGCCTGTTTGAGGTTCCAGCGGAGGAGGCCAATGCCTTCGCCATCAACTGCTGCCGCCAGCAGATTCGCAGCGAACATGGCGGCCGTGGCATGGTGATGCGACGCTTCGAGCAGGCGATCCGGCAGCCCCCCGAACAGGCTCTCTGACCTCCATGTCCCAGGACCCCGCCGACACCGACACCGGAACGGGCACAGAAGCCATTACGCCCGCCGATACGGCTGCAGGCAGTTTTGGCGCCGTCTTCCTCACCACCTTCACCACGGTCTTTCTTGCGGAACTGGGTGATAAGACCCAGCTGGCTGCCCTGTTGCTCTCGGCAGAGTCGGGCCGGCCCGTGATTGTGTTCATCGGAGCCTCCCTGGCGCTGATCAGCTCCAGCCTGGTGGGGGTGCTGCTCGGCCGCTGGCTGGCCCGGGTTCTGCCCCCACAGCAGCTGGAGCGGCTGGCGGGCATCCTGATGATCGGCCTGGGCCTTTGGCTGGGCCGTCAGGCCGCTGTGAGCATGCTCCCCCTCGCCTCCTGAGCGCCATGCAACTTCCTCTTCTGGCCTCCACCTTCGCCACCGTGTTTCTGGCTGAACTCGGCGACAAGACCCAACTGGCCATCGTGACCATCAGCGGCACCTCCAACCGCAGTGGCGCTGTGTTTGCAGGCAGTGCGGCCGCTCTGGTTCTGGCCAGCCTGCTGGGAGCCGGCGCCGGCGGCTCCCTCTCGGCGGTGATTCCCCCCAATGCTCTGCAACTGGCTGCCTCCATTGGCTTTCTGGTCATTGGGCTGCGGCTGGTGATCAAGTCAGGACAGAGCGACGACGGTGCTGAAGACACCGCGACCACCAATCCCTAAAGTTGCGGAGTTGGCGCTGGCCATCGGGGCGTTGTTGCCGTTCCGATAGCGCATCGCTGGACACGCACTCCAGGGGCCCCAACAGCCGCCACCGCGCCCTCCCAAACCGCCAATGAAGTTCACGGTCGCCGACCTGATCGAACAGCTGCCCGCCGAGGCGCATCTCCCCATTGCCAAGCTCGAAAAGGCTCTGGGGCTGAGTGCCGAGGCCGACAAGCACCAGCTCCGCATCGCCTTAACCGGCCTGGTGCGGGTGGGCGTTCTCGAGGAGAACGACGACGGGGTGGGCCGCGTTCAGGACGACGGACTGATCACAGCGCGGCTGCGCTGCAGCAGCAAGGGCTTCTGTTTCGCCCTCCGGGACGACGGCGGCGAAGACATTTACATCCGCGACAACCAGCTCAACCACGCCTGGAATGGTGATCGGGTGCTGGTGCGCATCACCCGTGAGGGCGGTCGGCGCCGCTCCCCCGAAGGGGGAGTGCAGTGCATCCTCGAGCGCCACACCACCAGCCTGTTGGCCCAGGTGGAGCAGCAGAACGAGCGGCTGGTGGCCGTGCCCCTGGACGATCGGCTGTTGACGGCCCTAGAGCTACCGGAGGGGGATGCCAAGCACCTGAAACCGGCCGATGAGGCCGTGGTGGAGGTACAGGTGGATCGCTACCCGGTGGGGCAGCTTGCCCCCCAGGGGCATGTGGCCCGCAGCCTGGCGATCAATGCGGGGCCGGAGGCCGATCTCGATCTACTGCTCACCAAGCATGGGCTGCGGGAACGCCCCGCGACACCCAAGGGTTCGCTCAAGACCCCCGAACCGAAGGATCGCGACGACCTCACCGCCCTGCCAACCCTGCTGTTGCAGAGCTGGAGCGGCACAGACGCACCAAACCTGCCGGCCGTGTCGCTCGAAACCACCGACACCGGCCTGCGGCTCTGGGTGCATGCCCCGGCAGTGGCCGAGCGGGTGGGTTTTGGCAGCAACCTCGATCTCTTCCTACGAGAGCAGGCGGAAGCCCTGTGTGTGGGTCCTCGCTGGCTGCCGCTGCTCACCACAGCGTTGAGCAAGGCTTCTGCCTTCAAGGTGGGAACCCCGGAAGCCGCCCTCTCGGTGGCTCTTGAGCTCAGCAGCGATGGGGGTCTGGAGCACTACCGCTTCTGCCGCAGCACCATCAAGGCTGACGGACTGGTGGACACGAAGGCCCTGCAGGCCCTCGCGGAACGCAAGCCCAAGGCCCGCACCACACCTGCGGCCCTCAAGGCCGTGAAGGAGGTGCTGCCCCTGCTCGAACAACTGGTGGACCTGGCAGGTCTGTTGCGCCAGCAGCGGCTCGCCGCAGGCTCCATCGATCTCGCCCTGGCCATGCCGGCCATCGACGGGCTGGGTGATCTGGCCATTCCCGAACCGGATGAAACTCGCCAGGGCTGGATGGTGCAGCTGGATCCCTGCCGTGAGCCCATGGGCCTGCTGCGGGAGCTGATCCTGCCGGCCCATCGTGCCCTGGGCCGCCATCTGGCCGCCCTGGAGTTACCGGCGATCTATGCCCAGAACCCGGCTCCCGATGGCGAGGCCGTGAACGAAGTCGCCAAGGCGGCCCTGGCCCTGGAGATCCCGTTAGAGCTCGCCACCGATGGCAACGCCACGGCCCAGGAACTGGCCGTGGCGTTTGCCGCCACCGACCGCTGCCGGGTACTGCAGCAGCAGCTCAAGGACCCCCTACGCCCCGTAAGCCTGTCAATGGAACCGGGCGCCAACATGCTGGCCGGGGACCCGGTGGCCTTTGCCCCCTGGTGTTACCCCGCCCTCCACTACGCCGATCTGTGGAACCAGCACGTGCTTGTGCTCCTGCTCTGCGAGGGCAAAGACCGCCCCTCCGTGCGCCACAAGACCCGGGTGGACATCGCCGGTGACAGCAGCCACGGCACCATCGACTGGCCCCTGCTCGCCCCGAGCAACCTCACCCCCGTGGAGGAAGCCCGCAGTGGAGCCTTGCTGCACCGGCTCAACGCCCGCTCCCGTTTCGCCATCGACCTGCAAGCTGATGCCCTAGCCATGGCTCAGGCCCGTCAGGCCGAGCCACTGGTGGGCCAGACCCTCACCGGTGTGATCAGCGGCGTTCAGAGCTATGGCTTCTTCGTGGAAGTGCCTCCCTCCCAAGTGGAGGGGCTGGTGCACGTGAGCTCCCTCAAGGACGACTGGTACGAGTACCGCTCCCGCCAGAACCGCCTGGTGGGCCGCAAAAATCGCCGCACCTACATGCTCGGGGACCAAGTGGAGGTGATCATCCAGAAAGTGGATGTGCTGCGTCATCAGATCGACCTGGCCGTGGTGCTCCCCGAGGGCTACGAGGAGTACGACAAGGGCGGCCACGCCGACCACGAGCCCGATGGCGACGACGAGCTCAACGGCGACGAGGCCTAATCGGTGCCCCCCACTGCAGGCGTCGATCCGGTGGTGTTGGCGGTATCCGGCGCCAGCGCCCAGCCCCTAGCCCAGCGGGCCCTGCAACTGCTGCTGCAGGCCGGCGAGCAGGTGGAGATGGTGGTGAGCCGCGGTGCCATCGGGGTGTGGCAAGCGGAACTGGGCCTGCGAGTGCCCAGTGAACCCGAAGCCCAGGAGCAGTTCTGGCGCGAGCGCACCGGCACCAGCGGCGGTCAGCTGCGCTGCCGTCGCTGGAACGACCAGGCGGCTGGAATAGCCAGTGGCAGCTTTCGCACCCGCGGCATGGTGATCCTGCCCTGCTCCATGGGCACGGTGGGACGGATCGCCGCGGGGGTGGCCACCGATCTGGTGGAGCGTGCAGCGGACGTGCACCTCAAGGAGGGACGCCCGCTGGTGATCTGCCCGCGGGAAACCCCCTGGAACCTGATTCACCTGCGCAACCTCACCGCCCTGGCGGAGGCTGGGGCACGGATCGCCCCACCGGTTCCCGCCTGGTATCACCAGCCCACGAGCATCGACGACATGGTGGATTTTCTGGTGATCCGGGTGTTCGATTGCCTGGGCTACGACCTCGGCCCCCTGCGCCGCTGGAGTGGACCGATTCAAGCCTGACCCCGTGTTGCAACGTTTTCTGCTGCTCCCCCTGCTCACCCCGCTGCTGGCGGTGCTGCTGGTGGGCGCCCTGAATCCACGGCCCGGTGCCAGCCTGCAGCTGCTCATCTGGCGGAGCCCCGCCTGGCCAGTGGGCACCTGGATGGCGGCGGCGGCGGCGGCCGGTGCCGGCCTCAGTGCCGCGGGCACCGCCCTGGCCCTGCAGGGCAGTGCCGGGCCCGCCCCCAGCCGGCAGGTGCGGCGCAGTGGCGGCAGCGCCTCCCGCCAGGAGGAGTGGACCGAGCCAAGCGGCCGCAGCAACCAACGTGAACCCGACGCCTCAGCGCCCGCAAACTGGGGGGGATGGGCCGGCCCCAGCCGCGCCCCTACCGATCCGCCGCCCACGGTTTCGGTGCCCTTCCGGGTGATTCGCAAAGCCACAACCATGGCCCCACCGGCCGCTGCCAGCGACGGTTCCAGTGATAGCGACGGCTGGGACACACCCTCAAGCGACGACTGGTGACGAAACGGCCGCGGGGCCTCCCTAAAGTTCGGACCAGTTTTCTGCCCTAGGCCCGCGACGGTGACCGATTCCGCCAGACCCGAACCCGCCGCCTCGACGGCCCAGGCATCCCCTGCCAAGGCCGTGAAGCCGCCGGCGCCTGAAGATCAGGCCTTCTCCGACTTTGTGCCGAATCTGCTGATCCCGGCCCTCGCCAAGGAAATCAAGGCCTACGGCGGACCGGAGACCACCATCAGTTTTGAGCAGGGTCCGATGCCTGTGGTGGGCAGCAGCTGCTGGATGGTGAAAGGAGTGCTGCCAGGGGCCCGGCGCTTCTGGCTCTGCTTCACCAGCGACGCCATCAGTTCGGCGAAAACCATCGCGGTAGCGGAAGCTGGTGCCGAGCCGACGGTATTGGAGTCTTTTCTGATCGATGAAAAGAAAATGACCCTGGCCCTGCTGGTGTCGCGCCTGGTACAGCGGCTCAACGGCCAGAAGTGGCTGGGTGCCAACTAACCGGGGCTGAGCCCAGACTGTTTACAGAGCGCCGGCAAGGACGCCGCGGCTCCTACGATGCTGCTCCGTCCATAGCTGCGACACCCGATGGTGCCCCCCACAGCCGTTGCTACCCCCGCCATGGGCACCCCCGAGGCGCCGGCGATCAAGGACCCTGTGAAGGACACGATCCTCACCCCGCGGTTTTACACCACAGACTTCGACGCCATGGCGGCGATGGATCTTCGCCCCAACGAGGCGGAGCTCGAAGCGATCTGTGAGGAGTTCCGCAAGGACTACAACCGCCACCACTTCGTCCGCAACGAGGAGTTCGAAGGCGCGGCCGACAAGCTCGATCCGGACACCCGGCGGGTGTTCGTGGAGTTCCTGGAGCAGAGCTGCACCTCCGAGTTTTCTGGCTTCCTCCTCTACAAGGAACTAAGCCGTCGGATCAAGGACAAGAACCCGCTCCTGGCCGAGTGCTTCGCCCACATGGCACGGGATGAGGCCCGCCATGCCGGGTTCCTCAACAAGGCCATGAGCGATTTCGGCCTGCAGCTCGATCTCGGCTTCCTCACCGCCAGCAAGGCTTACACCTTCTTCAAACCGGCCTACATCTTCTACGCCACCTACCTGAGCGAGAAGATTGGCTACTGGCGCTACATCGCCATCTTCCGCCACCTCGAGAAGAACCCCGACAGCAAGATCTTCCCGATCTTCAACTTCTTCGAGAACTGGTGCCAGGACGAGAACCGCCACGGCGACTTCTTCGATGCCCTGATGAAGGCACAGCCCAAGACCGTCACCGGCCTGCGGGCCCGGCTTTGGTGCCGCTTCTTCCTCCTAGCGGTGTTCGCCACCATGTACGTGCGCGACGTGGCTCGCAAGGAGTTTTACGAGGCCCTAGGGCTCGATGCCCGCGCGTACGACAAGTACGTGATCGCCAAGACCAACGAGACGTCTGCCCGGGTGTTCCCCGTGGTGCTGAACGTGGAGCACCCCCGCTTCTATGAGCGCCTCGAGCGGCTGGTGAGCAACAACAACGCCCTAGCCAAGGCGGATGAGGGCACAGCCCCGGCCCCGATCAAGCTGCTGCGCAAGCTGCCTTACTGGGCAGCCAATGGCCTAGAGATGGCCCAGTTGTTCCTGATGAACCCGATTCGCAGCGAGCAGTACCAGCCAGCCGTGCGCTGAGGTCTCACCAGCCGCCGGCCTTGCCGGCAGATCCCGAGGGCCCTGGCCACTGCGGCCAGGGCCTTTTTGCTAGGACCAGTCCTGGCTTTCACCTTGCACTCTCCCAACGCGTGGTCGTTTCCGCCGCCTCCCCCACCGGAATTCCGGCCGGGTCCCCCGGACCCCGCACCGATCAGCTGAATCACCTCTGGCAGCCCCGGCTAGAAGCCCTACTGTCCGGCGGCCGAGCAGCGGGAGCCGACTTGGTGGAGGTGTTCCTGGAGCGCACCGACCACATCGGCGTGCTGGCCGAACAGGACACGATCACCAGCGTCAGCCCCGCCTTTGGCATGGGAGCTGGCATCCGCGTGTTCCGCGGCGACCGCGATGGGTTCGTGAGCACCAACGACCTCAGTGATGCCGGTCTGCAGCGAGCCCTCGAGCAGGCCCTGGGGATGCTCGGACTGCAGCGCAGCGAGGGCGCGCTCAGCGGTTTCGACGGCCTGGCCAACCTGCGCGACTTCGCAGCGACCAAAACCGACTGGCTGGCCCGTTGCCCCGAACTCCAGGAGGCCACAGCCAAGCTGCTGGAGGGCACCGCTCTGCTGGAGCGCCACGGCGCCCACCTCCAGGCCCGCCGCGGCAGCTACGCACGCGACTGGCAGGAAGTGCTAGTGGCAGCTAGCGACGGCACCTTTGCCCGCGATGTGCGGCTGCACCAGTCGGTGGGGTTGAACGTGCTCGCCGCCGATGGCGACCACCGGGCTGGCGTAGGCCGGCGTTACGGCACCTCCGGCCGACCTGACGACCTGCGCCACTGGAATGCCGAAGCGAGCGCCCAGGAGGTGTGCGAAAGCGCCGGCAGCATGCTCTACGCCGACTACGTGGAGGCTGGCCAGTTGCCGGTAGTGCTGGCCAACCGCTTCGGCGGCGTGATTTTCCATGAGGCCTGTGGGCACCTGCTGGAAACCACCCAGGTGGAGCGGGGCACCACCCCATTTGCCGAGAAGGTGGGAGAACCCATTGCCCATGAAGCGGTTACGGCTATCGACGAGGGCCTCACCGATGGAGCCTTTGGCTCCCTCTGCATGGACGACGAGGGCATGGAAGCCCAGCGCACCGTACTGATCGAAAACGGCATCCTGCGGCGTTTCATCTCCGACCGAGCCGGCGAACTGCGCACCGGCCACGCCCGCACCGGCAGCGGCCGCCGCCAGAGCCACACCTTTGCCGCCGCCAGCCGCATGCGTAACACCTTCATTGCCGCCGGCCCCCACACACCCGAGGAGTTGATCGCCTCGGTGGACAAGGGGCTCTATTGCAAGTCCATGGGGGGCGGGAGCGTTGGCCCCACCGGCCAGTTCAATTTCGCTGTGGAGGAGGGCTACCTGATCGAGAACGGGCAACTCACCAAGCCGGTGAAGGGTGCAACGTTGATCGGTGAAGCCAAAGAGGTGATGCCGCGCATCTCCATGTGCGCCAACGACCTGGAACTCGCGGCCGGCTTCTGTGGCTCCGTGAGCGGCAGCATTTTCGTCACCGTGGGGCAACCCCACATCAAGGTGGATTCGATCACCGTGGGGGGCCGCTGAGCATGACCGCCACGATTGCCAACGGGGCTCCCGCCAGCGCAGGCCTCCAGGCCGAACAACTGCGCAGCAAGCTCGAGCAGCTCGCCACCAATGCCGGTATTCGCCAGTGGGACCTGGGCGCCGCCTGCAGTACCGACACCTCCGTGCAGGTGGACCGGGGGGAAGCCAAGCAGATGAAAGGTGCCCAGCGCAGCTCCATCACCGTGCGGGTGTGGAACGACGCAGGCCTGGTGGGCATCACCAGCACCTCCGATCTGTCCGATGACGGGCTGGAGCGCGCCCTGTCCGGCGCCCGCGATGCCAGCGCCTTCGGCAATGCCGAAGACACCCCCGCCTTCTCCCCCCTGGCCACGGCTCCCGTAGCAGCCTTGGATCAACCAATCCACGCACCCCAGGGCATCCTCACGCTGCTGGACACCCTCAAGGACGCAGAACGGCAACTGCTGAATCGCCATGCCGCGATTGGCACCGTGCCCTACAACGGCCTGGCCGAGCGCAGCAGCGAGCGCCTTTACCTCAACAGCGACGGTGCCTGCCGCCAGCAACGCCTGAGCACCGCCAGCCTCTACCTCTATGCCAGGGCCGAAGAAGCAGGACGTAAACCTCGCAGTTCAGGAGCTGTGCGCCTCGCCTATGGCGCCAGCGATCTCGACATCGCCGGCTGCATCAACGAGGCCGCCGAGCGCACCATCAGCCACCTCAACTACGCACCGATCGAAACCGGGCGCTACACCTGCGTGTTCAGTCCCGAGGCGTTCCTCGATCTGATCGGTGCCTTCAGCAGCCTGTTCAACGGCCGAGCCGTGCTCGACGGCGTGAGCCTGAGCAACCGTGACGCGATCGGCGAGCGACTGGCAGTGCCCTTCCTCGACCTCCACGACAACGGCCTGCACCCGGGCAACATCGGCGCCTCGACGTTCGATGGCGAAGGAACCCCCACACGGCGCCTAACCCTGCTGGAGGGCGGCACGTTGCGCAACTTCCTGCACTCTGAGGCCACCGCCCGCGCCTTTGGCGTGGCCCCCACCGGCCATGCGGGCCTAGGGGCCAAGGTGTCGGTTGGACCGGACTGGTTCGAGATTGGGCCCACCCCTGGGAGTGGCGGTGGCCAGCAGGGCCTGGATCGGTACAAGGCGGACGAGCCGATCGTGTGGATCGACTCCCTCTCAGCCCTGCATGCGGGAGTGAAGGCCAGCCAAGGATCCTTTTCGTTGCCATTCGACGGCTGGCTGGTGAAGAACGGCGAGGTGCGTTCCGTGGAAGCTGCCACGGTGGCCGGGGACATCCGCACCCTGCTCAAGGCGATCGTGGGCTTTGAAGGGGAGGCCAAGATCACCCCCGATGGGCTCTGCCCTCTGGTGTGGGTGGAGGGCCTGTCCATCACCGGCGAAGCGTGAAGATCCTGTTCTGGGGAACGCCCGCCTATGCCGTTCCCAGCCTCGAGGCCCTAGTGGCGGCAGACCATCAGCTGGTGGGGGTCGTCACCCAACCCGACCGCCGCCGGGGGCGCGGCAAGCAGCTGATGGCCTCCGCAGTGAAAGCCAGGGCCCTGGAGCTCGGTATTCCGGTGTTCACCCCGGAACGGATCCGCCGCGATTCCGAGTGCCAGGCCCGGCTCGCCGCCCTGGAGGCAGACCTCTCCGTGGTGGTGGCCTACGGCCAGATCCTGCCGCCGGAGGTGCTGGCCCAGCCGCCCCTGGGCTGCTGGAACGGCCATGGATCCCTACTGCCCCGCTGGCGCGGGGCGGGACCCATTCAATGGAGCCTGCTGGAGGGCGATAGCCACACCGGGGTGGGCGTGATGGCCATGGAGGAAGGGCTGGATACGGGCCCCGTGCTGCTCGAGCGTGCGATCCCAATCGGCCTACTGGAGAACGCCCAGCAGCTGGGGCAGCGCTTAGCGGCGCTCACGGCTGAGCTGCTGGTGGAGGCGCTGCCGCGGATCGCAGCCGTAGGCACCGGCCCGCAGGCGGAGCGCTGGGCGCGGTTGGGGGTGACCCCCCAACTGGAGGAGGGCCTCACCTACGCGCGCATGCTCACCCGGAACGACTTCAGCATCGATTGGAACAGCTCCGCCCTGGCCATCCACCGCAAAGTGATGGGGCTCTACCCCGGCGCCACCACCAGCTGGCAGGGCAAGCGACTGAAACTGCTGGCCACCGAACCCCTGGTACAACGGCTGGCCGCGCAACTCAGTCCGGAAGGGCAGCTGCTAGCCCAGCAGGGCGGCCTGACCACCACAGAAGCCGCTCCGGGCAGGGTGCTGGCGATCGCCGACGGGATCGGTCTGGTGGTGGCCACCCAGGGGTGTCCGGTGCTGGTGCGCGAGGCCCAGCTGGAGGGCAAAACCGCCTCTGCAGGGCCGGTACTGATCCAACAACTGGGGGCCAAGGTGGGCGACCAGCTGGGCCCTGAGCCCCAGGCTTAACGGCCTGGGGCGCGCCGGCTGCGGGGAGCCGCGGGCCGGGCCGCGCGAGATGGGGCACCGCGGGAGCCGCCACGGGAGCCGCCTCGGCCCCGGCCACCACTGAGATCCAGGGGCGGTGCGGAGAGGATGGTGGGCTCAAAGCCCGGCACGGCCTGCTTGGGCAACGGGTTGCCGATCATCCGCTCAATGGCCCGCAGCAGCTCATGCTCCTCGGCGGCCACCAGAGACACGGCGTGGCCGCTGTGGCCGGCGCGGCCGGTGCGACCGATGCGGTGCACATAGTCCTCCGCTTGGTTGGGGAGATCCAGGTTCACCACGTGGGGAAGCTGGTGGATGTCGATGCCCCGCGCCGCGATATCGGTGGCCACCAACACCCGCACCTCACCGCTCTTGAAGCCCGCCAGGGCCCTAGTGCGGGCCCCCTGGCTCTTGTTGCCGTGGATAGCGGCGGCCTCCATCCCCTCCTTGGTGAGCCGCTCGGCGATGCGATTGGCGCCGTGCTTGGTACGGGAGAACACCAGCACCTGCTGCCAGTCGTTGCTCTTAATCAAATGGGAGAGCAGGTCGGGTTTGCGGGCCATGTCGCAGGGATGAAGCACGTGCTCCACCGTGGTGGCCGTGCGATTCTCGGGTGTGGCCTGCAGCTGCACCGGGTTGTGGAGCAGGCCTGTGGCCAGCTTCTTGATCGAGGCCTCAAACGTGGCGGAGAACAGCAGGTTCTGGCGCTTGGGAGGCAACAGGGCCAGGATCTTATGGATATCGCGGATGAAGCCCATATCCAGCATCCGATCGGCTTCATCCAGCACCAGGATTTCCACCCGGTCGAGCTTCACGGCGTTCTGCTGGGCCAGATCCATCAACCGGCCCGGTGTGGCCACAAGCACGTCAGTGCCGCGCCGCAAACGCATCATCTGCGGATTGATCTTCACGCCACCGAACACCACATCGGAGCGCAGATCCAAGTGGCGTGAATAGGCCGCCACGTTCTCGCCCACCTGGGCGGCAAGCTCGCGGGTGGGGGTGAGCACCAGGGCCCGCACGAGGTTGTTGCGGGCGTGGGGGCCATGGCGCAACCGCTCCAGCATCGGCAGGGTGAAACCGGCGGTCTTACCGGTACCTGTCTGGGCGGCGGCCATGACATCGTGGCCCGCTAACACCGCGGGGATGCACTGCTGCTGGATGGGTGAGGGGGTGGTGTAGCCCTTCTCCACAACCGCCTGCACGATCGGGCGGCCCAGACCCAGGACCGCAAAGGCCGATTGGCTGAGCTCCTCGTCAGACACGGCCGCCACAGCCGGGGCATGGGAGGGCTCCGATGTCGCGGCACGGGCGAGGCGCCGGGGCCGCGAACGCTGCTCCTGACCCGGAGCTGGGTTGGATGACAGGGAAATCGGAGCTCATCTCAGAGGATGGCTTCACCCTAGGCCGCACCCCTGCGTCAGCCCTCGGTGTAGAGCCGGCGGGCCTGCTCCAGGGTGCGCTGCAGGTCGGCATCAGCCAGGTCGCAAGCCTCGGGCCAGCAGCCCTTCAACCAGGCCCGGAATGCCTGCAAATCGCTGCCGTCGAAGAAGCTGTCCTGGGCTGCCAACACCCGGAACTTCAAGAACTCCAGCAGCCGAGCCCGCAGGCGCTCCGGCTGGATGAGCCGGCAGCGGCATGGATCGAGCTCCAGGGCGAAACGATCGGCCACCGCCACGGGCCCCAGGGGAGGTGCCAACACCTCCAGCAGTGAAGGGCGCTGGTGGTGGGCCCGTTTGGTTTCGGGATGGGGGTGGTAGACCAACGCGTCCACGGCCAGCCCGGGCGCCTGGGAACAGCGCAGCAGGCGGCAACGCCAGAAGGAAAAGGTTTCCGGCGGATGTCGATCGGTCCAGCGCAGCTGGGGAAAGCAGTGGTCGGGATCCCGCAACCGCCATTCGCCGGGACTGAAATCGAGGTTGAGGGTGCCGAGCTGGAAGCCCCCCAAGTCCAGCCCCAGTTGCCGGAAGAAGGGCGCCTGCAGGCTGATCGTGCCAGCGGGGTAGGGACTCTCTCCCGCCCGTCCCGACGCCACGCCATGGCCAGACACCAGTTGTCCCTCATACCAAGTCGCCATGGGATCAGTCGGGGCTGAAGTGGGCGCAGCGCTCACAGGGCCCATCAGGCAACACCGCGCAGCGCAGCAGAGGGGTGCGGGCATTGAATCGACAGCTGGGGTCACCGATCACCCAGCGCCCCTCCCACCAGCGGGCATCCGCTGGCCGTTTCTGGGGCTTCACCTGCAGAGCAATGGCCGCCAGCTCATAGCGCCCGGCTCGCAGCTGGTAGCGGTGGTGCCGCTGGAGCACCAGGAAGCTGCGGTCCTCCAGTTCCAGCCAGCGGCCCGGCTGGGGGATGTCCTCGAGATCCAGAAACTCCAGCAAGTGGTTGCTGCCGGCCTGTCGCAACTCAACGCGCATCGATTCAGCAGCACAACTCAGGAATTGATCTCAGCGGGATCAGCCGCCGGATTGCGCGCAGAGAAGCCCCAGAGGAACAACAGCGCCACCAGGAGCAGCAAACCCCATTCCGGTGGCACCAACTGTGGGGCCACCAGCCGCAGCACCAACCGCACCCCCACCAGCCCCACCGCCAGATAGCCGGCAGCCTCGAGGTGGCGAAACACAGCCAGCCAGCGAATGAAGAGGGCTGAGGTGAGCCTCAGGGCAATCACGCCGATCACACCACCAGCCATCACCAGAAGCAGGTTGTCGCTCACGGCCACAGCCGCCGCAACGCTGTCGATGGAGAAGGCGAGGTCGGTCACGGCCAGGGTGGCCACCACCGCCAGCAACGGCCGATCGGTGGGGGCGCTGGTCTCGGCCTCAGGAGCGGCATCGGCCGCCACCTCGGGATCCCCGGCGTGCGAACGGAACCAGCGGGGCAGCAAGTTGCTGCCACTGAGCCACAACAGATAACCCGCCGCCGCCAGCTGCAGGGGCCAGAAATCCAGAACCCAGCTGGCGGCAGCGATCAATCCCAGCCGGAAGACAAGCGCTAGCGCCAATCCCAGGTTGAGGGCCTGGCCCTGGAGTGCCGGAGTGCGCAGACTGCGGGAAATAGCCGCCAGTGCAATGGCGTTATCGGCGGACAGCACCGCCTCGAGCGCCACCAAGAGCGGCAGGAGCGCCAGCAATTCGCCCCATTGATCCGCCCCTTCGATCAAGGGAGACAGGGAGGGAATCGACTCGGCTTCCATCAGATCTGCAGCGGAGGCCGGAAGCAGGCACTCTAGGAAGCGTGTTCGAGCGGCAACCGCGCGATGCAGCTGAAGGCCCGACTGGTGCACGCTGAAGCTGGCCGGCGCGTGGTGCGGGTATCGGCCTGGCAGCAGGGGGCCTGCCTGGGCAGTGCACTGGGGGAGGCAGAGAGCGCCGAGGTGGCGGAAGACCGAGCAATCGAGCGCCTCCAGAAGCGACTGGTGACCACCCCAGCCGGGACACCAGCGCCGCCAACGGCAGCGGCAACGCCGATCCCCACCCCGCAGGCCCGCAACAGCGTGATTCGGCGCCCTATGGGGGAAGCAGCGGAAACCAACGCCCCACTTGAGGCACCCGCCAGCCCTGAACTGCCCCCGACAGAAGGGATCCAGCAACCACCTGACGACTGGAGCGACGAGCTGGCGGCCTTGGATCTACACCTGCAACGGCTGGGCTGGGACCGCGATCAGGAATCCACTTACCTGCAGCGGGCCTTTGGCCACCCGAGCCGCTCACGGCTCACCAGCTACGGCGACCTGAGCGCCTATCTCAAAACGGTGCAACAGCTGAGCCCCGGCAGCGATCCCGCCAGCGCACCGGTGCCGCTCCGCCGGGCCGATCTCTTGTCCCAGTGCGATCAGATGCTGCAGCAGCTCCAGTGGGATGCCAGCCAGGGCCGTGCGTTCCTAGAGGAACATTTCCAACTCGCCAGCCGCCAGCAACTCAGCGATGAGCAACTGCTGCACTTCAACATGCTTCTGGAAGGGGAGCTCATGGAGAGCACCTCCAAATAGGCGTGAGTATTAGGCCGGGATGTGCAAAGCGTTGAGCACCAACCCTGGTCTGAGCGCAGAAGCAACGCGCTGACGGTTGGCTAGGCACTCGGCAGGGCTCAAGGACATTCACATCGGCAGCGGTTTCCCGCCCGGCATACGGCAATGGGCTTGCACCAGCCGGGCGCCCAGATCGAGGCGGTGCTGGTTGGCGTAGGCCTCTTCCTCCAGGGCCCGCTCCCGTGGCGAGGCCTTGGCGTAGAGGGGGTCGCTGAGGTGGCGGCGCGCCTGGGCATCCACGGCCCTGGAAAGGCCCAAGGGTTGGGGATGCAACTCCAGCAGCCCGCGGCGGCAGCTCTGGGCCACGTGAATGGCCTCGTGGTTGAGCACCGTCGCGAACTCGCGGCTGCCCTTGGCAGGCACATCTGGCCGGATCCGCAGGGTGCGCGCGCGGGGTTCCCATTCCCCGGCAGCCCCAGCCTTGCGAGGGGGCCCCAGCACCACCCTGACGCCGCGGGAACGCAGCTGAACCAGCAGGGCATCGATGGCACGGCGCTCGGTGTCGAACCGAGGCGGGTTCTGGATCAATCGCTTGATCTGTTCAACAGACAGGGCGGGATCGCCAGCACGACGCTTGTAGACGTAGCGGGTGCCCCCACCAGGCAGGGGCTCAGCCCGGGGTTGCCAGCGGCGATCGGCCGCCTCCAACTGGGCATGCAGCACCGCCTCCCGACCACTGGAGAGCGGGTAGTCCTGCGGCCTGAGCTGCGGCGGCGCCGACGGCATCACGGATGGATGCTGCGCCGCCGCCGTGAGCGCCAGGCCACCGAGGACCAGAAGACCGACCAGCGCGGGCAGCGGACGCACCAGGAGAACCCGCTCGAGCGGATCGCCGCAATGGCCGCAATGCAGAGCGCCATTGGAGCGGCGTTGAACCAGCACGGGCCTGGGGTGGCAATAGGGGCAGCGGTAGCGGGCCATCAGGGCTGCAAGGGCACAACCTTCGTGACATCCACGGCTCGACTGCCACGCTCTCGGCCAATTCTGGCGCGCGCGCACCCTTTCCACTTGCGAGGATGCCCGGCTCCGCAGGTTTGCTCCAATGCCCCTCACCGCCCTGGTGCGTCAGCTGCAGCAGGTGACCCTCACCGGGGAGGTGCTGCTGCGCCTGCAACGGGCAGAGCGCCTTCGACTTAGTGGGGCGGGCCGGGGGGCGCGAGCCCTGGTGAGCAGTGCCCTCGCGGCGGCAGCCGAAGCGCCACTGCTGGTGATCGTTCCCACCCTGGAAGAGGCGGGCCGCTGGGCAGCCCTGCTGGAGCTGATGGGCTGGGACAGCTGCCAGCTCTATCCCACCAGCGAAGGGAGCCCCTACGAGCCCTTTGATCCCACCAGTGAGATCACCTGGGGGCAACTGCAGGTGCTGAGCGAGCTGCTCGATGGTGGTGCCGGCAGCACGAGGCGCCAGGCGATCGTGGCCACCGAGCGGGCCCTACAGCCCCACCTGCCGCCCCCCGATGCGCTGCAGCACCAGTGCCTGAGCCTGCGCAAGGGCGACACGGTGAATCTGGAGGAGTTGGCGGCCACCCTCACCCGGCTCGGGTACGAGCGGGTGCCCACGATTGAACAGGAAGGCAGCTGGAGCCGACGGGGCGACATCGTCGACCTGTTCCCGGTGAGTGCCGAGCTTCCCGTGCGGCTCGAGTTCTTTGGCGAGGAGCTGGAAAAACTGCGGGAATTTGATCCCGCGTCCCAGCGCTCCCTTGATGCCATCGAGGTGGTGCGCCTCACCCCCACCGGCTACGGCCCCCTGATTGCCGAAGCACTGCGAGAGTCCATGCCCGATGGGCTGGATCAACTGCTCAGCCCGGAAGCCAGCGACCTGCTGCTGGAGGGCGGCACCCCCGAGGGCATGCGAAGGCTGATGGGCCTGGCCTGGCAGCGGCCGGCCTCCCTGCTCAACTACCTCCCCCCCAACACCCTGATCGCCGTGGATGAGCGGCGACACTGCCTCTCCCACGGCCAGCAGTGGTTTGACCACGCCGCCGATCACCACACTGATGTGGTGCAGGAACTGGGGCTGGAGCTGCCACCGCTGCTGCACCGCCCGCCCGCCGCAGCCCTAGAGCAAGCCAACGCCTTTGCCGGCTTCGATCTGGCGGAACTGCACGAAACCGACAACCACCCCAACAGTTTTGATCTGGCCTCCCGGTCGGTGCCGGCCTACCCCAATGCCTTCGGCAAACTCGCCGGCCTCGTGAAGGGGTTTGTGGCCGAGAAGTCCACGGTGTGGCTGCTCTCGGCCCAGCCCAGCCGGGCCGTGGCCCTGCTGGAGGAGCACGACTGCATCACGCGGTTCGTGCCGAACCCCAGTGACTTCCCCGCCATCGAGCGGCTAGTGGAGCAAGCCACGCCAGTGGCCCTCAAAACCCGCGGCACCGCCGAGCTGGAAGGGCTGCAGTTGCCGGCCTGGAAGCTGGTGCTGATCACCGATCGGGAATTCTTCGGCCAGCAGAGCTTGGCCGCCACCGGCTACGTGCGTCGGCGCCGCAAGGCAGCAAGCCGCACGGTGGATCCCAACAAGATGCAGCCGGGCGATTTCGTGGTGCACCGCAACCACGGCATCGGCAAGTTCCTCAAGCTGGAGAAGCTGGCCATCAGCGGCGAATCGCGGGATTACCTGGTGGTGCAGTACGCCGATGGCCTGCTACGGGTGGCGGCCGATCAGCTGGGCAGCCTGGGCCGCTACCGCGCCACCAGCGACGCTCCGCCCGACCTGAACCGCATGGGCGGCACTGCCTGGGCCAAGGCCAAAGAGCGGGCCAAGAAAGCCGTGCGCAAGGTGGCGGTGGACCTGGTGAAGCTCTACGCCGAGCGCCACCAGGCCCCGGGCTTCGCCTTCCCCGCCGATGGCCCCTGGCAGAGCGAACTCGAAGACTCCTTCCCCTACGAGCCCACCCCCGACCAAGTGAAGGCGATCAGCGATGTGAAACGAGATATGGAGCAACCCCAGCCTATGGACCGGCTGGTGTGCGGCGATGTGGGCTTCGGCAAAACCGAAGTGGCCATCCGCGCCATCTTCAAAGCCGTCACGGCCGGCAAACAGGTGGCGATGCTGGCCCCCACCACGGTGCTGGCCCAGCAGCACTGGCGCTCGCTCACCGAACGCTTCGCCCCTTATCCCCTCAAGGTGAGCCTGCTCAACCGCTTCCGCACCGCCGGCGAGCGCAAGGTGATCCAGGAGGGCCTGGCCGCAGGCACCGTGGATGTGGTGGTGGGCACCCACCAACTGCTCGGCAAGAGCACCACCTTCAAGCAATTAGGCCTGCTGGTGGTGGATGAGGAACAACGGTTCGGCGTGAACCAGAAGGAAAAGATCAAGGCTCTCAGAAAAGACGTGGACGTATTGACGCTGAGCGCCACGCCGATCCCGCGCACCCTCTACATGAGCCTCTCCGGCGTGCGGGAGATGAGCCTGATCACCACGCCACCGCCCCTGCGCCGGCCGATCAAAACCCACCTGGCCGCCCTCGATGAGGAGGCGGTGCGCAGCGCCATCCGCCAGGAGCTCGACCGCGGTGGCCAGATCTTCTATGTGGTGCCCCGGGTGGAGGGCATCGAGGATGTGGCCGCCCAGTTGCGGGCCATGGTTCCCGGCCTGCGGCTGCTGGTGGCCCACGGCCAGATGGCCGAGGGGGAGCTGGAGAGCGCCATGGTGGCCTTCAACGCCGGCGAGGCCGACCTGATGCTCTGCACCACGATCGTGGAGAGCGGCCTGGACATCCCGCGCGTGAACACAATCCTGATCGAGGACGCCCACAAGTTCGGCCTGGCCCAGCTCTATCAACTACGGGGCCGAGTGGGCCGGAGCGGCATCCAGGCCCACGCGTGGCTCTTCTATCCCGGCGATGCCTCCCTGAGCGAGGCGGCGCGCCAGCGGCTACGAGCGATTCAGGAATTCGCCCAGTTGGGCAGCGGCTACCAGCTGGCCATGCGCGACATGGAGATCCGCGGCGTGGGCAACCTGCTGGGGGTGGAGCAGAGCGGCCAAATGGAAACCATCGGCTTCGACCTCTACATGGAAATGCTGCAGGAATCCCTTGCAGAGATCCAGGGGCAGGACATCCCAGCGGTGGACGACACCCAGATCGATCTACCGATCACCGCCTTCATCCCCGGCGACTGGATCACCGAGAACGACGAGAAGATGGCCGCTTACCGCGCCGCGGCCGACTGCAGCAGCAAGGAGGCCCTGGTGGAGCTGGCAGCCGGCTGGGTGGATCGCTACGGCGCCATCCCCGCGCCGGTGCAATCGCTGCTGCTGCTGATGGAACTGAAGCTGGTGGCGAAGCGCTGCGGCTTCTCGCGCATCAAGCCGGAGAAGCCCAACATCGCCCTCGACACCCCGATGGAGGAGCCAGCATTCCGGCTGCTACGCCAGGGCCTGCCCCAGCACCTGCATGGGCGGCTCGTGTATCAGGCCGGATCGGGGAGCACCGCCAAGGTGCTGGCCCGGGGCCTGGGGGTGCTGCCGGCCGACAAACAGTTGGAGGAACTGATGGGCTGGCTGAACCAGATGGCGGAACAGATCCCCGGGGCCGATGGCCTCACCGAGGCCCAGCGGGCCGCACAAATGAAGGCGGCCAACGAGGCTGTTTTGAGCGTTTGATGAGAGATGCAGACAGCCGAAACCGCCTGCGCCGGAAGGCCCAACGCAACCAACTCAAACCTTCGTTACACTTCACAGCACACACCGGGCTGGCCCATGGGCGAACTGATGGATGTCTCGGGCGGCCTTGAGGGGGGCTTTGGCCTGATTTCAGGCTTGGTGAGTCTTGTGGCCCTCGGCATCTATGCCCTCACCCAGGGAGACACGGGCAATGACGACGATGATTCCAGCCCCGGTGGCGGCCTGATGCAGCCCGTCGGCGGCAGCGCCTGACGAGCCAAAGCGAGGGCGCTGGTCTCACCTCTTAGCGCTGAAGCGCGGCCGGCAGGTTGGTGGTGGTGGGGTTGAAGGCCTTGGCCTTGGTCACCACCCCAGCGCCACGTATCTGTTTCAACAAGGTGGATTCGGCCATCCGGTACTGGCTATCCTTCTTGGTGCCGAGGTCTTCGAGGCGCAGCTTCTGGGCCTCGGCCTCAGTGAGCTTGGCCCGCACATCCGGATCGATGCCATGCTTATGGATATCGCGGCCACTGGGAGTGAGGTACTTGGCGATGGTCACGGTCATGCCGGAGCCATCGGAGAGTCCCCGCACCGACTGCACCAACCCCTTGCCGAAAGTTTTCTCACCTACCAGCACCGCACGGTGATTGTCCTGCAGGGCACCGGAGAGGATTTCGCTGGCGCTAGCGGAACCCTCGTTCACCAGAATCACTAGGGGGCGCTTGGTAAGAGCCCGACCATTTGCACGCTTGATGTCCTGAATACCATCTCGGGTCTTTGTGGACACGATGATCCCCTCATCCATCCACTGGCGCGCAATGGCGATGCTCGCCATCAGCAGGCCGCCAGGGTTGCTGCGCAGGTCAAGCACGTAGCCCTGCACATCCTTGCCCTCCAGGTCCTTTACCGCCGCGGCCATATCCTTGGCGGCATTGGCATTGAACTGCTTTAGCCGGATGTAGCCGATCTTGGTGCCATCCCCGGTGGTGTTCACCTGGTGATCCACGGCGTGGAGCTCGATGCGCTCCCTCACCAGTGGAGCCTCCACCACCTTGCCAGCGCGGCGCAGCTGGATGGTCACCTTGCTGCCGGCCTGGCCGCGGATCAACTTCACCGCGTCCTCAGTGGACATGCCCTTGGTGCTCTTGCCGTCGATCGAGATGATCACGTCCTTGGGCATCACCCCGGCCCGTGAGGCCGGTGAGCCCTCAATCGGCGACACCACCACCAGTTCCTTCGTGTCCTTGTCAAGGCTCAGCTGAATGCCGACCCCAGAGAGCTCTCCCGAGGTGTCGATCTGCATCTCCTTGAATTCCCGGGGATCCAGGAAGCGGGTGTAGGGGTCATCGAGGCTGCCGAGCATCCCGCGGATGGCCTCATAGCTCTCCTTGGTGCTGCCGTAGCTCTTGGTGAGCACCGACTTGCGCAGGGTGCGCCACTTCTCCGGGGTGTACTTACCCGTAGTGTCGAGATAGTCACGGAAGACGATCTGCCAAGTCTGGTCGATCACCTCCTTGGGGCTATCGCTGATCAGCGACGCCGCGCTGGGGCCCAACAGGGGAGGAACCACCGCAGCGGCCATCGCCCCAACACCCACCAGCACGACAACCGGGGCGCGGCCGATCGTGCGACTCATGGCGCGACGCATGGTGCGACCTATCCCCATTCAGCGAGCTCCCAAAGCCCTTTTCTGCCTACAAGCTAGCCCCCACAGGCAGGGTGGGAAGGGCCGGGTAACCGCTATCTCAGGGATCCACCCAGCGGCCGTCGTCCTTGATCAGCGCAATCAGGGCCTCCACCCCCTCGGCCTCCGGCACCCGACGGATCTCCTCACGGCCGCGATACAGCGAGATCACGCCGGGGGTCTTGCCCACGTAGCCGTAATCGGCATCGGCCATCTCACCAGGACCGTTCACGATGCAGCCCATCACGGCGATGTCCAGGCCGGTGAGGTGCGCGGTGGCATTGCGCACTTTGTGCAGCACCTCCTCCAGGTTGAACAGGGTGCGGCCGCAACTGGGGCAGCTCACGTACTCCACCATCGTCTTGCGCAGCCCCAGGGCCTGCAGGATCGAATAGCAAACGGGAATCTCCTTCTCCGGCGCCTCGGTGAGCGACACACGAATCGTGTCCCCCAGGCCATCGGAGAGCAGCGTGGCGATGCCGGCTGTGCTCTTGATGCGGCCGTAATCGCCGTCGCCGGCCTCGGTGACCCCCAGGTGCAGGGGGTAGTGGAAGCCCTCGGCATCCATGCGGTGGGCCATCAGTCGGTAGGCCGCCAACATCACCGGCGCCCGGGACGCCTTCATCGAGATGCAGATGTTGTGGAAATCGAGCCGGTCACAGATGCGGATGAACTCAAGGGCGCTCTCCACCATCCCCAGGGGGGTATCGCCGTAGGCAAACAGCATCCGCTCCGCCAGGGAGCCATGGTTCACGCCGATGCGCAGGGCCTTATCCTGCTGCTTGAGCAGGTTCACCAGGGGCTCGAAGGTCTCCACGATGCGCTCGCCGATGGCGGCGATCTCCTCAGGGGAGAACTCGGTGCGATTCGGATCAGGCTTGTCGAAGACAAACAGGCCCGGATTGATGCGCACCTTGTCCACGTGGTGGGCCACCTCGAGGGCGATCTTCATGCCGTTGTGGTGCACATCCGCCACCAGGGGCACCGGCTGATAGCTGTCCTCCAAGCGCTTGCGGATCTCACCCACGGCTTTGGCATGGGCCAAGGAGGGAACCGTGAGCCGCACAACCTCGCAGCCCGCCTCATGCAACCGGCGAATACCGGCGGTGGCGCCCTCGATATCGAGGGTGTCCTCATTGATCATCGACTGCACCACCACCGGGTGCTCACTGCCGATCCACACATCGCCCACCCGCACGCTGCGGGTCTTGCGGCGGCGGATCACCGTGTCAAAGCGGGGGTCGCTGGCCCAGTCGGTGGCAGGGGCGTCGGAGCGGACCAGGGTGCCGGTCATCGGTGGGGGGCCGGGGGGTGCCGCAAGCCTGTCACAAAGCAACTATCAGCTGGGGCCCTGGAGCTGCACCAGCCGCCGCTGCACGTCCTGGAGATCGTGCCAGGTGAGCCACTTGGGAGCCCCCCGCTCCTTGGAGGGATTGCGCAGCAGATAAGAGGGGTGAAAGATCGGCATCAGCCAACGGCCCTCCAGGCTGCCCCCTTCCCCTTGGCGCCACTGGCCGCGCAGCTTGGTGATGCCCCCCTTGATCCCCAGCAGACCCTCAACCGCCGTGGCCCCCGCCAGCAGGATCACCTGAGGATCTACCAGGGCAATCTGCTGATCCAGCCAGGGACGGCAGGCCGCCATCTCCAGCGCGGTGGGCTTGCGGTTCTCCGGCGGCCGGCACTTCACGATGTTGCACACGTAGGCATCGCGATTGCTATGGATGCCCACGCTCTCGAGCATCAGATCCAGCAGCTGGCCGGAGCGCCCCACAAAGGGCTGGCCCAGCTCGTCCTCCTGGGCACCCGGACCCTCGCCGATCACCATCAAGCGGGCCCGGGGGTTGCCGCGGCTCACCACCACATTGAGGCGACTGGCCCCCAGGGAACAGCGACGGCAGGCCTGGCAATCGCTAGCCAACTGGGCCAGAGCCGGATCGCGATCCAGCGGCACCACCCCTTGGGCCTGGGCAAACAGCGGCGCCGACAACAGCTCAGACATGCCAGAGCCAGGGGGGCGATGGGGCCGCGATCCTATGGGCCCTTCCCTGCCGCAGGAACCGTTTGCGCAGACGCGAGCACCAGCAGCAACAGCCGGTTGCCCTCCGGATCCGCCAGCCAGGCCTCCCAGCCGAAGGGCTCCTGCCGCGGTCCATCCAACACCTGAGCACCCAGGGCCTGGGCCTGCAGGATCCAACCATGCAGGGCCTTGCCATCGCCAGGCCGCTGCAGGCACAGGGCCAGGCGCCCCTCCTGGCGGGGCCGGGGGCGGGAGCGGGAGGGTCCATAGATCTGCAGCTGGCCACCGGCCGGCAGGGCCAAGCGCCAATGGCTGGCCGACAGACCGACTGTGGGCGGCTGCTGCAGCAGGGAGCCGTAGAAGGCCGCCAGTCCCGCAGGGTCGTCGGCCGCCAGCACGATCGAGCAGCCCGGAACGGAGGAGGCAACCAAGGCAGCCACAGCGGATAGCAAAAAGTCTGCGCCGAACCAATCGGGGATGGGGCGTAGGGCAGGATGAGAGCTATCCCTGGCAACGCTGCGCAGGGCTGCTGTTGTCCGTCGCTGCTCCGCATGCTGCGCCCGTTGTCGCTGTCTGCCCGGGCAGAAGCTCTGCAGCCCTCCCTCACCCTGGCCATTGCCGCCCGGGCCAAGGCCCTCAAGGCGGAGGGCAAGGACATCTGCAGCCTTAGCGCCGGCGAGCCGGACTTCGACACCCCCGCCTTCATCCGCGAAGCCGCCGCCGCCGCCCTGGATACAGGCCACACTCGCTACGGCCCTGCCGCCGGCGAACCGGCCCTGCGGGACGCCATTGCCGCCAAGCTCACCCACGAGAATCAGGTGCCCACCAGCAGCGATCAGGTGCTGGTGACCAACGGCGGCAAACAGGCCCTGTTCAACTTGTTCCAGGTGCTGCTGGGTCCGGGCGATGAGCTGCTGCTCCCCGCCCCCTTCTGGCTGAGCTACCCGGAGATTGCCAAGCTGGCCGGAGCGTCGGTGAAGCTGATCCCCAGCTCCGCCAGCGAGGGGTTCCGCCTCGATTCAGCCAGGCTGGAGGCGGCGATCACGCCCGCCAGCAAGCTGCTAGTGCTCAACAGCCCGGGTAATCCCACGGGCATGGTGCTCAGCCGCCCAGAGCTGGAAGCCATTGCGGCCGTTCTACGCCGCCACCCCCAGGTGGCGGTGGTGTGCGACGAGATCTACGAGTTCCTGCTGGCCCCGGGCCACGAGCACCACAGCTTCGCAGCGGTGGCGCCGGATCTGGCCGATCGGGTGTTCATTGTGAATGGCTTCGCCAAGGGCTGGGCCATGACCGGCTGGCGCATCGGTTGGCTAGCTGGGCCAAAACCCGTGGTGGCAGCCGCCAGTGCCCTGCAGAGCCAGAGCACCAGCAACGTGTGTAGCTTTGCCCAGTACGGCGCCCTGGCCGCCGTGAGTGGGCCGCGCGACTGCGTGCAGGAGATGGCCACCCAGTTCAACGAGCGCCGCGCCCTTCTCAGTGATGGATTGAGGGCCCTGGAGAGCCTGGAGCTCCTACCTCCCGAAGGGGCCTTCTATGCCTTTCCGGATGTGAGCAGCACCGGCCTGGACTCGATGACCTTCTGCAACCGCTTGCTGGACGAACAAGGCCTGGCGGTGGTGCCTGGTGGTGCCTTCGGCGACGACCGCTGCATCCGCCTCTCCTGTGCGGCATCAACGGCCACCATCCACGATGGCCTGACACGCCTGCAGCGCTTCCTAGCCAGCCTCTGACGCCAGGCCCGGCAGAATCCAGGGGTCCATCCGTTTCATGCCCGATGCTGCTCTCACGAGAACGTTCGGCCGCCGTGCTGGCGGGCCTCTCCCTGGCCCTGCTGCCGGCGGCCTTGCCCAGCCTCACGCCCGCCGGCCCCTCCCTGCTGCCCCGAGCTGAGGCCCAGCAGAGCAGCGAGCCCAAACCCCTGCGCATCAGCGCCATCCCCGACCAGAAGCCGGAAACGCTGAACCGGCTCTACGGCTTGGTGGCCAAAGAACTCAGCCGGCAACTGGGCGTGCCGGTGCAATACGTGCCCATGACCGATTACACCGCGGCGGTGACAGCTTTCCGCACCGGCGACTTGGATGTGGTCTGGTTCGGCGGCCTCACCGGCGTGCAGGCTCGCCTGCAGAAACCCAACGCGGTGGTGCTGGCACAGCGGGATATCGACGCTTCCTTCCGCAGCATCTTCATCGCAAACACCAAGAGCGGGCTCAAGCCAGTGACGGCGATCCAGGGGCTACAGGAGCTCAAGGGCAAGCGCTTCACCTTTGGATCGGAAAGCTCCACCTCGGGGCGTCTGATGCCCCAGTACTTCCTGGGCAAGGCCAGCGTGAAGCCCAGCATGTTCGCCGGAGGAGCCGCAGGCTTCAGCGGCAGCCACGACGCCACCATCGCCTTGGTGCAGAGCGGTGCCTATGACGCAGGGGCTGTGAATGAACAGGTGTGGCGCTCCAGCCTCCACAACGGCAAGGCCAGCCGCTCCAAGGTAATGGCCATCTGGACGTCGCCTGGCTATCCCGACTACCACTGGATCGCCCAGGGCAACCTGAACCAGCGCTTCGGCAAGGGCTTCACCACCAAGTTGCAACAGGCGATCCTGAGCTGGCGGCCCAGCGACCCGGAGCAGAAACAGATCCTCAAACTGTTCGGCGCCCAGCAGTTCATCAAGACAACGCCTGGCGAATACAAACGGATCGAGCAGGTGGGCCGGGAGATCGGCAAGATCCGCTGAATCAGGGCTTCTGACCCCGGAGCTCCTGCTCTGGGGTCAGAATTGCGTGATTCGTTCCTCCCCGCCCCGCAGCATGACCGTGCTGATCGACAGCGTGCTGGTGCTCGCGGGGCTGTTGATCTGGATCCGGGGCAGCAGCGAAAACGATGACGTGTGGTCGTTGTTTCTGCGCGTCTTTGCGGTGGTGGACCTGGCGGTGGTTGTGCTGGGCAACGGCCAATTGCTGCTGGAGATCCCTCTTCTGCTACTGGCCCTGGCGTTGCCCTCTGTGGCCCGCCTAGAAAACGGCCGCCAGAGACTGCGATGAATCCACGCGGCCCCGATCTACTGGAGTTGGTGCTGGTGGGCACGATCCTGGCCTTGATCGCCTTCCGATTCACCCACCTGTAACCAGGCAGCATGGGGGCCATGCAAGTGCCCTCTCCCAACACCACACCGCCGGTTCTCGCCCTCGAGGCCATCACGGTGAAGGGACGGGGCAGACCCAGGCTGGATGGCGTCACCCTGCAGATTGCGGCCGGTGAGCGGGTGGCCCTGCTGGGCCCCAGCGGGGCCGGCAAAAGCACCCTGCTGGCAGTGGCCAATGGCCTGCTGACCCCCAGTGGAGGGCAGGTGCTGTGGGACCAGCAGCCGCGGGCCCACTCCGCCCGTGGGCGGCTCAGGCAACAGGCCCGCATCGGCACTCTCTGGCAAGACCTGCGCCTGATCGACGAGCTCACGGTGCAGCAGAACCTCAATGCAGGTTGCCTGGCCCGCTGGGGCTGGCCCCGGGCCGTGCTCAACCTCCTGCTGCCGATCGACAGCGCTGCCTGCGCCGAGGCCCTGCAGCGCATGGACCTGGACCCAGAGCTGCTCAACCAGTCGGTGGCCGCGCTCTCCGGGGGGCAGCGCCAGCGGGTGGCTATGGCGCGGATGCTGCGCCAAGAGCCCACGCTGCTGCTGGCCGATGAGCCGCTGGCCAACCTCGATCCGCGGCTGGCGGCCGATCTGCTGGAGCTGCTGCTCGAGCAGGCCGGGGCACCGCGAGCCCTACTGCTGAGCCTGCACCGCCCAGACCTACTGCAGGGCTTCGATCGGGCCATAGGGCTCCGAAACGGGCAAATCCAGTTCGATCAGCCCGTGTCGGAGATCGGGCCCGAACAGATCCAGCGGCTCTATGGCGCGGAGGCCACCAGCCCATGAGGGCCGCCCCGCCCCTGCTGCTATTACTGCCGGCCCTTGTGCTGGTGCCGGTGCTGATAGCCCTGCCGCTGCTGCTGCACGGCGGCGGCTGGGAGCTGCTCGGCCAGTTCCTGCAAGGCGCCATCAGCCCCTCCCTGGATCCCTTGGTGCTCAACTCGGTGATCACGGGTTTGGGGGTCACGCTGGGCATGGCCCTGCTGGGCTGGGCCGTGAGCCTGGTGCTGGGGTTCGTGCTGGGGCTCGCCAGTTCGCGGGTCATCTGGCAGAGCCTCAGTGGCACAGCCCTACCGGCGGAGCTGGTGCGGCGGATCCTCGCCATCCCCCGGGCGATCCATGAACTGATCTGGGGCCTGCTCTTGCTGCAGCTGGTGGGGCAACAACCCGCCGTGGCGGTGCTGGCCATCGCGATCCCCTATGGAGCCCTGGTGGCCAGGGTGGTGAGCGACCTCCTGGATGCCCTGCCCACCCGCAACCTGGAGGCGCTGAGGGCAGGCGGTGCACCGGCCGGCACCGCGCTGCTCACCGCCCTCGGGCCACCACTGCTGCCGGGAGTCATCAGCTATGGCGGGTACCGACTGGAATGCGCCCTGCGCAGCGCCACGCTGCTGGGGGTGTTTGGCCTGGGGGGCTTGGGCAACGAGCTGGTGCTGACGCTGCAGTCCTTGCAGTTCCACGAACTGTGGACCGGGCTGTGGGTGCTGTTGGCCGTCATGCTGGGGCTCGAGTCCGGTATTGGGGCCCTGCGCCGCCGCTGGGGCATGCCCGCCCGCTTTGGTCTAGGCGCCAGGAGCGTGGGGCAGCAAGGGCGGGAATTGGTGCTCACGCTGCTGGCGCTGGTGCCGCTGCTGCTGTGGGTGGGGAACGCCCTGGAGGTGGACCCAAGGTCCCTGCTGCAGTGGCAACCACTGCCTCCCCTGGCGCCCCAGGGATGGGCATCAGCCCTGGCCCTGCCATGGCCATCGATGGTGCTGCAAACACTGGTACTCACCCTGCTGGCCGCGGCCCTCGCCGTGGGGGTGGCGCCGCTGCTGCTGCTGCTGGTAGCCCCGTGGCCCTGGGGACGACGGCTGCTGCAACTGATCTGGGCCTTCGGCCGTCTCTGGCCGCCGCCGCTCACGGCGCTACTGCTGCTCTTCGTGCTGAAACCCGGGGTGGTTACAGCCGCCCTGGCCCTGGGATTCCACAACCTCGGCATCCTGGGCCGGCTACTGCTGGAGGGAGCCGAGGCCACGGGCGCCGCCACAGAAGACGCCCTGCACTGCAGCGGTAGTGGTCCGCGCCTGGCCCTGCTCTACGGGCGCTTCAGTGGACTGGCCCGCTCCTATCTGGCCTATGGGGCCTACCGGGCGGATGTGATCCTGCGGGAAACGGTCGTGGTGGGGCTGGTGGCCGGCACAGGCCTTGGAGCCCAGCTGCGGGAAAGCCTGAGCTCCTTTGCCTGGGATCAATTGGCGGCACTGCTCGCGATGTACGTGGTACTCACCCTGGTGGGAGAAGATCTCAGCGACCGCGCACGCCGCCGGCTGCTGCGTCCGGCCTGACCCAGAGGAGCCGTTCATGCCCACCGCGATTCCCAAAAAGCTGATCGTGCTGGGTGACAGCGGCGTCTACGGCTGGGGCGACCCGGAGGAGGGTGGCTGGTGCGAGCGGCTGCGTCGTCACTGGATGGGGCTGCCCGGCGGACCGGTGCTCTACCCCCTGGGGGTGCGCGGCGATGGGCTGGAACGGGTGGCGGCGCGACTGGATCGCGAGGTGAGCTGCCGCGGCGAACTGCGCCGCCAGCAACCCCACGGCATCCTGCTGGCGGTAGGACTGAACGACACGGCTCGGGTGGGGCGGGCGGACGGAAGGCCCCAGCTCGATGCCGAGGGCTTCCTGTTCGGCCTGCAGCAAATACTTGACCGGGCCAGGTTGATGGCCCCGGTGCTGATGGTGGGCCTCACCCCGGTACTGGAGGAGCCGATGCCCTACGCCGAGGTGCTCTGGTACTCCCTGGAGCAGGTGCGCCGCTACGAGGGCCTGCTAGAGGAAGCCTGCCTGGAAGCGGATGTGCCCTTCCTGCCACTGCTGGACGCACTGCTGGAGGATCCCTGCTGGCCCCAATGGCTCAGCAGTGATGGGGTACATCTCAACTCGGAAGGGCATCGCCAGGTGTATCAGCGCGTGCAGCGCTGGCCGGCGCTGCTGCGTTGGGCCGAGCTCGAGCCCCTGGTCAGGGCAACACCCCTCAACTGAGGGAGCCAGAACAGCCCGAGCGGGGGAACTCCGTCCCTGGGGAGAGAGGTGACCGTGAGAAGACGGATGCCTTTCACCCGTGATGTCCCTTTCTCAACCCCACGCCCACCGCCACAACGCCGCGCTTCTGCAAGCCTACGCAGCCGAGCAGAACCCCGCCCGCCGCCTGGCCCTGCGCAATGCCCTCGTGAGCGCCAACCTACCGCTGGTGCGGCGCGTGGCCTGGCTTGAATCCCAGCGGAGCGCTAATTCCTTCGACGACCTGGAGCAGGCAGGTCGTCTCGGCTTGATCAAGGCCGTGGAGCGGTTTGATCCCCGCCGCGGCACTGCCCTCAGCAGCGCCGCCATGCCCTACATCACCGGTGCCATTCGCCAGTATCTGCGCGATCAATGTCAGCCCATCCATGGCAGCCGGGGCCTGCGCGAGCTGCATCAGCGAGGACAGGAGCTGCAACAGCAACGCCAGCACCAAGGGCAAGCACCCCTGAGCCCCGAGGCACTGTGCCAGCAGCTGGGGTGCTCCCTGGAGCGCTGGCAGGAGGCCCTGGCGTTGCAGAGCGCCCTGCACATGGGCAGCCTGGATCAGCCCTGCCAGGGAACGGAAGCCAGCGGCGACAGCCTGGTGGACCTGATCGCCGCCCCCAGCGGCGATGCCTACACCGCCGTGATCGCCAGCGACCTGCGCCGCCTGCTCTGGAGCGTGCTGCGGCAGCTGCAGGCGCCCCAGCGGCGCCTCTTGTTGGGTCGCGTGATCCAACAACGCTCCTGGCGAGATCTGGGGAATCAGCTGGGCTGGAGCGCGAAGGTGACCCAGCGGCGCTGCGAGGAGCTGATGGCCCAACTGCAACAGCAGCTGGAGCCTGCCCTGCTCAGCACCTAGGCCAGCCCAAGCCCGACGGCCACCAGCATGGCTAGCAGGGCAGCGATCAGGGTCTGCAGCGCATTGACCCACTCATTGGTGAGCCAGCGAAAACGGGGCTGCAGGGTGGCGCCGATCAGGCTCTCGATCAACGTGGCCACCAGACCCACCAGGGCCACCAGCAGCCAGGCGCCGCCCCCAGCCAGCAAGCCGAGCTGCAGCATCACCAAGGCCATCAGGGCACTGCCCGCGGCGCTGGCGGCGGTGCCCTCGAGGCTGATTGCCCCCTCAGTGCCGGCGGGCACAGGGCGCAGGCTGGTGATCAGCAGGGTGTGCCGGCCCCAGCGCTTGCCGATCTCACTGCCGCAGGTGTCGGCCAACTTGGCGGCGAAGCTGGCCGCAAAGCCGATCAACAGCAGCGGAGTCGGCGCAGAGGGCAGCACGGTGAGTAAGGCCAGGGTGGCACCGGTGGCCGCAGACCCCCACACGTTCTCAGGCCCCCGCTGACCACCACGGGGCTCAGCCAGGCCCAAGTCCTGCTTGCGCCTGAAGCCCAGCTTGGTCACCAGGGAGCCGAGCAGCAGGTAGAGCACCACCGCCCACCAACCAGGCCAATCGAGGGATCCAAGCAGCAGGGTGCCCAGGAGGCCGGCATGCACCCATCCCCGCTTGGTGAGCAGCGGCAGCCGTTGGGCCAGGGCGATCAACACGGCGTTGATCAGCAGGGCCAGCAACCAGTGCCACAGCCGCTCCGGCGAGGCCAGCACCAGGATCGGCAGCATGGGGTGAGGTCGCACAACAACCGAGCATGTTGCACTGCCCTAAGGGGAGGACCAGAAGCCCCTGCCGGCAACAGATAATCCCCCCATCGGCTTCAAGATCGGCGCCATGGTCTTCAACCTCAAGGGCAAGTTCTTCCTCAACCTCGACGAGAAGGCCCCGCAAACGGCCGCCGTGGTGGCTCCCGTGCAGAAAGCTCCCGCCAAAGCCACTGTGAAGGCCGAGGCCGCAACACAAACCACACCTGCACCCGCCGAGCCAGCGCCAGCACCAACTGCCGGCACCAACGTGCTCACCACTGCCGAGGCCATTGCCGCTGAACTGGCGGCCGCCGATGCGGCCCGGCCAGCCATCAACAACGCCACCTTTGCCCCGGATTTCGTCACCGCCGGCGGTGCCCTGCCGATGCGTCGCCGCAGCGGTGGCGCCAACTTGGCGGGCTTCAAGGCCATGGCCGGCAGCCTGTTCGGCAAGAAGTGAGCTGAAGGGCCTGGCTGGGGGTTCAGCAGCTCCAGCACCCATGGCGCCAGCTGCTCACTAGGCCGAGAGCGGTCACCGCGGCCGTGGAACTGCGAAGGATCCGTGGCCCCAAACCCACAGGGATCCAACCCTGCAGTTCGGCCTCAGCTTCTTCCCCATCACTCCAGCCCCCCTCGGGGCCGCAGGCCAGCCACAGAGCATTGGGTGGCTGATCAAGCTGCTGCTGCAGCAGCACCTCCTGCAGGCTGGCCAATCCCGGCCGGCGGGTGGTGGCCAACAGCCGCAGGCTGCGGGGCGCGGCGGCGGCGGCCACCATCGCCTGGCATGCCGACTGAGGCTCAGCCACCTGCGGCAGCCACAGCCGCTCGCACTGTTCCGCAGCTTCGCGGGCAATCGCCCGCCAGCGCTCGACCTTAAGCTGGCCCAGCACAGCCGTGCGCTCAGCGATCAGGGGCTGAAACCGATCCACCCCCAGCTCCACCGCCATCCGCACCACCACGTCGTAATCCCGCTTCACCACGGCGGCGGCCAACACCAGTTCCGGCCGCGGTGGTGCCGCCCGCTGCAACGGTGCCTGCAAAGGCTGCTCCAGCAAGGCCCGATCGCGCCCCTGCAGGCGAGCCTCCCAGAGATTGCCCCCACCATCGGTGATGGCCAAGCCATCGCCCGGGGCCAGGCGCAGCACCCGGGTGAGATAGCGGCTCTCGTCTGCCGTGAGCACCACGGAGCCATCCGGCGCCGCGGTGAGACGCTCCGGGGCGATCAGCAGCCGGCGCCGCTCCTGGGCCATTCAGGCGTCGGCGTCCAGATCACCAGCCTGGGGGAAGAGGCTGTCGGGGTGGTGCTCCACGGGCCAGTCCTCGTTGATGCCGCCGATCAACAGCTCCTCGATCTGAACAACATCGCAATTGAGCTGGCGCAGGGTGTTGATCAACACATCGAGGCCCACGGCATCGCTGGTGCCGAGATCGAGCCAGCACCGGGCCCAGTCGTCCAGGTATTCCATCTCGCCCATGTTGTGCATCAGGGCCGGCATGGCCCGTTCCGCGTCCTCGCCGTCGTAAGCCATCCAGCTCACATCGGCACCTTCCTCGTGCACCTGGAGGTTCTCGGCATTGAAACCGCCGAGCTTGCCGAGGAAGAACCAGCTATCAAACACCGTTTCCACGTAGCTGCGCTCCCCCTGGCCAGGGGGATTGGAGAAGCGCAGCCAAATCCAGCAGTTAAAGGGATCGAATTCGCGAAACTGGATCTGCATCAAACCAAGCCCTTCCAACCCAAGTCCATCAGAGCCACTCCATCAGATCGTGCATCCGCCCAGCGAGGCTTGCCCCCATCAAACATGCTGGGACCGCCATCGGGCCACTGAAGGCCGGCACAGCAGCGCGGATGCTCGAGCTCCGATCCCTTCACTACCAGGCCGCCACCGCCCCTGAACCGGTGTTGCGGGGTGCCAGCGTGGCGCTGGAACCCGGGGCCCCGGCCCTGGTAGCCGGGCGCAGTGGGTCGGGGAAAACCACCCTGCTGGACCTGATCTGCGGCCTGGCGGATCCCAGCAGCGGCTCAATTCTCTGGAAAGGCGAAGCTCTCAACGCTCGCCAGCGGCGCTGGCTGTGCGGGCTCGTGTTCCAGTTCCCGGAACGCCATTTCCTCGGCCTCTCCGTGGGCCAGGAACTGAAACTGGGCCAGCGCCGCCTGCCATCGGAGCAGGTGGAAGCGGTGCTCGCCCAGGTGGGTCTGCAGGGGGTGCCGCTGCAACAGGCGCCCGAACGGCTCAGTGGCGGCCAGCAGCGGCGCCTAGCCCTGGCGGTGCAATTGCTGCGCAACCCCCAGGTGCTGCTACTGGATGAACCCACCGCCGGCCTCGACTGGTCGGTGCGCGACGAGGTACTGCAACTGCTGGGAGCGCTCAGCCGCGACCGGGTGCTGCTGGTGGTGACCCACGAGCCGGAGTTGTTCGATGGGCTGGTGGAACCCGGCCGGGCCTGGCGGCTGGAGGAGGGGCTGCTGGCCCAAATGCGCTGATGTGCCGGCGGCGCTGAATACAGTGCCCTGACTGGATCCGAGGAGCACGCGGCGGGATGCGAGATCAACTGGTGCGCGCAACCGCTGCCGGGGGCGGCATTCGTCTGGTGGCCGTGAGCACCACCACGTGCCTGCGCTACGCCCGCCAGCGCCACCAGCTCTCCTTCCTCACCACCGCCCTGCTGGGGCGGGCGATGACGGCTGGCCTACTGCTGGCCAGCTCGATGAAGGTGACCCACGGCCGGGTAAATCTGCGAATTGCCTCGGATGGCCCCCTGCGAGGCCTGATGGTGGATGCAGGCCGGGATGGCCGGGTGCGCGGCTATGTGGGCAACCCGGGCCTCGAACTCAACTTGGTGAGCGATAGCGATGGCACCCCCCACTTCGATTTCAAACAGGCCGCCGGCACCGGCTACCTGCACGTAGTGCGCGATCTAGGGGAAGGAGAACCGTTCAGCTCCACGGTGGAATTGGTGAGCGGCGGCATCGGCGAGGACGTGGCCTCCTACCTACTGCACTCCGAACAGACCCCCTCCGCCGTGTTTGTGGGCGAACAGCTCGATAGCAGCGGTGTACGTCACGCCGGAGGGGTGCTGGTGCAGGTGCTGCCCAAGGCCGCCCGGGAACCGGCCCTGGTGGCTCTTCTGGAGGATCGCTGCCGCGAGGTGAGCGGCTTCAGCCAACGACTGGCGGAATGCGAGGGCAACCTGCAAGCCCTGCTGGAAGATATATTTCCTGACCTCGATCCCCAACTGCTCGAGGATGCCGAGGCCCAGCAGGAAGTGCACTTCCACTGCCCCTGCAGCCGCAAGCGCAGCGTGAACGCCCTCAAACTGCTGGGCCGCACCGAACTCAGCGACATCCTGCAGGAAGATGGCAAGGCGGAACTCACCTGCCACTTCTGCAATGAGATCTATGAGGTGGGTGCCGAGGAGCTACAAGAGCTGATTGATGAGCTAGATCCTGTCACCGCCTGACTTCTCACAACCAACAGCTTGTGGCAGCCAGTTGCAAAAAAAGAGCTCCAAGAGCGCAGAAGCCAACCAGATCACGTAGAGAACAGTTGCCGTTATCTCTTCACCGCGTTCAACGACACGCAGTACTCTTACCGCACTGGCTGCACTGACTTTCAGGTGTGGTGATGCACGAGTTCCATGCACCCAACGCTTGAATTGCAGCTTGGTGATCTGATGATGATTGAGCCGCCGCGAACCCGCTGGGACAACAGGCGAGGTCGGCTTCACGAGCTATCAAAGGAGCTAGCCCGGCGGAGCCATGGATTTGTCGTGCTGGACTGCACTGTCATCCGGCTCCCTTTGGAACGCCTCCACTGGAGCCCTTCCGAAGGGCTGCCACCCGCCCAGAAGTGCAGAAGTCAACAGCAGTGGGCCTTATCCACGAAACCAGGGCAACCCTGCTATCAGTGCAGCTAGATTCCAAGAACCAGGCGCATCCTTTCAACAAGCTTCTTCATGTCAGCCTCGGTAAGCTGACCTGCCTCAAGCATCTGATTTGCCAAGGCCATCTTGGCTCTACCTTCTTGAAGTTGCAGCAAGCCTGAACACTTTTGCTTGAATTCTGTTCCACCGAGTGGAATTACAAGGGCGACTCCGCCGCCGAAATCATTTTTCATTCCCAACGCACTTCCTCTCGGCTGATCAATGCTGTTGAGCTGCTTACCGTAGAACACCAACGTTGGCGGAGCGCGATCTGTTACAGCACACGTGCTGCCATCATCGAGATCTAGCTCGATCTTTGGTTGAGGAGGATAAGCAGAAAAGCTATCCAGCTCAAGCCGCTCTCCAGCCACTAAGGGACCACCCAAAAACGAGAACATGATTCCGTAGCCAACAGCATAGATCCACCAGCTTGCGGTCCACGGTCCATTCGCTCGACGGGCGGCTGATAAAGGACGCATGCGAAATAGGGAGTTCGTGTGGCAAGTTCAGGACGAAAGCTGATAGACAGCCTCCTCACCTTGTTGGGCGGTATCTTGAACTGACTTGGTACAATGACCACATCCTGAGTTAGGACTGCACCAGGGGTGCTCTCATCTTTTCCAGGCCCCTTCAATCGCACCGTGAGCTCGGCCGCGGTCTTGCGCGTGTGGGAGACAGCCATCTTGACCCGCACCGTGCCACTCTTGGCAGTGAACTCTCTTTTCTCAAGAAAAGCAGTCTGGGCATATGCATGCCCAGACGACAGAACTGCTAATAGCAGAAGAAATAGCCTCATCGATCAGAGAGAGGTGCAGGTCGCAGTAGCTTGAAGGGCATAGTCACCTGCGGTCAAGAGCCGCGCTGCATTATTCTGCTTAATTGAAGCAGTAATGGCACCGACCTTTCTGATCACACCACCCGACTCCTTACTGTCAGCACTTGAGCTACCTGAACTGTTGGCCACGAGATCTGCCAGTTCAATACGTGGCGACGATGGAGCAGCTCTTTCGGGAGACGTCTGAGAGACCGCACTCAGAACCACCTTGGAGTTGCCATTGGCAACATAGCTAAACTTTCCATCACCAATGAGACTGTCTCCCTCGGGAGAGATCGACATGGAAACAACACCGCCATCGTTGCTGATATTGCAAAAGGTTGGCGCACTTCCTTTTGCTTCGATGTCAGCTGAGCCAGTGGGTGCCGCCAAGAGAGGTGCTGGGGCTCCCAGCAATCCAAGCAGAATAGCGGTTTGGAGAACTTTCACTGAATGAAAGAGAGTTGGGCCGACATGTCATAAACAGGAGATTGGACCGCAAGCCTGAATTCTCCTTGGCTGAACCAAAAAAGCTTCACAATGCCTCAGATATACCTCTGATCGCAAGTTTTCCCTCGCCTAGGCACCTGCCAAAAGCAAGTCCTAATCGCTATCTTGTGAGCTGAACTGCCGGAATGTGGAGCGATGACAAGCAAGAACAGAAACACCACGGCCGTGAGGGCGAGGACTGGTTACGCTCCCCTGACGGCTCCAGCGCTCCAGCGCTCCAGCGCTCCAGCGCTCCAGCGCTCCAGCGCTCCAGCGCTCCAGGCAATGATGTTCGCAGAAATCCTGAAGATCTCAGGTGGACTCGGCGACGTTTAGTTCTCCAGTCAGAGGCAATTCGTGAGACCTCTCATGGCACGCTGGATCTTGCTACTGCAGCGCCATTCCTGCCATGAGATCCATGCAGTGAATGGTGACAAACTGCAGGAGCTGGTTGACGGACTCAGCACTGCGGGGGCCTAACTCAGGCGAGCAGCAGGGCCCCCAGGATCAGCAGCACTAGGGGCGGCAAGCTCTGTACCTGAGACGGGGCCAAGGGCAGGCCCAGGGGGAGGGAGGGATCTATGGCCCGCACCAGCAGGCCCCCCAGCACCAGGCCCACGCTGAGCAGCAGGAAACTCCAGCCCACTGCCGACAGGAACTTGCCATTGCGCCGCTGCAGGTTCACGGCGGTCATCACCGTGGCAAGGGCCAGCAACAGCTCTGCGGAGGTGGCGGGGGTGAGCAGCAGCAACGCCACCAACACAGCACCCACCCCAAGGGGAAACCAGCGCTCGCGGCCCATGGCCAGCTCCAGGCTCGGAACCGAAAACTTCGGTCGTGGCAGAGAGGGCAGCGATGGCATGGCCGGCAGACTGGGCCGCACGGGAGGGCTGGCCAGGGCCGGCCGTGTGGCTTCCCGCTGGGAGGCGTTGAGGGCCGCTGAACTCACCTTGCCCTGCTGGCGCTCCTTCAGCCGGTCCATCAGCACCGCGTCGTAGGCGGCCTCCACACGGGCCCGGGCCTGGGGATCGTCCCCCAACTCAGAGAGCCGGTCGCGCTTGGCCTGTTGCACAGCGTCGAAGCTGGCGTCCGGGCTGATTCCCAGGCGCTCGTAAGGGGATG
Source organism: Synechococcus sp. HJ21-Hayes (assembly GCF_024345835.1). Lineage (GTDB taxonomy): Bacteria > Cyanobacteriota > Cyanobacteriia > PCC-6307 > Cyanobiaceae > Vulcanococcus. The sequence goes on along the minus strand of NZ_JAGQBW010000007.1, from coordinate 5,932 downwards.
GCAGAGCGCCACCGGCCGCTGGATCAGCTCCCTGGTTCATGCCTGCAAGCCCACAGCGTGGCAACGTGAATCGAGCGTATCGAGGCGCAGCTCAGAACAGGGGCTCACTGTGGTGATAGCCAGCTTCCTGTTGCAGACGGCGGCGCTGAAGCTCGGCCTCTTCGGTGCGCAGCCAGCACCGGCGCTTGAGCAGGGGCATCTGCGGCGGCAGGTGGCTGCCCTCCCGCATCTCCACGCTTGAGCCACCAGGAACGAAGTTGACGTAATCGCAGCCCCCGTCTGCACGGGGCCGCACCAGCCAGAGAGGTCTCGCCATCGGGATGACAGGTGCTGTGACCTTTCGTTGTAAAGAAGTCTGGCGAGGCCGTGGGGCGACCGTGGGACGGCAACCCCTACTGAGAAGGCCTAGAGGGCAATCGGCTCCACGCCGCTCACCACCGGGGCCACGGCGCTCAACTCCAGATCGGGGTGGTCTTCTGCCAGCTGGTTGAGGTTCCAGCCGTTCTTGAACAGGAGCACCGGCCGGTCCCAGGCATCGCGAACGGTCTTGCAGTTGAAGATGCGGCCCACCTGCTCCAGAGCTGGCCAGCCGCCCACCACCCAGCGGGCCACGGAGAAGCCCAGGGGTTCGATGCGGGTCTGCACGCCGTATTCATTCTCCAGGCGATACTGGACCACCTCCAGCTGCAACTGGCCCACGGCCGCGAGGATCGGATCGCGCTTGCTCTGGTCGGTGTCGTAGAGGATCTGCACCGCCCCCTCCTCGCGCAGTTCGTTCACCCCCTTGCGGAAGCTCTTGAAGGCGGAGGGGTTGGGGTTGCGCAGCCAGGCAAAGATCTCAGGGCTGAAGCAGGGAATGCCCTCGTACTCCACCCTGGGGCCGAAATAGAGGGTGTCGCCAATGGCGAACATGCCGGGGTTGTTGAGGCCGATCACATCACCGGGATAGGCGTCCTCCACCACCTCACGATCCTGGCCGAACAGCTTCTGGGGACGCGATAGGCGGATCGTCTTACCGGTACGGGCGTGCTGCACCGTCATGTCCTTCTCGAACTTGCCGCTGCACACCCGCACAAAGGCCACACGGTCGCGGTGGCGGGGATCCATGTTGGCCTGCAGCTTGAACACAAAGCCACTGAAGCCAGGACGGATCGGATCCACCTCGCCGGCGCTGCTGGTGCGGGCCACCGGCTTCTGGGCCAGCTCCAGGAAGGCATCCAGGAAGGGCCGCACGCCGAAGTTGGTCATGGCAGAGCCAAAGAACACCGGGCTGAGCTCGCCGGCATGCACCAGCTCAAGATCGAGGTTGGCCCCGGCCCCATCCAACAGCTCCAGCTCCTCAAGGGCCGTAGCCAGCAGGTCTGGTTCCACCAGGCCACTGGTGGCAGCCTGCTGCGCAGACATCCGCTGTTCCTCGCTCTGCTTGCCCCGCTCGGCCCGCTGAAACAGGATCACCTCCTGGGTGCGGCGATCGATCACCCCGCGGAAGCGATCGCCACTGCCGATGGGCCAATTCACCGGCCAGCAGGCCAGGCCCAGCTCTTGCTCAATCTCATCGAGCAGCTCGAGGGGCTCCCGGCCCGGCCGGTCCATCTTGTTGATGAAGGTGAAGATGGGGATGCGCCGCATGCGGCACACCTCAAACAGCTTGCGGGTCTGGGGCTCGAGGCCCTTGGCCGCGTCCTCCAACATCACCGCGTTATCAGCGGCCGCCAGGGTGCGGTACGTGTCCTCGGAGAAGTCCTGGTGGCCAGGGGTATCCAGCAGATTGATGGTGCTGCCCGAGTAGTCGAATTGCAGCACGGTGGAGGTGATCGAGATGCCGCGCTGCTTCTCCAGCTCCATCCAGTCGGAGGTCACCTTGCGCTGCTCGCCCTTGGCCTTCACGGCACCGGCCTGCTGGATCGCGCCCCCATAGAGCAGCAGCTTCTCCGTGAGGGTGGTCTTGCCGGCGTCCGGGTGGGAAATGATCGCGAAATTGCGGCGCCGGCCCACAGCCTCGGCGAGAGCCGCGAGTTCAGGACTGGCGGCGCTAGCGGTGGTGTGGGGCGTAGTGCTGGTCATCGGGCCAGCCTGACAGGTGGGGCTGCAGCGGGCCTAGACCCTCAGGTCAGCTGGCCCCACACCTCGAGGTAGCGATCCTCGAGGGGCTCCACCCGCAGGCTATGGAGTCCGGCGGCGGCCAGCTGCAGCTCCACTTCCTCGGGGCGAAACGCTGCATGCAGGGAGGCGATGTAGTCGCGCTGGAGCACCGGCGGCGCCTCTGCCAGGTAGCGCTGACGCAACTCATCGGCCGTGGCACTGCTGCCGGGACGGCGCAGATCCTTCATATAGATGCAGGTACCTGGGGCTCCCAACTGCCGCAACGCCTGCCAAAGCACCTGGGGGTTGTGCAGATGATGCAGCAGGCTGTTGCTCACCACGGCTGAGAACCCACCGGCCAGCTCTGGGCAGGGAAGCAAAGCCTGCTGGAAACTAAGCCGACCCTCCAACAGGGGCTGCTCCCGCAACCGCTGCCGGGCCAGGGCGAGCATCGCTTCCGCACCATCCACCCCCAGCACCGTGGCCTGGCCATGGCGCTCGGCCAGGAGAAAACTGATGTTGCCGGGCCCGCAGCCCAGGTCCAACAGCCGCGCCCCCAGTCCGGCGGGGAAGATCTGATCCAGGCGTTCCACCAGAGCCTGATCACCGACGGAGAAATCGGCCTGGGCATAGGCCTGGGCCTGCTCCGCCTCATCCATCAATTCGGGCTCACAGACGCGATCCATGGCAGACACAGACAGAGAACAGCCCTAGGGCCCTGAAGCCCATCCTCCCCCGCCAATGGTGGCAACCGCTGCTTGCACACCCCACTGGTGGCGTTAAGGTTGCTCCAATGCCTAGTGAAACGCCCACGGTGACCCTGTCCGTTCCCGGCCCAAGCACCATCACCAGCAACACTGGTACTAGCAACACTGTTCAGGGCAATACCGTTTCCAGCAGTGCCCTGAACGGCCCCCGGCTCGATTTTCCGGCCACCGCGCCAGCTGCCAACCCGGTGTTCTACCGGACCTACAGCCGCAAGACCGATTCAGGGCGTGAGAGCTGGCATCAGGTGGGCGAACGCAACCTTGAGGGGCTTCGCAAGCTGGGCAACCTCAACCAGCAGGAAGTGGAGTTGCTGCGGAGGATGCAACAGAAACAGATGGCCCTGCCTTCAGGCCGCTGGCTGTGGATCGGCGGCACCCCCTGGATCGAGCAGGAGCACAACTTCTCCGGGGCCTATAACTGCACCTCCACCAACCTGGTGGACTGGGAAGCCTTTGGTCTGATGATGGACCTGGCGATGATGGGGTGCGGCACCGGGGCCATCATCGAACCGCACCTGATCTCGCGGCTGCCGGCGATCCGCAACGAACTGGTGATCACGGGCGTCAGCAACATCGGTGCCACCCCAGCAGGCCAACGCCAGGAGCACACCAGCCACACCATCGAGGCCAACCGGGTTCACATCAAGGTTGGCGACACCCGCCGCGGCTGGGTAGACAGCTACCAGCTGCTGCTCGAGCTGTGCAGCGATGAGCGCTTGGATGCAACCACCCCCATCGAGATCTCGGTGGACCTCTCGGATGTGCGCCCAGTGGGCGAAACCCTCAAGGGCTTCGGCGGCATGGCCAACCCTGTGAAGCTGAAGGACCTCTACGGCCGCGTGGCTGAGATCCTCAACCGGGCCCGGGGCCGCCAGCTCACCTCCGTGGAGTGCTGCCTGCTGATCGATGAGGCTGCCGTGACCATCGTGGCTGGCAACATCCGCCGCAGTGCCGGCATGCGCCAGTTCGCCGCGGACGACCTCTCAGCCGCCGGGGCCAAGGAAAATCTCTGGCAACAGGACGCCGACGGCAATTGGCGCATCGACCCCGAGCGCGATGCCCTGCGCATGGCCAACCACACCCGGGTGTTCCACACCCGCCCCGACCGCGCCACGGTGCTCGAGGCGGTGATGAAGCAATTCCAAAGCGGGGAGGGGGCCATCCAATTCGCTCCTGAGGCAATTGCACGCTCCAACGCAGACCTGCTCTGTACCCCCGAGCTGCGCAGCGAATTCATCGAGATCTACGTGGATCAGGGCCGCGAAGAAGCGGGCCGCTGGCTCACGACCCACCACCCGGAGATCAGCGGCGCCGAACTGGAGCACCGCCTCGGCCGCTACGGCCTTAACCCCTGCGGCGAAATCCTGGGCGCCGATTTCCACTGCAACCTCGCGGAGATTCACCTCAACCGCATCGACCCCGACGACCTGGTGGCCCAGGAAGAAGCCTTCACCGCTGGCGGCCTGGCGGTGGCCTGCCTGCTCAACCACCGCTTCGAGGTGGAGCGCTACCGCCAAAGCCGCGCCTGGGATCCGATCGTGGGCGTGAGCTTCACCGGTCTGTTCGACTTCTTCGTTCATGCCTTTGGCACCCCCTGGCTGAAGTGGTGGGAGGCCGGGCGCCCCAATACCGCTGAAGGCATCGCCTTCAAGGCCAAGGAAGCCGAATACCTGGGGCGCTGGAAGGAGATCGTGAACAAGGCGGTGTGGGACTACTGCGATCACCACGGCCTGCGCCGCCCCAACCGCTGCACCACCGTGCAGCCCGCCGGCACCAAGAGCCTGCTCACCGGCGCCTCCCCCGGCTGGCACCCCCCCAAGGCCCAGCGTTTCATCCGCCGCATCACGTTCCGCAAGAACGATCCGGTGGCCCTGGCCTGTATGGACTACGGCTACACAATCGTGCCGTCCCAGAGCGATAAGGATGAGCAAGGCCGCCTGCTGGACGATCCCTTTGATCCCCGCTGCACCGAGTGGTTGGTGGAAATCCCAACGGAAGTGAGCTGGGCCAACATCCCGGGTGCCGATCAGGTGGAGATCAACAACTTCTCCGCCATAGCCCAGTTCGACTTCTACATGCAGGTGCAGAAGCACTACACGGCCCACAACACCTCCGCCACCGTGGAGTTCCGCGAGAACGAAATCGAGCCCCTGGCTGATGCCATTCACCAGGCCATTGAGCAGGGTGAGGGCTACATCTCAGCGGCGCTGCTGGCCCGCTTTGATGCCAACGCCACCTTCCCGCGCCTGCCCTTCGAGCCCATCGATCACACCACCTATGAACGGCTACAGGCGGATGTGATGTTCCGCAGGAGCACCGCCGATTTCTTCGAGGCGCTTCAGCGCTACGACAGCGGCGAACTGATGGAAGCCGGCCCCGCAGGCTGCGACTCCGACAAGTGCCTGATGCCGCTGGCCAAACCGGAGAACTGAGGGGACTCAGTCAGATCGGTTGCACTGCAGTCGCTCTGGGAGAAGCGACGGGAAATCCGAGACAGGAGTAAGTCACTTCATAAGTCATGTAGGCAAGGCCTGGAGATTCGTCTCCGGGTCTTTTTGTTTGTCACAAACATAAACGTGATCTGCCGCCACAAGCGCGAAACGCTCCACCGCTCGTAGCGGCCAGCCCTTGAGTTCCACAAAGGCCTGTAGCCGCTCTGCTGCAGCCTGAGGAGTCGAGACAACCAGAGCCTTGGTCGAATCGCTCGAAAAGGCTCCTTCAGGCGTCAACCAGCGTGCTCTGGCATTGACGCGGGCAAGACGCGGGCGAAAGCGGACGAGCCATGCGGTTGAAGCCAGAGGACCCCTCGACTGCCGATCCGATCAGATTATGCGGGTTTTGCAAAGGGGGCACTCGTGGCACCGAATGCTGAAGCTGGTCACAGCAGCGGATCAAGGAATCCTCGCGGGTGCAGCGATGCTTGAACGCCGAGATGGGCAGATCAAGGGGCGGGCATGGCAGGGCTGATTCAAAGTGTGTCACAGGCATTCTTGCAATGGCTGCGAGCATGGGGTGAGATCGGTGGAATTGCCCCCTCTCAGTGCTCCAAAGCGTTTCTGCCGCAACCGATCTCGATCTGATCA
>NZ_JAGQBW010000006.1 GCF_024345835.1 Synechococcus sp. HJ21-Hayes | reverse complement strand
TTTTTGGCCGTCGTCAGCTCGTAGTCCGAGAAGCCGAGCTGCTTGCCACCCATCAATCCAGTCCTGGCCTGTGATCACAGCACCATTGTCCCGTGGATCGCTGGGGTTTTCCAGAGCTTCCCTAGAGAACAGTCCTCAGGCTCACAACATCTCGAAACGAAGCGTCAAGCCACACCCTCCAACGGCACACATCCCAACGACCAACAGTGCACGTTTTGCACAATCGTGGGGATTTTGTACATTGCAACCGCCCAGCTCAGCCCTGGGCCAGGCGCGTGCGCAGCGCCTTTTCGGCCTCCTCGCGGTCGTCGAAATGAACCCGCCGGGTGCCGAGGATCTGGTAGTCCTCATGGCCCTTGCCGGCGATCAGCACCAGATCCCCCGGAGCGGCCTGGGCAATGGCGGCAGCAATGGCGGCGGCCCGATCGGCTTCCACCACCAGAGCGGTATCGGCGGGAATGCCAGCCACCACATCCGCCAGGATCTGGGCGGGGTCCTCCGTCCGAGGGTTGTCGGAGGTCACCACCACGCGATCCGCCAGGCGGGCGGCGATGGCCCCCATCTGCGGTCGTTTGCCGCGATCGCGGTCACCGCCGCAACCGAACACACAGATCAGCTGGCCTTGGGCGAAGGGCCGGCAGGCATTGAGGGCACTATTCAAGCCATCGGGAGTGTGGGCGTAATCCACCAGCACCGCAGGCTGAGCGGCGGCGCCATCCCCTGGCCGGCCGGCGGTGACCCGCTCCATCCGGCCCGGCACACCACGAAAACTGGCCAGCCCCTCCAGCAGCATCGCCAGGGGAAGCCCCTGCTGCAGCAGGCTGCCCACCGCCTGCAACTGATTCATCAGGTTGAAGCGGCCCAGCAGGGGAGAGCGGAACGCCCCCGACCCCATCGGACTCACCAGGATGCCGCTGACGCCATCGGCGCTGAACACCAGCTGCTCCATGCGCAGTTCAGCGGTGCTGCCCGGCTCGAGGGAACTGCGCCAGCACTGGGCACCGAGCCGTTCGGCCAGGCGCGTGCCCCAGGGATCATCCACATTCACCACAGCGGCGGCATCAGGCTCCAGCAAAGGCGCCTGGAACAACTTGGCTTTGGCCTCGAAATAGGCCTCCATCGAGGCGTGGTAATCGAGGTGGTCCTGGGTGAGGTTGGTGAAAATCGCCCCGGCGAACTGGCAGCCACTGATGCGCTGCTGATCCAGAGCATGGGAACTCACCTCCATGGCCCCGATCTGGGCTCCCGCCTCGGCGGCCTTGGCCAGCTGGGCCTGGAGCACATCGGCAAAGGCCGTGGTGTGCTGGGCGGTGACGCTCTGACCCGGCCAGCGGTTCACCAGGGTGCCGAACAGAGCCGCAGGGGTGCCACAACAACCGATCAGATGCTCGATCAGATGGGTGGTGGTGGTTTTGCCGTTGGTGCCGGTCACACCGATCAAGCGCAACCGCTGGCTGGGGTTCTGCCAGAACTCAGCCGCCAGCAGACCGGCCCAGCGTGCCACGGGATCACTCACCACCAGCACGGGATCGCCAACAGCCGGGGGCCGCGCCGCCGCTGCCGCCGGGCCGATCACCACCGCCACAGCGCCGGCCGCCACTGCCTCTGGCCAGAAGCTGCCGCCATCCACAACCGTGCCGGGCAGACCCACGAACAGGGTGCCCTGGCCCACGCGCCTGGAATCGCAGCTCAGACTCTGCACTGCACTGTTCTCAAGGGCCGGCGGCACCGCCAGGCCCACCTGGCGCAACAGGGGATGGAGCAGCTGGGTCATGGACCAGCGGTGAACAGAAGTGGGCCCGTTCTAAGCCGCCTGGCCAGGAAATCCGTTCCTCTGCAACCAAACCGCCAGGCCGTCCCCCCCCAGCCGTGGTGACACCCGCGGCAGCTCCTGCAGTGCGCCATCGGCATGGCGCAGCACCAATACCGGCACCTCGAGGCCGTAGCGCTGCTGCAGCCCGGGATCGCGATCCACATCAATTACCTCCAGCTCTACACCCCCTGGCAGGGCGTGCAGGCGCTCCGCCAGACCCTCACAGAGGCAGCAGCCCTGGCGGCTGTAGAGCAACAGTTGCGGCTGAGCCATCAATCGGGCACCGGATCGCAGCCACAGGGCGTGAAGGGGTGGCAGCGCAAGAGGCGCCTAGCGGTGAGCCAGCCACCACGCCATGGCCCATGGCGCTCGATGGCCTCCAGGCCGTAGGCGCTGCAGCTTGGAATGAAGCGGCAACGGGGGCCCAGCAGCGGCGAGATCCACTGGCGGTAAAAGCCGATCAAGGCCAGCAGCAGCGTCTGGAGGATGCGGGTCATGCCAACCGATAAGATCGCCTGCTGGCGTGGCCAAGGTCTGGGAGTGTCCATGCTCTCAGGCCAGCCGCACCGGCATCAACTCGATACCCGTTCTCCATGTCTCGCTACCGCGGCCCTCGTCTGAGGATTACGCGGCGCTTGGGAGACCTTCCCGGTCTCACCCGTAAGTCCGCCAAGCGGTCTTATCCCCCCGGTCAGCACGGCCAAGCCCGTCGCAAGCGCTCCGAATACGCCATCCGCCTGGAAGAGAAGCAGAAGCTTCGCTTCAACTACGGCATTTCTGAACGTCAGCTGGTTCGCTACGTGAAGAAAGCCCGCGCCCAGGAGGGTTCCACCGGAACCAACCTGCTGAAACTGCTCGAGAACCGTCTCGACAACGTCTGTTTCCGCCTCGGCTTCGGCCCCACCGTTCCCGGTGCCCGTCAGCTGGTGAACCATGGCCACGTGACCGTGAACGGCCGCGTCGTGGACATCCCCAGCTACCAGTGCAAGGCCGGCGATGTGGTCGCCATCCGTGAGCGCAAGCAGAGCAAGAAACTGGCTGAAACCAACCTGGAATTCCCAGGCCTGGCCAATATCCCCCCCCACCTCGAGCTCGACAAGAACAAGCAGGTCGCCAAGGTGATCAGCAAGTGCGAGCGCGAGTGGGTCGCCCTCGAGATCAACGAACTGCTGGTGGTGGAGTTCTACTCCCGCAAAGTGTGATCCCCTGGGAACACCTTCAAGCTCAGCTCCTGCAGCCCCCGCTACGGCGGGGGCTTTTTTATGCGCAGCACACCAGCGACAGCCCGGAGCCTGGCCCTCAGCCGCTGATCAAGCGTTCGAGGGCCGCCGTCACATCGTTCTGACGCATCAGCGATTCGCCCACCAGCACCGCATCAGCGCCGGCACTCTGCACCCGATCGAGATCATCGCGGCTGAACAGACCCGACTCACTCACAAGCAGGCAGCCCTTGGCGCGAATCTGCTCGCCATAGCGGGCGGTGAGTTGTTCGGTGGTAGCCAGATCCGTGTGGAACGTGGCGAGGTTGCGGTTGTTGATGCCGATCAGCTGCACCCCCTCGAGCGCCAGCACCCGCTCCAGTTCCTCGGCGTCGTGCACTTCCACCAGCACTGTGAGCCCCAGGCTGCCGGCCACCTTGAGCAGGTAGGCCAGGTCTTGGTCGGTGAGGATCGCGGCGATCAGCAGGGCCGCATCGGCACCGGCGGCGCGGGCCTGGTACAGCTGATAGGGGCTGAGGATGAAGTCCTTGCAAAGCAGGGGCAGCTCCACAGCCTGGCGCACCTGCACCAGCACCTCAAAGCCGCCCTGGAAAAACTGCTTGTCGGTGAGCACCGAGAGACAGCTGGCCCCACCGGCGGCATAGCCCTTGGCAATGGCCTCGGGATCGAAATTCTCCCGGATCACACCCTTGCTGGGGCTGGCCTTCTTCACCTCGGCGATCACGGCAGGTTTCCGGCAGGACGCCTTCAATGCCGCCACGAAATCGCGGGGGGCCGGCAGTTCGGCCACCTGCTTCTTGAGTTGCGCCAGGGTGACGCGCTCCCGGGCGGAGGCCACTTCCCGATCCTTCTCCCAGACAATCTTTTCCAGGATGTGGCGCGGTTCGGCATCCTCGTGGGGGATGGCGTACTCCAGGAACGCCACCTTCACGGCTGGATTGGGGGGACGGCGACGAATTTCCATTTCAGGCCACCACGGCTGCAGCTTGCTTGTAGGCCACTTCCACCAGCTCGCTGAGGGTGGGGTGCGTGTGCACCTCGTTGGCCAGCTGCTTCACGCTCTGGCGGCGGGCCACCGCATTGGCAATCTCCTGGATCAAATCGGCGGCGTGGAGGCCATAGATGTGGGCGCCGAGCACCTCACCAGTGGTCTTGTTGAACAGCAGCTTCATCAGGCCATCACTTTCGAGCTCAGCCAGGGCCTTGGTGTTGGCCTTGAAGTAGCTACGCACCGTGCCCAGCTCAAACCCATCCTGGGCAGCCTGGGCCTTGGCATCAGCTTCGCTCAGGCCCACGGAGCTGATTTCCGGATGGGTGAAGGTGGCCGCCGGAATCGAGCGGTAATCAATGCTGCGGGGGTGTCCAAGAATGTTGTCCACGGCCACGGCGCCCTGGGCGGCAGCGGTGTGGGCCAGCATCATCTTGCCGGTCACATCGCCCACGGCCCAGAGATGCGCCACCGGAGCTCCGTTCACCAACACGCGCATCTGGTCGTCCACGGGAATGAAGCCGCGGTTGGTTTCGATGCCGCAGGACTCCAGATTCAACCCCTTACTGGACGGCACCCGGCCGGTGGCCACCAGCACCGCATCCACCTCCAGGGTTTCCACCAACTCCTTGGTGGTCATGTCGGCCAGCTCGATCTGCACCGGCGCCCCGGGGGTGATCTTGCGGGCCAATACGCCGGAGCGGGCGTCGATATCACGGCCGTCAATCAGGTTGCGGGCGGCGATCTTGGCGATGTCGGGATCGAAGGTGGGCAGCACCCGATCCAGGGCCTCGATCATGGTCACCTCACAGCCGAGGGCCGTATACACATCCGCGAATTCCAAGCCGATGTAGCCGCTGCCGATGATGGCGATCCAGCGGGGCAGCCATTCCAGGCTGATGGCCTCGTCGCTGGTGAACACCGTGCGGCCATCGGTCTCGATGCCAGGGGGCACAAACGGATCCGAGCCGGTGGCCAGGATCACCTCGCGGGCGCTCAGAACGCGATCCACTCCACTGATCTCGCGCACACCCACCCGCTGGCTGCCCTCGAGCCTGCCCATACCGCGAATGATGGTGACGCCGGCGCGCTCCAGGGTCTTGGTGAGATTGGCGCGAATCGTGGCCACCAGCTGATTGGCGTGGTCGGCGATCTTCTGGCGCTCAAAGCGCACTGGGGCGGCATGAATGCCGAAGCCCTTGAGGTGCTCGGCATCGGCCAGCTCGCGCACGCGGCCGCTGGCAGCCAGCAAGGCCTTGGAGGGCACACACCCCCGGTTCACACAGGTGCCACCCATGTCCCGGGATTCGATGATCGCCGTGCGCAGGCCGTGGTCGGCCGCGTGCTTGGCGGCGTCGAACCCGCCGTAGCCGGCACCGATCACGATGACGTCGTAATCGAAAGTCGCGTCGCTCACCGTGGCCGTGCTCAGTTGGGGGGCATTCTCTCCTGCCGCAGGCCCTGATTTCAGGAGCCCAACAGCCAACCGATCAGCCGGGCCCGTGGTGCTGACGCCAGCGCTCCAGCAGCAAGGGCCCTGCCGACACCGCCACGTTCAGCGATTCCACCGCAGCGCTGTGGGGAATGGTGACCCGATGGGTGGCCAGGGCAGCCAGCTCCGGGTGCAGCCCCGCACCTTCATTGCCCAGCAGCAGCACGGTGGGACGGGTCCAATCCAGCTGCCAGTAGGGCACCGGCTCAAACGGGGAGGAAGGTCCCGAAGCCACCAGGGTGGCCACCAGCTGATGGCCCGCCGCGCGGGCCTGCTCCAGGCGAGCGATCAGTCCGTTGCGCTCCAGCTCCCTGGCCAGGGGCAAAGCCAGGGCAGCACCGGCCGCAGACCGCATCACCTTGGGCTGATGGGGATCGGCACCGCCCCCCTGCCACACCTGTTGCACGCCGGCCGCCAGGGCCGTCCGCAGCAAGGTGCCGAGGTTGCCGGGATCCTGGAGCTGATCGAGGGCCAACACGAAATCAGCTGGACCCTGAACCTGGGGCAACGCCGCTGCAGGCAGGCTCATCACCACGCCATCGGGATTCTCCGTGCTGGCCACGGCTGCCAGCACCTCCTCACCCACCGGCTGCACCGCCACGGGTAAGCGCTCCCAGAGATCGCCATGACAGGCCATCCAGGCCGGGGTGGCCAGGAGCTGGGCCGGTGCCAACTGCCGCTTCAGCAGTTCCTGCAGCAGGTGGGTGCCCTCCAACAGCAACAGTCCCTGCTCACGCCGCCCCTTGGCCTGGTGCAGGGCCCGAAAACGCCCCACCAGCGGGTTGCGTCGGCTGGTAATGGGCTCCAGCGGCAAGCGGCGCGGATCAGAACTGTTGATGGCGGCGCACATGCAACGTCTCTTCGATCACCAGCTTGCTGTCCTGCAGATCCAGACCTTTCACGGCCGCCACCTCGCCCTTGAGCCCCTCGGCGGCCAGGTTCTTGATCAACTCCTTGATCAGCACATCCTCAATGGTGGCTTGGTCGAAGGAGTCGGGGGTTAGGGCCTCGAGGAACTTACCCAGCTTGGAGGCCACGACTTCAGGGGCATTGCTGATCTTGAGAACGAGCATGGAGAGAGGCGGAGAGAGATCGTTGACTGTGGTCAATTTGGCAATAAAAAGCTCCCCATCTGCAGGAGAGGGGAGCTTTTTGATCCGGTAGATCAGTGCGGATGGGGAGACTTGAACTCCCACGACATTGCTGCCACTAGTACCTGAAACTAGCGCGTCTACCAATTCCGCCACATCCGCATAGCGAGCCGCCGTTGAGCGACTTGAGGCGTGCCGCTCTCGCGACTTCGAAAATGTACCCCATCGGCCCACCGGGCACAGCAGGGGCAGGACAAGCCAGTTCAGGGGCCGGCCGTCTAGACGGTCTCAGGCTTCGTCGTCAAGATGGGGCCCCATAAGACGGGCAGCAAGACGCCATGACAGTGACCGTAGCCCCGTCTCAGCAGATTCTCACGCCTCAACTTGAGATTGCAGGAGGCCGCACCCTCGCGGGAGAGCTACGGGTGAGTGGCGCCAAGAATTCGGCCTTAGTGCTCATGGCGGCCTGTCTGCTCACGGAAGAGCCGTTACGTCTGCGCAACGTGCCGCCTCTGACGGACATTCAGGGCATGGCCGAGATCCTCGCTTCTCTGGGGGTTGGGGTGCGCCGAGGCAGCGACAGCGTTGAGATGGATGGCTCGGGCCTGAACCAATCAGCTCCTCCCTACGAGCTGGTGAACAGCCTCCGGGCCAGCTTCTTCTGCATTGGTCCGCTGCTGGCACGCCTGGGCATTGCCCGCGTTCCCCTGCCTGGTGGCTGTCAGATCGGCACCCGCCCCGTGGTGGAACACGTGAAAGGCCTGAAGGCACTCGGCGCCCAGGTCACCATCGAGCACGGTGTGGTGTCCGCGGTGGTGCCTGGACGGGGGCATCGCCTCACCGGCGGCCGCATCCACCTGGATTGCCCCAGCGTTGGAGCCACGGAAACGCTAATGATGGCCGCCGCCCTTGCCGATGGCGAGACGGTGATCGAGAATGCCGCCTTGGAACCCGAAGTGGTGGACCTGGCCGGCCTGTTGCTGGCCATGGGCGCCAAGGTGCGCGGTGCTGGGACCCCCACCATCACGATCGTGGGGGTAGAGCGGCTCCACAGCGCCGACTACGCGGTGATCCCCGACCGCATCGAAGCGGGCACCTTCCTACTGGCCGCCGCCATCACCCGCTCCACCCTGCGGGTGGCCCCGGTGATACCTGAACACCTCGGCGCAGTGCTCACCAAGCTTGAAGAAGTGGGCTGTCGTCTGGAGGCCGACGGCACCGGCCTCACCATCAACGCCAGCCAGATCAAGGCCGTGGATCTGCGCACGCAGCCCTTCCCCGGCTTCCCCACCGATCTACAGGCGCCCTTCATGAGCCTGCTGGCCACCGCCCAGGGCACCAGCGTGATCACCGAGAACATCTTCGAAAACCGCCTGCAGCATGTGGCCGAGCTTCAGCGCATGGGCGCCGCCATCCGCATGCAAGGCAACACCGCCTTCGTGGAGGGCGTGAGCCGCCTCAGCGGCGCGCCGGTGCAGGGCAGCGACCTGAGGGCCGCCGCCGCCATGGTGCTGGCCGGTCTGGCGGCAGACGGCATCACCACCGTGCAGGGCCTGGAATTCCTGGATCGTGGCTATGCCGATTTCGAGGGCAAGCTCAACGCCGTTGGCGCATCGATTCGCCGCGTGGGCTGAACCTTTAGAGTCGGCGTGCGGGAGCGTGCCGGAATTGGTAGACGGACTCGACTCAAAATCGAGCGCCTTCGGGCATGTGGGTTCGAGTCCCACCGCTCCCATCACAGCCCCTCCGCAACGGGCTCCGGCTGAGACGGCCGTGATGAACACCTACGGGCGCTTTCCGCTCGAGCTGGTGCGCGGCAAGGGGGTCTGGGTGTGGGACAGCAACGGCAAGCGCTACCTCGACTGCGTGGCCGGGATTGCGGTGTGCACCCTCGGCCACAGCAGCCGGGCCATGCGCAAGGCCATGGGCCAGCAGCTGCGGCAGCTACAGCATGTTTCGAATCTCTACCGCATCCCCGAACAGGAGCGCCTGGCGGCCTGGATCACCGCCAACAGCTGCACCGACAAGGTGTTCTTCTGCAATTCCGGCGCGGAGGCTAACGAGGCCGCCATCAAGCTGGCCCGCAAGCACGGCCACACCATGCGGGGTATCGGCGGCAGCAGCGACCATGGCCCCCTGATCCTCACCGCTGAAGCCAGCTTCCACGGCCGCACCCTGGCGGCCGTCACCGCCACCGGGCAGCCCAAGTACCACCAGGGCTTCGAGCCCATGGTGCAGGGCTTTCGCTACTTCCCCTACAACGACACCACAGCATTCGAGGCCCTACTACACAGCTGTGAGGCGAATGGCCCCCGGGTGGCGGCCGTGATGCTCGAACCCCTGCAGGGCGAGGGCGGCGTGAACCCCGGCGATCCAGCCTTCTTCCGGCGGGTGCGTGAACTCTGCAATCAGAAGAACATCCTGCTGATCTTCGATGAGGTGCAGGTGGGCGTGGGCCGCACCGGCTGCCTCTGGGGGTACCAGAAACTGGGCGTGGAGCCTGATGCCCTCACCCTGGCCAAGGGCCTGGGGGGAGGCATGCCAATCGGGGCCCTGGCGGTGAAATCCCGCGTGGATCATCTGAAGCCCGGGGAACACGCCAGCACCTTCGGCGGCAACCCTCTGGCCTGCCGAGCAGGGCTCACCGTGGCCGAGGAACTCACCCGCCGCCAGCTGCCGGCCCACGTGGCCGCCATGGGGTCCCTGCTGCAGGAGCAACTCACTCAGCTGGCCGCTCGCCATCCCAGCATCGCCGAAACCGCCCGGGGCTGGGGGCTGCTGCAGGGCCTAGTGCTGCGCAGTGATGGCCCCGCCGCCATCGATGTGGTGAAAGCGGCCATGGCCGAGGGGCTGCTGCTGGTGCCCGCAGGGCCCAGCGTGGTGCGCTTCGTGCCCCCGCTCACCATCCAGCCCCGCCACATCCGCGAGGCCATTGCACGCCTGGAGCGGGCCCTTTTGGCATGCCAACGCCCGACCCCTTCGGCGACCTGATCGCCCCCTTCAGCAACCGGGGCGTTGACCTGGGGCTGAAACGGTTGCAGAACGCCCTGGCGGAGTTGGGCCACCCCGAAGAGCAGTTCGCGGCCGTGCAGGTGGCTGGCACCAACGGGAAGGGCTCCATCAGCACGATGCTGGAGCGCATCGGCACGGCCGCCGGCCTGCGCACCGGGCTCTACACCTCCCCCCATCTGCTGAGCTGGTGTGAGCGCATCCGCCTGCCCGATGGCCTAATTGGAGTCGAGCTGTTGCGGGAGCATCTGGCCGGGATGCAGGCCCTGGCCCTGCGCCACGAGCTCACGCCGTTTGAGCTGATCACCGCTGCGGCCTTTGTGGCCTTCGCGGAGGCGGGGGTGGAGCTAGCGGTGCTGGAGGTGGGACTGGGGGGCCGTCTTGATGCCACCACCACCCATTCGAACCGGCAGGTGCTGGCCTTGGCCGCCATCGGCATGGATCACACCGAACACCTGGGCAGCACCCTGGCCGCCATTGCTGGCGAGAAGGCCGGGGTGCTTCACACAGGCGCCATCGCGGTGAGCGGGCCCCAGGCGCCTGAGGCCGAGGCTGTGCTGCGCCAAGTAGCCCAGGCACGCCAGTGCACGCTGCGCTGGGTGGAGCCCTTGACTGCCGCCAGCGCCGGAGGCCCGCTGCTAGGGCTTCGAGGCGAGCTGCAGCGCTATAACGCCGCCGTGGCCGTGGGGGCCGCTCAGGCCCTGGCGGAGCAGGGCTGGGCCATCGATGAGGCCGCCATCTTGCAGGGTCTGGCCCAGGCCCGCTGGCCCGGCCGGCTGGAGCATCGCCGCTTTCAAGGCCAACCTCTGATGGTGGACGGTGCCCACAACCCCCCAGCGGCCGAGGCCTTGCGCAGGGAGCTGGATGACCCGGGCCCCCGCCGCTGGTTGATCGGCAGCCAACGCCACAAGGACGCCCCGGATCTGCTGCGAAGGCTGCTGCGGGCCGGTGACGCGGTGCGCGTGGTGCCGCTGCAGGACCATCCCAGCTGGAGTGCCAGCGCATTGCGCGAGGCCCTGCAGGCCCTAGGGCCTGAGGCCGTGGAGATCGCCGCTGGCAGCGGCGATCTGGCCGCCGATCTCAGCTGGCTGGTGCAATCGCAAGCCCTGCCGGTGGTGGCCGGCTCCCTCTATCTCGTGGCCGAGGTTCTGCCCCTGCTGGATCCCGCGCCAGACTGAACCCAGCCCTCTTGCCGCAGCCTCCATGGTGCGATCCAGCCTGCTGGCCCTGGCCGTGAGCCTGTTCCTGGTGCTGAGCAGCCTGGCCGGCCTGCCCATCGCTCCGGCCCTCGCCCTCGACACCTCCACCGGTGTGGGCCTGCAGGATCGGGCCCTGTTCCAGGACACGGTGGATTACACCCTCACCAACCAGAGCGGCAACGACTTTTCCGGCCAGCAGCTCGCCAACACCTCCTTCGCCGGAGCCGTGGGCAAGGGAGCCAACTTCGCCGGCGCCAACCTGCACGGGGCGATCCTCACCCAGGGGGCCTTCCCGGAGGCCAACTTCGCCGGCGCCGACCTCTCCGATGCCCTGATGGACCGCACCGACATGAGCCACACCGACCTGCGGGGCGCGGTGCTGGTGGGGGCGATCGCCTCGGGGGGCAGTTTCACGGGCGCCAACGTGGAGAACGCCGATTTCACGGATGCCCTGCTGGACCGAGTGGATCAGCGCCTGCTCTGCCAGAGCGCCAGCGGCACCAACCCGATCACCGGCGCCGACACTCGGTCCAGCCTGGGCTGTTAACGCTCCAACCAGCCCCGCAGCTTGCCGGGATTGAGCAAGCCGGCGGGGTCGTAGGCCGCCTTGGCGGCCACCTGATCGGCATCCACCACGCCGAGGCCGCCGTCCTCCACGTTGAACACGTGGGGGTTGAAGAGCACGCAGCCCAGGGCGCAGCAGTGATCGATCAGGGCTTGCAGCGCCTCAGCCCCACGCCAGCGCACCAGGGGCAGACAGGCCAGCCGTTGGCTCCCCATGCTGCGCACGGCCTCCAGGTGCCAGAGCAGGTCGGCGCCCCAACGCTGCCGCAGGGCCGCCAGGGCCGGTGCCTCGGGCTGGGGCAACAGCAGCTGCAGGTAGGTGAAGCCGGGGTCGCGGCTGCGCACATGCAGGGTGGTGTGGTTCCAGGTGAGCTCCCGCAAGGGGATGCCACGGCTCTGGCCCTGGGGCGCCTGCCACACCAGGGCGCCGCCCTGCTCCGTGAGCAGCGCCGGCAGGGCCAGCAGCGCATCGGGGGCCGCTAGTAGCAGCAGCCGGTGGCTGCGGCCATCGGCCTCAGGGCAGCCCTGGGGCCAGGGAAGCTGGGCCGCCACCGCAGCCTCCAGCAGGCACAGGGCATTGAGCTGCAGGGCCGAGGCCGGCAGCGCCTGGGCCGCAGCCAGGGCCTGATCCCAGTGGGCAAACTCCAACACCAGCTGCTCCCAGGCCACCGCAGCGGTGCTGGCCATGGTGAGGGCGGTCACGATGCCGTTGGTGCCGTAGGCGTGGTTCAGCGGCCGGGCGCCGGCGGCATCCAACTGCAGCAGCCGAGGCTGGGGTTCCAGGGTCACCATCTCCAGCCCCAGCAAATGCCCGGGATCCCGCAGGAAGCCCCAGCGCAGCGAGCCGATGCCGCCCGATCCGCCAGCGATGAACCCCCCCAGGCTGGCGCTGCGCACCGTGCTGGGCAGCAGCCGCAGGGCGCGGCCATGGGCCTGCAGCTGCTGGTCGAGATCGGCCAGCAGGATGCCCGGCTCAGCGCTAAACACCCCTGTGGCGGCATCGAGCTGGAGCAGGCGATTCATGCCCGTGAGGTCCACCACCAGGCCTCCCGCCAGGGGCACGCACTGGCCGTAGTTGCCGGTGCCCGCACCCCGCAACGTGAGGCTCACGCCATGGCGAGCGCAGGCCGCGGCCACCCGTAGCACCTGCTCGCTGCTGCTCACCCGCACGCCCATCTGGGCCCGCAGACCCTGCAACAGGGGGGCCAGCACCGGCGAATACACAAAGGCGTCCGCTGAGAGGGCCTCCAGTTGGGCGCTCTGGCGCAGGGGGGCGAGCCCCGCGGCCAGCAGATCGGTCGCCAGGGCCTCCAGCTGGGCATCGGAGGCGGGGGGGCTCAGGGGCTGGGGGAGCGCGGTGGGCAAGGACGGTATGAGGACCATCAGGGAAGCGCGGCGAGGCGAGCATCGGGCTGCTGAGCCAGGGGGGGTGGCAACCACTGCCCAGCCCGCAGCACGCGGCGCTGGGGCGTCCGGGCCAAGAGCTCACTCCAGGTGGAAGCCGCCAGCACCACCAGATCCGCCGGTGCCCCCTGGCGCACCACCCCATCCCACGGAAGCCCCAGCAACCGTGCCGGCACGCTGGTGAAGGGCATCAGGCCCTGGCGCTGCCAGGGGGCCAGATGCACGCTGGGGCCCGCCAACCGCAAGAGCTCGAGGGGATCGAAATCGCCTCCCGGAAACCAGGGATCCTGCACGTTGTCAGCGCCGAGGGCTACCGCCACTCCAGCCTGCTGCAACAGCTGCACTGGCGCCACTGGCCGTTGGGCCGCGGTGAGGCCGTGGCGGCGGCCGAGCAGCCAGAAGTTCGTGCTGGGCAGCGCCACCACCGCCAGCCCAACGGCAGCCATGCGCTCGGCCAGCTTGCGCTGGAGGGGCTCCGGCAACAGAGCCATGCTGCTGCTGTGGCTGCAGGTCACGGGGATGGCCACCCCATGGCTCTCCAACAGAGAGGTGAGCAGGCCCACGCCATGACCCCACTGGTCGCCGCCCTCGTCCACATGCAGATCCACCCCGCAGCCCAGGCGATCCGCCAGCTGCAATAGGGCCAGCAGCTCCCCTGCAGCCTCCGCCCCCGGGGGAAACGGGGGCCCAAGCACCCCACCGAGGAGCCCACCGGCAGCCGCCACCCGAGCCGCCAACTGCCGGCCCATCGCGGTAGACCACACCGACAGCGGCACCAGCGCCACCAACTGCAGCTCCACCCGGCCCCGCCAGCGTTCGCGCAGCTCCAGCAGGGCCTCCCAACCGGGCTCGGACCCTGCCCCCCCGCTGTCCACGTGGCTGCGCAGGGCCCGCAGCCCATAGCGCCAGGCCTGCTCCAGGGCCCGCTCGCCCCGCTCCAGCACCTGCTCACGGGTGCGCCGCTCCCCCTCGCGCAGGTTGGCCGCCAGGGCGGACGCCATCGTGCCGCTGGGGTTGGGAAAAGCCGACCAGCTGAAGGCCTTATCAAGGTGTACATGGGGATCCACCAGGGGCGTGAGCGCCAGCGGTGCGTCCGCACCAGGACTGGGCTGGATGCGAGCGATCCGCCCCTCGGCGAGGCTCAGCTCCACCGTGAGCAGGCCCTCCTGATCGCCGCAGGGCAGGTCCTGTTGCTGCGGATCCAGCAGCACCCGGGGCAGCCGCAACCGCAGGGGAGCCGGGGGTGACATCGGCACCATTAGCGGCCGAGTTCCTGGCTATCACTGGAGGCCAGCAGCAGCAGCTGCCCGGCACCAGCGAGGGTGAGGGTGCGGTAGTGGGGCACCCGCAAACCGGGCAGCAACGCCTGGCCTCCCACCTCTGTGACGTAAAGGCTGAACAGGCCGAGATTGAAGCGGCGGGTTCCACGGCTGGCCAGCGCCCCCAGAACAGCCCGCTGGCTGCGCACCAACTGGGGGCAATCCCGCACCAGCAACTGAATGGCCATCGGCAGGCCCTGGCTGCCACACAGCTCCCCGGACGCGAGATCCACCAGACGCTCACCGGCGAAGGCCTCAAACTCCGCCGGACCCGGGTTGCTCCACACCAAGGCAGCTCCTGCGGTCGCCACCGCAGCCAACCAGGCCCACCAGGAAGAACGGCGAGCGAACACCATGGGGAAGAGGAAGACGCCTTGATAGGATGCCGGAGCCCTGGCGGGCGTAGCCAAGTGGTTAAGGCAGCGGATTGTGATTCCGCCATTCGGGGGTTCAAGTCCCCTCGCTCGCCCCTTTTCTGAACCCCCGGCCGCTCTTGCAGCAGTCGGGGGTTTGGTTCGTTCAGGGCTGAATCAGGGCCTGGAGCAACCGATCAGCTCCCTCGCGCACGGGATCCACACACACAAGCCCGGTGTCGGCGCGGATCTGGGCCAGGGCAGACGCTGCGGCACGCGGCTCCAAGTTCGCGCTGTTCACCGCAATGGCCCGCACCCGCGGCCGCAGGCCATCGGGTCGGCCCAGGGAGGCCACCGCCTCATTGGCGGCAATCACCTCCGGTAGCGGAGGGATCGCCACCGGCACCGTGCCGGGGCGGGTGCGCACATGGCCCTGGCCAGCGCGGTGCACCAACAGCAGATCCGTGGGCTGGCTGCCTCGGATCAACGGCAGGGTGGCGGTGGAACCGGGATGACAGAGGGATCCCTGCCCCTCCACCAGCACCAGGGCCTCCGGCCCAGCGCCGGCCGCGGCCTGGAGCACCGCCTGCTCCACCGCACCAGCGGCGTAGTCCACCCGCACCGCATCGAGGGCCACCCCCTGGCCGCTGATCAGGATCCCGGCCTGGCCGGTGCCCACGAAACGGGCATCCAGCCCGCGCCGCCGGGCGGCAGCCAACAGCTCCAGGCAGGCGCTCATCTTTCCCACGGCCATATCCGAGCCCACCGCCAGCACCCGCCGGCAGGGCAGTGCCGCACAGCGGGCCGCGGCCACCTCGAGGCCCTCCGGCTCCTCGCGCAGATCCCAGATCCAGGCCCCCGCCTGCCGGGCTGCGGCAAAGGCGGGATCGTCCCCCAGGCGGCTATGCAGGCCGCTGGCCAGGTTCAAACCCGCCTGCAGGCCCGCCACCACATCGGCCCGCATCTCCAGGGGCAGCCGCCCGCCCGAGGGAGCCAGACCCACCACGGCCACCTGGGGGCCGTAGGCCAGGGCTTCCGCCATCGAGGCCACCACGGGCACCACCCTGGGAATCCCCGTGATGGCCTCCAGGGAGCAGCCGGCGTGGGCGGGATCAATCACCGCCACGATCGGGCCATGGCGGTAGCGCAGCATCGCCAGTCCGGTCTTGCCGGAGAGGTTGTCGAGGCCGCCGTGCTGCAGCAGCACCAGCGGGGCGTCGGCCGTGAGCATCAGCAGGGGTCCTCAGGGGGAAGGCCCACCACGCCCAGGCCCGGGCGATCACTGGGCCGCAACAGGTCGCCCACCAGCTCGGCGCCGGTGAACGGGTCGTCCAGCAGGTTGAGATGGCTGTCGAGATCGGGCCAGCGCACCAGGGGCAACAGCTGGGCGGCAGCGCTGTTCAGCAGGGTGCTGTCGGAGTAGCAGCCCACCATCACCCCCAGGCCCAGACGCCGGGCTGTGCGGGCCATCAGCAGGGCCTCGCTGAGGCCACCGCTCTTCACTAACTTGATGTTGATGCCATCCACGTGGGGGGCCAGACGCATCAGATCGGCCAGATCCCAACAGCTCTCATCGGCCACCACGGGAATCGAGGCCAGTCCCCGCAGGGCGGCGAAACCGGCCGTATCGGCGGCTGGGTCGTTGCGGGGGGCCAGGGGCTGCTCCACCAGCACCACACCCTGCTGGGCCAGCCAGGGAATCATCTGCTGGGCCGTAGCCAGATCCCATCCGCCGTTGGCATCCACCTGCAACTCATGGGCGGGGCCGAGGGCCTGCCGCACCGCCAGCACCAGGGTGCGATCGTGCGCAACCCCATCGGGACTACCAAGCTTGAGCTTGATGCGGGTGGCGGGAAGCTGCTGCCACCAGCGCTCGAGCCGCGCCAGCACAGCCGAGGGCTGCCCGAGCCCCAGGGTCACGCTGGTGGCGGCACAGGCTCCTGGATCCAGCCCCCAGAGCCTCCATAGCGGCTGCCCCAGGCGCTGCCCCCACCAATCGTGCAGGGCCAGGTCCACGCCGCAGCGGGCGGGGGGACTGAGGGCCTTCAGAAGAGGCTCAAGCGCCTGCAGGGGCTGGGGACTGAGGGCGTCCAGCCGGGGAGCGAGAGCTTCCAGCTCCGCCGCGATGGCCTCCGTGGCGTAGTGGCGGTGGCCGGTGTCAAAGCCGCCGGTTTCACCGACGCCGATCAACCCGCCGTGCTCGATGGTGACCAGCAGATGCTCCACCGCTGCAGTGGTGCCACGGCTGATGGCCAGGGGCACGGCCTTGGTGAGCTGGAAGCGGCGCAGACGCAGGCGCATGGGGCTGGGGCGCTGGTCTCAAGCTGGCACGCCTCCTGAGAGCCGTACAACCTGTACAGCTTTCAGGACGCTGTTCACGAGCGAGCCCCGGCCTCCAGCACCATCCCGGGAACCCGATGGCCGAAACTGATCGGATGACGGCCTCCACGATCAGCACCAGCAGCACGAGCCCAAGCTCTGCCCCTGCCACAGCGGCCAGGCGCGGCAGCTACTGGATCACCACCTTCGGCTGCCAGATGAACAAGGCGGATTCCGAGCGGATGGCCGGGATCCTCGAATCGATGGGCTATCGGGCCGGCCACGACGAGCACAGTGCCGATCTGGTGCTCTACAACACCTGCACGATCCGCGACAACGCTGAGCAGAAGGTTTACAGCTACCTCGGGCGCCAGGCGCAACGGAAGCGCACCAACCCCAACCTCACCCTGGTCGTGGCGGGCTGCGTGGCCCAGCAGGAGGGGGAATCCCTGCTGCGGCGGGTACCGGAGCTGGATCTGGTGATGGGCCCCCAGCACGCCAACCGGCTCGATGTGCTGCTGGCCCAGGTGGAGCAGGGCCAGCAGGTGGTGGCCACCGAGGAGCACCACATCCTCGAAGACATCACCACCGCCCGGCGCGACAGCAGCATCTGCGGCTGGGTGAATGTGATCTACGGCTGCAACGAGCGCTGCACCTACTGCGTGGTGCCCTCGGTGCGGGGCCAGGAGCAATCGCGCCTGCCTGAGGCCATCAAGCTGGAGATGGAAGGGCTGGCGGCCCAGGGGTTCAAGGAGATCACCCTGCTGGGCCAGAACATCGATGCCTACGGCCGCGACCTGCCCGGCATCACCCCCGAAGGCCGCCGCGCCCACACCCTCACCGACCTGCTCCATCACGTGCATGACGTGGCGGGGATTGAGCGGATCCGCTTCGCCACCAGCCACCCCCGCTACTTCACCGAGCGGCTGATCGACGCCTGCGCCGACCTGCCCAAGGTGTGCGAGCACTTCCACGTGCCCTTCCAGAGCGGTGATGACGACGTGCTCAAGGCCATGGCGCGGGGCTACACGGTGGATCGCTACCGCCGCATCGTGGAGCGCATCCGCGAGCGCATGCCCGATGCCTCGATCAGTGCCGATGTGATCGTGGCCTTCCCCGGTGAAACCGATGCCCAATACCGCCGCACCCTCGCCCTGATCGAGGAGCTCGGCTTTGATGCGGTGAACACCGCCGCCTACTCGCCGCGGCCCAACACCCCTGCCGCCGATTGGCCGGGCCAACTGAGCGAGGAGGTGAAGGTGGAGCGCCTGCAGGAGATCAACGCCCTGGTGGAGCGCACCGCCCGGGAGCGCAGCGCCCGCTACGCCGGCCGGATCGAAGAGATCCTGGTGGAGGGCATCAATCCCAAGGATCCCCAGCAGGTGATGGGGCGCACCCGCACCAATCGGCTCACCTTCTTCCCCGCCCCCAAGGCCGATGGTGGGGCCTGGCAGGCCGGCGATCTGGCGGCGGTGCGTATTGAGGCGGTGCGTCCCTTTTCCCTGAGCGGCGTGGCGGTGGCCTGAGGGCCGTTCCCGCCCCACAGTCCCTGGTTCAAACCCGAATCGCTGATACGTTTGGCCCCTCTACACCCTGCGCCATGAGCCCATCCCCCACCCACCTCGGTCTGGTGTTCGGGGGGGTCTCCGGGGAGCATGCCGTGTCGATTCGATCGGCCAACACGGTGGTTACGGCCCTGCGCCGCGGTGCCAATGGCGCGCGCTACCGGGTGAGCTGTTTCTACATCGATCAGCAGGGGCACTGGTGGCCGCCTGCGGTGGCCGATGCGGTGCTGGCCAAGGGCATACCGGCCACGGCGGCGGATCTGCCGGCAGCTCCCCTGCGGCCAGGCTTTCAGGGCTTCCCCGAAGGTTCCCTGGACGTGCAGGTGTGGGTGCCAGTGCTGCATGGCCCCAACGGTGAAGACGGCACCATTCAGGGCCTGTTCAGCCTGATGCAGGTGCCCTTTGTGGGGTCCGGGGTGCTGGGCTCGGCCGTGGGCATGGACAAACAGGCCATGAAGGCCGCCTTCGCCGCCGCCGGTCTACCCCAGGTGCCTTACGCCTGTGTGGACGCCGCTGAACTGCAGGGCAACCCCGAGCCGCTCCTGAGCCGGCTGGAGCAGCAACTGGGCTACCCCTGCTTCATCAAACCGGCGAATCTGGGCTCTTCGGTGGGCATCAGCAAGGCCACCAACCGCAACGAACTGCTGACCGGCCTGCAGGAAGCCGCCAGCCACGACCACCGCATGGTGGTGGAACAGGGGGTGCAGGCCCGTGAACTGGAGTGCGCCGTGCTGGGACGCCGCCAGATGCGGGCCTCCGTGCTGGGCGAAATCTGCTTTGACGCCGACTGGTACGACTACGAGACCAAATACAGCGAGGGCAAAAGCCACACGGTGATTCCGGCAGTGGTGCCGGCCGCCATCGCCGACCAGGCACGCAGCATGGCCATCGCCGCCTGTCGCGCCGTGGCAGCGGAGGGCCTCTCCCGCGTGGATTTCTTCTACGCGGAAGCCACGGGCCACCTCTGGCTCAACGAGATCAACACCCTGCCGGGCTTCACCAGCCAGAGCATGTACCCCATGCTCTGGGAAGCCACGGGGTTACCAGTTGAGGAGCTGGTGCACCAGCTGGTGGAACTGGCGCAAGAATCGGGCGAAACAGTGCATGGGAGGGCGGAAGCCGCATGAGTCATGGCCTGCTGTGGCTACCACTGCTGGTGGTCTTCCCCTTGATCACAGCCCTGGGCTGGCTCGAACGCCGCCGCCAGCGGCTGTTCCGGGCCTGGGCCGAGGGCTCTGAGCTAGCCAAACTCGACGACTGCGGCGGTGCGCGCCTGTTGGACGGCGTGGTGAGCTGGAGCGTGTTCGAATCCGGCAAGCTCACCACCAAGGACAGCTTTGCGGTGAAGAGCCTTGAGCTGGTTGAACTGCTGGCCCTCGGATCCGGAGAAGCCCCCCTCACCGAAGAGGCCCAGGGTGCCTGCCGACTGCGCCTGGTGGGAGGCGGCCAGCAGAAAGATCTTCCCTTTTCCGATGCCGGTCGGGCCCGCCGCTGGATGGCCGAACTGATGGCGCGCTCGCGTTGCGAGCTGTGAGCCAGGCCCGCGCCTCCAACGACGGTGACCGGCCAGGCTCCCTGGGAGCCGAACGACGGCGTCAACTACGCCAGCAACGCCGCAACGAGCGCCTCAAGAACCTCTGGCGCATTGCGGTGCTGAGCAGCACCGCTGGAGCCCTGGGCTGGTTCCTGCTGCGGGAAGGCTGGGTGCTGCGCAGCCCGATGCAGGTGGAGATCAGCGGCACCCGCTTGGTGCATCGCGACCAGGTGATCCGCGAGGGACATCTGCGCTTTCCCCTACAGCTGTTGAGCGTGAAACCCCAACAACTGAGCGCTCAACTAGCCGCAGCCCTGCCGGTGGAACGGGTGCAGGTGAGCCGGCTGATGCTGCCGCCGCGGCTGCGTATCCAGCTGGTAGACCGCGAAGCCGTGGCCCAAGCCCAGCGCCGCACGGGCAAAGGCAGTGAACTGGGTTACGTGGATCGCCTGGGCAACTGGATGACCAACCGCCAGCAGCGCATCCGCACCACAGGCACTACACCCCAGCTGCGGGTCACCGGCTGGCAGGAACGGCTGCGGGCACCGCTCGCCCTAGTGCTCGCCAAACACGATCAGGTTGGCAGCCCGTTGCAGGAGGTGCGCTTCGAGCCCGGCGGCAGCCTCTGGCTACGCACCGCTGCCCTAGGGGAGGTTCATCTGGGCCCGCCGGATGAGCGCCTGCCCCGCAGACTTGAGGTGCTGCAACACCTCTCCAGCCGGTTACCCCAGCGGATGCAGGGGCTCAAAGTGCAATCGATTGACCTGAGCGACCCGGAGCAACCCGAGCTGGGCCTGCCAGGTAAACCCCGGCCCCAGGCCCCTCAACCGGCCACCGCGAGCCGCGACTAACAAGCCGGCAAATGGTGACAGGGTGTTGCGGTCCTGGAAAAACAACGCAAAAGTGCTCACACAACTGGTCCTGATTGGACCCTTCCAAGGACATAATGCAGCCCAGCATGAACGGAATTGGATCTTCTATGGAGATCGCCCACGAAGGCCCAATCCCTGCATCCAGCAATGGAGCCGGCGGCATCGTTCCAAGCCAATCGGCCCGCATTGAGGTGATCGGCGTGGGCGGCGGCGGCAGCAATGCCGTGAATCGCATGATTGCCTCCGATCTACAGGGAGTGGGCTACCGGGTGCTCAACACCGATGCCCAGGCCCTGATCCAGTCGTCCGCCAAACAGAGGGTGCAGCTGGGCCAGAAACTCACCAGGGGCCTGGGGGCTGGCGGCAACCCAGCGATTGGCCAGAAGGCGGCAGAGGAATCCCGGGCCGATCTGGCCCAGACCCTTCAGGGCGCCGACCTGGTGTTCATCGCCGCCGGCATGGGCGGTGGCACCGGCACAGGCGCGGCGCCGGTGGTGGCCGAAGTGGCCAAGGAATGCGGTGCCCTCACCGTGGGCATCGTCACCAAGCCCTTCAGCTTTGAAGGTCGCCGCCGCATGCGCCAAGCCGAGGAGGGTATCGCCCGCCTCTCCGAGCACGTGGACACATTGATCGTGATCCCCAACGACCGCCTGCGGGATGCCATCGCCGGTGCCCCCCTCCAGGAGGCCTTCCGCGCCGCCGACGACGTGCTGCGCATGGGGGTGAAGGGCATCAGCGACATCATCACCAGGCCAGGCCTGGTGAACGTGGACTTCGCGGACGTGCGCTCGGTGATGACCGACGCCGGCACCGCCCTGCTGGGCCTGGGAGTGGGTTCGGGACGCTCCCGGGCCACGGAGGCCGCCCAGGCCGCCATCAGTAGCCCCCTGCTGGAGGCCGCCCGCATCGATGGCGCCAAGGGCTGCGTGATCAACATCAGCGGCGGCAAGGACATGACCCTCGAGGACATGACCACCGCCTCGGAAGTGATCTACGACGTAGTGGATCCTGAGGCCAACATCATTGTAGGCGCCGTGGTGGACGAGCGCCTGGAGGGCGAGATCCATGTGACGGTGATCGCCACCGGCTTCGAGGGTGGTGGCCCCTACCGACCCGAGCGTCGCCTTGAGAGCTTTGCCAACGGCTTAAGCAACACCGCCAGCGACAGCGACCAGCCGGGCGCCGCCATCCCCTCGTTCCTGCTGAACCGCCAACAGAACAGCTGAGCCAGGCCATTTCGGCAAGCCAGGCCAGACAAAACCCCACGCAGGCTCCTCTCTGGGGACTTGCGTGGGGTTCTAACTGCAGACTGAAGGTGGTGACCCGGAGTCCACGCCTGCCCGGAGCATCCCGTGTGGCTGCTCCCTTCCGGTCCTGACCAGATTTAGGCGTCCGGGCCGCGTGGGTCCGAGTCGGTTTGATGCTAGCAATGGGCCTTCAGCTCTGAGGCGTTCGGCCCTTGCGTCCTGCGGATCTGCTCAGCCACAAGCAGGAAGGCCGGCCCATCGCCGTGCTCACCGCCTGGGATGCCCTCTCCGCCGCCCTGGTGGAAGCCGCGGGCGCCGATGTGATCCTGGTGGGCGACTCCCTGGCCATGGTGGTGCTGGGCCATGCCACCACGCTGCCGGTGACCCTCGAGGAGATGATCCTCCACACCCGCGCCGTCGGCCGGGGGCTGCGCCAGCCACCCGGCCAGCAGCCTCTGATCGTGACCGATCTGCCCTTCCTCAGCTACCAGTGCGGCCTGGATGACGCCGTGGCAGCCGCCGGACAGGTGCTGAAGGACAGTCCCGCTGCGGCCGTGAAGCTCGAGGGAGGGGAACCCGAGATCGTGACGGTGGTGGACCGGCTGGTACGCACCGGCATCCCGGTGATGGGCCACCTGGGCCTCACCCCACAATCCGTTCATCGTCTCGGCTATCGCCGCCAAGCCAACGACCCCATCAGCCAGGAGCGCCTGCGGCGTGCAGCCGCCGACCTGCAGGCCGCTGGCTGCTTTGCCCTAGTACTCGAACACGTGCCCGCGGCCCTGGCCAGCAGCCTGCGGCACGACCTGCGCATCCCAGTGATCGGCATCGGCGCCGGCGAGGACTGCGACGGCCAGGTGCGCGTCACCGCCGACCTGCTGGGCCTCACCGAGCGCCAGCCCCCCTTCTGCCCACCCCTGTTCCAGGGGCGCCAGCTGTGTGTGGAGGCCCTCAGCGGCTGGGTAGCCGATCTGAGACCCCATCCCGCTGCTCCCACCAGTGCACCAGCTCCCGCAGCACCGCATTGCTGAGGGCTAGACCCTCCGGGTCGGTGAGGCGCCAACGGTGCCCTTCCCGCCGCAGCCAGCCCTGCTGCAGAAAGGGCTGCCAGCGGGCCTGGAGGCCCTGCAGATCAGGAGCCGGCAAACCCGCCTGCAGGGCCAACGCCTCGAGATCCACCCCCTCCCGGCGCCGCAAGCCCACCAGCACCAGCTCATCGAAAGGCATCGCCGCATCGGGCTCCTGGCATTCGCCGCTGCGGCCCACCTGCAGCGCCGCCAGCCAGGCGGCGTAGGC
Organism: Synechococcus sp. HJ21-Hayes; assembly: GCF_024345835.1. Taxonomy (GTDB): domain Bacteria; phylum Cyanobacteriota; class Cyanobacteriia; order PCC-6307; family Cyanobiaceae; genus Vulcanococcus. The sequence goes on along the minus strand of NZ_JAGQBW010000006.1, from coordinate 133,759 downwards.
CTCTCGGGTGCGGGGCCGCGCCAGCCGCGTTCCCCAGGGGGCTGAGGTGGCCCCCATGCCGAACCCCCACCAGCCAGCACCGCTCCAATACACGCGGTTATGGCGGGAGGCATGGCCCGGCTGGGCGTAATTGGAGATCTCATAGTGGCCATAGCCAGCCGCGGCCAGGCGTTGGGCCGTGCACTCCATCAGATCGGCACCGAGATCGGCCTCCGGCAGCTGCAACGCTCCCCGAGATTCCAGGCGCTCAAACACCGTGCCGGGCTCCACGATCAGGTCGTACACCGAAAGGTGGGGCGGCGCCAGAGCCACGGCCTGTTGCAGCTGCTGCTCCCAGTGGGCCAAGGTCTGCCCCGGCAACCCCTGGATCAGATCCAGGCTCCAACTGGCCAAGGCGCCCCGCTGCCGCGCTGCCGCCAGCCACTGGGCGGCCTGGAGCAGATCGTCGCGGCGATGGCGCCGGCCGAGGCTGGCCAGCACAGCGTCGTCGAAGCTTTGCCCCCCCAGGCTCACCCGGGTCACCCCCGCGGCCAGGTAGCCAGCCAGGCGCTGCTGATCGAAGCTGGCAGGGTCCATCTCCAGGCTCACCTCGGCGCCCGGGGCCAGGCCGTAGCGGCGCCGCAGGGCGGCCAACAGCCCTTGCAGCTGGGGGGGGGTGAGCATCGAGGGCGTGCCGCCTCCCACGTACACCGTGGAGAGGGGCGGACCAGCGGGGGCTGCTGCGATCTCAGCCTGCAAGAGCTCCAGATAGGCCGCGATCGAACCGGAGCGCTCGCCATCGGCATGGTCGCCGAGGGGCACCACCGGGAAGTCGCAGTAGAAGCAGCGCCGATGGCAGAAGGGAATGTGCAGGTAGGCACTGCGGGGCGGCCAAACCGGGGCAACCGTTTGAGGAAACGGCCGGTTACCTCCCTCGGCCAAAGGGCCCGGGATCCGGCATGCTGCGTCTTCGAAGCGCGTTGCAGCCACAGCACCGGACATGGTGGACACCCTCATCCTGGTGCTGTTCGTGGTGTCGGGGGCGGCCGCCGGCTGGCTCGGCGTGGACCTGCTGCCAGAGCAGCAGCTAATCCGCATCCAGAACCTGGAGCGGCTCAGCTGGATCCTGGGCGGTGCCGGTGCCCTGGCGGGGCTGCTAGCCGGCGTGGTGTTCCAGCAGCTGCGGCGACGGCTGATGCAGCAGGTGCGCACCATGCCCACCGACTTGCTGGTGAGCCGTGCCGTGGGCCTGATCCTGGGCCTACTGGTGGCCAATCTGCTGATCTCGCCAATCCTGTTCCTCTCCCTGCCCTGGGAGCTGGTGCTGGTGAAACCCTTGGCAGCCGTGGCTGCCAACGTGTTCTTCGGGGTGTCGGGCTACAACCTGGCTGAGGTGCACGGCCGCACCCTGCTCCGCCTGTTCAACCCCAACAGCACCGAAGCTCTGCTGGTGGCCGATGGGGTGCTGATGCCGGCCAGCGCCAAGATCCTCGATACCAGCGTGATCATTGACGGCCGCATCCGCGGCCTGCTCAATTCCGGCCTACTGGAGGGCCAGGTGATCGTGGCCCAGAGCGTGATCGACGAGCTGCAGGCCCTGGCCGATTCGGGCAACACCGAAAAGCGCGGCAAGGGCCGCCGCGGCCTGAAGCTGCTGAGTGAGTTGCGGGAGCGCTACGGCCGGCGGTTGGTGGTGAACACCACCCGCTACGAGGGCAACGGGGTGGACGACAAACTGCTCAAGCTCACCGCCGACACCGGCGGCACCTTGCTCACGGCGGACTACAACCTGGCCAAGGTGGCCGAGGTGCAGGAGCTCAAAGTGCTCAACCTGAGCGAGCTGGTCATCGCCCTGCGTCCGGAGGTGCAACCGGGCGACGATCTCAACCTCAAGATCGTGCGTGATGGCAAGGAATCAACCCAGGGTGTGGGCTACCTGGAGGACGGCACGATGGTGGTGGTGGAGGGCGGCCACGGCCGAACCGGCGAGCGCCTCACGGTGATCGTGACCGGCGCCCTGCAGACCCCGACGGGCCGCATGGTGTTCGCCAAGTTGGGAGGCGATGAAGCCGAAGCCGCGGAAGCTGGCGCGCCGCCGCGGCCCACCCCAGCCAATCCAACCCGCAACACCAAGGGGAAATCCGCCCCCAAACGGCCTGCCAAGGGCGATCAGGACGCTGCAAACCCCCGCTAGGCTCCCGGTTCAGGCCTGCAGTGATCCGCGGATGTCGGCGTCAGCCCCCTACTACGGCGATTCCGCCGTGATGCGCACCCCGCCACCCGACCTGCCCTCGCTTCTGCTCAAGGAGCGCATCGTGTACTTGGGCCTGCCGCTGTTCAGCGACGACGACGCCAAGCGGCAGATGGGCATCGACGTGACTGAGCTGATCATTGCCCAGCTGCTCTACCTGGAGTTCGACAACCCAGAGAAGCCGATCTTCTTCTACATCAACTCCACAGGCACCAGCTGGTACTCAGGCGATGCCATCGGTTTCGAAACCGAAGCCTTCGCCATCGCCGACACCCTGCGCTACGTGAAGCCGCCGGTGCACACCATCTGCATCGGCCAGGCCATGGGCACGGCCGCGATGATCCTGAGCGCGGGCACCAAGGGCCACCGCGCCGCCCTACCCCATGCCTCGATCGTGCTGCACCAGCCCCGCAGCGGCGCCCGCGGCCAGGCCAGCGACATCCAGATCCGGGCCAAGGAAGTTCTGCACAACAAGCAGACCATGCTCGAGATGCTCTCGATCAACACCGGCCGCAGCGTGGAGCAGCTCTCCAAGGACTCGGACCGCATGACCTATCTCACCGCCGCCGAGGCGGTGGAGTATGGCCTGATCGACCGGGTTCTCACCAGCCAGAAGCAGCTGCCCGGCGCCCTGACGGCGGCGGCCGGCGGCGTGAGCCCCGGCAACCCCGGCATCAGCTAAACCCACCCTTCAGCCAGCCCCCCTCGCGATCCCGCCATGCCCATCGGCACCCCCAGCGTTCCCTACCGCCTCCCCGGCAGCCAGTACGAGCGCTGGGTTGACATCTACACACGCCTGGGCGTGGAGCGGATCCTGTTCCTGGGCTCCGAGGTGAACGACGCCATCGCCAACAGCCTGGTGGCGCAGATGCTCTACCTCGACTCGGAGGACAGCTCCAAGCCGATCTACCTGTACATCAACTCCCCAGGCGGCTCGGTGACCGCCGGCCTGGCTATCTACGACACGATCCAGTACGTCAAGAGCGACGTGGTGACCATCTGCGTGGGCCTGGCGGCCTCCATGGGCGCCTTCCTGCTGGGCGCCGGCACCAAGGGCAAGCGGCTGGCCCTGCCCCACAGCCGGATCATGATCCACCAGCCCCTGGGCGGCACCAGCCAGCGCCAGGCCTCGGACATCGAAATCGAAGCCCGCGAGATCCTGCGCATCAAGGACATGCTCAACCAGAGCATGGCCGACATGACCGGGCAGCCCCTGCCGAAGATCGAGAAGGACACCGACCGCGACTACTTCATGAGCGCCGCCGAGGCGGTGCAGTATGGCCTGATCGACCGGGTGATTGCCCACCCCACCGAGGCCTGAGCTAGAGGACCGGCAAGGCGCTTTCGTAAGCTCACTCTTTGCCCTGCTCGCGAAAGCCCGGATGGCCAAGCTCTATTACGACACCGACGCCGATCTCAGCCTGCTGAACGGGAAGACGGTGGCCATCATTGGCTATGGCAGCCAGGGCCATGCCCACGCCCTGAACCTCAAGGACAGCGGCGTGAACGTGGTGGTGGGCCTCTACGAGGGCAGCCGCTCCGCCGAGAAGGCCAAGGCTGACGGCCTCGAAGTGCTGAGCGTGGCCGATGCGTCGGCCAAGGCCGACTGGATCATGGTGCTGCTGCCCGATGAGTTCCAGAAAGCGGTTTACGACAAAGAAATTGCGCCGCACCTGAGCGCTGGCAAGGTGCTGAGCTTCGCCCACGGCTTCAACATCCGCTTCGAGCTGATCAAGCCCCCCGCCGATGTGGACGTGGTGATGATCGCGCCCAAGGGCCCCGGCCACACCGTGCGCTGGGAATACCAGAACGGCATGGGTGTGCCCGCCCTGTTCGCCATCCACCAAGACGCCAGCGGCAAGGCCCGTGAACTGGCCATGGCCTACGCCAAGGGCATCGGCGGCACCCGCGCCGGCATCCTTGAAACCAACTTCAAGGAAGAAACCGAAACCGACCTGTTTGGCGAGCAGGCCGTGCTGTGTGGCGGTCTGTCCGAGCTGGTGAAGGCCGGCTTTGAAACCCTGGTGGAAGCCGGCTATCAGCCCGAGCTGGCCTACTTCGAGTGCCTGCATGAGGTGAAGCTGATCGTGGATCTGATGGTGAAGGGCGGCCTCACCGCCATGCGCGATTCGATCTCCAACACCGCCGAGTACGGCGACTATGTGAGCGGCCCGCGCCTGATCACCGCCGACACCAAGGCCGAGATGAAGCGCATCCTGACCGACATCCAGGACGGCACCTTCGCCCGCAACTTTGTGGCCGAGTGCGAGGCCGGCAAGCCGGAGATGGCCAAGATCCGCGAGCGCGATGCCCAGCACCCGATTGAACAGGTGGGCAAGGGTCTGCGCTCGATGTTCAGCTGGCTGAAGGCGGCCTGATCCCAGCTCTGCGGCCCCCATGCCGGATCTGATCTCAGGGGTGGACTCCATGGGGGTTCACCCCTTTTTGCTGGCCACCCTGCTGGTGGCGCTGGCCTGCGGCCTCGACCGCCTGGTGGGGGACCCACGCTGGTGTCTGCATCCGGTGGTGGTGATGGGCTGGCTGATCACCGCCCTGCGCCGAGGCGCCGAGGCCTGGGCGGGCGATACCCCCTGGAAGCTGCGCCTGGCCGGCGGCCTGATCACGCTGCTGCTGGTGGGCGGCAGTGCCATGGCGGGCTGGAGCCTGGAATGGTGGGCCCGCCAAGGGCCGCTGCCCCTGCGCCTTCCAGCGCTGGCGCTGCTGCTGATCGGCCTGGCCAGTGCCCTGGCGGGCCGCAGCCTGGAGCAGGCGGCCCGGGAGGTGCTGGCGGCCCTGCCGGATCTGGCCGAGGCGCGCCGGCGCCTGGCCTGGATTGTGGGCCGCGACACCGCGGAACTCGATGCTCCGGAGATTCTGCGAGCAACGGCGGAAACCGCCAGTGAAAATGCCGTAGACGGCCTGTTCGCGCCCCTGTTCTGGATGGTGGTGGGGGCTGCCGTGGGCCACCCTCTGGCCCTGGCCTGGGCCTTCAAGGCCGCCAGCACCCTCGATTCAATGCTCGGCTACCGGCGCGGCCGGCTGGAGTGGTTGGGCACCGCCGGCGCCCGACTCGACGACCTGCTGACCTGGCTGCCCTGCCGGCTGGTGGCCCTAGGGCTGCCGCTAGTGGCCGGGCGGGGGCCGGTGGGGTGTTTGCGGCTGTTCCGCCTGGCCCTGGCCGATGGTGCCCCGGACCCATCGCCGAATGCCGGTGTGTCCCAGGCCGCCTACGCCCATGCCGTGGGAGTGCAACTGGGTGGCTGGAACCGCTACGGCCATCAACGCAAAGCCAAGCCCCTGCTCGCCCAGGGCTGGCCAGCTCCCACGGCCGCCAGTGTGGAGCAGATGCTGCAGCTCAGCACACGCCTGCAGGTGGTGTGGCTGGCGGTGGCTCTGCTGCTAGCGGCGAGCGCTCAGTAGGCGCCGCGGTCCATGGGCAGCAGGATCACCCCTACCGTGCGCAGGATGATGCGCAGATCCAACCAGACATTGCGGCTGCGGGCGTAGCGGAGATCCAGGCGCACCCGGGTCTCGTAACTGAGGTTGTTGCGGCCAGAAACCTGCCACAGGCCGGTGAGGCCAGGCCGCACGGCGAGCACCTCATCCATGGCACGGCCATAGCGTTCCAGCTCATCCCACACAATCGGCCTCGGACCCACCACACTCATCTGACCTTTGAGCACATTGATGAACTGGGGGAGTTCATCAAGGCTGGAGCGGCGCAGGAACTTCCCGATGGGGGTGATGCGCGGGTCGTTCTTGAGCTTGAAATCACGCTCGAACTCCTGCTTCAGAGCGGGGTTGGAGGCGAGCACAGAGGCCAGCACCCGGTCCGCGTCCTTCCGCATGGTGCGGAACTTGAGGCAGCCAAAGCCCTTGTAGCCGCGCCCAATCCGACGCTGGCTGTAGAACACCGAGCCCTTGGAACTCAGTTTCACCAAGAGCGCCAGAAGCAGGAACAGCGGCGAGCCCAGGCTGAGCACAAGCAGCGCAAAGAAAATATCGCCGGCCCGCTTGAGCATGCGCCCTCGCTTCGACTGGGCAGCCAGAAGGGTGCTGGCGGTTGACTCAGCCGGAATGGCGGCGGCAGCAGACAAACGGCCCTGGCTCAGAAGCGGTTCTGAACCCAATTAAAGAAGCAGGCCACTCCTGGGCCGAGGTGGAGGAGGTCACTCACCCCAGAGGCACAGACAGGGGCTGGGATCTCGCCTGCAGCTCCCGCTGATGCAAGGCCCAGGCACGCTCGATCACAACCGCCATGCGCGCGCGGAAGTGGTGAGGGGCGAATTGCTCCGCCCAGGCCCGCAGCCCCTCGGCCGGCAGGTCGTGCCACAGGCGTTGCTGGTGGAAGTGCTCGAGCGCAGCCACCAGCGACGCCACGCTCTGGTGGGGAAACAGCAGACCCGTGGGTTGGGAACAGCCACTGCTCAGGCAGCGGACGGTGTCCAGCAGCCCACCCTGGGCCAGGCCAATCACGGGGGCCCCGGCGGCCATGGCCTCTACCGGTGCAATGCCGAAATCCTCGAGGCCGGCGTACACGTAGGCACGGCAACGGCTCATCAGCGCACTGACCTGCTCCTGGTTCAGCCGCCCTAAGAGCTGCACGTTGGGCTTGGCCATGGCCTCCAGCCGGGCCCGCTCGGGGCCATCCCCCACCACCAGCAATGGCAAGCCCGTGCGGTTGAAGGCCTCAACCACCAGATCCACCCGCTTGTAGGGCACCAGGCGGCAGAGGCAGAGGTACACGTCGTCGCGGGGCTGATCCCAGCGGAAACGATCCACGGCTACGGGTGGATGCACCACCGCGGCCTCCCGGCCCCAATAGCGCTGAATCCGCTGGGCCGTGAAGCGGGAATTGGCCACCAGCTGATCGGGCCGCCGGCTACTGGCCAGATCCCACTGGCGCAAGGCATGAAGCTGCCAGCGAATGAAAGGGCCCAAGCCACTGCGGCCCAGGGCCGACTGGCGCAGGTAGGCGTGCATCTGATCCCAGGCATAGCGCACAGGGGTGTGCACGTAGCTGACGTGGCATTGATCGGGGCTGGTGAGCACCCCCTTGGCCACCAGATGACTGCTACTCACCACCAAGGGATAGTCGGCCAGGTCGAGCTGCTCAATCGCCAGGGGCAACAGCGGCAGGTACTGCTGCACATGAGTCACCCCAGCCGGCAGTCGCTGGATGAAGCTGGTGCGGATGCTGCGCCCCTGCAGCCAGCTGCCGGTATGGCGGCTTTCGCCATCCACCAAGGCAAACAGCTGGGGCTGGTCGAGCAAGGGATCCAGCTCACGAACCACCAACTCGGCGCCACCCACGGACCGCGGCGTGAACCACTCGTGCACGAGGGCAATCGGGCCGGGGAGGGCAGGCATGGAGGCCAGCGTAGAAGGCAGCTCTTGAAGAAAGCTTGCTCGTGAGATCACAAAAACTCTCAGCTGATTGCCGCCTGCGGCCTGGCTCCCGATGCTGTTGGCAGCGTTAGCCAGCCATGCCGATCCGCGAGCTCTTGGAGGACGCGCTCGAAGAGCCGTCAATCGGACAGACATCCTGCTTCAGCTGGCATGCCACGCCAGTGGGGATTGCGGCCCTGTGGATCGAGGGTCACCCCCCCACGCCACCGCCCTACGACAACGCCCTTAAAGAGGGCCTGGAAGTGGGCCTCGACCTAAGCCGCGAGGAACGAGAATTTCACCAGGTGAGCAAGGGCCTGGTGCTGCTCTTCCACAGCTGAGGCCAACCAAGGCTGAGCAGATTGATGCAGGAACCATGGAATCCAAGACCTGGTACGGCACGCTCTCGAAGATTGCAGCTCGAACAACGGGAAAATCGGGCACCTTCATGCTGGCCTGCGGCACGGTGTTGCTCTGGCTGGCCACAGGCCCCCTCTTCCACTACAGCGACACGTGGCAGCTGGCCATCAATACGGCTACTACGATCATCACCTTCCTGATGGTGTTTCTGATCCAGCACACGCAGAACCGGGATACGGAAGCCGTGCAGATCAAGCTGGACGAATTGATCCGAGCCACCAAAGGTGCGCACAACGCCCTGCTCGACCTTGAGGAGCGCACAGACATGCAGCTGGATGCATTCAGGGATCGCTACGAAGCCCTAGCCCGGGATGCACAGCAAGCCATCCTGCAGGGCTGGGAAGACACAGACAGCCCCGAGGTGTGAACCAGGGGATCCGCAGAAGTCATGACGACGAAGCCAGGCCACACGACGCCCTGATGCTTCGAACAAGAACGCAAATCGTTACCAGGAGCAGGCTGCAACCGACCCAACACCGAAGCAAAATGAACCTATCCACCAGACGGAATTCGCATGGACTATGCGACTGACAACGCCTCTGCGGCTCACCCCTCAGGGCCCAGAGCAGAAGCCCCAAAAGGATATCCGTGATCCTTCCCTATGCCACGTGTCTGGCACTGGAGCAGCGCAGCCACCGTGCAGGACTCTCCCCTGAGTAACCCAGCGGCCCATCTGATCGAGCAGGGCCTAGAGGAGAGCGACGAGCTGATCGAGGAGATCAGAGCCCCCAAGATCAGCACCGGCCCGCAGGGCCTCGCCACAGCGCCTGAGCGCGCTGACGGGCCCGGCCCAAGCCATTCAGGGATCGGACGGCATGTCGGCAAGGGCCTGCTGAAGAAGATCGGCGGCGAGGTCGGAGACCGACCTGCCCGTGCTGGCGCTGAGACGCTGTAAACGCTCCACCGCCTGATCCGACAGATCCAGATCCAGGCGCCGCGGGAACCGAGATGGATCAAGCAAAAAGGCAGGATCGACCAACCCAACACCGCATGTCAGCGCACTCTGCCGCAACCTGCCGCAGGTCGCAGCGCCCGCCCCAGACCGGCCCGCAATGGCCAGACCAGGGGAAACGCACAAAACATCAAAAACCAAAACCCATGATAGATTTTGTAAAGATTCCCAAAGCGTCCCATGTTTCTCAATATTTTTGGCCTCCTCTTTGCGGCCCTGTCCTTCGTCCAGGTCCCGCAATGGGACAATGACTGGACCAAATGCTCTGTGTCCGTTCCGGATACAGCCTGTCACTGGTATGTCGTGAATCCAGACAACACCTTCGGCAAGGGCTTCAGCTGGATCACCGCCCCGCAATTCGACATAGATGCTCTCAGGGACATCGGCATTCAACATGAATTGACCGTGGCCAAAGGCTATCAAACCACAGTGGAACTGATGAATGCCAGCACCGAAGTGAAATACGGCGATAATTACTAATGACTAGCAGGCCTCATACCGGCCACACCTGAAGTTCAGGCCCGGCACAATCAATCAACATCATGCAATTCTGGATTCTCGTGCCATGGCTGGTGTTTGCGCTGGCGGCTGGCACCAAGTTTTGGCGGCTCACCACGGCGTTCCGGCGGAAACCCCTGGGAACCTCCAGTAGCACTGAAACCTTCAGAGAGGCACTGGAGCAAACCTGGCAGCGAGATCAAGGGAGGAGCTGAAACCTCAAGCCCGCAAGCCCAAGACCCCACGGTACCTTCACACAAGTTCATAGAATAATGCTGGTCATCGAGCGGGTCCTGGACGGGTCCGCTTTTTTATAGGCGTTAATTCCAATAGGGACCAAGTGCAACGTTGCTGCAGATGAGAAGGACAAGGCGATTGCCCAAAAGGCTCAGGCCTACTGAAACGCAAACCAGTCGATTCTCAAGCCAGCTCCCTCCTCTACGTTTTGCATCAACTCCAAGCCCTTGACGGTTCCATCGTCTTTGTACCAAGGGTCGTTGCAGAGAGCATGGAATACCTCTCTTGCCTGATCAAGGGACTGATAGTGGCCAACAGTGACAAGCCCCCAGGAGTCGTGGGTGTAGATCGTGAACGTCATATCAGGTCAATCAGATGGGAGCAACAGCCAGTGAATGATGCCATCATGCTTCACCGCACATCAGAGCAGAAGCGCTGGAATCACGGCATCCACCACAGCTGGGCTACGAGAGAGGAGCCGTAACGCGCTGTTTTGCGCCCCTTTCCTTGGGCAATCAGCAATCCTCTGGACAATGGCAGTAGTACAGACAAGATCAGCAAAACAAGATCAAGCAGACAACAGCAAGACGAATCGATTGGTTTTTTTGTGACGACGGCTCCTCTGCCACTGACTGGTGCCACCGCAACGACTATTGCGGCAAGGCAGGGAAATCAGGCAATGACCTGCAGTACAAGCTCCAACAAGAGGAAACCAAACAGGGCCACCAGCGCCAACAAGGACGGGAAAATAGTGATTCTCAGAACAACTCCGACTACTCCCTCATTTCTAAAGGAATCACGAATAAACCGCCAGGGCGGGACACATGTCCTCACGAAGCGGGCATTTCTTCACACCTGCCGAGGCTTGAGGGGCTCTGCGCAACGCTGATGCCCAAACTGATTGCAACTCGCCTGTTCAGCGACTGAGCAGATATCGATTCTGACTGAAGAGCGCTTCATCACCCTAAGGAACGCATTCAATATCAGCAGAATCAGACCTGGGAATTGGCGACCTTGTCCTCACCGCCCTACGCGTAAGGACTGCCGATCTTGCTATTTACACATCAGGTACCCAATCAAGTAGAAGGGCCGAGGCAGCGATTGCAATGGAAACTTAAAAACACCACCCCAACACCACTTAGGCAGTTCACCCTGTCAGCGAGTGGAACCTCAGCAATCCAACAACATCATCGACAGCGGCATGAACAGCAGGGATGGCTTGCAGCCATTGAGCACCAGAGTGGGTGGTAAATCCCCGACAGCATTGGCGACTACGATGATCACGAAGAGGAAAAGGTCCGAAGCAGATCGCTTAGTCAGATGGTCGTCCTAGGGATCGGTCGCTCAAGCGGAAGCAACCCTGACTGCTTCCCGACTAGCCCAATGAGGGCACTGCCTGGTGAGGTTCGAATCCGGAAGCACCACCGCGCCCCAAACCCGACAGAACCCACACGACTGCTGGGATCCCGAGTAGTTGGCGCAATTGGAGCACTTGCTGGACCAGGAACCGAACACAGCAAAACCTTAAGGATCTCTTCCAGCTTGCAGCGAGGGGCGCCCGCCCAGGGGCCTGCTCCATCACTCTTCACAGGCGTGGCAGTGCGGTTGAGGCCAACGCAAGCGGGGATGTGATACGTCACCGCACCAGCCCTATCAACGCGAATGGCCATTGCAGAGACAGCAGCGGATCCCTGCTTGGCACCCTGGGGAGCCTTGATGATCGAGCCCTCCCTGGAGCTGCCATGAACAAGACGGGGTACTGCCCCCGGCCTTGCGGTGTTCCGAGCTGGAAGGAAGCAGCGTCACCATTCTGGCAAGGGGCACTGAAGCAAGTGCGCTACGACACAGCACCCACCAACCCTCCACCTTGACAGGTCTCGCAGTACGAAAACAACTGCTTCTTCTCCTTGGCGCCCCGCTACTGCCGACCCGTGATGCCATCGCCAAAACGGCAACAATCCAATGCCCTGGCGACACCACCTATTGAGATGCGCGTCTGCGCCAGCCAGTCCTGAGAGCAGTCCGACATCCTGTTATGCCACAAGGCCTTCCGCCCAATGGCGGGAGGCAACAAGGGCGTTATGCGATGACCACCCGAAGAAGTTCCAAGGCATGGACGAGACGTAGGAATGGCCACGGAATTCCTCCACTGGGATCCCGAACAAGTCGGGCCGGAGATCGGGCAAGGACATCCAAAGCCAACTGCCGGTTACTTGCTAACCGCCTTCCAAATCCACCAGGCGATCACGGCAACCACAACCCAAGGCAGCAGAGCCCTTAGCAGCACTAGGGCGGCTAACACGACCACAGCAGAGATGGCCGTTCGCTTGGTGAGCGCCTTTGCCTCATCGGTCATGAAACGCCAGCGGGGCAGTAGAGGCATTAGGACCTCACGCAGAGCAGGGGGAGAAATAGATTCTACGAACTGAGGATGTTTCGTGAGTCATGGATGTCTCAACCTGGGGACACCTGCAACTGGGACTGCTCGCTCTTGCCTTTGGCGGTCTTCAGGTCTAGTGGATCAGCAGTACCATCCGCAAGCACAACCTGGCACGGCCGATGAAGGATAATGAGTTCCGTCGGTCCTTGGAGCGAATCTGAGCAAAGAGTCGGCAGCGGGGATAAGAGAGTCATCACTATGCATAAGCTGCTGGAACCATCGTGCGCCAAAGAGAACTAGGAAATTTCTGGGCAACAGGGGCATGAGCAGCCGCTGAGATCGGCCATGCTGCTTTTGGCCCTGATCTGCGTCTGAGACCATGCCTTGGCGGCTCTATGGGCTCATTCTCAGCCTCTTTTAACTGATTTCTGAGGCTGATTTAGGGCGTTTAGACACACCATTCCCATACTCAGACTGTCGCTAGCAACTGCCGCCGCGCCAGGAACAGATTCGTCAAGGCTGCCAGCACATGCATCTTGCAGCTGTTCTTGGCCAGGCCGCGCAGCCGGGTGTTCTGAAATCCGAATTGCTGTTTGATCACCCGGAATGGGTGCTCCACTTTTGAGCGGATGTGGGCCTTGGCGGTTTCGACCAGATCCTCCAACCGGCCCTCAGGTATATCCGGCAGTGCTCGGCGTTTCCCCGGCCGCATCGCCACTCGGAATGTTGTTGCATGGCCCGCCAGCTCATGTCTTTTGGCGATGCCTGGGTAGCCGGCATCGCCGTAAACAACCTCCTCATCGCCATGCAACGGCTCAGCCGCTGGGGTGAGGTCGTGCACGTTGGCGGCTGTGGTGACGACTGAATGGATCAGGCCGGAGTCCTTGTCGACACCGATATGGACTTTCATCCCGTAGTACCACTGGTTGCCCTTCTTGGTCTGGTGCATCTCCGGATCCCGCTTCCCCTCTTTGTTCTTGGTGGAGCTGGGCGCCGCGATCAAGGTGGCATCCACGATCGTGCCCTGCCGCATCGTCATGCCCCGAGCACTGAGGTGGGTTTTGACAGTCTCAAAGATCTGCTCCCCTAGATCGTGCTTCTCCAGCAGGTGGCGGAAGGTCAGGATCGTCGTCTCATCAGGGATCCGGTCACTGATCAGCTCGATGCCAGCAAAACAGCGCATGCTGGGCACCTCGATCAGGGCCTCTTCCATCGCCGGGTCGCTGAGCGAAGACCACTGCTGCAGGAGATGAACCCGCAGCATCGTGGCCAGTGGATAGGGAGGCCGGCCTCCTTTCTGACTCGCTTTGGGGTCGTGGGGCTCGATTAGCTCGATCAGCGCCTGCCAGGGCACCACCGCCTCCATCTCAGAGAGAAACGTCTCCCGTTTGGTCTGCTTCTAGTGGCTCCGCCACGCTCGACCGTTGGTCGAGGTAGGGGCGGTGGTGAGCTCGTAATCCGAGAAGCCGAGTTACTTGCTGCCCATCACCCCAGTTCTGGCCTGCGATCACAGGATCATTCTCCCGCGAAAGGTGCTGGTTCTCCAGAGTCTCCCTAGATCAAAAGAACCAGAATTGGAAGACTCGCGAAATCCATTCCGAAGTACTGACATCCCTTCCCCTAAACCACACCCGTGATGCCATCAAGGCAATCCAACAGCACAAGGTGCAGACACCATGAATCAGCGGTGGACAAACCCAGGCCGTCCGCATAGCAAAAATCCCACTGCCGCAAGGGAAGTGGGACTTGAGTAGTCCTCGTGGGACGTGCTTGATACGGAGAGGGTGGGATTCGAACCCACGGAAGGTTTCCCTTCAAACGATTTCGAGTCGTTCGCTTTCGACCACTCAGCCACCTCTCCAGGAGACCCATCCAGTGTACGGATGGAGGGGCAGGCTTCAGGCCTGGCGCCAACCGCTGGGTGAACCGGCAGCAGGGAACCACAGGCGGTTGGCTGGCAGTGATGGAAGGGCCTGGCGCTCGCGGCGGCCCGGCTCAAATCCCAGCCACAGGCCATCCACCCTCCGCTGCGGCTGACGCTGCCAGCTCCACCAGGCCTGACGATCCGGCAGCAATCCCCACTGCAGGCGGCCAGCTTGCAACAGCAGCGCCTGGCTGTCCTCCGCCAAAGGCTCCACCTGCAGGCCAGGGCTGGCCAGCCGCTGCCCCAGCTGCAGCCCCTCGACCAGGGTGGGGGTGAGCGCCTGCCAGCAACTGGCCCCCTCGGCGGCCACGGGATCGAGCAGCAAAGCCCAGTCGTAACGCTGGATACCCAAACCCACGGCCAGCTGACGCGCCCGGCTGCAGCTGAGGCCATCGGCGGCGCTGGTGATCAGAGCTGCCCGGCCGCCATGGCGCGCCACGAGCCAATCCCGCGGCGCCTCGCGCACCAGCAACAGCTGATCGCCATGCAGCAACCCCAGGTGCACCGCCATCACGGCCGCCATCGCTGCCATCCCCCAGGAGCGCCAGCGGCGGCCGCAGGCCTGCTCCAGCAACAGCCATGGCAACAGCCCCAGGCCAAACACCAGTACCAACAACGGCTGTACCTTGCCCAGCTGCCACTGGGCCATAGGCAGGCTTGAGAAGAACGCCGCCAACCAGAGGAACATCCGGGTGAGGGGCACCAGCGCCCAGCCCAGCAGCGTCACCAACGGTGTGAACGTGACAGCCGCCACCGCCATGGCCATCGCCCCGAGGGTGAGGGGCGACAGCAGTGGCGCCACCACCAGATTCGCGGGCACGGCATAGAGGGGCAGGGCGCCGAAATGCAGCAACTGCAGGGGCAAGGTCCAGAGGGACGCGGCCAAGGGCACGGCGATGCCTGCCGCTGCCCAGGTGGGCCACGGCCACCGCGCCAGGGCCTGCTCCAGCGGCCGCGCCGTGAGCATCAGGCCAGCGGTGGCGGCCACGCTGAGCTGAAAGCCCACGTCCAGGAGCCAGGCAGGCGCTACCAGCAGGATCAGCAGCAGGCAAAGCAACAACACGCCGAGGGGCCTGGCACGCCGGCCGCTCTCCTGCACCACAAAGGCAACGGCCCCCATCAGCACAGCCCGCACCACGGAGGGCTGCGGCCCGGCCAACAGCAGGAACAACAGCATCGCCCCCAGGGCGAGCAGCCAGCGCACGGGCTTCGGTGCGGAGCGGCCAAGGGCCATCACAGCGCCAAGCAACACGGTGAGATGAAAACCGCTGGCCGCCAGGGCGTGGGAGAGCCCCGCCACCCGAAAGGCCTCGCGCACTGCCATGGGAACTGGCACCACGGCACTGCCCAACACCAGCGCGGCCAGCACCCCGCCTGCATCCGCCCCCCCCACCGCCAACAGGGCGGCCGCCATGCGACGGCGCAGATCGGCCATGGGCGTAGCCGGACGCTCCAACACCTGCCACTGCTGCACGCGCAACTGGCTCCACACCCCCTGCCGGGCCAAGCGTTCGGCCGAGCCAGAAAGCAAGGGATGGGCCGCCGCCCGTGGACGCCCCAGGACCCCACTCACCTGCAGCCGCCAGCCCTGCTGGAGCCGCGGGCAGGGCTGAAAGCGCAGCTCCGTGCGACCCGCCCTGCTCTGCAGCACAACCCGGCAGCTGGCACCTGAGGGGTCGAGCGTGGGATCCGAGAGCAGCTGGCCGCGCACCTGCACGGGCGCCGAAACCGCACCCGCCGGAATCAGACGCACGGGATCGGTAGGTCCTGCCTGGGGCTGGGCCAGCAGTCCCCAGCCGAACAGGATGGGCAGCACCAACAGCAGAACCAGCCCCCAGCGGCGAGCCAATAGCACCGCCAGCAGAAGCAGACCCACCAGAGCCGCCCACTGCAGAGGCCAGGGGAGGGGCAGCACCCCGATGGCCAGGGCGATCACCAGCAGGGACACCAGGGCAGCGGGCATGGATGGCCAGGCGGTGCCCTGAGGGTTCCCCTAGGGTTCGGCCGCGCTCCCCACTACCGTGCGCCACTCCGCCACCCCTGGACTGCTGAGCTGCCTGGTGCTGAGCGCTGTTCTGCTGGCCCCGTACCCCGCAGCCCGGGCCAGCAGCATCGCCGTGGCGGAGGGCGACACGCTGGAGCAACTCGCCATCCGGCATGGGGTGAGCCTTGAGGCCTTGATCCGCATCAACGGCATCAAGGACCCAACCCTGCTGCAGGTGGGTCAGATCCTCACGCTGCCCGGCAAACCGACAGCGGAACTGGCGCCACCGCCACCCCCAGGTAGCAGCGGTGATGCCTCCGCGGCCCTGCTGCTGAGCCCAGCCGAACGCAGAGACCGGGCCGAGCTTGAACTGCGGGAGCTCTCGGGCCAGGCTCGCTGGAAATGGTTCAACACCACGGCGGTGGACTGGGCCGGCTGGAAACTCCACCCCGGCGGTGTGCGCATCACGCTGGTGAAAGCATCCGCGGCCGACCTCGGCGTGCGTGGATCAGCCGCCTCCGCCGTGGCGGTGCAGTGCGAGAGCCTGCGCCAAACCTGGCGCATCAATGGCCAATGGCAGCCATGGGAAACACCCCTACCGGGTTCCGTTCCCCAGCGGATCGTGCTCGACCTCTGCAGCAACACCCTCGATGGACCCGCCGTGCCCGTACCGCCCGCGCCTTAGAGCAGGGGGAAACCCAGGGCCTCACGCTCGGCCAGCCAGGCTTCAGCCACTTGGCGGGCGAGGTTGCGGATGCGGCCGATGGTGGCGGTGCGCTCGGTCACCGAGATCACACCGCGAGCCTCCAGCAGGTTGAAGGTGTGGCTGCACTTGAGTACAAAGTCCAGGGCTGGGGCGGGCAGCTTCTGGGCCACCAGATCGGCGGCCTCGGCCTCATAAATGGCAAACAGCTGTTTGAGCCGTTCGGGGTTTGAGGCCTCGAAGTTATAAGTGCACTGGCCCTTTTCAAAGGGCAGCCAGATGTCGCCGTAGGAGCGGTTGCCGTCCCAGCTGAGGTCCCAGATGCTCTCCACGTCCTGCAGGTACATGGCCAGGCGTTCCAGGCCATAGGTGATCTCGATCGACACCGGCCGGCAATCGAGGCCGCCGCATTGCTGGAAGTAGGTGAACTGGGTCACTTCCATGCCATCGAGCCACACCTCCCAGCCCACGCCCCAGGCGCCGAGGGTGGGGGATTCCCAGTTGTCCTCCACGAAGCGAATGTCATGGTCCTTGGCTTGGATGCCGAGGGCTTCCAGCGAAGCCAGATAGGTCTCCTGGATGGCATCAGGACTGGGCTTGATCAGCACCTGGTACTGGAAATAGTGCTGGGCCCGGTTGGGGTTATCGCCATAGCGGCCATCCGTGGGCCGGCGGCAGGGCTCGGGGTAAGCCACAGCCCAGGGCTCCGGCCCGATCGCCCGCAGCACCGTGTGGGGGCTCATGGTGCCAGCGCCCTTTTCGGTGTCGTAGGGCTGCAGGATCAGGCAGCCCCGCTCGGCCCAGAAGCGGTTAAGGGTCTGGATGATGTCCTGAAAATGCACTGGGGGCTGGCCGCTCGTGGCGCCATTGTCGATGGCGGCGGGTCCGGAGCGGAGAGGGTCTGCCGAGGCGCCTCCTGAAATCCGTACAGGCTGCGCAGGTTTCAGGAGAGTGCTGGAGCGCCACCCCGCCAAGCCCCAAGGCCCCGCCCCTCAAGCCACCAGTTGCAGCAGGCCCATCTGCCCAGCAGCCAACCGGCGGTGGCGAGCCTGGGCGAAGCCGGCAGACTGGGCCAGCTGCTCCTGCTGTGCTCCCGTGGGGAAGCGCCGCAGACTCTCCTCCAGATAGGCGTACTGGGGCTCCAGACCCGCCCTACGGGCTAAGGGCACCACCAGCTGCCGCAGGTAGAACCGCTGGAAACCCGCCGTGAAGCCAGCCCCATCGACGGGGCGGTTGAAATCAAGTACCGCTGCCCGGGCGCCGGGCTTGAGCAGCCGCCGCAGCTCCTGCAACCCCGCGGCGGGATCCTGGAGATTGCGCAGTCCGTAGGCCATCACAGCGCCATCGGCCCAGCCCGCCGCCAAGCCGGTGGCCTGGGCATCACCCTGGCGAAACTCCAGCGGCAACCAGGGCTGACTGGCGGCCCGGCGCCGGGCCTGACCAAGGGGCGCCGCCGCCGCATCCAGGCCCAGCACCAACCCGCCGGGGCGCACTTTTTGGGCCAGCACTAGGGCCAGGTCTCCGGTACCGCAGCACAGGTCCAGAAGCCTCTGGCCAGGGGCGGGGTCTAGCCACGCCACCGCCTGGCGCTTCCAGAGGCGATGGAGGCCGAGGCTCAAGGTGTCGTTGAGGCGGTCGTAGGCAGGAGCGATCTGATCGAATAGATCACGGACCTGATCGGGATCACCGGGACGAATGGAAGCTGGCATCCCAGGGGAGGGAAATGGAATCGAGACTGACACCCCCCGAGGCCAACTCCACTGCGCCTGATTCACCACCACTCAAATAGCCCTGGGCCTGGAGCCGATCGGCACTGGTGAAGGTGATCAGCATCACCGTGGCCAGACCCACTGCGGCCGAACACACCATGCAGCCGGCCAGCATGAGCGAGAACTCCTTGCGGTCGACAGCGGCCTGCATCAGCTGCAAAGCCCAGGCCACCATCGCCACCACGGTGACCACCAGGACAACGGCCAAGGCAGTGGAGTGGGTCTGGAGCAACGCCGGCACGGCCAGGGCTGAAGCAGCGGGTGAAACTGAGCCCAATGTAACGGGAGGTAACGGGCAGACGCGACTCAGCCCACCGCTTGCAGCCCCGGATCCAGCGGACGCAGGTTCAGGCCACGGCCGAGCAAGTCGGCCTTGATCTGTTCCACCGTCAACACGCCGTCGTGCAGCAACGACGCCAGCAGCGCCGCGGACGCCTTGCCGTGTTGGAGCGCCTGGGCGATGTGGTCGATGCTGCCAGCCCCACCGGAGGCAATCACCGGCACCTCCACGGCTTCCGCCACCGCACGGGTGAGGTTGAGCTCGTAACCCGCCTGGGTGCCATCGCCGTCCATGGAGGTGAGCAGGATCTCTCCGGCGCCCAGGGCCACCACCCGCTGGGCCCAGGCCACCGCATCGAGTCCTGTGTTCTCGCGCCCTCCCTTCACATACACGTCCCAGCCGGGCTCTGACCCCTCGCGGCGACGGGCATCAATGGCCACCACGATGCACTGGCAGCCGAAGCGCTCGGCCCCCCTGGCTACCAGGCCGGGATCGCGCACGGCCGAGGAGTTGAGGCTCACCTTGTCGGCACCGGCCCGCAGCAGCTCGGTGATGCCCTCCACGCTGCTGATCCCCCCCCCAACAGTGAAGGGGATCGTCACCGCCTCAGCGGTGCGCTGCACCAGCTCCACCAGGGTGCCGCGGCCCTGGTGGCTGGCGGCGATGTCCAGAAACACCAGCTCATCGGCCCCGGAAGCGCTGTAGCGACAGGCCAGCTCCACCGGGTCACCGGCATCGCGCAGGCCCACGAAATTGACCCCCTTCACCACCCGGCCATCGGCCACATCAAGACAGGGAATGATCCGTTTGGCGACCATGGAAGAACGGGCTGGCAGCGGGTTAGCCTTGCGCCACTTTTCTAGTTGCGCCGGACATGTCCCAGGCTGCCATCACCATCGGCTCGAAGGTGCGGGTCACCCGGGTGCGCGACCGCATTCCCGCTGATCTGGTGACGGCCCTCCAGGCCGACGCCACCGGCACGGTGAAGGACTTCAAGGTGACCGACGGCAAGGGCATCGGCGTGGTGGTGGAGCTCGCCAACGGGACCACCACCTGGTTCTTCGACGACGAGATCACCGCAGCGTGAGCGATTCCCCTAATCCCACCGCCGCCTCGGGTGGTGGGGCCCGCCAGCTGCTGGGCATGAAAGGTGCCAGCGGCACCTCCAACATTTGGAAGATCCGGCTTCAGCTCATGAAACCGGTGACCTGGATTCCCCTGATCTGGGGAGTGCTCTGCGGTGCTGCGGCCTCCGGCAACTTCCACTGGACCCTTCCGGAAGTGGGCGCTTCGATCGCCTGCATGCTGATGAGCGGCCCCCTACTGGCGGGCTACACCCAGACCATCAACGACTACTACGACCGCGAGATTGACGCGATCAACGAGCCCTACCGGCCCATTCCCTCCGGTGCGATTCCGCTCTGGCAGGTTAAAGTGCAGATCTGGGTGCTACTGCTCGCCGGCCTCGGTGTGGCCTATGGCCTCGATGTCTGGGCCGGCCACGCCACGCCGGTTCTGTTCCTGCTGGCCCTGGGGGGCTCCTTCGTGAGCTTCATCTATTCAGCGCCACCGCTAAAACTCAAGCAGAATGGCTGGTTGGGCAACTACGCCCTCGGCGCCAGCTACATCGCCCTGCCCTGGTGGGCCGGTCAAGCCCTGTTCGGGCAGCTCACCTGGACCACGGCCTTGCTGACGCTGGCCTACTCCCTGGCGGGCCTAGGCATTGCGGTGGTGAATGATTTCAAGAGCGTGGAAGGGGATCGGGCCCTCGGGCTGCAGAGCCTGCCAGTGGCCTTCGGCATCGAGACAGCGAGCTGGATCAGTGCCGGAATGATCGATCTTTTCCAACTCGCCATGGTTGCCGTGCTGATCGCGATCGGTCAGCATTTCGCCGCGGTGCTACTGGTGCTGTTGATCATTCCCCAGATCACCTTTCAAGACATCTGGTTACTACGGGATCCCGTTGCCTTCGATGTGAAATACCAGGCCAGCGCCCAGCCATTCCTGGTGCTGGGAATGCTCGTGACAGCCCTTGCCATTGGCCACAGTGACTTGGTGACCTCCGCAGGCGCCTTGCCCCTGACGATGTGAGACAACGGCGCCGCCGCCATCTGCTAATCGCAGGCCTGATCGGTGCTGGCGCAGGTGTTGTTGTGGCTGGGGCTCAGTTGTTGCTGGTGCAGGCAAGTGATGCCCTGCTCCCCAATGTGCAGCGATTGAAGGCGTACAACCGGCCGGGCACCGTGACGGTGCTATCGGCCGATGGCCAGGTCATTCAGAAGCTTGGCCCTGCCACCCGCGAGAAAGTGGCCAGTGGCCAGATGCCGCAGCTGGTGGAGCGGGCCTTCATCGCCGCCGAAGATCGTCGCTTCTATCAACACGACGGCATCGATCCCACGGGCATCGCCCGGGCGATGCTGCGCAACCTCAGACAGGGCTCCGTTGAGGAGGGCGCCAGCACAATCACCCAACAGCTGGCCCGCACGGTGTTCCTGAGCCAGGACCGCACCATCATCCGCAAGCTGAAGGAGGCCGCCCTGGCCGGGAAGCTGGAACGCCAGCTCAGCAAGCAACAGATCCTTGAGGAATACCTCAATGTTGTGTATCTAGGCTCCAGCGCCTACGGCGTGGCCGATGCGGCCTGGATCTATTTCTCCAAGACACCAGCGCAACTCACCCTGCCTGAAGCGGCCCTGATCGCCGGGCTGCCGCCGGCACCCTCGGTGTATTCACCGCTGGTGAATCCCGATCTGGCACTGGAGCGCCGGGCCACGGTGCTGCGGCGCATGCGCGAAGCCGGCTTCATCGACGATCTCCAACAGGAGCAGGCCAATGCCGCGCCCCTGCAGCTGAAACCGGCTGAACCCAAGTATTGGACCAGCCGTGCCCCCTACTTCACGAGCTGGGTGGCCCAGGAGCTGCCCAAGGTACTGAACCCTGAGGAACTGGAAGTGGGCGGCCTCACCATCCGCACCAGCCTCAATCTCAGCTGGCAGGAGCAGGCTCAGAAAACCATCGATGCCTACGCCCCAGGCGACATGGAGGGCGCGATCGTGTCCATGGAGCCCGGCACCGGGCTGGTGCGGGCCATGGTGGGCGGCAATGACTTTGAAACCAGCCAGTTCAACCGGGCCGTTCAGGCCCTGCGCTCACCCGGCTCCACGTTCAAGCTGTTTATCTATCTCACGGCCCTGAAAGAGAGCATGAAACCCGAAGACATCATGCGGGATTCCGCCCGCTGCTTCGCCGGCTACTGCCCCAAGAACTTCGGTGGTCGCTACATGGGCAGCGTGCCCATGTGGGTGGCGCTGCAGAACTCGCTCAACACCGTGGCCGTGGATCTGTTGCAGAAACTCGGCTTCGACAAGGTGATTGCCACCGCACAGAGCCTTGGTATCAGCCGCGAGCTGGGGCGCTTCTACCCCCTGGCGGTGGGCGCCACCGAGCAGACGGTACTGGACATGGCGGCCGCCTACGCCGGCATCACGAACCGGGGCGTGTATGTGAAACCCACGCCGTTCGAGGACATCCTCGGCCCCAACGGTGACCTGCTGTGGAGCCGCCGCGTGGATGGCGATACGGGCCGCAGGGTGGTGCCCAGCGACATCGCCGACGCCATGGTTTGGATGCTGGAGCAGGTGGTGCGGGGTGGCACCGGTGCCGGTGCTGCCCTGCCCAACCGCCCCGTAGCCGGCAAAACCGGCACCTCCGAGGGGGGGCGCGACCTGTGGTTCATCGGCTCGATCCCCCAGCTCACCACCGCCCTGTGGCTGGGGTACGACAACAGCCGCACCACCAACAGCACCAGCGCCACAGCCGTGGCCGCCTGGCAGGCCTACATGGCACCGATCACCCAAGACCTGCCGGTGCGCCAGTTCCCGCCCAAGCCCGTGCTCACCGGCAAGTTCAACCCCCTCTCGCTCAAGCCGCGGAGGCAAACTGGGGCCAACCCAGAGGCCGACATCCGCCGGCCCAACGAATGGCAAGGGCAGCCGCTTGACTCCGGCGCGCGGACAGAGCCAACAGCACCGGCACCAGGCAACACAAGGGGCACACCGCCGAGCGCCGTAACTCCCGCACCCGTTCAGTCGGCACCGGCAACGCCGGCCTCGCCACCACCGGTACCAGTGGCCGCACCTCCGGTACCGCCGCCGCCCGTGGCTCCGCCACCCCCGTTGCCCTAACCAGCCGCGAGGGCCGCCGCAAAAAAGCCATCGCCGCCCGATGAGGATCCCGGCCAGAGCTGCCAGTTCTCCAGCAGTGTCCAGCTGGGATGGTCCGCCAGGAATGCGGCGATCACCTCGCTGTTTTCGCGGGGATGCACCGTGCAGGTGGCATACACCAGCCGCCCGCCGGGCTTGAGCAGAGGCAGCAATCCCTCCAGCAGCTGCCGCTGCAACAGCACCAACCCATCAATGGCCGTCGGCTCGATGCGCCAGCGGGCATCGGCATGGCGCGCCAGGGTGCCCAGACCTGAGCAGGGGGCATCCACCAGGATGCGATCGAAGCTGCCCCGCCACTCCGGCATACGCTCCACCAGGGTGGCGGCATCACCGTGGCGGGGGTGGATGCAGGGAAGGCCCAGCCGCTCACTGTTGCGGGCTACCCGTCGCAGCCGCGCTTCAGCGCGATCCAGGGCCACCACGGTGCCCTCGTTGTTCATCAGCTCGGCCAGATGGGTGCTCTTGCCACCCGGGGCTGCGCAGGCATCAAGGATGCGCTCACCTGGCTGCGGATCCAGCAGCGGGGCAATGCGCTGAGCCGCCCGGTCCTGCACGCACCAGTGGCCCTGCTCGTAGCCCGGCAACTGGCGCAGATCACCGCTGCGGCCCGTGAGGCTGATCCCCATGGGCAGATGCTCGATCGGCTCGGCCGCCACGTCGGCTGCAGCCAAGGCCTGGAGCACAGCCTCCCGGCTGTTGCGTAACCGGTTCACCCGCAGATCCAGCGCTGGTGGGCTGTTGCAGGCACGCCCAAAGGCTTCGGCCTGATCGGCAGGCAGCCACGCCAGCAGATCCTGCGCCAGCCACTGGGGCAGCGACTGGCTCACCCCGAGAGCCACCGCGGGATCCTGGGGCATGGGCAGAGGCTCACCGGCCTCCTGGCGACGTAAACAAGCCCGCAGCAGACCATTCACCACCGGGGCCAGCTTGGCCAGGCCACCCCGCTTGGCCAACTCCACCGTGGTGCTCACGGCCGCGGAGGCAGGGATGCGATCACTGGCGAGCAGCTGGTAGAGGCCCAGATGCAGCAACCAGCGCAGCTTGGGAGGCTGCTTCTGGGCCGGCACCTTGCCCAACAGATCCAGCCAGGCATCGAGCAAGCGCCGCTGGCGAATCGCCCCATAGGCCAGCTCCGTGGCCAGGCCCCGATCCGCCACCGAGAGCTCCATCCGCCCCAGCTCCCGCTCCAGGGCACCATCGGCATAGGCCCCGGCCGCCACGGCCTGCAGCACCTGCCAGGCCAGCTGCCGTGGCGCCAGGCCCCTGGGCACCGTGGTGGTGACGGGAGAGCTACTCAAGGGCCAGCGGGGCATCAATGCTCCACAACTAGCGCCCAGGGGGCCGCGGGCTGCCAGCGGTAACGGGCGAGGGGCAGCCTGCCGGCGGCATCCACCGGTATTCCCTCGGCGATCAACAGCTCACGCTGGATCCAATCGGAGCCCTCGCGGCTCAGGCTCATGGCGATCCGCCCCTGGGCGTTCACCACCCGATGCCAGGGCACGGGGGAGGGCAGGGAGAGCCGCCGCAGGGCCCAGCCCACCTGGCGGGCACAGCCATAGGCCCCGATCAACTCCGCGATCTGGCCGTAGGTGGCCAACTGGCCGGGGGGAATGCGCTCCACCACGCGCCACACCCGCTGATCAAAGCTCCCCAAGGCCATAAGAGCCCAACAAACCGAGGCGTTCAAGCTTGTAAGCCAGCTGGAGCCGACAGCTCATCAGACACGATGGGCCTGGCCGTTCCTCCACCATGCCGCTGCTGCCCCGTCGCTATGAGCGGCTCCAGGCCGTGCTGAATCGCCGCATGGGCGACCTCACGGTGGTGCTGGAGCAGGTGGATAAACCCCATAACCTCTCGGCGATCCTGCGCACCTGTGATGCGGTGGGCGCCATGGAGGCCCATGTGGTGAGCCTGCCGGGGCGGCCCCGCACCTTCAACAAAACCGCCAAGGGCAGCCAGAAGTGGGTGCCGCTGCACCCCCATCCGGGCATCGAGGAGTGCCTCACCGGACTGAAAAGCAAGGGCTTTCGCATCTACGGCACCCACCTGGGCGTGAACGCGAAGGACTACCGCGAGTGCGACTTCACCGCCCCCAGCTGCTTCCTGCTGGGGGCGGAGAAATGGGGCATGAGCGAGGCCGCCCTGGCCCTGGTGGACCAGCCCCTGTTCATCCCGATGACGGGCATGGTGCAGAGCCTGAATGTGAGCGTGGCGGCGGCCACCCTCCTGTTTGAAGCCCTGCGCCAGCGGGAGGTGGCCGGCCTGGTGCCCAGCCGAGGCGAAGGCATCCCGGGCGGCGAGCCTGAATACCGGCGCATCCTGTTCGAGTGGGCCTACCCGCAGGTGGCGGAGTGGTGCCGGCGGCAGGGACGGCCCTATCCAGCCCTCAGCGCTGAAGGCGAGATCGCCGAAGTGATGCCGCGCACCGTGAAACTGCGCTACTGAGGGCTGGCGGCCCGGGGCAGGCACAGGGCCAGGGCCAAGACGGAGAGCTCCAGCAGCATCGGGCGAACGCCCAGCAAGACCACCATGAAGGCCGCCACGGCGATCATCACCTGCAGCAGACCGATCACATCATCCTGATTGCGCCTGCCCTTGGCCCAAAGCAGGGCGCCACCTCCGTGGATTCAGTGTGGCGAGGAATCAGCGGGCCGACTTGCCGCTTTGGCCACTGCCACTGAGCCAGCTCTCGAGGCCCTCCCCCAGGAAGGAGAGGCCGAGCACCAGCACGAACATGGCCACACCGGGATAGAGGGCCGTCCACCACACGCCCGTGGGCACGGCGCTGAGGGCCTGTTGCAGATCACTGCCCCACTCGGGCACGGTTTCCGGCAGGCCAAGGCCGAGAAAACCCAGGCCACCGAGCACCAACACCGCATCGGCGGCATTGAGGGTGAGCAACACGGGCACTGACGTGATCACGTTGCGGAACAGGTAGTGGCGCAGAATCCACACCGGCCCAGCCCCCAGGGAGCGGGCTGCCTCCACGAACAGCTCGGCCTTCACCTGGGCGGTTTGGTTGCGCACCACGCGGAAATACTGGGGCACGTACACCACGCACAGGGCGGCGGCCGCGTTGGGCAGGCCCTTGCCCAGCAGAAAGGCGAGCACCACCGAGAGCAGCAACACCGGCAGGGTGTAGAGGGTGTCCATCAGCAACACCAGGCCACGATCCAGCCAGCCGCCCAGGTAGCCGCTCACCATGCCCAGCGGCACGCCGATCACCAGCGCAGCCGTGAGGGCGATCAACACCACCTGCAGGGCCACACCACTGCCGGCAAGGGTGCGAGTGCACACATCACGGCCGAGGCGATCGGTGCCACACCAGTGCTGCCAGGAGGGCGCGCTGTAGATGGGGTTATCGAGCCCGGCGTTCACATCCGGCAGCCAACCCAGCCGAGTGAACAGCGGTGTGAGCAGGGCGATCAGCAGATACACGAGCACGATCACCACCCCCCAGCGCGCCATGCGTGCCGCCAGGGTGCGAGGACGCCAGCGCAGCAGGCGCGAAGCGGATGAAAGAGGCTCAGTCATTGGGCCTCACCATGCCACCGATGGCCGCTGGCGGCCAAGCCGGAGGGGCTCACACTGCCTTTTTCTCTCTCCAGCCCACACGGCAACAGGCCTGCGCACAGGCCCGGCGAGAGGAACACCAAGAAGAGCGCACGGCCGAGAGCTCCCAGCGAGCGGACTGAAAGGCTGCTGCGAGACGAGAGCACCACCGCAGGTTGCCCGCTCATCAAGTCTTAAGTCTCAGCTCAGCAAGAATACCCGAAAGCAAAGGACAGCTTCAGGAATTGCAGCAGAATCAGGGCAATAATGATTTGAGATGCGCCATCGGCGCGCCGTTCTGCATCAGAAAAGCACCATGACCAATCAGAAACGCTCACGACGCCTCGCTGGCCCAGCAGCGCTGAACAAGCTCACGCAGGCCACTGTTCGCAATGGCTTCACCTTGGTGGAGCTGATGGTGGTGATCGTGATCGTTGGCATCCTCAGCGCCGTCGCCCTGCCAAGATTCCTCGGGGTCAAGGACAAAGCCAAGATCAACACTCAGATCGGAGAAGCATCAGGCCTTGCCAAAGAATGTGCAGCCGCAATCATCAGCGAATCGCCCTATCCAGCTTCTTACACACTCACTACAGACAATACAACAGTAACCGGACTAAAAATCTCCGGAAATTGCAATGACGGCGACACAGCCACCAAGCCGGATGAGGACGTGACTTACAGAACGGAACCAGCAACAGCCGACGGGGTCAAGTGCGGCTCAGATACACTTTCAGCCAAAGAGGCATGCACAATCACCGTCAACTATGTGACGGGAGACATCACTTACGCAGGAACAGGAACAGGAGGCTCCTAATCCGACTCCAGAAGCCGATCAACCGCGAGATCACAATTCAGAGACAACCCGCACAGTCCCTAGGGCCACAAGAAGACTTATCCATACACCCTTCAAGGCGTGATCCCAAAGAAGAACAGCAGCAATACGCATTGCCTCCGAATCAACGACAAGTATTCCAAACCGCGAGGCTAAGCGCCAAGCAATCATGCTCTAATACGCGACCGTGCAATGCCCCAATCGCACGAAACGAGACTCCAACCATGCAAAGCATCAGCCCGAGTCACGCACGGCCGAGAACACATGGCAACAGCGGGGTCACGCTGGCGGAAATGTTGATCGCTGTCCTGATCCTAGGGATCATCAGCACTCTTGCACTGCCTGGCTATCTCAATGCCATGAAGTCGACACGACAAAAGGATGTAGCCAGTCAGCTCTCGCAGATTCAAACAGCCATCCAGGGCTACAGGGAAGAATTCCTGGGCAACCCCTCGGGGTGGACAGAGCTGGCACGAATCACACCAGTTGCCACAAACAATGGAAGCGCCAGTGGCACAAGCTTCTCAAGCATCACATCGAGCAATGGAGGCCATTACACAATCTCCGTGCAGGCTCAAGACCAAGAGATCATGACCATGACGGCAGAGGCCAAAGGACAGGGCTCTACAAGTCGATGGGACATCAAAGCTTGTCTCAACACCAAAAAGGGATTATCCGACATCAAGCTCGGCAGCAGTGAGGCAGGTGCCAAGACGCCTAACTGCAACTGAGCGTGATGGCGAGATGGAACGACACATAACAGCAAGACAGCATCGCGGAAAAACCGAGGCAGGCCTTGCCTTGCCGATTGCACTCATCATTGGAGCCATCCTTCTGATTGCTAGCGCGGGGCTGGCAACGAAACTGCTGATGCTGCGGCGAACAGGCGCCACAGAAAGCTATAAGCAGATAGCCGAAATGGCATCCAGCAATGGCCTGAATCGCATCCTGGCAGCCCTTAACGATATAGAAGGCAGCGACATCAGCTATCTCTGGCACCTAAGCCAGAATCAGGAATATCAACCCTCAGGAACGCCCACCAAGCAATGGGACCTCAGCGAAGCGCAGCTCAGGCCAGCCATGGAACAACCTTGCTACCCGCTGAACCTGACAAGCACCATCCAAAGCAACCTACTGGCGGGGGACATTTCGCCCACAACAAGCCTGCGACAGGATGGCCGTGAGCAGAAGATTGGCATGCAATACAGACTTCGCTCATACAGCTATTCACCTGGAGACAGCAAGGCCACGTTTTACATTGAGGGATATGCCACACAAAGTGACAGTGCAGGCACTCAAATCCTTGCACGATCACTGCTGACCCGAGTTTTAGCGCTGAAGCGCTATGTGAGAAACAACGATCAGTGGGCTGTCATGGCAGCCAAGAATCTGAATCTAGGCGATAGCTCAATCGCCGGAACTGGCAAGGTTCTTTGGCTGATGGACAGTGCCGGAGCGGGACGATTCAGCAACTCAGGCGCATGTAGCACCAGCAGCCTCGGAGGGGCCACAGGCAGCACCAACTCAACAACTCAGGCACGTCTCTGGCCGGTTGTGGGCACTGACTTTCCCAGTCCAGGTATCTTTGATCAGTTGTCGCGCGTCGATCAGATCGGCAGCGGAACGAGCATAAAGCGGCGAATCTGGAACATCGACGACAAACGAACCACAACCTGTTCTGGCCTCAGTCCTGGCACGGGGCTGAGCGGCGAAGCGATCTGCACGCGAGGGGAAGCCGATACAAGCTGGACCAGCGCTGAATCCACAAGCTCTGTCAAACGGGTCAATGGCTCTGTGACCGCCATCAGCCTGCACGCCGAACAACTCTGCAATGGCGTCAGCACAGAGCCATGCCTGATCTGGATTGAAAGCATCCAGCTCCGAAATGGGGCGAGGCTCTCGATCGAGACCAGCAGCAGCAGTGGAGCCCGACCGGTGGTGTTGAGGATGCTCCGCCCCCAAGACTCGATCAGGCTGAATAATGGCCTGCTCTGTCAGGCAGACTATCAGAGCTCCCAGGCATCACCCCTACCCTGCAGCAGCTCACCGATGGCAGAGCGACTTGCCATTGTGGCAAGCAATGGTGACGATGCAAGTTCGTGCGGTGCAGCAACCCAGGTCCTGAGCCTCACAGCAACCAGTCTTCCCGCTGCTCTGGTGTTGATGCCACAAGGCTCCGTATCAACCAGTGGAACAACAAGCATCCATGGTCTGATCTGGGCGAAAAACATCTGTGCAGCGCCTGGGCTGACACTGAGAACCAACAATGTAAGTGGAGGCTCCATTGTTGAAGGTTTCATCAACACCTGGAAGTGGGATAGCAGCCTCACGTTTGGACGCACCGTAACCCGTGGCATTCGCGGCACCGGACTGGATCTATTCAGGCGGTGGTAAGAATGCGCAACAGCCAAGGCCTAGGCCACCATCACCCCGCGCAAGGCTTCAGCCTTGTCGAAGTGATGATTGCCGCAGCTGTGCTGTTTGTTCTACTTTCCAGCGCGAACCGGACATTAATGATGAGCATGGCCAATAGCCGCCAGGGCGCCAGCAGGATGCAGATAGAATCAGATATTCTCAATGATATTGAGATCATCCAGGGGATTGACACGAGCCTAAGTAGCGATCTAAACGGGTGCGGCTCCGGTGGAGGATCGACATACCTCAAGGGCAAGATCGAAAGCATGAATCCAGTGGCATCAGATGCACCATGGGAAAGACAGCTTGTGGCAACGGATGCGACGCTCCTCAGGATCACCTACAGCTTCAGCACATCTGAAATGACTGGCGACACCTCAACAGAACAGCGGATTGTAGAAATCAACCCAAGCTTCCTGTCCGAATGCCCATTGCCATGAAATGCACGCATGAGAGCACCGGATTCTCCCTCCTGGAACTTCTAATTACCCTCGCGATCAGTGCGGCCTTTGCAACAGCCGCAATCCCCCAATTACAGCAAAGGTTCAAGCAAGCTGCGGTGGACTCCTATACCAGCAAACTGGAAGCAGGCATTAATCAACTGAAAGCGAATATGATTGGCAGACAGGACAGTTGCAAAATCAATTTCCCAAGCGGCGCAGGATCTGAGGTGGAAATTAATCCCATGGCGCTGGAAAGCCTACAGATCGACACAACAGGCGAAGGAACGGACTGTCCGCAACCGACCGACATGAATGGACTAGATATGGCCTCAACAGAACTGAGGATGACCAACCTAAAAGGATCCCTAACAAACCAACAACGAAACGATCTAAGGCTGCTCATTTCACCGACTTCCATTTCGATGACCACCGTTGGAGGGGTCTCAGCACCCGACGCAACAACCAGTAATCAGCCACTGATTATCCGCGTACGCTCACGAACACTCCACAATCAGGCAAAGGGGTTCGAACGCTGTCTCAGCTTGGAGCCAATGACCGGCTCCCTCATCAGGGGAACATGGATTGGCGGCAACTTCGCAGCAGGAAGCTGTCGCCACAATCAATAAGCTCATGAAACTCTCAGAATCTCCGAAGATCACTTTCATCCACCGTCTCTGCTGCAGGGTGATAATAAAAGAAGGACGATGAGGCCGATGCAAAATCCACTGCCAGCCCTCAACAAGCTCAGCAAAGGCAGAGCAGCCAGACGGTCACATCCATACTCAGGATATAGCCTCACTGAGACTGTGATTGGGGTAGCAGCTGGGGCTGTACTCATCACAGCTGGTGCCGCAGGTCTCCGCACGATCAGCTCATCGATTCAGCACAGTAGTGAGCTCTCAAGCCTGAGAGCAAACGCCACTAGTGGCATGCGCATGCTTCGATCCGAAGTTCAGCGAAGCTTATACATGATTGTACGAGGGGGGACCCACGATTCTGATCGTGACTACACGAACCTCGACAATGCTGATCAGCCATTGTACGCATCCGTCATCGCGGAATGCAAAGCTCTCAAAGGGAGTGGAAGCTTTACCCCCATGTTTGGGATGAAGATGGCCGAACTAAACACACCAGTGATCTACGGTCTAGGCTTGGCGAAAAATGGGTTGAACTATGCACTGATACGCTGCGGCCCTCCACTTAATGCAGATGGTCGCTACGAGACTGAAGATCTTATTCTGGCCACGATTCTTGAAAACATTGGCACAATCCCTTGCGATCAAGATGATGGCACCTGTGAGCCTCCCAAAGGCAATAACAAAGAGGTCCTAAGCCTCGGCCAAATTGTCGACGCGGTGGATACAAGTCTTGACAGTAACAATCGAAGCAAGATCGGGCGTTACAGGGAGCCAGCGATCGCGATACAGACAGATCCAATTCGCAAGATGCTGAAACTCGTCGATCCAACCGAAGATGGCGACAATGTTCAGCAAAGCTTTCTGCAATTGCCCGGCAGCAACAAAGCTGCGACCGTGGAACTCAACTTAATGGCCTACGCGCGTGCCGACAAGGTGGCCAGGAGTGATTCCTACTATGAAGTAATGAATGGGGACCCCGCTGGAACAGCGTCTCCAACAACACTCTCTGGCTGCACGGGCAGTACATGCAGCTTTTACGGAATACCAATGAACAGCGATTCCCTCCAGATCATTGTGGATGGATCGGGATCAATGAGTGCCTGCATCACTTGGGGCACAACAACAAATAGCTCGTCGCGAATTTACTTTAACGGCTCGTCATACATGAGTACCCGGCGCAACTGTCTGGTCACGAGGATGGAGTCGTTGCAGAATGAACTTCGCAACCTGCTGACATCCTTACCAAGTGCAGCAAACATCAGCCTCCAGGTATTCAGCTCTCCTGGTTATCTCAACCATCGAGCCTGGATGAATGGAAACATGACGCCCCTCACCAATAGCAACCGAAGCAGCGCGCTAGCATTTGTGAATACACTCTCCAGCGGCGATGTCACTCGCTGGGGAGGAACAAGTCCATGGTCAAGTCTTGACAAGGCCATGGGAGTAGCCACAGCCAAGAGCCTGTATTTCATGACGGATGGCGACCCCAATAACGACCGAAATGGTGGCAGCTGGTCAGCTTCTGATTACCAGCGGACCGCCAATACCTATCTCAATATGAACAACAGCCGGTCAAACCGCTTGACCGTCAATACAGTATCAATAGGCCAAGACTCCGTTTGGCTAAAGCTGATCAGCGATGGATCGAGCGGCGTTTACAAACTTGTGAACCAAGCTTATACATCTGTCAACTGAGCCACAGCATTCGCCTGCCCTGCCCCTAAGCAAGATTCTCGAAGTGCGTGGAAAAGTCCATCGCCATTGTTGACGACGATATCAGAATCAGGAAACTCTTGTCGGCAGAACTGAATGACGAAGGCTATATAACTACGGAATTTGGCTGCGCCGAAGAAATACTAGCCATCGCTCACGAAGCACTATTTCGATTGATTTTCCTGGATCTTCTGATGCCCGGCATTGGTGGAATTGAATGCCTGCGCAATCTGCGCGAAAGAGGCATCACCACAAAAGTCATCATCTTTACAGCCTTGTGCGATCCAAAGCTTTGGAGAGAAGCCTACGAATCAGGAGCAACGAGCTGCATCCTGAAATCAGACCTATTGCAGAACCTGCCAGCGTTACTGCAGATGCACCTATCATCCAGATGAGAATGAATTCAGGCTGGAAAAAGCTACTGCCTAGCAGTATCGAAGGGCAGCTACAGCTGGCCACTGGCTTGGTAGTGGTAACTGGTTTTACAGTCGCTAGCCTGGCCACTTTATGGGTCAGTAATCAGAACCTATTAAAAGAGCTTCACAAACAAAGCCAGCTTGTGAACCAGGGCATCAGCAAGGAAGCCAAAGCAGTTGTGGAACTACCAGGTCTTGAACGTGACCGCAAATTATTGCAAGCTCGTGAACAACAAACAAACTGGCAGCACACGGTCTGGCTCGAACTCGATGATGGCAGTCACTTATTACCAAGCAGATCAGAAGGCTCCGTACCACCCGACGTCATCTGGCAATTGGCTAGTCGCGGCAATCGCAACCAACAAAGCAAGCCCACCTACACCCATCTCAGCGATGGCACCACCATTCTCTCGATAGTGAGTGAATCTGAAATTCCTGGTCTTCAAATTGGTGTGGCTCAAAACATCACAGCTTTCACAACTGCCATTAATCACCAGTACCTGCTGCTGGCCCTGACTTGGGGTGGAGCCCTATTGCTAAGTCTGCAGCTGACCACGCGATTGGTGAGACGTATCGTACGGCCACTACGCCAGCTTAGTAAAGCAGCAGCAACTGTAAATTCAGACAATTTGCCGCAGAGCCATATTGCCATTCAGTACTCCCCATCAGAAGTCACAGAACTGGCCGCTGCCTATAATCAACTAATCAACCGTCTAACAGAAGCCTGGCAGCAGCAGCAGAGTTTTGTCAGTAGTGTTTCTCACGAACTGAGAACACCGCTGACCATCGTTTCAGGCTACCTGCAGCGAACCCTGCGCCGAAGCACAACACTTCAGACCAATGACAGAGAGAATCTGACCATTGCCGAACAAGAGGCGCAACGGATGGCCAGGCTGCTTGGGAATCTCCTCTCACTCTCCCGCAGTGACTGTCACCAATTGGCAATTAGTCTCGAGGCGATAGATCCACTTCCTTTGCTCAGAGATGTGATCACCCAGAGCAGCCAAACCATGGGCAGACTGGTCACCTTGAATTCCAATGAGATAGCAGAAGGTCAACATCTCATGATTTTGGCGTGCCCAGATCAACTCAAGCAAGTGATCATCAATCTAATTGAGAATGCCGATAAATACTCAGCAAAGGGCAAACCAATAGAAATTAGCATCAGCACACAGGCTGATGTGTATGTGATCGCAGTGAGCGACCACGGCGATGGAATCCACGCCGAAGAACTGCCTCATATCTTCAAGCGTTTCTATCGGGGAGCCACCAGCCAACGCAGCTCGGGTTCAGGCTTAGGACTCTCAATCGTCCAAGTGCTCATTGATGCCATGGGTGGTCGGATCGAGGTTTGCAGTACGCCTGGCGTCGGCAGCCGCTTTGAGCTCCACTTGTCCATCGCAACGGAACCATAATGTCGGCTGTTCGCTGGCGTCCCACTCAGTTTCAATTGAGCAGCAGCCCTTGCCCACTTCGAGAATCAGCACCAGAATGGATTGAGGACCAACCGAGATTCTGATCCCGGCTCATTCAGCTCATGACCGAGCCAGACAACGACCAACCTCATATTCTTGTTATTGACGACGAGGATCTCATCACAGCTCTACTTCAAAGCGAACTGGAAGTTGAGGGCTACAGAGTTTCCGTTGCCAAAGACGGGGCTAGCGGCTTAATCGCCCTCCGCAGTGAACCAAGTCCCGACCTGATGGTTCTTGACTGGAACCTACCGGACTTCAGCGGTCTTGAAATCTGTGCGCGCATACGTGCAACCGCGATCTCCATACCCATTCTCATGCTGACAGCCCATGATGACATCAAAGATCGCGTCAGTGCATTGGATAGCGGTGCTGACGATTACCTGACCAAACCTTTCTCCATCGATGAGCTACTTGCACGGCTGCGAGCGCTGTATCGACGCTCGTCATCTGGAACAGGGCCGCGAACCAACGCCGAGACTCTTCAAGTTGGCAATCTCTTGCTAAATCTTGCCAGCCACGACGTCACAAGAGGAGAAAGCAAAATACAACTCTCGAACAAGGAGTATCAACTCCTCTCGTTCCTCATGAAGACGCCAGGCAAGGTTCATTCCCGCCAAGAGATCATGCGGGCCGTATGGGGAGACAACTTCTACGGAGACAACAACTTGCTGGACGTCTACATTCGCTATTTACGCCAAAAAATCGAAAGGCCGGGCCTTGCAAAACTGATTCATACCGTTCGTGGCGTTGGCTTCATGATGCGACAGGAAGGATAGCGAGCTTCGCTAAATTCAGCCGCCCCCCTTGCACGAGACCGAAGAAGGAGGCATCTCTGACAAAGAATGCTCGCTTACTCGAGTTTAACTGATTCCAAGAATAGCATAAGGTGTGGTAAAGCTCAGATCTCACACTCCCGTCCCAACCACAAGCTCAAGTGCAATCCGTTGTTGTTTTTCCATCCTCATTCCATCAAACCGCTGCTCAATCCTCAGGGCGATCAAACCGGTGTGCGGATCCAAGCAGGCCGCGAATGGCTGATTTGAAAGGCCCGCCAACTGACGCATAGCAATGTCCCTAGCTGAACCAAGCCATTGCGCGCAATCCATGGATCCCTGGGGCTGAACCGCCAGAGCATCAATCACCACGCGATTGAGTAGCTGGGAGCCATGGGTGAACTGCCCATCCAGCCCAAACGCAGGCCCGCAGCGCATCAGCACCCGGCCTCGCCAGATCGCACTAGGTGCCGGACCCACCGAATAGGTGATCGGTCCAGCTGCGGTGCTCAGGTGCAGAACCGGCTGCCTGCCCGCCAGGTTGCAGCCATGCGGCTCGCGTTCCGGCGTTTCGCTGACAACAATGGCCTGAGCGAGATCGCTCTTCACCAGCTCAAGTGTGCGCCGTTGCCAGGCCCGTTCGCGCAGCAAACGAGACAAACGGGCTCCGTTCTGGCCCTCAGCCATCAAACCTTGCAGCATCACTCCGCTGAGCACCAATCCCAGGCTCAACGACAGCATCAGCTCCACTAGGGAAAAGCCGGCCATGGCTTCACAGCGAGGGGTCGGGTTCACAGCGACCGCTCCGATGCTGGCCCAGCCTGGTGATCCCCAGTGGCAGAGCCATCACCAGGCAACGCTGCAAAGACGTTCCAGCAGCACTGACCACGGCCGTGCCGCCATCGAGTACCAGCCCGTTGCTACTGAAGCGCAACATCGCCGGGAAGTTATGCACAAGCCGCACGTCGCCTGCAGCAATCGGCTCCTTCAAGCTCTCCAGCGTTTGAACACACGCTGGCAGTGTGCTCAGCGCAGGCGGTGCCCAACCATCCGGTTGCAGGCTCAGGCCACAGGCACGCCCCTGCCGCTGGGCTTCAGCGCGGCCTCGCTGGATGCCCTGATCCAGCCGGCGTGTGGCTGCCTCAAGCCGCTGGCGAGCCAGGCTTTCGCGGCCGCCGTTCCAGCCCAACGTTGCCAGCAGCCCCAGGACGACGACCCCCATGAGCAGCTCGGTCAGAGAGAACCCATCAGGGCCATAGGCGGTGGGGGTATGGCGCATCACTCCACCCCCTCCACTTGGCTGTCGGTAAGCGGCGCGGTGGCCTTACAGGAAGCTCCCAGACCGGCCATTGTCAGTAAGCGCTCTCGCACAACCCCAGGCTCACCCTCGAACCGCCAACGCAACCTCAGCTCATCAACTTGATCACCAGCGCGCAGGTCCCGCACCACCTGAGGCGGCGGCGGCAGCGTCGCAGCCATTGCCCTGATCTGATCAATGCTGCTGATACAGACCGCCTGGCCCAGAAGCTCCCGTCGCCAGAGGGCCTGCAACTGCAGACGGTCCAGCTCGATACGCTCCAGCTGGCGCTGCCGCAGCTCGGCTTGCTGACTGCTGCTTGCCATCCGGGCAAACACCTGCAAGGAACCGCCGGATGCCGCCGTGAACACGGCCGCGGCCATCATCACTTCCACCAACTGCATCAGCCCAGCTCCTTCACACCTGACGCACCCAGCCAGTAGCGGCGTGTCAAGCCACCAACGGCCTGCTGCAGCCGCAATGCACCGCCACCCTGCTGCGGCTCCCATGCGGCCAACTGCACCACCTGGCCATCAATCGACAGCCGCTGCAAGGGGCGTGGATCCAGATCACCAGGACAGCTGGTTGGCAGCGCCCCAACCCGCCAAGCGGCCAGTGGCACAGCCTGCAGACAAGCGAAGCGCCCCTGGAATGCCGCCGCAACCCTGTGCGCCGCCGAGGCCAGGCGATCGTCCGCACGCAGTCGCGTGCGCTCAGACGCCTGCACCCGACGGGTATGTAGCACCAACGTCTGGAGCGACAGGCTGCTCAGCAGCAAAACCAGGGCGCCTGTGATCGACAGGGGCAACACAAATCCGCCATCCCGGGGCGGATGAACACGCTGAACCATGGAGCATTCCGGCAAACCATGGGCTGAGCATTCCCCTGCCGTCTAGGTTTTGGTCATCATGTGGTCCGAGATCGCATCAAGGTGCTGCCGTAGGCAGCAAAGGGTCGGGTGCCGCCGCCTGCAGACAGACCGGCAAGAACACTCACCAGCTCAGCGTCAACGTGCATTGCTGTGGGTTCTCGCAAGCCAGGCTGGAGCGCTGCTTGGGAGGTACGCCCAGTTCAACCACGACGGTGGAAGGCAGCTCGCGCAGCATGGCCATCGCGGAGATCGTGCCGCCCTTGGCGGTGTGCAGGATCGCCGCCCGCAACCCTTCCACCCGTCGATCATGGCCGTGGGCTAAAAGCGGCCGGAAGGCCTGGGTTTACTGCTGCAGGAACGCCACACCAGCCGGTGAATACTAGAAAGTTGGCGAGGGGCACCAGCTCCACCGCATATCGGCCACGAACTGCTCAAGGCCGGCGCAAGGAATCGTCCAGAGCTCGGAGCCGGCGGCACGATTACAGGGCCGCCGCAGCCGTTGCAATGTGGCTCACTGGTTGAGTTTGAGCACCGCCATGAAGGCCTCCTGGGGCACATCCACCTTGCCCATCGCCTTCATGCGCTTCTTGCCCTTGGCCTGCTTCTGCAGCAGCTTCTTCTTGCGGGAGATGTCGCCGCCGTAGCACTTGGCAAGCACATCCTTGCGCATGGCACTGATGCTTTCGGAGGCGATCACGCGGCTGCCGATCGAGGCCTGGATGGGAATCTTGAACTGCTGGCGCGGGATCAGTTCCTTGAGCTTCTCCACCAGCCCCTTACCCACGTTGTAGGCCTTGTCGCGGTGCACGATCGTGGTGAGGGGATCAGCCTTTTCACCGTTGATCAGCACATCCAGACGCACCAGCTCGTTCTTGCGGTAGCCGATCAGGGAGTATTCCATGGAGGCATAGCCCTTGGTGCGGCTCTTCATTTGATCGAAGAAGTCCGTCACCACTTCCGCTAGGGGCATCTCGTAGTGCAGCGTGACGCGATCGGTGGTGATGTACTTCATATCGATGAACTCACCACGCCGCTCCTGGCACAGCTCCATCAGGGTGCCGTTGTAGGAGTTAGGCGTATAGATCTCGAGCTTCACATAGGGCTCTTCGATCGATTCGCGCTTCTGTGGATCGGGCAGCGTAGCGGGGTTGTCCACCATCATGGTGTCGCCATCAATCATGTTCACCTGATAGATCACCGATGGCGCGGTGACGATCAGATCCAAGTTGTATTCCCGCTCGAGCCGCTCCTGCACAATCTCCATGTGCAGCAGCCCCAGGAAGCCGCAGCGGAAGCCAAAGCCCATGGCACTGCTGGTTTCCGGCTCGTATTTGAGGGCCGCATCGGAGAGCTGCAGCTTGTCAAGCGCCTCGCGCAGATCCGGATACTGATCCGCATCCGTGGGGAACAGGCCGCAGAACACCATCGGCTTGGCCTCGGTGTAGCCAGGCAGAGGTGCATCAGCTGGATTGTTCACCAGGGTGATGGTGTCGCCCACGCGCGCATCGGCCACGGCCTTGATGGATGCCGACAAGTAGCCCACCTCACCGGCATGCAGGCTCTCCACCTGGCGTTGATCGGGCGCCATCACGCCCACTTCATCGAGCTCATAGGTTTTCTTGCTGGCCATCAGCAGCACCTTGTCCTTCTTGCTGATCGAGCCGGAAATCACTCGGAAGTACACGATCACGCCCCGGTAGGGGTCGTAGTACGAGTCGAAGATCAGTGCCCGCAGGGGCTCGGCCACCTTGTCCGGCGGGGGCGGCACCCGATCCACCACCGCCTGCAGGATGTCGGGAACGCCGAGGCCTGTTTTGGCCGAGCAGTGGATGGCATTGGTGCAATCGAGGCCGATGATCGCCTCAATCTCCTCAGCGATGCGCTCGGGATCGGCACCGGGCAGATCGATCTTGTTGAGAACGGGAATGATCTCGAGGTTGTTCTCGATCGCCAGATACACATTGGCGAGGGTCTGGGCCTCCACCCCCTGGCTGGCATCCACCACCAACAGGGCCCCCTCACAGGCCTGCAACGAGCGGCTCACCTCGTAGCTGAAATCAACGTGTCCGGGGGTGTCGATCAGGTTGAGGATGTAGGCCTCACCGTCGGCCGCCTTGTATTCCATGCGGGCCGCCTGGAGCTTGATGGTGATGCCGCGCTCCCGCTCCAGTTCCATGTTGTCCAGGAACTGCTCCTGCATGTCGCGGGCCGCCACCGTGCCGGTGTCCTGCAGCAGCCGGTCGGCCAGGGTCGATTTCCCATGGTCGATGTGGGCAATGATGCAGAAATTGCGGATCCGGGAGACGGGTGCATCGGTCATTCGGTGGCGGAGTCCCGGTTCGGGTGGGTGGATCTCAGTCGCTCGATCCTAAGGAGAGACATCCGCTCTTTCCCGCCATGGCCAATCCCTGGCTGCTGTCGCTCCTGGCGATCGTGCCGGTGGGCATGGCCCTGATCGCCG
Organism: Synechococcus sp. HJ21-Hayes; assembly: GCF_024345835.1. Classification (GTDB taxonomy): domain Bacteria; phylum Cyanobacteriota; class Cyanobacteriia; order PCC-6307; family Cyanobiaceae; genus Vulcanococcus. Next base: position 93,882 of record NZ_JAGQBW010000006.1, on the reverse strand, counting down.
CTGGCGTGGTGATCGTGAATCTCAGCGGTGCAACGCACAGCTGAGGTGCTGCCCCAAACGCGCCACCCCAATCAGCTCAGGAAGGGCCATTCCTAAGCTCGGCTGTAAGCCCCCCCTGGAACACCATGAGCACCGACACCACCCCCGCAGCCCCTGAGGCCAGCGATCCCCACGCCCTCACCCTCGAGAACGTGGAGCGCACCCTCGATGAGCTGCGCCCCTATCTGATGGCCGATGGCGGCAACGTGGAAGTGGTGGAGATCGACGGCCCGATCGTGAAGGTGCGCCTGCAGGGCGCCTGCGGCTCCTGCCCCAGCAGCACCATGACCCTCAAGATGGGCATCGAGCGCAAGCTGCGCGAAGCCATCCCCGAGGTGAGCGAAGTGGTGCAGGTGCTCTGAAGCGCCGTCCCGAACCCCGGCCCGTAGGCTCAGCCCACTTGCTATTGGGCCCGTGCTGGATCAGCGCCTGCTGCGCGACAACCCCGAGCTGATCACCGAACAGCTCGGGCGTCGTGGCATGACGCTCGATCTCACGGGCCTGCAGTTGATTGCCAAGCAAGCCCGCGACCTGGAGGAGCAGCGCAGCAACCTCCAGGCCGAGGGCAACCGCATCGGCAAAGACGTGGGCCTCAAGATCAAGGCGGGCGCAGCAGCCAATGGTCCGGAGGTTCAGGCCCTACGGGACCAGGGCAACCGCATCAAGCAGCAGGTGGCAGTGCTGGAGGAGGAAGAGAAGGCGCTGGACGCCAAGCTGCGCGAGCAGCTCCTCACCCTGCCCAACCTGCCCTCGCCCGAGGCCCCCAACGGCAGCAGCGAAACCGACAACATTGAGATCAAGCGCTGGGGCACCCCCCGCGTGGAGGAAGGGCTTCAGGAGCACTGGCAGATCGCCGAACGACTGGGGCTGTTCGAAACGGAGCGCTCGGTGCGCATCGCCCAGAGTCGCTTCGTAACCCTGATGGGCCAGGGCGCCCGGCTCGAGCGGGCCCTGATCAGCTTCATGCTCGACCTCCACGGCACCAAGGGCTACCGGGAGGTGATGCCGCCGATCCTGGTGAACAGCGCCAGCCTCACCGGTTCCGGCCAACTGCCCAAGTTCGCCGAGGAGAGCTTCCGCTGCGCCGAAGACGACCTCTGGCTCACCCCCACCGCCGAGGTGCCTGTGACCTCACTGCACCGCGACGAGGTGATTCCGGCGGAGCAGCTTCCGCTCAAATACGTGGCCTACACCCCCTGCTTCCGCCGCGAAGCGGGTAGCTACGGGCGCGACACCCGCGGCCTGATCCGCCTGCACCAGTTCAACAAAGTGGAGCTCTACTGGTTCTGCCATCCCGAGCACTCCGCCGAGGCGCATCAACAGATCACGGCCGATGCGGAAGCCGTGCTGGAAGCCCTGGAGCTGCCCTACCGCAAGATCGAACTCTGCACGGGCGACATGGGCTTCTCCGCCTCCCGCACCTACGACCTGGAGGTGTGGCTGCCCGGTGCCGGCTCCTACCGGGAGATCTCCAGTTGCAGCGTGTGTGGCGACTTCCAGGCCCGCCGCTCGGCCATCCGCCTCAAGGACGGCAAAGCCACCCAGCTGGTGCACACCCTTAACGGCAGCGGTCTGGCCGTGGGCCGCACCATGGCCGCCCTGTTGGAAACCGGCCAGCAGGCCGATGGCTCGGTGCAACTGCCGGCAGCCCTGGTGCCCTACTTCGGCGCCGAACGCGTCACGACGCCCTGAAGGCCTAAGGCGGTTAGGAGGTTCGCGCGGTGTCTCCAGGAATGGTGCACCGCGGTGCACCATTCCTGGAGGGCAGCGGCCCTGCTACGCCTCCAGCCCCAGCAGGGCATTACTGCGCTCGCGCACCCGGGCCAGCAGCGCTGGATCGGCCCCAAGGCTCTGCCCCCAGGAGGGGATCAACTGCTGCAGCCGCTGCTGCCAGGCCTCGCTGGCCATCTGCTCGGGCCAACAGCGCTGCAACACCTCGAGCATCGTCTGCACCGCCGTGGAAGCCCCGGGGGAAGCACCCAACAAGGCCGCCAGGGAGCCGTCGGCGCTGCTCACCACCTCGGTGCCCATCTGCAGGCTGCCGCGGCCGCTCACCTGCTTGATGATCTGCACCCGCTGGCCAGCCACCGCCAGCTCCCAGTCGGCCGCCTGGGCCTCGGGCAGGAAGTGGCGCAGGCTGGCGAGCCGCTGCTCCGGGGTCTGCACCACCTGGCCCACCAGGTAGCGCACCAGATCGAAGTTCTCCAGGCCCACCTGCAGGCTGGGCAGCAGGTTGCTGGGCCGCACAGACCTGGGCAGATCCCATAGGGAGCCCTGCTTCAGAAAGCGGGTGCTGAAACCGGCGTAGGGGCCGAACAGCAGGGCCCGCTGGCCCTCAATCCAGCGGGTGTCGAGGTGCGGCACCGACATCGGCGGCGCCCCCACCGCCGCCTTGCCGTACACCTTGGCGTTGTGGGCGGCGATCACCTCGGGGTTGCGACACACCAGCCACTGGCCACTCACAGGGAACGCGCCATACACACGTCCCTCCGGGATGCCGGAGCGCTGCAGCAGCGGCAAGCTGCCGCCGCCGGCCCCGAGGAACACAAACGGCGCCTGGAACTGCTCCAGCCGGCCATCGGCCGTTTTGGCCTGCACCCGCCACTCCCGCCGGCCCAGGGGGACCGCCAGCGACTCCAGTCCCATCACCTCATGGCCCCGCCGCACCTGCAACGCGCCCCGCTGTGCGAGCCCCTCCAGCAGCAGCGCCGTGAGCGCTCCGAAATTCACATCCGTGCCACGGGTCACGCGGGTGGCCGCCAGGGGATGGGTCAGAGCACGCCCCGCCATCACCAACGGCATCCACCGGCGCAGCTCCGCCGGATCCGTGCTCCAAGCCATGGTGGAGAACTGGGGCGAGGCGCTCAGGGCCTCGTAGCGGCGCCGCAGAAACGCCACGTTCGGCTCTCCCCACACGAAGCTCAGGTGTGGCACCGACCGGATGAAGGACTTCGGCGCGGGCAGCATCTGCTGCTCCACCAGGGAGCTCCAGGCCTCAAGGCTGCGCTCAAAGGAGGCATTGATGGCCAGGGCCTTACCCGTGGGCAGCGAGCCATCAGGCGCCTCGGGCGTGTAGTTGAGCTCGCAGTTGGCGGCATGGCCCGTACCGGCGTTGTTCATCGCCGCACTGCTCTCGGCCGCCAGCCCCGGCAGCCGCTCCAGCACCACCACCTCCAGCCCAGGCTCCAACTGCTTCAGCAGGCTGGCCAGGGTGGCCCCCATGATCCCGGCTCCCACAAGCAGGGCATCACAACGGTGAATTGCGGTCACGCAGCAGCCTTGAACAGCCGCTGCCAACGCTATGGCCCCACCACGGCCTTCTCCGGATAGCTCCACAATGGATCGATCCAGTGGGCAACAGCGTGGGCGTACTGACGGCACTCCTGATTTTGGCCGGCTTGGTTGTGATTCATGAGGCTGGCCACTTCTTCGCCGCCACCTGGCAGGGCATCCGCGTCAGCGGTTTCTCGATCGGCTTTGGCCCAGCCCTGCTCGAACGCCAGCGCCGCGGGGTGCAGTTCGCCCTGCGGGCCATCCCCCTCGGGGGCTACGTGTCGTTCCCGGATGATGACGACGACAGCGCCATCCCCGCCAACGATCCCGACCTGCTGCGCAATCGCCCTCTTCCCCAGCGGGCCCTGGTGATTGCGGCGGGCGTGCTGGCCAATCTGCTGCTGGCCTGGGCGGTACTGGTGGCCCAGGGTTTGGTGGTGGGCATCCCCGCAGGCTTCAGCGCCACCCCGGGGGTGCTGGTGGCAGGCGTACAGCCCGGCCAGGCTGCAGCGGCCTCGGGTCTGCAGCCCGGCGATCGCATCCTGCGGCTCGATGGCGCCGATCTCGGCGGCGGCCAAGCGGCTGTGGCCGATCTGGTGCAGCGGGTGAAAACCGCCCCCGACCAAACCCTGCGCCTCGAAACTGAACGGGGCAACCAGCGCCTGCAACTGCAACTCACCCCGGCCGATGTGGGGGGCGTGGGGCGAATCGGGGCGCAGCTGCAACCCAACGGCAGCGAGGCCTTCCGCGCCGCCACCGGCCCCGGTGAAATCCTGCGCCAGGCCAATCAGGACTTCACCGCTCTCACCCGGCGCACGGTGGAAGGATTCATGACCCTGGCCACCCACTTCGGCGAAACCGCCGGCCAGGTATCAGGCCCGGTGAAGATCGTGGAGATGGGTGCCTCCCTGGCTAAGCAGGGCGGCAGCAGCCTGTTCCTCTACACCGCGCTGATCTCCATCAACCTGGCAGTGCTCAATGCCCTGCCCCTGCCCCTGCTCGATGGCGGCCAGTTCGCGCTGCTGTTGATTGAAGGCCTGCGCGGCAAGCCCGTGCCCGAGAAGTTCCAGCTGGCCTTCATGCAGTCGGGCTTTGTGTTCCTGGTGGGCCTGAGCCTGGTGCTGATCGTGAAGGACACCAGCCAGCTGGCGGCGGTGCAGCAACTGCTGGGCCGTTGACCAGCCCCCGGCGCGGCCGTTTCCCCTCGGCCAAAACCCGTGCCCCCCAGCTGCTGGAGCGCCTGGGCGAGCTCTATCCCCACGCCACCTGCTCGCTCGACTGGCGCACCCCCTACGAGCTACTGATCGCCACCATGCTCTCGGCCCAGTGCACCGATGAGCGGGTCAACCTGATCACCCCGGCCCTGTTCGAGCGCTTCCCTGATGCCGCGGCGGCGGCGGCGGTGGAGGCCGATGCGGTGGAGCCCTACGTGAAATCGGCCGGCTTCTTCCGCAACAAGGCCAAAAACATCGTGGCCAGCTCCCGCCTGCTGATGGAGCGCCATGGCGGCGAGGTGCCCCGCAGCATGGAGGAATTGCTGGTGCTGCCCGGGGTGGCCCGCAAAACAGCGTCGGTGGTGCTGGCCTGGTGCTTTGGCATCAATGCCGGCGTCACCGTGGACACCCACGTGAGCCGCCTGAGCCAGCGCCTCAGGCTCACCCGCAAAACCGAGCCGCGCCAGATCGAACCCGACCTGATGAAGCTGGTGCCCCAGGCCGACTGGCAAAACCTCTCGATCCGGCTGATCTTCCATGGCCGGGCCGTATGCACAGCCCGGAGCCCCAAGTGCAACGGTTGCCCCATTGCCGACCTCTGCCCTAGCCACACCCCGAAGGGGTAGGCTCATTCATCACTGCATTACGAGACCCAGGCCGCATGGCGAAGAAGTCGATGATTGCGCGCGACGTCAAGCGCCAGAAGATGGTCGAGCGCTACGCCGCCAAGCGCGCCGCCCTGATGGACGCCTTCGAAACGGCTGCGGATCCGATGGAGCGCCTGGAGATCCACCGCAAGATCCAAAACCTGCCCCGTAACAGCGCCCGCACCCGCCTGCGCAACCGTTGCTGGGCCACCGGCAAGCCCCGGGGTGTGTATCGCGATTTCGGCCTGTGCCGCAACCAGCTGCGTGAGCGCGCCCACAAGGGTGAACTGCCCGGCGTGGTCAAGTCGTCCTGGTGAACCGGGCTGGGGATACGAGCCGTATCCCATCAGGCAACCCACCAAGGCACCGCAAGGTGCCTTTTTTTCATGCCTGCGACTGCGGAACAGCGGGCGAGCATTCCAAAAAGAAAGGGGCAGTTCCCCCAGCACTCCAGCCCCGAATGCGAGAATCGGCCTTGACAACAAAACGGACATAAGCCCAAGTGCAAGGTCACATTCAGTCGATCTCCTTCGATGGTCGGGAGATCCGGCTGACCACCGGTCGGTTCGCTCCCCAGGCTGGGGGCTCGGTGATGGTCGAGTGCGGAGATACTGCTGTTCTGGTAACGGCAACCCGCTCCGGCGGCCGTGAAGGCATCGATTTCCTGCCCCTGATCTGCGACTACGAGGAGCGGCTCTATGCCGCTGGTCGCATCCCCGGCAGCTTCATGCGTCGCGAGAGCCGCCCCCCCGAGCGCGCCACCCTGATCGCACGCCTGATCGACCGCCCCATGCGGCCGCTCTTCCCCAGCTGGATGCGCGACGACCTCCAGATCGTGGCCACCTGCATGTCGCTCGATGAGCGGGTGCCACCCGATGTGCTCGCCGTGACCGGCGCCTCGATGGCCACCCTGCTGGCCAAGATCCCCTTCTATGGACCCATGGCCGCCGTGCGGGTGGGCCTGCTGGGCGACGACTTCGTGCTCAACCCCAGCTACCGCGAGATCGAGCGGTCCGAGCTCGACCTGGTGGTGGCCGGCACCCCCCAGGGCGTGATCATGGTGGAGGCCGGTGCCAACCAGCTGGCCGAACAGGATGTGATCGAAGCCATCGACTTCGGCTACGAAGCGGTGAGCGAACTGATCAAGGCCCAACAGAACCTGCTCAAGGAGCTGGGCATTGAACAAGTGATCCCCGAGGCCAAGGCCGAAGACGACACCCTGCCCAAGTTCCTTGAGAAGGAATGCGCCCAGGGCATCGGCGAGGTGCTCAAGCAGTTCTCCCAGACCAAGGCCGAGCGGGACGAGAAGCTCGACGCCATCAAGGCGGAAGTGAGCGAGAAGATCACCGCCCTCAAGGATGAGGATGCCGTGAAGGTGGCCGTGTCCAGCAACGGCAAGGTGCTGGGCAACAGCTACAAGAGCCTCACCAAAAAGCTCATGCGTGAGCAGATCATCAAGGAAGGCAAGCGCGTGGATGGCCGCAACCTCGATGAGGTGCGCCCCATCAGTGCCGCCGCCGGTGTGCTGCCCAAGCGCGTGCATGGTTCGGGCCTGTTCCAGCGCGGCCTCACCCAGGTGCTCTCCTGCGCCACCCTCGGCACCCCGAGCGACGCCCAGGAAATGGACGACCTCAACCCGTCCACCGAGAAGACCTACCTGCACCACTACAACTTCCCCCCCTACTCGGTGGGTGAAACCCGGCCCATGCGCAGCCCCGGCCGCCGCGAGATCGGCCACGGCGCCCTAGCCGAGCGGGCCTTGGTGCCCGTGCTGCCCAGCAAGGAGAGCTTCCCCTATGTGCTGCGAGTGGTGTCGGAGTGCCTGAGCTCCAATGGCTCCACCTCGATGGGCTCGGTGTGCGGCAGCACGATCGCCCTGATGGATGCGGGCGTGCCCCTCAAGGCCCCCGTGAGCGGCGCCGCCATGGGCCTGATCAAGGAAGGCGCTGAGGTGCGGATCCTCACCGACATCCAGGGCATCGAGGACTTCCTCGGCGACATGGACTTCAAGGTGGCCGGCACCGAGAAGGGCATCACCGCCCTGCAGATGGACATGAAGATCACCGGTCTTGAGGTGAAGACCGTGGCCGACGCCATCAACCAGGCACGCCCCGCCCGCCTGCACATCCTCGAGAAGATGCTCGAGGCGATCGAGAAGCCCCGCGATGTGCTCTCCCCCCATGCCCCGCGCCTGCTCAGCTTCCGCATCGATCCGGAACTGATCGGCACCGTGATCGGCCCCGGCGGCCGCACCATCAAGGGCATCACCGAGCGCACCAACACCAAGATCGACATCGAAGATGGCGGCATCGTGACGATCGCCAGCCACGACGGTGCCGCCGCTGAAGAAGCCCAGCGCATCATCGAGGGCCTCACCCGTCGTGTCAGCGAGGGCGAAGTGTTCAGCGGTGCCGTGACCCGCGTGATCCCGATCGGTGCCTTTGTGGAGATCCTTCCCGGCAAGGAAGGCATGATCCACATCTCCCAGCTCTCCGAAGCGCGCGTGGAGAAAGTGGAGGATGTGGTGAAGGTGGGCGACCACGTGACCGTGCGCGTCCGCGAGATCGACAACCGCGGTCGCATCAACCTCACCCTGCGGGGCGTGCCCCAAGCCGACGAGCCCGCCGGCGCCTGAGCCATCAACACGGCTGACGGGTTCAGCCAGATCAATTCAGCAAGACCGGAGTTATTCCGCAAAGCCGGCCCCCTAGGGCCGGCTTTTTTTAGGTTGTGTTCAGGGTCTTGGGCTCGCAGCCACCGCCATGAATCTTGCGATCACAGGAGCCCATTCGATGGGCAAAAGCACGCTGGTGCAGGACTGGGTCAGCACCCACCCCAACACGCTGCTCGAAGACGAGCCCTACCGCGTGCTGGGACTGCATGGCCCTTACACGATTCAATTTCGTGATGCTGCCACCCGCCATCACAACGGTCTGATGCTGTACTACAACATCGGCCGTTGCTACCGCCATGGCCAACGCAAGCAACCGGTGATCTTTGATCGGTGCCCGATTGATTTCATCGCCTATTCCCAATTTGCTGCCGACTGTGGCCGTTCAGACATCGACGACGCCTTCGTGGCATCCATGCTGGAGGCAACCCGTGAATGTCTCGACTGCCTGGATCTACTCGTGTTCATTCCCAAGACTGACCAAGCCCCCGTGGACCTGGAGGATGACGGAATCCGCCCGATTGACCACGCCTATCGCGACGCGATGGACCTGATCTTCAAACAGATCTACCGCGATGGACGCTACGGACTGCGCAATAGCAGCACCTTCCCCCCGCTGATCGAACTATGGGGCAGCCGCGAAGAACGCATCCTCAAACTCGAGCAAGCCATCGCGGCCACGTAGCACCAGCTAAACCCTGAAGCCCGGATCAATCACGGCCATCGCCGCCGCGACCCGTTCGCAGAGCGCGGTGTGGCTGGCGCCATGGCTGGCGATCAGGCAACCGGCCTGACGCACGTCACCGCTGTTGTAGGCGAGGGCCCGCCCATCGGCGTGGGTGAAGGCACCACCAGCGGCCCGCAGCACCGCTTCTGGCGCCGCCATGTCCCAGTCCTTCGGGGCACTTTGACCCGAGAGGGAGATGTAGAGATCGGTCTCACCCCGCAGGATGGTGGCCACCTTGCCGCCCACGCTGCCAATGGCCTTGGTATCCCCCAGGGCCAGGGCCTCCAGTAGCTGCTCCAGCCGCTGATCCCGGTGGTTGCGGCTGGCCACCAGCACCAGCTCGCCCAGCTCCTGGCGAGGGCTGAGGCTGGCGGGGAACCGCTCACCGGCGCGGTTCTCGCGCCAGGCGCGGCCTGGGGCCTCGGCACCGGCTTCCACCAGGCCAAACCACAGCTCTTCCCGCTCGGGCAGCAGCACCACCCCAAGCACCGGAGCACCGTGGTGCACCAGGGCCAGATGCACCGCGTACTCGCCCGTGCCCTGCAGAAAATCCTTGGTGCCATCCAGCGGATCGAGGATCCACAGCCACTCGGCCTCGAGGGGCATGCCTGCGGTGAGTTGCTCCTTGGCGGTCTCCTCGCTCAGCAGGGTCCAGGGGGCCGTGGGGAAGGCCGCAGCCAGCCCATCCAGCAGCCACTGATTCACGGCCAGATCTGCCGCACTCACCGGGCCTTCACCGCCGTCCTCCACGCTCAGGGCCTGAGGGAAACCATAGGGAGGCTGGTCGCCGCGCCCGTAGGCCAGCAGGATGTCAGCTGCGCCCCAACTCAGCCGCCGCAGCTCCAGCAGCAGGGTCTCCTCAGCGATCCCGGCAAGCATCATGGAGGCGACAAAGGGGCATTGTGATGCAGGGCGAAGAACCGGCTGCAGGCGTGCTCTATCTGGTGGGCACCCCCATCGGCAACACCGGCGATCTCTCACCCCGGGCCCGCAGGGTGCTCGAGGGCGCCGGCCGCATTGCCTGCGAGGACACGCGCCGCAGCGGCCTGCTGCTCCACAACCTGGGCATCAAGAACCGGCTGGTGAGTTTCCATGAACACAACCAGAACGCCCGCATCCCGGAGCTATTGGAGGCGCTGGCCGCAGACGAATCCGTGGCGGTGATCAGCGATGCCGGCCTGCCGGGCATCTCCGACCCCGGCGAGGCCCTGGTGGCGGCCGCCCGCGCCGCCGGGCGCACGGTGATCTGCGTGCCCGGCCCCTGCGCGGCCACCACCGCCCTGGTGAGCAGTGGCTTGCCCAGCGGCCGCTTCTGCTTCGAGGGGTTCCTGCCCCCCAAGGCCCAGCAACGTCGCCAGCGCCTGCAGGAGCTGGCCAGCGAACCGCGCACCATGGTGTTGTTCGAGGCCCCCCATCGCCTGCTGGATCTCCTGACAGACCTGCTCGCTGAACTCGGCGATCGCCCCCTAGCGGTGACCCGCGAACTCACCAAGCGCCATGAACAGCAGGTGGGCCCCACGGTGAGCGCCGCCCTCGAGCACTTCCGCCACACCGCCCCCCAGGGGGAATTCACCCTGGTGCTGGGGGGAGCAGCGCCCACCACCCAGGAACGCCCCAGCGATGCGGAGCTGCGCACTGAACTGGAGCAACGGGTGGCCGCCGGGCTGAGCAACAGCGATGCTGCCAAGCAACTGGCGAAGGAAACGGGCGTATCCAAGCGGGAGCTCTACGCTCTGCTGCACCACCCGGAGCCGAGCTGATGCTGCTGCGCCTGCGCTTGCTGCTCACCAGCCTTGGCGGTGGTGTGCTGCTGCTGCTGATCCTCTGCCTCGGGGCTCAGAACCTAAACCAACGAGCCAGCTTGAATCTTGGCTTTGGCCGCACCTCAGAGCTGCCCACGGGCTTCCTGGTGGGCATAGCCCTGGTGGTGGGGGTGATCACCGGGGGCAGCGCCACCGCGCTTCTGCTGCCCCGGGGCGATCAGGGTGTCAACGAGTAGGTGAGCATCTCCCGCGGCTCAGCTGCCGGGAATGGCGTAGAGGGATCCACCCTCCACCACAAGCCGGGTGATGCCCTGGGCCAGCAGATAGGAGGAGGTGCGCTCGAGCACGCCGCTATCGGGCACTTTGATCACCCGCTGGGTGCGGCCGCATTGGCGCTTGGCCTGGCGGGGATTGGAATAGAGCATCAACGCCTGCCGCTCCTGCTCGTCCTCAGGCAGCAGCCCCAGTTCGGGAAAGTCCTTGAGGGGCTTGGCCTGGAGCTCCACGGTTTTGTCCACCAGCATGTAGACGCTCACGGGAAGGGCGCCGGTGGTGAGGGGTTGCGGAGCCGCCGAGGCGCGCTCGTTGATGGCGATCCCTACCGGGACCGTCACAAAGGCATCGCCAAAGTCCCCGTCATCGCTGCTGTCGTCGTCGAGGCCGTCATCGGCAAAGTCATCGGCATCGTCGATCGCCAACACCGCAACGGCGTCGGAATCGTCCGGTGCGGGAGCGGGGTCAGGGTCCGAATTGTCTGAAGCGGTCGCGTCCGGTGCGGGATCACCCAGAGCCTCGGCCACTGGCGCCTCGGCTGGAGGAGGGGTGGTGGCTGCAGCAGTGCCACGGCCTCGCTGCTGCTTGAGGGCGGCAAGCTCCTCGGGAGCCAGGGCCGCTTTCACCACCCGACTCACCGTGTTGGGGCTGCAGCCATAGGCCTCCGCCAGGGCCTGGGCTGTTTCCCCCTGCCGGTAGCGAGCAACAAGCTCCTCTTTCTGGCTGTCCGTGAGCCTGGGAGCCGGCATTGGGCAAATGGTGCGCAGCACACCACCATAGAAGCCCCTCCAGGCAAGGGCACCAGATCTGGACTGCCAGAATGGGCTCGCTGCCACAGCAGCACCCCCAGCTCCCTTAGCTCAGCTGGATAGAGCAGCTGCCTTCTAAGCAGCCGGTCGTGTGTTCGAATCACACAGGGGGCGTTTCAATCAGGGCCTGCTTTTTCGGCCCAAAAGCCTTTCCGGCACAGGCTTTCGGGCTGACAGGCTCTGCCGGTTTCTGCTCGCCCGTGCCAAGCTGTGAGAAGGACCTTCTCACATACCTTCTCACATGCCAGCGGTCCCGGAATGGGATGTTTTGCTCCGTGGTGGCGTCTTGCGGGCTCTCGGCCAGAGGGGCTGCCGCAGAGGCTGGACCGTCTCGAATTTCAGGGGTCGGGCCCGACTTCACATCACTGCCCGCGCCGGGGATGGGCATCGCAAGCAGCTGCTCCTGCCCTACCCGTGGGAGTCGGACCAACTCGAAGCCATCCGCGATGGCGTAGTGAAGGTCTACGAGGCCTTCCAGAACGGAGCACCTCTCGAGCTTTCCATCGCCGAGCTGAGTACAGCCCAGGCTGAGGCTGAGGCCAGGCGCCAGGCAGAAGCCCTGGCCGGCCAGCCCTCAACCCTGCAGCACAGCGTTCCACCTCCAGCAACAGCCAGCCGCCCCATCTCGATTGACTGGGCCGGCCTGATCCGCCGCTACCAGCAACACAAGCTGCGCAGCGGTGAAATCAAGGAAACGACCTGGGAGCGTCTCTATAAGCCGCGAATGGCGCTGGTCCTCAAGACAGCGAAAGGGCCACCGGCTGCCCGTGATGCAACCCAACTGCTGGAAGCGCAGGCTGATCTGTGGAGTCAGCGCCCTGGCTGCCGCACCAGACGACTGCAAATCCAGTACACCGCTGCCCTGCTGCGTTGGGCGATCAGCCAGAAGCTGCTTCCAGCCCCATGGGCGCCGCCACCTGACCTCTCAACAATCATCGGCCGATCACGGGAGAGCCGAGCGGTCACGACGCCGATTGCCGTGCCAGACATCCTGGCGATGGTGCAGGCCATCCCGGACCCGCGCTGGCGGTTTGCCTTTCAATTGCTCTGCGGCTTTGGCCTGCGACCGGAAGAGCTGCAGCATCTGCAGCTTCGCCAGGGACGGCTCTGGTGCACGTATGAAAAGGTTGCCTCCCGCGGCAAAACCAAGCCCAGGCCCCTGCGGCTGCTGCCCTGTGACCAATGGGCCACGGAATGGCGGCTCCTCGAAACCTTTGATCCGGCAAAGCTTCCGCCTATGCGAGCTGGCTTCGGCTCGGATTCCTTCAGTCGCTACCTGCTGCGGAGAGACCACTGGCAAAGCCTGCGCCAGCAGTACGAAACCCAGGGAGAAAAGTTAGTGCTCTATTCCTGCCGGCACGGTTACGCCCACCGGGCCCACGTGATCTGTGACCTGCCGCCCAAGGTCGTCGCCGCCGCAATGGGTCACAGCGTTCAAACCCATTTGGCGGCCTACAGCCGCTGGTGCGGGGATGACGTGGTGGATGACGCCTTCAGCAAAGCCGCCAAACGGCTCAGTGGCATGACGTCCTGAGCCTGCTGCTGTTCGGCACTACTGCTCACCGGTTGGCTTGATATAACCAGTGTCGATCAGAAAGGCGCGGAGAGCTTCCGGAAAGGAGCTGTATGTAACCTCCCGGCCTAGGCACTTGCCGTTTTCATCCAGGTCGCCCTTGCACTCCGTCAGCCCCCAGTCCGAGGAGGCGTCGTAGCGCTGAATCATGCGATCCCATCCGTCATACAGCTCACCGACCAAGGCCTTGTTAGCGACGTAACCGGCCAGAAATCCATTCGGTGACTGGGTGTTCTTCTGTTGGAACCAGTCAGCCATGCGCTGGAGGTTGCGGCGGTGGAGTGGCTTGAACTCGGGGCGATGGGACACATCCACAAAGGCATCGCCCTGCAGCTGCCAAATGCGGGCAGGTGCTGTGCTGCAGGCGTAGCAGTCGAAGCGATAGAGGAACCGGTTGTCGACATCGACGATCAGGAAGCGGCCATTCCGCAACGGGTCCTCTGCTGGTGAATCACCCCCGTCGAAAGGTCCGAGTGTCACCTCGCGCCAGCTCTGCCCGCTGCGATCGCTGGTGAGCACCTGGATCTGATTGCAGCAGTGCGCACCTCCGGTGAAGGAAGAGAGCAGAACTTCGGGGTAGGGGTTCTCCGGATCCATTTCTGCGATCTGAACTACTGCAGCTGGACTGCCACCCCATTTTTCGGCGCCAACGAGCCGGCCGACTTCTTTGCCATTCACACGAACGACAGCCACCGGCTGGAGCACATTTGATCCGGACTCGTTGATCCGCCGCTGCTGCTGTGCGTTGACCTCCACGGCGCCGCTGCGCAACGAACCGCTCATGCGGTTGTTTTGGTAATCCATCTTCAGGACCTGGGCGACAGCCGGACTGCCGCAGAGGGGACCAAGTCCGATCAAGCCGGCAATAAAACTCGCTCGAAGAGACACCAGGCAAAAGGCAGGCCGCTCTCCCGAACCGTAGAGAAAGCGGCCGCGCCTGCAACCCCACTCACTGCTTGAGATGGCGGCGGCTCCAACCGGTGATCGAGGCCTCGATGTTCTCCCCGTGCCACTGCAGGGGACCTTTGCCTTCGGTGCAGCCCCAGCGGCGGAAGTGCTTGCCGGGCTGCAGCACCCCGCGCAGCCGCAGCTGGCGCAGGGTTTCTCGGCTGATGCCAAGCAGCTCACAGGCTTCTGCTGTGCTGATCCATACCCGCTGGCGGGTGGTCGTGACCTGAGTTTCCATCAGCTCCCCGCCAGCTGCGCGCAGCAGCGCTGGAGGGTTTCGACCAACCAGCCGCGGCGGTAGCTCTTGACCTGGCGAGGGGCCCCGTCAACAAATTGTTGGCGACACGGGGGTTCTTTACCAAACTCGTCGCGGTAAGCCCTGGCCACGAGCTTGCCGGCGGCGCAGAACTGATTGCGCGGCAGCACTTGCTGGAACACCTCCAGCCAGGCATCCCCCAACGTGAGCTCTTCGTCAGTTGGGACACCTGGCAGCATCCCAGAGCTCGCGGTGAGCACGTTGCTGCGCACGATGTCCTTGAACAGAAGCTGATCGCGCTGATCCAGGCCGCCCAACCGCTCAAACAAATCGATGCTGCGCTCCACCAGGGCGATCACCTCGGCTTCCCGGATCCGAGCTGGAGGTATTTCCACTGGAGGCGATTGAGCCTGCTGGACGCTCTCCAGAAACCAGCCATCCATCCACACCGCGAATGGCGCACTGATCCAGCGGGCCAGGTCGACAGCGACCTGGGGATGAACCCAGGTGCCGCCACCGCCGGCGCCGCCTGAGCGGGACTCAACAAGGGCGTGGACGGAAATTCCGGCTACGCCCTCCAGAGCATCTAGATAGTGCTGGCACCGGTCGGACTCTCGGTAATCCTTCCAGCGTTTGCCATTGGCCTTGCACATGGCGGTGGCGTTCACGTAGCCATCGCTGGTGCGCCGAAAGATCGGAGTGCCGTTCCAGGAACGGGAGACCAGAGCCTGCTGACTTATCAGAGCGACAGTTGCGGAGGGATGGGACGACGTTGTTGTGCTGTTCATCGGTCTGAGCTCGGTGAAATGGACTGGGCCCCACTGGCGGCGACGCCGGCTGCTGGGGGGAAAGGGTTGTTGGTGCTGACCGCTTGCAACCGCGGCGGCACGGGCCCAGCGATCACCAGCAGCAGGGTGCTCAGCTGAAACAGCAGCCCCACCAGCACCAGCAGGCGCAGAGCGGTGAGGCTGCTGACCGAGACGGCGACGGTTATGGGCCGGCGGGTGCGGCAGAACGCCGGAAGCTGGGGGCGGCGCTGGGCGCCGCCGTTGCTGACCAAGTGAGGAGCAGCCATCAGAAGGCGGCCTCCTCGTCGTCATCCACAACCCAGCCGCCTCCAGCGGTGTAACCCTCCTGTTCCTCGAAGCCATCAGTGGGATCGATCTGCTCGTAGGGAACGAACTCGACGACCTGGATGGCACGGGGCTGGAAGGTCATGCCACAGCCGTTCTCGCCATCCCAGTCGTAGATGTCGAAGGCCACAACGACCCTGGAGCCGTTGCCGATGGCGGCCCCATCCCAGGGCTGCTTTTTGGCATCGACGATGCGGGGCCCCTCAGATAGAGAGCCATCACGCCGCTGAAACTGCGGCACCTTGAAGCGCACCGCGGTGAGCTCGCTGGGCGTTTCCTTGTCCGGCTTCCAGGGGAAACCCTTCTCGGCGCGGCGCTTGCGGCTGCCATGCAGAGCAAGGAACTGGTCCTCCATCGCCAGCAGGAAGGACTGCGCCTTTTGGTCACTGTTGGGAAGCAGCAGATCGCAGGTCCAGGCCTTGGGTTTGCTCTTGTCGAGCTGGTGCCGGGGCGTGATCAGGTGGGCCCAGCGCACTTCGGCGAGGGGCGTGCGGAAGATCGTCTTAGCCATGGGTTGACTCGGGGTAAACGGTGGACGAAAGGGGTTGATCGAATGGGGCAAGCGGCGGCAGGCCAAGGCGCTCGCGCAGCAGGTGATGCACGGCGCCGCTGGCCGAGAGATTGCGGGCTTCCATCAACTCGCGGACCTGCAGGTAAACGTCGGTGCGGACCTGGGTCTGGATGACATGGCGACCTGCCCGTGAGCGGGGCTGCTCGCCATAGCGACGGGACCTGCTCATGGCTCGGTGGGCTCCTGAGCGCCTTCGAACTCCTCAAGGAAGCGGTCGATGAAGGCGCTGTGCTGGTGCTGGGTGATGCGATCACCGATCGAGCGAGCATTGCGCGGGACCTGGAAGTGCTCACGGAACGCCGTGGTCAGCTCACGCCGAGCGGCTTGGGGGAGGGCAAGGATGCGCTGGTGCGTGGCCTCGATTTCCTGGCCCGTGAGTGGCTCGAGAGCGACATCGCCGCCACCGGTGCCTGCACAGATCTCGGATGCCTCAGAAGAGGACGCCCTGGCCGACAAAGCGGGACGCTTCTTGCCAGCAGAAGCGAGCTCAGCAGCAGCGCTAACCTCAGGCTCTACAGGCATAGCCTGTTTAGCCAAAGGAATACCCAGCAGCATGGCCAGCATCCAGCCGGATGCCTGAAGCGGATCGTCGACCTCGTCGGCCCACTCTTCACTGCTGACCTCGGCGCCACCGGCGTGCATCACCGTGACCCGCAACTTGTGGCGGCCGCGGATGTCGACCAGCTGACTACTGAAGGCAATGCCCTGGGCAAATGCCGGCCTGGCCGCTTCGACCACGGCGGCCAGGTCAAGGGATGGAATGGCCTGCACCTGCTGTTGGAAAGAGGCCAGGGCGGCCGTGAGGGCGCGTTCGGCGCCGCCTTTTTCGCCGAGCAGCTCAAGGGCGCCGGCTGGCACGTCTGCGCGTGCGGGGATCTGCGTCATGACATCAGGGTGTCGGGCTCGTGCCCGCTGGCCTGAGCTTAGCGGCTTTCTAACGCGAGCCGCAATCGGTTGGCATCCTCGGACTTATCCGGGTTGCTTGCTGCGCCGCCGGGCGGCCGGCTTGGGCGGTCCTGTCGGGTCGTCGGCTTCCCAGGCTCGGATCCACTCGTCAGGAAGGAACTGCTCGTTTTGCGTCCAGAGTTGCGCTAGCTCGGATGTGGAGTAGTCGTCGAGGGCCAGGACCTCGCGAAAACGCTTGCGGTACAGCTCCGGCACCGACGCGGCGAGCTGCTCCAAGGCATCGGTGACGTCGGCGTCGCGCGTTTTAATCACACGACGCACATGGCGCCTCCAGTTCTGACAGAGATCCTCGGCTTCTTTCGACGAGAAGGTGGGAGAGAGAACTGCTTGATATCGATCCGGAACTTCCAGATATCCGATGTAGCAGCTCCAGAATTCAACGGCACCCCAGGGCTTTCCATCGTTGCCCAGCAATGGCTCGGCGTATTCGATTTGTTCTCGAATACGCAGGGATTTGACCCCTTCCAGTCGTCGACTGCTATCCAGCAATCTTCGGTTCAGCTCCTCGAGCTGGAAAAAAGCTTTCTGGCGCAGCTCGCCAGCCTTGCCCTGCTCGATGACTGAAAGGTTGCCGTAGGAGATCACTTCAAACTTCGCTTCGGCACCCCACTCGCAGGCGGTGTACTGGGTCCAGCCGTTACGGCGGCGCCAGTTCAACAGCATCTTCCCGAAGGCCCGACGTGACTCCTGTTGCCAGTCGAGGACGGCCTGGTAGGTACGCCCCGTCAGGTCCATGTCATGTGTCATAGCCCGATTCTACGGCCTGCTTGCCATTGCAAGCCAGAGCCTGTCAAGACTTGGCGGCATGGATTGAGTGATTTACCGGCTCGGCTAACAGCTGTTTGACCTGCAGGCCGCTCAGGATCCGGCCCGTCTGAGCCTGGAAGCGCAGGGCCAGCGTGTACGGGTGTGTACCGGGATGACGGTGAGCGAGCGCCTGCAGCTGCCGGCTGAGCTCAGGCCGGTTCATGCCGTTTGCTCCCCGACGGCGCTCAGCGACAGAACTTCCTCGGCCTGTTGAACCGAGCGGCAGACGGCAGCAAGGCCGCCAAGATCTTGCACCGCCTGCAGGAAGGCGCGCTGCTCAGCGCTGATGACCCCGCAGTTCGTCTTGATCTCCAGGGCAACGAACTGAGCAATCCGCTGGCCGACCAGCTCGGGTGTGATCTCCAGCGACCGCAGACCGATCAGGTCACTGCTGCCCTTGCACAGTCCAAAGCGCACAAAGCGCCCCTGCTGGTCGACCAGGGCACCGGTGTTGTTTCGCCAGAGCCGCACAGGCCCGCGGCCGCAGGCCAGGCGGATGCGCTGTTGGATCTCGTGTTCGCTGGGGGAGGAGGTCATGCCTCCTGTTGCCGGGCGGGACTACTCGTAGTGGCTCCAGAGGCGAAGCACCTTCACGATCCCCTCCTCCTCCAGCACCTGGTAAACGAGGCGGTGCTGGATGTTGATGCGCCTTGAGCAGGCTCCTCGCAGATCGCCGACCAGGGCCTCGTAGGGAGGTGGCTGCTGATAGGGGTCAACGGCCAGGATGTCCAGCAGGGCCTGAGCTTTCTGCTTGAGAGCAGGGGATGCGGAAGCGAGCTTGCGGGCATCCTTCTGGGCCTGCCTGGTGAACAGAACCGTCCAGCTCACCAGCCCGGTTCGCTGCTCAGTTCGCTCACCTCAGTGGCCATACCTTCGAGGATCGACTCACGCATGCCAGGGATCGAGACCAGATGGAGGGTCTCCTGGATGGCGCGCCAGTCATCCTGGGACAGCAGCACGGCGTTGCTGCGCTTGCCGGTGATCTGCACCGGCTCGTGGGACTGCCCCACCTCGTCGATCAGGGCGTAAAGCCGCTTGCGGGCTTCTGTGGCGGACAAGGTGGTCATGACATGGCCTTCACCCGTACGTCAAAGCGTACTGCTGTTTGCCTTGTTGTAGTGCCGAGCGGCCCACACGTGCCTGGCCCAGCCGGGTTTGTAGCCGCGTTCCTGCTCCCGCTGCAGCAGGTCCTCGAAGGTGCGGCAGCCGGCTGCTGGGTGCGTGCGGCGTGGCCGGGCCTGCGGGAGCTGGGGGCGGTGCCGATCCAACCCGCTGATTTCGACCAGTTCGCCCTCGAGCTGCTGGATCCCGCGGCGCTGCTCATCGCGCTCGTCGGCAACAAACAGATAGCCACAGTCGGAGCAGACCTGTGCGGCGCTGGGGCAGCTGCAGAAGCAGACCGGGCAGACCTTGATCGGAATCGAGATACCTTCCCGGCGGCGGCGGCCAGCCAGGTTCCACTGGCGCTCATCGGTGGGCAGGCCGTGGCGATGGGCATTGCCGACGTGATCGAGGATCACCGCCTCCTGCTTACCCGGTGCGGGCCGCAGGGCGCGGCCGATCATCTGCAGGTAGAGCGACAAGGAAGCGGTGGGGCGCATCAGGATCGCGCCGCCGACTGAGGGGATGTCGGTGCCCTCGGAAATGATCATGCAGCTGCTGAGCACCTCCACCTCGCCGGTACCGAGCCCGGCGATCAGGCGTTTGCGCTCCTCCGCTGGGGTGGCGCCGCTCACCGCCGCGGCCCGGAAGCCAGCAGTGCGGAAGGCGCCAGCCATCTGCTCGGCGTGCTGGATCGTGCAGCAAAAGCAGATGGCCGTGCCGGGGTGCAGTCGGCGGCGGTAGTGCGAGACCGCATCACCAATGGCGGCCCGGTCCCCGTAGGCGCGTGCCGCCTGCTCCAGGTCGTACTCGCCCATCCGCTGGTGGAGTTCGGGACCCTGCCCCTTGCTGTTCCTGGCACCTGGCCAGGAGAACACCTTGGGCCGGGCCAGCCAGTCCTGCTCCACCAGCCAGGCCGCAGAGGGCCCCAGGACCAGGGCCTCGAAAAAGCCGCCGGCCTCTACGCCCAACCCTTTGCCATCGAGGCGTTCGGGCGTGGCGGTCTTGCCGATTAGATGGGCCTCTGGCCAGGTGTTGATGATCCGGCCCCAGACATTGCCGGCCACCAGGTGATGGGCCTCGTCCTGAATGATCAAATCCGGCGCTGGCAGCTGCGCTAGCCGCCGGGCCACGGTCTGCACCGAGCCCACGGCAACCTGCCGGCCCTGCAGCCTCTGGCCGGGGGCGATCACATCGGGCTCCAGGCCCCAGGCCCGCACGGTGCCCGCGAGCTGCTCAATCAGCTCGGCCCGGTGGGCCAACACGAGCACCCGCCTGCCCTTGCCGGCTGCGCCCTGGACGATGGCGCCAATGGTCTGGCCTTTGCCCGCACCGGTGGGCATGACGGCGCAGACCCGCCGGTGGACCTTGAGGGCTGCTCGGAGATCGGCCAGCAACTGCAGCTGGTAGTCACGCAGAACGATTGACGGCATTGGCACTAGATCGAGCGGGACGACTGCTAGCCACTCGCCTTCTTTGGCTCAGGCTAGCGAGGCATGGCCAAAGCTATTAGGCTGCAGATCACGAGCAATGGCCTGATGCCCGACTACGCCCTACCGGTGAGTGTCTCGATCACCCAGCAGCAACTCGCCTGGCTAGATGCCCGCAGGCGTCACGGCTCCCTCAGTCGTTCGGCGGCACTGCGGCAGGTGCTGGATGCCGCCATGGACCGCGAACTCCTGCTGGACAGACCGGATCGGGCATCACCGAATCCCGCCGCGACCTCAACAGCGAGCAGGTGAGCCGGAACCCATGGCCTCTGATGCCATTGCTGCGGCCCGGGGCCGCTGGCCGGAGATCCTGGCTGCCCTGGCGGGACTGAGCGCCGAGCAGCTCAGCAATCGCCATCAGCCCTGCCCGCTCTGCGCCGGGACGGATCGCTACCGCTTTGACGACAAGGACGGCAGTGGCTCCTGGTTCTGCAACCAGTGCGGCGGCAAGGACCAGCGCGGCGGCGCTGGCTCCGGCATCGACCTGCTGATGCGCCGGCAGGGCTGGAACTTTGTGGAGGCAGCCCGACAGGTGGAGGCCTTTCTCGGCCTGGTGCCTGATCACCAGGGCACCAGTGCCGGCAGGGGCACCAGCCGCAACGGCAAGCCCTGGCGGATGCCCGAGAAGCCCCCCATCGATGCACCGTCACCGCCGTTGAACCGCGGGGCCACCGCCCAGTGGGCCTACCGCAATGCCGCCGGTGAGGTGCTGTTCTGGATCCAGCGGATCCGGCTGCGCAGCGGCGGCAAAGCCTTCCTGCATCGGGTCTGGCTGGATGGGGACTGGCATCGCCCCAGCCGCCGCGACGCCTTCAGCTGCGACTGGCCCACCCCCAGGCCGCTTTACGGACTGCCGGTTCTGCTGCAGCGCCCCAACGCTCCGGTGCTGGTGGTGGAAGGGGAGGGCACCGCTGATGCGGCCGCTCGCCTGTTCCCAGGTCATGTGGTGCTCACTTGGGCGAATGGCGCCAAGGCGATCGCCAAGGTGGACTGGACGCCGCTTGCCGGCCGTTCGGTGACGCTCTGGCCCGATGCCGATGCTGCCGGGGTGGAGGCCATGCAGAACCTGGCCGCCCTGTTGCACCCGCTCGACTGCCAACTGCAATTGGTGGTCCTGCCGCCAGACCTGCCCCAGGGCTGGGACCTGGCTGATGCCGACTGGACGCCCCGGCAGGCCGCACGGCAGCTGGCGAAAGCAGCTCAGCCATGGACACCCTCCGAGACGGGTGCCGATAGCAGCGGAGATGGGTCCGCCCCATCACCTGCTCCGGCAGCGGCGGCAGCACCCTTTCTCTGCCTGGGGTACGACGCGGACGGGAACTTCTATCAACCGGGGAGCACCGGTCAGGTGATCCGCCTGCCCCGGGGTTGCCACACCGCCACCCACCTGGTGGCCCTGGCACCACTGGAGTACTGGGAGAGCCTCTACCCCAGCCGGACTGGTGTGAACTGGCCGGCAGCAGCCAGTGATCTGCACAAGAGCTCGGCCGCGATGGGGATCTTTGCGGTGGAGCGCATCCGCGGCCGCGGCGCCTGGTGGGATGAGGGCCGCACCGTGCTGCACCTCGGTGATCGCTTGATCACTCCCGATGGGGAGCACCCGATCACCAAACCCTTTCGCTCGCGGCACATCTACCAGCGCCTCAAGCGCCTGGAGGGACCGTGCGGCGTAGAGCCTCTGACCGTGCAGGAGGCGGCCGTGATCGTGGGCATCGCCAACCGCTTTCGCTGGGAGGTGCCGGCCTCCGGCACCCTGCTCCTGGGCTGGGTGGTCCTGGCTCCGATCTGCGGAGCCCTGCGCTGGCGCCCCCATCTCTGGCTGACAGCTGGTGCCGGCTCAGGCAAGAGCCAGATCCTCGATCGCTTTGTGGCGCCGCTGCTTGGCGATTTGAGCTTGGTGGTGGTGGGCGCGACCACAGAAGCAGGCCTGCGTCAGACCATCTGCTGCGACGCCGTGCCGGTGGTCTTCGATGAGGCGGAGAGCAACGAGAAGGGCGACCAGCAACGCATGCAGGCGATCCTGTCGCTGGCGCGGGTGGCCAGCAGCGAGAGCAGCGCCGAGATGCTTAAGGGTTCCCCCAGCGGTGATGTGAGCCGCTATCGGGTGCGCTCGATGTTTCTGATGTCCTCCATTGCCACCGCCCTTAAACAGGGAGCTGACAAGAGCCGCTTCGCGCAACTGACCCTGCGCAGCCCCACCGAGATGGTCAAGGAGGAGCGGGAGCTGCATTGGCAGAGCCTCGATCGCGATCTCGAACGCCACATCACCCCGGAGCTGGCGCGGCGGCTGATCGCCCGCACCGTGTCGCTGATCCCGGTGATTCGCCAGTCGGTCGCGGTCTTCTCCGCTGCGGCGGCACGGCACTTCGACTCCCAACGCCTGGGCGATCAATACGGCACCTTGATGGCCGGGGCCTGGTCGCTGCTCAGTGATGCGGTGCCCACCAAGGAGGAGGCGGAACACTGCATCGCCTGCCACGACTGGGAGAGCTACAGCCAGAGCACCGAAGTACCGGATGAAGCCCGCTGCATGCAGACGATCCTGCAGCGCCAGGTGCGGGTGGAGACCGAGGACAAACCCGTCACCCGCACCATTGGCGAGCTGGTGGAGCTGGCGGCTTGCCACAGCAGTTGTATAGATGTGAGCCCAGGCCTGGCCGCCCAGATCCTTGGGCGCCATGGCCTGCGGGTGGATCAGGACCGGCTGCTGGTGAGCAACACCGCCAAGGCGATTGAGCAGTTTCTTGCTGATACCGCCTGGCAGAACAGTTGGCCCGTGGTGCTGCTGCGCCTGGCTGGTGCGCAACGGGCCGGACCGGTGCGCTTCTGTGGCGCCGGCATGGTCAGCCGTGCTGTCGCCATTCCCCTGGGCGAGCTGTAACGAACAGCCGTCACAAACGGGCCAGACATAACAGCAGCGGTAACGCCTAGATCAACTGCCACGCAATCGATCTAGGCCGCTGTAACGATGTAACGCTCCAGGGATCCGATAGAGCCCCCTATGAATTCAACGGCATATGCACACCCTCCGAATCAGCCCCTGCTGCTTGCTAGAGCCTCTATCTCTGAAAAAGGGTTACAGCGTTACAGCAACCCCTAGAAGCTTCTGCCCGCCGGCCCGCTCGGCTGTGACGCCCATCGTCACTCCGCGTCACAACTGAAACAGTCATGGTCACCACCACCTCCACCTGGCTTGATCCCATCCCCGGCCTCTGGCGGGATGAGGAGGCCCATCGCTACTGGCTGGGCGATCACCTGTTTCCGGTATCAATCACCGGTGTGCTGGCCCATGGCCTCAGCGAGACCGCCAAACGGGCGATCGAAGCCAAGCGGCCGATCTGGGAGCCGCGGGGCACCACGGTGCATGCAGCTCTGGAGCGCTACAGCCAGGCCCGCTTCCTGGTGGGCAAGAGCGCCAGCGAGGCCCTGCTGGATGCCGAAGCCATGCCGGGCCATCACCAGTACCGGGACTGGATCCTGCCGCTGCTGCAGCTGCCGCTCTGGGAGGAGGTGGAGGTGATCGCCAGCGAACGGCTCACCTGCTGCCTCACCCGCAACGTTGCTGGTGCCTTCGATGGGGCGTATGTCTCAGCGGCGCTGAGCGAGCGCCACGGCCAACCGGTGCGAGTGCTCTACGACCTCAAAACACTCTCGGCCCATGGCCGGCCCTATTCAACCGCCGCCCAGCTGGGCGGCTACATGGTGCTGGAGGCCTCGCAGGGGAACCACTACGAGCTGGGCCAGACGATCTGGAGCAAGCCCGGCGAGGCCTTCACCAGCAGCTTCTACAGCCGTGAGCAGTGCCTGGCGGCCTGGGCAGCGGCCTGGAGCCGTTACTGCCTGAGCCACCGCCCCTTCTGATCACCCAGACAGCCGCGAGGCCGGCCAGGGCACTGGCTTGCAATACAGAGCCGCTAGATTGAGCAGGCTCGGAATCATCTGGGCTCTTGATCTGGTGACCTCGGATGGCGGACCTCCTGCTCGCTGCTGCAACTCCTGCCCCCCCCGCAGAGGCGGCTGATCTCGATGCCCTGCTCGATGCCGTCACCGCGATCAAGGCCCAGCAGAGGCAGCTGGAGCAGCAACTCGAGCCCCTGCTGGAGGCCCTCAACGCGGCAATGGCCACCGGCGAGCTGGATCCAGCCTTCTCCCACAACGACTGGGCTTTTGCCCACAGCCCCGGGCGGCTGAGCTACGACTTCCCGCCAGCAGTGCAGCAGATCGAGCAGCAGCTCAAGGCTGCCAAGGAGAACGCCATCCAGCAGGGCAGCGCCACCGAAAAGCGCGGCAAACCCTTCTGGACCATCCGTGCCCCCAAGACGCCGGCACTGCCGTTCTGAGCCCATGGCGCTGCACTCCCGCCAACACCACAGCGCCGCAGATCCAGTGGAAGAGCTGCGCTCTGCTGCCAGCGCAGAAGACGACAACGGCCAGCCGCTGTATGAGCCCACGGACCCCGCCCGCCCGATCGGGCATGCCAATCCCCCGCGCCGCACGCGGGGCCTGGCTTTGCAACCACCCCCTCGGCCCTCGCGTTTTGAGGTGGAGCGGCGTGTGGCAGAAGCGCAGCTTTGGATCGCCCAGCGCGTTCCGCTGGCGCTGATCGCCGAAAAAGCTCGTGAAAGCTGGGGGGTGAAGAACACCCAGACGATCAATCGCTACCTCAACCTGGCCCGCGAGCGGATGGTGGAGGAGCTGATCTCCGACCGGCGCCGCCATCAGGCCGAGCAGATCTTTGCCCTCAATGACTGCGCCCGCCGGGCCATGGATGCTGAGCAGTTCTCAGCTGCAGTCGGCGCCTTTCGGGTGATCGCCGAGATCGGCGGACTGCTGCGGGCACCGATCAAACCCCCCGAGCCCCATGGGGGCGGGGCCAGAAGTTGATGGCCGGCCTGCTTCTCGATCCGGCCAGCGACCGCTGGGCCGATTGGGGCCTGTTGGATGTTCCTGACCCCTGCCGCCAGCTGAACGGCCCCCAGGCCCACCAGGCCTTCCGTGACTTCATCGTGGCCGCTTATCCCGGCTACGCCTTCCACACCTGGGCCGAGCGCCTGATCGCCCTGCTGCAACGGGTGGCCGATGGCGAGCTCAACCGCCTGATCGTTTGCTGCCCCCCGCGGCTGGGCAAATCACTCCTCGTCTCGAAACTGTTCCCGGCCTACTGGGTGAGCCGCTACCCAACACGCTTCTGCGCGATCGCCTCCTATTCGGCGGAGCTGGCCTATGCCCATAGCCGTGAGGCGCGGCACTACTACCGCGCCGTCGGTCACCCCCTCTCGAAGGACTCCACCGCCGTTGGCAACTGGCTGACGCCCGAGCGGGGCGGCTGCATCGCTGCCGGTGTGCGCGGGCCCTTCACCGGCAAGGGCTACGCGCTGGGGATCATCGATGACCCCTACAAGGGCCCAGAAGATGCCAACTCCGCCGGGCAACGCCAGAAGCTGATCGAGTGGTTTCAGTCTGTCTGGCTCACCCGCGCTGAACCAGGGGTGAACGGCAGTGCTGGAGCCGCGCAGGTGGTGGTGCTGACCCGCTGGCACCAGGACGACCTGATCGGCTGGCTGCTGGAGCAGGAAAGCGGTAATGCCCCGCAGCAGTGGCAGGTGCTGAACCTGCCGGCCATTGCTGAACCGCCCCAGCGGCAGATCAAGTTCCCGGCAACCTGCAGCATCGAGGCGGACTGGCGACAGCCCGGTGAGCCGCTCTGCCCGGAACGGTTCCCGCTGGCGGAGCTCGAGCAGATCCGTATCCGCGCCGGCAGTTACTGGTGGAACGCGCTTTACCAGCAGCGCCCCTCACCGGCAGAGGGCCTGCTGTTCCAACGCGCCTGGATCCGCACCACTGCGGGCACGCCTGCCCCCAGGCCCCAGGCAAGCCAACGGCCCTTTGCAGCGGTGGTGCTGAGCTGCGACCTGAGCTTCAAGGGGGGAGCTGAGAACGACTACTGCGGCTTCTGCCTGCTCGGCTTGCTCCCGGATCTGGAGACCCGCCACCACCCTGCAGCCCAGGCCCTGGCACGGGGTGAACAGCTCCACCCCAGCGCTGCCCGCGCGAGCTCACCGGCCGAACCGCAGAGAGACGACAAACACCGAATCGAGGTGATCTGGAGCCAGCACCATCGTCTTGACCTACCGGGGGTGGTCAACTTCCTCGGCCAGACCCTGGGAGCGCTGGGGCAGGGGCAGAGCCCTGATGCAGTGCTGATCGAGGATGCCGCCAACGGCCCGGCCGTCTGCCAGCTGCTGCGGCGCCAGATCCCTGGCCTGATCGCTGTGCGGCCCACCGGCAGCAAGGTGAGCCGCGCCCATGCCGTGGCCCCGCTGATGGAGGCGGGCCAGTTGGCGTTTCGCCGTGGCAATGACGACCTGATCAGCGAATTACTGGGTTTTCCCAACGGGGCTCATGACGACCTGGTGGATGCCTTCTGCCAGGGCGTGATCTGGCTGCAGAGCCAGCACTGGCGCAGCCAGGGCACGGCCACTCCCCGGCCGTTGCTGTTCTCCCGCTGAAGGACATCCCCCCATTTCTGATGAGCACCACACCACAGGCTCACATCCCCAGGCCCCAGCAGACCATTGCTCGCGTAAAGACATCGGTTCGTTCGCGAGGCCCTTTGCGCTCGCCTCATGCCGCTGCTGATGCCTTGGTGATGGAGCACCTGCCCTTTGCAGCGAAAGTGGCGGCCAACTACGCCCGTCGCACCGGCCACCCAAAAGAAGACCTGGAGCAGCTGGCAGCGATCGGGCTGATCAAGGCCTCACGCCGCTACGACATCCACCGCCCCGGCCGCAGCCCCAATCACTTCATCGCCTACGCCAGGCCCTTTGTGAACGGCGAGATCACCCACTACCTGCGTGACAAGGGCTTTCTGATCTCAGTGCCGGGCCGCTGGCGGGAGCTGCATGTGCGTGGTCAGAGGTTGTTGGGGGAGGGTCAGCCGCTGGAGGTGATGCTCGGGCGGCTGGGCATCACGCTGGAGCGCTGGCGGGAGATCGGCCAGGCCTGCAGCGTGCGGGTGGTGGCGATGACGGTGCGTGAGACTGATCCAGCGCTGGAATGAGCAGTGAGCAGGTCCGGGTCAGATCTCCTCAGCGCCGATCAGGAAATGCGGCGGCGTAGATGTCCGCAAGGTCGTCGTGATAGCCCCAGCCAATACCCGAAGATGAGCGCACGACCTCACCCAACCGCTCCATGAAGGGCTCCTGCAGGTTGACGGGCAGGCTGCAGATCACCTCGGCAGCGCGGCGGGCCATGGCCACCAAGGCGCTATAGAAGCCCGCATCGATGTCGCCGTATTCCAGTGTGAAGGCATTGCCCTGCTCCAGGAAGAACAGCATCAGTTCGGCATGGGCGATCGGATCAGTAACCGCCTTGCAGAAATCCGCAACAGCCTTTTTGGCCTTGGCGACCTGCAGCGGGTGATCACGCGATACATCGGGATACAGGCATTCAGCGACGACCTTCTTGCAATCCGCCATGGCAGCTTCCGAATCCGCGAAGCGGGCATGGAGGAAGGCCTGATTGCCCTTGGAGAGGCGATACAGCTCACCAACCAGGCTGAGCAGCTCTTTTTGGCTCAGCTCAGAAGCAGCGGATTTAACGGTTGACCACGTTGGCTTGGACATGATCAAGAGTGATCAGGGAGAAAAGAATTGTGATCGAACACCAGCCGTAACCGGCGTATTTGAAGTGAGTGCAGCGAATAAAGGTACGCCCGAGTTTACGGCCTTGCTAGGGGTAGCCTGCATCTATTTCCAATGCCTGTGATACATAGTTTATTAACGATAAAGCCTTGAGGCCATTTACTTTGCTTCCATAATCTAGGGACTCTCCATGCAATACCATATGCCTATTGAGCAGATTAAAGCCTTCTTCTCGCTCATCCACAGATGCACTTATTGGGGTGCTTGCTGCCAGCGGGCTCAGCAGTGCAGCTTTATAGGTATCCGCTGCGACTTGCTCAACATATATCGCTGTACGAGGCTTTCTGCCCTTTTTCATGAAAAGATATTGATCAACTACTTCTTTGCATATTCCGTCTGTTTGAGCGAGCAAAACAGGGATGGACAAGAAGTACTCACCATTGCGATGAGCCTTGATGGCAGAGCTTATAATATGAGATCTATGAGGAAACCTGGCGTCAAAGGACTTTTCGACTTCATCTAGCTGGCTCTCAAAATACTCTACTAGAGCTTCTTCGACCTCTTCGATTTCGCCACTCGATATTGCCTTTTTTATTTCCAAAAGGCTTGGAAGCGGCATATTGAAATCTAAGTACCAACCGTGTTGAGCCAGCAATAGCAGGGCTTCTTGTATTTTTGGCGGCAGCTCTTTAAAAGAACGCTGCAATTCCGTAAAGGCGGGACTAATGATGCCACCGAGAGACTTTTGATACTGTTGTATTTGTTTCGCAAAAGGACTTAAGTCAGGCAGATTACGGGTTGGCAGTTTTATGCCTTCGAATGCCTTCTGCAGCCTCCTTTGCTCTTCAAGAAAGGGTTCTAATGGTGACTTAAGTACTTTCTGAAGCTCAAGAGTTGGACACACGGCCTTTTCTAGGGCCCTCTGCGCTTCCAGGACTGACCCTAATTGCCCTTGAAGTCGATTAGATATTTGCTTCCATTGATTGAAATGTTTTTCTAGAGCATCCATGCCACTTCTGTTCATTGCCTCGGAACCTCTTTACCCCTAACGCACCAGATCAGAAGCGGGAGAGAAGCCCTGGAGATGACAAGGATCCCTATGCTCCCGTCTTCTGCATCTGGATATTGGATTGCGCATTGCCAAAAATGATTATTCAAAAGAGGCATGAAGCTCTATGCGCGAAACCTCGGAAGTATTGATATAAACGCCAGTTCCAATCAGATATCTCTCTTTCCATTCGGACGACTTTCGACCTCTAACATCAATTGATTCATCGACTCGCCTGGCGCTGCCAAGAAAGAAATCCTGAGCCTGGGAATCTGGATCAAAGTTCCAGAACCTGATATACCCCAAATAAACCGAACCATCCTTGAGAAAGACGTATGCCCACTGATTGTCAAAATCGCTATTAATCCTATTCCATGTATTCTGAGGATCAGGTCGCAACCAGCTGAGATGCCGACATGCTTTAGAAAGCCGATGTCGACTCCAGCAATAGATGACGCAGCCTTGGCCAACAAGCCATCCAACTACTAGCAGAACAAAAGGATAGAAAGTAGTACCCCTGGACGGGACCTTAAGACCAAGTAATAAGATTGAAGAGCGCTGTGAAAGCAGGGAAAGAATAGACGCGCAAACAAGGCTATAGACTACATATAAGTAAAGATCAGACTTGTCCGAGCGAGTCTTGACCGGATAGGCTGATCTGAAGACCTCTACAGCGATAAAGCCCGGTGCTACCAATGCGATAAAGTCGGCAACCTGTGAAGCAGATACCATTGAAACGGATGCGCCGCCTATTTACTTGTTTGGATCTTTCTTCGGCCCATTTTGCTCTGATTTCTTGAGCTTTAAGGGAGGCTCGCCTGATGGCTTATTCTTGTTCTCATGATTAAAAGACCTTCTGAAGTCTTCGTCTAGCCGATGTTGGCGATTATCTTGGTTGGCCATTGGTTAGCTGTGAGCAATCTCAAGCATAGCCGGCACGGCAAGGCAATAAGCACACGACGAACACACAGTACTAGCTTTGAAGAACCTCACCTGTCAATCCAGCTTGGTATTCGACGGTTCCGAGGACCCCGTCGGCGTGTCGATTGTTGTTCGATAACCAGCCGCAGAGTGACAATCAAGGCATCCTCGACGGTCGTGATAGCAGAGGCGTTGTGTTGAGCCTCGTCAACCGTAGGTGTGGTTCGCGGGACTGAGAACCATCCAGCCCCAAGGACTTGGCTCAGGTGCATCACGCTTTCCGGCTCGGGGGGCCTGCGGTTCAGCGCAGGGAGCACCGGCAATAGCCAGCAGCCGCTGATCGGGCTTGTCCCAGTTTGCTCTGGATTTAATCCCCTGGCCTCTGCATCCCACCCTGGCCGCACTGCTTCCCCGCCTGGAGCTGATCCAGGACTGCTGGGATCTCCTCGCTGGCCGCAAGGAGCACTACCTCCCCCGCGGTGAACGCGAACCGGAAACTGCCTACCGCCGACGGCTGGAGGCGGCTCTGCCCTCCGGCTTCTTCCGCGATGCGCTGCGCACCTTCGCGGGGATGCTGGCTTCCAGCCATTGGCGTGAGCTGCCGGCCTCGCTGCAGGCGGTGATCAGTGATGTGGATGGACGCGGCACGGACCTGGGCGTATTCCTTGAACGGGCCGATGTGCTGGTGCTCCGCGATGGAGCCGCACTGATTGGCGTCCTGCCTCCACAGCACCTCTGGCCCAGTGAGGGCGACCGGCAGCAGGCGCTGCGCCGTGGTGATCGCCTTTCCCTGCCGCGTCTGGCGCTGCTGGAGCGCCGCGATGTTCTGAACTGGCACCTGCCTGGCCCCCAGTCCTTGCCTGACGCGGTCAGCTTCCGGCTGGCCAACCCCAAGGCCCAAGGCGAGCTACTCGAGCCGGACCGACCTCAGCATCCGTGGCTCTACGGGTCCGTGGCGCTCGATGGCGAGGGCATGAGCCTCGAAACCATCGAGCTGGTGGCAGACCCGCAGACCCCATTGGGCTGGCACCCGCAACGCACGGATCTGCAGCACTACAGGGGCTTCAGCCAGCTGCCCCTGATCTGGTACGCCAGTGACGGCGCTGCCTTTGGCGAGGGTGACCTACCGCACCTGGGCCTGGCGCATCAATACCTCAACCACTTCCGCTGCCAGAGCGACTACCAGGAGCTGCTGTACCGAACAGCCCTGCCGGTGGGTGTGCGTACAGGGGTCGTCGGTCCCATGGGCAGTGGCACCAGCGAGCCGGTGGTGCTTGGCCCCAACAGCGTGATTGATCTGCCCGAGGGGGCCAGCTTCCAGTTCGTGGAGATCCAGGCCCGCTCCCTGGCTGAGCACCGCGCTTGGCTGGAGTCCCTCGACCAGGGCATGCGCCGTGACGCCCTGATCCCATCCGGCGCCCAGGGGGAACCGCGTACCGCCACTGAAATCTCGCTGGCGGCGTCACAGGCCTATGCGCTCTTGCAGAGCCAGGCGATCCAGAAGGCTTCCATGTTTTCGTCGTTGCTGCAGCACTGGTGCGCAATCACCGGAGAACCAGTTCCCCTGCCGCAGGGTCCGGCATTGCTGGTGGAGATCAGTCCGTTGGCCGCAGCGCCCAAGCCGCAACCGACTGTGGATGAAATGCTGCAGCTGCATGAGCGCGGCATCGTCAGCGAGCAGGCGTTGCGGCAATGGCTGGGGGATCTGGCCGGTGTCGCACCGGCTTCTGCATGAGCACCAGCAGCAATGCGCCCAGCGCCCCAGGTGGTGCGACGTGGCAACCGCAAGACCAGGAGGCCATCCGCCAGTGCCTGGCGCTGCCTGCCACCGTTCCCTGTCTGGATGCCATCAGCCGGGCGATGGCGGATCTGCTGCGCCAACACCCGGCCGGGGTGTGGAGCGCCCGTGCCCTGCTGGATGCGGTGGCCCTGATCGATCAGCAGCTGCTGGCCGGTGGCTGCGAGCAGGAGCAGGCGATCCAGAAGATCAGCCACTCGGGGCCGATCGCCGGTTCGGTGGCCGCAGCTGGTGATGCGCCCCTGCAGAAAGCCGATGTGATCGCCTACGACACGGCGCTGTTGCGCGAGGAGAGCGAGACCACCTACGCCAACCCCAGCTCGCCCGCGATGGGACTGCTGCGCCAGCGGCGCCGCTACGCCGACCAGCTGCTGTTGCTGCTGCCGGCGCTCAGCAGCTGGGTGCAGTTCACCGCCCAGGCCGCAGGGCTGCTGGGAGCAACGCCGATGCTGCGGGGTTGAGGAATGACCACAAGCCCCAGGAGTTTTGCCAGCGGCAAACATCAGCAGGTATCTGGGCCCTGGCCAGCGACGCCCCTGCAGCCGTTTGCCAATGCACGCCTACTGCTGGCGGAGAACGCCATCCCAGGCGACACAACCTCGGCCGTTGTGGCGACGCATGTGCTCGAGTGCTTTCTTAAGCGCGACAACTACATTTCGGCCAAGGAGAACGGCCCAGGGGTCGACACCGGCGACTTCACTTACCAGGGCAACATCTGCCGCGCCAGCCGGCTGCCACCCAACCCCGGGGCGATCTGGCTGAGCAGCGAGCTGGCCTGGCAGCAGAACGGCCGGCGGGTCGCCAGCGAGGGCAAGACGGTCGTGGCGCCCTGCGAGGGGTGGATCTGGCTGGGCGACCTCACCCTGCTCAACCCGCCTGGTGATGCTGCTGTGGATCCCTACGCCCAGCACACCCAATTCAGTGTGCTGGAGTTCGGCGCCAGCTACGGCTCCGGAGGCATCGGGGCCCTGGTGCAGCCACTGATCGGCGAGCGGGTGTTTGGCACCCTCAAGCCGAATCGGTTGAGCTGAGCCCAGTCGTCAGCCTTTCTTGAGGAACTGGTCGTACTGAGCATGCGTGCCGATCCATACCCAGACCAGCTCATCCTCCGAGGCCTGCACTGCCAAAGCGCGATGCCTCAGCCCCACCCGCACCGACCAGAACCGCCCGATGCGTTTGAGGTGCAGCGATGGGTGGCGGGGGTCGGTTTTGAGCTGCTCATAGGCCCGATCAGCGAACTCCTGTACAGCTATAGGGAGGGCTTCATAGGAGGACCAGAAGCGAGGACTGGCGCAATGCTTCACCGATCGGTGCAGCGCCCGGCGCTCAGATCGCCAAGGGCTTCCTCAGCCAGCCAATCCAGACGACCTGTTCCTAGGTCCTGCTCCACCTGCAGATCCCATTCGCGAGCATCAAAGGCTTCGAACCAGGCCCGGAACTGCGCCCGCTGCTCAGGCGCCAGCTGCTCGACTGCAGCTTCGATGGCTTGAACGGTGGTCATCGCTTGAGGCTAAGGCGGCTTGCTCGAAACAGGCACGCCTCGGCAACAGGAGATGGCAGCGCCGCGATGGGCTGCTGATCCCACTGACAGCCGAGACGGGTCATGGCCACAAACGCAACGCACAACAGCTCCAGGACAACTGACGAGAACAGCGAGCTGCTTGAGCAGCACCACCAGGAGACTGCTGATTCGCTGAGCGCACCTCGCGGTGCGACACCAGAGGGCAACACCACTTCTGACTATCCGCCCGCTGAGCGCCAGCTCGGCATCGCTCCGGCTGATGCAGAAGAGCCCAGCAGCAGCGAGATCAAGTCCAGAAGTGGCCTAGGCGATGCCCTTAAGGCCGAGCGCAGGCGCAGCAACAACCTGGAGAAAGAACTGCGGGGTCTACGGCAGCAGCTGACCCGCTTCTCGGAGATCAATCCCGAGGAATACGCCCGCCTGCAGCAGGCCGAACGCCAGAAGCAACTGCTCGAGCAGCAGGTGGAACTACGGGAACGGCAGATGGAAGAGGCCTCTGCCCGCAAGGTGGCGGCTGTGGCCGCCGAACGCGATGCCGCCCATGAACGGGTGCAGGAATTGCGCAAGGAGCGACTGCTGGAGCGCGCCTTCTCAGAAGCAGAAGGCCGCACCGGTGGCGATGGGCGCGGCACCTTCTTTCAAGTGTTCCGCTCGATGCTCTGGGACTGCTTCCGGCTGGGCAGCAGCAAGGACGGCGGCGATGTTCTGGATCCTCTTGACGGCCAGGGCCAGCCGCTGCTGGGTGATGACGGCCGGCCAATGACCACGGCCGACTACCTCGATCAGCTGCGCATCCATCCCGTGTATGGCTTTCTGTTCCAGCAGCGTGGCGCCATGGGCACTGGTGCCATGCCCCCTGGCACTGCAGCCGGCAGCATCGGCGCCAGCGGTTTTGGGGAGGTGATAAACCCACAGGCGATGAGCGCCAGCGAGCTTTACCGGGCTGGCTTTGCCCTTAACGGCCGCAGCTCGCGCAGCTGAGCGTCATGACGCGCTGGCACTACTACCTGGCCTTTTGGAGCCGACGCTCCACCGCCACCGTGGTGCCGGCGCTGAATCGCAGCCAGGCCAGGGACCGTGCCCAGGCAAGGCAAAAAGCCGGCTACGGCAGCTTGGTATCGATCCAGCAGGCCCATGAATCCGACCGTCGCCTGATCCGTCAGGGCGCCTGGGTGCGGCGGCGCCGTAATGGCAGCAGCCCCCAGTTCGGCTCAGCTCTGGCTCGTGCTGGCGCTCGCAGGCAACGGAGCCGTTACCGGCCTTGGCTTTGAGATCAGCCACTTGTCTGGCGGTGAGCTGGCCCAGGAGAGAAAGGCCCGGCAAGGCCGGGCCAGAAGGCCGCCGCCTCAGAGCACCGACACGGTGCCGAGGCGCTTGGCGGCCAGCTTGCGGGCCAGCTGATGGGCCAGCTCAGCCGGAATAAAGCGGGGCTTTTTCACAGGCTTGCCGCGGCGGCCATAGAAGACCGTGATGCGCTCGGCAGAAGCGACCTTGAGACCAGCTGGATAGATATGCAGCACCAACTGACGGACCGGACAGGCGAGTGGAGCAGAGGAGGCCATGGGACGGAGGCGAGGAACACCTGCCCCCATCGCCCCGGACGACACGCCCTGGCAGGGGCCGCGTAGCGGCTTGCGTCAGCCCTTGCCAAGGCGTGGCGAGCAGGGTGTAGCCCTGCATTCCGGGGCAGTGCTGGTGATTCCTCGCCGGCCCGTTGGCCGGACTGCTGGCTCCGGACATCAGTTGTCTGGATCGCGGCGCCGGGCACTGGCGATGCTGCCGCCACCGAGCAGGGCCAGGCTGGTGCCAACCGCTGCCTCAAAGGTCTGCTGCAGGTTCTCGGCGTAGCTGCTGCACACCGGGCCAAGCCGCCGCTGCAGACCAAGCCAAAAGCAACCGCCAAGGCCAGCTGCATAGAGCGCGAACTGGGCGATGAACACCCCAGCCACCGCCCGCAAGAGAAAGCGCTCGCGATCAAATCCTTCCCCACCAGCCATGGCCGTGCTCCTACGGATCAGGGATGGCAAGTGAGCAGCCAGCCGGTGCCGGGGCCATCGGCCTGCCAGCGCGGCAACCAGTTCTTCCAGCTGTAGTGCTGCCCTGCTCCATTGGTGTTGGCGGTGTAGCCGCCATGGACCAGGTCGGCCTCACCGTTGGGGTCGTTATGGATGGCGAGCGTCTCGGTGAACCCGATCACCACGCTCCAATGACCGCCGCCGCTGGGTGCTGAGGCAGGGCCGTGGTGCAGCCAACCCACCGCCACCGGCCGGCCCAGCTTGATCTGCTCCTCGAGTGTGGAGCGCTGACCATTGGTGGCGAAATGGGCGGTCAGCCCCAGGGAGCGCAAGGCGGCCAACTGCGCTTCTGCCGAGGTGGTGTCGCCATAGCGGGCACGGATGACGTTGTAGGCGTCGTCGCCACTGACCTTGCCCCAGAAGCGGGCGAGCATGGCGCAGCTGCTGGAGAAGCACTCGCGGTAGCCGGTGCCTGAGGCGTTGTCGTTCTGGTTTTCCCAGGCCACCGGCAGCGGATTGGCATGGGCAGGAGCCGGCGGCGCAGATGAGAAGGTCTGCCGCCAGGCGGCGGCCTCGGTGAGGACGGCTGGGTCGGCAGCAATGACGGCAAGGCGGAGCAGCTCGATGCCTTCTAGTTGTTGGGGCTGGGCTTTCCAGGCATCCCAGAACTGGCGCCAGCGCTCAGCTGTGAACGGCGCTTGGGCGGCGGGGGTAACGGCAGCCGGAGCTGGAGAGCTTGGGGACATGGCAGCAGGACAGTCCTTTGCTGTTGCCGCCCGGCCATTACATGATCTTCAGCTCAGACTGAGGAGCAGGTCGGACAGGTCGGTTGATGTGCCTCATGCCGGAAAGCCACGAGCAGTACTGCCAGCTGGCGCGCAATCTTGAGGATGAAAAGCTGCTGGAACTCGATGCCCACTACCGGCAGAACTCCAGGACATCAGTGGACTGGGAATTGCACGGGATCGTGATGGGCGAAATCCATCAGCGCCGTGAATTCAGGCGTCAGAAACTTGAGCGTTCTCTCTGGCTTGCCAGCCGTCGTGGACGGCTCATAGAAGCGAGCAAGCGCTGGCTGATCAGCCGGGGGCTGTGGAGCTCGGCCACTCTTGAGCGCAAGCGCCCGCGCTCCTTGATCGGCCTGTTGCTGGTTGTGTTCGGGCAGAGCTACCGGAGCAGCAGAAGACTGGCCATCAACACGCTTCCAGGGCGGCAGACCCCACTGGAGCAACTCTGAGGGGACGGACGCCGGCCCAAAACGCTCAGGGCAGCTGCTCGGCAATAGCCCCTGACAACCCAGGGGCACTGCCCCACCTGTGCCATGGGCCTCACCCTGATCGAGGCAGCCAAATACGAGAACCGGCTCGAGCACCTGGCTGTGCTCAAGACGTTTTCTGAGGGCGAATTGC
Organism: Synechococcus sp. HJ21-Hayes; assembly: GCF_024345835.1. Lineage (GTDB taxonomy): Bacteria > Cyanobacteriota > Cyanobacteriia > PCC-6307 > Cyanobiaceae > Vulcanococcus. The sequence continues at coordinate 57,265 of NZ_JAGQBW010000006.1, read as the reverse complement.
TCGCCCGGCTGCCATTCATGAACATCGCCGGCAGCGGCCTCTTCTATTCCGCTGAGCAGGAACTGCCCTCGGTGGGCTTCCGTGCCGTGAATGAGGGCTACACCCAGAGCTACGGCGTGGTGGACCAGCGGGCAGAAGCAGTGCACCTCTTTGGCGGTGACGTGGATGTGGACCGCTCGATCGTCGATCTGATGGGCCCTGAGGCCCGCGCCAGCCAGATTGAGATGAAGGTGCGCTCGATGCGCCTCACCCTGGAGGCGACGGTGATCAATGGCGACACCGCAGCCAACCCGCGGGCCTTTGACGGCCTGGGTAAGCGGTTGCAGCCTGGCAACCAAATGGCGATCAACAATGCCGCCGCAGCCATCCCCGGTGCACCGCTGAACTTCGATCGGCTTGACGAGCTGATCGATTCGGTGAATGCCTATGGCGGTAGCAAGGTGCTGGTGATGAGCAAGGCGATGCGCCGCCAGCTCAATGCCCTTGCCCGCGCCTCCATCGGCGGTGGCGTGTACCAGACCAGCACAAACTCCTACGGGATGACGGTGCACCGCTACCAGGACTGCGACATCTTGACGGTGGACCGCGATGCCCAGGGCGTCGAGGTGATGGGCTACGACGAGGCGGGCGGCACCAGCTCGATCTATTGCTGCACCTTTGGTGATCAGGGCGTCACCGGCCTGCAGGGTCCGTTTCAGGGCCGCTATGGGATTTCGGTGCGGGACCTGGGCGAGGTGCCCGATGCCCCGGTGTTTCGTACCCGCGTCGATTGGTACGTGGGCTTTGCCGTGCTGCAGCCCCGCGCCGCCGGCCGTCTGTTCAACATCACCCCCGCTGCCTGAGCCATGGCCCTTACAAACGGCAACCCTTTGATCGATGCGGAAACCACCCTGGTGGGCTGGACCAACCGCAGCGCCATCCGCAACAGCGAGTGCACCTTCCTCTCAGGAGAAGAGGTGCTGCTGAACACCAAGCTGGATGCGGCCTCGCGCTTCTCGCTGCTGGTCTCCCATCCCGGAGCAGCAGCGGCGGTGGAGGTGGAGCTGCAGCTGGCGCCAGTACTACGTGATGGCACAACCGGCAGCTGGATCAGTGCCATCCGCGTTGCCCTACCGGCAGAAGGGGGCCGGGTGGAGGCGTTTCTCTCGGGCCATGACATCCAGATCACACCGGCGGATCTGCCCAACCTCGATCTGCCGGCGGTGTGTTTTGCCAAGGCGCTCGTGACCCCGACCACCCCGGCGGGCATGCACGTGGGTATGACGGCCACCATTGCCGCCTGAGCCCATGGCCCGCAAACGCTCCACCAGCCCTGCAGCGGAACCGGCAGTCGAGGAGCTGCCTGCGCAGCCGACGGCGATCGAGGTTTCGTCCGCCGCCGCAACCCGCCACGACCTGGTGGACCCCACCGTGCCGGCCGGCCTGGTGCGTATCAGCAATGGCGGCCAGGAGCGCTTCATTTGGCCGGTGCACCTAGGCGGCTGGCAGCAACAGGGCTGGAGCCTGATCGCCACCGCCACCGGCGTTCAGATCACGCCGCAGCCGACAGCGCCTGCAGGGGTGATCGAGGTGCCACTGGCTGCAGCAACGCCAGAGCCGATCTCAGTGGAAGTAACCACAGGAGATACCAAGACCGAGTTGGCAGCCACCTGGGAGCTGGAGACCAGCTGCTCTGAGGGGTGATCGCTTCCGTGCGCTCCTTTCTGCCTTCCCAAGCGAGCAGCACAGCAGCCAGCCCGCAGCTGATTCGCCTGCTGCCGCCCCTGGGCTGCCCGGGCGAGGGCGTGTGGGTGCCCCCCAATGAGGTGCAGCGCTGGCTGCAGCAGGGCTACCGCCTTGCTCCCATCCCCGCAGCACCACTTGAGCTGGCCTGGCTGCCGGCGGCAGCCGTGCCGCAGGACCCAGCTGGCAGTAGCGCTGTGCTGTTGCTGCTCCAGGCCCGGCCGCCTGTGCCAACGGCGCTGACAATTGATTGGGGGGACGGCAGCGTTGCAACCAGGCCCTGGCCCAGCGGCGACTACTCACCGCGGTTACGCCATGTCTACGCCTGCGCTCAAGACTGGCAGGTTTCGGCAGAACTGAGCGGCAGCCACATCAGCGCCGAGCTGGCGGTGCATCTGCTGGGCTGCCCGATCTGGCCGCCGCCGCCACCCCAGCCGCCGGGTGCGATTCAACCGCTGATCCCCGGCAGTGGCCTGCTGGGCCAACCGTTTGATGGCCGCCGCCGCGAGCAGTGGCAATTGCAGCGCTGGAGTGGAGGCACAAGTAGTGGCGGTGTACCCGCCAGCGATGGCTCTAACGCCCACTTCCTGAGGGCCGACGGCCTCTGGGCCAACCCACCGGGCAGTGGCGGCGGTACTCGCTGGTGGAGCGGCGAGGGGCCACCCGGAGTGCTGCCTGATGGCCAGGCGGGCGACTTCTATCTCGACACCCGCAGCGGTGCTCTCTACCAACTGGAACTGAGCTGATGCCCTGGACACGCAGCACCAACCTCAAGGGCCCCTCGATGCTGCGGATCGCGCGGCTGCCCGCGGCACTCAGCAACAGCTCCAACAGCAGCTGGCTCACCCTCTTCAGCACAGGGCTGGCGGCGCAGCAGGTGCTCTCCTTTGCAGCTGAGCTCTACTTCTCCAGCGGCGCCAACAACACTGGCCTGGTGACAACCCTCTCTGGCCCAATAGCGCCGCAGGCGGTGCTCCACAACCTGGTGACCGGTGAATCGCTCACCAGCTTTCGCAACCTCAGCGCCAGCAGCTACGACACGCCCCTGATCGGCACCAGCTCAGCAGGCAGTTCGGTGCTCAGGGCCCAGGTGAGCGGCACGGTGGAGAACGGCTCCAACGCCGGCAACCTCAGCCTGCGTTTTCGTTCAGAGGTGGCCGGCACAGCCGTGACGGTGCTGCGCGGCTCCTGGTGGCAGGTGCTGCAGCACTGAGCTGCCCTCAGATCAGCTCACCAACGGCAATAGGGAGTGTTCTCTCTGGCCCTTGGGCCGCTGCTCTGCCATGGCCTGGATTCCCACCGGTTCACTCAAGGGTCCGCACGGTGATCCCGGTCCCCAGGGACCCCAGGGGGTGCAGGGCCAACCCGGTGCCGATGGCGCCCAGGGCGTGCAAGGCCCGCAGGGACCAACAGGGATGCAGGGCGTTGCTGGTCCAGAAGGCCCCCAGGGCCAGGAGGGCATCCAGGGTGCCCCGGGCCTGGGCATCACCTTCAAGGGGCACGTGCCCACGGTGGAGGATCTGCCCGCCGATGCCGCCCAAGGCGATGCCTACATCGTGCAAGCGGATGACTCCTTCCGCGTCTGGGATGCCGCCAACAGCACCTGGGTGGATGGGGGTTCGATCCAGGGCCCCCAGGGCATCGCCGGCCCGCAGGGACCGCAAGGGCTGCAGGGAGAGCCCGGCCCCCAGGGCCTGCAGGGGGTGGAGGGCCCCAATGGCCCCCAGGGCAACCGCGGCACCGGTTGGTTCACCGGCAGTGGCGCACCCACATCGGTGCCTGGATCTGTGCCGGGTGATCTGTACCTGGATCAGACCAGCGGCGATGTGTACGTGCTGAGCTGAGGCCCGGCGCGGCGTGATGATCACGCCCGCCGGGCCGGGATGGGCTCAGGCCAGCATCAGCCGCCGCTGCGCCTCGAGCTGAGAGCGCCGCAGCAGCTCCTGCTCGGCCAGCAGCCGCTCATCGAGCTCATCAATGCGAGCCAGGCACTGCTGGATCGCGGGAATCACCTCTTCCTCCAGCAGGGTGATCTCCTCTTCTCCATAGGGCTGCTCAATCCAGGTGCGCCGCAGCGCCAGCCCGCGCCGGCGCAGCAGGATCTCCTGCACGGAGCGAAGCGTGGATTCCAGCAACAGAAAGGGATCTTCCTCAGGGCGGCAGAACGGTGATTCCGCGGAAGCCGGGATGCCAGCAGCAGAGCGTGTGGCCATGACGATCGGCGCCGAGAGCGGCGCAGCGACGGGACCGATCCCAGCGGAGGCGCGACCGCAGGAGGGCCTCAGACTGGAGAGGCCCCGAGCAAGCTCTCCTCCTGGCCCCACGCAATAGAAGTCCAGGGCAGAGTGATGTGCTGCCTCATCAGGATGCGCAGTGAAGTCGTGGCCGCCCCTTGCCCTAGCTGCGGACCATCAAGAGGGCCGAGCCATGCCTAAATAATTGATCCAAGCCAAATCGATGGCGCGTCAGGGGCCTTCTGAGACCTGCAGGAACAAGGCCACCAAGGCTGTATTGATGTAGTAGTTACTCCGACCAGATTTGTGCTTCTCTAGGAAACCTTTCTCCACCAATTGCTCCAAGTACTCGGCAGCTGTCTGCCGGGTCACGCGCAGGTCATCTCGGACAAATTGAATCCTGGTGTAGGGGTGACGGAAGAGATTGTTCAGCAGATCCTGGGAGTAAAGCTTCGGGAGATGGGTGCGCATGCGCTGCTTCACATCTGCCATCTGCTTCCGGATTCCCTCCACCAGCGCAAGGGTCGTTCTAGAGGTCTTCTCGACGGCCTCAAGCATATAGAGCACCCAGGGCTCCCACTCGCCTTCTTCTCGAACGGATTGGAGCAGCCGGTAGTATTCAGCTTTGTGCTGGTTGATATGGCGGCTCAGGTAGAGGATTGGGATGTCCAGCAATCCTGTTCTTGTCAGGTAGAGAACGTTCAGGATGCGCCCGATTCGTCCGTTTCCGTCGGCAAAGGGATGGATGCTCTCAAACTGATGATGGATGAGTGCCATCTTGATCAGTGGATCGAGACGGCAGAGCTCATCATCATTGATGAACGCCTCCAGTGATGACATTGCGGCGATGATCTCGTTGCGATCCTGTGGAGGCCTGTAGACCACTTCCCCCGTCCGATCGTTCTTCAAGGCGGTGCCTGGCGTTGAGCGAAAACCATCGCTGCGTGCCTTCAGGAACCGGTACATGTCGATGAGCGTGGCGTTACGGATCAACCCGCCCGTATCCAGCAGCTGCGTCAGCCCCAGCTTGAGGGCATCCCGGTAGCGGGCAACCTCCTTGGCCGCACCCGACTCCAGACCGTCCGGGAACAGATCCATCTGGAATAACTCATCTTGGGTGGTGACGATATTCTCGATCTCGGAACTGGCCTTTGCCTCCTGCAGGGCGAGGGTGTCGATCAGGATCCCTTGGTTGGGGATCGTGGCCGCCCGTCCCTTGAGCTCCGCCAAAGCACGGTTGGCGGCAGCCAGAGCACGCATGACCGCCACTGTTTCCAGCTCTACGGGAGGAGGCAACGGTTGTAGGAAGCCGTGGGAAGCTGACACGTCGACTGGCACCAGTTAAGAAAACGCCATTTTGCTGACGTGTTTTGACGATAGGTGGCACCAGCCCCCACCCTGCTAACAAGACGGCCGGCACAGGCCTCTTCCCGGCACGTCGGGATCACCATTGGCCATAGGGCGCAGCGGAGACCCCGAAGCAGGGCGGGCAGTGGCCAGATGGTGCTCCCCATTGCGGCGACCTCGCGTCAGTCCCCGAGGCCGCCCAGACCATGGAGAGGGTTGCGCGGAGCCGATCCATCAAGGGGTAGGCCTGCACGATTTGCGCTCTTGCAGGCTTGCCCTCACCGAAGGCGCACCGCGTGCAGCAGCTGTTGTCACTAGGGCAAGGCCCCGTAAGCGTGCCCTTGGGCCTGAAACGGATCCAGCCGCAAAATGCGCCCGCCATTCGGAGTAGGTGGCAACGCGCAGGACATTTACGGAGGGAGAACTGCTGCCTTGCTTGCCCTTTCGAAACCTCCTATGGGTGTGGGCCTCGTTGGGTTTACTGGCAGAGACCAAGCCCCCCCGCGTCAATTTTCGTGCCACCAACGAGTTCATTGCTAAACAACATTAGTTCAAGTGGCTTGATCAACCTGACCCTTTAATAAAGACAAATTACCGAGCTTGGCCTTATTAGCCCAAGGGTTTTGCGCGGAAGAAGTACCCATAAAGCACGCCACATTAGAAAAAGAAGGGCCTGTCAGCCTCGACAGATTGCGTCAATCGGCTTCTGCATTCAGTACCTCCTCAGGAAGCGAGATCCATTTCCACAACCAGTTGGCCAAGTCAGTGGCAATAAATACGGTCATTGACTTTGTGCTAAGTCGTCCGACTCCTTCGTCACGCAAGAGCCCACGTGATACAAGGTCAGAGAAGATTAACTCCAGGACATGGTTATCATGAGAGAAGAACAGGTTCCTTAAATTGACGCCATTAGAGCTTGCCCCCGCAGGGTCTGCTTTCTCCAAGGTAACAAGCCGATGACCTTCATAAGGACCACTTGCGATAGGCGCATTTACCGCTTCACGCAGAACAGATAAATGCATCTCTTCTAGAGATGCCAGAAGACGAGCTGCACCCTCTGCCTCATCCCAAGAAAAGCCCAGGGTCGTCTGACGACAAACAACCTGGGCTAATCGCTGTCGCTTTTCTACAGAGCGCGTATGAACTGCTTGATCTATCGTTGACAGTATAAAGTCAGAAAATCCTTCGCTATCCAGATCTGCTGCAATTTCCTCAATTACACTCAAGCGAGACTGCAATATTTCAACATAGCTTTCAAGACGCCGCATCTGGATCTTCGAGGCGCCACCAGCCAACAGCGTATCGAGGCTTCCACCTATCCCGGGAATAGCCTGAATACCCGCTCTTATCGCATAAGTTTCAGCATATCGCGCGCGAACATCTTGAATCTGGGATCTAACCGAATCAGGCCTCATCTTCCCTGTCAAATCATTTCCAAACCGATAGTATCACCCATGCTCAGCCCAAAAACTGCTCCCTACCAACCCCTGTACACATCCCACTTGCACGGAGCTGAAAAGTAGAGGGTCAGTGAGCACACTATTGACAAAAAGCTGCTGCTGTTTGATTGGCTAAACAGAGCCCTATTTGACCTCAGAGTGCTCTAGAGCAACCGGTATTGATCTCCCGAGATCCGTAAGAAAAGAATTGATTATGTTCCAATACTCTATCAGCTCAATCTGAGGGTTATCTGCAAGCGATTCCATTGTAAAAGAATACTTGCGAAGCGAGCCAGTGCCGTGAGCCTCAGGCGTACGGAATTTCTCGTCGAATTCGGCCAAAAGATTGCTAAGGCTCAACACGGTTTCAGACTCCAAGAACCCGTGAGTATTGGCAATTTTCACAAAAGCCTTCTTTTTGCTTTTTGCCCCAGAAAACCGCTGGTACTCACCAGGCGAATAAACCAAAATAATAAGACCCATTATCTTATCCCATATCGCTCTATACCTTAATACATACGACGAATTGAAGCGATGAATTTCTATCTTGCCAAAAAATTTTTCTCGTGATTCAAGAACTGAGCCACCCTCGAGCTTGCCACTTGAAAACAAGGCGTTCCAAGTGGCGCCTACTGCATGAGCATCCAAAAACAACAATACCGTGTTGATCCGAATATCGAGAATGGAGGAAAAAATTCTTGCTCCGTCCTCTCTTTTGATCAAGCGATCGTATGATTCCAACAAAGATATGTGCCTCAGGGGGAGCCGAGTGAGACTGGAAGAGTAGTTGTCCAGTAGCTCTTCGAACCTCAGAACTTCATCGCGTGATTTCAGGCTGAATCCATCATGTGACATAGGGGCTCTACGTAAACCCGTAGTGAATCCGCAATGCTGACCGACTACCTGGCAAAGAACAATGCTGAGTGGCTGCGGTTGACGGCTATCAAGCTTGGATTAGGTGACGATTTCACTGGAATTATGGCAACGGCCCTCAGCCCCCGCCCACCAACTGCAGGCGCAGGGCGGCGATGGCCTTCTTCTGGGCGCGCTGCACGGCCATGGCGCTGATGCCCAGCTTGAGCCCAGCGGCCCGTAGCGAGAAGCCCTCCAGCAGGGTGAGCCGCAACGCAGTTGCCTGGGCAGCAGGGAGCTGCTCGACCAGCTGCTCCAGGGCCAGCTCCTCAGCACCAAGGCCTGAGGCCAGCTCGGCTGCGGGAGCTTCCAGCTGATCGAGCAGGGAGTGCTCGCCTCTTACCTGGACATCGAGGCTGACGTGGCCCAGCGGGCAGGTGCCCTTCTCGTGCTGCCGGCGGGAGATGCGCACCAGCCGCACCCGATCGCGCAGGTGGTGCTGCAGCGCCCCGGTGATGCAGCGGCGCAGATAGGGCTCCGCCGGCTCGCCGGGCTTGCAGCGCGGCACCGAGCGCAGCAGGGCCTCGCGGGCCACCTGGATCAGATCATCCCGCTCCACCAGCGGGAACAGGCGCCGGGCGGCGGCGGAAGCCAGGGCATCAGCGAGCGGGAGGTGCTCCAGCACCAGGGCATCGCGCGCAGCAAGGGATGCAGCCTGCGGTGCAGAGGCCTGCGGCTGGCGGCGGGACGGGGAAGCAAGGGCAGCCATCGGCGGGACGGCACAGAACCCCACCCCCAACGGCCGGCCGGATCGCCGCGGCAAGGACGCACCGCCGAGGCAGGGCCTCAAGGGGCGCCAGGCCTGATCCTTGCCATGGCGTGAGGACTGGCCAACGGGATGCGGTGGGTGTGCGCCGGCTCACTGGCGGACCATTCCCCCAACGCAGCAGGAGCCGGCGACGGCGCAGCTGCCCCATCACAAGCGGGCTCGGCATGGACGCCCCACCGGCCTGGCGTCAACAAAAGGGGGCCGCAGCCCCTAGCCCTCAGAAGGGCAACAGCGCCTCCAGCTCGGGATCAGCAGGGGCCTCAGGCTGCCCCGCCTGACGCTCGGTGAGCAGATCATCCAGCAGAGCTGCCAGCCGGATCAGCCCGCGGCACCAGCACTCTTCTGAAAGCCAGAGCAGCAAGCCATCGCTGCTGGCTGAGAAGTGCAGCCGGCGGGCGGCATGCAGGTGAACAGGGGTGTGAGCGGGAAGGCAAAGCGTGGCCATGGCGGACCCAGCGCAGGACCCCACCTCCAGGCGGGGCGGGGTCAAGGACCCGCGCCATTCGCCTGACGTGCCGCGTCATGCGGCACCAACGTCAACCAACCGCGGGCATGGCTCCGATCCTTGACGCCGCCCCGCACCATGAACAGGCCTGCGCGGCAAGCTTTAGGGGCTCCGATCTGCGAGCTACTCCTGGATGGCGCCGTTGTTCCGGCTGACGCCCGAGAAACCCATCACCACCGGCGGTTGCATCGGCCGAAGCTGCTGGGCTGTGGCTTCTAAGAAGGCCACCAGGATCGTGATCAACAGGATGTAATCCCGCAGGGCAGGCTCCAGCACCCCATTGGCCGAAGGCGGCTGAGCGGCCAAGACCATTTCCAGTGGCGTCCAGAGCGGATTGGTGCGGGCGTCTTCGTACACCTCCGCAAGGCGAGAGCTGTGGGCGGCATCGCCCAGCGAGGCCGATTCAGCGGAGTGAGCTAAGGCATTGCGCAGCTTGCGCAGCACGTTCAGGGCTCGCTCCACCGGACCATCGATCAGGCCGAGCCGGCTGGCGAGCGCCACCTTGGCGCCAATGGAGCCCAGCGGCCGCTCAGGCAGAAACAGCCCATCGCCTTTGGCGGTTGCTGGATTCATCACGGCCTGGAGCAGATGCTCCAGTGCTGCATCCACGCGGGCTACGCCCACCAGCACAGCCCCGCGGCCGCGCTCCTCCAGCATTTGCAAGGCGATGGTGCGGGCCGCCTGAGACGCGACCGCATCGGAACCGGTTGCTTGTTTGCCAGTCATGATGCTGGGCTGAGCATCAAGTCCAACAACCCCTCTTTGATCTGCTGGTGGCTGCCAGTCAAGTCAACAGTGGCAAAGCGCATCAGGTGCCCCTGGATCGCTACGGATTCATCGAAGTCGCCGTTGATGGCCGGATGGAGCAGCAGCCCCGCGGCCTGATCGGCCCAGGGGTCCCCACGGCCTACCTGGGAGCGCAGGTAGGCATACAACTGGTAGACATAGCCGGCACGGAGCGAGTGCTCGCGATACCACCCTCGACCGAGCACGCTGGTGAACTTTGTGTCGATCACCAGGCGCTGGGGCTGGTCGCGTCGGTCGATCACGATGTCGGTGCGCATGGAGGGGAACACCTGGGCGATGCCGGCGGTGGCGTCTTCGATGGGCCAGCTGAGTGGTTTGCCAGTGTTCACAAGCCAGTGAGCTTCATCGAGATGGAGGCGGCAAAAGCCTCCGATCGCCTTCTCATAGAGCCGCCTCAGCCAATGCTCGCAGCGCTCGGGGTCGATCAGGGCATTAGGGCCGGCCTCCTCGGCGGGTAGGGCTAGATCCATCGCCAATCGAGCAGCGGCGAGCATGGGCTGGTCGGCCTGGTCATGACGCCCGAAGCGTTCGCTGCTGATCTTCTGGCGAGTGGGCGGCTCTCCAACCACTCCCTGCAGGCGCAGGCCATGGGCGAGGCCGCGGCAGCGGTGGGCCAGCTCAGGCTTGCGGACCAACCTGCCCACGGTGTCGAGGGCGGCGCGCACGTAGCGGTTGCGTGGGCTGTCTATCGAGAGTTCTTCGAAGCGGCAGGCCACCTGTCCTTTGGCGAGCAGTTGTCTTCGGCTGGTGGTGAGGTGATCGATGCGCCCCCTCACACGGGTGAGCACCGCTTCTCTTGGTTGAAATGCGGTGGAGAGTTGGCGGCGCTGCCGTTGTTCGACTGCCCTGGCCAGTATCTCGGCCACCAGATCGGGGATCTCGTCGGGAAGGTCTTCTGAGGCGAGCTTGGCGGGATTGGCGGCCTTGCCCAGGTCTGAGGCGTAGAGCATCAGCCACCAGATGTTGCGAACTGGGATGCTCACCAACCCTCCAGCAGAGCCGCGGCCTGGCGTTCGGCCTCCTCCGGGGCGTCGAACCAGTACTCCTGCAGCAGGGGTTTGAGTTCGCTGGCCACCACTTCGGCGAACCAATCGCGACTGGAGCGCCCCTCCAGGCTCTGGGTCGGGGTGACATAGCTGTGGCCGATCTGGAAGGCCTTGCCAAGGCGGCTGTCGGCGACGATGGCGGCGTTGAGTTGGCCAAGGCGCTGTTCAATGTTGGCCGCGGCGGCCAGATCCATCTGCAGCCGAGTCACCACCCACTCCCGCCAGGTTTCGCCGAAGCAGGGCTCCAGGTCGATGAAGGCGAAGCGCCGGCGGAAGGCCATGTCCACCAGGGCCAGGGAGCGATCGGCGATGTTCATCGTCCCGATCACCACCATGTTTTCGGGCACGTACACCGGCCGGTGGGTGCCGTCGGGGTCGGGGTAGCACAGTTGCATGGCATCGCGCGGTGTGCGTTTGCCGGCCTCCAGCAGGGTGAGCAGCTCCCCGAAAATCTGGGCGGGATTGCCGCGGTTGATCTCCTCGATCACCAGCACGTGGGTCTTGCTTGGGTGCTCCAGCGCAGCCTTCACCATCTGCATGAATACGCCCTCATGCAGCACCAGGCCGCCGTTGCCGATGGGGCGCCAACCGCGCACGAAGTCTTCATAGGAGAGGTTGGGGTGGAACTGCACGGAGCGCAGCTGCGGCTCCTGCACCACTTGGCCCACCAGCGCCATGCCAAGGCGCCTGGCCAGCCAGGTTTTGCCGGTGCCGGGTGGGCCCTGGAGGATCAGGTTCTTCTTGTCGCGTAAGCGGCGCAGGATGCGCTCCAGCTCGCTGCGAGGTAAGAAGCAGCCGTCGGCCAGGATGTTGTCGATGCCGTATGGCGTCACCGGCGTGACTGGCTCTACGACTGCGGAGTCGTCGTCATCCCGATCGTCATCGTCGCCATGGACTAACGGGTCGTCGTCGGGTTCAGGTGCACTGCCGGTGTAGGTCCAGGCTTCTAAGGAGAGTTCAGGGAAGGAGTGCACACTGAAGTCGGGTTCCTCGAAGCGTTGTTTAAGGGCCTCGATCAACTGCAGGTAGTCGGTGGCGCTGCAGCGGTTTTTCGGGCCGTTGCGGCCGATGGCGAGGCGCAGCTTCTCACTGATGTAGCCGCGTGAACGCTCATCGAGGCTGAGGAAGCTCCAGGGGCGGCACCAATAGAGCCCGAAGGTGAGGTTCCAGGCCACGCCGTAGTAGCCCATCGCTGCATCAAAGTCGCTGCTGAAGGCTTCGATCGCCTGCTCGGTGTCTCCCTCAGCCAGGGCTAGACCGCTCTGAAACACCTGCCAGAGGGCATCGATCTGGGCGGGGTCGCGATCCTTGCTGTAGGGGAAGAACCACGACTTCTGGTTGTTGAGGACCGGGATGCCCTCGAAGCTCTCGGGCATGGCTTCCTCGACGCCCAGGAACTGGGCCAGGGCGGAGGCGATGGCCTGGCGGTTGCTGTCCTTGATGCCGCGATTGAACAGACCGAACAGGGTGAAAGGGTCGATGTCCTGGATGAACCCCTTGCTGCCATCGGCGAACTGATCACCGCTGAGCAAGCCCAGACCCTCCACATTGGGCTGGAGTTGCTGCAGGAAGGCGATCAGCTGGCTGCGATCGCTGCGGTGGCTGAGCAGCCCGTCGGCTATCGCCTGGTAGAAGCGGGCCCATCGGAAGCGCTTGTGCTCCCTGGGATCGGTGCCGAAGCGCTCTCGCCAATAGGGGGCATTGCGGAAGCGGTCGATGTCCTGCGGCTTGTCCTGGAACGCGAAGTCGATCAGGGCGTCGGTTTTCCAGTCGCCGGGGGTGACTTTCCAGATCGTGGGTTGGTAGGTGTAGAAGTACCACTCGCGGGCAGGGCTGACGCGCTGCCATTGCACGCGTAGACGGCGGCCATCGCCCATGTTCGCCTCGATCGTGCCTATGGACTTGATGGCCATCACCGAGACGGTGTTGCCCCAGGTATCGAATGGCAGGCCGTGTTTTTTGGTGTAGGCCGCCTTGATGGCGATGCGCTCGCCGGTCTGCATCGAGCGCACCTGTGCGAGCACTTTGCTGTTGTCGTCGAAGTCGTGCTCCCAGATGCCTTCTTCAATGAAGCGATCGGTTTGGTCGTCGCCACGGTTGACCATGGCGCCCACGAACCAGCAGGGGCTTGAAGATGAATTGGCTTCAGTCATGACTGGGAGCCCTCTGGTTGCAGACGTTTGAGGTTCAGGAAGGGGGAAGCCTTGCCGCTGTAGCTCACCACCACCCGCTTCTTTGCTCGGGTGGCTGCTACGTGCAGCAGCGAGCGCTCTTGCTGCTCAAAGAGTTCCCTGGAGAGGGAATCTGGCCGTTTGTTGAGCTCCACCTTCAGGGGCATCTGGGAGGCATCCAGTGCTGGCAGAAAGACCTGATCGAATTCCAGCCCTTTGACCCGGTGCATGGTCGCGAGCCGTAGTGCTGGATCGCTGGGGTCGTCGGATTCCTCTGCTTGGATCACTCGAGTGGCGAACCCCTCGCCATTGAGAAGGGCTTCAAGTTTCTCCACGGCCCTGTTGGTACGAGCCGCCACGCAGGTGGACGCCAGCGACTGCTGCTCTTCTCGCAGCTGACGCAGGGTGCTCACCAGGAAACGCTGCTCCTCTCCGGGGTCCTCAAAACCCTTCACCAGGGGTTGGTCGCCATGAAGCAGGGAGCGGTAATCGCTGGCGCGATCACTGCCCCCATCCAGATCGTCGAAGTCGAGGCCCTGGAGCACGGCGGTGGCCCAGGCCCGGGTTTCTTCAGTGGTGCGGTAGTTGATGCGCAGCTTGCGGGCGCGGCCGCGGATATCGATGCCGCAGCGGCTGAGCACCACCGGCTTGCCGTAGATGCGCTGGTGGGGGTCGCCAACGATGAACAGGTCGTTCGTGCGCGGTTCGCCAACCAGGGCGCGAAGCAGCGAAAAAGAAGCCAGATCGAGATCCTGGGCCTCATCCACCACCACGGAGGTGTATTGCGGTGGTGGGCCGGAGCGGTTGAGCAGGTCAGCGGCAATCTGTTTGGCTTCCTCTGGTTCCCACAGCCCCCGCTGGCGGAATTCGGCCCTGACCGCGTCAAACACCGGCCAGATCTGAGCCCGCTGCTGGCGGTTGAGGCGGGTGCCCCGACCGACCCGCCGGGCCACCAGATACTCGTCGCGGCTGCGGCAGCCCTGGGCGAGCACCACGTCTTTCCACTCCTCGCGGTAGAAGCGCTCGTCAAGCTCCAGTGAGGTGTCGGCCACATCCATGGCCATGCTCCAGCAGCTATCGCGGGCGTCGTCGTTGAACACGCGCACTTGAAGGCCCTGGGCCTTGAGGTACGTCATCACCCAACCATCAAGGTGCATCACCTCGATGCGCTGCAGCTCCTCGGGGCTGCAGATCTTGGTGAGGTTGGCGCGGATGTCTGTGGCCAGGTTGCGGGTGAAAGTGGTGAACAACACGCGGCCAGGGGTACTCGTTTTGATGAATTCCTTGGCGAGCCAGCGGGCCCGATGCATCGCCACCACGGTCTTGCCGGTGCCGGCCCCGCCCAGCACGCGCACCGCGCCGCTCCAGTTGCGCTCGACAAGACGGCGCTGACTGGGATGGAGGAATACCCGCCACCGCTCCAGCGGTGCTGAGAGCATTGCCTCGAGCACATCGTCATCGGTGATGACCATGAACTCGGCCTTGCTCTCCGGTGTTTCGAGAGCAGCTGCTACATCCGTGGGGTCGATGGCGGCAGGTCGCTTGCGCTCCAACTCCTCGATCACTTCATCGATTGCTTTGCCATCGGCCAGCAGGATCAGGCCATCGACGCAGTCTTGAGGCACCCACTCGATCAGACGACTCAGCGCCTCCTCGCTGGTGACGGCCCGCACAGCTGGCAGCAGAGCCTCAGGCACGCCGAGCAACATCAACTGCTCGTCGCTGCAGTGGGCAAAGAGTGACCCGCTCTGGACAGATGCCTGCGGGGTTAGCGCTGGCGTTTCTTCTGGTGTGGCTGTTGGCGTTTGATTCGCCAGAGCTTCGCTGACAGCCGCGGCAATCGCATCACCCACAGCCATTTCGGCCGCTTCCACATCCACCACCTGCAGCGCACCCGAGACCCGGTTCACATGGCAGGTGCGGCGACGGGCCCACTGGTAGGCGTCGTCGTGTTTGTCGATCCAGAGCAAGACATAGGTGTCGCCCTCATCGGGGGCGCGCACGATGCAGCGAATGTCCTGATCCACGCGGATGGAGCGGATGAAGGGGTCTTTGCCGCCTTCGATGCGCTCGTAGTTCAGTCCTGGGCTGCGGGGGTTGTCGCGGAACTTGGAGATGAAGGTGGCCACCTTGCCGCGGGCCTTCTCCGGCAGCCGGCCAAACGCCTTGAAGAAGTCGTTGGAGAGGGCGACGGTGAGGCGGGACTCGCTCATGACAGGTGCGCGGCGTTGAAGGCGATGACTGGGAGTGGCTTTGGCTAGGACTGCGTGGATTGGGCTGTCGATCAGGGGGAGGTGAGCACCTCTCGCAGGGCGGTGGCTGTGGTGCCTGGAGGATCCTCTAACGACCAGCAGCGCCAGCCTGCGGCCGAGAACGCCTCACCATCGGCGGTATCGATCACCACCGCCAATTGCTGGACGGGCCAGGCCAGCTCTGCCTGGGCGACCACCTCTCCTCGGGTGCCTTCCAGCTCAAAGGCTTGTTCAGGTACCGGCAGGTCGGAGCCTTGCCAGAGAGCAGCCAGGGCCTCCATCAAGGGCAGTGCTTGTTGAGGGGGAGTTCGAAAGAGCTCCTTCCAGGCGCGTTGCTGCTCGGCACCGGCAGCCTCATGGTCAGAAGGCGCAGTCGCCTCAGGGGATCTGAGGCTGGCACTCACCCACACCTGGGGCGGGTCCACCGCAACGGTTTGCTCGCTGCCGCCCCAGCCCGGGGTGGAGATCAGCAGGTGGGGCAAGAACTGGAAGAGGTTGCTCTGGCGTAGCCACTCCCGCCACCTGGCCTGTTGCTGTTGCTCAGAGGCGTTCGGATCTGGCTCGAAGTGAATGGCCCGGAAGCTGGCGGCTGGGTGGCGGCGCTCATGCAGACCCATGTCGACCAGGTTGACGATCTGCAGGCCAGGAGCAGGAGAGAGGTGCTGGCCAACGCGGCGTGAGGGCTCCGTTCTCTGCCACTCCTGGACATGTGGGACGAGTTGAAGCGCAACGGCAGAAGCGCTGAGCTCCGGCGACTCCACCGCGAGTGGGGAAGCCTGGGCCAGGCAGAACTGCTGCGCCATGCCCTGCCACAACGGCTCTGATGGGTTGGCCAGGTAGGCCATCAGCAGCTGTAGGCTACTGGCCAGCTGCGCCTGCCGTGGCATCAGCGGCGGCGCAGAAGTCAGGCTGTCGAGCAGGGGCTGGGGCCACCAGCGCTCGATGAAGGTTTCGGGCTTGTTGGCGAATGCGGGGATGACTCCCACCGCAAGCCCGTTGGGATCAAGCGGCGCCTGGGCGGTCGGCGGCGCTTCCACCACGTCGTCCCAGCTGAGAGCCCAGACCAGGTAGCGGCCGCTGCGCTGCAGGGCCATGCGCTGTTCAGCATCTTTGGCCAGCCGGCTGCGGTGGTATTCCCAGCCATCGGTGTAGATGGCGATCGGCTTGCCGCCGGCCGTGGGCGTGAGCAGGAAATCAGCGCGGGAGAAGGCGCCAACACCCTCCGCTTCGCCGATCGGCACCTGCAACTCCACCTTCCAGCTCACCACGCTGGAGCCGCTGTTGAACGTGAGCAGATAGCCCTTGTCGCCCTTGATGAAGTCATCCCGGAGGGTGACGGTGACACCCGGTGGCTTGCACTTGCCCTCTCGCAGCTTCTCGATGAAGCGCAGCTCCAGCTCGCTTTCAGCGCGGGTGTTGATCACCACCTCCGAGAGGCTGCGCTCTGAGGGCTGCAGCTCCTCCCACCGGTTCAGAATTGTTTGCAGTTGCTCAATGGCGCGGCGCTTGCTCGTGCGCTCGCGATCGAAGCGCTGCCGGTACATGAAGATGCAGCGATAACAGCCATCACTGCAGGAGCAGGCTTGAAGGGTCTGCAGCGATTGCTCAAACACCGCGCGTAGATCCGCACCGCCGGCCTCGATCAGCTGGCGCACGTAGCCGGTGCCGCCGGGGACTGAATCAAACAGGTAGAGGAAGGTCTTGCGCTGCTGACTGCCGGGCTGGGGTTCTTCTCCCAGGGCTGACTGGAGGTGATCCACCTTGCCGCCGAAACGCTGGCGCAAACCCAGATGCATGGCACCGACGAAGGAGGGCTGACCGGCCTCATCCCAGAAGCTGGCGCCAGGCAGCAGGAAGCGCAGGGCTTCTGAGTTGAACTCCCGGTACATGAACAGCAGTTGGCGCAGCTGGGCGTCATCGGGCTTGTCGCGATACTTGCAGCCCCAGGTGTGGTTGCTGGCCTTGGCGGGGCCGCGCTGCACCTTGCCGCAACTGCGGCAGAGCTCAAAGCCCTTCACCTTGAGGGCCTTGCCGGCGATCGCATGGCTGGCGCCCACCACGGCCTGCTCGCCAAAGTTGATCTCGCGGAAGGTGGTGCTGGCCAGATATTCAGCGCCGAAGGGAAACTCCTCATCGGCGATGGCCAGGGAGATCTCGCGGCGGCTGTGGTCGGGAACAATCAGCAGCTCGCGGTGGAAGAACAGCGGATTGCGCTCTTCGCTGTCGTCGCCGAAGCGGCTGCGGGCGTCTTCTGTGGTGGCCTGAACCTGGCGCAGGCGGGCCATCTCCTTGACCTGGCCGTGGTCTGCGTAACCGCTGTTGCCGCAGCGGGGGCATTCCTTGCGGCCGAAGTCGTCGTCGGTTTCGCGAGCGGCGTAGGAGCAGGAGGGGCAGAAGCGCCAGCGCTCGGGTTGGTTGAGGTTGGGATCCACCTGGTCGACCTTGACGCGGCGGCCCTGGGCATAGAACTGGCCATCGGGCACCAGCTCGCGGATGGCCACGTTGGCGGGACGCTCGTAGGAGAGGGGCGGCAGTTCCTCACTGCGGCGGCTATCATCGGATCGGCCAGGCAGCTTGCGCCAGAGAACGGATTTAAGCGTGACTCCCGCTTCCGGGAAGGCGTAGTTCGGCAGGAAGCCCTCGTCGGTGAGCATTGCCAGCAGGGGCCGGCCGTCGAGGTCCTTGCGCAGCTGGTTATAGGCGAACTGCTCGCGGCGGATTGAATCCTTGGCTTCCCGTTCCTCGGGGGTGAGGCCGTCGTCGGGGCGTTCACAGAGCTTGTTGTAGCGCTCACGCAGCTTGCGGGCTTCTGCACCAAGCCGCTTGCGTTCCGCCACCAGATCCCGCAACCGAGCCAGCAGTTCCTGGGCGAAGGGTGCATCGAAGGCCCCATCTCCGCCCCCATCGGCGGGGGTGAGCAGGAACGCACGCAGATCAGCAGCGCTGGCGGGCTGCAGCTCCTCGCCGAACAGGGCGCAGAACCGCTCCAAGAGATCGGCTTGGTGGGCCTGCACCCAGCCCAGCCAGGTGTAGGGGAACTCCTGGGGGATGGTGCCGCTGAGGGCCTTTCCCACGCCATCGAGCACTGGCTTGAGCTTGCGTGGCAGCGCCAGCGGATCGAGGCCGCCTGCCACCCAGCGATCGAGGCTGTAGGCGAGCAGCTGGCGGCGCAGGATGGCGGCTGCATCTAGATAGCAGCCGGGGGGATTCACCTGCCCCTGCAACATCTCGCGCGGGTCGGAGAAGAAATAGAGGTCGTGGGCGGTGCCCGTGACCAGGGTGCCCACCATGGCGTTGCCGTCGCGGCGGCCGGCCCGGCCGATGCGCTGCAGGTAGTTAGCCGGCTCCGGCGGCACCGAAGCCAGCAGCACGGTGGAGAGATCGCCGATGTTGATGCCCATCTCCAGCGTGGAGGTGGCCGAGAGCAGGTTGGGATCGCTGCGGTACTCGCCGCGGATGAACTGGGTTTCCAGGCGTTCGCGATCGCCACGCTCCAGTAAGCCGGTGTGTTCGCGGGCCACGATGCGATGCACCTCCCCGCGCTGATACAAACGCCGGTAGAGGGGTAGACCGCCGCGGGGATCGGGCCGGTAGCTGCCGGGGCAATGGCGCACCTGGCAGGGCAGACCATCCCAGAGGCTGAGCTGCTCGGTGGGCACGCTGTGCATGTCGCCGCAGTGCTCGCAGCGCACGGGATGGGCCTCATGGCTCACGGTGATGGCGGCGGGCGGAATCGCCCAGATCCGCTCACCGCGCCCGCCGCTGAACTGCTCCAGCAACCCGGCCTGGCACAACGCATCGACGACGGCGTTCAGGGCTTCCTTCTGCTGCTCGGCATCCAGGGCAGTAGCTGGGATGAGGGTGCGCTCCAGCCAGTGCTGGGCCCAGGTGGGCCGGCCGGAGTCGCGCACCAACTGCTCGAAGCGCCCCTTGCCGCGGAAGCTGGTGAGAAAGATCGGCCTGCTGGCGGTGCGCCCGAACTTCGGCGTGTGGGGGATCTGGTTGAAGGGATAGGTGTCTTCTCCGCCGCTCTCGAGATAGCGGCTCACCTTGCCGTCGCGCCCCACCAGCTCGCTCAGGGCCAGAGCACCGCGCTGGCGCAGGTGCTGCAGCATCCCCACCACCAGCTGTTGCAGTTGACCAAGGCGGAGGCCGCGCAGCGGCTCCACCTCGTTCTGCAGCCGAGTGAGCAGGCCCGGGAGCAGCTTGTTGACAGCAACGGGATCCACAGCGGCTGCCAGCGCCCCGGCCTGCTCCACCGACGAACCCAGACGTGAGCGGTAGCCGAATTCGGCGGCCACTTCCCAACGCAGCCGGTCGCACACGAAGCGCATCAGGGTGCCATTGGCCTCGAGGCTGGGCGTGAGCTGCTGCTGCAGGGCATCCCACTCCCTGAGCCACTCCAGGTCGTGGGGGATGAAGGTGGCGGCGAAGTCCACCGGATTCGGAAAGCGCTGCTGCCAGGCGCTGATCAGGCGCTCTTGCAGCTGATCGAGCGGCAGCGGGGTGCCGGCCTGTTGCAGCGTGGTGGTGAGGGCGGTGCGGAAGGAGGTGCGGTAGGCGCGGGCGGCGATGTAGCCGGCGCGATGGGCAGCGTCCTGCACCGAATCGGAGAAGGCCAGCAGCTTCTTGTCGCCGTTGAAGGCCGAGGCAAACAGCGAGGCGCTCCAGGTGCTGGTGAGGTTGGCGGCCGAGGAACCGATCAACAGCAGGCTCTGCTGGGCGTTGCAGTAGGGACAATCGCGGCTGACGCGCGGGTGGTTGTTGTCGTCGACCGTGCTGCAGTCGGGGATGTCGACCGGCACCAGCTCGCGGTTCTGGCAGCTTGGGCAGACGGGCATCGCACCTGTGGGCGTGGCGTCGGCCAGATCTTTGACGGGGTGGAACGACAGACAGCTGCTGCAGAGTTGGTGGCTGCAACCCTCTGCGTCTGCATGGCCCTGGGGGAAGAGGTAGCGGAGCTCAGGAGCACCGGAGAAGAACGCCTTGTAGAAGTTGCGAAGGTTGTTGGCGCGGTCCAGCGTGTTGCTGGTGGAGTTCAGCGCCGTGGAGGTCCAGGCGGTGGCGCCGCAATCGCGGCAATGCACCACGGGCAGGTGGATGCTGCTGTCGCTGCCGGCCAGATCGTCGGAATGGCGCAGCTGTGGTGTGGCTTCCACAGAAGCCACCATGCGCTTTAGCTCCCGCAGCCAGAGCTGCACGCGCAGGTTGAGCCAGGGCACCACGACGGGGCTGCCATCGAGCTTGGTGGTGGTGCGGCGGGCATGGGCGATCAGCGCCAGCAGGCTCTCGAGCAGCAACACCCGGTAATGCCGGGGGTACTGATCACCAAGGCCGAGCTGGCGCGAGAAGCGTTCCAGCAGCTCCTCGATCGAGCAGGTGCTTGCAGCCTGGCGCACCAGGTTGTGCACAGCTGGCAAGGTGCCGAGCTGGCTGCCCAGCGCCAACCGCCAGGTGTCGTCGTGGATGTTGCCCTCAGGCGCTGGTGGCAGCGAGTCCGCTAGCCAGAGCGCCGCCTGGGCGGCGAGGTAAGAATCTGCGCTGGCGGCATGTTCAGGATCGAGCTGATCCAGTGCCTCCAGCCCTGGCAGGGGCAAGAGTCGCAGCCCCTCAGCGCCATAGGCGGTGTGACCGGTGAAGAACTCCTCGGGGCTGAGGCGCTCCTCCTCAATCAGAGAGGCGGCCTCGAAGCTGCTGGCAAAAATCTGCCCCGCATAGCTGCGCATCGCCTCGCGGGAGTCGGGGCCGCCAAGGGTGGCGGAGGTACCCACGCACACCAGCTCGTCACCGGGGCATTGGAGCCGATCACGCAGACGGCGGGTCAGACAGGCGAGGTCTGTGCCCTGGGCGCCATCGAAGCTGTGGAACTCGTCGACGACGAGATAGCGAAGAACGCTGGATCCATCGCTCAGCCGCCCGTTGTGCTCCCACAGGCTCTGCACATGGGGCTGGATCAGCAAATAATCCAGCTGCTTGTAGTTGGTGAGCAGAATGTCGGGCGGAGCCTTGTGCAAGGCCTCCTTGTCGGTGATGACGCTGGTGGCGGTCATGGCCGCCGTAGGCGCGTCATCGGACGCACCGATGTAGAGCCCGGCCCGCAGGCCAGCGAGCGAGGGGATGGAGTGAATCAGATCAGCGATGCGCCTGGCCTGGTCGGTGGCCAGGGCGTTCATCGGGTAGATCAGGATCGCCTTGATGCCCCGCTGGTCCTGGGCCTGCTGCTGGCGGCAGTGTTCGAGCAGCGGCAGCAGGAAACACTCGGTTTTGCCCGAGCCGGTGCCCGTGGCAACCAGAGTGTTGCGCGGGCTGCCTGGCAACAGCCGCTCGAAGGCCTTCTCCTGGTGTCGGTAGGGCGGGAAGGGAAGGGTGATTTGCGGAAACCAGTTGCGGCCGGTGCCTTGGTGAAAGGGCAATGCCACCGACACATAGGGACCTTTGAGCAGCTGCTCGCGTTCAGCCAGGAAGCGATCGATCAGCCCACGGAAGCCGGGCGTGGTGGGGTGGAAGGCGGTGCGGATGGCATCAGCGGCCACCTGCTCCAGTTCGCTGGCAACAACGGAGGGGAGCAAGGGATGCGGCAGAGCTGCACCCTCAGGCTAGGCGAGATCTCAGTGCTGCCAACGATTCTGAACCATGCATTCCATGCATACTCCGAGCCCGCTCGGCAGCGAGGCCTCTTCCTCCCATAATGGGAGGAGCCGCAAAGCCGTGTGCGCGTCATCGCCAAGAGAACCCTGGTGCGGTTCTGGGAGTCAGGCCATGGCGATGCCGAACAACCCCTCAAGTCCTGGCACGCTCTGGTCAAGTCGGCCAGCTGGAGTCATCCCAAGGAGATCAAGGCCAAATTCTCAACCGCCAGTTTTCTTGCCAATAACAGGGTGGTGTTCAACATCAGTGGCAACAAGTATCGGCTTGTCGTCAAGGTTGAATACGAGTTTCGAGCGGTCTACATCCGCTTTATTGGCAGCCACGCCGAATACGACAAGATCGACGCATCCACAATCTGAGACAGCCCATGCAACCCATCAAACCCATTCGCAACGAAGCCGATTACGAGCTTGCCCTTCAAGAGATTGATCGCTGCCTGGATGCCGCATCAGGCAGCCCTGAACGGGATCGGCTTGAAGTGCTGACTGTGTTGGTGGATGACTATGAGGCCAAGCATCACCCCATCAGCCCACCTGAGCCCATTGCAGCGATTGAATTTGTACTGGAGCAACGCGGGCTGTCGAGGAAAGATCTAGAAGGAGTCATCGGGAGCAGCGGGCGTATCTCAGAGGTGATGAACAACCAGCGCTCGCTAACGCTGGCCATGATCCGAAAGCTGGTAGAGAAGTTTGACCTACCGGCTGATGTGTTGATTCGTCGCACAGGGAGCTCTGCAGCCCAGGGCCTCACACCCACAGGGCATTCGCGGGGGCGTGGCATTGCCATGACTCGGGCGAAACGAGTGAAGCCCCGCGTGTCGGTGTAGTCGTTTTTGACTGGCCTACATGAAAGTAATTTTATTTGGTGCTGGCGCAAGCTTTGGCTCCGAACTAGAAGGTCGAGTCCCGCCTCTTGGTGAGCAGCTGTTTGATGAGCTAGCCAAGTTTGCTCCTGACACCTGGGGCTCATTGCTACCTCCCTGGCCTGAGCGATTTCGCGACAACTTCGAAGCCGCGATGAGCTCATTTTTAATTAAAGGCGACTTTGCGGCACCGTATCAATGGGATATGGCAGATTTCTTCTATGGGGAATTTCAAGTGACACCCACAAGTGCATATGTTGATTTGATCAGGGGGCTGCAACAACACATCAAGGGAATTGCATTTGCCACGCTTAATTATGAGACGCTGCTATTTCAAGCTCGGGACTTCTCTGGTGTTGATGAAAAACATTTCTCTTTGTGCCTCCCCCATGGCAACGCGGCGCTTTTTTGCGACAACGTCTCGGGCAACAGGGGAGTAACCTATAGCGGCCACGTTGCGACATCAGGGCGGGTCCGATATTTTCACGATAGAAGAGAGTTTATACGAGAGAAGGCGTCAAATGTTTTCCCTCCAGTCATGTCCTATTATGAGCCTAGCAAGTTCACGGTGAGTGGCGCAAACTATATCGAGAGGGAACGCGCAAAGTTCAAAGCACTTGTTGAGAAGGCAGATAGAGTCTCTGTTATTGGCGCACGTGTTCATGCACCAGATCGGCATATTTGGGAGCCTCTCGCGACGGCTAGGGGAACAATCCTCTACGTATCAGGCGTAAAAGGAGCAAAATGCTTCAGAGAATGGGCGGCAAGCGAGAAGAGGATGGGCGATATTGTTCTTGAATCACATTTTAGAGAATCGATCGGTAGAATCCTGGAGTTCATGCTGAAAGACTCCTGAAGCAATTATCATTGACGGAGCAGATTGGACGCAGTAGCGAACGGACCTGATTGCATTAATAATGCAAGAATGACCAGAAAGTGCTCTGCATTAGTTGTCACTTCATTTGGTCTGCATGCTCGAAAAACTCCCAAACCGCCCGATAATCCCCCACCCGATCACACCGGTCAAACGGCGCCTCATAGGTGATCGTGCGCTCCACCGGCCCCCCAGGCAGCGTGGCATCGATGATCGTGCGCGACACCGTGCCGGAGGTCATGGTCTGGATGTCTTCCCAACCCGTGCTCTTGTTCGCCCCACGCCCTGAACCCTTGCGCGGGAACCCCACACCAGTGAGCCCCTTGCTGGATGTGAACACGATACGGCCGTTGCGGTCGTACCAGGTGTCGCGTTCGTATTGCTGCATCACCGGGAACTGCACGCGGTAGATGGTGATCAGTTCTTCGAGGGTGAGCTTGAGGGCCTGGGCCACGAGCACATCAAGTTCCACCAGGGCCTGGCGGCGGGCGTAATCGCTGCGCAGGGCGCAATCGCGCTGCCAGCCGGGAGACAAGTTGGTGAAAAAGCTGTATGGCAGCCGGGGATCCTGCTTGGCCCAGCGCTGCTGCACGAAGGTCTCATCCCAGCATTCGGCCCAGAGATCGGCATAGTGGCTGGTGAGACAATTGAGCCCTAGGGTGCGCACCAGAAGATTCCCAGATGTCTTAAGGAAGGGCAGTTGGCGAGCTATCTCATTTCTAAAATCAGCCTTTCCTGTTGTCTTTACAAAAAAGTCCATTGGCAACGAAGCCATTTGTCCAGCCACTGCGCATGCTTTTCTGGCATCCTGGAATGCAATTGAAAAAGCAGTATTTATATGTGCTGCACCCATTGGAAGCAGCGTCGCTATCAGAGTCCGCTCTCCTGACTGGCTAAGCATTCGTCTCGCAATAACCCTTGTTAAATCAACGACTTTTCTGCCGGGGTCCCATGGAACATCCGGCATTCGATCGCGGTATTTCGCCGTTGCTACATTCCTCTGATAATTCGTTCTGGGAAGGTATTCATCTGGTATGAAGGCAAGATCTAGCCCTTTGTAAGATCTGTTGGTGTTGCAAACTGCTTTGGGCGTCTGATACAAGGGGTTGGCAACACCGAGCAGAGGGGCGGAGATAATTAGCTCCGACGGGTCCGAAGGGAAGGACGTCTCTCGTCTAATTGTTCCTTCTTTCTGCGTATTAGTCTCGTGCCACATTTCTAATGCGATGTACTCTCCCTGCAGCTCACCAAGGCGCATCGGCCAATCCGCAAACTTCTCCAACACATTGAGCAGCTGCAGCGAATGAACTGCCGGTAAACGTGCTTGGGCACATGGGGTGCCTGGTTCATCGTAGAGACGAGCAAATAGACTTAGTGTCTGGTCATCAACGGGTAATATTCTTTGAGGGTGACCTCTCAGCTCCCAGCGGCTATTGACATCTTTAATTCCTGGAACTAAACCAGTTTCAATAGAACTGAAGCATTCGCCAAGTGTTGAAGCGCCAAAGACATTGGCTATAGAGACGAAGCGAATATGGCGTGATCTCTGGGCAGGATTTTGGTAGACATTTATGCTGTATTTGACAGTATTATGTATTTCTGCGAATAACTTGTACTCGTTTTCGAATTGAAAGTGACAACGTAGCCAGCTATAGAGGACTTCCCGCAGCTCCCCGCCCTTCGGGTCGTCATAGACCCCCTCCGGATGCAGGAAACCCTGCACCCCTTGAAATGACGCCACCCGCCATGCCTGCGGGAGGAAGCACTTGAACAGATTCGTCTGGCTGCCTTTGAGCAGCGGGTAGTTGGTCTGCGCATTGAGAAACGCCTGGCTACCGTTCTGCCCCTCAAACTCCTGCAGATAAGCCTCCCGGAGATCCTGGTGGCCTGAAAAAGCATCACCGCGGCGCTTGGCCAGCGCGCTGGCGCTCACCTTGCGGATCAGCACCATCGGGTCGGTGTCGCCGATCACGCCCTTCTCCTCCCACTCCACCTTCAACCAGGGCGGGTTGCCCACGATCAGATCAAAGCCGCCAGCCGCCAGTAAATCGGCAAACTCCAGATCCCAGTGCAGCGGCCGGATGCGCTGGGCCACCGCTTCCACCTGGCGCAGGCGCTCGAATTCGCTTTTGAGCTTCTGCACATCCACAAACCCGTGGCGATCCGAGAAATCCACCGCCAGCTGGCGCGGCTGCGTGTCGGCAAACAGATTTCCCTGGCCCAGCTCTGGCGTCACCCCCTGCTCCAGGTCGCCCAGGATCATGCTCAGCTCCAGCAGCCAGGTGTCGCGGCTGGGTAGCGACCCCGCCTGGCGAATCGGCCAGAACCACAGCGCCACCCAGTAGTCCATTGCCCACTTCAAGCGCAGGCGCGCATTGGTGTTGGCCACATCGCGGCCCAGCACCTCCTGCTCCTGGATGCGGTCCTTCAGCTTCAGCGGCGTCCAGTCGCCCTCCTCGGCTCCGGTGGGGTCGTTCCACACCGGCAGCGGATCGGTGGTGCGTTGGCGCAGCTGCCGTTGCTGCTCAGCCCAATCCTTCCAGAGGGCATCCACCAGCTTGCTCAGCCGCAGCAGGTGGGCGATCTGGGCTTCTGAAAAAGCCTCACCCACAAACGCCTTGTTCCAGCGCTTGCAGCGATCAATCGCCTCGGGTTCCAGTTCTTTGATCACCTTGTCGGTGTAAGCCGCCATGCCCGGATCGGGCAGCAGGAAATGGAAGATGGCGTCGCCCGGGAGTTCCGCATCCCAGGCCAGTTCCTCTGGAGCGTGTTCATGCCAGAGCTTGCTGGGTTTCGCTTTGCGGCCGGTGCCCGTGGGCAGCTGGTTCAGCCGGTAGATCTGCCGGCGGGCCCCGATCAACGAATTGCCGCACACCAGCTGCTGGCTGAACCAGGGCACAAAAGCCCGGCCGTTCTCCGGCGTAAAGATGCTGTTGAGCCACAGGCTCACCTCCGCCAGCTCCACCGCCACCGGGTTGAGGTCCACGCCGAACACGTTTTGATCGGCCAGGCGCATCTTCACCTTCTGCAGCTCGGTGGCGAACTGCTCGTGGGGGATGCCCTTGCCGGTTTCCTGCTGGCGCAGCTCCAGATAGGCCTGGGCCAGCTGGTTCACCACCTCGTTGAGGAACGCGGCTGAGCCCATCGCCGGCTCACACACCTTGAGGGTCAGGATGTCTGCCGCGGTTTTGCCCGGCAGCAGCTCCTTGAGCGCGTACTTCACCAGGCACTGGGTGAGAGATTCGGGCGTGTAGTAGCTGGCGCTTTTCTCCCGGTCGCGCCCCGCCAGGCGGTAGATGAAGCTGCCCTTGGGATAGCACTTCGGTTTGCCGGTGCCGGCATCGGGCACGATCTCCTCGGCCTTGTAGGCCTTGAGCTGCTCGGCGCTCACGAAGTGCCCCACCTCCAGCTCGTCGTGGGCAGCGCCGCTGGCTTTGGTGTTGTCGTCTGCCTCGTCGGCGCCGTCGCCCTCGCTTTCGAGGTCGTCATCGTCATCGCTGCTGGCGGCCTTCTTCTTTGGAGCGGGTTGCACCTCATAGAGGTCTTCCTCGGCGAAGAAGCCCCGGAAGCTGAGCAGGGCCTCATACACAGCGCCGAGCTGGTTGATGCCGAGCTGCGAGTAGCTCACCCGCCCCCGCCGTTTGCCCTTGCCTTCCTTGGTGAGCGACATCAGCTCGATCACCTCGCGCAGCACCACGTTGCGGAAGCGCACGCGCGTGAGCGTGGGCATGCGCTCGGGATCGAACAGGTGTGCCTTCAGCGGCGTGAGCCGGAAGCTGTCGTGGAACGGATCATCGCTGTCCGCCAATGGCAGCTGGGCGGTGGCGTCGTCGCGTTTGGGGTAGCCCTCCCAGATCATCTGGAACAGCCGATCGAGTGAATCGCTGATGTAGGTGCCTTCCTTGTCTTCCTCGCTGCCGAGCTCGGCGGTGTCCATGTCGCGCAGGCTTTCGAGGCTGTAGCCGAGCCGATACACATCGCTGCCCATCGGCGCATAGCCCAGATCCGGCCGGCTCTCGATGTAGAAGAGGAACAGCAGCCGATACATAAACCGCAGGCACTCGAGCGTGAGCTGGTCGGCGTCGGTTTTGCCCTTGAACACGCCCTCGTTTTTGCTGCGGCGCCAGTGGATCGCCTCATTGCCGAGCAGCTCGATCGACTTGCGCAGGGCGTACTTGAGGTCGCCACTCACCTCATAGGCGTGCTTGTGGCTGTTCTCATCCAGCTCATCCAGCAACGGCGTGCCACCACCGCTGGGGCAGGTGTGCTCGCGGTGCAGCAGCGTGGCGGCCGCCAGCAGCGCATCGGCATTGCTGTCGCCCAGCAGGGTGTCGAGCTCAAAGCGCAGCAGCCTTGAAGCCGCCCACTTCTGGCGATCGATCAGCAGCAGCTGGTCGCGGCTCACCGCCAGCACCCAGCGCGGCGGGATCTCCTGGCCAAACACCCGCTCGCTGATCAGCTCCTCCCAGCTCTCGCTGCCCTGGCCATCGCCGCCGGTGAGCACCGTGCCCAGGGAAGGGTCGTTGATCTGGCAGGCCCAGCTGGTGGCGATCGTGAGCTCCAGCGGATCGGCCGGCTCATCGCTGGGGTTGAAGCACTCCACCACCCACAGCCACGGCTCACCCTTGGCGTTGCTCACCTCCGCCAGCAGCGGAATCTGATACGCCTCGCCGCCGATTAACACGGGCTCCGCCTTGGGGGCGTAGGGGTAGCCCAGGGCCTCGCACAGCGGCTGGAAGAACAGCTGCCGCTGCAGCCTCAGGCGCTCGGCGGGATCACCGGTGATGCCCAGCTCCGCCTCCCGCAGTTTCTGCCATGGCTTGCGCAGGGCCTTGAACTGCGCCTCCGGTGTGGAGACATCGGCAAGGGGATCGGCCTGGAGTTGAGCCGTGGCCTCCTCAGCCCAGCGCTCGCGCACCTTCTTGATGTCGTTCGTCAGAACGCTCTCGAGGTAGTGGGCGGAATAGAACTCGTTGGCGTTGCTGATGCCTGGTAGTGCCATGGATCAAGCCTCCCGATGCAGCACGGCCACCACCTTCAGGTAGGGGGCGGGTTCGATGGTCATCACTTCATTCACAAAGCGTTCGTGGTCGTCGAAGCGCACGTCGATCGCCTTCTGCTGGGCCAGGCGCCGTTTCTCCTTGATCTGCTGCGGCCGTTGATCCGCCGCGAAGCTGAGCTGCAGCTGCTCCACCTGGCGGCCTCGCAATCGCTTCAGGCGTTCCCGCTGGGCCTGCAATTCCGGTTGCATGCGAGCCGTCCACCGATCGGCGCAGCTCATCAGGTAGTCATTGGCCTTGCGAACCGCATACGGCAGCTGCTTACGCAGATGCTCGGGAATCGCGGCGTTGGGGTTGGCATAGGGCTTGCGGCCCAGCTGTAAGCGTTCGGCCACCGCTTCAAAGGGCTCCACAGCCTCCACATTCAGACCCGTTCCGGCGAAGCGCACCGCCACCCACTCCTGCACCACCGGCACGCCTTTCTGGTTGGGGATCGTGCCCTGAAACACCATCACCACTTCGCCTGCCTCCAGGCCATCACTCAGCCGAAGCACTGGTGCGCAGTGCCTTTGGAAAGTGATCTGGCCCCTGTCAGCCAGCCAGTCCACCAGCGGGTGCAGATCCCAGAGGTATTCCAGCTCGGGCCGGCTGGAATCCTGCCGGCGGCTCTGCTCAAGGGCCCGCTGCAGTGCCGCCACTTCAGTGGAGAGATCCAGGCGCTGCCCCCGCGGTGGCTGCAGCTCCCGTGGATAGCGGTCGTAGCGGCGCTGCAGATCGCTGGGCGGTGTGATCTCCAGACGCTGCTGCTCATGATCCGCGCGGAGATCGAGCTTTTCGGCGCGGCGCTCCATCTGCTCGCCCACCGCCTCGAGGGCCGTGTCCACGTAGGTCCAGAGGCTGGGGAACAGGCTGAAGGGCTGGCCCTGCTGCACCTCAAGAGGAGGAGTGGCGTCGGCAGTTATGTCTGCGCCGTCTGATGGGCCGCTGCCAAAGAGCTCTTCAAAGAGGTTGTCGCCGCTGCCCTGCTCCAGATAGGGCTGGGCGTTGGCATCCATGCGCTGCTCCAGCGCTTCCACCGTGCCGCTCTCAAAGGCCTTGCTGATCTCCTCCTCTTCGCCCACGGCGTCGTAGACGCCGAGAAACACCGCCGGATCGCCAATGTTCTGCTGAGCCTGCTCGTCTTTGCGCTTGAGCAACCGCAGTACCTTTTCGGCATCGCCCATGCCTTCGCTGCGGGAGCAGCTGAGCAGGTAGCGGATCTGGGGTTGCTGCGCCTGGCCGTAGCGGTCGATGCGGCCATTGCGCTGCTGCAGCGTCATCAGCGACCAGGGGATGTCGACGTGCACCAGCCGGTGGCTGAGGTAGTGCAGGTTGAGGCCCTCGGATGCGACCTCAGTCGCGACGAGGATCCGCACCGCTTCCTTCTCTTGGGCGAACTGCTCCACCACCCGCGTTTGTTCCACATCGGGCATGGCGCCATCGAGGCCCACCACCGCGCCTGCCGGCAGGCCCAGATCGGCTGCCAGGTGCTCCACCAGGAAGCGCTGGGTTTCGCGGCGGCCGGTGAACAGCACAATCCGGTCTCTGGGGTCCTTGCCGTTCCAGCCCCAGTCGGCGTGGATCAGCTGAAGCAGGCACTGGTATTTGGAAAACTCCACCGGGCCGATGGCGGCGAGCAAGGGCTCCAGCTCCTGCAGGGCTGCTTGATCGGCGGGGGCCGGTGTCGTAGCAGCTGCAAGCCGCTTCAGCCGGTTGCGCACCGTTTCCAGCGCCGCCATTGGGCTGGAGAGCAGGCTCTTGGCCAGGGTGGTCTTGAACAGCTGGCCGGCCTTGGCTTTGGCGTCGCTGTCGGGGAGCTTGAGGTCTTTGAGCAGGGCGAACACCCACTCCTCCCTCTCGCTCGCCGGGCACTCAACATCGGCGGTGTCGCGCTCCTTGACGCTGTTGCGCAGATCGGCGATCACGTCCTTGCGGAAGCGCCGCAGGTAGAGATCCTTGATGTCGTCCTTGGTGTACTTGCTCGGATCGGCGATCGCCGTGGGGTCGAGCATGTTCATCAGGCTCGCGAAGCTCTCTGGTTTGCCGTCGTGCGGTGTGGCCGACAGGAGAAGCAATGTCTCCGATCGGGTTGCCAATCGCTCCGCCAGCCGGGCGCGCTGGCTCTTCTGGGCACCTCGCGCCCGCTCGGCCACGTTCTGACACTCATCGATCACGATGATGTCCCAGTTGGCGTTGTCGAGGTAATAGCGGTAGTCGCGGTCGTTCTTGAGCGTGTCGACCGAGACGATCGCCTTGTCGTAGTAGTGAAACGGATTCTGGTTGGTGGGGATTTGCTCGCGGATCCGTTGAATGCCCACCGAATCCAGCCGCACCAGCGGGATCGAGAAGCGTGTCCAGAACTCTTTTTGAAACTGCACCAGCATGCTTTTGGTGGTCACCACTAGCAGCCGCTTGCCCCGGCCGCGACGGATCAGCTCGCTGCAGAGGATGCCGCACTCCAGCGTCTTACCCAGGCCCACCGCATCGGCGATCAGCAGCCGCTGGCGGGGCATGGCCAGGGCCTTGGCAGCTGGCTCCAGCTGGTAGGGCAGTGCATCCATCGCCGCGCGATGGCCCACCACCAGGGCGTTGTCGGTGGGCACCGAACGCCGGAGGTGCGCCTCGAGGAACAGCAGGCTGTCGCGGTAGCGGGGCGAAGGGTCGCTCACCAGAGCCGTGTCTTCCGGCTGCAGCACCTTGAAGCTGCCTGCCGCCTTTTCCACCTCCACCAGGAAGCGGGCCTCCTTCTCGCGCAGGAATGGCGACACGCCCACCACGTCGACCACCTGCTGGCCGTCAGAGCTGCGGCCCAGGCTGCGCACCAGCCATTCGGCGCTGCGGCACTCGATGCGGGCTCCAGGGGCGAGGACGGCTTCTGGCATCACAGGGGGGCTGTGCTGAAGGGAGCAGGGCCCACGAAAAGCGCGGTTTGGTGTGGAACAAGTCTGCGTGGCTTTGCTTCCATCTGCAGCCAATCCGCACCCACCGAAACGCCGATCAGAGCTGGGTTTCATGCGGATCCTGCATTGTTTCGGCGATACGCAGTTGCTGGAGCAGCCCCCGCACTGCCCCACGGGCAGCGGATCCGTTGGTTGCTCCCTCGGGCAGCAGCAGCCAGAGCTGCTCCTCCAGCAGCGGTTGATCGGCCAGGGGCATCAAGCCATGCCGCTCCACCCAGCTCGGCTCAAGCAATTCCGGGCAGATCGGTAGCGCCAGTTGGCGGTCGCGGGCCCGCTTGATCCACGCCTCTAGCTCCTGGCAGGCCGCTGGCTGTTGCTCCACCCCATAGCCCTGGGCCGCAACCGCCCTATGCAGCAGGGGGGCGGCAGCCCTGCGGGGCAGCAGCACCCGGCGGCCCGTAGCCACCGTCGCCACAGGGGCCACCAACAGCAGGCGCAGCTGGCCCAGCGGCAGCACCACCAGCCCCTCCCATTGCGGCAGCTGACCCGCAAGCAGCCTGCCCTCCAGGCCGAACGAACTCAGCAGCGCCCCATCCAGCAGACCATTACGCACCAACTCCGCCCAGTTCCCAGCGCTGCGAAACCGCGGTGGCACCAGCTGCACCCCAGCCAAGTTCTGCAGCAGCCGTTGGTGCAGCAGATCGGTGCCGATGCGCAGTAGGCCCTCCATCAAGCGGTGTTCGCGGGAGGCCAGCCGCAAAAATTGCAGGCAGGGGTTGTGCCCATGGCGGCACACCGAGGATCCC
Source organism: Synechococcus sp. HJ21-Hayes (assembly GCF_024345835.1). Lineage (GTDB taxonomy): Bacteria > Cyanobacteriota > Cyanobacteriia > PCC-6307 > Cyanobiaceae > Vulcanococcus. Next base: position 24,932 of record NZ_JAGQBW010000006.1, on the reverse strand, counting down.
TGCCGGGGCATCAACCGAAACTGCGCCCGCATCAGTTGTGCACTGCGGCTCACGGTGCTCTGGTGCATCGACAGCGCCATGCCCGCCTTGGCCTGGGATCCGGCCAGTTCAAGAAAGTCGAGGATGTGCAGGTCCGCCAGCGCCGTGGGTGGCGCGTAACTGCTAAGGGCAGGGCTGCTGAAAGCAGGACTGCTGGATGGGGCCACGGCGAACTTGGGCGTTGCTGGCTGCAGCGTCAGCGCCGCAATCGCAAACCGAGCTGTTTTTCGTGCGAAAGAGCAGCAGGCGGATCAGGATGCGCCTGCGAATGTGCGCCCTCAGTTGCCGTTGTCCATGCCGCCTGCGCTGCGCTGCCACCTGCTGATCGGCCAGCCCGCCAGCGGCAAAACCACCCTGGCCAAGGCCCTGGCGCCCCTGCTCACGGGCCCGGGTGATCCCCCAGCCCAGCTGCTCTCCACCGACGCGATTCGCGCAGAGATATTTGGTGATGCGGCGGTGCAGGGGCCCTGGATCGACATCCAGCAACGGCTGCACCAGCGCATCCAAGAGTGCGTGGCCGCAGGCATCCCGGTGATCGTGGATGCCACCCATGCCCGCCGCGCCTGGCGGCTGGCGATCACCCAGGCCCTACCCCTGCCGGCACCTGTGGAGTGGATCGGCTGGTGGCTCTACACCGACCTGCCCACCTCACTCGCCTGGAACGCCAAGCGCAAGCGAGCGGTACCGGTGCCGGTAATCCAGGAGATGGCCGCCGCTTTGGCCGATCCCCATTTCGGGCCATCACGGGCGGAAGGGTTCGCGGCACTCTGCGCCGTGGTGCCCAGCCACCACAAAGATCTAGTGCCAGTGCTGCAGGCCGAACTGGCCGGCCTCGATCAGCGCATTCGCTCAGCCACCAACCGCGAGCGCAGGCTGCAGCGCCATGGTTACTCGCGCCTGCTCGATCTCGAGCGCTTGCTTCACCTGATCCGGCTGTTGAGCACCTGGCCCGATCTGGCCGCCACCGACCCCGCCAGCGCAGAAGAGCTCGACGCGATCCTTTCGCCCCTGCCCCAGGGCGATCTGGCCGATCGGGCGGCGGCCTTTCTCGGCAAACTGCACGGAGCCTGTTTTGCCGATGTCAGCGCCATTCGCTCTGATCTGGCCTGGCTGGAAGCCGCTGGCTTCTGCAGCGCGCTTCCCTCCACCACGCCGATTCAGTTGGCGCCAGCGCCCCGGGCCGCCGGAGCCATCCATGGCGGGATCCCGCCCATGGGCGATGGGCCGGTATTCGTGCGGGTGATGACCCTGCTGCGCCACCTGCTGCAGGTGCCCCTTGATCGGCCAGCCGAGCGCGGCAGCAACCTGCATCAGCACCTGATCGCAGCCACAGAAACGATCCCCGGCGCCTACCTCAGCGGCGAAACCGCCACCCTGCGCAAGGACCTCGAAAAACTGCTCACCCCCTACGGCTTCCGCAATCGCCACGACAACGTGCGCCATGGCTACTGCCTGGGCACCGCCGTGCTCTCGCCGCCCCGGTTGCAGGAGGTGCACAACGTGGTGCGGCAGGCGGCAGGCCAGCTGGCCGATCCATCCGCTCAAGACCTGCTGGCAGAGCTCGATCAACGCTTGGGCTGGGCCGGCATCAGCGCCGACGGGCTGCCACCAGTGCGCAGCTATGCCCGCCATGCGGTCGTCGACACCAAGCTGGTGCGCCGTGATTCATTGGCCGCACCCCGCCGCGCCGAGGCGATCGAGGCGGCGATCGTGGAGCACCGCCGCGTGCTGCTGCAGCGCTACCCCGGCGTGGGCGGCTTTGCCGATAGCCCCGGGTGCGAGCTGCGGGTGTGGCCCCTGCAGCTGATCTTCCACAACGTGGGCTGGTACTTGCTATTCGAGGAAGACCACATCGGCCGTGAGCAGGGGTTAATCCGCAGCGAACGGCTCGATCGCCTCGCCATGCCCCGCACTGATGGCGATCTACGCCGCTCCCCAGGGCAGCACGCCGCCGCCATCAACCGGCTGGAGCGCTTGCTGCACCACAGCGGCGGCATCTACTTCGGCGGTGACATAGACCAGCAGCTGGCGGTGGCAAGTAGCTCAGCTTCGCGGCGCAACCAGATCCTGCAAACCCTGCGCTTCTGCTGCAGCCCCTGGGCCTTTGCCTTCATCCGCGAGGGCCTGCAGCGCTACCCAATCGAGCACACCCGCTTTTCAAAACCCCTGCCCGCAGACAGCTGGTGGCACCACCCCAAGGCCCCGCACCTGCTCGAACCCGGCCCAGTCAGCTCCAGCCATCCCTACCCGGTGGAGCTGGATCTACCGCCCTGGACCCTGGCCGCCGACATCGACCTACGCAGCTGGCTGTTCGCCTTTGGCGGCGGCATCCGCATCGAACAACCCGATGCCCTTAGACAGGAGCTGCTGCGGCGCTGCCAAGAAGCGATGGAGGCCAATGGTGGGCCAGCAAGCCCAGCCAATACCGAGGACCAGCCCTCTCAATCGACTCAATTTGTAAATCGCCTGCGCAAAGAGAGGCGGTTGCTGTAATCAAGCCTGCCCCAACACGACCTCTAGAGGTCTTATTTCGATGCGGATTTCGCATGGCTACAACCATTCATCACCGCGCTCCTGAATGGCCCACGCCAGCGTCTACATAAAGGCCTGAGCCCAGCCGTCGCCAACAGGAGCAATTGCATCGTGAAGTCAAAGCATGGTCCGCTCAGCCTGTTCGCCGCAGCTGCGCTATTGAGCAGCCAGCTTCCAGTACTGGCGGACGAGATGCCGCTGTATTGCAAGTATCCGCCGGGTCGCGGACTCACCCCCGACCAAGAAGCCCGCTGCGCGGAAGACCCGGCCAAGGCCCAAGCCGCCAAGAAAAAAGCGGATGAATTGCAGCCTCCCACCTATCCCTTCTCCCGGCCTGGCTTCCTGACGGTTGAACCAACCAGCGGGAAGCAGATTGGCTTGACGCTGCTCTCCAAAGACGGCAGTGAGATCACGCTCGATTACGGCAAGAACAAAGAAAGCCTGGTGTTGAAACCAGTCGAGATCATCAGCTGGAAATCGGCAAACGCAGGCTCAGGAACCGACGCCAGCAGCGCCGTGAGCGTTGCCGTTGCTGGCGCCTTGTTCTTCTGGCCGATGATGCTGGCGGCCCCGTTCATGGTGAAGAACTACACCATCACGGGCTTTCAGGTTGAGACCATCGATCGGTTCGGCAAAGATGTCAGCCTTGATTTCGCCACCATCGAAAGCCCCAGGCCAGCGATGGAGCTGCTGCGGTTTTCCACGGGGCTGGCTGCAGGCACCAGGCGCGGACCTGAAACCACCAAACCCCTTTACGAAGCCGGACTCAAGCAATCGCTGCTTGAGCTGGAGACCTTGAAGAAACCGCTTCTGGTGGTGAACAACAAAAAGCCGTGGTGCTCAACCATCAAGCTCAGCGGCAATCCAGACAGTGCCGCCTACACGGGCATGGTTGAGCACATCAATGCCTTGCGCCGCAAGCTGGAGCTGCCGCCCATGCAAGACCTGGCTACCCAATCGACCGACCAGCAGTGGCAGGCCTATCTGGATTCCAAGCCGGGCCTCAGGCAATGGGCGGCGACCTACAAGCAGCAGGCACAGACGCTGAAACAATGCTGAGCGATCAGCGCCGGCATCGGCAGCGCCTCTCACCCCAGACAAAAGCCTGAGCAACAGAGGCGCAGGAACTGGCCATGGAAATGATGCAAAACCTGCATCACTTTGCTGACACCACAGAGCTGGCACGAGGCACAACGACTTATTGAAGCCTGAAGTCCGCAGGCGCTGGACCTAGATCGAGGGCCAGCACTTACGAGAGAGCGTGAATACCGAACCTCACCAATCAGCCAGGGGCGCAGCTATACGTGCGCAACTGCAGACAACGATGCACAAACGGCATGGAAATCTCGCGATTGGCCAGGGGTAATGGCCCATGCCGACACCTGATTACCGCGCCGCGCCAGATTCACAATCGCCACACCCACTCAGAATGAGACCTGCGAGAAGACAGCAAGATCGCTTGCACTGCAATTGATCTCAAAAGTGTCGATTATTTTTGGTCATACGAGCCCGTGGTGCGCAGCCCTCAGACACTCGCGCCAGGAAATCACCAGCGCGCGACTCTAGGCCCACCCGCCAAATATTTAAGCTTTGCTTCAGGGTCTGGTTGGGAATTGACACCACCAGTGGTGGTGGCGGTTGGTTCAGGCCCCCACCGGTGCTGATAGAACTGATGGGCGCCTTGGCAAGGGGTGGCACTCCCGGTCTTGGCCGGGCGACACGGGGAGACCCGGGCTTTTCGCAAAGAAAGGCCCAGGGAATATCACCTCCCTGGGCCTCCCCTTGAGGGGTGCTGCTTTCTGTCAGCAGATTCATGGTGACCCACAGACCGTCTTTTTTACCCCTTTCGCGATACATCTCAGCAATTGACCTCAGCCCCTTGACAGAACTGTCAGAGCTGGTCAATCCACCTCTACCCAGCCGGCATCGTGCTGGTGTGGCCTGCATCGTTTCTGCTGCTGCTGCTCAGTACGGCACTGCATTCACTGGAGGTGGAATTCATGACTGAGCCTTTTCCCACCCGCTGCCTGCTGCATCAGGTGCTGTATCAACGCACATCGCCCTACGGAGATCCCTATGCCGTAGCTCTGATGATTGATCCTGCCGGCAACACCCATACGGCACTGGCTTGCAGCAAGCTCTTTGGCGACCTCGACAAGCTCAGCGAATTGGAAGGCCACGAGGTCAACCTGCTGCAAACCCGCAGCGGACTGAAGCTCAGGCCCTGGGCAGAACAGACCATCGAGACCAGCGACAGCTGCGATGAAACCTGTTGTTCGTCGTCGTCCATGGAATTCGACGGACTGCCAGATCCACTGTTTGCAGAGGAAGATCCGCCAGCGAGCAGCACGGCTCCGACGTGCACAGGTTCAGCAGCCTCTGCCCTCACGGACCTGGCCACCACCGTGGCAAAGCAGGCCCGTGATCTCAAGCTCCCGACGGCCATGTGGATTCACTTCCCGTAGCGGCGATCCCTGTCAGATCCCCCTGTTCAGGCAGCCCCGAACAGGGGGCCTGCAGCAATGCGATCAGCGCAGGCTTTCGCAGGCCTCGCCATCGCCATTGCCATCGAGATAGTTGTGCCCCTGCCGCAACAGCTCCTGGGCACGGTCGTAGGCGCCGATCTCGCTGCAGCGGTAACGGCGCCCCCCGGGAGTGGTTCCATCGGCGATGGAGGCTGAACGGCGGGCGCGGCGGTAGTCCCACGGTCGAGTGATGCCAGCTGGCACCTGCCAAATGCCAGAGCGCCGCCTGCTCGCCCGGTGCTCGGCATCCAGATACCCCTTGGCATTGCAAACACCCAGGTACTGGCGGTAGGCAAAGGCCTGACCGTCTTCCACCATCGCCAGGTTGAGGTTGATGTCACTGATCACCTCCGCCACAGATCGGCCGTAGCGATCGGTGGTTTTCACATCGAGGGTCACCTCCCGGCCAATTGGCAGCCGCTGTTGCAAATACGTGCGGGCCTGTTGCCCGTATGGGCTCTGGGCCGTCTCGGGGGCATCGATGCAGGCCAACCGCACGGTCAGAGCCCGGCCGGCCTGGCGCACACGAATCGTGTCGCCGTCACCGATGGAAAGCACGGTGGCCCTGACGCTTTGGCCATGGACCTCAGCTGGCCCGGCCAAGGACACCCAGAGCGCGACACCCAGCAGAACCCGTCTGACCATCGCCGGAGTTTGCACCGGCGCCGTTTCCATGCAGCCCCTGCATCGTCTGGGCGGGCTGGTGTGATTCAGGCCAATCTGGACCTCTGCTTCTGCCTCCGATGGGCCGCACTCCCCTGCTGATCCCCCTTGCTCTGGCGGCTCTTGCAGCCGGCAGCGCCCTAGCCCAGCAGCCCATTCGCCCTCTCCCAAAAGTGGGAAGCTGCCCGCTGGGCTACTACAGCTCCGGGAGCTACTGCGTGCCGAGCAGTGGCGGCAATACCCTTGGCGCCATTGAGAAAAGCGGCAACAGTTGTCCTCTCGGCTTTTATGGCTCGGGCAACTACTGCGTCAGCAGCCCCAGCAACGACCGTGAGGCCATCGAGAAGGTGGGTAAGTCGTGCCCTCTGGGCTGGTACGGCTCAAACGGCTACTGCGTCAAAAGCCGCTGATCGCCATGGGCTTCCGTTTCCGCCGCTCCGCCCGGCTGGGCCCATTGCGCTTCAACTTCAGCAAGGGGGGCCTCAGCTCGATCTCCGTTGGCGGCAGGGGAGCCTCGTTCAACATCCCGGTGAGCCGCAGCGGCGGGGCCCGCACCACCGTGGGGCTGCCGGGCACCGGCCTGAGCTGGAGTGTGGAGCACACCACTGATCACCCCGCTGCGCTCCCTGCTGGCCCTGCAGCGGGTCTACCCAACAGCCGCCGGCTGCGGCCCGGCCAACTCGATGCCCTCAAGCAGTCGCTGCTTGAGGTTCTGCACAGAGAGCTGTTCGCTCCCGGTTCCACCGGGGAACAGCTCTGGCAGCACGGCCTGATAAGCCGCCTCCTCGCAGATGGCTCACTCTCTGCGCGCACCACGGGCCTGTTGGCGCTGATCGAGACGCATGAGGCGATGGAGGCCTACCTGCTGCGAGCCCAGGGCCAGGACGATGCCAAACGCCGCGCCCAGCGTTGTATCGAGGCGGTGCAGCTGGCGCAGCGGTTGAGCGCCGATCAGCGGAGAGTGGGATGAGCGTTGAGCTCGATGCCATGCCGCTACTGGTACGGGACTTTGCTGAGGCGGTGCGCTGCAGCCCAGGCGACCAAGCCTGGCTGCGCCTCCACGGCCATGCCCTGATCGACGCCCTAATCGAAGCGGATGGGGGTTCGGCCGCCATGGTGCTGGAGATCCTGCGCTTGATGCGCGAAAACCTGCTGAGTGAGAGTGGCTGGGGCTCCTTGATCTGGGACCACGATCTGGTGCCCAAGGTGATTGAAGCCACCGGATTGAGCGGTGAGGCAAAGGAACAGCTGGAGCTGGTGGCGAGCTGGGATGGGGTCTGCAGCTACGTCTGCGAAGACCTCGATGGCGCCACTGCACAATCACGGGCACTGGAGATCACCGAGCGCATCCAGGAGGTGGTGCGTCTGGCTGTGGAGTTTGAGCTGGTGGATTTGGAGTGATGCGGTTGCCACTTACAAGCCCACGCACAGCTGCGTCCGACCCACTTAGGCCCGATCCCTCGGGAAAAAACCACTACTGAGCAGGAAAACGCCCGGGGCCAACGCACCGCGCTTTGTTGTGCTCACTCCTGCCTAGTGAGGACGTGCTGCATCACCTCCAGCAGTCCATCGGCGAGGGGGCGATGGCTGCCGAGCTTGGTGCTCCAGATCGATCCCACAAGCAGCTCCTCCGGGCTCACCAAGCCCAAGTCCTGGCCCTCCAGCAATTGCAGCTGCTCCAGCTGCACGGACAGCTCGCCTCGGAACACGTGGGCCGTGCGCCGGTGGATGTGATGCACCATCACCAGCTCCACAGCGAGGGGCTGCCAGCTGATCTCCTCCAGCAGCTCCCGCCTAAGCGCCTGCTCCGGCGTTTCGCCCGGATCGAGGTGCCCACCAAAAAGCCCCCAGCAGCCGGGCGCGACGATCGTGGGGATCTCGTCGCGCAGCTGCATCAGCCAGCGGCCATCCCGCTGCAGCATTGCCAGGGCGACTTCAACAGCCATATATCTGCCTCAGGCTGCTGCCGGCCGACGCCGCTGCGTGGCGTAGACCGCAGCTCCACCAGCCGCTAGAACCAAGCCACCGCTGATGGCCAGAAACACCAGGGTCTGCAGCAGCAGTAGAACAAACCCCAGAGCCGAGCCGGCCGCGATCTGCACCCTGGCCTTGATCAAAAGGGTGAGTAGCAGCAGCACCGTGGTCTTGAGGGCCAGAACCTTGGCGATGCTCAACGGGCAGAAAGGGTTCAGAAGCATGGTGTCATCACAGCCATCCTCATGCTGGCGGGCCGATCCGGGTGCGGTGGTTTCACTCAAGCTCTGGGCGGCAGCGGTGGCGGCGTCCACTGCGGTTTGCAGACCTGCCAGCCCTGCTGGCGCTTCTGGGCCCAAAGCTTCATCGCCTGCTCCCGCGTTAGCTCTTTGCGGCGTTTCAGCAGCGGCGGCTCGCCACTGGTCATCACTTCTCCCAGCGTCACCTCCAGGCTCTGGCTCCAATGGTCGTAGCGGCGCGGCCGAAAGTGCAGCACCTGGCAGCCATCACTGATCCAGCCCTCCTGAGGGGAGAGCGGCGGCCGGCCGGTCCTGTCCGTGACATTCATCGGCCGCTCACGCCACCTCCGGTGCCCAGCCGCGGCTGTGCGTCATGTCATCAGTCCAGCCCTGACAGCGGCTGGTGAGGTGCTCGCCGTGGGCGATCAGCCCTTGGTGCAGCTGGCAGGTGAGCACCGGGATGCAGTTCACCCCAGCGTGATGCCTAAACCAATGGCAGGTCATGCAGACCTTGCGGCTGCGGGTCTTGAGCAGCACGGCCTCATCGAGGTAACGCCACTCTTCGATAGGGATTTCAAGCCGGGCGGCCAGGGCCGCAGGCCGTGGGAGGTGGACACCCATGAACCGCTCCAGATGCGTACACCTGTACTAGCACGCCTCCAGTCTTCTGGCTGCCACAGATTTGCTGGGCCGACCTCGAGGCGGTTGACGAGCCTGCTATTTTTCTGGGAGCAACACCCTCCAGGCCTCTGCCGGCTTCCGGCATGCCCAAACAGGAGGGTCACTATTCCCAGCGGACACTTGTTGAGGTATTCCAAGCCTCCGCTGAACATTTCCGATCAGCTCCAGCAGTTACGCGATCGAGGCCTGCTGATTGGGTCAGACGACCTAGCGCTGAATGCTCTCGAATTGATCGGCTACTACCGCTTGAGCGCGTATTGGTTGTTTTTTGAAGAACCTCCAGCTCCAGGGGAGACCAGAAGCCACCGCTTCAAGCCTGGCTCCAGTCTTGAGAAGGTAATTGAGCTCTATGACAGGGACCGTCTGATTCGGTTGCTGGTGATTGACGCCATTGAGCGAATCGAAATCGCCGCCAGATCAGCTTGGGTTCAAGAGCTGAGCATCAAGCATGGCCCCCACTGTTACCTTGACCAGCATCTATTCAGGCCTGACTTTAATCACGAAAAACAGATCAAGCAGCTGCGCGATCAACTGCAGCAAAGCAATGAAACCTTCGTGATTCATTACCAGCAGACCTACTCAGAGCCCGAGCTTCCTCCGATCTGGGCAATGACGGAGCTGATTTCCCTTGGCACACTGCGCACCTGGATTGAGGCAACAGAACTGGACAGCAAGACCAAGGTGGCGCGATCCCTGGGAACGCCGTCGGCCCAGGTGCTGAATGGTGTCTTGCACTCCCTGAATCTGCTCAGAAATATCAGCGCCCACCACGGCAGGCTCTGGAACCGTCTCATCGTCAAGCGGCTCCCAAAGATCAAGAAGCTCCAGCACCTCCTTGTGCTGGAGGATGTTGACGGAGAAGGGGTCCAGCCATCCAAGAATTTGTACAACTACCTTGTCGTGATGGCAATCATTGTGCGAAAGGTTGCGCCTCTCAGCACCTGGCCATCGCGCATGGCGAAAGTCATTTCACCCATGCCAAGCGAGCAGCAAGAAGCCATGGGCTGCCCTGTGGGCTGGCAACAGCAACAGATCTGGAGCTGAGCGGTCCCGTTTACGCCCATAGCCCAAGGAGGTGGATCCACTTCGGGTCCGCTCATCTGGCCTCTGACGCAGCTCCGGCAGCGACCACGGGATGCCTGTCGCCGGTGTGCGACACCAGAAAGGTCTCGATCCATTCGTGATGCCTCCGCTGGCAGATTCGATCGGCGATTGAAGCGGCCTCGGCTGGCACCTGGAACCGCTTGCGGAATGCCTTGGTGAAGCGCTCCAGAGCAGGGCGGGGCAATCCCCGCACGGTGGCCAGGATCTGCTTGACGGTTGCTGGATCGAGGGGCTCCAGGCCCACCTCTGTTGTTGGCTCGCCAGGCGTGGTGGTGCGCTGAGGTGCTGGTGCGTGGCGGATTGGTGCGGAAGCAGTTGAGCTGGTTACCTCCCGCTGTTGCTTGTCGTAGAGCGCCAGACCAAACGGATTGCCAAAGGTCATTAGGGCCCTCTTCATGGCATCGGTTTCAGCCTCCTTGAGGGCGGATTCGTGGGCCTGGCCCAGATCGGCGTCGATGCCGTGGCCGGCACCGCTGCCTTCTCGGATGACATCCCCGACACGGATACGAACGCGAGCGGTGTAAGTGACACCCCAGCCGGCACGGCTGCTGCTGCCAAGGGTGCGCTCGCGCTCAGAGACGCACTGCACGGCGATGGTTTCGCGCTGCCAGCCATCAAAACCAAAGATGCGGTTCGCCTCCGCGATCGCTTGCCAGCCCTCCAGGTAGGCCAGAGAGCGGCCGGCCTGGCTGCGGGTCTGGACCTTGGCGCGATCGAGTGGGGCACTGAGAGCAGCGAGCTGCTCGGGGGAGAAGACAGCGGTGGCCATGGGAATGCTGCGATGTGAGAAGGGATTTGGGTGGAAGGGGTGTGGGCCCGCGCCTGAAACGGACCCACGTGAAAGGGGGCTCTGCCCCCTCAGTGGATGCGCCAGCAACGGCGGGAGAAAAGCTGGGCGCCGGTGATCTGACGGCCGGCCTTGAGGGCTTCCTTGATGGCGGCCTTATCGGGCTGGGTGGTGGTTTTGATGGCCAGCCATTCGGAATCGAGGGCCTGCTCGTCGTCGATCACGACTGAGGAGGACTTGCGGCTGCTGAGCTCGTGATTCGGGAACGAGAAGCGGGTGGCTGTGGGCTGCAGCTGGGTGAGGACAAACACCAGCGACTCCTCCAGCGCATCGGCCCGGCCGGCATCGCTGCGGGCCAGATCACTGAGACGCTTGGCCTGCTGCTGGCGATAGACCGCCTGACCGCGCAGATGGTCGATCACCCAGCAGGTGGCATCGGCCTTGGCCGCCAGGGCGGCCTTGTTGCCCTCCTCAGCAAGCAGTGCCGCCTCCAGCTCGGCCAGGGCCAGGGCGCGCTGCTCGGGATCATCAGCTTCCAGCTGCTCGGCCAGCTGGGAGATGGCGGTGGTGAGCTCCTGGGCCTCGATGCCCAGCTGCCAGAGGGAGCCGGAGCGCTGCAGGGAGCAGGCCGGCCCCTCCGCTGGGGGAGCCGACGCAACGACAGCAGCAGAGGCGGGGATGGGGGTGAGAACGGTCATGACGATGGAAGAGGAATAAAGGAACTGGAGTGAGAACGAAGCGCCGATGGCGCGGAAACCTTCAGGAGCGGGCGGAAGCAGGAACAGCCCAGATCCCTGCCGAGGGACTGACCTGGGCCACCGAGATCGGGACCGGAGATCGGGCGGCCATGCGGCGGGCTTGCTGCACCAGCGAGGCGGTGCCAGCTCCACCGGGGAAGGCCACGACCAGCACCGAGGCGATCGAGCCAGAGGAGGTGTGAGCCACCGCTCGGGCAATGGCCTGCTCCAGCAGCTCGCGATTGCGGATCGGCCCAGCGGCTCGGCCGTTGCGCTGCCACTGAGCGGGCATCACCAGAGACGACCAGCCCAGCTGCTGGGCCGCTCGGCCGATGGCGGCATCGGCGCCACGGGCACCGCCATGGAGCAGCAGGTGCACCAGCCGGCCGCCGCTGCGGGCGAGCAACTCAGCGGCGACCCGCTGATGCGGCCAGGCCAGATCTCGGCCGCCACCAGCCGCGATCACAAGCGAATAAGCAGAGCCAGAACGTGGCTCGAGTGAATTACAGATAGCCATGGAATCAGCTGCCAAAAGTGACAACTAATCGGGGCATCACAACCGCTCAGAAATACGCGGCCTTGATGGCGAGATCAGGGGATGAGGTTGCCGCAGGCGATGGGCTCGGGGCCTTTGGCGCAGCCCTTATCCTACCAGTACAGATGCACTCCGGAGGCAGCAAAACCACTGCAATGCAATGGATCTACTAAAAGCGGAGCTCCATAGAGGAGCCCCGGCTCACTGAGAATCAAGACCATCAGATCTGGGCCGAATACCCCCCGCCGCGCAGCTGCGAGAGAAACGCTGGGGCCCCTATGGCAGCTACCGCCGGTGACCAGCCCTTAGGCCACCGCAGCCGCGGGAGAGCAGCCCTGCCTGCCACCCCAACACCGGCCCCGGAGCGGAGGGCGGCGGCGGCTGGCCGATGCAGGCCACGGCACAGCCGTGGCACGCTGAAGGACGGCCGCTGCCGAACGGAGCCCTGCCGGTGCCCGCAGAACTTGTGGCACGCCTTACGTCGGCAAGCCCGACGCTGTGGAGAAGAGCGATCAAAGCGCATTGGTGACTTGGCGCCGCACATCGATAGGGGCACTTCCGCAGGAAACTTGATTAAGCCTTCGCCTTGCTGAAAGAATCGGCCCTTCCATTGAATAAGGGGGAGGGGGCGTTAGCGCATCCAGCGCAGCTCTCTAACTCCGCCGCAGCCTCCGGGGCGCATGCGCGCATGCCTCTCCAGCCCCCTCTATCGAGCAGCTGCCCTGGAAGCAGCTGCTCGAAGTCCAGGGATTCCCCAGGCGTCCGGAGCGCGTGAAACCAGGAAAACTTCTCACATACCTTCTCACACCCAAAGCACTAGAGCCACAATCCCCAGATGCAGAAAGGGATTACGGAGATTACACCCTGAGTCTTCTAAGCAGCCGGTCGTTGGTTCGAGTCCAACAGGGGGCGTCTCTTAAACCGACTGCAGCGCAGTCGGTTTCACGCAATAAGACAGAACGTGACGCTGCGTGTCGGAAGGCTGACTTGAGGGTTTTTGCGTGCCTTCTGCGTGCCGCCTTGCGTGCTGCAGGGTAGTTTTGCGTGCCAACAGAGAGCCCGCTCGACCATGCCGAAGCGCAGGGCCAACGAAGCGCCATGGGAGGTGCGCCTTCGGGAAGCAGTAAGGGCGCACCACCCCTTCGGCTACTCCATCCGAGAGATGAAGGGGAAGGTGGCGGTTCAGCGGTATTGGCAGGACACCGGCAAACGAGAAAGCGCCTCACTCCCCCTCGAATGGCACCCCACCTCACAACGGGAGCTGCTGAACGCCCTGCACGGCATCAACGCCGCGATCGGGCGTGGTTTGAGCCTCAAAGAGGCGGTGCGGCTGACGTTCGACGTGAGCGCAGGGCCGTCTGTCCGCGTGAATTGGCAGGAGGTGCTGGCCCGGTTCCGCACGCACAAGCTCGAATCAGGCGCCGTCAAGGACAGCACCTGGCTCAAGGAATACGAGCCACGCCTGCAGTGGCTGGTGGACAAGCTCAACGGCCCTGCGGGAGCGAACAACGGGGAGACGGCGCTTGAGGCGATGCGAGTTGGCCGCAATGGTCAGGGTGGGGAGCCGGGAAGTCGCGGACGCAAACTCCGAATCCAGTACGCAGCCCAGATGCTGCGATTCGCGGTGGAGCAGGTCGGACTGGACAGGCGGTGGCTGCCCCCAGACGAGACGCGGATGGGGCAACTGATCGGCAAAACCAAGCCGACTGCACCCAAAGCGAACAATGCGGGGCAGGCGCGAGCCCTGACAGATGAACAGTTCCTACGACTGCTGGATTCGATCACGAACCCGAAGTGGCGCCTAGCGGTCGGATTGATCGGCCAGTTCGGTTTACGAGGGGTGGAGCTGAACTACGTCGGAGCCAGGGAGGACGGCCTGTGGGTGGGTTACCAGAAGAACACTGTGAAAGGCTCCACCAAGCAGAGGCTGGTTCCGATCCTGGACCCGCAGGGCCGAGCTGGACTGGGGAAACAACTCCTCCTGACGCTTGAGAGCGGCATCGTGGAACTTCCGCCGCTTGGCAGCTCCGACTCGGAAGCCTCAGGCGCGATCAGTGTCTACCTAAGGCGCAATGCGGTCTGGAACGAACTAAAGCAAGCGGTGCAGGCAGCACACGGCGAAAGGATTTCGGTCTACAGCCTGCGGCACTTGTTCGCGTGGAGATGCGCGATGGCGTCACCGCCAGTGAACCCAAGAGCAGCAGCGGCAGCGATGGGACACAGCTTCGCCGTTCACGTAGGAACGTACGCCCAACAGTTCGACATCACAGGCGTCAAAGCCGCATTTGCCGCCGCAAACCGAGGCAACGCTTCCATAGAGTTACACAATTAGAACTCATAAGGAATAGCAATCACGCCCGGCACGGGAAGGCCCTGCGCACGCGCAAAGCAGAAAGTGGCCAAAAAACAGCGAGTAGAGTTACACAGTAAAGAATAGGGCGTTTACACGTCGTTTCAGATGCTTTAGTTTTGCGTCGTGAGAAACACGACCTCACAGCAATTCGCACCAGACAGCATGGAGCATCCAGTTCAGACTTGGCTGCCAACATCAAAGGCAGCGAAGCCCCTCGGCATCAATCCGCAGACGCTGAAGCGCTACTACGGACACCCAGAAACAGGCTTTTTACGCAAAGGCAAGCACTGGAAGCCCGGGCCGTATCCCAACAGCAGCAAAGGCTGGTGCATTGAGGAGTGCAGAAAAGAACTCCTGGAAAAGGGGTTCATCTTTTTTGGGACTATTGAGCAGTCTGACTAGTCAGCCAGGCATCTTTTCCGTTTTGTGGGTATACAATTTGTGTGACACCCCCGGCGAACAAAACGTGTCCATTCACGAGTTTGCGCAACAGGAAAGCCGAGGTGCACCGCTGAAAACGATGGTGCACGCAAGGTTTCCGAAGCCGCTTGCTGTCTTTTTGAAGGCGGCAGCACTGACCGAAGGTGTTAGCGAATCCACAGTGCTTCGCTACGCCGTCGAAAAGTGGGCAACCTCCCAAGGGTTCTCACGCACCTGCGTCTGAAACAAGAAAACCACCCCCAGCCAGGGGTGGCTTGCTGTCAGATCCACAACGCCCGTACGGCATTTCGATCCACACAAAAGGAGTCTACCGTGGCGACAACGCTACAGCACACATCGTGCTCGTCTTCTGACGACTGGCAGGATCCAGTCAACTGGGAGTTGGTTCTAGGGCGATTTGGAAGAATCCAGAACCTCCAACCGCGACTTCCTCAATGCACCCTGCAGGAGGTTGCACCCCCCGAAGAGCTGCAGGGCCGTCGAGAAGCCTGGGACGACATTGGTCAGCGTTACCGCGATCATGCTCGATCAGAAGTCGGATACAAGGGTGCCGACCCGTACCGCTCGATAGCGTGCGAGACGAGGCTGATCCTTGGTGTTTTGGCCCTGCCAAGGCAGTTGGTGTTGGGGACGTACAAGCGGCTATTTGGTGAGATCTCCGAAATGCCCAGCACTTGGGAATTGTTCGCGGTTGCTTTCGCGCTATTTGATCCGCCGCGGCTGTTTTGGGGTAAGGAAAGCTGGATGGATGTGTGCCGCAGGGCCGAGCTGATGCAAGCGCGTCGGGATGCGATCACTGCACAAGTGCAGGAACTCCTGGAGTTGGGGCGATGAAGCGCACACTGGAAGAGGAGCTGCAAACGTTGGTGGCTGCAGCGGCAAAGCCGGAGCCGATCGACGAAGCAGAAGGGGAACGGCATTTGGCGTTGAACGGCATTGGACCGCACGATCCGGTGATCTTGTGCGCCTACCCGTTGAACAAGAAGGACGGCACCAACCGGTACGTGCCGCAGCGGCAAGGTGGGGGTGACACCCCCTACGACTGGGATGCGGTGACTGCCCAAGCGGCACTTGGAGGGCGTGACTACTCGGCCCTGCGAAGGCATCTGACCAACCCGGACGGGAGGACGCCGAACGCTGGCTACATCAGTTGTCCCGGGGGGACAGCGATCAAAAGTCGCCAAGAGATCAAGGAAGGGCGCGTTCTGATTGCAGAGATCGACAAGGAGGGGCTGGACAAAGACTTCCAGGCCAGTATCTGGAAACTGGCGAAGCTGCCGGAGCCGACATACCAGCTCGACACGGGTGGAAAAAGCATCCACCACATCTGGGTGCTGGATCGGATGGTGAGTGCCGAGCAGATTCGGGAAGGCAGGGCCAGGTTGTCACTGGCGATAGAGCAGGCGACAGGCATGAAGACCGATCATTCGATGCACTCACCACACCAGCCATCGCGGCTGGCGGGTGGCATCCATCCCATAACCGGCAAGCGGAGCGTTCTGATCAACGTCACCGGCAAGCGGTACAGCTTCGAAGAGGTGATGGCGGCGTGTCCGGTGAAGGAGCAGAAGAAGGTTGTCGCTAGTTCCGACAACCTCTTCCGTGCTGATGATCCGGGCGATGTGGTGAAGCCAGGGGAATACCCGACACCCGATGAGCTGTCGCAGCCAGTGCCGATCACCGTTGCGATGCGGAAGGAGTCACTTGAACTAATCCACACCGGGCAGCAAGGGAACCAAAGGCCGGTCCGAGCCTTCCTTCTCTCGCGTGAAGCGCAGGAAGCCAAAGCACAAATCGAAGCGCTGGGCCACGAGGTGGCTGCCTCACCAAGCGTCGAAGATCTGTTCGATACCTTTTGCCGCAACAGCAACTGGCTTGGTATTGGACAGGGGGAGCAGGACCTAGAAGATCTCCGGGCACGACACTGCGCAATCCCACAAGACGTGGGGGAGGGTTACTTCAGTAAGTCGGCCCTGCGGCGCGCAATCGCTAAGTGGGCAGAGGAGAACGGCCAATGGCGTTGGAAACCCGCTTCTTTCCGAAGTGGGAAGGGGTTTAGTGCAAAGGCTGATGCTGCTTCCGCGAAGAAAGTCGATCTAAAGGAGCTGCCGTTACACAAAAAGCTGCGAGCATTCGAGCTGTACCTGCACTTATCGCTCAAACGCCATCGCAATCCATTTCGGCGGCTGGTGTTCCTGCGGGCTGTGTTGAAGGAGTTGGATCTCACCAGCTTGGTCAAACCAACGGATTTGCCGGAGCGGGTGGTCGCGGCAATGTCCAAGCGGATGGGTGGGGTGTATCAATCGCTCACCGCTTCCGCGCGTAAGGCATTGGTGTTGTCCGATGTGGAATGGCTTGTGCCCGGTGTCATCCCGGCAAATGATCTGACCTTCTTTGGTGGACGGCCAAAGGTCGGCAAGACGCTGCTTGTCATCTATCTGATCCGTTGCCTGCTCAATGGTGAGAGCTGGCTTGGCTTCCCATCCACCGGTCAGAAGCACACGGTGATTCTCGTAACCGATGACCAAGGCGACAGAGATACCCGCACGATGCTGAAGCAGCAGGGCCTATGGGATCACGAACGGCTGCTGTGGTCGAGCAAGTTTCGTTTGGATGAACAGCAACTGGATCTGCTGCTGGACGACATCAAGGCCAATCCTGGCGCCGTTGTTGTGGTCGATAGCCTCCGCAGCATCAGCCGTGGACTGACCAGCAACGAAAACGATGCGGCCCTTGGTGTACTGCTGTACGACTTGAAGGGGGCAGTGATGGCAGCTGGGGGGACGCTGTTGATGATCCATCACGCCTCGAAAACGTCAAACGAAGTGGGTGTGGAAGCGTTATCAGGCCACTCGTCGATTCCCGGGGCCGGCAACAGCGTGGTGACACTGCACTACCTAATTGGTAAGGACGGCAAGACAGCTCAGAAGACCATCCCCGAGCGTCGGTTGTTCCGGGAAGGCAGGTCCGGTGGTGAGGCGACTGATCTTGTGGTGTCGATTGGCCCTGCGGGGGCTTTTCGTCGAGTGATGACGTTTGAGGAACACCTGAACCAACAGGATGGATCCAAGATGGAAATGGGGCTTCAGAAAGAGGGTGGCTTAATTCAGGACGCTTTCCGAAAGCTGCTTGAACGCCGTGACAAAGGGTTGGAAGCGGTTTCGACGCTGGAGCTTCTCAAGCTGGCGGGTGGGTGTGATCAGTCTGTGCGCATCACGGCTGATCTCAAGAGCGACACCAATCGCAAGCGTCTTGAGCGGAAACTCAAGCACTACGAGAAGCAAGGCGTCATCCAATGCGATGTCCTACGCGGTGGCTTCTCGGGTGCGGCGACCCAACAGGTGTGGTCACTGACCGATTCGGGAGCAATTGAGGTGCGATCAGCTCTCGGATAAACGTGTCTTTCCTGTCCTTTCTGTCTTTATGGCCCTGCAGGGGCACTCACTGAAAAGACAGAAAGGACAGAGAAGACAACTATTTTTTGTTCATCACGAGAGCCTGCAGGGCCGATAGCGCACAGAAAATCGCCGTCTTGAAAATCCGCCATCCTGAGGGGAAACCTGCCGCCGTCACCATGGACAACAGCCGCGAACTCGCATCCCTGCTCCGCAGGGCCAATCGCCTCACGATCCTTCAAAACCCGCCGGTGCTGGAGCTATTGACAGTCAACCCCGGAGAGGAGCTGCCGCCCTCCCCCTGGCGCCTGAACCTAGTGATCGAACCCAAGCGGACGGCAGGCCGAGCGTCTTCGACATGATCAAGGTGCTAGGTGGGCAGAAAAACCCACGCGACGCATGGCAACGTCTTGTTGAGACACATCCTGAGGAGGCTTCTGAAAATCCGGGGTAAAGCCGGCCCGCTGGCCGATTCATGACCGTTGATCGCGGCGTGTCAATCAAGTTGACCGCCATCAATGGACAGGCCGGTGCCTCAGCCGGGCCTGAGTCCATGATTCGAGACCAGCTGTCCCGCCCCTTGGCTCCTTTCCCGGCTGCGTTCATGCCATCACCGCCTGTGCCCTGAGCAGGTTGGTGATGAGGATCAGGTTATCGGCCACTACATGCAGCCGGAACACCGCTCCAACGTTGGTCCTACCCCGAGCCTTGAGTTGCCTCAGCCCGGCTGACTGTTTGATCCAGCCAAACACCTGCTCGATTCGCTTGCGGGAGTTGATCGATTGGGCACAGCCCTGATGCCACGCCGTGCGGCCATCGATCGCCGATCCACCTCGGCGCGTGAGGTTCTGCGCGACATGGGGCGTGATGCCCTTGATGCGCAGATCAACCACGAACTCCCGGGTGTCGTAGCCCTTGTCGGCACCGAGGGGCTTCTGGTGTGCACCCCTGAGGGAACGAGCCATTCGCTGCGCGGCTTCTCGTTGAGCTTTGCCGGTGGCTTTGGTTACTTCACTGGCTACCACCAGGCCGTTGCGGTTCACCATGACGCAGTGCCCCATGAAGCTCAGGAAGGCGCCGACGCCAGGAGACTTCTTGAACAGCCAGGCCTCGTCGTCGCTTGTCGAACGGTGGGTCTGGTTGGAGAGGAACAGGCCGCGGAAGTCGCCCTTGGCACGCGTCTTACCAGTGTTGGCAAAAGCGCCAAAGCCTTTGCCACCACTCGGCGATGGCGGGTCGTCGTCGATCCCATCGATCCGCTCCAATGAGCCGTGAGAGGCCCAGGCCCGAAGCAGGGTGCCATCCACCAAGAAGTGCTCTGAACTCAGCAGGGGTTTCACCTCAGATGCAGCAAGAAGCAGCTCAAGGAACTTGGCCATGAGCGCCTCGTTCAACAGCCGATCACGGTTCTTGGTGAATGAGGTCGGGTGCCAGACGGGATCATCGGCGTTGAGGCCGACAAACCAGCGGAACAGCAGGTTGTAGTCAAGCTGCTCGATCAACAGGCGCTCCGAGCGAATGCCGTAGATCGCCTGCAGCAACAGGGCCAAGAGCAGCTGCTCCGGCGGAATCGAGGGCCTACCCGCCCTCGGGATAGAGCTTGCAGAAGGTCGGATTCAGTCGATCAAGAGCTTGATCCTCCAGGCGCCGTACCTGACGCAGGGGATGGGATGCCGGGATGCGGTCTTCTGTGGAGATGTACGAGAACAGGGGACCGGTGCGTTCCTGCTGGCTGCGCATCAACTCAACGCCGTTGCACCATTCTCCCGCAGTTGGCTGGCTTTATCAGCAGCCTCCTAGATCAGCTGCTGCATGCCGTTGCGAACTCGTGACTGAATCAGTGCACCTACGCTGCTTCCCTTTGCTAGACAAAGCTCAAGCGCCAGGCTTTGAGCAGGGGGCATGATTCTTGTGATTCAGCATATTGAGATTGTACGTCAGTCAGGATTAATAGCCTGATGAAGCTTGCGACTTCGGTTGCGGCAGAGTTGCAGTCTCCAGGAATTAATACCTGCTGGTGGAAAGCGAGATCCTCCAATCCACTACAAGCCCAAGAGGAGGCCAAGGCAATGCTGAGAACGCCAAAGGGGCGACAGTTGCTTGCCCAAACAAAGTCTATCGGCCTCTTATGCCTGGCCGCAATTTCTGCGAATGCCATGGTCGGCATAACGGCAGCTCCAGCCAATGCCGGCTGTGGCTACTTTGATGTATTTTGCAAGGGCTCAGGAATCCGCAAAGGGCTTAGATCAATAGACGTTTTGGATAAGAACTCTGATGTCCGAAAGGCTCTAAGGGGGTTTGACGAGGAATTCCTTCAGCCAGTGGGAGATGCTATTGGCGAAGGGATTAAGAGCGCTGCAAAAGTGTGTATGACTGCTGGGGCTGCTACATGCGCGAATCCAGACTTTCAGGCTACCTATATAACCTTGAAAACGATTCCAATGTCTGGCGCTGATATGTGCGGTGCGCTAGTGGAGTCTCTTGTTGCTGCTGAGCCCGCTGCAATCACCGCTGTTTCGGCTGCTTTTGGATATCCGATGCCACCACAAGTTGGACAGATCTCTGCGAAGATGCACAGAGAGCATGGCATGTTGTCGTGCCAGATCCTTTACGGGAGGCAGCCTAATCTCAATGGATACACTAGGACCAATGAGGGTGTGCTTGTGAAAACTGAAGGCTACGAGAGGGTAATAGGACAAGCAATTGGAGCCCCCAGAGACGCGACAACTCAAGCTTCGCCATTCCCTTCTTCTCCTCCAGGCCCTCTGGCTGGCGGGTCTCTTGTGCCTGCAATAAGGGATAGCGGCGCAGAATCTGTGTTCACACCCTCGTTAAATACGCTCAACTCTCAGGCTGAGGCATTGCGACTTGAGCAGGAAAGTCGCTCTCGTATAGCGCAGGAAAATCTTGATGCTCAAAGATCTAAGCAGGAGATGACAATGACGCTCATTAACTCCGGCGCTGCATTGCTCGGCAATCTTTTGAGTAATCTTGGGCGCCCCTCTTCTGAGCCTCGCCCTCCAGCCCCAATTCAGCAAGCATCACCTTATCCACAGGCTTTTGGCGGAAATAATGGAAGCTATAACCCCTCTTATCCTTTGCCTGGCACGGGCACTGTGAGCTCACTTGAATCAGATCTAAAGAGTGTACTGGGTCTCACATTAGATCCCACCTGCTCAAATTATCCAATGGTGATTAAGGGCTTGGGCGGTCAAGTTGTTTGCGCGGTAGCGAGACCTCCGCACAGTCCTGGTCTTTACCTATTCAACGGCAGCACACTTATTCCGTTGCGATAATGGCATGGGATAAAAATACGCAATGCGTCGAGTGGCGCCAGCCAAATACGTACATCCAGCCGGAATGCGTGGATCACCGTCTTAATCGTGACTCGGATCATCTGTCTTCACAGATGCCGCCCTTGGTCGGCATCTGGTCGTCTCGGGTCAAAGTGAAGCTGATGTTGTTGGCAGTCAATCTGGCTGCTGAATGCTGGTTTTATTCGTGGTTGTGGAGGGCTAAAGTGATCATGCCAAGAAAAAGTCTGAGCAGGCTTTGCTTGCAAGTATGCTTCGCTGCTACTTGTTGCCTCTTTGTCGGAAGCAAGATTGCGCCGAGCTATGCTCGCGGGATAGCAGATGTCAGGCTTAGCGAAAAAGCCATTGCGCCAAAGTGTGCGTCTATCAATGGCGAGCATGCCTCTTCTTCGCACGCTAGTCTTTTTTTCTCTATCTCCGGAAAGTCCTCGGTAAATGCTGCAATGAACCCGGAGCGCAAGGATTACCAATCGTTTGCGTGTAATGGGAAGCGAGGTACGCTTTATTATTTCGAGTATCGAAGCGAAGGCGATGCCGAGAATGCGATGAGATTTGCGCAAGGAGTTATATGGGGCGGTGCCGCTCGCAGCGCGGAGCACTCAGAACTTATTTTCACTGTTGAAAATATACTAGTTGTAATTTCTGGCTCTGATCCAGAGGTGCTTGAGTCTCTTTTAAGAAAGGAGCCACGGTCTTCTGAGTAGGCCAGTACTGTTGCTAGCAATGGCAGTGCCAGGGACGAGTTGATAGGGGCTATGGCTGAATAAATGTCAGCATGGGTGCCATAGCCCCACATCCTTGCAAAGTCCTCGGCGAACAGCTGTGCCAGCTCAGCGATGTTCAGGCGTAGAAGGTTATTCACGTAGCCCCGGTTGCGTGGATTGTCGGGATCACCATGGATTCAGTGCTATGTAAAGTTAGTGGAGCGGGTCACCACCATCTGCCGGTTGGCCACGAAGTATTTCGAGAGCATTAGGCCGCTGCCGGCGCTGCCGTAGAAGAGCAGTGGCGTGCATATCTTTTTCCGAATGCTGGCAGTGCTGCAGAGATTTGGGAGGCTGCTGAAAAGCCTCCGCACTATTGACAATCTCAGGCAATCTTCCCGATTCAATCTGGTTCTGGGTGCCTGAATACCCCCTCCGTCAACACCAACATCTTGGAGTACACCTTTGGTGCACTTCGCGGATAAGGGAGGGGGTATAGAAACCTTTTTCAGCAGCCTCTGAGGTTGTCGGAAAATGCGACAATCTCGATGTTGCGACATTTTCTCAGAACCTCAAGCAAACGCCGCAGCCGCCTGTTCCTTCGCTGTCTGACTGATTTCCAGATAACGCTGCAGTGTCGACAGTGACTGGTGCCCAGACAACGCTCTAAGCGCCGCCAATGGCACTCCAGCTTCGCTTGCGGCAGATAGAGCGGAACGCCGAAAAGAGTGGCTTGAGACGCCTTCCAGGCCCACCTCCATGGCGGCCAATTCAAGAGCATCCATGAAGGCTCGACTGGAGAGACATTGGCCGGCAAAGCGACCGGGAAACACAAAGTCACTGCCTGCAGGATCGCGCCCATTCAGATGCGACCAGTCCTCACGCCAACAGGCGAAGATCTCCTGGAGCCTGGGCGTAGCGGGCACCGTCCGAGACGCCAACTTGCCCTTGGTGATTGTCTTCGGGAACGTGACACCGCCGCGGCAAACGCACCCCCACGTGAGCTGGCGTCCTTCCGAGATCCGGCAACCGGTCCGACGGCACACTTCTGCCAGAACTTGGTGATGACGCCCAGGCAGGGCCGCAATGAGGCGATCGAGCTGATCCGTGCTCAGAACCGCCGCCTGACCAAAGCGATTCGTTTTCATTGGATTGGATTTGGGTGGTCCTAGAACCCAGTGCCAGAGGGGCACCGCGTCTAACTGACATTTTACGCGGCTAGCGTGCAACAGTAGAACCCAAGAGCCAGAGACCCAACAACAGCATTGCCAATACTTTTGCCACTTTATATGAGCTTTACTGTCATAGAGAAGCCTTGCCCGAGGGGGCAGGGTTCAAGTTTTGCTTATGCCTTGCAACACCCAGGGAACCTGACAAGGCACCACAAATACCGACGACAGCAATGTAGCACAAAAGAAATTTATCGCGAAACACAGTTACACTTTGGGAAGCATTAGTTCAGCCCTTGGCCGACGCGCACTTGTCCATGGAGGAGTGGATACAACTCAGCCGGATCAACCGTGTCGCAACCACCCTTTTCGGTAGAGACCGCTCTGCAGCAGATGCTTGGGGGCAAATGGCTTGGGCTAAGTGGCAGTTCGAAGGAATCGAACCCGAGGACCTTGCTTGCCGCAGGGCCCCAGGTCTCGCCAAACGACTCGGGCGTGGGGTGACGCCACGACGTAAACGTTGTCCCATGCAGGAGTTGTGATGGTGATCAACGAAAAGCCACTTCCGCCAAGGATCCTGACGGCCCTGACGCTTGCGGCTAGCGGCAGTAAGTGGGCAGAAGCCGCAGAAGCAGTGGGCATCAAGGCTCCAACCCTGCGGCGCTACGCCAAGGACCCCCGAGCGACTGAGTTCATCGAACGGGTTGTCCGCGAAAATCTCAACAATGCAAACGGCATCCTGGCCAATGCCGCCCCGCGTCTTGCAGAGGAGCTGGTGGCCATCGCCCTCGACCCTGCGGTGAAGGCTTACGCGCGAACAAGTGCCATCGCCGAGTGCTTCAAGATCCTGAACCAAAACGTCCTGGAAGCCGAGCAGCGGAAGCAGCTCCAGGCCATTCGCAACCAGCTCCAATCCATCGAAGATGGCGTCGAGCACGCGCAGGTGATCGACATCTAACCCTGCAGGGCCAATCCATGAAATCCACCGACAAACCCCAGCTGCTCATCGCTGAACTGCTGAAAGCCGCACAAATTGCTCAGATCGATCCGTCGACTATCCCAAGCGACGTAACCCCTTGGAGCTGGAAGGACAGCCGTGCCTTTGCCTGGCAAACCGCCTTCCGTGCACTCAACCCGGCGATGGCGGAGCAGGCGGAAGTCGCCTACGGGCCCGCCATCTCCTTGGCACTGCAAGCCGCTTTGGACGGCCACGCCGAGATGACTCCGGATCTGGCCAGTGAGCTTGGCGTTAAGCGCCCTCTCCAGCACGAGCTGATGCAGAACGCGCAAATCGAATCTGCTCTGAGCCGGATGGAGGAAAACCTCGAGGCGGAGAGAGCCCGCAGGGCCGAAGCAACCCCATCCCCCGAGGAACTCCAACGCCAGCTCATCGCCTCCAAAGAGGCGGCTGCAGCTCACGTCAGAGCCTTCAACGTCAACGCTTCGGTCTCAACGACTTGAGACAGGAAGACCCTCAGGAACAGGCGCTCATGCTCCACGCAGGGGACTCGGAGGGCGTTTTCGAGCCTGAGGCTTACGACAGTTGGCAGCGCAAGCGGTTCTTGCGCTGCCAACACGAGCGCCTCCAGGGGCTACTGAGGAGCCTCTCTGGCCCTAGGGAATCTCTGGACAAACGGGTCTTGATCCGTTCGCGGGACGCAGCAACTCTGCTTTCACCGTGATTTTTCTGTGCGGGCTCCTTCTGGTAGACGTTGTCCCCATGCTCAGCGACCTTGGGCT
>NZ_JAGQBW010000005.1 GCF_024345835.1 Synechococcus sp. HJ21-Hayes | reverse complement strand
CAGATAGGCGGTGGGGAACAGGAGCAGACCCGACCACCCAACAAAAACGAAGCGGTCGCGCTTGAGCCAGTCATCGAGGACGTCGAACCATCCCCGCTGCGGCGCGCGCCCTACAGCGATCGTCATGAGAGCGGCTTCATGAAGCGTTACAGGGGAATGGTACGGGGAACCGCGCCCCTGTGGTGGATGAACCGCCTCGGATTCGCCCCAACCGGCCCGAAATAGGTAAAAGCTCTCAGCGAGCCCCCCTCGCCAACGCCATTCGCCAGAGTGGGCACTGGCCGATTTCTGGTTCCCCTGTGTACGTCGTCGAGCTCTCCCTCAAGCTCAGCCCCATGCCCGTTGCCGTGCAGCGCAAGGAGCAATCGGATGCCGAGGCCCTCTACGGCCATGTGAAGCAAGCCATGGAGAGCGGCCATCCCCGCCTGCTGGAGCTCTCCTGCGAGAAGGAGGAGAGCAAGCACATCGCCCTGCTGAGTAGTGAAGTAGTAGCGGTGCAAACCTATGAAAAGTCGGCGATGGGCGGCGGCAGCAAGCGCCCGGGCTTCAGTTTTGATGACTGAGGCGCCACTGCCTGAGCGGCCCCAGGCCAGCCTGGTGGTGGAGCAGCTGGGCTTCACCTGGCCCTCCGGCCACACGGCTCTCAACCACTGCAGTTTCAGCATCCCGGGCCCGGGGCTCTGGATGCTGGTGGGCGGCAACGGCAGCGGCAAGAGCACGCTGCTCCGCCTGATTGCCGGCCTGCTGGAACCCAGCCGTGGCCGCCTGCAGCGGCCGCTCAAGAGTGCCCTGGTGTTCCAGAACCCCGATCACCAGCTGCTGCTGCCCAGTTGCGGCAGCGATATCCAGCTCTCCCTGCCGGCAGGGCTCAACACCCAGCAACGGCGCACCGCCGTGGAGGACGCCCTCGCCAGCGTGGGGCTGTCGGGCTTTCGCCAGCGCCCCATCCACACCCTCAGCGGCGGCCAGAAGCAACGCCTAGCCATCGCCGGTGCCTTGGCCAGCCAGGCCCGGTTGCTGCTGCTGGATGAGCCCACAGCCCTGCTGGATGAAACCAGCCAGCGGGAGGTACTGGAGCTGATCCACGCCCTGTGCACCCGCACCCAGGAGCCGCTCACAGCCCTGTGGATCACCCACCGCCTCGAGGAACTGGAGTGGTGCGCCGCCGCCGCCCTGGTGGAACGGGGCAGCGTGGGCCCCTGGCAACGCGCCAGCACGCTGCGATCGCGGCTCAACCCCTTGCGGCCGGGGAGGGCCGAGAGGTAAGGTCTTCGGGTCCCAGCTCGGGGCGCATTCCTCGGTAGCTCAGCGGTAGAGCGATCGACTGTTAATCGATTGGTCGCAGGTTCGAATCCCGCCCGGGGAGTTCTTTCAACCCCAGCCCCCTCGGCTGGGGTTTTTTCTTGTCCATGCCAGGTTCGGGGCCCAGGTTGCCCATGCCTCACAACAAACCACCCGCGATTGCAACAGCCTGGGTGGAAGAAAAACTGAAGATTGCAGCAGCCAATTGCGGCAGAAATCGCGTCAATTCGCTGGCCAGCACTGGATTTTCAGCGGCATTGGCACAGCACCGCGGCGTTGATCACCTGTGCAACAGCTGAATTGGAAGAGGAGAATGACTGCAATGAACAGCGCACTCGTCCACCCCGGGCCAGGAGGTCAGCCATGAAGCCCTGCATCCTTCTGATCGAGGACGACGGTGACATGCGTGAGCTGGTGGCAGGCCACCTCGAACACAGCGGCTTCGACGTGCAGCGGGCCGATGACGGCATCAAGGGCCAGGCCCTGGCCCTGCAATACGGCCCCGACCTGATCCTGTTGGATCTGATGCTGCCCAAGGTGGACGGCCTCACCCTGTGCCAGCGCCTGCGCCGCGACGAGCGCACGGCCAAAATCCCGGTGCTGATGCTCACCGCCCTGGGCAGCACCAAGGACAAGGTGAGTGGCTTCAACTCCGGCGCCGACGACTACCTCGCCAAGCCCTTCGATCTCGAGGAACTGCAGGTGCGGATCAAGGCCCTACTGCGCCGCAGCGACAGGGCCCCCCTCTCCGCCAAGCACAACGAAATCCTCAACTACGGTTGCCTCACCCTGGTGCCCGAGCGCTTTGAGGCGATCTGGTTCGATGAGCCCGTGCGCCTCACCCACCTGGAATTCGAGCTGCTGCACTGCCTGCTGCAGCGCCATGGCCAAACCGTGGCACCGTCCCTGATCCTCAAGGAGGTGTGGGGCTACGAGCCAGACGACGACATCGAGACCATCCGGGTGCACATCCGCCACCTGCGCACCAAGCTCGAGCCCGATCCCCGCAAGCCCCGGTTCATCAAAACGGTGTATGGCGCTGGCTACTGCCTCGAGCTGCCCAGCGGCTCCCAGCTCGAGGAGCTGGCGAGCGTGATCCAGGACGTGCGCCAAACCCGCAAGGCCGCGGCTTAGCCCCCTCAGGCACTCACCGCCCCCGAGAGCTCCAGCAACGCCACCTCCCAGGCCAGGCGTGGCTGCACAAAGGCCCGCAGCTGCCGCCGCAGGGTGTCCAGGCGCCGCTGCTGAGCCGCATTCAGGTGGCGGCGCCACAACTGCAGCTGCCACCAATCCAGCAACCACAACTGCTGTTCCACATCCAGCGCCTCGCACAGATCGCGGGCCAGCCCCAGGGCCTCCACCGGGCTGGCCGCCAAGGTGCTCAGGCGCTGGACCAGGCCATCAGGCAGCGCCTGCCACTGCTGCCGGTGCTGCAGCAGTGCCCCTGGGGAGCCGGCAGCCAGCTCCAGCAATTCTGGCGGGTCGGGCCGGGCTGAGGGCTCGTCCTGCGGCGCTGGCGCCTCGACAGTGCGCAGCGCCTGCGCGAGGTCCTGAGGGCTGAGGCGGGAGAAGGAAACCGTCTGGCAGCGGGAGCGGATGGTGCTCAGCAGGCGATCCGGGGCAGCACTCAACAAAATCAACAGCCCATCGCCCGGCTCCTCCAGGGTTTTCAGCAGGGCATTGGCGGCCCCCTCGGCCATCGCCTCCACTGCATCGATCACCACGAGGCAACGGCCGGCCTCGAGGGGCCGGCGGGCCAGGAACTGGGACACGCCTCGCACCTGCTCCAGCCGCAGCTGCGGAGGCGCCTTGCGGCTCACCCCAGCTGCGGCAGCCTGGGAAGCCGCCAGAAGCTGGCCCTTATCGGAATAGGTGGGCTCCACCCAAAGCAGATCGGGATGGTTGCCCTCCTCCAGCCGCCGCCGCACCGCCGCCGATCCCTGCGGCCCCGCAATCACCCCCTCCAGAAACCGCAGGGCTGCCCGGCTGCGGCCCACCCCATCGGGGCCGGCGAACAGGTAGGCCGGCGCCAGGCGCTGCTGCTGCAGGGCGGCCAGCAGCAGGGTGGTGGCGGGCGCCTGGCCCAGCAGGCCCTCGAACAGTGCCGGGGTGGCTTCAGCCATGGACAGGGAAACGGCGCTGCAGTTCGGCGCGAATGGCCGCGGCCACGGCGGCCGGTGCGGGAGTGGCATCCACACGCGCCCAGCCCAGCTGGGCCGCAAGGGCGCCAAAGCCCGCGCACACCCTGGCCAGAAAGGCCTCGCCGCTGGCCTCGATCCGGTCTGCAGGCCGGTGGCCCCGTCGCCGCAGCGACTCTGCCAAGGGCAGCTCCAGCAGCAGGGTGCAATCGGGCTGCAGGCCTGCGGTGGCCATGGCAGCCAGTTGATCGATCAGCTCGAGATCCAAGCCGCGGCCGTAGCCCTGATAGGCGGCGGTGGAGCCGGCGAAGCGATCACTGACCACCCAGTGGCCCGCCTCCAGTGCCGGCGCAATGCGCTGCTGCACGTGCTGGGCCCGATCAGCCGCGTAGAGCAAGAGTTCGGCGGTGCTGCCGGGGGCCGTATCGCCGGGGGGATGGAGCAGCAACTGACGCAGAGCCTGGCCCAGGGCCGTACCACCGGGTTCGCGGGTCACCAGAAGCTCCGCCCCCGCTGGCATCAACCCGCTCTGGGGTAGCCAGGCGCGGAGTTGCTCGAGCTGGGTGGTTTTGCCGCAGCCATCAATGCCCTCCAACACCACAAAACGCCCGCGCGGCAGTGGTTGCAGGCTGGCTAGTGCCTCACACACCACGGTTCAGGAGCAGGGCATTGCCCACCACGGTGATCGAACTGAGGGCCATCAGCAGGGCAGCGAGCGGAGGGGAGAGCACCACACCGAAGCCTGGCAGCAGCAGGCCCGCGGCGATGGGCAGCACTACCAGGTTGTAGCCGAAGGCCCAGGCCAGGTTCTGCCGCACCTTCGCCATGGTGCGGCGGGCCAGCTGCAGGGCCATCGCCACGGCCTCCAACCGATCGCCCAACACCACCACATCGGCCGTTTCCAGAGCCACCTGGGTGCCGGTGCCCACGGCAATCCCCAGATCGGCCGCCGCCAGAGCAGGTGCGTCATTGATGCCATCCCCCACCATCCCCACCAACCCCTGCTGATGGGCCTGAAGGATGTGCTCAAGTTTCTGCTGGGGCAGCAACTCCCAGGCCAGGCCCGCCTCAGGGATCCCCAGGGCTCGGCCGAGCTGCTGCACCGCCCCGCGGCGATCACCACTGAGCACCCCCAGCCGCAGCCCCATGGCTTGCAGCGTGGCCAGGGTTGAGCCCGCATCGGGCCGGGGCTGATCGTGCACGGCCACAAGGCCCAGCAGCTCCTGCCCTTGCGCCACCGCCAGCACCGTGGCCCCCTGCTCCCCCTGCTGCTGCTCCCAGCGGCGCCAGGGCTCAGCCAACGTCACGCCCTGGGCCTCCAGCCACGGGGAGCGGCCCGCCCAGCAGCGAACGCCATCCAGCAACCGCCCTGTGACCCCCTGCCCCGACTCGCTGCGGCAGTCGTTGAGGGGCAACAGCACCAGCTGGCGTTGCTGGGCCTCCTGCAGCAGGGCATGGGCCAGGGGATGGCGGCTCTGGGCCTCGAGGCTGGCGGCGATCTGGATGAGCCGATCGGCACCGACGGCTCCCGGCTCCAGGGCCGTCACCAGCGGACGCCCCAGGGTGAGGGTGCCGGTTTTGTCGAACAGCAGGGTGTCCAGGCGGGAGGCGGTTTCGATCGCATCGCCGCCGCGGAACAGCACGCCTGCCTGGGCGGCACGGCCCGTGCCCACGGTGATGGCGGTTGGGGTAGCCAAGCCGAGGGCGCAGGGGCAGGCCACCACCAGCACGGCAATGCTGAGCTGCAGGGCCAGGGCCAGGGGCGTTTCCGCGCCCATGCCCAGGCTCTGATGTCCGCCATGCAGATGGGCCGATGGGGCAGCGGCCAGCACCTGGGGCCACACCAGGGTTCCCCAGCGCCACCAGAACACGAAGGTGGCCGCAGCCAGGGCCAGCACCACCAGGGTGAAGCGCCCCGCCACCCGATCGGCCAGGCCCTGGATCGGTGCCTTGCGGGCCTGGGCCTGCTCCACCAGGTGAATGATGCGGGCCACGGCACTCTCGGCACCTGGGCGCAACACCTCCACGGTGAGGGGCCCATCGAGATTGAGGCTGCCGGCCGCAAGCTCCGTGCCGGCCTGCGCCTGCAGCGGCAGCGCTTCGCCCGTGAGGCTCGAGACATCCACCGCAGACAAACCCTGCAGCACCAGGCCGTCCACCGGAACCCGGTCGCCCGGCAACAGCCGCACCCGATCTCCCGGCCGCAGGGCCCCCACCCGCACAGGACGGGCGGTCAGCTCAGGATCCGCCGGATCGCCCATCACCAACAGGGCGGTATCGGGCTGCAGTTGTGCCAGCTCCTCTAGGGCGCGGCCGGTACGACACCGGGCCCGCTCCTCCAGGAACCGCCCCAGCAACACAAAGCCCAGCAGCATCACCGGCTCATTGAAGAAGCACTGCCAGCCCACCGCCGGCCAGATAAAAGCCACCAGGCTGGCCAGATAGGCGCTGCCCATGCCCAGACCCACCAGGGTGTCCATGCCCGGCACGCCCGCCAGGGCCGAGCGGGCACCACCCACCAAGATCGAACGGCCAGGGCCGGCAAGGGCCAGGGTGGCCACCAGGGCATGCAGGCGCATGTCCACCAAACCCGGCTCAGCCAGGTGCCCCAACACCGACACCAACAGCAGGCCCAGGGCCACCACCAGCTGGCGCCAGTTCTGCCACCAGCTGCGCCGCTGCTGCCGCTCCGCCGCGCTGAGAGGCAGGCTCTCCTGCTCGCGGCGGCGGGCGGCAAAGCCGGGGCCCGCCAGTGCCGTGATCAGGGGCGTGGCGGGATCGACTTCAGGCCCCTCCAATAACCCTGGATCGAGACCGATCCAGGCCGTGCGGGTGAGCAGATTCACGCTGGCCTGGCGCACACCGGGCTGGGCCAGCAGCCGCTCCTCCACGGCCCGGACACAGCCACCGCATTTCATCCCCTCCACCTCCAACAGCAGCGGAGCCACGGAACTGGGCGCCGAGGGTGCCAAAGGGCAGGCCATCAAGGGCTTACAGGCTAGGGAGTGCAAAAGACAGCGCCAGCCCACGGTTCGCGCAGGTGAGGATGGGAGCACACAGCTCTGAATCCCGCCGTGCCCCGCTCCCAGCGCAACGACAACTTCATCGACAAGAGCTTCACGGTGATGGCGGACCTGATCCTCAAGGTGCTGCCCACCAACCAGCGGGCCAAGGAGGCCTTCGCCTACTACCGCGATGGGATGAGCGCCCAGGCCGACGGGGAGTACGCCGAGGCACTGGACAACTACAAGGAGGCCCTCACCCTCGAGGACGACCCTAATGACCGGGCCTTCATCCTCTACAACATGGCCCTGGTGTTCGCCAGCAACGGCGAGCACGAAAAAGCCCTCGAGAACTACGGCCAGGCCCTGGATCTGAACAGCAAGATGCCCCAGGCCCTCAACAACATGGCGGTGATTCACCACCACCTGGGCTGCATCGCCGAGGAACAGGGCGATGCCGACGAATCCGATCGCCGCTTCGACCTGGCTGCCGACTTCTGGGGCAAGGCCATTCGCCTGGCGCCGAACAACTACATCGAGGCCCAAAACTGGCTGAAGACCAGCGGTCGCGGCAGCGTGGACGTGTATTTCTGATCGCGAGGGCCAGGGCCGCTAGGGCCGATCGTCCGCCGGGTTCACCCCCAGGGCGGCCACCAGGGCTTCGGCCACGCTGCCGGCCTCCAACAACTGGAGATCGAGGCCGGCCGCCAGGCGCCCCAGGCCACTGCCCTTGGGCACCACCGCCCGGCGGAAGCCCAGGCGCGCCGATTCCTGCAGGCGCAATTCCAGTTGGCCCACGGGCCGCAGCTGCCCCCCCAACCCCAGCTCACCGATCAACACCGTGCCCGGGGGCAGGATGAGATCCCGGTAGCTGGCCACCACCGCCGCAGCCACCCCCAGATCGGCCGACGGCTCCTCCACCTCCAAGCCACCCGCCACCGCGAGATAGCAGTCGAAGCGGGAGAGGGGTAGGCCTAGATGCTTCTCCAACACGGCCAAGATCTGGTGCAGGCGATTGGTGCCGATACCCGTGGCGGTGCGGCGGGGACTGGCGTAGCTGGTGGTACTCACCAGGGCCTGCAGTTCCACCACCAGCGGCCGGGTGCCCTCACAGGCCACGATCGTGGCGGTGCCGGCACTGGGTTCATCGCTGCCGAGGAACAGCTCGCTGGGATTGATGACCTCCGCCAGTCCCTGGCCGCGCATCTCAAATACCCCCAGCTCGTGAGTGGCGCCAAAGCGGTTCTTCACCGCCCGCAGGAGGCGGTGGGTCGCAAAGCGATCCCCCTCAAAGGTCAGCACCGCATCCACCAGGTGCTCCAGCACCTTGGGGCCAGCGAGCATGCCTTCCTTGGTCACGTGGCCCACCAGCAGCAGGGCCGTGTCCTGGCGCTTGGCGATGCGGGCCAGGGCCGCCGCACAGTCGCGCACCTGGGCCACGGAACCGGGCGCACTGCTGAGCTCGCCGTCGTGCAGCGCCTGGATGCTGTCGATGATCGCCACGGCCGGCCGCAACGCCTCTAACTCCTGCAGCACCAGCTCGAGATCGGTTTCCGCCAGCAACTGCAACGCAGCCCCGGGCCCATCGGCCTCCGCCGCGCCGGCTTCCAGTGGATCCGCCAAGCGCCGCCAGCGCAGCTTCACCTGCTGGGCCGATTCCTCCGCGCTCACATAGAGCACGGAGTGGCGTGCCGCCATGGCCTGGGCGCTCTGCAGCAACAGTGTGGATTTACCGATCCCGGGATCGCCCCCCAACAACACCAGCGAGCCGGGCACCAGGCCACCGCCCAGCACCCGATCAAGCTCGCCGTAGCCGCTGCTCAGCCGCTGCAGCGGGCGATCCCCCACCGCATGGATGGGCTCAGAACGGCGGGGCTGGGCAGGGATTGCCGCCTCGGCGGCAGGGGCCACGGGGCGACGGCGACGGGTATCGGTGGCCGCCGCCACCTGCTCCACCAGGCTGTTCCAGCTGCCGCAACTCGAGCAGCGTCCGAAAAACTGGCGGGTCTGCGCACCGCAGCTCTGACAGACGTAGGTGGTGGTGGCGCGCGCCAAAACGGTGTATGAAGAAAGGTGGCTTCAGGTGAACCCAGGGGCCCGCCGACCTTTTCAGTAGGTCGAACTACTTAACCCGCCTGGTCAGAGTGGCGCAATGACGGCCTCAGCCCCCGCCAAGGAAACGATCCTGGTCGTCGATGACGAAGCCAGCATCCGGCGCATCCTCGAGACGCGCCTGTCGATGATCGGTTATCAGGTTGTCACGGCTTGCGATGGCCTTGAGGCACTTGAGGCCTTCCGGCGCACTAGCCCCGATCTGGTGGTGCTCGACGTGATGATGCCCAAGCTCGACGGCTACGGCGTGTGCCAGGAGCTGCGCAAGGAATCGGACGTGCCGATCGTGATGCTCACCGCCCTGGGCGACGTGGCGGACCGCATCACCGGCCTGGAACTGGGCGCCGACGACTACGTGGTGAAGCCCTTCAGCCCGAAGGAGCTGGAGGCCCGCATCCGCTGCGTGCTGCGCCGCGTGGACAAGGACCAGGCGGCCGGAATCCCGAACTCCGGGGTGATCCAGGTGGGTGAGCTGCGGATCGACACCAACAAGCGCCAGGTGTACCGCGGCGACGAGCGCATCCGCCTGACAGGCATGGAATTCAGCCTGCTGGAACTGCTTGTAGGACGCAGCGGCGAGCCCTTCAGCCGCGGCGAAATCCTCAAGGACGTGTGGGGATACACCCCCGAACGGCACGTGGACACGCGGGTGGTGGACGTCCACATCTCCCGGCTGCGCTCCAAACTGGAAGATGACCCCGCCAATCCCGAGCTGATCCTCACGGCTCGTGGCACGGGTTACCTGTTCCAGCGCATCGTTGAAGCCGTTGCCCCCGAAGCCAACTGACGCCCCAGGTCCTGGCGCGAACGCCCGTCGTTCGCGGCCCAAGGCCATTCGCCGTCTGGTGATCTGGTATCGCCGCAATGCGGCGGTGACCAGTCTGGTGGGCACCGCCGTAGGTACAGCTTCCGCCGCCGGCCAGGTAGCTGGAGCCGCCGGCAATGCTGCCGGGGTTGCGGCGAACGCCGCGGGGGCCGCCGCCAACACCTTGCTGCAACCGCTGGTGTTCGATCCCCTGCGCCGTTTGCAACAGGGAGCCGGTGGTAGCAGCGAGCTCGAGATCAAGGACGCCGATCGCCTCTGGGTGGCGGTGGATGGCATGGGCGGCGACTACGCCCCTGGTCCGATCCTCGAAGGCTGCCTGCGGGCCGTGCAGCTGCTGCCCCTGCGCATCAAGTTCGTGGCCGAAACGGCCGTAGTGGAGGCCGCCGTGGCCAGCCTCGGGTTGGCGGATGAGCTCCACACAGCCCAGCGGAACGGCTTGATCCAGATCGTGGCCAGTGGCCCCTCCGTGGGCATGGATGACGAGGCCACGGTGGTGCGCAAGAAGCGCGACGCCAGCATCAACGTGGCCATGGACCTGGTGAAACAGGGCGAGGCCACCGCTGTGTATTCGGCCGGCAACTCCGGCGCCGTGATGGCCTCGGCGATCTTCCGGCTGGGGCGCCTCAAGGGCATCGATCGCCCCGCCATCGGGGCCCTGTTCCCCACCAAAGACCCCGCCAAGCAGGTGCTGGTGCTGGATGTGGGCGCCAACATGGACTGCAAGCCCGGCTATCTGCACCAGTGGGCGCTGCTGGGCAACATCTACAGCCGTGATGTGCTGCAGGTGGCCCAGCCCCGGATCGGCCTGCTCAACATCGGCGAAGAGGAGTGCAAGGGCAACGAGCTGGCCCTCAAGACCTACCCCCTACTCCAGGCGGAGAGCCGCTTTCACTTCGCCGGCAACTGCGAGGGGCGTGACGTGCTCTCGGGCGCCTTCGACGTGGTGGTGTGCGACGGCTTCACTGGCAACGTGTTGCTGAAATTCCTGGAGAGCGTGGGCAGCGTGCTGCTCGATGTGCTCAAAGCGGAATTGCCCCGTGGCCGCCGCGGCAAGGTGGGATCCGCCTTCCTGATGAGCAACCTGCGGCGTATCAAGAAACGCCTCGATCACGCCGAGCACGGCGGGGCGCTGCTCCTGGGGGTGGATGGCATCTGCGTGATCGGCCATGGCAGCAGCAAGGCCCTCTCGGTGGTGAGCGCCCTGCGCCTGGCCCACTCCGCCGCCAGCCATGGCGTGATGGACGATCTTCACCGCCTCAGCGAGACCCCAGGCGTGGCCGTGGCCTGTGGTTGACTGAGCCCACCTGTGGGCTGAACCGGTGTTGCTGGGCCAGATGGGTACATACGGGATGGCCCTCGTGGGCAGCGGCAGCGCCATACCCGCCATCAGCATCAGCAACCAGCAACTGAGCGAGCGGGTCGACACCAGCGATGAGTGGATCCGCACCCGAACGGGCATCGGTGCCCGGCGGGTGTGCTCCCCCGAAGAGCCCCTCACACTGCTGGCCACCCGCGCCGCATCGGCGGCCCTGGCCCATGCGGGCTGGAGTCCACAAGAGGTGGATCTGATCCTGCTCGCCACCTCCAGCCCGGACGATCTGTTCGGCACCGCTCCCCGCGTGCAGGGTGCCCTAGGGGCCAGCAATGCCGTGGCCTTTGACCTCACCGCCGCCTGCAGCGGCTTTCTGTTCGCACTGATCACTGCCAGCCAATACCTGCGTAGCGGCTCCATGCGCCGCGCCTTGGTGATCGGTGCAGACCAGCTCAGCCGCTGGGTGGACTGGGACGACCGCACCACCTGTGTGCTGTTCGGCGATGGGGCCGCCGCCGTGGCGGTGGAAGCCTGTTCCGAGGCCGACAACGGCCTGCTGGGCTTCCGCATGCGCTCCGATGGCAGCCGCAACAGCTGCCTCACCCTGGCCCAGACCGACAGCCGTCAGGCCCTGCTGGGCAGTGTGACGGCCCAGGTGGGGGGCTTTGCACCCCTGCGCATGAACGGCCAGGAGGTCTACAAGTTCGCCGTGCGGGAAGTGCCCGCCGTACTCAAGGAGCTACTGGAGGCCACCGGCACCAGTGCCGAGAGCCTGCAGTGGCTGCTGTTGCATCAGGCCAACCAGCGCATCCTCGATGCCGTGGCTGATCGCTTCCAGATTCCCCATGAACGGGTGCTGAGCAACCTGGCCAACTACGGCAACACCTCCGCGGCCACCATTCCACTGATGCTCGATGAAGCGGTGAAAGATGGGCGGGTGCTGCCCGGCCACCTGATCGCCAGCAGTGGCTTTGGCGCAGGCCTCAGCTGGGGTGGGGCCCTGCTGCGCTGGACTGGCCCACAGGGCTGAACCAGTCCCGCGGCCTAATCTCCCCCCCAACGTGCAAAGCAAGTGGCCATGGGCATTGCCTGGGTGTTTCCTGGACAGGGATCTCAGAAGGTCGGCATGGCGGCTGGTGTGCTGGAGCTGCCCGGGGCCCAGGAGCGCTTCGCCGCC
Source organism: Synechococcus sp. HJ21-Hayes (assembly GCF_024345835.1). Taxonomy (GTDB): domain Bacteria; phylum Cyanobacteriota; class Cyanobacteriia; order PCC-6307; family Cyanobiaceae; genus Vulcanococcus. The sequence continues at coordinate 156,177 of NZ_JAGQBW010000005.1, read as the reverse complement.
GCGTCGGAACTGCTGGGCCGCGACCTCCTGGCCATCTGCACGGGCGAAGCCGACGGTGAACTCAGCGACCTCAACGACACCCGCAACACCCAGCCGGCCCTGTTCGTGATCGAGAGCCTGCTGGTGGATGGCCTCAAGGCCCAGGGCCGCATGGCAGATGTGGTGGCGGGCCACAGCCTCGGGGAGCTGGTGGCCCTCTATGCAGCCGGCGTGTTTGACGTGACCACCGGACTAGCCCTGATGAAGACCCGCAGCGAGCTGATGGCCGCCGCTGGCGGTGGGGCCATGACAGCCGTGATGGGCTTCGATCGCAGCGAACTGGAGGCCCTTGTGGCCGCTAACGACGCCGTGGTGATCGCCAACGACAACAGCAGCGCCCAAGTGGTGCTCTCCGGCAGCCCCGAAGCGGTGGCCGCGGTGAGCAGCGCGCTCACCTGCAAGCGCGCCATCCCCCTGGCGGTGAGCGGGGCCTTCCATTCCCCCTTCATGGCGGAAGCCGCCGCGGCCTTCGGCACCACCCTGGAGGGAGTGCCCTTCAGCAACGCCAGCATCCCGGTGCTGAGCAACACCGACCCAACCCCTGAAACCAACGGCGAGGCCCTGAAGGCACGCCTGCGCCACCAGATGACAACCGGCGTGCGCTGGCGCGAAACCATGGAACGCTTCAGCGCCGATGGCCTGGCCACCGCCGTGGAGATAGGCCCGGGCAACGTGCTCAGCGGCCTGATCAAGCGCAGCTGCGAGGGTGTGAGCACCGCCCAGATTGCCGGCGCCGCCGACCTGGGCCTGTGAGGCGGCTTCTGCGCGGCCGACGACCCGCCGACCCACCAGCGCTGATCCGCACCCCCCGCCCCAGCCTCACCTACCGGATCGTGAGCTACCTGCTGGTATTCCCGATCTACCGGCTGCTATTCCGCGGCCGCACCGCAGGCAATGCCAACGTGCCGATGGAGGGCGCCCTGGTGGTGGTGGCGAACCACGGCTCGCACCTGGATCCACCACTGCTGGGCCATGCCCTGGGCCGCCCCGTGGCCTTCATGGCCAAGGCCGAGCTGTTCAAGGTGCCGCTGCTGGGGCCGATCATCCGCGCCTGCGGCGCTTACCCGGTGGCCCGCGGGGCCAGCGACCGTGAAGCCATCCGCACCGCCACCGACCGCCTGGAGCAGGGCTGGGCCACCGGCGTGTTCATCGATGGCACCCGCCAGGCCGATGGCCGGGTGAACGATCCCCAGGCCGGTGCCGCCCTGCTGGCGGCCCGGGCCGGCGTGCCGTTGCTGCCGGTGGCCATCATCAACAGCCACAGGGCCCTGGGCACCGGATCCAGGCAGGCCCGACTCGTGCCGGTACACATCCGGATTGGCACGCCGATCCCCCCTCCGGCCTCCCGCAAACGGGCGGATCTGGATGCAGCCACCGCCGCATGCCAGGCCCAGATCAATGCCCTGTTGGATCAGGGCCTGATCAGCGGTCCTGCACTTCCTCCAGCAGCGGCCCGAAGTGCTCTGCCGCCCAGCGCTTAAGGTCGCGGCCCGTGAGCACCCACAGGGCGGCGCGGGCTGTATCACCCCACACCTTGCGCTCCCCTTCCGGCATGCAGCGGTTGCCGCAGGGCACCTCCACCGGTGTCAAGGCAATGCCCCGGCTGCCCGCCACGATGCGGCCCACCCGTAGGGCTCGCGCCATGTGATCGCGGCTAGTCACCAGAAGCACGTGGCGCACCTTGGCGCGCTTGAGCTCATCCACCACGGAGGTGAAATTGCTGAGGGTGTCAGTGGCGCGGTAATCGAGCTGCACGCGGCCCACATCCAGCCCCTGACGCCCGAACTGCCAGGTGGCGTATTCGGGGTTACTGCCACCGCTCACCAGCACCGGCAGGCCATCGCGCTTAGCCAGCGCACCGGCCACCCGCTCCCGCTCCACATCACCACCCAGCACCAGGATCAGTTGCGGTGCCGGCGCGGGGGGGAGCCACAGCCCCCGGGACAGCCACAGCAGGGAGACGACCGCCAGCAGCCCCCACCAGCGCAGCCCCCCGGAGCGACGGGGTCGCAGCCGGCGACGACGGCGCTGGCGATGATCAGTCGTCACAGTCCATCCACCGGGCTGGTGGGATACAGGGGCAGCACCGGTTGCCAGGGCCCCGGCAGCTGGGCGGCGGCCGCCCGCTGGCCGAGCTGCAGCAACTGCAGAACATCAGGCTCCGGATCCACCACCGCTGGATGCCGAGGTTCGGCGGGCAGGCCCTCGCCGCCACGGAACAGCCGCGGTGGCTCAAGCTCGGCCATAGCGCCGTTGGTGGCGGGGCCATAGCAACCCGCCACCACCCCACGCCGCGGCAACTCCTGGGTGAGCCAGAAACGCGGCACCTCTGCCATCACCTGGCCCGGAGCCGCCAGGCGATGGGCCATCAGCAGAAAACTGCTGTAGCCATGCAGGGGGATGGCCAGTTGCTGGGCCAAGGTGCGGGCAAACACCACGGTGAGGCGGGTGCCGGTGAACCCTCCCGGACCGGTGGCCACCACCAGCCGGCCGATCCGGGGCCACTGGTCCGCCGGCAGCAGCTCCTCCACACAGACGAGTAGGTCGTTGGAGAGCCGGCGCCCGAGGGGAAAACTGGCCACCTGGGCCGGGTGGTCGTCCGTCAGGACCTGAACGGCGAGGGCGAAGGTTTCACTGGAGCTGTGCAGCGCCAGCAGCAACGACGAGCCACTCATGTGGGCACCGCCAGACCGGGCCGCAGGCACTGCCAGCGGCCCGGTTCTGCCTCGAAGCTGGCGCAGGCGCGCACATCCCACTCCACCCCGACTTGGTGGCGGGGCAGCGTTATCACCTGCACATGAATCCTGGGAGCTTCCGGCACGAAGGAGGGCTGCGGCGTCAGGTGGGGCACGCCATGCTGCCGTTCCACCGCGTGGTAGGCCTGGCACTGGTCGACCCAGCGGCAGTCCACGCAGATGCACATGCCCGTAGCCGGTGCGGATGGCGCCATTGTGACTCCTCCCGGCGCCAGCAGGGATGCCATAGCTGATGCGGCCCTGGCCTGGCAACGCCTGGCGGCCGAGGGATGGCCCATTCCCCGGGAGGCCTTCCCCGCTGGCACAGCCCTAGTGGGAGGGGCCGTGCGAGATGCCCTGCTGGATCGGCTGGGCAGCAAGCCCGACCTCGACCTGGTGGTGCCCACGGATGCCCTGGACCTCTGCCGACAGCTGAGCCGCCGCCATGGCGGCAGCACCGTGGTGCTAGATGCCGAGCGATCCATCGCGCGCCTGGCGATCCGGGGCTGGAGTGTGGACCTGGCCCGCCAGGAGGGACCAAGCCTGGAGGCGGATCTGCGCCGGCGGGACTACACCGTGAACGCCATCGCGCTCCCCCTCGAGCCCCATGCCGCGCTGCTGGACCCCACGGGAGGCCTGGGCCACCTGCAGGAGCGCGCGCTGGTGGCGGTAAGCGAGGCGAATCTGCTCGACGACCCCCTGCGCCTGTTGCGGGGGCTGCGGCTGGCCAGCGAGCTGGGATTTGAGCTGGAGGCCCGCACCTGGGCCTGGATCCAACAGCACCACGGCCGGATCGCCACGGTGGCAGGGGAGCGGGTTCTAGCAGAACTGGAGAAACTGGCCGGCGCGCCACAGGGTCAGCGCGGACTGCAGCAGACCCTCCACTGCGGCCTGCTGCAGCCCTGGGCACCCCCCGGCACCAGCCAGGCAGGCCCGAACGCGCTGGAGGCCCTCACCCCCGCCAGGGCCGTGGCCGCAGGCCTGAGCACCGAGGAAACCCTGGAGGCCTTGCCCCTGGCCAGACTGGCGGCCGTGCTCGACGCCCAGGTGCTGCAGGCCCTGCGCAGCAGCCGCAAGTGGCAGCAGCGGGTGGAGCGCCTGCGCCACTGGCAACATCGGCTTGGCGCCACGGCTCCTGCAGCCGCCGCCACCGCCCTGCCGGAGACCGATCGGCTGCAACTGCACCGGCAGTTAGAGGCCGATCTGCCCGCGCTGCTACTGGGCTGGCCACCGGAGCAGGCCCAGGCCTGGCTCGCCCGCTGGCGTGACCCCAGCGATCCCCTGTTCCATCCCCGCGCCGCCATGGATGGCGGCAGCCTGCAGCGGGAGCTGGGCCTACGCCCCTCCCCGCAGCTCGGTGCACTGCTGGATCACCTGATGCTCGAGCAAGCCTTCGGGCGGATCCACACGCGAGAGCAGGCGTTGGAGCAGGCGCAGGTGTGGCTCAGATCCACCCCCGGCAGTAGCGAAACGGCACCACGCCGTGATTAACTTTGTCGGCAAAGGCGTTACCAACGACCTGATTCGCGCCAGTTAGGGCACCGCTGCATTCTCCACATCGGATTCATCTGCAGCACTGAATCGACGGGATCGCCTCCCAAGGCAGGCGTCCACGTCCAAACAACACGTCGAACACGGAAGTCGGGATCTCGGCACGCCGCGTCAGTCAGTGACCCCGACCAGCCAGAACTCTTCCCCTCTTCCCTCTCCCCTGATCCCATGAGCGTTCGTCTGTACGTCGGCAACCTGCCGCAGAACTTCGAGGCCAAGGAACTCGATGCGCTGTTCGCCTCGGTGGGTGAAGGCATCCGCTTCAAGGCCGTCCAAGACCGCGAAACCGGTGCCGGCCGTGGTTTCGGCTTCGCCAACGTGGACGACGAGAAGGTGGCTGATGCCGTGATCGAGCAGCTGAATGGCCGTGACTTCGGCGGCAACAACCTGCGGATCGAGCGCTCCGAGCGTCGTGACGAGCGGCGGGGCAACGATCGCCGCCCCGGTGGAGCCCCCGGCAGCACACCCGTGGCCCGCAAGGCCGTGAACAAGGTGGTCCACAGCGACAGCGTGGAGGAAGGCGCTCCCGATCCCCGTTGGGCCGGTGAACTGGCCAAGCTCAAGGGCCTACTCGACAATCAGAAGGCTGCGGTCTGATCCAGGCCTGGGCTGTCAAACGATCGCCCAAATCAACAGCCCGTCAGCAAAATCGCCCACCAAGAACCTGGAATGCCAGTTCTTGGTGGGTCTTTTTTGGCTTATGGAAGTAGGGCGGCGAGGGCGATCACACCCACGAAGATCCCCAGGAAGAGAAAGCCCATCTTGGTCATCTTCGACTCGTGGTCTTCCATTCCTTGACCAACAGACTTGGTCAGGTCATCACGAAAGCTGTCGAAGGCTGCCGCCTTCTCATCAGGGGTGGGCTCGTTGCGCATGACAGGAAATCGAGAACAAACAGAACTGGGGCCTCAGCCGCGGTGGAAGAACCAATAGGCCCCTACAGCCAGAGCCACCATCAACACGATCGGCACACCGATGGCGGCCATGCCGTTGTGGCTCTTCACCACCCGCGATTCGTGGGCCACAACAGCCTCTCGGATACTGAGCTGCATCTCCTCACGAAGCCGGGCCAGCTCAGAGTCCAGGGATTCTTCACTGAACAGTTCCCGCAGCCGATCAAAGGTGCTCTTGCCGAGAATCAGACTCTTCTCAGGATGGGCGTAGAGGATGTCCATCAGCTCCTCCCGATCAATCTGCATCAGGTCAACCGTGGAAGCGACGCGCGCATTGGACGTGCGGGTGCGGCCATCGATCACCTCAACCTCACCAAACACACGGCCAGGCCCATGGGATGAGTCCACGCCCTCGCCGGTTTCCGGGTAAGGGGTGGTGAGCTCGACCTTGCCGGAGCGGACCAGATAAACACTCTCGCTCGGGTCGTCGAGTTTGTAGACGTACTCTCCAGCCTGCAAGGTGACGCGGCGCATCCCGAAGTCGGTCGTGGCGATCGGATGTTAGTGGTGCGCTCCGCCTAAAGTTTGCCAACTTGCCAACATTCATGGCCGCCACGAGCCCGCAGCAGGGTTTTCCCTGGGTTCAGCGCTACCGCCCCTGGCTTATCGGTGCCCTCATCAGTGGTGCGGCCGTTGTCGGCTGGAGCGTGACCCGCCCGAAACCCGCGCCCAGTCCCAAGGCTCCCCTGATCCAGCAGGTGACCGCACTGGGGCGCCTCACTCCCAGTGGCGGCCTGGTGAAACTGGCTGTCCCGGCCGGCACAGCCGGTGGCAATGAGGTGGTGGATCGCTGGTTCGTGAACGAGGGCGATCCGATCAGCAAGGGGCAGCTGCTCACCCGTCTGAGCAGCTACGGCCAGCTCAAGGCCATGCTCGATCAGGCTGAGTCGAATCTGGTCTCCACCCAAGCCCTGCTGCCGTTCCTAAAGATCAGCAAGAGCCGCGGTAGCCAGCTCTATGCCGACGGCGCCATCTCCGAAGAAGAACTGGCCAAAACCTCCGCCAGCATCATCACCAAACAGGCCGATATTGTCGGAGCGCAAGCTGCGGTGGTCAAGGCCCGTCAGCAGCTCAACGCCGCCGAAATCCGCTCACCCCTCGACGGCAACCTGATCCGCATCTACAGCTGGCCGGGCATGAAGGAAACCGACCAAGGTCTTGCGCTGATTGGGCGCACGGACCAAATGCAGGTGTGGGCGCAGGTGTTCCAGAGCGATGTGGCTCGGCTGTCCCTTGGCCAAGGGGCCACGGTTCGGCCTGAGAGCGGTGGCTTCAAGGGCAACCTGCGAGCTCAGCTGGAATCCATCATCGGCGTGGTGTCTGACCGCGACCTATTTGCCACCAACTCCAACAACGACGTGAATGCCCGGGTGGTGCTGGTAAAGCTCAACCTCAATCCAGCCGATCGCGAGCGGGTCTCTCGCCTCAGCGGCTTGAACGTGACCGTGCGCTTCGATCCATGAGCTGGCTCCGGCGCCTGTTGGGCGGCCTCAACCTGGCCGACCTGCCCCTGGCCTGGCTTCAGCTGAAGCGACAGCCCATCCGCTATTTGGTGGCCGTGACCGGCATCGGCTTCGCTGCGCTGCTGATGTACATGCAGCTGGGCTTCCAATCTGGACTGCTCGACAGCGCCACCACCTTCTATGAGGCCCTCGATGCCGACCTGATCCTGATCAGCCCGGCCACACTGAACAGCGGAAACTTCCAGCAGTTTCCCCAATCGCTGCTGTTCAATGCCCTCGGGGTGGAGGGCGTGAAGCAGACCATTCCGCTGTACGTGGCCAACGTGAACGTGCAGAAACTGGATGGCGTAAAACCCACCAGCCTGCGACTGATCGGCTACGACCCGGATGCCCAGGTCTTGAAACTCCCCGATGTGCTGGCCCAAGCGGGGGTGCTCAAGACTCCTAACTATGTGCTGTTCGACACCCTGGGCAACCGCAACACAGGCCCGATCGCAGCAGCGGTTCAGAGCAATGGCCAACAGGAACTGATCCTTTCGGACTTCTCCAAGACCTTCCGGGTGATGGGGCTCTTCCGGCTCGGATCCACGTTCGCCGCCGACAGCAACCTGATCAGCAGTGACACAACAGCCATCCAGCTCGCCTACCGGCAGATCAACGAGGGGGAGATCTCCATGGGGCTGATCCGCCTTGATCCGAGCGCCAGCGCCGCTCGCGTGCAACGGTTCCTGCGCCAGCAATACGGCCGCGAACTGCAGGTGCTCACCAAGGCCGAGCTCATCGCCCAGGAACGGGATTACTGGAACACCGCCTCATCGTTCGGCGTGATCTTCGGCTTCGGCACGATCATGGGCCTGCTCGTGGGAGGCGTGGTGGTGTACCAAGTGCTCTACACCGATGTGAGTGACCACCTCAAGGAGTACGCCACTCTCAAGGCGATGGGGTTTGCCGATCAATTCATCCTGACGATCGTGATCCAGGAAGCCTTCCTGCTGGGTGTTTCCTCGTTCATTCCGGCCACCTTGATCAGCACCGGCATGTACGCCTTCCTCACGTCCGCCTCCGGCATCCGTATCCAGATGACTCCAGACAAGACTGGCCTGGTGGGAGCCCTCACCCTCGGCATCTGTGCAGCCTCTGCAGCCATCGCCATCCGCAAGCTTCGCGATGCCGATCCGGCATCGGTGTTCTGAGATGGCCTCCATGCCTGCTCCATCAGCCACCCCACCAATCCAGGCTGCCGCCGGCCATGCAGTAATCGTCACCGAGAATCTTCGCCATAGCTACGGCGAAGGCGAACTGCGCAGCCAGATCCTGCACGGTCTCAACTTCGAGGTGAAGGCCGGTGAGGTGACCTTGCTGGTGGGCCCATCTGGCAGCGGCAAAAGCACCCTGCTCACCCTGATCGGCGCGCTGCGCTCCGTGGAAGAGGGATCACTCCAAGTGCTCGGCCGGGAACTACACGGTGCGAGCGAGCGCGATCGGGTGGCGATCCGCCGCAGGATCGGCTTCATCTTCCAAAGCCACAACCTGGTGTCATCGCTGACGGTGCTGCAGAACGTGCAACTGCTGCTTCAGCTCAACGAACCCAATCCTCGGAAGCGCACCGAGCGGGCCTGCGCGCTCCTGGATGCGGTGGGACTCAGCCACCGGTTACACCACTACCCGGACGAACTCTCAGGCGGCCAACGCCAGCGGGTGGCCATCGCCCGCGCGTTGGCCCCCGAACCCGAACTGGTGCTGGCCGACGAGCCCACCGCCTCCCTGGACAGCCAGTCAGGACAGGACGTGGTGGAACTGCTGGGCGATCTCTGCCGCCGCCGCAGTAGTGCCGTGCTGCTGGTCACCCACGACCTGCGGCTGCTCAAGGATGCTGACCGCATCTGGCGCATCGAGGACGGCCGGGTCAAGGCCTGGCAGCCCGATGCCACGGAGCTGGCCGGCGCCCACTAACTCCCCTTTCATGGCTGGCCCAGGCCAGCTTTCGCCCTCCCCTGCCCATCCATGGAACGATCCGTCTTCCCATCTGAATGGCTGGTTCCCTGGAGCTGGAGGGGCCTTCCAGTGGGCCTGTTGAGCGCCCCGGCCCTAGAGCCAAGCACCGCCTCCGCTGGAACCACTCCATCCCCGAGCACCGTGGTGCTGATCCATGGCTTTGGTGCTTGCAAGGAACATTGGCGCCACAACGTGGCGCAGCTGAGGGCCAATCGCCCTGTTCTCGCCCTCGATCTACTCGGCTTTGGCGCCAGTGCCAAACCACCATCGCAACTGGAGGGAGAGGAAGAAGCACCCGGCAGCTGCCGCTATGGCATCGATCTATGGGCCGAGCAGGTGGTGGCGGCAATCGAAGCCCACGTGGAGGGTTCTGTGCAGCTGGTGGGCAACTCAATCGGCGGCGTGGTGGCGCTCGCCGCCGCGGCACGGCTAGCCGAAGCCGGCCGGCCGGCACGGCAGGTGGTGCTGGTGGACTGTGCCCAGCGCGCCCTCGATGACAAGCGTCTCTCGGAACAACCGCCCCTGCGGCGATGGGGGCGGCCGCTTCTGAAAGCCCTTGTGCGCCAGCGCTGGCTCACGGCCACCCTGTTCGGTTCGCTCGCCAAGCCCGGAGTGATCCGCAAGGTGTTGCAGCAGGCCTATCCCAGCGGCGCCAACATCGACGACCAGCTGGTGCAGATCCTGCTGGAGCCGGCGCAGCAACCAGGCGCCAGCGAGGCCTTCCGCGGATTCATCAATCTGTTCAACGACCGCATCGCGCCGGAACTGCTCTCAGGACTCACGACCCCGGTCACATTGATTTGGGGGCAACGCGATCCCTGGGAACCGATCGAGGAAGCCCGCCGATGGGCGGCCCAGTTCCCATGCGTGCGCCAATTGCACGAGCTACCCGGCCTAGGACACTGTCCACATGACGAGGCCCCCGAGCAGGTGAATCCGCTGCTGCTGGATGCCCTCCACAACGGAGACCTCACCCCATGAATCGCCACGCGCTGCTCACCCTCTGCCTTGTCGTAGCCGTGGATGCAGCCTGCTTCGGCCTGCTGCTGCCCGTATTGCCCTTTCTGGTGGGTGACCTCACCGGCAGTTTCAACGCCATCTCCATCACCCAGGTCACAGCCGTCTACGCCGGCTGCCAACTGGTGGGGGCTCCGCTGATCGGCCGCTGGTCGGATCGGTTGGGCCGGAAGCCGCTCATGGCCGCTTCGGTGGGCATCGGCAGCCTCGCACTGCTGGGTTCGGCGTTAGCCCCCAGCCTGGGCCTGCTGATGCTGTTCCAAGGCATCAAGGGCGCCAGCGCGGGCGTGTTCGCCCTGGCACAGGCCGTGGTGGCCGACTCCGTTGAGGATGCTGACCAGCGCACGGTGAGCTACGGCGCCCTCGGGGCCTCCCTGGGGTTGGGATTTGTGGCAGGGCCAGCGGTAGGTGGACTACTAGGTGCCGTGAACCCACGGGCCCCCTTCTTTGCGGCGGCGGCCTTCACATTGGTGAACCTGGTTCAGATCCTTCTGGTGCTGCAGGAAACCAGGAACTCCACGCACCACCTTGAATCGGAGGCGGATCCCCTGCGCTTCTGGAGCCACGAGCGAGGACATCTCCGCCGTCTGCTCAGTGTGTATTTCCTCTTCTATCTGGGCTTCTCCGCCTTCACCGGCATCTTTGTGGTGGATGCCCGTGACCGCTTCGGCTGGGGCCCCCAGGCCGCAGGCTGGGTGCTCTGTTACGTCGGGGTGATCGCCGCTGCGGTGCAGGGCGGCCTGATCCCACGCCTGCTAAAGCGCTTCCAGGCCGGGCGGCTGGCTGGGGTGGGTTTGATCCTGGTGGCCATCGCCATCCTGGGGGTGGCGGCCATCCGCTCCGGCAATGAGCTCTATCTCACCCAGCTGTTGTTCGCCACGGGTGTGGGGCTGAGCACACCAGGCCTGCGTTCCTTGCTATCGCTCACAGTGTCGGCGAACCAGCAAGGGATTCTGGGCGGGCTGACCCAGTCGTGTATCAGCCTGACAGAGCTGCTGGGGCCCCTGATGGCCGGACGCCTCTACACCTACAGCGGCTACGCCACGGCCTACCAGGTTCAGGCAGCACTCGTGCTGCTGGCGGCAGGCCTCCTGATCAGTGCCCGAATCCGGACTCAGGCCGTGAACACTCCCTCGCCGTAGCCAATCAGCTCCACTTGGTGGCCATCCGGGTCGCTCACGAACAGGGAACGGCAGCGAGGGCCGTAATCAAAGGCCATCACCTGCTGACCACGCCGTTTCAGCTCCTCTTCCACATCTGCCATGCGGGCATAGGTGACACGAAAGGCCACATGGCGCATGGCAATGGTGTTGTGATCAGGCGCCGGTTCAGGGGTAGCCGAATCAGCGGGGAAGAGGTTCAGATAGCAGCCGGAGGACACCCGAAGGATGTAGGGAGGGCCACTCTCTAAGCCCTCCATCGCCGCTGGCAAAAATCCCAGCACCCGCTCATACCACTCAAGCGAGGCTTGGGGATCCCGCACCGTGAGGGCCACGTGATCGAGGGCCTCGATCGGCAGAGCGGTGGTTGCAATAGCGAAGCTGTCGGGAGGGGAGCTCATCGCGAGTCAACGGATGTTCAGAAGCAGACAGATGAGAGCAGGCGAGCTGAAATCAGCCAGCCGATTCCAGCGAGATCAACAAACAGGGTCCCACAATCGGTTCACACCAACAGGCCGCTGCTGCGCTTATCGCGCAGCAGTTTGCGCAGGCCCAAGGTCATGGCGTCGCTGGCCAGCAGCAGGTCGCCCCGGCCGTCCACATCGGGCTCCCGGGGGGTGAGAGTTTCCACCATGCGCTGGTCTTCGGCCATGAAGCGTTCCACCCGGCCGCGGGCATTGCCATCGGCCAGGGGAGTTCGCAAGAAGGAACGGAAATGGCGCCACAGGTTGAGGGTCTGGCCGTCATCGATGGGCACGTGGGCCGTGAGCAGCGAAATGCGGAAATCTCCGAACACCACCCGAACCAGCGACACATTGGCAAGCCACAATTGAATGTGTTGCACACCGGCATCGCCAGCTGTACCAGCCGCCTTGTCGTCAGGCCTCTCATCCCCATTGAACAAGGCCCACAAACCGCGACCCTGGTCAGCGCGATAGTGACGGTCGCGAGGAGCGAGCACCCGCTCGTAGAGGCTGTCGTCCTGCACCCACTGCTCCTCGGGCATCAGCTGATCGGGCGCCATGGCACCGAAGCTGCCGGAATGCACAAAGGGAGCATGGGTCAGGTCCATGAAAGCCTCCAGTACCCGCAGCCAGTGGGCCTGCCACTCCACCTGACCCTCAAGGTTGCGCCACTCGGGATCGCCGGCCTCAGGCACAGGCCCCACCGGCGGCAGCGGTGGCAGAGCAGCGGCTGCGGGCAGAGGAGACTGCGGGTCGCGGGGCCACCACAGCCAGAGGAAGCCGTAGCCCTCACGGCAGTGCACCGCCCGGGTATGGGCCCGGCGAGGCATCGGTTCACCGGTGTGCTGGGCGGGAATGCTGCTGCAGTGGCCATCGGCACCAAAACACCAGCCGTGATAGCCACAGGCGATCACCCCAGCGTTCACCCGGCCAGCACTCAACGAGGCTCCCTTGTGGGGGCAACGATCTAGCAACGCAGCTACACCACCGCTGGCATCTCGCCAGAGGGCAAAGCGCTCACCGTGCAGTTGGACTGCCAAAGGCTGCTCGGGCTTCAGGGATGACGCCAATGCAACGGCGTACCAGGAATCCAGCAATTTCATCGCAGCTCAGGGCCAGCCCTTGGACGGTTACCTGGGCAAAGCTGTAGCACAAGAGCCCTAACCCAGGTGAGTCTTCCAGCGATCACCCTCCCAACTGAACCAGCCCCGTTGCTGGAGTGCAGCCAGTAAGGCCTGCACCGGTGGGGCATCCATGCCACTCTGCCACTCCTGCTCCAGCAGAGCCTGCAGATCATCCGTGCTGAGCCCACGCCGCAGGCCACCCTTCAGCAAGCGACGCAATTCGGCAGGCTCGATGGAGAGCAAGCCAGCCATGGACAGGGGGCCACTGGGGAGACTGTCGAGATCGATGCTCAGCATGGGTCAAAGCACACTGTCCAGCAGTTCGCTGGCCAGGCCCCGCACCTGCTCGCTCCAGGGATGGGTGGGATAACTGAGCACCGCTAGCCCGCCACTGGCGAGTGTGAGCAAATCCTCGCTGAGAGGGAGCAATGCCCCAATCGGTACGCCATAGCTACTGGCAACCCGCTCTCGCACCTGCTCCGTATCGAAGTGCTGAGGCAGCTTGTTCACCACCATGCGAATGGCGGGCACATCCAGCCGCTCAGCCACCTCGATCGCAACAGCGGTGCCGAGATAATCCTGGCTGTCGGGCCGCATCACCACCAACAGGCAATCGGCAATCGCGGTGGAGAGCAGGGTCTCCTCATTGATGCCGGGGTGGGTGTCGATCAGCAGCAGATCCAGGTGGAGGCTCTCACTGAGACTGAACAGGGCATCGTTCAGCTTCTCGACCTGATAGCCCTCCCGCAGCAGCCTGGCAATGCGATCACTATCCATGGAAGCCGGCACCAACCAGATGTGGCCATGGGCCTTCTTCACCGGTTCAGGCGTGACCTCGTGGGCACACTTAACGATCGGCACATCGCCCTGTAGGTAGTCGTTGAGGGTGGGCTGGCCGGGGTCAGGAGTGAATCCAAACAGCACATGCACCCCCGGCGAGGCCAGGTCGGTGTCGATAACCGCAACCCGCTTGCCCTGCAGCGCCAAAGCGGTCGCAAGGTTCGCCGTCAGGTTGGATTTACCGGTGCCGCCCCGAAAGGAGTGGATCGCGAGGATCTGGGCCATGCCTTGCAGAACTGCAGCGCTCGCGCTGATGGTAGGACTGCCATCCAAACCTTCCCGGCGGCCGCGCATGCGTCTTTCCGTTCGCCTGATGGCCCTGGGAGTCACAGGCCCAATCGTGGGCCTGGGCATCTTTCTGGCCCTTTCCGCCACCACCGTGGTGGAGCTGGCACAGACAGCCAAGCTGGAGCTCACCAGCCTGTTCGATCAGGACAACCGCACCAACCTGCTGCTCGCCACCCGCATCATTCAGAGCGAGTCCGAGGGAATTGCCCAACAACTGGCTCGCGATGCCGATAACCTCAGCAGCCAGATCCGCAACCAGCTCACAGCCAACTCCAGCGGACAACTGTTCTGGCAGGGGCAAGCCCTCGATCCAGCCAAGGGACCGAAGCTGCTGAACGCCACCCTGGCCCAGCCACTCTCCATTCCCACCGAATCCTCCTCGATCTACTACAAGGATCCCCGTGGCATCTGGCGGCGCCTGGCCGGTGTGGACAGCCAGGGGAAGGCTCTCGCCGCCGGCTGGGTGCCTCCTGCCGCGAGCGTGGAAGAAATGCAGGAGATCGTTCAGCTGCCAAGCGGCAGTTTCGCCTCCCGCAACACCATGCTTCATCGCGATGGCTTCTGGCGGATGACACGGCTCATCCCGCTGCAGAGCCCGACACAGCCCCAGCGAATCCTCCTAGCGGTGAGCGTACGCACCGATGCCGCCAACCAGGTGCTGAACAGCAGTGCCCAGCTCTTCCCCTACAAGAACCACCTCGTGGCCTTCTTCGGTTATGACGCCAGGGGGGAGCTCTTCTGTAGTTTTTCCCGACCCGCCGTAGGCACCTGCGAGACCCTGCGCCAGGCGATGCTTCGCAGCGGAGGCATTCCTCACCCCGGAGCCCAGCGGCAGGGCACGCTGAATGAACGCGCCCTCCTAACGCCCAGCACAACTGGCCAGCCGGCCAAGCCCCAACGACTCTTCATCGCCACCTTCCCCTCCTGGAACTGGGTGGCGGTGATTCTGGTGGAGGAGACCCTACTCGATCGCACCCTCCTACCGCTCCGCCAGGCGACGGTCCACATGCTGCAACTGCTCGTGGTGGCCACGGCGCTGTTGCTGGCCGGCTGCGCCACGGCCGCCTGGCGCATCACCAAGGGCATCAAGCAGGAGCTACGGGCCCTGGCCAGCGCCGCCGACAGCATTGCGGCTGGCGACTCGTGCATCCCTCTGACCTACCCGAGCGATGACGCCCTGGGACGGCTTGTCCAGGCCTTCAACCGCATGTCTGGAGCGGTGGCCGACCGAGAGGATTCGTTGAAAGCCCGAATCCGCACCCTGGAAATCGACATCAACGCGCAGACCCTCCATGGCCAGGTGTGCTCGATCACGGCCAACCCCACCTTCAGCGCCCTCAACGAGCGAGCCCGACAAATGCGGGCCCGTCGCAAGGGGCAACTCAACCCAACTTCGCCAGACGACCCGGCAAGCGCAGCCGCTCCAGGGGATTGCCCACCTGCTGAATCAATTGAGGATCATCCTGATAACTGAGACCACTGGCACGGGCCAAGCTGACCAGGGCAATGTTGTAGTCAGCGAGCTGATCGATGTAGACCCCCACCGCCTGGGTGAGGTCTTGCTGGGCTTGCACAACATCGGTAATAGTGCCGTAACCGGCATTGAAACGTAGGGTTTGGAGCCGTAGGGCCTCGGTGGCGGAACGTACTCGGGCCGAGGCCAGCAGCACGGCTTCACGGCCCAGCTGCGATTGGGCGTAATAGGTCTGGACCTCGCGACGCACCTGGTTGACCGCGGACTGCACCTGGGCCTCGGCCGCCCGTGCTTTGCGCAGTGATGCAGCGGCGTTCATGCGGGCCTGGCCGCCGTCAAAACCGGTAAACGTGATCTGAAGAGCAGTGGCGCCATTCCAGAAGTCGGTGCGAGCGTTCTGTACCCAAGGAGGGCCCAAGGCTGTGTAACCCACGCCCTTGGTCCAGTAAAGCGAATTCACCAGGGCAATTGTTGGGCGATACACAGCCAGTTCAATCTGGGCTTGGGCCTCATTAATCTTCACAGCCGTGAGCTGCTGCTCGATCACCTTGCGATAGGCCATCGCCGAACTCAATGTGGCTTCAAGGGGTTGAGTCCAACTTCCAAGAGGCGCCAAGGGGACTGACGGACGCAAAGCCGCAGCGTTCACATCGTTCAGCAGTTCTGCCAAATCTGCCTGGGCCACCTGCGTGTTCTGCTGGGCATTCACCAGGTTCACTTGATCGGTTTTCAGGACGGTCTCCTGCTTCGCCAGCTCCAGGTTCGAGGCCACGCCAAGCTTCACTCGCGACTGAGCCAGCCGATAAAGCAATTGATCATTGGCAACCAGCTGCTGGCCGGTGAGAGTTTTCGCAATCGCCCGCTGCAGGTTGATATACGCCTCTTCTGTGCGCAGCTTGTTATCGCGGCGCGCAATGATATATCCGTCAACTGCCTGGCGTACCAGGTATTTGTTCTGCCAGATCGCAGGAGTACGGGCGGGATCAAAAAGATTCCAGTTGACATCAAACTGGTTCAGGCTCTGGAAGTAGCTGCTGTTGAAGGCCTGCGCGTTTGCATAGGCGCCTGAGGCAGGAGCACCCACCCCCGAGAGGGCGCCGGTGTAGTTGTAGTAAGAGCGCTGGCCATAAAGACCGCCATTCAGGCTGGCATTGATCACGGGCCACCAGGTGGCATAGGCGGCACCGAGGCTGTTCTGGGCAGCCAACAGCTGTTCATAGGTTTGGCGAACAACCGGATTACGGCGATGGGCCAGCTCTACGGCCTTGGTGAGATCCAGATTGCCCAACTGCTCGGCCGCAATCGGGCTCAGGCCGGATGAGGGGAGCGGCTGCGCGGCGGGCCAACCCGCGCCGAGGCTCTCCACGGTTTGGGTGGGCGGCGGAGGTGGTTCGGGCTGACCCGGCCGGGCCTCAGCCACCAACGGAGCAGAACACACCGCCAAGAATCCGCCGACACCAAGGAGAAGGGAAGCGGCCCGGGACGGCACCATGGCGCGAAGGGGAATCAACGGGTTCATCGGGCCTGCGCGATCACGTAGGAGAGCGGCAGGTCCAGGAGTTTGCCGGCCCGGGGCACGTAGGCCCGCTTGTTGAACACGTCGTAGTTGTGCTGCTCGATCACATCGAGGATCCCCCGGTAGAGCCGCAGCGAGGCCCACACGGGCCAGCGGGCATCGGGGGCCAGCCAGCGCACCCCCGCCTCGGAGCGGTTGAACCAGGCCCGGGCCCGCTCCACCTGGAAGCGCATCAGGTCACGCCAGTTGTCGTTGAGCACGCCCGCCAGCAGCTCGGCCTCGCTGTAGCCGAAGCGGGCCAGGTCGTCCTGGGGCAGGTAGATGCGGCCGCGGCCCCGATCCTCGCCCACATCCCGCAGGATGTTGGTGAGCTGGTTGGCGATGCCCAAGGCCACCGCCGCCTCGGAGGTGTCGGGGGCATCGCTCCAGGGGGCGGAGGTGTAGGCGGGATCGAGGCCCATGACCTCCTGGGTCATCAGCCCCACTGTGCCGGCCACCCGGTAGCAATAGAGCTCGAGCTCCTCGAAGCTGGCGTAGCGGTGCTGGCGCAGGTCCATGCGCTGGCCCTCGATCATGTCGAGGTAGGGCTGCAGCGGCTGGGGATAGCGCTCGAGGGTGTCGCGCATCACCAGATCGAGGCCATCGCGCACTTGGCCGTCGAACAGTTCACGGGTGCGCTCTTCCCAGGCATCCAACCGGTCCGCCAGCTCCTGCAGGGGCCGGGCCTGGGCCTCGGTGCTGTCCATCAGCTCATCGGTGCGGCGGCACCACACGTAGATCGCCCAGATGGCCCGGCGCTTGGCCGGGGGCATCAGCAGCGTGCCCAAATAAAAGGTCTTGGCCCACTGGGCCGTTTCCTGCCGGCACTGCTCGTAGGCCTGCTCGAGACTGGGCAGCACGGCAGCACAACTGGGACGCTGGCCATGGTGACAGAGCGCCGACGTCATGCGGCGGCACCCCAGCCATCGCGGCGGGCTCGCATGGCCCGAGCCCGCTCGGCCAGGATGGAGAAGGAGGGATCGGTCACGATCGAGCCCACCTGGCGGGACAGGGCCTGGCGGCTGATCTTGATCTCCAGCTCCTGGATCGTGGCCCGCAGCTCCGTCTCCCGCCGCGACACCGCACCCGACATGCGCTCAAAGGCCGCCAGCAGCGGCGCCAGCTGGGGCTCCTGCCGCACCTCGACCGGCAGGGACCCCACGAAGCGATCGGCCTGCTCCAGTTCGCGGGCCAGGCGCTGCTGGCTGGTCACCAGATTGTTGTAGAGCTGCAGCTCCTGATCCCGCAGGGCTTTCTTCTCCAGGCAGGCGCCGATGCGGGCCCGCAGCAGAGTGGCGTTGAAGGGCTTGGGCAGATAGTCCTCGGCGCCGGCCTCGATGCAGCGCACCACGCTGGAGAGCTCATCGAGGGCGCTAATCATGATCACCGGGATGTGGCGCAGTTGTTCATCGGCCTTGAAGGCCGCCAGGGTGCAGTAGCCATCGAGGTGGGGCATCATCACGTCGAGCAACACCAGATCGAGGGGCTGCTGCCGCGCCTTCTCCAGAGCCTCGAGGCCATCGCTGGCGGTGCTCACCACGTGCCCCTGGCGGCTGAGGCGCTGGGCCAGCAGATCGAGGTTGAGAGCATCGTCGTCGACCGCCAGGATCCGGCCGAGCCGCTCGGGGTGGCGCACCAGCGGCTCAGCCTTGCCGCTGCTGGGGGCCCCGGTGCCCGGAAGATCGGTGGCGACCTCGGCCATAGCCGCGGCCCCGGGCGAGGCATCGATGACTACGCCAAGACCCTCGGCGGTGATCCGGCCACGCACCAGACTCAGCATCGTGGTGGCCGCCTGCTGAATGCGGTGAAGATCGTCCACGAACTGCGGATGCTCCTGGGCCACCTCCTCCTCCAGCAGCTCGCTGTAGCCCAGGATCTGATTGATGGGCGTGCAGAGGTCGTGGCGCAGCTCGGCCAGCGGATCGGACGAGGAGGCAGGAGCCGGTGCCGGGGAATCGCCCATCAACCCTCGAGGCTCACGCCGATGCGGGCCAGCTGGGCCTGCATCTTCTCCAGCAGCCGAGGCAGATCCACGGGCTTGGTGTCGTAGTCGTCGCAGCCGGCCTCCAGGCACTTCACGCGATCGTCCTCCATAGCGTGGGCGGTGAGGCCGATCACGGGGATTGCGGCGGTGGCGGCATCGGCCTTAAGGCGGCAAGTGGCCTCCCAGCCATCGATCACCGGCAGGTTCATGTCCATCAGGATCAGAGCCGGGGCCTCGCTGGCGGCCATCGCCAGTGCCTGCTCGCCATCCACAGCCATCACCACCTCAAAGCCCTTGCGGCCCAGGCGCCGCGACAGCATGTCGCGGTTCATCTCGTTGTCTTCCACGAGCAGCACACGCACCATGTCACCGTCCGCTCCTCATGACCTACCCGCCAGGATCGCATTGATCTGCTCGGCCAGGGTCACGGCATTGAAGGTGCCCTTGGCGATCACTTCGCTGACGCGACCGTGCAGCCGCTGGCGATCCTGAGGGGTGAGCTCCTTGGCGGTGATCACGATCACCGGGATGGCGGCGGCGACCGGGTTGCGACGCAGCTGCTCGAGGAATTCCAGCCCGTCCATCTCCGGCATCATCAGATCGAGAAGGATCAGGGCTGGCCGCACCTGGGCCACCGCCGCCAGCGCCTCGCGGCCATTGGCGACGCAGTCCACCATCCAGCCCTCCCGCTCCAGAACCCGCCGCAACAGCTCCGCATTGGTGGGCTGATCTTCCACCACCAGCAGGTGGGCCGGCCCCTGGCTGGCCCCGGCGCGGATTGTGGCCAGCAGGCTGCCGAGTTCAGCCCGCTGCAGGGGCTTGCTGAGCGAGGCCGCGGCCCCAAGGGCCTGGCCCAGGGCTCGGTTCTCCAGCAGGCTCATCATCACCACCGGGATCTGGGCCAGCTGAGGATCAGCCTTCAAGGCCGACAACACCGACCAGCCATCCATGCCCGGCATCATCACGTCGAGGGTGATGACATCGGGGCGCAGGGCGTGGGCCCTGGCCAGGCCCTCTTCGCCGGCATAGGCCACCTCCACCCGGTAACCCTCACGCACCAAGTAGCGGCGCACCACCTCCACCGTGGCGGGATCGTCGTCGATCACCAGCACTGTGCCCCGCGACGCCACCGGCGGGGCATCCACAGGGGTGGGGGCAGCGGGCTCGGCCGCAGCGGCAGCAACCGAAGGGGCCGGGGCCTCGGGATCTACCACCCGGCGCGGCAGGGTGAGGGTGAACGTGCTGCCCTGGCCAGGGCAGCTGGTCACTGTGATGTCGCCCCCCATCAGGCGGGAGAAGCGGCGGCTGATGGCCAGCCCCAAGCCGGTGCCGCCGTACTTGCGGGTGGTGCTGCTGTCGGCCTGGCTGAAGGTTCCAAACAACTTGCCCATCTGCTCGGGCGTCATGCCGATGCCGGTATCGGCCACCGCTAGGGCGATCGCCTCGATCGGACCGGTGGGGCCTTCCAGGCTGGTGGGCTGCACCGTGAGGGTGATGGTGCCCTGGTCGGTGAACTTGCTGGCGTTACTGAGGAGGTTGAGCAGGCACTGGCGCACCTTGGTGAGATCGGCATGCACCGTGCCGATGTCGAGAGGGCAGTGCAGCACCAGCTGATTGCCATTCTTGGCCAGCAGCGGTTTCGCCGTGGCTAGCACATCCTGAACCGTGACCGACAGATCAAACAACTCCAGGTAGAGCGTCATCTTGCCGGCTTCAATCTTGGAGAGATCGAGCACGTCGTTGATCAGCTCCAACAGATGCTGACCGGCCAACCGAATCTTCTGCAGATCGGACACAAACTCAGCCGACTCGAGCTCTTCAGCCTCCTCAATCAACATCTCGCTGTAGCCAATGATCGCGTTCATCGGCGTGCGCAGCTCATGGCTCATGTTGGCCAGGAAGGTGCTTTTGGCGTTGTTGGCTTCCTCTGCCTCCAGCCGCGCCGCCAGGGCCTGCTCCTCCTGCTCCTCAGCCCGGCAGCGGGCAATCTCGCCGGCAATCAGTGCCCGGGTGAGGTGCTGGCTAACCAGCCAGGAGAGAACCAGCACGGCCACGATCATCACGGCCGTCAGGCCGAGAACCCCCAGCGACAACTTCAGGCTGAGGCGATCGAGATCCGGCAGGTATTTGGCGATGAGGATGCTGGCATTCCAAGGCACAAAACGCCGCCGGGACACCTCATAGCCCTGCTCGCGCCAGAGGGTGCTGCCTGACGTGCGGGAGGCGGCACCATCGAGTAGATCTCGCACCTTCTCCGGCGGCACATCGCTCGACTGGAAATGGCGTATGCCGCGGGAATCCTCGAGGGCCACAAAGCCATTGTCGAGGATATGAGTGTTACGCACGCTGCGGCCGATCTCGTTGAGGGTGGCGATCGGATAGCCGACGTAGAAGGCGCCGATCACCTGGCCGCTGCGATCGCGAATCGGCTGGTAGGCGGCGAAATAGGGGTTGCCGAAGATCAGCGCCACTCCGAGGTAGAGGTGGCCGCGGCGCAGGGCCTTGTAGGGGTCGCCGCTGGCATCGAGATCACTGCCCACCGCCAGGCTGCCGTCGCCGCGCCGCACCGTGGTAGCCAGCCGCACGAAGCGCTCGCCGCTGGTCACAAACACCGTGGCGGTGGCCCCCATCTGCCGTGCCACCTCCGCAACCAGATAGGCCCGCTCGCTCACGGGAGTGGAGCCGAAGCGCAGATCCGGCAGCCGCTGGCCTGTTACCACGACCGGCTGGGGCCCCAGGGAAGGCGGGCCGAGCACGAGGAAGTCAGCCGCCAGCACGCGGGCACCAGCCAGGGCCAAGCGCCTATAGATGGCGTCAGTGATGCGCAGCTGGTTCTCGAGATTATTCGAGACCGTGCTGACTTGGGAGCTGGTGAAGCTATCCACCGCCTCACGCAGGCGCAGCAGGCTGTACACGCCGGAGCCCACCAGTAGGGTGGATATCACGGCAAACCAGGCCAGGGTGACCCGGCGCACCCGAAGCTCAATGGCACTGGCCTTGTGGCCGATGGGACTGCTGCCGGGGTCGCGGCTCATCCAGCCGCGGCTATGGCGGCTAACTGGCCCGCCGCCACAGGAGAGGCCGCCACCGCCTCGGCGCAGAGCTTGCCGCTGAGCACGGCCCCCTCCATCGAGGCCAGGTAGCGCTGCATGGTGTAGCAACCGGCAAGGAAGAAGTTAGGAATCGGGCTGGCCTGGTCGGGACGGAGCTGCTGACAACCGGGCACCGTTTTGTACACCGAAAGCGGCGTCTTCACCACGATCGACTTGCGCAACTGCGCTTGGTTGTCACCGGTGAAATGCATCGGGAACAGACGCTTGAGCTCCTCCATGGTGGCGGCCACGATGTCCTCGTCGCTGCGGCCGATCCAATCCTTGGCGGGGGCAAACACCAACTCCAGCATGGAGCGCTCAGGATCCTCGTATTCCCTACAGGTGTTGCTCATGTCGGCATACACGCTCAGCAGGGGACTACGACTGAACAGCAAGTGGTCAATCTCGGTGAGCTTGCGATCGAACCACAGATGAATATTGATCACTGGCACACCGTTAAGACCATCCAGCTTCTGGAAGTAAGGCATGGCCTTCCAGGGCTCGGGGATCAGCAGCTTGAAGGGATCCACGGGCATGGCACTCACATAGGCATCGGCCTTGAGGGTGTAGCCCTCCTTGCCCTTGATGCCACCAATGCGAAACCCACTCACCCGGCGATCCGCATCCAGTTCGATCTCCCGCAGCGGTGAGTCGAGATGCACTTCACCACCCCTGGCGATGATGTAATCCACGATCGGCTGACAGAGCCGCTCGGGGGGGTTGCCATCAAGGAAGGCCATTTTGGAGCCATCGCTCTCCTGCAGGAAGCGATTCAACGCCGTGAGCACCACCGTACTGGAAATTTCCTCAGGATCAATGAAGTTCAGGGCCTTGGCCATGGCGATGAACACTTCATCGTTCACCCGTTCCGGGATGTTGTGGATACGCAGCCACTCCGTCCATGAATATTGATCGCACTCTTCCACGTACTGCTGACCACGGAGCATGGCCGGAACCAGCCCCAGCCCAAAGGAGATTTTCTCCGACCAGGTGAGCATGTCGTTGTTGCCGAGGATGGCAGCAACACCATTGAAGGGAGCGGGGATATCCGGGAACTCGAAACGGCTGTAGGTGCCAGGCGTTTCCTTCTGGTTGAAGATCATCGAGTGGGATTTCCACTGCAGGCGATCTTCGATATCCAGCTCCTTGAAGAGCTGGCGCATGTTGCGGTAGGCACCGAAAAAGATATGGAGGCCAGTTTCGTACCAGTCCCCGTCCTCGTCCTGCCAGGCGGCCACCTTGCCGCCGAGCACGTCACGGGCCTCCACCACCACCGGAGTGTGACCGGCGTCGCAGAGGTACTTGGCACAGGCAAGACCGGCCAGGCCAGCACCGGCGATAGCGACGCGCATGAACAACCCCGAATCAGAAAGCAACCTTAAGAGGCCCGCTCCCGCCACCGCCTTCTTAAAGTTGGTGAGCGTCGGCCGATGGGATTGCCGCCGCAGTACCCGGGCGCTCCCCCATGGCCGACACCCTGATCAAAGCCACCACCCGCCACATCCGCCTGTTCACGGCGCGTGTGGAGAACGGTCAGCTGCTGGCCGATCCCAGCCAGCTCACCCTGGACATCGACCCCGACAACGAATTCCTCTGGGATCAGGCCTCCCTTGAGAAGGTGCAGCAGCACTTCCGCGACCTGGTAGCCGCCCACGCCGGCGCCGATCTCAGCGACTACAACCTGCGCCGCATTGGATCTGAGCTGGAGGGCACCATCCGCCAGCTGCTCCAGGCCGGCGAGCTGCGTTACAACCCTGACGCTCGGGTGCTCAACTACTCAATGGGCCTACCCCAGAGTCCAGAGGCTGCATGACCCGCTCCCGCTACGGCCGCAGCAACCAACCCGACGACTACCGCGGCTACGGCGACGACGCTTACGGCTACCGGGATGAGCGAGGCGCCCGGCGCCCGCCCTCTCGCAACGGCGGCCAAGGGAGTGGCCCGAGTGGAAGTCAAGGCGGTGGCCCGGGTGGTGGGGGCTTTCAGTTCAATGTGGCCACGATCGCCGTGTTGGCGGGTGTGATGGTGGTGGGCATCGGCATCGGCACCGGCATCTCCAGCACCACCCAGGGGAACCAAGGCAACATCGCCAGCTCTCAGCAGCTGGACATGGCTGTGCCCGATCCGGAGTTCTGCCGCCAGTGGGGAGCCAGCGCCTTCGTGATGGACATCGAGCTATACACCACGATGAACCCCAGCTCCAGCTTCGTGACCCAGCCCTCGCTCAAGCCCGGATGTGTGATCCGCCGGGAAAACTGGAGCGTGCTGCAGAAAGAGGGGGCAGTGACGGCCGAGCAGATGCGCCAGTGCAAGCAGCGCATGAACACCTTCGCTTACATCGGCTCGGTGAAGGACAAGCCGATCGTCCGCTGCGTGTACCAAACCGATATCACCGAGAACAAGTTCGTCACAAAGGGCGTGGCCGACGACACGGTGGGGATCACACCAGAAGCGGACTCCTTCTGAACCTGGCGTACTGACTCCTCTGGGGCTTGGCCGCCGTCTCTAGGCAGTGGTCGAAGCCTCATCAGGACTGGCCACTGCAGCCTGCTGGAGGGGCCGGCGCAGGGGGCTGTCCGGACTGGCAAACACCGGCAGTACCTCCCGCCGGAAGGCATCGGCCGCCCGGGAGCAGTAGCGCGCCGGATGGGTGATCAACTTGAGCTGCCGCCGCACCAAGAGATCAGCGAGGGCAGGGCGATGCAAGCTGCCGGCCGCGAGTTCCCGCTCGATCGACACCACCGGCAGAAAGGCCGCCCCAAGGCCGCTCTGCACGGCATTTTTGATGGCCTCGAAGGAGTTGAGCTCCATCTCAATCTTGAGCCGGGCCACATCCAGGCCGGAGCGGGCCAACAGTTGGTCCACCATCTTGCGGGTGGTGGACTGGGCATCCAGGCACACGAATCCCAGGCGGTAGAGATCGTCCTTGCTGAGTTCAGGCAAGCGGGCGAGGGGGTGCTTGGTGGGCAACACCAAGGCCAGTTCATCACTGGCGTAGGGCACCACCTGGAGCAGCTCATTGAGCTCACCGGGCAGCTCGCCGCCAATGATCGCGAGATCGATCTGGCCATTGGCCACGCTCCAGCCCGTGCGGCGGGTGCTGTGCACCTGCAGCTGCACGGCCACATCCGGATACTTCTGCCGGAACAGGCCAATCATCCGCGGCATCAGGTAGGTGCCGGTGGTCTGACTGGCTCCCACGATCAGTGAGCCGCCCCGAAGATTGTGCAGATCGTCGAGAGCGCGGCAGGCCTCCTGGCACTGGCTCAGGATCCGATCGCAATAGCTGAGCAGCAGGTGTCCAGCCTCCGTGAGCTGGGCCTTACGGCCGCCACGATCGAACAGGGACACATCCAACTGCTTCTCCAGGTTCTGGATCTGCAGGCTCACCGCCGGCTGCGTCACATACAGGCTGTCGGCAGCTTTCTTGAAGCTGCCTTCACTGGCGATGGCCCGCAGGATGCGCAGCTGGTCGAGGGTGAACGGCAGGTCGGCCATGGGGGTTCCCGAGGGCGCTCGCCGGCTGGGGCTCTGAACTGTAGGGGGAACCCACAGGCGAAGCCTCGGGGCAGAGGCCGTTTCGCCACAATCGAGCTCCTTGCGCCTTGGCATGCCCGTTCCAGACCCTCACCACAGCAGCTGGGTGATGCTCGGCCTGCTGCTGGCCTTCGCCGTGATCCACAGCGGAGGGGCCTCGCTGCGCGCCTGGGGGGCGACGCGCATCGGCGAACGGGCGTGGCGGCTGCTGTTCGCCGCCGTGAGCATTCCCTCGGCCGTGGTGGTGATCGGCTACTTCCTGGCCCATCGCTACGACGGCATCCGGCTCTGGAACCTGCAGGACCAGCCTTGGATCGTGCCGATGGTGTGGACCGGCACGGCCATCAGCTTTCTGTTTCTCTACCCAGCCACCTACAACCTGCTGGAGATCCCGGCTGTGCTGAAACCCCAGGTGCGGCTGTACGCCACGGGGATCATCCGCATCAGCCGCCACCCCCAGGCCGTTGGCCAAATCCTCTGGTGCGCCACCCACCTCCTCTGGATCGGCAGCAGCTTCATGGTGGCCACCTGCATCGGCCTCATTGCCCACCACCTGTTTGCGGTGTGGAACGGCGACCGGCGCCTTGCCCATCGCTTCGGCGCCGCGTTTGAGGAGCTGCGGGCGAGCACCTCGGTGCTGCCCTTCCAAGCCGTGCTGGATGGACGCCAGACCCTGGTGCTGAGCGAATTCCTGCGGCCAGCGCAACTAGGCATTGCGATTGCCGTGGGGGTGTTCTGGTGGGCCCACCGCTTCATCGGCGCGGGTGCCACCGCCTTTGCCCGCACGGGCCTGGCCCACTGGCTGGGCTGATCCACAGCTGATCACCCTCCGACAAAGCCTCACGGCGGTCTGCCTACACTCAATCCGACTGCCCCAGCGCCGGATGCCCTCGCCCGCCGAACTCGCCTGGCTGATTCCAGTGCTTCCCTTGGCGGGGGCGTGCCTGGTGGGCCTGGGGCTGATCAGCTTCAACCGCACCATCAACCGCCTGCGCAAGCCGGTGGCCCTGCTGTTGATCAGCTGCGTGGGCGCCGCGGCGGTGCTGAGCTATGCCGTACTGGCACAGCAGCTGGCTGGGGCAGGCGCCACCGAAGTGCTGTTCAACTGGGCCAGCGCCGGCACCTTCAATCTCCAGATGGGCTTCCGCGTGGATGCCCTCGGCGCCGTGATGCTGGCGCTGGTGACCACCATCGCCGTGCTGGTGATGGTGTATTCGGACGGCTACATGGCCCATGACAAGGGCTATGTGCGTTTCTTCACCTATCTCGCCCTATTCAGCAGCTCGATGCTTGGGCTGATCATCAGCCCGAACCTGCTGGAGATCTATGTGTTCTGGGAGCTGGTGGGCATGTGCTCCTACCTGCTCGTGGGCTTCTGGTACGACCGCGACGGCGCCGCCAATGCTGCCCAGAAGGCCTTTGTGGTGAACCGCGTGGGCGACTTCGGCCTGCTGCTGGGGATCCTTGGCCTGTTCTGGGCCACGGGCAGCTTTGGGTTTGAGGAGATCGGCAGCCGGCTGCAGGAGGCCGTGGCCGGCGGCAGCCTCTCCAACGCCGCGGCCATCCTGCTGTGCTTACTGGTGTTCATGGGCCCCATGGCCAAATCGGCCCAGTTCCCCCTGCACGTTTGGCTGCCCGATGCCATGGAGGGCCCCACGCCCATCTCCGCCCTGATCCACGCCGCCACGATGGTGGCCGCAGGCGTGTTCCTAGTGGCACGGTTGCAGCCGGTTTATGTGCCATTCCCGCAGGTTCAGGTGGTGATTGCCGTGGTGGGCACCATCACCCTGTTCTTGGGTGCATCCATCGCCCTCACCCAGATGGACCTCAAGAAGGGACTGGCCTACAGCACCGTGTCCCAACTGGGTTACATGATGCTGGCCATGGGCTGCGGCGCCCCGGTGGCTGGCATGTTCCACCTGGTGACCCATGCCTTCTTCAAGGCGATGCTGTTCCTCTGCTCGGGCTCGGTGATCCACGCCATGGAAGACGTGGTGGGCCACGAGCCGGTACTGGCCCAGGACATGCGCCTGATGGGCGGCCTGCGCAAGTTCATGCCGATCACCAGCACCACCTTCTTCATCGGCTGCCTGGCCATCAGTGGAATTCCCCCCCTGGCGGGCTTCTGGAGCAAGGACGAGATCCTTGGCCAGGCCTTTGGCAGCTTCCCACTGCTCTGGGCGGCTGGCTTCATCACCGCCGGCATGACCGCCTTCTACATGTTCCGGCTCTACTTCCTCACCTTTGAAGGCAGTTTCCGGGGCACCGACAAAACCGTGCAGGCCCAGTTATTGGCTGCCGCGGGCAAGGGCGCGGCCGAGGACCATGGCGACGACCATGGCCACAGCCACGCCGACCACCCGCACGAATCCGGCTGGCAGATGGCCATGCCCCTGGCGGTGCTCGCGGTGCCTTCCGTGCTGATCGGCTTGTTGGGAACCCCGTGGAACAGCCGCTTTGCACGGCTCCTCAACCCCGAGGAGGCTGCCCACATGGCCCAGCACTTCAGCTGGGGCGAGTTCCTGCCTCTAGCCGGCGCCTCCGTGGCTGTTTCCTTGGTGGGGATCAGCGTGTCCGTGCTGGCCTACGCCCTGCACAAGATCGATCTCGGCACCGCCGTTGCCGCTCGCTTCCCTGCCTTGGACGCCTTCCTGGCCAACAAGTGGTATCTCGATGCCATCAACGACAAGCTGTTTGTGCAAGGCAGCCGCAAGCTGGCCCGCCAGGTGCTGGAGGTGGACTCCAAGGTGGTGGATGGCGTTGTGAACCTCACCGGCCTGGTGACCCTGGGCAGTGGCGAGGGCCTCAAATACCTGGAAACCGGCCGGGCTCAGTTCTATGCCCTGATCGTGTTCGGCGGCGTGATTGCCCTGGTGGTGCTGTTCGGCGCCCTGGGCTGACGCCCAGTGGTGGTGGTGGCCTGTTCCCTACAGCGAGCGTTGTTCACAGGTGAGCGAACGCCGCTTCCGAGATAGCCCACAACAACCACCCCTCCAGGCAGGCCGCCAAGCCCTTAGAGGCGGGTGGCCAGCTGCCCTGCCGACGGCCCGCACCCTCTCCCCCAGCTCACCCACGCCGCCGCATCGACCCAGAGGGCACAACGCTCTGTGTGACATCCGCCACGAGCAGATTCAGTTCTGATCAGGATTTCTAAACTCCGGCCAGACCCTTGAGCCTGCCTGTGGCATTGGACTTCGCGGTAACCCAGGGCGTAACGCTGGCCCAGAGCAGCAGCACGGCGTTCCCCTGGCTGAGCGCCTCGATCCTGTTTCCGATCGCAGCCGCGCTCTGCATCCCGTTCGTACCCGACAAGGGTGATGGCAAGCAGGTGCGCTGGTTTGCCCTGGGCGTGGCCCTGATCACCTTCCTGATCACGGTGGGGGGCTATCTCAATGGCTACGACCCCTCCGTGGAGGGGCTACAGATGGTGGAGCGCTGGCAATGGCTGCCAGACCTGGGCCTGGCCTGGTCGGTGGGGGCTGACGGCATCTCGATGCCCCTGATCCTGCTCACCAGCTTCATCACGGCCCTGGCCGCCCTCGCCGCTTGGCCGGTGACCTTCAAGCCGAAGCTCTTCTATTTCCTGCTGCTGGCCATGGATGGCGGCCAGATCGCCGTGTTCGCTGTGCAGGACATGCTCCTGTTCTTCCTGGCCTGGGAGTTGGAACTGCTACCGGTGTATTTGCTGCTGGCCATCTGGGGCGGCAAGAAGCGCCAGTACGCCGCCACCAAGTTCATCCTGTACACGGCAGGCAGTTCCCTGTTCATCCTGATTGTGGGCCTGGCTATGGCCTTCCACGGCGGTGGGGCGCCCACCTTCGAATACACGGCCCTGATGGCCAAGGACTTCTCCACGAAGTTCCAACTCTTCGCCTACGCCGGCCTGCTGATCGCCTTCGGCGTGAAGCTACCGATCGTGCCGCTGCACACCTGGCTTCCCGATGCCCACGGCGAGGCCACGGCACCAGTGCACATGCTGCTGGCCGGCATCCTGTTGAAGATGGGCGGCTACGCCCTGCTGCGCTTCAACGTGCAGCTGCTGCCCGAAGGCCATGCCCAGTTCGCACCGCTGCTGGTGGTGTTGGGGGTGGTGAACATCATCTACGCCGCCCTCACCTCATTTGCCCAGCGCAACCTGAAGCGCAAGATCGCCTACAGCTCGATCAGTCACATGGGCTTTGTGCTGATCGGTATCGGCAGCTTTAGTGACTTGGGCACTAGCGGAGCGATGTTGCAAATGATCAGCCACGGCCTGATCGGTGCTTCTCTGTTCTTCCTGGTGGGTGCCACGTACGACCGCACCCACACCCTGCAGCTCGATGAGATGGGCGGGGTGGGCCAGAAGATGCGCAAGATGTTTGCCCTCTGGACCATCTGCTCCCTGGCCTCCCTGGCTCTACCAGGGATGAGCGGATTCGTGTCCGAACTGATGGTCTTCGTGGGCTTTTCCACCAGTGAGGCCTACTCCCTCAGCTTCCGCATCGTGATGGCCGTGCTGGCGGCCATCGGGGTGATCCTCACGCCGGTGTACCTCCTCTCGATGCTGCGGGAGATCTTCTTCGGCAAGGAAAATGTCGAGCTGGCCTCCCACACCCATCTGGTGGATGCCGAGCCCCGCGAGATCTACGTGATCAGCTGCCTGCTGGTGCCGATCATCGGCATCGGCCTCTACCCCCGGATCATGACCGACAGCTACCGGGCCTCCATTGAGGCCCTGGTTCAGCGGGAGAACAACGCCATGGCCAAGGTGATTCACCCTCCAGCCAACGCCCTGATCCGCCGCTCCCCCATGGCCGAGCTGCTGCCGCCGGCCTTGCTGCAGGCCCCGGCCCTGGGCTGAGCTCCAGCCTCTGGAGCGCCGGGGTCACAAACATCTGCAGCCCGTTGCGGCCCCGTGCAGAAGACCAGCTCTGTCCTTACGCTCTGAAGCGAAGCCAATGCGGCCCTGAGCCATGAAGCAGCTCAACTTCCTGCTGATCTTCAGCTTCGGTCTGGCGACCGTGATGTTCACCCTGGAAAACACCGCCGCCACAACGGTTCGGTTTCTGCCAGGGGTGAGTTTCACCCTGCCCCTGGCGGCATTGCTGCTGGTGGTGGGGGGCGTGGGCGCCACCGCCGCCTGGGTGTTCGCGGTGTGGACTGGTGTGGTGAAGCGGGTGGAGAGCCAAGTGGATCCCACCGCCATGGAGGCCCAACAGGTGCGGATCCGCGAACTGGAGGACGACCTCCAGCGCTACCGCGCCACGGTTGATGCCCAACTGGGCCTGCTGCCCGCCGCGGGGGAGAGCTCCTCCAAGGCTGCTGACGTGGTCTGAAGCACCAGGGGCCGCCCCTGGCTTTGTCAGCCCAGAGCCGGTACGTTCGATTGAGTACGCGCAGACCAGTGGCCGAAGGGGGTGCAAGGCTCGCTATCCGGCTGCTGCAGGATGCGGCGGAGCGAGGGGATCTCGATCCCTGGGATGTGGACGTGATTGCCGTGGTGGACGGCTTTCTCGACCAACTGCGCCAGCGCATTGAAGTGCCAAAGCTGGTGGCGGCCATGCACCGCCAATCTGGCGGGAGCTACGAGCAGGACCTGGCCGAAACCAGCGAGGCCTTCCTGGCCGCTTCGGTGCTGGTGAGCCTCAAAGCCGAGGTGCTGGAAGCACAGACCTTCCCGCCCGAACCACTGCTGGAGGAGGACTGCAGCTTCGATTTCGATGCCGAGGGCCAGGGCTGGCTGCTCAGCCCTGGCGTGGAATTACCTCGCCGACCAGAGCGGCATCTCCTGCGCCGTCCCGTGGCCCCGCCCCCCCTGCAGCGCCCCGTGACGCTTGGGGAGCTGATTCGTCAACTCGAAGACATCGTCGAGCGGCTGGAGCAGGAGGAGGGCAAAACCCGCCAACGCCAGCGCAGCAAACGCTTCAGCGACCGCGCCGTGATCGAACAGGTGGCGGCCTTGGCCCACCGCGAGAAGCTGCCAGAAACCACCGCTGCCCTCAGCCAGTTCCTGCTGCAGTGGTCCCAATCGCTGGAGTGGACGGGTTTTGACGACCTGGTGGAGGCCTGGACCCAGGTGGCCCCACCTGATCTCGACTGCGATCGGGTGGGGGTGTTCTGGGCGCTGCTGTTTCTCTGCTCCCAGGGGAAGGTGGAGTTGGAGCAGCAGGGCGGACTGTTCGCGCCGCTCCAGCTCAAACGCCTGCTCAATGGCAACGACAGCGTGCAGCTACCACTGCCCCCCGAGCTGGGGTCAGCTCGGGGGCCGTCTCGAGAAGCTCTGGCCGCCTGATGCCATTGCCTAGGGTGGCCCAACTCACCGAAGGCAGACAGCGCCGATGAAGGCGATGATCCTGGCGGCCGGCAAGGGGACCCGTGTGCGGCCGATCACCCACACAACCCCCAAGCCGATGATCCCCATCCTGCAGAAACCCGTGATGGAGTTTCTCCTTGAGCTGCTGCGGGAGCACGGGTTCACCGAGGTCATGGTGAACGTGTCCCACTTGGCCGAGGAGATCGAAAACTATTTCCGCGATGGTCAGCGGTTCGGCGTGGAAATCGCCTACAGCTTCGAGGGCCGCATCGAGGATGGCCAGCTGATTGGTGATGCCATCGGCTCCGCCGGCGGCCTGAAGAAGATCCAGACCTTCCAACCATTCTTCGACGACACCTTTGTGGTGCTCTGCGGCGATGCACTGATCGATCTGGATCTCAGCGAGGCTGTGCGCCGCCACAAGGCCAAGGGGGCCATGGCGAGCCTGATCACCAAGCGGGTGCCCAAGGAGCAGGTGAGCAGCTACGGCGTGGTGGTGACGGATGAGGATGGGCGCGTGCGCTCCTTCCAGGAGAAGCCGGCGGTGGATGAAGCCGCCAGCGACATGATCAACACCGGCATCTACATCTTCGAACCTGAAGTCCTCGATTACATCCCGGCGGGCGTTCCCTTTGACATCGGCTCCGATCTGTTTCCCCGGCTAGTGGCCGATGGAGCACCGTTCTACGCCCTACCGATGGAATTCGAGTGGGTGGACATCGGCAAGGTGCCGGACTACTGGCAGGCCATCCGCAGCGTGCTGCAGGGACAGGTGCGTCAAGTTCAGATCCCCGGCAAGGAAGTGCGACCCGGCATTTTCACGGGCCTGAACGTGTCGGCCAACTGGGACAAGATCAACGTACAGGGCCCCATCTACGTGGGCGGCATGACCAAGATCGAGGACGGCGCCACCATCATCGGGCCGGCCATGATCGGTCCCAGCTGCCAAATCTGCGAGGGTGCCACGATCGACAACTCGATCATCTTCGACTACTCCCGCATCGGCCCAGGTGTGAGGCTCGTGGAGAAGCTGGTGTACGGCCGCTACTGCGTGGATCGCAACGGCGACCACTTCGACCTGCAAGAAGCCGCCCTCGATTGGCTGATCACCGACTCTCGGCGCCAAGACCACGTGGCTCCTTCCCCCCAGCAGAAGGCCATGGCCGATCTGCTGGGCACCGACCTGGCCATCAGCACCGCGAGCTGATCCCCGCCCGCTCCAGGATGAGAGGAATGCGTTCCTCGGCCTTCACCGCCATCAGGTGCACCCCCTGAGCGATGCCGGCATAGGCGGCCACCTGCTCAGCAGCGATACTGATGCCCTCGTCGGCAGGATCCGAGGAGGCGGCCAGCCGATCGATGATCGCCTGGGGAATGCAGGCACCGGGTACCACCCGGTTGATGAACATCGCGTTCCTGGCGGACTTGAGGAGGAACACCCCCGCCAGCACCGGCAGTCCCAGAGGGCCCGCGAGCTCGCCCACGAACCGCTTGAGTCGCTCGGAATCCATCACCATCTGCGTCTGCAAGAAGCGGGCACCAGCGGCCTGCTTGCGACGAATCCGCGACTGCAAGCCGCTCCAGCTGGGGCACTGGGGATCGGCGGCAGCCCCGGCAAACAGGGCGGTTGGCCCATCCGGTAAGAGCCCCTCCACCGGATCGATGCCCTGGTTGAAGGCCTGCACCTGCTGCAACAGCCGCACCGATTCCAGCTCATTCACCGGCCGCGCCGCGGGCTGATCGCCCGCCCGCACAGGATCGCCCGTGAGGCACAGCAGGTTGGGAATACCGAGGGCATGGGCCCCGAGCAGATCGGCCTGCAGGCCGATGCGGTTGCGATCCCGGCAGGCCAACTGCAGCACCGGTTCAATGCCCGCCTCCAACAACAGACGGCACACCGCCAGGCTGCTCATCCGCATCACGGCCCGGCTGCCATCGGTGACATTCACAGCATGCACCAACCCCGCCAGTTGGCGGGCGTGGTTGAGGGTGCAGCTGCAATCGCCACCACGGGGTGGCATCACCTCGGCTGTGATCGCGAAGGACCCGATCTCCAGTGCCTGCTGCAGCCGCAAAACGCCCGTACCAATTGGGCCCATCATCGGCCACAGGGTTTTCCAGCGGGCGGCGAGCTGCCTACAGTGCGGCCACGACCAGGGAACTTCGATGACAGAGCTGAGCGATCTCAGTCATCAGCGCTCTGAGCTCTCGGAGCGCGAACTGGAAATCATTGCGCTGGTGGCCCAGGGGCTCACCAACCAGGAGATCGGTGAGACGCTAATGATCAGCAAGCGCACGGTGGACAACCACGTGAGCAACGTATTCACCAAAACCGGCGCCAAAAACCGAGTGGCCCTGCTCAATTGGGCGATGGACAACGGCAAGATCTGCCGCGACGGCTTCAACTGCTGCAACCTGCCCCAGGATGGGCACCAGAGCTAGATCAGCGCGCCTACCTAAACCGGCGACAGCGCACGGCAGGTCTCTGGCTCCGAACCAAAAAGGGATTCCAGGCTGAAGCTGCCTTCATCCAGGGCAAACAACTCGGCGTACGCCAGGCACTCGGCCCGGTCAAGGCCAGCGAAGCGAAGCATTCCTTGCTGGTCGTAGAGGCCGATCACCGAATCGAAAGCCAATCGGAAGGTCTGAAGCCAATCCTAATCCGATACGCAGCAGAGATGCTGCAACCAAGGCTCACGCTCCTGCGGCGGCCAGCTGGCGAAGGGGCTGCGAGCCAGGGCCGCGTTGCTGAAGCCCCCCAGCCCCGTGAGTTCCTGCACGCACCAGGACGGCACGGCCACGGACTGATCCGCCGTGGCCAGCTCCACCTCAGCGATCACCAGCGGGGCATTGGCCCCTACAAACACGTCCAGCACCCAATCGCCGCCGGGGAGATCCAGGCCATGGCGCTGCTTGGCCAACTGCTCTCCGCTGTGCTGCAGCAGCGCCTGCGCATCGGCCAGCGGAATCGCATACTCGAACTCATGGCGGGCGATGCCCCCAGCCGGGAGTTTCAAGGTGAGCCAGGCCTGCTCGGTACCAGCGGTGCGCACGCGCAGGGTGAGGGCCTCCGCTGAAGCCGCCAGATAGCCCTGACACAGGTGCTGACTCCAGCGCACATGGGGCCGCCAGCCGTCGCCGGCCACGAGAAAGCGGCGTTCAATCTCCAGGGCCATGGCGGCGAAACCAACTCAATTGGGCGAGGGCTCAGCAGCGGTGAGGCTGCCGGCCCAGTGCAGTTTGCGGCTGAGGGTGCGGTAGTAGGAGGGGCTCTGGGCCAGCAGCACCATCAGGGCCTGGTGGGGAGAGCGCTGCACGGAGCAGCGGTCGCCAGGCTCCAGCACCGTGGCGTGGGCGCCATCCTTCCAGAGCCTCACCCGGCGGCTCACTTCCCCTAGGGGCCACACCGCGAGCTGGGAGCGGGGCGGCACCACCACCGGCCGACTGGAGAGGCTCATCGGGCAGATGGGGTTCACCACGATCGCCTCAATGCCCGGATGCAGGATCGGCCCCCCAGCTGCCATGGAGTAACCGGTGGAGCCCGTTGGCGTGGAGATGATCAAGCCGTCGCCGCGGTATTGATCCACCACCTCCCCATCGATTTCCAGCTCAAGCACACAGGTGGGCGAAACCTCATCCAGGCCAGGTCGGAAATAAAAGTCGTTGAGGGCCGTGTGCACCGTGTCATCGCGATCGGTGCGGGCCTCCAGCATCATGCGCCGCTCTAGAGCAAAGCGATCGTCCCGCAGGCGCTGCCAGAGGTTGGGCTCAGCATCGGCGCCATGGCCCTGATTGAGCAACTTGCGCTCATGGGTGAGGAAGCCGAAATGGCCTCCCACGTTGAAACAGAGGATCGGCACCCCCAGGGGTGCGAGATGGCGGGCGGCCCCCAAAACCGTGCCATCCCCCCCGAGAACCACCGCCAGATCCGGAGGCCCGCCCTCATCGGCCAGCAGGCCGGGGAAGGGGTTGGCGTGCTGACCGCTCATCGCCACAGCCACCTGGACGCCCTGAGCGCGCAGGTCATCGGCGGAACGCCGGGCCTGGCGCAGGGCCGCCTGGCTTTCGGCGCGGTGAATCAGCCAGACGGTATTGAGGCGCATGCCCCAGCCTGCCTACCAGCGGAGCAGATTGAAACGCTCCATATCCACCGTTTCACGGTTCCGATACAGAGACAGCAAGATCGCCAGGCCCACAGCGGCCTCGGCGGCAGCCACGGTGATCACGAAGATGGCAAAAACCTGGCCCCGGATCAGCTGACCATCCAGGTAGCTGGAGAAAGCCATCAGGTTGATGTTCACGGCATTGAGCATCAGCTCAATGCTCATCAGCACCCGCACGGCATTGCGGCTATTGATCAGGCCCCAGACGCCTGTGCAAAACAGAACAGCGGCCAGAGCCAAGTAGCCCTGCAGCGGAACAGTGGTGAGGTCGAGGGTCATGGGTTGGTTTCCAGTAGGGGCGCCTCAAGGCCGGCATTCGCCGGGCCGCTGTTTTCAAGCAGCAAGGGAGTTCGACTCTTTTCGATCAGGCCCTGATCGGCAGGCTCACCGGTGGCGATGTCTGTGGTGAACACATCGCGGCGGGCCAGCACGATGGCACCGATCATGGCCATCAGCAGCAACACCGAGGCCAGCTCAAAGGGCAGCAAATAGTCGCTGAACAGGTGCTCACCAATGCGGATGGTGGCTTCATCGCCTAGGGGCTCCGGACCTGGAGTAGCCCAGGGGGTGGAGAAGGCCACCCGCAACAGCAGGGCAAACAGGCCAGCACAGACCGCGCCAGACAGGACCCGGCGCAGGGCCAGACCCGGAATCGCCGCCAGGTTTTCCTTCTTGTTCACGAGCATGATCGCGAACAGAATGAGCACGTTCACCGCACCCACGTACACGAGCACTTGGGCGGCGGCCACAAAACTGGCGTTCAGCAACAGGTAGAGACCGGCCACCGAAAGAAACACCCCGCCCAACAGGAAGGCGGAGTAGACGATGTTCGGGAGGAGCACCACGCCCAGGGCGCCGATGGCTACAGCCGCCGACAGGGCGATGAAACAGATGAATTGGGTGGAGGAGGCGATCGTCATCAGGGGGTCTCCTCGCTGGGAGCGGCAGCCGTTACAGCAGCGGGCTTGGGCAGGCTTTCCAGTGCCTGCTCGGGCAGTTTGCCTGCCCGGGGGCGGCTGGGGTCCACACCATGGGGGTCCATCACACCCTTGGGCAGATAGGCCAGCTCCTTGAGCGCCACCACGGCTGGATCCGTGGTGACACTGGTGGGCAGGCGCCCGAGGGCGATGTTGTCGTAGTTCAGGCTGTGGCGATCAAAGGCCGCCAGCTCATATTCCTCGGTCATGGAGAGGCAGTTGGTGGGGCAGTACTCCACGCAGTTGCCACAGAAGATGCACACCCCGAAATCAATCGAGTAGTTGCGCAGCTCCTTCTTCTTGGTGGCCTTGTTCATCACCCAATCCACCACCGGCAGGTTGATGGGGCAGACACGGACGCACACCTCGCAGGCGATGCACTTGTCGAACTCGTAGTGGATCCGACCCCGATAGCGCTCAGAGGGGATCAGCTTCTCGTAGGGGTACTGAACGGTGACCGGTCTGCGGCGCAGGTGATCGAACGTCACCGACAGGCCCTGGGTCAGGTAATTGGCCGCACCCACCGCATCGCGGGTGTAGTCACCGACTTTCTTGAGGAACCCGAACATGGAGGGGATCGAGGGGCTGGATCGCCGGCACCATGATGGCCCGACGACTTGGCAATTGAGGGATCAGCCGCCGAAAAAGGCGGGGAAGGCGAGCTTTAGACCTGCCGTGACCAGCAGGTTCACCAACGCGATGGGGAGCAGGAATTTCCAGCCCAGATCGAGCAACTGGTCGATCCGCACCCGGGGCACGGTCCAGCGCAGCAGGATCGCGAAGAACACCAGGAGGTAGGCCTTGAGCACCGTCATCACGATGCCCGTGGTGGCGGTGATCACCTGCACCAGCGGAGCATCGATCGGCTGGCCAGTGAGACCCACGATCCATTCAACCGGCAGGGGGAAACCCCAGCCGCCGAGATAGAGCACCGCCACCAGCAGGGCGGAGAGCACCAGGTTGATGTAGCTGCCCAAGTAGAAGAGGGCGAACTTCATGCCCGAGTACTCGGTCTGGTAGCCGGCCACCAGTTCCTCTTCGGCCTCGGGGAGGTCGAAGGGGAGGCGCTCACATTCGGCTAGGGCGCAGATCCAGAAGATCACGAAGCCCACTGGCTGACGCCAGATGTTCCAGCTCAGAATCCCCGCCCCGGTCTGCTGGTTGACGATGTCAACGGTGCTGAGCGAGTTGCTCATCATCACCACGGCCAGCACCGCCAAGGCCAGGGGGATCTCGTAGCTGATCGACTGGGCCGCCGCCCGCAGCCCACCCAGCAGGGAGTACTTGTTGTTGGAGGCATAGCCCGCCATCAGCAAGCCAATTGGCTGAATGCTGCTCAGGGAAATCCACAGGAAGATCCCCACACCGACGTTGCTGATCAGCAGGTGCTGGCCGAAGGGCACCACCAGCCAGCTGAGGATCACCGGCACCAGCACCAGAACGGGGCCGAGGGTGAACAGGAGGCCATCGGCCCGGGCGGGGATCACGTCCTCCTTCCAGAGGAGCTTGAGGCCATCGGCCATGGGCTGGAGGATGCCCAGGGCTCCGGCGTATTCGGGGCCGATGCGCTGCTGCACGGCGGCGGAGATCTTGCGCTCGAGCCACACGTTCACCAGCACGCCCACCACGGCCGCCACCAGCACCAGCAGCATCGGCAAGGGCAGCCAAAGCAGATGGGCGGCCCCGGGGCTGAGCCCCAGACCCTGGAGCAGATCGGTGAAGCTGGCCTCGAGGTCGAGGCCCGGGGCCACAACGCCCGCCGTGGTGGCGGCCGTTGTGGTGGCCAGAAGGCTGGCTTGGAGTCCGGCGGTGACGGTCACCATGCTTCAGGGCTTGATGGGGGCAACTTAGGCGGCCGCAGCCAGAGTCGGGTTGTGGTGGCGGATCAGCGGGCCTCGAGGGGCTGCCACTGGCGCCCTGCACTGCCGGTGTAGATCTGCGTGGGGCGATAGATGCGGTTCGCCCCGAGCTGCTCCTTCCAGTGGGCGAGCCAGCCCGTGGTACGGGCAATGGCGAAGATCGGCGTGAACAGATCTTCCGAGATGCCGAGCTTGCGGTACACCAGGCCGGAATAGAAATCCACGTTGGGGTAGATGCCCTTGGGGCCGAGCCGCTCAGCGGCCGCTTCTTCGAGCTTGCGGGCTAGGTCGTAGAGGGGATCGTGGCCGAACTGATCAAACAACTCTTCAGCCAGCTTCTGCAGGATCACCGCTCGGGGATCCTTCACCTTGTATTCGCGGTGGCCGAAGCCCATGATCTTCTGCTTCTCGGCAATCGCCCGGTCTATCCAGGGCTCCACCTGATCCACCGTGCCGATGGTCTCGAGCATGGCCAGCACATCTTCATTCGCCCCTCCGTGCAGGGGGCCCGCCAGGGTGCCCACCGCCGAGGCCACCACCGCATAGGGATCGGTGAGGGTGCTGGCGGTAACGCGGGCACTGAAGGTGCTGGCGTTGAGGCTGTGCTCGGCGTGAAGGATCAGGCAGGCATCAAAGATGCGGGCGGCCAGCGGGTCGGGCTCCCGCTCGGTGAGCATGTAGAGAAAGTTGGCCGCATAGGCCAGATCGTCGCGGGGCTGAATCGGATCCTGGCCTTTGCGGATCAACTGGAAGGCCGCCACCATCGTGGGGATCTTGGCAATCAGCCGCACCACGGCGGAATAGATGTATTCCGGGTTGTCGAGAGCGCGCCTGGAATAGAAGAGCCCGAGGGAGGCCGCACTGGCCTGCAGCGCATCCATCGGGTGCCCCCCGGAGGGGAAGCTCTTCATCATGTCGCGGATGCGGAAGCTCACCCGCCGGTGCATCTGCACCTCGTGCTCGAACTCCTGAAGCTGATCCGCCGTGGGCAACTCGCCCCAGATCAGCAGGTAAGCCGTTTCCAGGAAGGTGCTCTGGGCGGCCAGCTCATCCACGCGATAGCCGCGATAGGTGAGCAGCCCGTTATGGCCATCGATATCGCACACCGCCGACTGGGTTGCAGGCACACCCTCGAGGCCCGGGCGAAACGCCGGTGCGGCCAATGGGGCTGTTGCCTGTCCCGCCTCGAGCACCATCTCCCGCCCAACAACTGCTACCCGAAACCTAAGGCCCTCGCGGCTGCAACTCCGTAGCACTGGCAGCAGAGGGGCGTAGCGGCGCTAGGAGCTCGCCAGCAGGCTCTTGGGGGTGAGCAACAGGCTCAGGCGCGCCGTGCCGAACAGAGAGCCGTCAGGCTTGACGGGCCACTGCAACAGGGCCGCTCCGGCCTTCTTGAGGCGCAGGGCATGGGGCGCTGCCGCCATGGGAACACCGATCAGCAGGGCCGCCAAGGTGCTCAGGTCGGGCTCATGGCCCACCAGCGCCAGGCGCTGCCAATCAGGACGCGGGGACACAGGCCCGAGCCAGCGCTCCAACAGGGGCAGGGGGTCGGCCAGGGGGGCCAGGGCCGAGGCCAGCTCGAGCTCTGGGGCCAGCCCGAACTCGCGCACCAGCTCAGCCGTCTGCCTGGCCCGCACCAGGGGGCTGCTCAGCACCACATCACAAAGCAGATCGCACTCCACCAGGCGTTGGATCACCCGGGCGGCGCGCTCACGCCCCAGGGGCGTCAGGGCCCGCTGGGCATCGTCCAGCCCCTCACCGCGCTCCTCGGCAATGCCGTGGCGCAGCAGCAACACTTCCCTCTTACGACCTGCCATCAGCCCAAGTCCAGCTGGCCGCGCAGCCGCAGAGCGTTGGTCTCCGCCTCGGCCTGCAGGCTCAGGGCAGCTCCCTCCACTGTGGCGCTGAGCGGCGAACCGGAGAGGGTGGTGAGCAGGCGCCAGGGCTGCCAATGCTCCAGCAGGCCTCGAGCCATGGCGGCGTCCATCGCCCACTGCACCGAGGCTTTCGGCGAGTCCAACTGATCCAGCTGCCGCTGACGGGCCTGGGGGGCCTGGCGCCCCTCCTGTTGTTGGTCGAGCACGGCCAGTCCCTGGCCCCACCAGGCCAAGCCGGCATCAGCTGCCCGGGCACCCGCCAGGCGGGCCTGCAACTGATCGGGGTTGCCCTTCACCGGCTTCGACTGCAACTGGGTCCAGGCGAGCAGGGTCTGGCCCTTGCTCTGCAACGGGGAGGTTGAGAACCCTTGAGACTCCAGCGCACCCTGGAGCTCGAGCGGATCGGGCGTGTCGCCGCGGGTTCCCAGTAACCAACCCTCCCGCTGCTGAGCCCAGAGCAGCGGCCCCGAATCGGCAGCCGCCACCAGGGTGGGCAAGGGCCCCTGCTCCCGGCCAAGGGCCTGGGCCAGCAGCGGGCCAGCAATGACCTGCCAGGGGTTCCGAGCCTCTGCACTGCCCCCAGACGGCGCCAACAGCTGGGCGGGGTTCTGGATCAGGGCCAGGCTGGTGGCCGGGGTATGCAGCTGGCGCAGCAGCCCCTCACCGCCGCTGAGGGCGTTCTGGGGCAAGGGGGTATTGAGCTGGAGCACGGCCTCGAGCCTCAGCCCTCGGCCGGAGGGCAGCAGCGATGCCACAAGCTCCGTGAGGGGCGAATCGGCACTCGCGGCACCCGCTGGCAGGCCTAGCCACTGCTCCATGGCCTGGGGCCGGGCCGTGAGGACTGCAATGCCATTGCCCAATTGGGCAATGGCCTGTTGGAGCTGGGGGCTGGCCGCCTGGTTGAGCTCATCGATCTGGGAAACGTCCAGGGCCTGCTCCAGGGCTCCACGACCCGAGGCGATC
Source organism: Synechococcus sp. HJ21-Hayes (assembly GCF_024345835.1). Lineage (GTDB taxonomy): Bacteria > Cyanobacteriota > Cyanobacteriia > PCC-6307 > Cyanobiaceae > Vulcanococcus. The sequence continues at coordinate 114,775 of NZ_JAGQBW010000005.1, read as the reverse complement.
AGCACCAGGTCGTCGTTGATCAGCGCCGTGGCCAGAGGTCTGGGGTCCTGACCGATCAGCGCGCCGCGGCCGCTGATCAGGCCCATACCGCGATAGCTGGTGATCTGGAGATCGGTACCAGCGAGGCTGCGGGTTTGCCAGAAGCGCTGCAGGAAGCGCCGTGCCCCCTCGTTATCGCGACTGCGCAGGGCGAGCACCCAGCCAGGCTCACCCTCCTCGCCTGGGGGCGTAAGCAAGGCCAGGCTGCTCTGCCCCCCCAGCCAGGGCGCGAGTTCGGTGGCGTAATCAAGGCCAGCAGCAGCAAAGGCCCCATCCCGCAGGCGATCGGCCGCCGCGGCAGCCTGGCGGCGTTGGCGCGGTGGGGCCACGGCCCTGGCATAGGCGGCGGGCTGGTCCGGCCCGACCAACCAGTGGAGGCTCAGGGGAGCCGTGCGGGGCACGAAGCGCGCGGCCACAGGCAGCACAAGCCGCTGCTGCTGCAGGCTCAGGGGACTGCGCTGGAGCAGGAGCCACCAGGCGACCCCACCAAGAGCCAGCAACGCCAGGGCCGCCGCCAGTAATGCCGCCAGAAAGGGGCGGGCTTTCATGCGCCGCACGCAGGAATGGCCTCATCTTTATGCATCGCGGCCGTGTTTGGCACCCCCCATCGCGCTGGGTAGGGTGCGGCCATGCCTAGCCCCATCAGCCTGCGCGCCAGCCACCTCAAAACCCGCCTCGAGGCCGGTGAGCCCTTGCAGCTGGTCGACGTCCGCGAACCCATGGAACTTGAGCTGGCGGCCCTGAACCACCCGGTGATTCACCTGCCCCTCAGTCAGTCGGACCAGTGGCTGGAGCAGCTACCTGCTCTGCTGGATCGGGATCGCGATGTGGTGGTGCTCTGCCATGCCGGCATCCGCAGCTGGCAGTTCGGTTCCTGGCTAATGGAAACCCAGGGGTTTGAACGGGTGTGGAACCTGCAGGGCGGCATCGATGCCTGGAGTGTCGAGGCCGATCCGAGCGTGCCGCGCTACTGACGGCACGCCTACGATCTCGCCTACACATCCGTTTAGACACCTCTGGCTGTGCAAGTGCTGCCCCGCCGCCAACAGGAGGTGCTTCGGGCCACCGTGCGGCACTACGTGGACACCACCGAACCGGTGGGCAGCCAGACCCTGGTGCGCCGCTTCGGCCTGGAGGCCAGTCCGGCCACGGTGCGCTCGGCCATGGGGGCCCTGGAGCAGAAGGGCCTGCTCACCCAACCCCACACGTCCGCGGGTCGGGTGCCCAGCCAGCAGGGCTACCGCCATTACGTGGACTGCCTGCTGCCGGCACCGGGAGCCGCAGCGGGTCAACTGGAGCGGGAACTCACGAGTCTGAGCCTGCAGTGGGCCGCCCTAGACGACCTGCTCCTGCACCTAGCCCGTCGCCTGGCCGACCTCACGGGCCTCCTCAGCCTGATCACGCGGCCCCAGCGCTTGCAGCCCAGCCTGCAGGCCCTGAGGCTGGTGCCCAGCGGCGACCGGCTGCTGGTGTTTCTGGTGGAGAACGCCGCGGCGGCCAGCAGCCTCAACCTTCGCCTGCCGGCCACGGCAACCGCCGAGTTACCGGCACTGGAGCGCTGGGCCACCGGTCAGCTGGAAACCGGCTCGCTCAACTGGGCCTGCCTACCACCGCAGCTGCGGCTGAGCGGTGAACTGTTGCGCCAGGCCCTGCGCAGCCATCGGGAGGCCAGGACTGCAGAGCAGGAGAGCGCGGTGGCCCTAGGCCTAGGTGGCTTACTGAGCCAACCGGAATTCAGCCGCACCGCGAGCCTCCGGCCCCTGCTGCAGCTGGTGGAAGAACAGCCCCAGCAGCTGCTGCAGGCCGAGGGAGCCCTGCACCTGGGCGGCGTGTGGATTGGCTCGGAACACCCCCACCCGGCCCTGAAGCAGTGCGCGGTCGTGCAGGCCCGCTACTGCACGGGAACCGGTGGAGTGGGCCAGGTGGCCCTGGTGGGTCCGATGCGCATGGCCTACGCCACCGCACGCTCGGCCGTGCAGTCCGTGGCCAGCAGCCTGGAGCGGCTGCTGGGCTAACCGCCCATGGCGTCGCCGAGCTTCTCGGCCACGGTGTTCACGTCCTTGTCGCCGCGGCCCGACAGGTTGAGCACCACCTCGGTGCCAGGGGCCAGTGTGGGGCAGAGCTTCTCCAGCCAGGCGAAGGCGTGGGCCGTTTCCAGGGCCGGAATGATGCCCTCCAGGCGGCAGAGGAGCTGCAGGGCATCCAGGGCCTCGGCGTCAGTCACAGCGCCGTATTCAGCCCGGCCGATCGTTTTCAGGTAGCTGTGCTCGGGGCCCACGCCGGGGTAATCAAGGCCGGCGCTGATCGAATGGGCCTCCTGAACCTGGCCTTCATCGTCCTGCAGCAGCAGGCTCATGGCACCGTGCAACACCCCAACGCGGCCCTCGGTAATGGTGGCGGCATGGCGGCCGGTGGCCACGCCATCACCGGCGGCCTCCACCCCCACCAGGCGCACGGCCGTGTCCTGCACGAAGGGATGGAACAGGCCCATGGCATTGGAGCCGCCGCCCACGCAGGCCACCAGCACATCAGGATTGCGGCCGAAGGCCTCGTGGCACTGGCGTTTGGTTTCCTCACCGATCACGGCGTGGAAATCACGCACCAGCATCGGGAAGGGGTGGGGGCCCGCCACCGAGCCAAGGATGTAGTGGGTGGTCTCCACGTTGGTCACCCAGTCGCGGATGGCCTCGCTGGTGGCGTCCTTGAGGGTGGCGGTGCCCGCCGTCACGGGTTGCACCCTGGCCCCCAGCAGGCGCATGCGGAACACATTCAGGGCCTGGCGGCGCATGTCTTCGGCGCCCATGTACACAACGCACTCCAGGCCGAAGCGGGCGCACACGGTGGCCGTGGCCACGCCGTGCTGGCCAGCGCCGGTTTCGGCGATGATCCGCTGCTTGCCCATGCGCAGGGCCAGCAGCGCCTGCCCCAGGGCGTTGTTGATCTTGTGGGCGCCGGTGTGGTTCAGGTCTTCGCGCTTCAGCCAGATGCGCGGACCGCCCTCGGCGCGGCGGTAGTGCTCGGTGAGGCGCTCGGCCTCATAGAGGGGATTGGGGCGCCCCACATAGGTGCGCAGCAGATGGTTCAACCGATCGGTGAAGGCCGGATCCTTCCAGGCCTCGGCGGCCGCCTGCTCCAGCTCGGCCAGGGCGGGGATCAGGGTTTCCGGCACGTACTGGCCGCCGAACTGGCCGTAGCGGCCCAGGCTGTTGGGGCGCGCCGCCAGCTCCAGGGCGCTGGGATCGGGGCCGCTGACGGAAGACAGGCCGCTGGCAGTGGACACAGGGGGAACGGTGCTGGTCACCAGCGGCGGAGCAAGATCACTGCAGCGTAAGAAGCAGCCATGGCCAAGGGCGGCTGGCAGGAATTCAGCAGGCCGGAAAGCCTGGAGCGGGGCGTGGCCGGCGCTGAGACTGGCGGGCTCACCCCCAAGGCCCAGCAGCGGGTGCGGGTGCAACGCACCAAGGCGGGCAAAGGCGGAAAACTGGTAACGGCCATCACCGGACTGGAGGCGCCGGAAGCCGAGCTCAAGGCCTTGCTGAAACAGCTCAAGGCCGCCGCCGGCACGGGCGGCACCGTGAAGGACGGGGTAATTGAGCTCCAGGGCGACCAGGTGACCCCGGCCCTGGCCGCCCTGGAGAAGGCCGGCTACCGGCCCAAACAGGCGGGGGGCTGAGGCGCCCTGTGGCGCCGTTGAGTGCACACCCACAAAATGGATGGGTGCCCGCCACTCATCCCAGGCCCTACGACCCCCTGCGCAAATGCCGCGTGGCCCTGCATGGACTGCGCTTGGCGATGCGTGACACAGCGGTGGCCTACAAGCTCCTGGTTTCCGTGGTGTTGTTGGCGGTGGCCTTTGTCCAGCGCTCCTGGGTGGACTTCGGGCTGCTGCTGGTGGCCACGGCCCTGGTGCTAGCGGCCGAGCTGCTGAACACCGCCATTGAAGAGCTATGTGACTATGTACAGCCCGATCGGGCGCCGCAGATCGGCGCCACCAAGGACATCGCTGCGGCAGCCGTGGGGCTCTGCATCCTCGCCTGGATGGGCGTGATGGTGCTGGAGGCCTGGCGACTGTTGTTCTCCGGCCGGGCCTGAGGCCGACCGGCGCGGGCAGCGGGGGATACTTGGCCCATCAGCCTGCAGCAGAGCGCAATGACCGCCCCCACGGTCCCCTACGGCGAACTGACCACCCAGGGAGCCTCCAGCAACATCGCCTGGCACCACACCTCGGTGGACAGGGCAGCCCGGGCCCGGCAACGCGGCCACCGCAGCGCCATCCTCTGGTTCACCGGTCTGAGCGGCGCCGGCAAGAGCACCCTGGCCAACGCCGTGAACTCCGCCCTGTTTGCGCGTGGGCTCTCCTGCTACGTGCTCGACGGTGACAACGTGCGCCACGGCCTTTGCAAGGACCTGGGCTTCTCCGATGCCGCCCGCGAGGAGAACATCCGCCGCATCGGCGAGGTGAGCAAGCTGTTCCTCGATGCGGGCGTGGTCGTGCTCACCGCCTTCGTGTCGCCGTTCAAGGCAGACCGCGACAAGGCCCGCGCCCTAGTGGCCGCCGGCGACTTCATCGAGATTCACTGCGCCGCCAACCTGGACGTGTGCGAGCAGCGCGACACCAAGGGCCTCTACGCCAAGGCCCGTGCCGGCGAAATCCAGGAGTTCACCGGCATCTCCAGCCCCTACGAGGCACCCGAGCATCCCGAGCTGCGGGTGGATACCGGCAGCCAAACCCTGGAGGACTCGGTGACGCAAGTGATCACCTATCTCCAGGCCAAGGCCATCATTCCTCAGGCAGCCTGAGCACCTCCGGCACCCCCCTGCTGTCGGCCCAGGCATCGAGGAACGTCTTGAAGCAACTGGTTACCGGCACAGCCAGGAGTAGGCCCAGCAGATCGCCCAAGCCCATCAAGCTGCCCACACGCGCCCCGATGGGCAGACACACCAACAACCAGGCGGGCTGCAAGCCCACGATGCTGCCCATCAGCCGGGGCTGGATCACCTGATCCACCACCTGCCCCACTGTGATGGCAGCCGCCAGCACCTCCGCACCGGTGCGTGGGTCATCCAGGGCCAGCAGGGTGCTCACTAGAACGATGGTGAGAGCACTGGCATAGGGAATCAGGGTGGTGAGGCCAATCACCACGGCGAACAGCACGCCATAGGGAATCCCCAGCAAGGTGAACACCACCATCTGGGCCGCACTGAGGATCAGGGCCAGCACCACCTGGCCAGCGAAATAGCCCCGGAAGGTGCGGCCAAGGGTCGTCAGCACCAGCTCCCGGGCTCTCTGGGGCAGCCAGCGGGACAAACCCGCCACGATGGTTTCACCTCCCAGCAGCAGAAACACCGCCAGTACCGCCACGATCACCGTGTTCACGGTGAGGCTCAAGGTGGCCCCCAGCAAACCCAGCAGGCGCTGGCTGAGCTGACTCGCCAGCTGGCTGGCCCTGGCCAGCAGGGTGCTGCTGAGGTTGGTGAACTCCGTGGGCAGCCGCCGCTCTGCAGCCCAGCCCTCCAGCTGATCCAGCCAGTGCTCCCCTTGCACCAACCAGGCGGGCAAGGCATTGATCAATTCCCCCAGCTGCTCGATCAAGCGGGGCACCAGCCAGATGGCCGCGAGCACCAGCAGCCCCAGTCCCAGACCAACCACCGCCAGCACAGCCAGCCCCCGGGGCAGGCCCCGGGCATGGAGCCAACGGGTCGGCAGATCGAGCAGAAACGCAATCAGCGCAGCCCCCAGGAACAGGGCCGGGAATGGCGCCAGGGGCACCAACAACTGGCGCAGCACCCACAGATTGAGCACCAACAGCGGCAGGGCAAGACTGAGCCTCAGCCATAGGGGAAGAACCAGCCGCTCAAGCATGGGCGTCCAGGGGCTTAGGCCCTCAGCTTGGCGGCCATGACCTAGGCCTGCCAAGGCAGCGGCCGCTATTCAGCAGGACTGTTGGTTCCGGGCCTAGGGCATCTGGGCCAGGTAGGCGGCGCTGCCCAGCTCGAGCAACTTGGCATCTTTGGCCACCACCTGATCGTGCAGGCCCTGGCGGTAGGCCGCCACGCGCTCGCTCAGCGGTGCATCGGCGATGGCGAGGATCTGGGCGGCCAGCAGACCCGCGTTGGCCCCATTGCCGATGGCCACAGTGGCCACGGGAATGCCCGCAGGCATCTGCACAATCGAGTGGAGCGAATCCACCCCTGAGAGCGCCCGGGTCTGGACCGGCACACCGATCACCGGCAGAGTGGTGAGCGAGGCCACCATGCCCGGCAGGTGGGCGGCGCCACCGGCGCCGGCAATGATCACCTGGAAGCCGCGGCCGGCAGCCTGCTGGGCGAAGGCCACCATCTCCAGGGGCGTGCGATGGGCCGAGAGCACCCGCACCTCGCAGGCCACGCCGAAGCGCTCGAGCATCTCTACCGCCGGCTGCATGGTGGGCAGATCGGAATCACTGCCCATCACCACGGCCACCCGCGGCGTAGCGGATGCGGTGCTGTGATCGGCCATGGGCAAGACCCCCAGAAGGCAGCGAGGATGGCATCCTCCCGTCCCCGGCCTCAACCGCACCGCCATGCGCTGGCTCAGCAATGTACGCCTGCCGGAGGCGATGCCCCCAGGCGGCAGCCCGCGGCAGTGGCGGGTGGGCCTCGACGCCCTGCAACAGATCACCGTGGTGGAACCCCTGGCGCCGGGCAGCTGCGCCGCCGGCGACGACTGGCAGGGCGACTGGCTCAGCCCCGCCGGCATCGACCTCCAGATCAACGGAGGCCTGGGCCTGGCCTTCCCGGAGCTCACGCCCCGTGATCTACCCCGACTGGTAGAGCTGCTGGAGCTGCTCTGGCGCGACGGCGTGGAGGCCATCTGTCCCACGCTGGTCACCTGCGGTGTGGCCGACCTGCGCCAGGCCCTGACGGTGTTGCGGGAGGCCCGCGAGAGCCACCGGCCCGGGCGCTGCCTGTTGCTGGGGGCCCACCTGGAGGGTCCGTTCCTGGCCAGGGCCCGCCGGGGTGCCCACCCGGCACAGCACCTGGCGACGCCAAGCCTGGCGGCCCTGCAGGAACGGATCGGCGGCTTCGAGCAGGACATTGACCTGATGACCCTGGCGCCGGAGCTGGAAGGAGCCGCTGAGGTGATCGCGGCCCTACGGGCTCAGGGCATCGTGGTGAGCCTGGGCCACAGCGAAGCCAACGAGCAGCAGGCCGCCACCGCCTTCCAGGCCGGCGTGGGCATGGTGACCCATGCCCTCAACGCCATGGCGGGCCTGCACCACCGGGCCCCGGGCCCAATTGCCGCCGCCGCCCTGCGGGGCGATGTGGCCCTGGGACTGATTGCCGATGGGGTGCATGTGGCCCCTTCCATGGCGGTGCTGCTGCAGCGCCTGCTCCCCCAGCAAGTGGTGCTGGTGAGTGATGCCCTGGCGCCCTACGGCCTGGCCGATGGCACCCACCGCTGGGATGAGCGGCCCCTGATCGTGGCGCAGGGCAGCTGCCGCCTGGAGGACGGCACCCTGGCGGGGGTGACCCTGCCGCTGCTGGAGGCCGTGGGCCGCCTGGCCCGCTGGAGTGGCGACGCCCCTTTGGCCATCGCCGCCGCCACGGTGCTGCCGCGGCGAGTGCTGGGGGACAGCCGCCCCATCGAGCAGCTGCTGTTGGGACTGCCCCTCCAGGAGACCCTGCGCTGGAGCGGCGACGGCACGGACTTGCTCTGGCAACGGGCGGCCTGAATAGGATCCGCGCCACATCCCCCCACGCCCAGGCCCAACCCGATGCCCGCCGAGCAGCTGCTAGACGCCAAACAGACCGAAAAGGCTGAGGTGAAGGGCTACTTCGAAACCACCGGTTTCGATCGCTGGAACCGCATCTACAGCGAAAGCGATGACGTGAACCGGGTGCAGCGCAACATCCGGATCGGCCACCAGAAAACGGTGGACAACGTGCTGGCCTGGCTGCAGGAGCAGGGGAACCTGGCCGCACGCAGCTTCTGCGATGCCGGCTGTGGCGTGGGCAGCCTAACCCTGCCCCTGGCCCAGCTGGGCGCCGGCTCGATCGCCGCCTCGGATCTGTCGGCCGCGATGGTGCAGGAGGCGGAGCGCCGCGCCGGCGACGCCGGCATCGCCCCGGGCCGCATCAGCTTCCTGGCTTCCGATCTCGAGAGCCTCAGCGGCCGCTACGACACGGTGATCTGCCTGGACGTGTTCATCCACTACCCCCAGCAGCCCGCTGAAGACATGGTGCGCCATCTGGCCTCGATGGCAGAACGCAACCTGATCGTGAGCTTTGCCCCCTACACGCCGCTGCTGGCGCTGCTCAAGGGCATCGGCCAGCTGTTCCCCGGCCCCAGCAAGACCACCCGCGCCTACACCCTTAGGGAGGCCGGCATCGTGGCCGCCGCCGCCGAAGCCGGCTTCAAACCCGTGCGCCGCAGCCTCAACAAGGCCCCGTTTTACTTCTCCCGCCTGATCGCCTTCGAACGGGCCTGATCATCGCAGCGGCCCGGTCCATTGCGCTCGAGATATGGCGCCAGCGGGGCCTCGAGTGCCAAGTGCTCTCCAGCCGTGGTGACCAACCGGAGACGGTGGGCATGGAGGTGATAGCCACCGGCTCCAGGCACCACCTCCGGGCAGGCCGCACCACCAGGCAGATAAAGCGGATCACCCAGTAAAGGCGCTCCCATGGCCGCCGTGTGAATCCGGATCTGGTGGGGTCGGCCACTGGCAATCGCCACCTCCACCAGGCATGCCTCCGAGCGGCGTTCCAACAGGGTGAGTTGGCTGCTGGCCGCCAAGGCGCCGGGTTCGTGCGCGGAAACAGCACACCAGATCTGCCCCAGCAGGGGATGGGGACGGCGGCCGATGGCCGTGGTGAGGGGGCGGCTCTCGGCCACCGACCAATCAGGCGGCAAGGGAGCCGTGAGGGCGCGGTAGAGCTTGCGGCACCGATCTGCGGGTACGCCAGCGCCGCCGCCCGTGCTGTCCCGCAACAGAGCGCTCAACCAGGCCCGCGTGGCCGGTTGGCGGGCACACACCAGCAGGCCGCTGGTGAAGCGTCCCAGGCGATGCACGGGCCGGGCCCCGGGCCAGAGCCGCTCCAGCTGGGCCAACAGCGTGTGCGCGAGAAAGCCACCGGCAGGGAGCACCGGCAGGCCACTGGGCTTGTTGAGCACCAGCAGGTCACCGTCGTCGAACACCACGGCGGCCTGGGGCAGCACCGGCACGGCGGGCTCCTGCCAGGGGGGCCGATGCCACTGCAGCCGATCACCGGCGCCGAGGGGCCCATCGGCCCGGAGCTGTTGGCCGTTCCGCCAGATCTCGCCAGCCAGCAGCCGCTCGCTCCACACCGCCCGATCCGAGTGGCGGTAGCGGACGGCGTAGAAGGCACTCACCAGCAGCGGGGTCTCCACCGCAGCGGCCGGCAGATCCTCCGGCCGCACCCGATCGCGATAGGTGTGGCCCTGATTCAGGGCTGCCGGCAACCAGCCAGGAGACAGGGATGGCTGGGTGTCGGGCAAGCCGCTCAGTCCACCAGGCCGTGTTCGAGGGCGTAGCGCACCAGTTCCGTGCGGCTGGCGGTGCCGGTTTTGGTGAACAGGCGGCTCACGTACTTCTCCACATTCCGGATCGACGTTTCCAGCCGCCTTGCGATCTCCTTGTTCATCATTCCCTCGGCCACCAGCTGCAGCACCGAGGCCTCGCGGGGAGTGAACTCGTGGCGCACGGGACCGGCAGCCTTTTTCGAGCCACTGCCGGTGAGCATCGAGCGGATCTCGGTGATCTGCTTGGCCATCTGGCCGATATCAGCATCGGCGTAGCGGGCGGCCTCCGCCAGCAGTCGCTCCTGACGGCGCACCACGTTGTGCACCCGGGCCACCAGCTCATCGGGATCGAAGGGCTTGGGGATGTAGTCGTCGGCGCCGGCCTGAAACCCCTCGATGCGATCGGCCGTCATCCCCTTGGCAGTGAGAAAAATCACCGGCGTGCCACCGAGGCGCTCATCGGCCCGCAGCTTCTTGAGCAGCCCGTAGCCATCGAGGCGGGGCATCATCACGTCGCTGATCACCAGGTCGGGCAGCAGTTCCTGGGCCTTGGTCCAGCCGTCCTCACCATCGACGGCGGTGGTCACCTGGAAGCCCTCATCTTCGAGGTAGGTCTGCACAGCGGTGCGCAGGCCGGGCTCGTCGTCCACCAGCAGAAGCCGCGCTGGGGAAGGAGCCGGCAGCTCGGCGCTGGCGTCTGGGGCGGGCTGGAGATCGGGATCGAGGCTCATGGGCCCGCTGGGGTGCACGAAGGCTGTGGCCGCAATCTATCGAGGGTTGCCGGGAAGCACCTGCTGCTGCTCGCGCAGTTGGCCGGAGTAGCCCAACTGGCGTGCCACGGCCCCCAGAGTGGCGGGATCCTTGCCGGCCTGCGCCGGGAAACAGGCCGCCCACCAGATCTGATGATCGAGGCGGTTGGCGTCCGTCACGCCGCCGCCGGGGTTGAGCTCCTTGATCAGCAAGGCCCGGCCCTGGCGGGTGAGCCGCATGGGCGCCGCCGGACTGCAACGCAGGGTGTCGGTGGCGAGTTTCACACCCGTGGGCGTTTCAAGCCACACAACAATGGTGCGGGCCGTGGCCTCCGCCGGATCCACTTTGGCGCCGTAGACGCCGATGGCATGCTCGCCCTCCATGGTTTGCCATTGCCGCAGCAGCACCAGGCCCTGAGGGCGCTGCTCCTGGGGATTGGAGAGACTGCCCTGATCCGCTGATACCGGCCAGAATCCCGCCGCCGCCAGGCCAACCACCAACAGCCCCGGAGCCACCAGGGGAGCAAGAGAACGAGCCATGGGAGGGCACGGAGCAGCCGTGCTTGCCAGCATGGAGCGGCATGCCAACTGCCGTCACCTACCTCGACCACCAGGCCACCACCCCGTGCGATCCGGCGGTGGTGGAGGCGATGGCGCCCTGGTGGAGTACCGAGTTCGCCAATCCCGCCAGCCGCCTGCACCGGCCAGGCCTACTAGCTACCGCCGCCGCGGAGCAGGCCCGCGCCCAGATCGCTAACCACCTGGGGGTGGCCCCTGAAGCGGTGGTATTCACCAGCGGCGCTACCGAGGCCAACAACCTCGCCCTCAAGGGCCTGGCGGAGGCCGAACTGGCGGCGGGGGGCTCGCGCCGCCATCTGATCACGCTCGCCACGGAGCACCGGGCCGTGCTCGACCCCCTGCGCTACCTGGGGCAGCTGGGCTTCGAACTCAGCGTGCTGCAGGTGCAGGGGGATGGCCTGGTGGATCTAGCCGAGCTGGAGGCGGCACTACAACCCAGCACCTTGGCGGTGAGCGTGATGGCCGCCAACAATGAGATTGGCGTGCTACAGCCCCTGGCGGCCATCGGCGCCCTCTGCCGCCGCCGAGGGATTTTGTTCCACTCCGATGGAGCCCAGGCCGTGGGGCACATCGCCTTGCAGCCGGCCGCGCTGGGAATCCACCTGCTGAGCTTCAGCGGCCACAAGCTCTACGGGCCCAAGGGCATCGGCGCCCTGGTGCTCGCCCCCAACGTGGTGCTGGCCCCCCAACTGCACGGCGGTGGTCAGGAGCGGGGTCTGCGGGCCGGCACGCTGCCGGTGCCCCTGATCGTGGGCCTGGCCAAAGCCCTGGAGCTGGCGGCCGCGGATCGCGACGCCCGGGCCGAGCGGCTCGCTGCCCTGCGGGACCGACTCCTGACCGGGCTCGAGCAGCTCGGCGACATCCGCCTCAACGGCGCCGCCACCCCCCGGCTGGCCCACAACCTGAACGTGAGCGTGGGCGGCGTGAACGGCACGGCCCTGCACAGCGCTCTGCGCCATGACCTGGCGGTGAGCGGCGGCTCCGCCTGCAGCAGCGGTTCGCCCTCCCACGTGCTCGCCGCCCTCGGCCTGAGCCGCTCCGAAGCCGAGGCCTCGATTCGCTTTGGCCTGGGGCGCGGAACCTACGCGGCAGAGATCGACCAGGCCATCGCGGCGGTGACGGCAGCCGTTACACGCCTGCGGGCCCCCAGAGGCTGAGGACCACAAAACCCAACACGCCAATCAGGGCCAGCAGCACCTGGGCCAGCTTGCTCACGAGCATGCCGCTCACCACCGCCAATCCCACCACAACTGAACGGCGCAGCAGCTCGACACCGGCGCGGCGCCGCGCCCCCAGTTCCGCCAACAGTTCCCCCAAGGCGGCACCCAGCAATGGCCCCACCAGAGCCCCCAGCAAGGGACCCCCCAGGGGCAGGGCCGGCAGCAGCCCCACCAGGCCCAACACCAGGCCAGCGGCCGCGCCGACATAGGCCCAGCGGCTGGCCTGCAGCCGGGCGGCCCCCAACAGCACCCCCAACAGATCAGCGCCCCAGCCCAGAAGCAGCAGCACCACTGCCAGCGCCAGGGTGGGCCAGCCCACGGCGAAACCCACCACCCAGCACCACAGCAGGGCACCGACGGGCAACAGCACCAGGCCAGGCAACACCGGGAACAGGGTGCCGGGGATGGCCAACACCTGGATCAGCAGGGCAGCCCACCAGGCCCAATCGCTGCTGCTCATCAAAACCTGACAACCCCCCTGGCAAAAACCGTGGCCATCGCTACGTTCTGACCATCTCGCCATGGATCATGGGCCTTCCCACCCCCGGCACCAACAACCTTCAAGTGTTGCGGGCCGTCGAAGACGGCTGGCACGCCTTCTGCCGTGCCCCCTGGGCCTTCCTGCTGTTCCAGGCCCTGGTGCTGGTGGTGATGACTCCCTTCGCCGCCCTGCTGGTGGCCGGCGCCGTGCGCCTGAACGGGCCGGAACCTGCCGTTCTCCACCCCGTGGCCGCCGGCATCAGCCTGGTAGTGGGCCTCGTTGGCTATGTGGTGGTGGCCCTCTGGGCCGTGGTGGGCTTGAGCCGTGGGGCCTGGCTGAGCCTGGAAGGCACCAAACCCTCCTTCCGCCATTTCACCCGCTGGGATGGGGCCGCCAGTGGCCGCCTGCTGCTATCGGCCATTCTCCTCGCCATCGTGGTGGGCCTCGTGGCCCTCATCGCCGGGCTGATCGGCACGGGCCTCGGCAACCTGAATGCAGCCCTGACCGCCCTGCCGGTGATTGTGTTCGGGATCTTCTACATCTGGTTCCTGATCACCCAGAAGTTCCTGATTCAGCTCTCCCTGTTCGGCGTGAAACGTCCTGCGGAAACCCTGCAGGCCGGCCTTAAGGGCGTGAATCCCAGCTGGTGGATGGTGCTGTGGCTCGCCATTGTGGAGGCCATCATCCATGGCATCGCCGCCCTGTTCAGCTACGGCGGCCTGTTTGTGGTGGTGCCCGTGATGATCTGCATCAGCACCGCCGCCTACCGCCAGCTGTTTGGCAGCCAGGACCACACCGGCCTGCTCTCCGCCTCCGAGGGCTGAGGCTCAGGGCTCGCGCCGACGGGCGACCCGCAATTTTGCCGAGCGGCTGCGGGGGTTGGAGCTTTCCTCCTCCTCCGTGGCCGTGAGGGGTTTACGGGTCACGCGCTGTAGGCGCCCATCGCCCACAAACGCCGTTTTCACCCGGCGATCCTCCAGCGAGTGGAAGCTGATCACGCCGAACAGGCCACCCGGCTGCAGCCAATCGGGCGCCTGGGCCAGCAGGCGATCCAGCACCTCCAGCTCCTGGTTCACGGCAATGCGCAGGGCCTGAAAGCTGCGGGTGGCGGGATGGATGCGGCCCCGCCGCGCCTTGGGCGGGTAACAACCAGCGATCACGTAGGCCAATCCGGCGGTGCCACTGAAGGGGCCCTGCTCGGCAAGGTGCTCCTTGATCTTTCGGGCAATGCGGCGGGAGAGCCGCTCCTCGCCATAGGCATAGATCAGATCCGCTAGGGCGGCTTCATCAAGGCGCTCGATCAACGCCGCCGCCGTTTCACCGGCCTCGGTGTTCATGCGCATGTCCAGCGGACCGTCGCTGCGGAAGCTGAAGCCCCGCGCCGCCACATCCAATTGGGGACTGCTCACCCCCAGATCAGCCAACACCGCCAGAGCGGGCTCGGCGGGGCAGTAATCAGCGAAGTTCGTGGCCACGATCGTGACCCGATCGCCAAAGGCTGCCAGGCGCTCCGCAGCAGCGGCGCGGGCGGTGGGGTCCTGATCCAGACCCACAAGGCGCAGCTGGGGATGGGCCTGCAACAGCAAGGCGCTGTGGCCTCCGCCCCCCAGGGTGCAGTCGATCAGGAGGCCGCCCGCTGCCGGCAGCTCCTGGAAGCTAGCCAGCACCTGCTCCGCCAGCACCGGCACGTGATCGAAGACCTGCGCCAGGGACCGACAAAGCAACGGGCTCTTCCTTCCTAAGATCCCGGCATTCGATTCCTCAGGCCCCGGCCCCATGACGCAGCTGGAAACGCGCACGGAGCCGATGGTGGTGAACTTCGGCCCCCATCACCCCTCCATGCACGGGGTGCTGCGGCTCGTGGTGACCCTCGACGGCGAGGACGTGGTGGACTGCGAGCCGGTGATCGGCTACCTCCACCGCGGCATGGAGAAGATCGCTGAGAACCGCACGAACGTGATGTTCGTGCCTTACGTGAGCCGCATGGACTATGCGGCCGGCATGTTCTACGAGGCGATCGTGGTGAACGCCCCGGAGCGGCTGGCCAATGTGCCGGTGCCGAAGCGCGCCAGCTACATCCGCGTGTTGATGCTGGAGCTCAACCGCATCGCCAACCACCTGCTCTGGCTTGGCCCCTTCCTGGCCGATGTGGGCGCGCAGACGCCCTTCTTCTACATCTTCCGCGAGCGGGAGATGATCTACGACCTATGGGAAGCGGCCACCGGCCAGCGGCTCATCAACAACAACTACTTCCGCATCGGTGGGGTAGCCGCCGACCTCCCCTACGGCTGGCTGGAGAAGTGCCTGGACTTCTGCGATTGGTTCGGCCCTAAGATCGATGAATACGAAAAACTGATCACCAACAACCCGATCTTCCGTCGTCGAATCGAAGGACTGGGCGTGATCAGCCGCGAGATGGCGATCAACTGGAGCCTGTCGGGCCCGATGCTGCGCGCCTCAGGCGTGCCCTGGGACCTGCGCAAGGTGGATCACTACGAGTGCTACGACGACTTCGACTGGGACGTGGCCTGGCGCACCGAGGGCGACTGCTACGCCCGCTACCAGGTGCGCATTCAGGAAATGCGCGAGTCCCTGAAGATCCTGCGCCAGGCCTGCGCCATGATCCCCGGAGGTCCCACGGAAAACCTAGAGGCCCATCGGATGGCCGAAGGCAAGGGCAGTGAATTCGCCGGCTTCGATTATCAGATCGTTGCCAAAAAGGTGGCACCCACCTTCAAGATCCCCCGTGGCGAGCTCTACACGCGGCTCGAATCCGGCAAGGGTGAGGTCGGCGTGTTCATCCAGGGCAACGACGACGTGACGCCATGGCGCTTCAAGATTCGTGCCGCCGATTTCAGCAATCTGCAGATCCTGCCCCACATTCTCAAGGGGGCCAAGGTGGCCGACATCATGGCGATCCTCGGCTCGATCGACGTGATCATGGGCTCAGTGGACCGCTGATCTGCGGCCCCAGCCCACGGTCATCCTGAATCGCTTTTTTCGCCAGCTCCGCCACGCAGGGTTTCTGCTGCCTGGGACACTCACTGGCGCGCTTTGGCTCAAGGGTGGGCACCCATCCCTACCGGGCTGGTCGTGCCCGATCCGCGCACTCACGGGGATTCCCTGTCCTACCTGCTTTCTCACCAGGGCTACCGCCGAAGCCCTGCAGGGGCACCTCACCAGCTCGCTGCAACTGCATGCCTTCGGCCCAGCGATGGCGGTGGGCCTGCTGGCTTGGAGCGCCTGGAGCCTGTGGCATCAACGGTTGTTGCCGGCGCGCTGGCGGCCGTGGCAACGCCGCACAGGCATCGCGTTGGCTCTAGCGCTGTTCGGCTACTGGGGGGTGAGGCAGCTGCTCCTGCCCTGCTAATTCGGAGCGGTGGTGGCGGGGGCTCCCGATCAGCAGCCTCCAGCAATGGTGCGCCATGGTTCACCATTGCTGGAGTGGCCTCGGGCCCATGGACCCCCACGACTGGCTTGTGCTCTGCCGCACTGTGCGCTTCGGCGACACCGATGCCGCTGGCGTGATGCACTTCGCACGGCTGCTGCAGTGGTGCCATGAGGCCTATGAGGAAAGCCTGGAGCGCTTCGGCATCCCTGCCGCCAGCCTCTTCCCCAGCCCAGCCCAGAGCCCGGAGATAGCGCTGCCGATCGTGCACTGCAGCGCAGACTTCCGCAGACCGCTGGTGTGCGGCGATCCCCTCGCCATCACCCTCGACCCCCAGCGTCTGGACGCCGGCTGTTTCAAACTCCACTACAGCTTCAGCAGCAACGGCACTGAGGTAGCCACAGGCCTAACCCGCCATCTCGCCATCAGCAGCGACAGCCGCCAACGTTGCTCTCTGCCCGAGAGCATCAACCGCTGGCTGGAAGCCTCAAGCCTCACGGCTGGGATTCGGCCGCTCTAAGTCTCGCCACCCAGTCGGTCCAGCGGCCTCGCTCCCACTTACCCAGGGTCGTGGGGGCCAGATCCGAACAATGCAGCCAGCGCTGTGGCCGCTGGCTGGGCGGCAGCTCACGGGCCAGCAGGGCCAGGCGCTCGCGCAAGCCGTGCCCACCCGGCCGCACTAGGGCCACTAGCCGCTCCCCCCAGACAGCATCCCTACAGCCCACCAGCAACAGCGCCTCCAGGGGCAGGCCGTCTGAATGGGCCAGCTGCCTCAGGCGCTGTTCCACCTGCTCGGGGAACACCGTCTCCCCACCACTGTTGATCGCCCCGTCCAGGCGGCCCAACAGCTGCACCCCCTCCGGCTGCAGAACTGCCCGATCACCGCTGGTCCACCAGCCCTGCTCCAGGGGAAGGGGCCACCACTGGCCCTCCTCCACAAATCCTGCCGCCAGGCTGCTGGCACAGATCTGCAGGGCGCCGCTGTGGGGTTCCAGCTGCAGGGCCCCATGGGGCAAGGGCAGCCCACACCCGGCCACGCCTGCCAGAAACCGCTCCGGCGGCAGGGCGCAAACCATGGCTCCGGTTTCCGTACTGCCGTAGCAGGGCGACAACCGCAAACCCTCCCGGCGGCCCTGCTCCGCCAGGCCTGGAGCCAGGCCCGCACCACCCACCCAGATCAGGGCAAAACCCCGCAGCCAGGCCAGGCCGGCAGGGTGCTCGATCAGGCGCTGTAGCTGTAGGGGCACGAGCGACAGCACGGCCCTGCGCCCGGCTGGCAGGGGCTGCTCAACCGCCAATCGGGCAGGATCACGCATCGCGGCGGCGGCCAACCAGCGCAGCGGAGCTCCCCACCGCCGGGCCCGCACCAGGGGCATCAGGCCACTGATGTGGTGCAGGGGCAAAGGGTTGAACAGCTCCACGGCCGTTGGATCTAGCCCCAGCGCCAACAGCCAGCGCCCCGTGGCATCAGCGGCGGCCTCCAGGTGGGACAGGGGCTGTACACACCAGCGGCGGCGGCCCGAGCTGCCGCCCGTGCCCAACACCACCGCCGGCCCCCAGCCATCGAGGAGTTCGGGCGGCAGGGCCGCCTGCAGGATCTGGCGCTCCAGAGCTGTGGCCAGGGCCACGGTGTCGCCTCTGGACCAGTGGGCGTCGAGCTGCTGGGCGAGCAGGGCTGGATCGCCCTCGCTGCTGAGCAACGGAACCGGACGGGTCATGCCGCCGCCTCCCACACCTGCTGAGGCTCAGCGCTGAACAGGGCACCCTGGGGCCGCCAGCCAGGGGCCAGGCCTGGAGCCGTGGGTGTGGGCCCCTGGGCCTGCAGGGCCGCCAGGTGGGCCACCAACCGGCGGCCAATGCCCGTTTCCAGGGCTGTGCTCACCATCAGCTGGGGGGTTCCCGCCGCCAGGGAGGCCAGCAGGGGCCGGGGGTCGCCCTCCACGGCAGGGCGGCGCACCTGCCAACCGCTCCAGCCCTGCAGCATCAGCGCAGGGCGCACCCGCAGCGATTCATCGAGGGCAACGGGGAGGTAAGCCGCCAAGGCCTCCAGGCCCACATGATCCGCGGGCGGCAGGGGCTGCTCCAGCCAATCCAGCCGCGGATCTTCCACCAGCAGGTCGGCCCACCAGCTGGCGGTGGCGCGATCCCATCCGCCATTGGCATCCAGCCGCAGCCGTGCCGATGGGGGCAACCCATCGAGCAGCTCCAGCAGCAGTCGTCGTTCCACGAGATCGTCTGCCGCCGCCACCTTCCACTTCACCACCAGGAGATGGCCGGCGGACGAGGCCGAAGCCAGGGCCTGCTCCAGGGCTGGCAGCATCGCCTCACCGGCCGGCAGGAGATGGGCCGAGGGGGGCGCTGGCAGCCAGCCACCGCTCTGGGCACTGCCCAGTCCATCCAGTTCCGCCAGGGCCATGCCACAGGCACAGGCCAGGGAGGCGGGCAAGCCCGCCAACCGCTGCTCCAGCTCGGGCCGCTCGATGCAGCCGCCCAGGTGTTCGGGGTGAGGGGCCTCACCCACCAGGGGCGCCGCCTCCCCCCAGCCCACGCGGCCATCGCTGGCCTGCAGCCGCAGCAACCAGCCGCGCCGCTGCGCCAGGGCGCCATGGGCCGTGACCATGCTGCGCGGCAACGCAAAGCTGAAGGGCCGCCAGGCCAGCTGCAAGGGGCCCTGGGCCATCACCGGCCGGCCAACAGCAGGGGGGCCATGGCCAGCCCCAGGGCAAAACCGAGACCATTAAGGGCCTGAAAACGCAGGGCCAGAAACTTGCTGCCCACAATGCGTTCGGGCTCCCGGTGGTGCTGGCGCAATAGGCGGATCAGGGCCTGGGCGGGCGGCAACCCGGCCACCCCCAGCAAGGCGGTGAGGGGCCACTGGCCCACCAGCACGGGGGCCCACTGCAGAGCCAGGCTGCCGGCCACAAACCAAGGCACCAGCGCCGCGGCCCGGGCGGTGCCCAGGCGCACCACGGGGGAGCGCTTGCCATGGGCCGCGTCCTCCTCCACCTGATGGAAGTGGGAGCAGAACAACACCAGGGTGGTGGCCAGGGCGGGGCCGCTGCCCAACGCGATGGCCGTCCGCCAGGGCACACCCTCAGCAGCGGCCTCAGCCGCCGGCGCCAGGGCCAGCAGGCCAGCGGCGGTAGCCAAAGGCCCGAAGGCAAGCCAGCAGAGGGGTTCGCCCAGGCCGCGATAGCCGAGACGGAACGGCGGCCCTTGGTAGGCGTAGCCGATGCCGCAGCAGGCCAGCACCAGGGCCAGCACCACCGGGCTGCTGCGCAGGGCCACCAGGGCCATCAGCCCAAGCCCCAGCAGCAAGGCCCCATTCGCCCAGATCACCACGCGATCGCGGCGGCCGGTGAGGTTCACAAGGGAGTGGGGCTTGCCGTGGATGTCCACACCGGTTTCGGCGTCAAACACATCATTGGCGAGGTTTTCCCAGGCCAGCAGCAGCACCGCCGCCAGCAAGAACACCAGCAGCTGATCCAGACGCACCGGCAGGCCGGCACCAGCCCGCCAACCGGCCGCCAGCAACACCGGCATCACCGCCACCGCATACATCGGCCACTTGATCGCCGCCTTCCACAGGCGGCGGCGATCCGGGCCACCATCGGCGTGAAGGCTTGCGACGACCTGGGGCTCGGACGTGGGTGCCGGCAACGGGGGGTGGGGGAAGGCCCATACATTTGAGCAGCCGCTTCGGCCCGCCCCCGGTGCAGGCTCCACCCAGCGTCACAACCAGCTTCTCCGATCTGCTGGCTGCCGCGGCCCAGGGGGCCCGCCAGCTGGAGGGGGATGGCGTGTTGAGCCTGGCGTTGCCGCTAGCCGGCCGCGACCCCATGGCACTGCTGCCCCACCTGGGCGGGCTGGAGCGCTTCCGCTTCCTATGGGACAGCGCTCCGGGCCTCTGCCTGGCCGCCAGCGGCCGCACCAACAGCCTCGAGCTCAGTGGTCCGCGCCGCTTTGAGCTGGCCCAGCGCTTCAGCGCCGTGAGCCTCAACCGCCTAGCCGCCCCCCAGGACTGTCCGCCCCTGGCCCGGCCACGGGTGCTCCTGGCCTTTTCCTTCTTTGACAGTCCTCTGCAGGAGGGCGAGGGCATGCCCGGCGTGCAGGCGGTGCTGCCCCGCTGGCAACTGAGCCGCCAGGGGCGTCATTGCTGGCTGCGGCTGCAACGCAACCTGGGCGGCGATGTGACGGCCCGCTCCCTGGCGGAGGAACTGTGGGAGCAGGCCCGCCTGCTGGCCGCCCTGCCCGCCGATCCCTGCAGCGATCCTCACAGCAGCAGCCCGGCCATCACCACCAGTTCCCCATGGCAGGAGGGGTATCGCTCAGCCGTGGAGCGGGGCCTGGAACTGGTGGAATCGGGATGCCTGCGCAAGCTGGTGCTGGCGGTGCGCCAGCAACTGCTGCTGGAGCGCCCCCTCGACCCCCTGCAACTGCTGGCCCATCTGCGCCAGCGCCAACCCGGCAGCTGCCGTTTCCTCTGGCAACAGGGCGACGGAGCCGCCCTGTTGGGAGCCTCGCCGGAACGGTTGCTCACGGTGCGCCAGGGCCAATTGCGCAGTGATGCCCTCGCCGGCACCGCCCCGATCGGCCCGGCCGCCGATCAACTCACCCGCTCCGACAAGGACCGCCGCGAGCACGAGCTGGTGGTGGAGGCCATCACCGAGGTGCTGCAGCAGGCAGGCCTGGCCACCCGCCGCCCACGCCACCCCCGACTGGCCCGTCACGGCCAACTGGTGCACCTCCACACCCCCATCACCGCAGCCCTGGGGGAGCAGCAACCCCTCGCCCTGGCCGGGGCCCTGCACCCCACCCCGGCGGTGGCAGGCCTACCGCGGCGCGAAGCCATGGCCGCCCTGCGCAGCCTGGAGCCCTTCGAGCGGGGGTTCTACGCCGCCCCCATCGGCTGGATCGACAGTGCCGGCGACACTGAGTTACGGGTGGCCATCCGCAGCGGCAGCCTGCGGGGCCAGCGCCTGGAGCTCACCGCTGGGGCCGGCCTGGTGCAGGGCTCGGTGCCGGAGCGGGAACTACAGGAGGTGGCCCTCAAGCTGGGGGTGCTGCAACAGCAGCTGAGCCTGCCGCTCAGGCCAGCAAGCGCTCCATGGTGAGGTCGGCCAGGGGGATGCCCCCCAGGCGCTCCACCTCCCGCACCCCCGTGGGGCTGGTGACGTTGATCTCGCTGAGCCGGCCATCGATCACATCGATGCCCACGAAAAACAGGCCCTCGGCCTGCAGGGCCGGGGCCAGTTCGGCACAGATCCGCCGCTCCTGATCGGTGAGCTCGCTGGCCTCCGGCTCACCCCCCACCGCCAGATTGCTGCGGAATTCACCGGCGGCCGGCTTGCGGTTCACCGCCCCAAGGGGCTCCCCATCCACCAGCAGGATGCGCTTGTCGCCGGCCGTCACAGCCGGCAAGAAGGCCTGCACCATCACCGGCAACTGCTGCTGGTTGGTCACCAGCTCCAACAGAGCCTTGAGGCCGGGCGCTCCCCCGTGGCTGCGCACCACCCCCTGGCCGGCCCGTCCGCCAAGCGGCTTGAGCACCACGTCGCCATGGTCAACGGCGAAGGCTTCCAGCTGCTGGGCATCGCTGCTCACCAGGGAGGGCGCCATCAGACGGCTCCAGCGCAGGGCTCCGAGCTTCTCGTTCCAGGCCCGCAGCGAGGCCGGACGATTGAGCACCCGCACCCCCAGACGCTCGGCCAGCTCGAGCAGATGGGTGGCATAGAGATAGGCCTCATCCACCGGCGGGTCCTTGCGCATCCACACCCGGGGGAACTGGGCCAGCGGCAGCCAGCGGGGATCGCCTGCCTCAAACCAGGGGTCGGGCAGGTCCCAACCCGTGGCCGTTGGGGAGATCTCGGCCAGCCGCACGGGCTGGGCCAGCACCAGGGGTTCATGGGCCGGATCCCGGCCATGCACAGCCAACTGGGCCGGCGTGCACACCCACACCTGCTGGCCGGCCCGCTGGGCTGCCTGCATCAGGGCCACACTCGAATCCTTGGTGGGACGCAGCCGGGCGATCGGATCGACCACGAACAGCTGGGGCTCCCGCCCGGTGTCAATCGGCGTCAAACTCAGGCCCCCAGCAGGGCGTCGAGCTGGCCGGAGCGCTCGAGGGCATGCAGGTCGTCGCAGCCGCCCACGTGCTCGCCGTTGATGAAGGTCTGGGGCACGCTGCGGCGTCCGCCGCTCTTGGCTGCCATAACGGTGCGTGCCGCTTCATCGCCATCAATGGCGAATTCCGTGTAGGCCACGCCCTTGCGATCCAGCAAAGCCTTGGCCCGAATGCAGAACGGGCAGGCCCGCCAGGTGTAGATCTCAACCATTGCCGCCATCGGGGCCTCCAGACCAGTGGCTGGATCCTAGAAGCGCCGGTCGTTAGGTACGGTCAGGCCAACGTTCAACATCCCCCCGGTGCTCGACCTCACCGACTTCAAGCGCGATCTCTCCGAGCTCACTGACCGCCTGGGCAATGCCCAGGACTGTCTTTGACGTACCGGCTCTGAAAGCCCGACAGCTGGACCTCGAACAACTGGCCTCCCAGCCCGACTTCTGGGACGACCAGAAGCAGGCCCAGGCCAAGATGCGCCAGCTGGATGAAGTGAAGGCCCAGCTGGAGCAATTGGGCCAGTGGCAGGCGGCCGTGGCCGATGCCGAGGCCACCCTCGAGCTCTACGACCTCGAACCCGACGACGACCTGCTGGCGGAGGCCAATGGAGGCCTGCAAAGCCTGAAGAGCGACCTGGATCGCTGGGAGCTCGAACGCCTGCTCTCCGGCACCTACGACAAGGAGGGCGCCGTGATCAACATCAACGCCGGTGCCGGCGGCACCGATGCCCAGGACTGGGCCCTGATGCTGATGCGCATGTACACCCGCTGGGCGGAAGACCACGGCATGAAGGTGTCGGTGGCGGAACTCAGTGATGGGGAGGAGGCCGGCATCAAGAGCTGCACTCTCGAGATTGAGGGGCGCTACGCCTACGGCTACCTGCGCAATGAGAAGGGCACCCACCGGCTGGTGCGCATTTCCCCCTTCAACGCCAACGACAAGCGGCAGACCAGCTTCGCCGGCGTGGAGGTAATGCCCAAGATCGAGCAGGACGTGAAGCTCGACATCCCCGACAAGGACCTAGAGATCACCACCTCCCGCTCCGGTGGTGCCGGCGGCCAGAACGTGAACAAGGTGGAAACGGCCGTGCGCATCCTGCACATCCCCACCGGCCTGTTCGTGCGCTGCACCCAGGAGCGCTCCCAACTCCAAAACAAGGAGAAGGCGATGGCGCTGCTGATGGCCAAGCTGCTGGTGATCGCCCAGGAGCAGCGCGCCGCCGAGATCGCCGACATCCGCGGCGACATCGTGGAGGCAGCCTGGGGCAACCAGATCCGCAACTATGTGTTCCACCCTTACCAAATGGTGAAGGATCTGCGCACCCAGCACGAGACCACCGACGTGCAGGGCGTAATGGACGGGGATCTCGATCCCTTCATCCAGAGCCTGTTGCATGCCGGCGTTGAGGTGGGAACCTCCAGCGATGACTGACCCCAACCCCCAAACCCCGCAGCCGAGCGGCGAGAACCCCAGCTTCACCAAGCTGGCCATGCGCAACATGGTGCGCAAGGGCCGCCTGAGCCTGCTGCACTTCGGGCTCACGGCGGCCGGCTTCATCGGCTTGATCGTGCTGGTGGCCTGGCTGGGGCGCCCCCAACTGCCCGGCAGCTGATCCATGGCCGAGCCCGCTGCCCCCCTGCCCGACCTAGACCTCGCGTTTGAGGCCGACGACAGCCTGCCCGCCGAGCTGCTCACGGCGGCCGGCGCCATGGCTGACCCCCTGGCGGGGGCTGAGCTCTGGCACGGCTTCATCAGCACCTGGCTGGCCCAGCTGGCGTCCGATCTGCCCGAGAGCCTGCAGGCCCCCGCCTACAGCCTCGGGCTGAGCCTGGTGGGCGATACCGAGATCGCCGCCCTCAACCAGGACTGGCGCGACAAAACCGGCCCCACCGACGTGTTGGCCTTTGCCGCCCAGGACGACGGCCTTGATGACGCGCCGCCGATGCCGAGCTGGGCGAACGACGAGCGCGACGAAGACGCGCTGGAGCCCCTGGAACTGGGCGACATCGTGATCTCCCTGGAAACCGCGGCGCGCCAGGCACCCGACCACGGCTACAGCCTCCGCGAGGAAGTGCTGTTCCTGGCGACCCACGGCCTGCTGCACCTGGTGGGCTGGGACCACCCCGATGACTCGAGCCTGGCGGCGATGTTGGCGCGCCAGGAGCAGCTACTCGCTACTGGCCAGCAGCGGTAGTGTGCGGTCCTGAGTGTCCCTAGGGCGCCTTTGCGCATGTTCGTTCCCCAGGATCCGAACCAGCCCCGGCGACCGACCCTGCAGGAGCTCACGGAGGTCCCCCCCCCGCCGGGGAAGGTGCGGCGCCTGGGGGCGTGGCAGGTGGCCGGCGATCTACCCGCCAGCTTCCGCTACGCCGCCCAGGGCTTGCTCTATGGCTTCCGCAGCCAGCGCAACTTCCGCATCCACGTGGTGACCGGCGCCGTGGTGTTTGCCATGGGGCTCTGGCTGCAACTGCCCCTGGGGCAGCTGGCGGTGCTGGTGCTCACCGTGACCGCCGTGCTGGTGCTGGAACTGCTTAACACCGCCACCGAAGCCGTGGTGGATCTGGCCATCGGCCGCCGCTTTCACCCCCTGGCCCGCATCGCCAAGGACTGTGCGGCTGCCGCTGTGCTGGTGGCGGCCCTGGCCTCACTGCTGATTGCGGGGCTGCTGCTACTGCCGCCGCTGTTGGCGCGCCTGGGCGTTTGAATGGTGGCCTGGCGGCCGGCCTGATGCTTCTCGTTCTCGACAACTACGACAGCTTCACCTTCAACCTGGTGCAGTACCTCGGGGAGCTGGCCGTGGACCACCCAATCAGCGCCGATCTGCGGGTGGAACGCAATGACGCCCTCAGCCTCGAGCAGATCCGCGAGCTGGCCCCTGACGCGATCCTGATTTCCCCCGGCCCCGGCGACCCCGACCAATCAGGCGTGTGCCTGCAGGTGTTACAGGAGCTCAGCCCCAACATCCCCACCCTGGGGGTGTGCCTGGGGCACCAGTCCATCGCCCAGGTGTATGGCGGCAAGGTGGTGCGCGCCAAGGAGTTGATGCACGGCAAGACCTCACCGGTGTTGCACGCCGGCCAGGGGGTGTTCGCCGGCCTATCCAATCCCCTCACCGCCACCCGTTACCACAGCTTGATCGCCGAGCGCGAGAGCCTGCCCGACTGCCTGGAGATCACCGCCTGGCTGGAGGACGGCACAATCATGGGCCTTCGCCACCGCGCTTACCCTCACCTGCAGGGGGTGCAATTCCATCCCGAGAGCGTGCTCACCCAGGAGGGACATCAACTGCTGGCCAACTTCCTGGCCCAGGCCGCCTCAGGCCACCACTGCTAGGTTCGCGCCAACCTGCACCAGCCGCCGTGCCGTTCCGCTCCCTGGCCTCCCGCGTGGCAACGGTAGGGGCCCTCAGTGCCCTGGCCGGAGCCAGCCTGGCCCCGCGGGCCGTTCAGGCCGAAGGGGGCGTGACGATCACCAGCTACGGCCACAGCGCACTGCTGATTCAAGGCGGGGGCACCAGCGTGTTGCTCAATCCGTTCAAAGCCGTGGGCTGCGCCGCCGGACTGGCGGAACCACGGGTGGGTGCCACGGTGATCCTGGCCAGCAGCCGCCTGCTGGATGAGGGCGCTCCGGTGGCCAGCGGACGGCTGCTGAGCAGCCCAGGTTCTTACCGGGTAGGAGGCCTCAGGATTGAGGGCATTGCGGCTCCCCACGACCGCTTCGGTGGCCGTCGCTTTGGCAATGCCACCCTGTGGCGCTGGAAGCAGGGCGGCCTCGACTTCGCCCATCTCGGCGGCACCGCCGCCCAGCTCAAGCCCGAGGACAAGGTGCTGCTCGGCAAACCCGATGTGCTGATCATCGGCGTGGGCGGCGGCGCCAAGGTTTACGACGGCGCCGAAGCCGCCGCCGTGGTGCGCGAGCTGGCTCCCCGCCGGGTGATCCCGGTGCAATACGTGAGTGGCACCACACCGGCCAACTGCGATCAGGGCAGCGTGGAGCCGTTCCTGAAAGCCATGGCCGGAACCCCTGTGAAGCGGGTGGGCCGGGTGCTCAGCCTGCCCGCCAAGCTCTCCGACACCACCCAGATCGACGTGATGCGCTGATCACACCGGCGGCAGCAGGCCCTCGATGCGGGCATAGGCCTGCCAGAACTGCTGCATCTGGGCGATGGTGCCCAGGCTCACCCGCAGGGAGCCATCGATCAGGGGCTTGCCGGCCATGGAACGCACCAGGATGCCAGCCCGGCGCAGGGCCGCATCCACATCGGCAGGAACCTGCCTCGGCCACACCAGCAGGTAGTTGCCCCCAGCAGCGTGATGGCGCACGCCAGCGGCTTGGAGCTGCTCCACCAACCAGGCGCGGGCATGAAGCACCTCGGCCACGTAGGCATCGGTGTAGGGCTGATCCTCGAGGGCGGCATGGGCTGCCGTCACCGCAAAGCTGTTGATGTCGTAGGGGCCGGTGACCCGGGCGATCCGGTCCACCACGGCCGCCGCCCCGATGGCAAAACCGATCCGCAGGCCTGCCAAGCCAGCGGTTTTGGCCAGGGAGCGCAGCACCAACAGGTTGGGGGTGGCCGCGAAATCCGCCAGGGGCAGCACGCTGTCGCCTGTGAAGGCCTCGTAGAGCTCATCCACCACCACCAGGGTGCCCGGGGCCGCCGCGGCCAACTCGAGAATCGGTTCCGGTGCCAGGCGCGTGCCGGTGGGGTTATTGGGATTGCAGATCAACAGGATCCGCGGGGCGCGCCAACCGGGCACTCCTTCTCCCAGCAACGCCGTGCGCAACTCCTCCAGCGGGAAGGCGAAATCAGGCAACCGGTAGGGAATTGCCTTGATCGCCATGCCCTGCATCTGGGCGCAGGGGGTGTAGTACCCGAAGGTGGGACTGGTGGTGAGCAACGTCTCCCCCCGGTCGCCGTAGGCGTGAAAGATGGCGTGAATCGCCGCATCCACGCCGTTGAACAGGCCGATCTGGCTGGGCTCCAGCTGCAGGGCCAGGTTGGCCAGCACCGCCTCCCGCAGGCCATCATATTCGGGATAGATGGCGTAGTGATCGGCGGGAATCGCGCGGATCGCCTCCACCACCCGGGGGCTCGGGCCCACCGTGTTCTCGTTGAAGTCAAGCCGCAGCAATCCACGCCGACCCTCCAGCGGAGCGCTGTAGGCCTTGAGGTTCTCCACCTCCGGGCGGGGATGGGGGAGCTGTGGCCCCGGCAGATTCGACCTCTGCTGTGGGTTCATCACATCCGCTCCAAGGTGGGAATGCCGAGCAGACCCAGCCCCAGCCGGAGGGTGTCGGCGGTGAGGCGGCAGAGGGCCAGGCGGGAGGAACGGGCGGGCTCTTCGGCCTTGAGCACCGGCACCTGGTCGTAGAAGCGGTTGAACACCTGGCTCAGCTCGAACAGGTAGGTGCAGAGACGATTGGGCAGCAACTCCTCCTCCACCTCGGCGATCACGCCATCGAGCTTGAGCAGTTCCCGCACTAGGGCCCATTCCTGCGGTTCCGTGAAGGTGAGGGCGGCTGGGCCTCCGGATCCAGCAGCTTGAGAGCCACCGGCCTCCAGGTTTCCACCCTTGCGGGCGATGCCAGCGATGCGCACCACGGCATAGAGCAAGTAGGGGGCGGTATTCCCCTGCAACGCCAGCATGCGGTCAAAGCTGAACTGGTAATTGGTGATCCGGTTCTGGCTAAGGTCGGCGTACTTCACAGCGGCCAGGCCCACGGTGGTGGCCACGTGCTGGATGAAGGCCTCGTCTTCCGTGCGCTCCTCCTCCGCCAGGCGCCGTTGCAGGTCGGCCTCGGCCCGCTCCACCGCCTCATCCAGCAGATCCCGGAGCCGCACCGTGTCGCCGGCCCGGGTTTTCAGCTTCTTGCCGTCCTCGCCCTGCACCAGGCCAAAGGGCACGTGCTCAAGGCGGCCATCGGCGGGGATCCAACCGGCCCTACGGGCCACCTGGAACACGCCGGCGAAGTGATTGGCCTGGCCGGCATCGGTCACGTAAATCACCCGCCGGGCGCCATCCCCATCGGGAGCCGCGCCGAAGCGATAGCGAATGGCGGCCAGGTCGGTGGTGGCGTAGTTGAAACCGCCATCCCTCTTCTGCACGATCACCGGCAAGGGTTTGCCGTCCTTGCCGCTCACCCCCTCGAGGAACACACAGCGGGCCCCGTCGTCAGTCACCAGCAACCCGGAGGCATCCAGATCGACGACCACTGCCTCCAGGTAGGGGTTGTAAAACGATTCGCCGCGTTCGCTGAGCCGGATGTCGAGCCGGTCGTAGATCTTCTGGAATTCACGGCGGCTCTGATCACAGAGCAGCTGCCAGGCCTTGCGGCTGATGGGATCGCCGCTCTGCAGCTTCACCACTTCCTCCCGGGAGGTGGTCTGGAAGGCCTCGTCCTCGTCGAAGCGGGCCTTGGCCTGGCGGTAGAAGGCCACCAGATCGCCCAGGTCCACCGCATCGGCGGTGGTGAGGGCCTCGGGTGCCACCTGCTTGAGGTGGGTGATCAGCATCCCGAACTGGGTGCCCCAATCGCCCACGTGGTTGAGGCGCAGCACCGGGTGGCCGCGGAACTCCAGCACCCGGGCCAGGGAGTCGCCAATGATCGTGGAGCGCAGGTGCCCCACGTGCATCTCCTTGGCGATGTTGGGGCTGGAGAAGTCCACAATCACGGGAGCTAGGCCCCCACCGCCAGCCTCCGCAACACTCGGCACCCCCAGCCGCGGATCCCCCAGCCGGGCCTGCAGCTCAGCCGCCAGCCGCTCGGGCCGCAGGGTGAGGTTGATGAAGCCGGGGCCGGCGATCTGGGGCGGCTCGCAGAGCTGATCAAAGGCCGAATCGGCCGCCAGCTGCTCCACGATCGCCGTGGCGATGGCCCGGGGCGGCTGACCCAGGGGCTTGGCCAAGGGCAGGGCGCCATTGGCCTGGAAATCCCCGAATTCCGGCTTCGAGGCCGGCGCCAGCTGGGGATCGAGGGGCTGCCCACCCGCGTGAGCCTGGTGCGCCGCCTCGGGGAAGGCCCGTTCCATGGCCGCACGCAACTGGCCGTTCAGGGTTTGGGCGATGCGGAGCATGGGGCCATGCCGTAGCAGGTTTCTCTTTGATCATCCCGCGGAGGCCGTTAGCCCCCCTCTCCCGAAGCCGCTTAGGCGCTCAGGCCTAGCTCATGCTCCAGACCCTCCAGCACCACGTCGGCCACCAGCTGGATGCGGTAGCGGCAGTGCTGAGTTTGGGTGCAGTCGAAGCGGCCGTGCTCCCAATACTTGTTGCTGCCGGTGCCACCACCACAAAGCCCGAAGTGCTCACAACTAGCGCGGCACAGCTCAACCCCCGCCCGGATCTCCGCGGCAACCCGACGGAACTTGTCGGAGCCAGCCAAAGCTTCGAGGCTGTCGACGAGCACGTTGCCAAAGGAGAAGTCGCCATAATGAGGCGTATTGACCGACAGCAATTCGGGATCGAAGGTGGACACCTGGCCACGGGCGTCGACATTGACGATCACGAAGGGCGTGTTCATGTCGGTTTGCACCATGCGTGCCTGGCTGCAGGCCAGGCTGGCGATGCCGTCGAACTCCCGAATGCGGAGGCGTCCAGACAGCTCGCGACTGCGCTGCCAAAGCCGCGCCATGAACGCTCGGTAACGCTGCTCCAGGGCCATCTGCCCGGCGCCGCCGGCATCGAGGCTGGAGCGGCTATTCGCCCCCTCCGTCTCCTCCATGTTGAAGCCCACCTCAGTGATGCCGTGCTGAAGGAAGAAGTCGGCGATGGCATCGGCGTGGTCAAGGGCATCAGCGGTGAGCACGCAGATCACTTGAAAGGGAACTCCCCGCCGCACCAACCAGTCGATGCCACGCATAACGGCGGCATGGGTGGGCAGGCCGGTGCGGGTGACCCGGTGGGCATCGTGCAGGAAGGCTGGTCCATCCATACTCACGCCCACGTGGATGCCGTTGCGCGTGAAACAGTCGCACCAGGCGGCGTTGATCACAGTGGCGTTGGTCTGAAGCGACTGCACGATCGTGCCGGGGGGCAGGCCGCGTCGTTCCAACAGCCGGTGAATCCGCTCCGTGGCTTCGTCATAAAAGGCGATCGGCACCATCAGCGGTTCGCCCGCATGCCAGAGCAGAGTGAACTCCCCCCCGAAGTAGGGGCTGTCCAGCACCCGCTCCAGGGCGACCTCCAGAACCTCAAACGACAGCCGACTGCGATCACCCCGCTCAGGCAAGTAGCAGTAGTCGCAATCGAGGTTGCAGTAGGGGGTGGGTTGCACCACCAACAGCCTCACAGGCCCATAGACCTGGCCGACCTCCGCAGTCACGTCAGCGAGCGGAGCAGGCATCAGCGCCAGTAGCGGCCGCCGTTGAAGAAGCCGCCATTGCGGAAACCGCCATTACGGAAGCCCCCGTTGTAGAAGCCGCCGTTCGTGAAACCGCCGTTATCAAATCCACCGTTGTAGAAGCCGCCATTGTTGAAACCACCGTTGCCCCAACCCAGCCCGGAACCGTTCACGAACACGTAGGAGAGGGCGTCGTCGGCAACACCTGTTGGGCCCTCCGCCGCTCCCAGCGAACCCTCACGCTCCTGCACGGCCGCCGCAATCCTGCTCAGCCGTTCCTCGATGCTTCGGCTCGCGGGGACGTCCTGGACGCTGGCCAGGGCTAGGGCCGCCGCCCCATCGAGCGGCAGGGAGACCAGCAGCAACAGGCCAAACAGATGGGAGCGATTGAACAACGCCATGTCAGCAACGGAGGAGGGGAATGAGCGAACCGGTTAGCGAGCGGTGGGAGCGGCCTGGTCTTCCAAAATCGGACGGATCGTCTCAACCCCCAACAACACCGCCTCGAAGCTGGTGCGAATCGTGGCTTCGGGCAGCCCCACTGCGCTGCCCGGCCCCAGCCAACGGTTCACCGCGGCAACCGTGTCCGGCTGGCCGTCGAGGTAGCCCTGCAACAGCCTGGCGATCGCTAGGTTGACCAGATTGCGGAAGCTGGAATCATTTTCGGCCAGCACGCAACTCACGGCATAGGCCTCGTAAGGGAAATCGGGGGTCAAGGCCAAGCCCTTCAAACCCTGTTGACGCACCAAACCGGCCAGCACAATGGTGTCACCGACCACGCCGTCGACGTTTCCAGCTTTTAGGGCCGCCACCGCCGCCTGAAGGTTGTCAAAGGCAACCGCCGTAGCGTTGGGTTGCATACCTTTCAGCTCGGTCTCACCCAACGATTGGCGCACCACCCCGATCTTCCGGCCGGCCAGGGCTACAGGGCTGCCATCGAAACGACCGGCCGGTGCCAGCAACCTCAACCCTGAAAGCCCGATTGGCAATGAAAAGTCCACCTGCATGTCCAGCTCCCAGCTGAACGGAAAGCCGCAGGCGAGATCCGACTGGCCCTTCTTAATGCTGCCCACCAGGCTGGCGGGATCACCCACCGGCGCAAAGCGCACCGTCACCGGCTTGCCCACGGCACGGGAGAGTTCGGCCGCGATGCGATCGGCCACCAAGATGCCGTAGCCACTGGGTTGCCCCTGGGGAGCTGTCACCACTAGGGGGGGCACATCGGCCAAGCCACTCAGCACGAGCTGGCCGGTGCGCGCCGCCCGCTGCACAGCGCCCTCAGCCTGAGCCGCCGCCGGCATGACCGCCAGGATGCCCAAGGCTCCGAGGCCTGCCGCAACCCGGCGCCAGGGCCTCGATCCGGTGGTGAGGAGTTGTGCAGCCACACAGCCTCGACGTGTACTGAACGCAGTATGCAGACCGCAGGCCCCACTGCCAACGCGCCGACTCAAGCCGCAAAGCGCATGCTCAGATCAAGCCAAACGCTGCGGGTGATCGGCGCACTGGTGGAGATCAGATCAATGCCCGTGGTCGCGTAAGCCCGCAGCTGGTCGGGTTGAACCCCAGAGGCCTCCAGCACCAACCGCCGCCCCTGGGCCAACGCCCGCAACTGGGGTACCAATGCGAGTAGCTCACCGGGGAGGAATTCATCGAGCAGCACCCCATCGGCTCCGGCACGCACCGCCGCCGCCGCCTCCGCCGCCGTCTCCGCCTCCACGATCACCGTCGCCGGCCAAGGCGCCTGGGCCCGTACCGCCGCAATCGCGGCAGCAACCCCCCCCGCCCAGGCCAGGTGGTTCTCCTTGAGCATGGCGGCGTCATCGAGGCCCAGCCGGTGGTTGAGGCCACCACCGCAGCGCACCGCGTACTTCTCCAGCACCCGCAGGCCGGGGCTGGTTTTCCGGGTGTCGGCCAAGGCCACACCCGTGCCCGCCAGAGCCGCCACCAGGGCCGCCGTAGCGGTGGCGATACCGGAGAGCCGCATGGCCAGGTTCAGGGCGGTGCGCTCGCCGGCCACCAGGGCCGCGGCCGGGCCCTCCAGCTCCAGCAGCCGCTGGCCAGCTGCCACCGGCTCGCCATCGGCCACGAGCAGGCGGAACTGCACGCCTGGATCCAGCAGGCGGAACAGCGGCTCCACCAGCACGCCGCCGCAGAACACCCCATCAGCTTTCGCCAACCAATGGGCCCTGCCAGTGCTGCCGGCCAGGGCGGCCGCCGTGAGGTCGCCGCGACCGAGATCTTCCGCCAGCCAGGCGCGCAGCTGCTGCTCCAGCTGGGGAGTGAAGGGCAGGCGAGCGATGGTCATTGCCCCTCGGGGCCAGGCCTCCCCATG
The DNA here is from genome assembly GCF_024345835.1 of Synechococcus sp. HJ21-Hayes. Lineage (GTDB taxonomy): Bacteria > Cyanobacteriota > Cyanobacteriia > PCC-6307 > Cyanobiaceae > Vulcanococcus. Next base: position 82,009 of record NZ_JAGQBW010000005.1, on the reverse strand, counting down.
ATGCGAGGCCATGGAGCTGCCGGGGCCGGCCCAATACGACAAAGATTGCCAAATTCTCGTGGACGACTTGAATCGAACTCACCAACCAGTGATTGCCTTGGTCCCCTGGCTGCAGCGGTGGCGCTGAGCCTCACGGTTCCCGGCACCGCGGCCGTGATGGCCCTGGCATTCCTGGCCGCCAGGCTGGTCCCAGGAGGCTCAGCTATTTGCCAATACAGAAGCGGGCAAACACTCGATCCAGCACCGCTTCACTCACCTCCTCACCCGTGATCTCGCCGAGGGAGCGCACGGCCGCCCGCAGATCAATCGTCCAGAAATCCCAGGGCAGCTGCTGTTCGGCCGCCTCAAGCGAGGCCCCCAGACTCATCGCCGCCGCCGCCGCCAGATCCCGCTGGCGGACATTGAGGGCCACCTGCACCCCCTCCAGGGGGCCGGCGCCACAGCGGCGCAGCAGCTCAGCCACGAGCTGATCGCGGCCCTCGCCAGTAAGGGCGCTGAAGGCCACATGGGGCGGCATCAGTGGGGCGCGATCAGCTCCGGCCAGATCCGCCTTGTTACCGGCCACTAGCAGAACGGCCCCCTCGGGCACCAGCTGGCGCAGCTGCTCATCGTCCGCCGTCCAGCCCAGGGAGAGGTCAAAGAGCAGCAGCACCACATCGGCCGCCGCTAAGGCCTGGCGCGAACGCTCGATGCCCAGCTGCTCCACCCGGTCGCTGGTGGGGCGGATGCCGGCGGTATCGAGCAGGGTGAGCGGCACGCCGTCAAGCACCAGCTCGCTCTCGAGCAGGTCGCGGGTGGTGCCGGGCAGGTCGGTCACGATTGCCCGCTCGCGGCGGCTGAGCAGGTTGAGCAGGCTCGATTTGCCCACATTGGGACGACCCACGATCGCTACCCGCAGGCCGTCGCGCAGCAGCTCCCCCTGGCGGGCCTCCACCACCAGCTGCTCCAGCGCAGCCCGCACATCCACCAAGTCCGCTACCACCGCGGCGCCATCGAGAGGGGGCAGATCCTCCTCGAAATCCACCCGGGCCTCCAGCTCCGCCAACTGGTCCAGCAACCGCCCCCGCAGGCCGCCGATGCGCTGCTGCAGGCCGCCGTCGATGCCGGCCATGGCCAGCTGGGCGGCCCGGCGGCTGCGGGCGGTGATCATCTCGCTGATCGCCTCGGCGCGGGTGAGGTCGAGCCGGCCGTTGAGAAAAGCCCGCTGGCTGAACTCCCCGGGCTCGGCCCGGCGGGCTCCGGCCGCCAGCACCAGCTCCAGCACCCGCTGCACCGCCACCAAGCCGCCGTGGCAGTGGAGCTCCACCACATCCTCACGGGTGAAACTGCGCGGGGCCTGCATCCACAGAAGCAGGGCCTCATCCACCCGTTCCGCCGTGGCGGGATCCACCACGTGGCCATAGAGCACCCGATGGCTGTGCCAGGGCTGATGGCCGGGGGCCACAAACAGGCCCTGCCCGATGGCCGAAGCTGCAGGCCCCGATATCCGCACGATTGCAACGCTGCCTTCACCGGCGGCAACGGCCGTGGCAACCGCCGCGATGGTGTCCTCAATCAAGGCAGCTGTGGGAACCCGTTAGGCCAGTCTCAACTGCCGCCGGAGGGGAAGCCCGGGCACACCATCAGATCGATGTGGCCACCAACGGGATGACGCCATTCGCGGAACTCCTCGGCAAGGGCACGATGGGCCCACCGCTGCTGGGCCGCTTCCAGCTCCAGCAGGCGCTGATGCACCCGATCCAGGGTGTCGTCGATCAGTTGAGCGGCTTGGTCGGAGGTCATGGCAACGCCCCGGTGTGGCGCTGTTGTACGAGCGACGCAGGCGACACGCTGTAGTGCTGCACACCCAGCCAGCGCCGTGTCGGCAGACGCCAACCTGCAGGCGTGGGAGGATCCCCTATCTACAGGGCACGAGCGTGGCGAACGACAACGGGTCCCCACGGTCGGCACTCGTCGCCTTACTGGTGGCCCTCGGCGCGATCGGAGGGTTGGCCCTGCTGGGTTGGCTCACGGTTGTGCTGCTGGATCTCAAGCACCTGAACACCTCGGGCTTCACCCTGCCCTGAACCCGAACAAGGTGTGCGGGGCCGTCACCAGCCCTCAACCAATGCCCGTGCGGGCCAGGTCGAGCACATCGGCCATCGAGCGGATCTGATCCATGGTGGTGCGCAGCTGGGCGGCACTGGCGAGTTCCACCCGCAGGTCGATGCGGGCGGGCTTGCCGGGATTCGTGCGCACCCGAGCATCGCTCACATTGATCCGGCTATCCGAGAGGCGCGTGAGGATGTCCTTGAGCACGCCCACCCGGTCCAGCACCTCGATGCGCAGCTGCACCGGATAACGGCGCCGCTGGTCGTCGGCCAGGGAGTTCCAGCGCACCGGCAACCGCCGCTCGACGGGCACCGGCGTGAGATTGGCGCAGTCCTGGCGGTGAATGGTGATGCCGTGATTGCCCAGGGCCACGGTGGCCACGATCGGCTCGCCCGGCAGGGGGCTGCAGCAGCCACCCATGCGGTATTCCAGGCCCTCCAGGCCCAGGATCGGGCTGGCATCGCCGTGGGATGCGGGGGGCTGGTGGCCTTGCCCCGACACATTGCGGGCCAACTCTTCGTTGCTCAGGACAGGCGCTGCCGCCGCGGTGGCCAGGCGTAGCTCCTCCCGCAAGCGGTTGAGCACTTGGTGCAGGGTGACCCCGCCGAAGCCGATGGCAGCCAGCAGATCTTCCGTACCCACCAGGTTGCAGCGGCGGGCCACCTTGGCCATGGCCTCGCCGTGCAGAAGAGCATCGAAGCCATCACGCCCGAGCTCCCGTTCGAGCATCGCAGTGCCCCGCAGGATGTTGTCCTCGCGGTGGCTTTTCTTGTACCACTGGCGGATGCGATTGCGCGCCGTGGGGGTGGCCACGAAATTGAGCCAATCCAGGCTGGGGTGAGCACTCTTGGCGGTAATCACCTGCACGAAGTCGCCGTTCTGCAGGGGCGTGGCCAGGGGACAGAGGCGATCGTTGATGCGAACACCCTGACAGTGATTACCCACCTCGGAGTGGATGCGATAAGCGAAGTCCACGGCCGTGGATCCCTTGCGCAGCCCCACCACATCGCCGCTGGGGGTGAACACGAACACCTCTTCATCGAACAAGTCTTCCTTGATGGATCGCAGAAAGTCGTTGCTGTCCTCGCCAACGCCATCCTTCTGCCAATCCACCAGCTGCCGCAGCCAGTTGAAGCGCTCGGCATCATTGCCTGTGGCTGCTGGCGAGCCGCCCTCCTTGTATTTCCAGTGAGCAGCAATGCCGAATTCCGCTACCTGATGCATGTCCGCCGTGCGGATCTGCACCTCAATCGGCCGATGGCGACCGATCACCGCCGTATGCAACGACTGGTAGCCATTGGGCTTGGGCAGGCCGATGTAGTCCTTAAAGCGACCGGGAATGGGCCGGAAGGTGTCGTGCACCACCGCCAGAGCTCGGTAGCAGCTCTCCAGGTTGGGGGTGAGGATTCGCAGGGCTGCCACGTCGTAGATCTCGTGGAAGGCCTTCTGCTGGCGCTGCATCTTGCTCCAGATGCCATAGAGGTGCTTCGGCCGGCCACTCACATCGCAGTCGTTCAAGCCAGCGGCGGCAAGGCGATCGCGCAGCAGCTGCACCGTGACCCCGAGCCGCTCCTCCCGCTCACTGCGCTTGGTGGCCACTTGCTGCTGGATCTCGCGGAAGGCCTCCGGCTCAAGGATTTTGAAAGCCAGATCTTCCAGTTCCCACTTGAGCCGGCCGATGCCCAGGCGGTTGGCCAGCGGACCGTAGATCTCGCGGGTTTCACGGGCAATGCGCTGCTGCTTCTCAGGCTTGAGGGCCCCGAGGGTGCGCATGTTGTGGAGGCGATCGGCCAGCTTCACCAACACCACACGGATATCACTGGCCATAGCCAGGAACATGCGCCGCAGGTTTTCAGCCTGCGCCTCTGTTTTGTTGGTGAAGTGAATGCCGCCCAACTTGGTAACGCCTTCCACCAGGCCCCGCACCTCAGCACCGAAGTGCTGCTCGATCTCCTCGGGGGTCACATCGGTGTCTTCCACCACGTCGTGGAGGAAGCCGGCCGCGATCACACCAGCACTGGCACCGATATCGCGCAATAGATCGGCAACCGCCACCGGATGGCAGATGTAGGGCTCCCCGCTAGCCCGCACCTGACCATCATGGAGCTGAAAGGCGAAATCAAAAGCCGAAGCCAGCAGGGCCTCGGCATCGGTGGGACAGCTCTCGCCGGTCCCCGGGGGCACGTGATCCAGGCAGCGCTGCAGCCACTCCGGCAAGGGGATGCCGTAGTCGTCCAGGGTGCGAATCTGCCGGCGTCCCAGGGGCAGGGGCGGCACAGATGCAGCTGCTTCGGCCGTGGCTGGCACCGCGTGGAGCATGGCGCACTGCGTTTCAAACCATCGTATGCAGCGGGCGAAACAAACCACCCGCGAGTGCTGGTTCGCAGTCCAAGCTGGAGCCACCCTGCTCGCCCGCCATGGCCGCGCCCTCCATGACCGGCCCGGTGCTTACCCTGAAGCAGTTGGTGGTGCAGTACCCCGGCATTGACACCCCCACCCTCAACGGGCTGGATCTGAGCCTGCACCCGGGGGAACGCCTCGCCCTGGTGGGGCCTTCCGGCTGTGGCAAGAGCACCGTGGCGCGGGCCGTGTTGCAACTGCTTCCGCAGGGCAGCACCTGCAGCGGCGCGCTGCAACTCGCGGGTCAAGACCCGCGCCAGCTGCGACGCTCGGCCCTGCGCCACCTGCGCGGCGAAGCGGTGGGCCTGGTGTTCCAGGACCCCATGACCCGGCTCAATCCCCTGCTCACCATCGGGGAGCACCTGAGCGACACCCTGGCCGACCATCGGCCCCGCTGGACGCGCCGGCAGCTGCGGCTGCGGGCGGAGGATCTATTGGAGCGGGTGGGCATCCGGGCCGACCGCTACAGCAGTTATCCCCATCAATTCAGTGGCGGCATGCGCCAGCGCCTGGCCATCGCCCTGGCCATGGCCCTGGAGCCACCACTGGTGATCGCCGATGAACCCACCACCAGCCTGGATGTGGCGGTGGCAGGGCAGGTGATGGGGGAACTCAGCGCGCTGTGCGAGGAATCGGGCAGTGCCCTGCTGCTGATCACCCACGACCTGGCCATGGCGGGCCGCTGGTGCCAGCAGATCGCCGTGCTGGATCGCGGCCAGCTGGTGGAGCAGGCCCCGGCCTGGCAACTACTGAGCCAGCCCCAATCCGCCCTGGCCCAACGGCTGGTGGCGGCCGCCCGCAGCCGGGAGGGCAGCCCCACCCCGGCCGCTCCTGCGGCCACACCGGTGCTACTGGAGCTGGAGGCCCTGCGTTGCTGGCATCCGCTGCCCTCCCTGCCCTGGCAGCAGCGCTGGTACAAAGCGGTGGATGGCGTGAGCCTGCGGCTGCACGAGGGCGAAACCATTGGGGTCGTGGGAGCCTCAGGCTGCGGCAAAAGCACCCTGTGTCGTGCCCTGATGGGGCTGGTGCCTGTGCGGGGCGGCAGCGTGCGGCTGCGGGGGCAGGCGCTGAACCGCCGGGCCCGCCGTTGCATCCAGATGGTGTTCCAGGACCCCTTGGCCTGCCTGAACCCGGCCATGACGGTGGGCCAGGCCATCGCCGATCCCCTGCTAATCCATCGGCTCGCCAGCCGCGCCGATGCCCGGGAGCGGGCACGCGAGCTGCTGGCCGCCGTGGGGCTGAACCCACCGGAGGCTTTTGAACACCGCCTGCCCCGCCAGCTCTCCGGCGGCCAGCAACAGCGGGTGGCCATCGCCCGCGCCCTGGTGCTCGATCCCCAGGTGTTGCTCTGCGACGAGAGCGTGAGCATGCTCGATGCCGAAGTGCAGGCCGAGGTGCTGGAGCTGCTGCGGGAGCTGCAGCAACGCCTGGGCCTGGGGATGCTGTTCGTGACGCACGATCTGGCGGTGGCCAGTGGCTTCTGCCAGCGGGTGATCGTGCTGGATGGCGGCCGAATCGTGGAGGAGGGGCCTGGGGATCAGCTGTTGGCTGCCCCCCAGGCGCCGATCACGCGCACGCTGGTGGAAGCCTGTCCGCGCCTGCCCGCCGCCTGAGCAGCGCGAGCAACTTCTCCATCACCTGCGGCAGCGGCGCTTCAAACAACATCCGCTCACGGGTGATCGGGTGATCCAGCCCCAGCTGGATCGCATGCAGGGCCTGCCCCGGCAGGGCCATCGGCAACTTGCGGCACCGGCTGTAGGTGGGATCCCCCACGATCGGATGGCCGATATGGGCACAGTGAACCCGAATCTGGTGGGTGCGGCCGGTGTCCAGCTTGAAGCGCAGCAGCGAATAATCGCCCAGCCGCTCCAGCAGGGTCCAGTGGGTGCAGGCGTGGCGGCCGGTGTCGTCGTGCAACACCGCATATTTCTTGCGATCGGCGGGATGGCGGCCGATGGCGCCCACGATAGTGCCATGGTCAGCGGCGGGCACGCCATGCACGACCGCCACGTAGTTGCGCGAGGCCACCCGCTGCTGGATCTGCACCTGCAGCTTCACCAGTGCCTCCTGACTCTTGGCCACCACGATGCAACCGGTGGTGTCCTTGTCGAGGCGGTGCACGATGCCTGGGCGCAGTTCACCACCGATGCCGGGTAGGTCGGGGCAGTGGTGCAGGAGGCCGTTCACCAGGGTGCCGTCCTTGTTGCCAGGCGCCGGGTGCACCGTGAGGCCGGCGGGCTTGTTGAGCACGATCAGGTGCTGGTCTTCAAACAGCACATCCAGGGGGATGTCCTGGGCCAGCAGGTAGGGCAGGGGCTCGGGTGGCGGCATCCACAGTTCCACCGTGTCGTGCTGGCGCAAGGGGGTCTTGGCGCGGCCGGTGACGCCGTTCACCCGCACATAGCCGGCATCGATGAATTTCTGGATGCGCGCACGGCTCTGCTCGGGCCGCTGGGCCACCAACCAGCGATCCAGCCGCATGGGGAGCGGCTTGGGATAGCTGAGCGTGAGCAACTCGCCTTCGCCTTCTCCGAACCCACTCATGGCTGGCGCGGCAGCTCCAGGGCAATGGGGCCGAGCACGCCGCGGCGGAAGTCGTCGAGCAGGCGCTGGGCCATACGAGCCGTGTCGCCGCTGGTATGGCGCGTAGCCGCGGCCTCCAACCAGGCGGCGGCATCGGGGGGAATGCCTGCAGGGCGCTCTCCGGCATTCTGTACAGCCTGTACAGAACCCTCAAAAGGCGCCTCAGAGCAGGCAGCCGCTGCCGCGAGCGCCTGCAACGGCACCCCATAGCGGCGCTCCAGCAACCCAGCGGGCACACCCGCAGCCAGTACAGGTTCCAGTGCCGCCAGTACCCGCACGAAGGCCATGGCCACCGCTTCACCGTCGTAGGCGGCCTGGCCGATGTCGTCGCACAGGGCGAGGCGCAGGGCCGCCAGCTGGTCATCCAGCCTGGGTGGCAACACCCCTGGGGCATCCAGCAGGTCAAGGTCCTGCCCCAGCCGCACCCAACGCAGGCTGCGAGTCACTCCGGCCCGGCGGGCACTGTCCACCACCTTCTGGCGCACCAGGCGATTGATCAGGGCCGACTTCCCCACGTTGGGGAAGCCCAGCATCAACGCCCGCACGGGCCTGGGCTTCATGCCGCGACCGGCGCGGCGGGCGTTGAGAGCCGCGCCGGCCCGGATCGCCGCCTGCTGCAGTTGCTTCACACCGGTGCCGGCCTTGGCATCACACCACCAGGGCGTCTGCCCATGGGCCCGAAACCACGACTCCCACAACTGGCGGGCCTCCGGGCTGATCATGTCGCGCCGATTCACCACCAGCAGGTGCTGCTTGCCCTTGATCCAGCGCTGCAGGCGGGGATGGCTGGTGGCCATGGGGATGCGGGCGTCCCGTACCTCAATCACCAGATCCACCTTCGCCAGGTTGTCGGTGAGGGAACGCTCCGCCTTGGCGATATGCCCGGGATACCACTGGATCGCCGGGGCGGCACTGCTGAGCAGTTCAGCCTCCATCACGGCACCACCAGCACGGGGCAGGGCGCCAGCTGAATCACCCGGGAGGCGGTGCTCGGGGCCTCGTCGGCCTCGAGGCTGAGGCCGCGGGTGCCCATCACGATCACATCAGCATTGATCTCATCGGCCACATCGCAGATCACGAAGGCCGGCTTCCCCTCCCGCTCAATCACCTCGCAGCTCACGCCCTGCTCGTGAAAACGGCTGCGGGCCTGCTCCAGCAGCTCTGCCACGGCAGCGGGATCGTCCTGCCCGGGCTCCACCACCGACAGCACCACCAGGCGGCTGTCGTGCTGCTGCGCCAATTTCAAGGCCGTGGCAGCGGTTTCGGCAGCCTGGCGGCTGCGGTCGATGGGGAACAGAACAATCTCGAACATGGCCAACCGGCCGGTGCCCCCTCTGTCTAGCGCCCTGGCAAGGCCGCGCTCATCGTGTGGAGGGGATCAACGAGGCCAGAGCCCTACAGCCTGCCCCTCTTGACCCGCCCGCTAAATTCGCCCGACCGAATCCCCCTTTCGACCCCATGGCGAAGCGCTCCCTGGCCAGCCTCTCCGCTGATGACCTGCGCGGCAAGCGCGTGCTGGTCCGGGTTGACTTCAACGTTCCTCTCGATGACGCCGGTGCCATCACCGATGACACGCGCATCCGGGCTGCTCTGCCCACCATTAATGCCCTCACCGCCAAGGGCTCCAAGGTGATCCTGGCGGCCCACTTCGGCCGCCCCAAGGGCCAGGTGAACGAGGCCATGCGCCTCACCCCCGTGGCGGCCCGCCTGGCTGAGCTGCTGGGCAAGCCCGTGGTGAAGACCGACAGCTGCATCGGCGCCGATGCCGAAGCCAAGGTGGCCGCCATGGCCGAAGGGGATGTGGTGCTGCTGGAGAACGTGCGCTTCTTCGCCGAAGAAGAGAAGAACGAGGGCGATTTCGCCAAGCAGCTGGCCGGCCTAGCCGATGTGTACGTGAACGACGCCTTCGGCGCCGCCCACCGCGCCCATGCCTCCACCGAGGGCGTGACCCAATACCTCAGCCCCAGCGTGGCCGGCTATCTGATGGAGAAGGAGCTGCAGTACCTGCAGGGCGCCATCGATGAGCCCAAGCGCCCCCTCGCCGCCATCGTGGGCGGCTCCAAGGTGAGCTCCAAGATCGGCGTGCTCGAGGCCCTGATCGACAAGTGCGACAAGGTGCTGATCGGCGGCGGGATGATCTTCACCTTCTACAAGGCCCGCGGCCTGGCGGTGGGCAAGAGCCTGGTGGAAGAGGACAAGCTGGAGCTGGCCAAGGAACTGGAGGCCAAGGCAGCCGCCAAGGGCGTTCAGCTGCTGCTGCCTACCGATGTGGTGCTGGCCGACAACTTCGCCCCCGACGCCAACAGCCAGACCGTATCCATCAACGCCATCCCCGATGGCTGGATGGGCCTGGACATCGGCCCCGACTCGATCAAGGCCTTCCAGGAAGCACTGGCCGACTGCAAGACCGTGATCTGGAACGGCCCCATGGGCGTGTTCGAGTTCGACAAGTTCGCCGCCGGCACCAATGGCATCGCCCACACCCTGGCCGACCTGAGCGCCAAGGGCTGCTGCACGATCATCGGCGGCGGTGACTCCGTGGCCGCCGTGGAGAAGGTGGGCGTGGCCGACAAGATGTCCCACATCTCCACCGGTGGTGGCGCCAGCCTGGAGCTGCTGGAAGGCAAGGTGCTGCCCGGAGTGGCCGCCCTCGACGAAGCCGCCTGAACCTCCGCCTTCAGCCCGCGGGTTGCCGGCCTCCCTTGCCAACGGGCAGGCCGAAACGCTGGTGCAGCTCCTGCATCAGCGTCATCTCCTCACGACGTAGCTGCAGGCGACCGCTTTGCAGGCGCTCCAGACAACGCTCCACTGCTAGCTGGCCTTGGGCCTGCTCCAGACAGGTGCCGCTCTGATCCAGCAGCGTCAGCCGCTGGCTGTGGAAACGCTGCTCCAGGTCTCGCTGGGCCCTCACGTAGTCGCGGCGCTGCTGGGGGCTGAGCTTGGTGAGGGCTTCGACCCGCTGGCGCTGCCGGCCCTGCCAACGCTCCTGCCGTTGGGATGGTGGTGCCGGCTGCTGCGCCAGAACACTGCCCCCGCTCAGCACCAGAAGGGCGGCCAGGGCGGGCCAGGAACGGAGACGGGAAGGCATGGGAACGCTCAACAGGCGACTCCCCCAGGTTCAGCAGCGGATCTAACCCAAACCTGACTGCCGCTGATCTGATCGATGACCAGAACTAACTGAGCACCGCTCACGCTGCTGGCTGCAGCGAGCGCCCCTGCAGCACCACGGCAAAGCCCTGCTCGCTGCGCTGGGCCTCCAGCCCACCGCCATGGGCTGCCGCCACCCGTGCAGCGATGGCCAGGCCCAGCCCGCAATGGCCCAGGCCCCCACGGGCGCGATCCAGCCGTTGGAAGGGCATCAGGGCCTGGCCCCACTGATCGGGCGCGATCCCCGCACCGCAATCCCACACCGCAATCCGGAACCCCTCCCCCTCCGGCAGCCCTGGGCGCAGCAGCAACCGCAGCGGCCTCTGACCATGGCTTAGGGCGTTATCCAGCAGGTTGCCCACGGCCCTGCCAAGCGCAGTGGGCTGAACCCAGCGTTGCATCGGCTCAAGATCCAGCTGCAGCTCACAGGGATCAATGGCGGCACTCAGCTCTGCCAACAGCTGCTCCAAGGGCACCTCCACCGGCGGCTCCGCATCCACGCCGCCGGCAAACAACAGGAACTGGGCCGTGATGCGCTCAAGGGCATCGAGATCCGCCTCAGAGCGCTGAAGATCGGCCGGATCCGGCCGGGCCAACCCGAGCCGGAGGCGCAAACGCGTGATGGGGCTCTTGAGATCGTGGGCGATGCCGGCGAGCATCGTCTCGCGCTCTCGCTCAGTCTGGTCCAAGCGCTGCACCATGGCGTTGAACCGCCCCGTGAGCCGCCGCACCGCGCCGGTGCCCTGGGCCGCCAGCGGAGCCGGCCGTGCCGCCAGCCCCACCTGGCTGAGGGCTTGCTCCAAACGCTGGAGAGGCCGTTGCACCTCAACCCAGAGGAACAACAACGAGGCCGACACGCTGCCCCCCAGCAAGGCCAGACCAAGCAGCAGCGGATCCAGGGGCCAGCGCTGGGGTGAGCGCATCGGCGCAAACAGCCACACCGGCTCGAGAGGCGAAAGCAACGCCACCCACACACCCCGGGGATCCCCAGCCGCGGGCAACACGGGAGGACAGTGGGAGAGCTGCCGGCACAGAGCCTGCTGCAGACGCTCCGCCTGCACCGCCAGGCGGCCATCCCCACCGGTGGGGGGCAGCTCCCCTACCCGCAGGGGCAGGCCACTTAAACGGGAGAGGGCAGCAGGCGGCAGGCGCTCGAGGGCCAGCTCCCCCAGCCGCAGGTTGAACGCCACCTCGGGGCCCATCTGGGCGATCTGGGCCCGCTCCAAGCGCTGAGCGAGCAGGGCTTGGAGCAGCACCAGGCTGAGGGCCGACACCCCAGCCCCCACCAGGGCATACCTAACGGGTGCGGGGCTGGCCATCGGGCACGAACACGTAGCCATAGCCCCAGACGGTCTGCAGGTAGCGAGGCCGAGTGGGATCGGGCTCCACCAGTCGTCGAACGCGTGACACCTGCACGTCCATGCTGCGGCTATCGGTGTCGGAACCGGGGCCACGGGCCAACTCGATCAGCCGCTCCCGCGAGAGGGGCCGGTGGGGGTGCTGCACAAAGGCCAGCAGCAGGCTGAACTCACCGCTGGTCATCACCACCGGCTCCCCGCCGCGCTGCAGCACCCGGGCCGCCAGATCGAGCACGTTGTCGCCGAAGGCCACCTGCTGGCCCTCCGCCAGGGGGGTGCCAGCAGGCAGGGCCACCCGGCGCCGCAACACGGCCTCGATGCGGGCCGTGAGTTCCCTGGGCAGGAAGGGCTTGCCCAAGTAGTCGTCGGCCCCTTGCTCCAGGCCGATGATCCGATCCACGGCATCCCCCTTGGCGGTGAGCATCACCACCGGCAGGTCGTCGCCACCGTCACGCAGACGCCGCAGCAGGGTGAGGCCATCCTCGCCAGGGAGCATCACATCAAGCACCACCAGATCGGGCCTCTGGCTCTCCAGCCGGGCCATCAGCTGCTCGCCGGTGGAGAGGCAACGCACGTCGTAGCCCTGGTCGGTGAGGTAGGTGCCGAGCAAACGCCGCTGTTCGGGATCGTCGTCCACCACCCAGATGTGCTGTGACTTGCCCATCCGGGCAACCGGCCGCTGGTCCGACTGTATGGAGATCCGGGCGCCGGGTCAGCGGCAGAAGGATCCAGTCATCGGTTCAGCGCCTCAGGGCTGTCGACGATGGCCGGGCACTCATAGCCTTGGGGCATGGGGGTGCTGCAGCCAAGCGTGATCGCCTCCAGGCTCACTGCGGTGCTGGCTTTTGGACTGCTGTTGGTGTGGTGCAGGCCGATGCAGGCACAGACCGGTGGCGAACTGGAGAGCTACCAACGGCGACTGGAACGGCTGTTCGAGCGGCTGGACCGCAATGGTGATCGACGCCTGACCCCCAGCGAGGTGCAGGGCCATCCCTACCTACAGCGCCATTTCCAACGGCTGGATCGCCAGGGGCGGGGCTACCTGGTGCCAGGCGACCTCACTCCAGCCAATCCCGCCGCCTACGGAGAGCGGGCGCGGCAGTTCTTCACCGCGGCCGACCGCAACGGCAACGGCGTGATCGATCACCAGGAAGCCGATGGCTACCCCTGGCTGGAGCGGCGCTTCAACGCCATTGACAGCAATGGTGATGGCGGCATCAGCCGCGAAGAACTGATGAATCTGCGCAGGCGGCAAGCTGGCGGCTCCTGAGCCCCATGCCTCCATGCCGGCCCCAAGCCTGCCCAGCGTTGCCTTCCTGGGGCTGGGATGCCTCGGCCAACCGATGGCCGCCAACCTGCTACGGGCTGGTGTCCACCTCACCGTGCACAACCGCACCCGGGTCAAGGAAGAGGCCCTGGCCGCCGAGGGGGCCCAGCGGGCGGCCACCCCCGCCGCCGCGGTGGCCGAGGCCGAGGTAGTGATGCTCTGCCTCAGCGATGACGCCGCCGTGGTGGAGGTGCTAGCGGCGGCGCCCCTGCGCCCAGGGGCCCTGGTGATCGACACCTCCACCATCGGCCCTGCCACCAGCCGCCGCCTGGCCCAGCAGCTGCAGGAGCAGGGGGTGGCCTATCTGGATGCGCCGGTCACGGGCGGCACCGAGGGCGCCAAGGCCGGCACCCTCTCGGTGCTGGTGGGCGGCGGCGCGGCGGATCTGGAACGGGCACGGCCCCTGTTGGAGGTGATTGGTCGCAGCATCAGCCACTTCGGGTCGGTGGGCTGTGGCCAGGAAGCCAAGGCGGTGAACCAGGTGCTGGTGGCAGGCAGCTATGCCGCCGTAGCCGAAGCCCTGGCCTTGGCCCAACGCCTGGGGCTTCCCCAGGCCGAGCTAGTGGAAGCTCTCAGGCAGGGGGCAGCCGGCTCCTGGGCCCTCGAGCACCGCAGCCGCCAGATGATCGAGAACACCTACCCGCTTGGCTTCCGCCTGGCCCTACACCACAAAGACCTCACCATCGCCCTGGAGGCCGCCGCGGGACAGCAACTAGACCTGCCCATCACCGCCCAGGTGGCGGCCATGGAAGCAGCCCTACTGGACGCCGGCCATGGCGATGAAGATGTGTCCGCCCTAGCCCGCTGGTTTCAGCCTAGAGATTGAGGCCTGATTGGTCGGCCACCACCCGCACCTGCTTGGTGGCACTCACGATCCCCTTGGGGTGCACCAACAGCACGGCCCAGGTTTGGGTGCCGGGTTGGTAGGGCGCCTGCACGGTTTTGAACAGGCCACCGCCGCCGAGGGCCTCCAACTCCAGGTTCGGGGTCTCCAAGCTGATCAGCTCAGCCCCGCTTACCGACTTGATCGCTCCGGCCGCCACGGAGCCCTCCAGGGGGTCATCGAAGATGACGTCCAGGTCGTAGCGCTGGCCCGTGAGCACGGCATCGGGAATCAGCAGGCTGACGCCCAGATCGGCATCGCCGCTACGCAGCATGGAGCTTTCGCGGATCACCTGCTGGCGATTGAAGCGGGCCGCACTGCCGCCCAGCACCAGCTGCTGACGCGCCTCAAAACGGAAGGCGTAGGCCCCCAACTGGCGTGTGCCCTGCACCACCACCTCCGTGGTGGAGCGGCCATCACGCAGTGGGGTGCCAGGGCGAACGGTCCAACGGGCATCGGGGAAGCGCTGGCGCAGGGCAGCCTGGCGAGCCTCCACCTCCTGCGGATTGAGGCCCGGGCCGGCCTCGAGCACCGCCCCCAGCGCGCCTGGCCCAGGTGTGTTGAGGGCCGTCTGCAGGGCCTCCAGGCTGGGGGCAGCCCGCAGAGCCCCCGGCTGCACTCCGCCAACCACAACACCCGCCAGCACAAGAACTGCCGGCAGGAGAGGGCGAAAGCGCACGACAGGCAAAGCGGGATCTGGCTTTTAAGTTAGGCCCGCTTGCCGCCGCTGCCCATGTCCAGGCTCCTGATTGCTGCGAGCGGCACCGGCGGGCACCTGTTCCCGGCCCTGGCCGTGGCCGAGGCCCTGCCACCGGACTGGACCATCCACTGGCTGGGGGTGCCCGACCGGCTGGAGCGCCAGCTGGTGCCGCAGACCTATCAGCTCCACACCATCCGCGCCGGCGGCCTGCAGGGCCAGGGGTTGCACAAGCTCTGGCAGCTGGCGCGGCTGCTGGGCTCCACCGTGAGCGTGCGGCAGCTGATCCGCCGGGAGCGCATCCGGGTGGTGTTCAGCACCGGCGGCTACATCGCCGCCCCGGCAATCCTGGCGGCCCGCTGGTGTGGCGTCCCGGTGGTGCTGCATGAATCGAATGCCATCCCTGGCCGGGTCACCCGCCTGCTGGGTCGGCTCTGCACCCACGTGGCGGTGGGGCTGCCCCAGGCCGCCGAGCAGTTGTCCCATGGCAAGCCCCGGGTTACCGGCACCCCGGTGCGCAAAACCTTCCTGCAACCCGCGCTGCTGCCCACTTGGGTGCCCACGGGCGCGGGCCCGTTGCTGGTGGTGATGGGCGGCAGCCAAGGCGCCGTGGGGCTCAACCGCATGGTGCGGCCGCTGCTGCCCCGATTGCTGGCGGCGGGGGTGCGCGTGGTGCACCTGAGCGGCAGCAACGACCCCGACAACGGCCAGCCACACCACCCGGGCTACGCAGAGCGACCCTTCAGCGAGGAGATGGCTGGACTGCTGCAACACGCCGATCTGGTGATCAGCCGCGCCGGGGCCGGCAGCCTCAGCGAACTGGCGGTGTGCGGCAGCCCCTCGATCCTGGTGCCCTTCCCCCAGGCCGCCGACCAGCACCAGGACGCCAACGCCGGCGCTGCGGCCGCCCTGGGGGCCGCCGTGATCGTGTGGCAGCACCCGCCAGAACATCCGGCCCTGGAGCAGGCCATCTGGCGACTGCTGGGCCCGAAGCTGCGGGGCTCAGGCGCCAGCGTGGATCCCCTGAACAAGCTGCAGGCCGGCATGCAACGACTGGCCGTGCGCGATGCGGATCAGCTTTTGGCAGGGTTGCTGATGGCGCTGTGATGCCGTTGCCCGTGATGTCCGCCTCGCCGCGGCCACAGGACCCGAAGGCCAGCAACGCCTACACATCAGGCTGGTTCAACAACGCCGCCCGCCGCTACTGAAGCGGCCCCGCGTCAAACCCCGGGCCCAGATCAACGGCATCCGGCAAGCGCTGAGGCTCCAGCCAGGGAGTGGCCGGCACCACGAAACCCGTAGGTGCAGGCGTGGCCATGGGCCAAGACTCGTGATGGCGCAGCAGTCGCCTTCCCCTCAGCAGGCCAGCTCTTGGCGTAGAGCCCGGATGATGCGGCGGTTATTCCGGCGGCTCTGGTAACCGATGCGGAGCCAATTTTCGCCGAGCCCCTCGAAGGAACGGCAATCGCGCAGCAGGATGCGATGGCGCTGCTCCAACCGCTGGCGCAGGGGCTCCAGGCTGCAGGGCTGAGCGTCCCTCCCACCTCGCACCAGCAGGTAGTTCGCGGCAGACGGCAGCGGCTCCAGCCCAGGGATGGCCTGCAGCTGCTGGTTCAACCAGACGCCCTCACCAACCACCCAGGCCTGCACGCGAGCGCACCAGTGGTCATAGAGGTGCGGCTGGCCCATCAGGGCCTCCCCAGCCGCGGCCGCCAGGCTGTTCACGGGCCATGGGTCGCGGCAGGCGGCCCAACACCGCAGCCGTTGCGGATCGCCGAGGGCATAGCCCAACCGCAGACCGGCAATGGCAAACAGCTTGGTGAGGCTGCGGATCACCACCAGGTTGGGGTGATTGGCCAGCAGCGGCACCAGCGACTGCGCCTCACCCCCCGGCACCAGGGGCAGAAAGGCCTCATCACAGATCACCAGCGCGAAGCGCCGGAGCAGTGGCTCCAGGCTGGCGCGGCTCCAGAGCTGCCCGGTGGGGTTATGGGGATTGGTGATCCACACGGCCCGGGCCGAGCCGGGGCCAGCCGGCGGCAATGGCGTCAGGTTTTCAGAAGCCGCAGCGCGCCAATCCAACGGCAACGGCCAGGGCTCCACCGCGCCCTCCCAACAGCGCAGGGCCCGCCGGTAGTCGGCGAACCCCGGCTGCGGCAGCAGGCTTGGGCCAACGGCAGCAGCATCACGGGCCACCCAGGTGAACAGCTCCGCCGCACCATTGCCAGGCAGCACCCAGTCCGGATCCAGCCGATGCAGGGTGGCGATCACCGCTCGCAAGGACCGGTAGCTGCGATCGGGGTAGGGCTTGAGAGCCGCCTGGCGCAGAGCCCGCCGGAGCAGCCGTGGCGGGGCGAAGGGCACCAGGGAGGCACTGGCATCGAGCAGCTGATCGGGCCGGCAGCCCAAGCGCCGCGCCACCGCATCGAGGTTGCCGCCGTGGGGCTCGGGCACAGGCGACGCCTTGTAGTGGACACCAGCCTGATGGATCGTGCCGGATCGACGTCAACCGCCAAGACCGTTAGAACGGCGTACCCCTTGACCAACTGATGCCGCGGCTGCATCGCCTGCTCCCCCTGACCCTGTCGCTGCCCCTGGCAACCGGCGTTGGGGCGATGCTCAACCGGCCTGCCGTGGCGGCCAATCCCCAGCAGCTGATCCAACTGCTGGAGCTGCGGAGTTGCAAGAACTGCAAGCTCCAGGATGCGGATCTAGTGCACGCGGATCTGCGGGATGCCCAGCTGAATGGCGCCCAGTTGCAACGTGCCAACCTGAGTGGAGCCCAGCTGGATGGCGCCGATCTGCGGGGCGCCAATCTCAGTTTCACCAGCCTGGAAGGAGCCTCGCTGCGAGGGGCAGACCTACGCGGCAGCACTTTGGAGGGCACTGATCTCCGCCGTTCCGATCTGAGTGGCGCCCGCATGGATCCCCAGGCCCTGAGCCGCAGCCACTGGCAACAGGCCCGTGGAGTGAACCCAAGCCAGCAGAGCTACGCCGAGCTCCATAACGCCGGCGTGGCCGCCGCCCAACAGGGACGCCATCCCGAAGCAGAGACCTTCTTCGGTGAGGCAATCCGCAAACAACCCGATGCCGCCATCAGCTGGGTAGCCCGAGGCATCACCCGCAGCGAACAGGGCAACAACCAACTCGCAGCCCAGGATCTCAACTACGCCGCCTTGCTCTACCGGCAAGCAGGTGATCTCGCCCAAGCCAGCGAGCTTGAGAAGGCGTCCAAACAGCTCATAACTCCTCCGAAACAAGCCAAGGGGGGCAATGGCATAGGAGCTCAACTCCTGGGCGGGGCGATGGCAGCCTTCCAATTTCTGGCTCCGATCGCCGCCAAGGCCTTAGTACCAACAGGCCTCTAAAAAGCGGAACCCGCAGGGGGCCCCGCCAGAAATCTGCGCGAGTCGAGAGTTGCCGGCCGATAGCCATAGCCATAGACACCGCCATCCCCATCATTAACAATACGCGGGGTGACCATAATCACCAGCTCATTTTTCTGACGAGCATTGGAAGAAGAGCGGAAGAACTGACCCACAAAAGGGATATCTCCCAGAACCGGCCATTTGGTCACCGCCTGCCTATCTTCATCGGCAATCACACCCGTAAGGATAAGTGTTTGGCCATCACGAACACGCACATCGCCCGTATCCAGACGACGGACCCTTAGGATACTGACATTGCCACAACCCTGGATCTGCTGCGGGGTATCAGCCACCGCAGAAACAGCCGGGGACAGAGAGAAAGTTACAAAGCCATTATCATCAATCTTAGAGACCTTCGCCCCGAAAGTGAGGCCGGAAGTGCCGAATTTAGGCTGGCAGGTATTTGGAGCACCGTTTTGGCCCGCCTGGACGGCGTAATCCGTAATCACCTGGGTTCCAACAGTCACAAAGGATTCGTTGGCAAATGGTCGCCCAATGGATGCCGTATTTAGGACGGCATTATCACCGCCAGCGGAGCCAGCAGCCACGGCTTGACCACCCTGAATCGGCTCCGGATTTTCACTGAGAATCAACGTTGGGCTAGCCAAAACCTTCGTGCTTTCTGACTGCACCTGGGCTCGAACTAAATCATAAAAGTTGTTCGGCGAGTATGCCGCCGAAGGATTGATGGGCGAGGGGGCCAAAGGAGACCGAGCAACGCTAGATTCATCCTTGCCAACATAAACAGGCTTAGCACTTGAAGCCCCACCACTCATCGCATCAAACTGACCCAATGCCGGAGGCAGCCGATCGTTGAACGCGCCTATTAGACGACCCTCTTCACTCACAATAAAATTGTTACCATAGCGAAAGGCGAAACTATTTTTAATATCTGCATCATTTCGGAGCGTGACATCCAAAATTCTCACCGACAACGCCACCTGCCTCTGGCGGAGATCAATTTGCCTGAGGTAGCTCTCAGCCACCGCAACCACCTGGGGATCTCCCACCAACGTGATGGTCTGCAGGCGTGAATCGGTTGTACCCGTTACCCCCTTCAATGGACCGGCGCTGGCGCCATAGGTTTCAGTGGTGGTAATTCGCTGGGTCTGCGTCTGCTGTGAGTCGGGTGCCCCGGCCACCTGGTTAGCCTGAGACTGTCCCTGGCTCACCGTGTTGGTGATCAGTGTCACCTTCGTGATCATGGCCCCGAGACTGGCCAGATAGTCTGCCGCCGAGGCCGCTGTGGCCTGATTCAGGCGATACACCTTGGACAGCTGAGCGCCGAAAGTTTTACCCAGCACCGATGGTCCGGCCAGGATCATATTCCCCTCCATCTTGCCCTGCAGGCCAGCCGCCAGCAATACGGAATTCAGGGCTCTGGCATAACTTTCCCCTCGAAAGGCAATGGACACTAGACGGACCTGCGGTGGCATGGCGGATCCGGTGCCCGTTGTCGCTCCAGCTGCCGGCGAGGTGCCTGTGGACGCGACATCATCCACATAGACAAACCCATAGCCACCCATCTGGGCCAAGGCCATCAACACATCACGGGCCGGGGCATTGCGCATCGTCATCGAGACAGCCGGGCCACTCACATTCAGGAAGCTGCGATTGCGCAGCACCATGCTCCCCACCGCCATATCGCCCAGCGGTGGCGCCACGGCTCGGGGCTGCAGCGGCGGTGCATAACTGGGCTGCGGCACGGCGCCCGGTGTACGCAGATCCAGGCGCGCGGTTTGTTCAGAAACCTGGGACACCGTGGCGAAGGTGATCACCAGGTTGCGACCATCGGCACTCACCACGGGCCGGCCCAAGGGTGCACCTGGCATCGGTTCCACTTGAATTTGAAAGGTATTGCCAGAACCCTGAAAGCTCACCAGCTGCAGCCCCGCCTCCGGCAGCGAAAGGCGCTGGGGCCCCAGCCGCAGGCCAGAGGGCGTGGCCGTGCGCAACTGCCCTGCCCAGCCACCACCGGCCGTGGTGCCCTGTTGCAGCACGGGTGCTAGCCCCGTGCCCTCAATCACAATCTCCACAGCCCCGGTACTACGGCGCAGGCTGAGGGCCAGAGGGCCACTCCCAGCGGCAGATGCCGGCTGCACCGACAGGGGCGCCGCCTGCAGCGGGTTGATCGCAACGCCTGCCGCCAGCAAGACCAGGATCAGGCGGTGACGACCACGAACCACCACGCTTGAGAACACCAGGGTTTTGGCGGATGGTACCGGTGCTCACCGCTGGCCACCAGTGCGAGCGTGCCTGGCTCAGGGCGGTGTGGCGGCCCGAAACGCAGGGGGCTCACCGCCCTTGGCATAGAGGCCAAGGTTGAGCTTCAAGCTGGTTTGCCCACGCCTGGTCTGGGACGTCTTCGCCCCCGGCTCTGGGCTCTCCGCCTTCAGGCTCAGATCGCTCTGCACAACCAGCAGGCTCAGGGCCTCCAGGCGCCTCAGGAAATCCTGCAATTGGGGAGCCGTGCCCCGGGCCGTGAGCAGCAGGGTGGTTTTCTCAAGGCCCGGTGCCAGCAGCGGATCCGTAGGCCTGGGCACCTCCTTCTGCTGCTCCCGGCTCTGCGTTGCACCCCCCTTCGGCTGGGCCTCCGCCTGGATCACCACGGGTTCATAGCCATCCAACTGCACTCCGCTGCTCTGGGCCTCCACGGCCAGCTGGGTCATGAAGGTGGAGATCTCGCCACTGCCGGCAATCAGCCCCAGGATCTGCTCCCTCATGGCCTGGCCCTGCTCCTCGTTCTCCAGGGCCTTGGCGATCTGGCGGCGCAGCAGGGGGAGGCGCTGCTGCTGCTCATGCAGCTGACTGAGCTCCCGCTGATCCTGCTGCAAGCGCCGCCAGGCCGGCCAAACCAGGCCAGCAGCCACACCCAGGGCCAGCAGCACCCCCAGCAGGGCCGGGGCAGCCAGCAACACCTGCTTCCGGCTGGGCCGGAGCTGGGCTCCGGGGGTGAGGTTGGTCATGGCAGCACCCCCGCCCGGGCCAACACCTGCAGGCGCCTGGCCATGCCATCGGCGTCCAGCCGCTGCAGCAGGCTCCGCTGGGCCGCGGGGCTGAGCTGGGCAAACTCAGCTGCCAGCTCCCAGGCCACCAGCGGCACCGCCCCTTTCGCCGCTGTGCCTCCCGCCTCCTGCTCCCGCGCCAACTTGAGCACCTGCACGCTCTCGGCCACAAACAACGGCGATTGCTTCAGCAGCAGCTGCAGGGCATTCACCCGCCGAAACGCCTCCGGATCCCGGGCCACGCCCTTGAGCTGCAGGGCCGAACCGGTCACCACCGCCTCGGTGAGCTGCACCCCCTCGGGGGTGATCGCCGCCAGCTCCGTGACCAGGGCTGAACCGGAGGAGACGGCCACCAGCCCCTTGGCCAGGGCCCCATTGCTGGCCTGCAACTTGCGAAGCCGCAGCCGCGACGCCTGGGCCTTGGCTTCCAGGCCGCGCACGGCGGCAGGGATGGCCCGCAGGCCATCGAGCTCCGCCGACACCTGCCCCTGGCGCATCCCCAGGAAGGCCCACACCAGCAGGGCCGCCGCTACAGCCCCGAGGCCCGCAGCGGCGCCGATCAGCAGCAACCGCCGAGCCGACACCAGGGCAGGGCCCTCAGGCGGCAGACCCCGCTCGAGGCGCCGCTGGTGCAGCAGATCCAGAGAACCCGGCAGCATCCCGCTCATGGGCTCTGCTCCGCCATCACCAGCCCCCAGAGCCCCAGCAACTCCACGCCAGCCGGCGCTGCACTGGATCGGGCCCTCTCTGCGGGCTGCAACCACCCCAGGGCCAGGGGATCCACCACGCTGGCCGGAGTCTGCAGGGCCGCGGCAAAGCCAGGGGCGGCCGCCCGGGGGCCATGCAGCAGCACCTGCAAGTGAGCCGCTCCGGGATCCTGCTGGCGCCAGAAGCTCAGACACTGGCGGATCTGAGCAGCCAGCTCTGCGGGCTCCAGGGCAGCGGGCCAGCGCCGCTCGTACACCGGCAGACCCTGGCGCACCAGCAGCAGCTGGCTGCCCTGGGCGCCCAGCTCCACCAAAGCGGTGAGCTGATCACCGGGAGCATCACGCAACAGTGGCTCCACCCCGCGGCACAGGCACAGGGGCGCAGCCTCCAGCCCATCCAACGCCACCCCCGCCGTGGCGAACACCGCAATCCAGGCCTCCAGCAGATCGGCGGGCACCGCCACCAGCAGTGAGGTGGGCGGTTCCAACGCCAGCGGCACCAGGCGCAGATCAGCCTCCTGCAGGGGAACCGGCAGGGCCAGCTGCGCCTGGCGCTCCAGCAGCACGGCCTCCGGATCAGCAGGCCATTGGCCGTCTGGCCATTGCACCAGGCGGCAATGGCTTGCCGCCGCTGGCAAAAGGGCCCGCACATGGGCCAGGGCCCACCCCCGTTCAATCAGCAGATCGCCGATCAGGTCGCCAAGGGCCTCGGGCTGCTGGGGCTCGCCCCCCTGGCACAGGCCTTCAGGCAAGGGAATGCGCTCGAGCCACACCACCTGGCCGTGACGCAGCGCCATGGCCGTGATGGCCTGATCACTCAACTCCAGGAGCACACGCCTGGGGAATAACCAGGCCTGAAAGGGGGCCAGACGCTCCTGAACTCCAGCGAGCAACAACGCCCTTGACTCCCGTCTACCGAAAAGTTATCGCCGAAATCACCTACTGCCAGGGCACACCACTGCCCACCGCCTCGCTGATGCTGCGGAAACCATGGCGATCGAGCTGCTGGCTCAGGCCCTCAAGAATCGCTGGCACCAGCTCGGGGCCGGTATAGATCCAACCCGTATAGAGCTGAATCAGCGAAGCCCCGGCCGTGATCCGCTCCCAGGCCGCCTCCGGGGAATCGATCCCGCCCACGCCGATCAGGGGCAAGCCAGGCCCAGCGGTGACCCGCAGCCGACGCATCACCTCCAGGGCCCGGGCCCGCAGGGGGGCTCCGCTGAGGCCACCGGCTTCTTCGCCGAGGGTCTTGCCGCTCTGGGCGATGCGGCGCCCCTCCAGGCCCAGGCGGTTGAGGCTCGTGTTCACAGCAATCAACCCGGCCAGGCCCTCCTCGTAGGCCAGGCGGGCAATCGCATCGATGGCCTCATCCTCCAAGTCGGGGGCGATCTTCACCAGCAACGGCGGGCAGGCAGGCAGCCGCCGCAGGCGCTCCACCAGCCGCCGCAGCTGGCTCTCGTCCTGCAATTCGCGCAGTCCTGGGGTGTTGGGCGAGCTCACGTTGATCACGGCATAGTCGGCCAGCGACGCCAGCAGCTCCAGGGAGGAGGCGTAGTCGTCGGGCGCCAGATCCAGGGGCGTGATCTTGGATTTGCCCAGGTTGATGCCCAGCACGGCCGGCCGCTGGCCGGCGGGGGGCAACCCCTGGCGCTCCAGGGTGCGACGCGCCGCCTCGGCCCCGTTGTTGTTGAACCCCATCCGATTCAGGGCGGCCCGCTCCGCCGCCAGGCGAAACAGGCGCGGCTTGGGATTACCCGTCTGGGGATGCCAGGTGATGGTGCCCACCTCGGCAAAACCGAAGCCGAACAGATGCCAGATGCCGGCCGCCACGGCGTTCTTGTCAAATCCGGCCGCTAGTCCCACGGGGTTGCTGAAGCGGCAGCCGAACAGGGTCTGCTCTAGCCGCAGATCGCGGCGCTGCAGCTGGGCACCGAGCCCGGCCAGGCTGCCGCTCACCAGGGGCCAGTGACGCCGCAGCGAGGCCTGGCCCAAGGCGGTGAGCGTGAGTTGGCTCAGCTGCTCGGCGTCAGCGCCATCATCACGACTGAGCAGCGGCCCAACGAAGCGCTGATACAGGGCGCCGGTTCCAGCCTCAGCCATGGCCTTCATCCCCGCTGCTCGCGTCACCCGATCCTGCCGCGCCACGCTCCAAGCGCCAGCGGCCGTCAGCCGAGGGCACCACAGTCCAATCCCGCCAGGGCCAGGGGCCCTGCTTGACCTCCAGCTTCTTGAGCGGCATCCCCACCAGCTGGGCAAGCTCCACCAGGCTGAGCCCGTAGCCACCGGCCGCCAACCGATCGGCCACCTCCAGGCGGCTGAGCAACTGCTGCAGGGCCGGCGGCGCCTGATCGGCCGTGGCCGCAGGCTCTGGCAGCACCAGGCCGCCATACTCCCCATGGGCCAGCTGGGGCTTGCCACCCTTGGAGAAGGCCACGGCGATGGCATCGCAGCGGTCGTTGTCGGGATCGCCGCTGTGACCCTTCACGTAGGTGAAGGGCAAACCGGCGATGCGAGCGGCATCAAGGGCCTCCCACAGGTCGCGGTTGAGCACGGGGCTGCCAGAGGCCGTACGCCAGCCCTTGCGCTTCCAGCCGCTGATCCACTTGCTGAAGCCATCGATCAGGTATTTGCTGTCGGTCCGGATCGTCAGATCCGGATGGCGGGGAAGCGTCTTGAGCTTCTCCAGCAACGTGAGGGCGGCAGCGAGCTCCATGCGGTTGTTGGTGGTGGCCGGATCGTGGGCCCCGAACTCCTGCACTGAGCCGTCCTCGAAGCGCAGCAGGCATCCCCAGCCGCCGGGCCCCGGATTACCACTACAGGCGCCATCACAGGCGGCGGCCACCACCCGCGGGGATTGCGGCTTAGACGCCACTGGGCTGCTCCAACAAAATCCGGTACAACGCGTTACTCCGGCGGCGTCGAGGACACCACTCCATGAAGCGAACCTACCTGGCCTCCCTGGGCCTCTCCCTCGCCGGCATCACGGCCGCGGCCCTGCAGCCCCAGGCCCTGGCGGCTGGCCTGTTCAGCAGCCAGGGCCTGGATGGCACGCGCTTCGCGGTGCTGGGCAAGCCCGTGGGCCGCACCGACTGGACCCTGCTGGTGCTCGAGCAAATCGCTGCCGCACCGCGCTGCTGGGAACCCCGGCCCGACGGCCTGGTGGATCCCAGCCTCAACCGCTTCGACTTCACGGGCATCTGTAGCCGTTACCTAGACAGCAACGGCTATTCACTACGCATCGGCCAGGAAGATCTCGCGACCAGCTACAGGCTGCGGCTGCAGCAGCAGGGCACCAGCCTTCGGCTGCTGGCCATGAGCCCCAGCCAGGCCAACGAGATGGTGGTGGGCCGCGGCACCGTGAACCAACGGGATCGTGATGGCTTCGTGCCCATCAGCCTCGAACCCGGCTGGACCTTGGAGCGCCGGGTGTACGGCAGCCAGACCCTCAGCCACATCTATTTTGCCAACGGCACCCCCCTGGCCCAGTTGCTTGCCGCCAGCCAAAGCAGGACCAACGCCAACAGCGTGCCGCTGCGCCCGCTCACGCCGCCACTCAGCAACAACAACGACGACACAGGCCGCATCAGCCAGGGCCCGATCGCCCTCGAGGTGATCCCCTTCCGGGAATAAGCCAACCGGCACGGACAGTTGCGATTGCGGCATGCGCCCCCCTTGCTGGTTGTTTTTCTCTCACGGTATGATCTGTGAGTGTGAGGAGTGAGGGACACCACTTCCGGGGTCGAAACGAGGACAGACTCCCAGAAGCGTTCCTGCTCAAAGCCCTGCCGTCGGCGGGGCTTTTTTATTGGCCGCGCTGGGCAGACCGAAGCACAAAAAAGCCGGCTCCCGCAGGAGCCGGCTGGTGAACGACGTGGTGGCGGGCTGCCGGAGCGGCCCGCCCTGGCGATCACTTGATGGTGACCTTGCCGCCCACTTCTTCAACGGCCTTCTTGATGGCCTCGGCGTCAGCCTTGGACACACCTTCCTTGATGGGGCAGGGAGCGCCTTCCACCAGGGCCTTGGCTTCGCCCAGGCCGAGGCCAGTGGCTTCGCGGACGGCCTTCAGCACCTTGATCTTGGCGGCGGCGTCGAAACCATCGAGGATGGCATCGAACTCGCTCTTCTCTTCAACAGCCTCAGCGGCAGCTGCAGGAGCAGCGGCCATCACGACGCCAGCAGAAGCGGCGGCGGAGACACCGAAGGCCTCTTCGATCTGCTTGACAAGCTCAGAGGCTTCCAGCAGCGAGAGAGTCTTCAGGGACTCGAGAATTTGGTCAGTAGTAGCAGACATGGTTGGGAATCAGCAACAGATCTGTTTGGTTGAACAGTGAGGATCGGTTGAGCTCAGCAGAGCAGGCCTCAGGAGGCCTTGCCCTCGCCATCGGCGTGCTGCTTGAGCGCCCGTGCAAGACCGGAAGGAATTTCGTTGATACCCACAGCAACCTTGGTGGCCACGGCGTTGATCGCACCGGCGATCTGCGCCATGAGCACCTCCTTGGAGGGCAGATCCCCAATGGCCTTGATGTCGGTCTGGGAGAGGAGCTTGCCTTCGAAAAGGCCGCCCTTCACTTCAGACTTCTTCGTGTCCTTCTGGAAGGACTGAATGGCCTTCACAGCACCGCCAACATCGCCCTTGACCAGGACGAAGGCGTTGGTGCCAGTGAGTAGGGAATCGAGTTCCGACCAAGCGCTGTTGCCATCAATGGCACGGCGCATCAAGGTGTTTTTGGTCACCTTGCAAATGCCGTTGCTGGCCTGCAGACGGGTCCGCAGATCAGACATCTCCTTGATGGACAGGCCCTTGAAATCAAGAACCAGCGCCATTTCGGCCTCACCGAGGAGCCCCTTGAGCTCTTCGACGATCTGTTGCTTGTTCTCCAGCGTGCGGCCCATAGGAGGTGGAACGGATCGGGGGAACAAGCCGGGTACGCGGCCCTGTGACACCGGGAAGGTGGCGAGGCCGCTGCATGCTCCGCTCCCAATCAGGACAAAAATCCCTAGGGGCAAAAACCTGTCGCGTTGTCCTCGGCAGGACTTACGGGCAACAAAGCCCACCTGCTGTCTGGGGTTGGGCGCGTGCCCTTCTGGCCTAAGCCAGTTTGAAATAGTACACGGCGGTAGGCCGGCCGTCACCAAGAGAAAACCCCATGCCTATCGTGGACAGGCATGGGGCAAGACCGCAAACGCGCGGTGGTGTGGGCGACTCAGCCCTCCTGCTTGATGTCCTGCAGGGCAGCCACATCCACTTCCACCGAGGGACCCATGGTGGACGTGATGTAGAGGCTCTTCCAGTAACGCCCCTTGGCGCCGCTGGGCTTGTTGCGGTCGATGGTTTCCTGCAGAGCCTTGAGGTTGTCAAGCAGCTTGGCCGCATCGAAGCTGGCCTTGCCGAACCGCACGTGCACGATGCCGGTGCGATCGGCGCGGAACTCGAGCTTGCCGGCCTTGAACTCGTTGATGGCACCAGCGAGATCGGTGGTCACAGTGCCGGCCTTGGGGTTCGGCATCAGGCCCCGGGGGCCCAGCACGCGGCCGAGCTTGGCCACCTTGGGCATCATGTCTGGGGTGGCGATCAGCAGATCGAACTCCATCTCGCCCTTGGCGATGGTCTCCACCAGCTCGTCATCACCGGCGAGGTCGGCACCAGCGGCCTTGGCCTCAGCCACCTTTTCACCGCGAGCGATCACGGCAATCCGGATGCTCTGACCGGTGCCGTGGGGCAGGGCCACGGTGGTGCGCAGTTGCTGGTCGGTGTACTTGGGGTCGATGCCCAGACGAGCATGGGCCTCAAGGGTCTCGTCGAACTTGGCAGTGGCGTTGGCCTTCACCAGTTCCACTGCTTCCAGCGGGGTGTAGGTGCGGTCTTCGACCTTGTTGACGAGAGCGGAAAAACGCTTGGAAATTTTGGGCATGGCAAGGATGGGGTGCGGACGACCGTGCGGTCTCCCCCGGTAGTGGTGGATCAGTCGTTAACGGCGACGCCCATGTTGCGGGCGGTGCCTTCGATGATGCGCATGGCCGACTCGACGCTGGTGCAGTTGAGGTCGGGCAGCTTGGTCTTGGCGATCTCCTCGAGCTGGGAGCGGCTGATGGCGCCCACAGCACCCTTAGCGGAGGTGGCGGCGCCCTTCTCGATGCCGGCTGCCTTGGAGATCAGCACGGAAGCGGGAGGGGTCTTGGTGATGAAGGTGAAGCTGCGGTCTTCGAAGACCGAAATTTCAACCGGAATCACATAACCGGCCTTGTCCTGCGTCCGAGCGTTGTACTCCTTGCAGAACGCCATGATGTTGACGCCATGCTGACCGAGGGCAGGGCCCACCGGCGGCGCGGGGTTGGCTTTGCCGGCCTGGAGGGCCAGCTTGATCACAGCTACGACTTTCTTGGCCATCGGCTGGGCTACGTAATGAACTCCCCGAGGGGAGTGCGGGACTGCACTCCGGAATGGAGTGCGGGAGGACACTGTCTACACGAGAGAGTGTTGCGGATCGCCGACCCAGGGTCGGCGCTGCGGCAGGTTCCGGAACGGAGCCCGCTAAGGCCGCCCTCCGCAGGGAGGCGGCCGCAGGTGGTCAGCTCTGTTTGCTGATCTGGGAGAACTCGAGTTCCACCGGGGTCTCCCGGCCGAAGATCGAGAGCAGGGCCTTGAGCTTGTTGCGCTCGCCGGAAACCTCGATCACCTCGCCCTGGAAGTCCTTGAACGGACCAGCCGTGACCAGGATCTGATCGCCCTCGGTGAGGTCGACCTTCACCACAGGCTTCTTCTCGGCGGCACGCTTGAAGATTCGATCCACTTCCTGGCGGCTGAGGGGCCGGGGCTTGATGTGGCCGCGGGCCTTGCCGGTGGCACGGCGATCTTCCGCCCCCACAAAGTTGATAACGTTGGGGGTGCTGCGCACGGCCATCATGGTGTCCTCATCCAGCACCATGCGCACCAAGACGTAGCCGGGGAACACCTTCTCCTCCGTGCTGGTGCGATTGCCGTCCTTTTTGATCTTCACCGCCGGGGTCTGGGGGATCTCGATCTCGAGGATGCGGTTGTCCACGCCGAGGGTCACGGCGCGCTGCTCCAGGGTGGCCTTCACCTTCTTCTCACAGCTGGAGGCCACCTGAACGGCGTACCAGCGGGCCACGGGCGCCCGACCCTCGGCCGGGGCAGCAGCGGCGGCCAGATCCAGCACGGCCTCTCCGCCGTCAACCGGATCGACAGAGGGGGATTCGTCAGTGATCAGGTCGACGTCGGACACAGGGCGTGGGAAGGGAGGTATGGGGAACAGACAGCTGGAAACTCAGCGGAACACCTGGGTATTGGCCCAGCTGTAGAAGCGATCGATCGCGGCGATGGCAAAGGCCGACAGCGTCACCATCAGGATCACAGCCACCGACTCACTGAACAGCTGCTGGCGGCTGGGCCAGACCACTTTGCGGAGCTCCTCCACGGTGGAGGCCACAAAACCAGGCTTGGCAGCGTCGCTAGACGTTGCCGTGGCGGGGGCCGGCTCGGCGGAGGGCGCCGAATCAGCGGCTGGGCGTGGGTCGGTCTGGGAGTCCACTCAGGGGGGTCGCCGGGATGTTCAGGCCGCCACAGGGCGACAAGAACAAGCAAACAGCCACCCTACCGGACGTTGCCCCCCCCATCCACGAGGGGCGTGAAGGCCAGCGCATCGGCCCCGGGCACGGCGCCCACCCGCACGCCCCGCGCCGCTCCAAAGCGCTCCTCCAGCAGCTCCGTGGCCAGGGGATTCTCAATGCGCCGGCGCAACAGGCGCCGCAGGGGCCGGGCACCGTATTCGGGCTCGTAGCCCTGAACGGCCAGGGCTGCCACCACCTCCTCATCCACCTGGAGCTCCAGGTTCTGCTCCCGCAGCAACTCCGCCAACTCCGCCAACTGCAAGCGCACGATCCGCGCCAGATCGGCGGGCTGCAGGGGCGTGAAGCGAATGGTCTCGTCGATGCGATTAAGGAATTCTGGCCGGAACTGGCTGGCGAGGGCCTGGTCCACGGCCTCCGCCAGGGCGGCCTCCCGGGCCTGGGGCTCCCCGTCGCTGGAGCGGGCGCTGTCGAGGATGGCGCGGCTGGCCAGGTTGCTGGTCATCACCACCACCGTGTGGCGGAAGTCCACCGTGCGGCCCTGGGAGTCGGTGAGGCGGCCGTCGTCGAGCACCTGCAGCAACACATTGAACACATCCGGGTGGGCCTTCTCCACCTCGTCCAGCAGCAACACCGCGTAGGGCCGCCGCCGCACGGCCTCGGTGAGCTGGCCACCCTCCTCGTAGCCCACATAACCGGGGGGAGCCCCCAGCAACCGGGCCACAGCATTGCGCTCCATGAATTCGCTCATGTCGAGCCGCACCAGGGCCTCCTCCTCGTCAAACAGGGCGGCCGCCAGGGCCTTGGCCAGCTCGGTCTTGCCCACGCCGGTGGGGCCCAGGAACAGGAAGGAGCCCACCGGTCGGCGCGGATCCTTCATGCCGGCCCGGGCCCGGCGAATCGCCGCGGCCACCGCCGCCACCGCCTCGGGCTGGCCGATCACCCGCTCGCCCAGCCGTGCCTCGAGCTCCAGCAGTTTCTGGCGCTCACCAGCCATCAGCCGCTGCACCGGAATGCCGGTCCAGCGGGCCACCACATCGGCAATATCACCCTCTTCGACCTGCTCCCGCAGCAGCGACTGACCGCCCTCCTGGTTGGCCTGCAGTTCCGCCTCCAACTGGGCCCGGCGCTGTTGGACACCATGGAGCTGGTCGTACTGGAGCCGCGCCGCCTCTTCCAGATCGCCAGCGCGCTCCGCCTCGGCGATCTGCAGGCGCAGGGATTCATCGTCGGCGAGCAGCTGCCGCAGCTCCGCCAGCTGCTCCCGTTCAGCCTGCCAGCGCAGCTGCAGCTGCTGCAGTTGCTCGGTGGCGATCCGCCGCTGGTCCTGCAGCTGCACCCGCTCGGCCATGGGAGCCCCCTCGGCCGAGAGCAGGGCGAGCTCTACACACCGCAGCTCGCTCTCGGCCTCCTCCACCAGCCGCGGCTTAGAGGTCACCTCCATGCGCAGCTGGGCGGCGGCCTCATCGATCAGGTCGATGGCGGAATCCGGCAGACAGCGATCGGCGATGTAGCGATCCGCCAGGCGGGCGGCCGCGACCACCGCCCCATCGGTGATCGCCACACCGTGGTGCAGCTCGTAGCGCTCCTTGAGCCCCCGCAGGATCAAGGTGCTCTCCTCGATGCCCGGCTCCTTGATCAGCACCTGCTGAAAGCGCCGGTTCAGAGCTGGATCCTTCTCGATGCTGCGGCTGAACTCCTCGGGGGTGGTGGCCCCGATGCAGCGCAGGTCGCCGCGGGCCAGGGCCGGCTTGAGGATGCTGCCTGCATCACTGCCAGAGCGCTCGGAGCCCACCACCGTGTGCAGCTCATCGATGAACAGGATCACGCCATTGGCAGGCGCCCCTTCCGCCTCGCGCACCTCCTTGAGCACCGTGCGCAGGCGCTCCTCAAACTGGCCGCGGAACTTGGCGCCGGCGATCAGGGCCCCCAGGTCGAGGCCGATCAGGCGCAGGCCCTTGAGGGCATCGGGCACCTCGCCGGCCACGATGCGTTGGGCCAGCAGTTCAGCGATGGCGGTCTTGCCCACGCCGGGCTCGCCGATCAGCACCGGATTGTTCTTGCCGCGGCGCGAGAGCACCTGAATCAGGCGACGAATCTCGGTGTCGCGGCCGATCACCGGATCGAGCTCGCCCGCCCGCGCGGCGGCGGTGAGATCCCGACCAAACTGTTCCAGTGCCGTGGGCTCCTGCTCCAGCCGCAGGCCGTTGTCGTCCTGCGGCGGAGACGTTGGCGGCGCAGATGACGGGGGTGGCGGTGGCGCCACGGCGGGAACGGGGGTGGACGCACCCGTATCGATCCAGTCGTCGCCCGGGGCCGGAATGGCGGGCGCCCGGCGCGACGCAGAGGGTGCCGGGGGTGCAGCTGAAGCCACCGGAGCCCGCAACTGCCGCAGCAACAGGTCTTCGCTCAGGCCTTCATCGGCCAGCAGCGCCTGGCCGATCCGGGGCTCCTCCAGCAGGGCCAACAGCAGGTGGGGAATGTCCAACAAGCGAGAGCCCCAACTGGCCCGCCGCCGATCGGCAGCCTCCAGCACGTCCTCCAAGGCTTCACCGATGAAGAGCTCACGGCCTTTGCTGGTGGGTTGGTCGGCGCAGAAGTCATCGAGCCGGTCGAGCAACCGGTTGGCATCCACCGGCAGGCGATCCACCCAGGCGGCAAAGCGCTGATCGCCCAGCAGCACCTGCAGCAGGTGCTCCACATCCATCTGGTCGTGGCGCCAGCGACGGGCCTGGTCCTGACTGACCAGCAGCAGATCCCAGGCCGCATCACTGAAGCGCTCGGGCTCACTGGTGAGGCTGCCGCGCATGGCGGGATCAGGCTGCATCGGACCGGGACCCCATCGCAATCAGCTCCACCTTGTAGCCATCGGGATCTTCCACGAAAGCAATCACCGTGGTGCCGTTCTTCATCGGACCGGGCTCACGCACCACCTTGCCGCCCTTAGCCCGGATGTCCTCACACACCGCCTGGATGTCATCCACCCCGAGGGCAATGTGGCCATAGCCCGTGCCGATCTCGTAGTGGCTGGTGTCCCAGTTGTGGGTGAGTTCGAGCACCGTGTGATCACGCTCGTCGCCATAGCCCACGAAGGCCAGGGTGAAACGGCCACCGGGGTAATCCTTGCGGCGCAGCAGGCGCATGCCCAGCACGTCGGTATAGAAGGCCAGCGAACGCTCCAGGTTTCCAACCCGCAGCATCGTGTGGAGCAAGCGCATGAACGGAGCAGTCCGGCCGGACGTCCATTCTGACGAGCCCTGTCAGCCAGGAGCCCTGTTCGGTGCCAACGGGCACAACGGGCCCGGCAGGGGCGACCCATAGGATCCTGGGCATAGACCCAAGGCCGCTGTGATCGACACCCTCGACCTCGTCATCGACACCATCGTGGCCCGGGAAGTGCTGGATTCCCGTGGCACTCCCACCGTGGAAGCGGAAGTGATGCTCGAGGGTGGCGCCAGTGGCCGCGCCATCGTGCCCAGCGGTGCCAGCACCGGCGCCCACGAGGCCTGTGAGCTGCGCGATGGCGGCAGCCGCTACTGCGGCAAGGGCGTGCTTAAGGCCGTAGCCAATGTGGAAGAGAAGATCGCGCCGGCCCTCTGCGGCCTAAGCGCCCTGGATCAGGGCACCGTGGATGCCGCGATGATTGATCTCGACGGCAGTGATAACAAGAGTGCCCTCGGCGCCAACGCGATCCTGGCCGTGAGCCTGGCCACCGCTCGGGCCGCCGCCAACGGCGTGGGGCTACCCCTCTACCGCTATCTGGGTGGCCCCATGGCCAACCTGCTGCCGGTGCCGCTGATGAACGTGATCAACGGCGGAGCCCACGCGGCCAACAGCCTGGACTTCCAGGAATTCATGATCGTGCCCCACGGCGCCCCCAGCTTCCGGGAGGCCCTGCGCATGGGCACCGAGGTGTTCCACACCCTCAAGGGCCTGCTGCAGGAGCGCGGCATGAGCACCGCCGTGGGCGATGAGGGTGGGTTCGCCCCCGATCTGGGCAATGACGCCGCCGGCGACATCCTGGTGCAGGCCATTGAGAAGGCCGGCTACCGGCCCGGCGATCAGATCTCCCTGGCCCTCGATGTAGCCAGCACGGAGTTCTTCAAGGACGGCCGCTATGCCTTCGGAGGCGGCAGCTTCAGCAGCGCCGAGATGGTGGACGAGCTCGCCAAGCTGGTGAGCCGCTACCCGATCGTGTCGATCGAGGATGGCGTAGCCGAGGACGACTGGGACGGCTGGGCCCTCCTCACCGAAAAACTCGGCAAGACCGTGCAGCTGGTGGGCGACGACCTGTTCGTGACCAACAGCGCCCGACTGCAGCGGGGTCTCGACCTAGGCGTGGCCAACTCGATCCTGATCAAGGTGAACCAGATCGGCTCCCTCACGGAAACACTGCAGGCCATTGATCTGGCTGGCCGCGCCGGCTACACCAGCGTGATCAGCCACCGCTCCGGTGAAACCGAAGACACCACCATTGCCGACCTGGCAGTGGCCACCCGCGCCGGCCAAATCAAGACCGGGTCGCTGAGCCGCAGCGAGCGCGTGGCCAAGTACAACCAGCTGCTCCGCATCGAAGACGAACTGGGCAGCCAAGCCGTGTACGCCGGAGCGGAGGATCGCGGCCCCCGCGGCAAGGCCTGAAGCTCAGCCGCCAGCGCCCGGCAGCTTCTCCAGGCGGCTGTCACGGCGCAGGCGCGCCTGCAGCTTGAGCCAGCTCAGCCCCACCGGCAGCCCGCACACCAAGGGGATGGCCGTGAGGGCCGGGCGTGCACTGGCAGCCAGCAGGGCAGCGGCCACCGCCAGGGCCCCCAGCAACACCGCCTGACCGGCGGTCTGCTGACTCATGGCCAGGCGACGCAGCAGGCGATCGGTTTCCCCAGCACGGATCTGCACCTGCAAGTCGCCCTGCTCGATGCGCGAGAGGCTGTCCTCCAGCCGCTGGGGCAAGCCGAGGGCCCGGGTGCCCACCTCCACGGCCTGACGGCCCAGCTGGTTGAAAAGATCGTTGGGCCCGTTACCGCTGGCAGTCATCAGAGGCAGGAGGTAAGGACGGGCAATCGCCACCAAACTAAAGCCGGGATCGAGGCTGCGGCCGACCCCCTCAAAGGTGGAGAGGGCGCGCATCACGAAGATCAGCTCGGGCGGCAGACGGAAGGGCTGGCCGTACACCAGGTCGTAGAGATCACCCGACAACTTGGCGATCACGTTGGAGGAGAAGGGCGGGGTGAGGGCCTCGGCGAGCATCAGGCGTACCAGCCGCCGCACCGGGCCCACATCGATGCCCTCGGCAATCACCCCGGCAGCCTGCAGCTCACGCACGAGGGAGGAGGCATCGCGGGCGGCGGCGGCAGTCACCATGCGTCCCAGCCGGCTGCGCAGTCGCTGGGAGATCTGCCCCATCATCCCGAAGTCGTAGTAAACGAGGGCGCCATCGGCCGCCACCGCGAGATTGCCAGGGTGGGGATCGGCATGGAAGAAGCCGAAGCGCACCAGCTGCTGGAGGTAGCTGGCGGCCCCCTTCTCCGCCACCGCCGAAGGATCGATACCGGCCTCGATCAGCGCCGGACGGTCGGTGATCTTGATGCCAGGTAGATAGTCGAGGCACAACACCCGGCGGGTACTGAGTTCCCACACCACGGCCGGCACGCGGATGCCCGGGTCGTCGAGAAACTGCTGGCGAAAACGGGCCGCATGCTCCGCCTCCACGCGGAAATCGAGCTCCCGCAGCAACACCCGCCGGCATTCCTGGGCAATGGACACCCAGTCGCGGCCCACACCCCAGCGGGGGTGGCGCTGCAACACAGCCGCCACCTGCTGCAACACCTCAAGATCCAGCCGGAACAGGCGTTCCAGCCCAGGGCGCTGGATCTTGAACACCACCTGACGACCGCTGCGCAGGCTGGCCCGGTGCACCTGGGCCAGGCTGGCGGCCCCTAGGGGCACCGCCTCAAGATCCACGATCTCCGCGCAGCGCTCCCCTAGCTCCTGCTCCAGCAGCGCCTGCACCGTGCCGAAGGGGAAGGAGGGCACCTGATCCTGCAGGTGCGCCAGTTCCTCCACATAGCCGGCCGGCAGCACATCAGGCCGGGCGGAGAGCAACTGGCCCAACTTGATGAAGGCCGAGCCCAGCTGCAACAGCTCAGCGGTGAGCCAGCGGGCGCGGCGGCGCTGGCGGGCGGCGCGCCTGTCGTCGTTCACGCCACCGGGGTAGGTCCAGCTGGCGGCATCCCACCAGAGGCCAAGCAGCAGCTGCAGCACCGCGCGCCAGATGCGCAGGGAGCGCCGCAAGCCCCTCAGCCCGTGCAGCAAACCGGGCATCAGGAGCGATCCTCAAGCCGGCGAGCCACCCGGGCCACCTGGGCCCGCAACTCGTCGATCTGCTCCTGGGGATCAGCGGCAGCCGGCTCCGGCCAGGGGGGGGTGGAGGCCGATGCAACCTCCACTTCGGGCTGCTCTAGGCGCTCGGCCTCCTGCTCCACCTCCTCCAGGAACAACTGCCACTCCTGGCGCAACTTGTCGGGGGCGTCCTGGACAAGCACAGCCAGGCTGGCCGCTGCATCGGCAAGACCGCTGCCCAGGCGAGCCGTGAAGCGATTGAGGGCGGCCTGAACCAGGGTCTGGGGCGCGCTCATGGCAGGCCATTGGGAATGGCCAAACTGTGGCAGATCAGGGCTGGCCAGCGGCAGGGGCCAGCGGAACTGGCTCAGGCGGAGCAGTCAGGGGACCCTGCACAGCCCGCGGCGGCGGCCCAAGATCCACTGGATCAGGCAGCTCCATGGGCTCCGGGGCCGTTAGGTCGTCAGTAGCGGGAGTATCCGCTCCGGCAGGCTGCTGTGTCTTGGGCGTGTCTTGGTCAGCCTGCTGGCGCTCAAGCTCGTGACGTTCCAAATCGCCTCGAAGATCGGCATCCGGGACGCCAAAGCGCAATTTCAGGCTGTCCGCGGAGGTACCCGGGAAGGGCTGCACATCAAAGCCCTGGCCAGATTGCCCCCAATCAGCAACGTTCAACGCGAACAGTCGCTGGGTGATGCCGTAGGCCAGACCAAAACAGAGACCAGCCACCAGAGGGCCCGGCCACAACCCCGCTCGACGGCGACGGGACTCCACAGCGGCGGGTCGGGCCTGGGCCATGGATGGCTGGGTCTCACCGAATGGGCGCATTCTGGCCCTAGGTCGTGTAATCGGCGTTGATGCGCACGTACTGGTCGGAGAGGTCGCAGCCCCAGGCACGGCCCGCGCCAGCCCCGCTGCCCACGACCAGGCGGATCTCCACGGTGTCGTCCTGCAGGTAGGCCCCGGCGCCACGCTGGCGCATGTACTGGGACGCGGCGGCACGATCAAAGGCCAGGGGCTGACCGGCCGCCATCAGCTGGTGCTCCCCCAGCCACAGGGCCACGGCCTCAGGATCCATCGGCACACCGGCGCGGCCTGCCGCCGCCACGATCCGGCCCCAGTTGGGGTCGCGGCCGTGCACGGCGCACTTCACCAGCGAGGAACCACAGATGGTGCGCGCGATGGCGCGGGCAGCGGCGTGATCGGCTGCCCCCTCCACCTGGACTTCCAGCAGGCAGGTGGCACCTTCGCCATCACGGGCAATCGCCTTGGCCAAATGTTGCGACACTGCCGTCAAGCCGGCCTCCAGCGCGTCGAAGTGCCCTGGGCTTAAGGGCTCGCCGGCTGCAAAAGCCAGGAACGTGTCGTTGGTGCTGGTGTCGCCGTCCACCGTGATCGCATTGAAGGAACGATCCACCGCCCGCTTCACCATCGGCTGCCAGACATCGGCCGGCACGCTGGCATCACAGCTCAGATAGCCCAGCATGGTGGCCATGTTGGGGTGGATCATTCCCGACCCCTTGGCCATGCCGCCGATACGCACACGACGGCCGCCCAGATCCGCCTCAAGGGCGATCTGCTTGTCCACGAGATCGGTGGTGAGGATCGCTCGAGCCGCCGCAGCGCCCCCCTGCGGGTCCAGGGCCGCCACCAGGGGATCAAGTCCCGCCAGGAGGGTGTCCATAGGAATCGGCACGCCGATCACGCCGGTGGAGCAAATCAGCACCTCCTCAGGCGCAAGGCCGATCAGATCGGCCACAACCTGGGTGGCGCGCAGGCTGTCGATCAGGCCCCGATCGCCCGTGCAGGCATTGGCCTGGCCCGAATTGGTGAGCACCGCCCGGGCCTTGCCGCCGCTGGCCACCAGCCGCTCAGCGCAGAGATCCACACAGGCGGCCCGCACCAATGAGGTGGTGAAGGTGCCGGCACACACGGCCCCCTCCGGAGCCAGGAGCAGGGAGAGATCGGGATTGCCGGAGGCCTTCAAGCCCGCCGTGATCCCCGCCGCCACGAAGCCGCTGGGGGCGGTGATGCCGCCGGGAATCGGGTGCCAGGAATGGGTCACGGGGCGGCCTGTGCTACGAACCTGAGCATGGAATAGCGCCCCGCCCCTCGCCAAATCGCCATGGCCGCGACCCTCCGCTGGCAAGGCCCCCAACGCCGCATCGGCCTCACCGGCGGCATCGCCACGGGCAAGAGCAGCGTGGGCCGCTGGCTGCAGCAGCAGGCTGGCCTGCCACTGCTGGATGCGGATGGGTTTGCACGTGAGGCCCTGGCACCGGGTTCCGCGGCCTCCGAGGCGGTGCTGAACCGCCACGGCCCAGGGGTGCAAGCGGCCGGCGGCGGGATCGACCGACGCGCCCTGGGAGCCGTGGTGTTCAGCGATCCGGCCGAGCGCCACTGGCTGGAGCAGCTGGTGCATCCGATCGTGCGCCACCGCTTTGCCACGGAGCTCGACCGGCTGAAGGCGGCACCAGCGGTGGTGCTGATGATCCCGCTGCTGTTTGAGGCCAACCTGGAGGGCCTCTGCAGCGAGGTGTGGCTGGTGGACTGCGAGGAGAACCAGCAGCTGCAACGGCTGATGGACCGCGATCACAGCAGCGCCGCCGATGCCAGGGCGAGGATCAGCTGCCAATGGCCGATGGCCCGCAAGCGCGGCTTAGCGGATCAGCTGATCGACAACCGGGGGTCGCTGGAGCAGCTGCACACCCTGCTCCAGGACCTCACGGACCCTGCAGCAGGACCGCTCAGCCGTTGAGCTTCTGGATCAGGATCTGGTTGGCGAGCTTGGGATCGGCCTTGCCGCCGGTTTGTTTCATCAGCTGCCCCACGAAGAAGCCCTGCAGCTTGGTTTTGCCGCCGCGGAAGGCCTCCACTTCCTCGGGGTGGGCCGCCAGCAGCTGCTCCACGATCGCCGTGATCGCCGAAGGGTCGCTGATCATCCCCAGACCCCGCTCCGCCACGATCGCCTTGGGGGAACCACCCTTCTCCAGCAGCTCCGGCAGGATCTCCTTGGCGATCTTGCCGCTGATCACACCGGCCTCAATCAACTGCACCATCTCGGCCAGCTGCTCGGGGCGAAAGGGCAAGGTGGTGTAGGAGAGGCGGTTGCTGTTCACATGGGCGGCGATGTCGCCGGTGATCCAGTTGGCCACGCCCTTGGCATCGGCGCCGGCCGCCACGGCGGCCTCGAAGTATTCCGCCATCGGGCGCTCATCGGTGAGCACCCGGGCGTCGTAGATCGAGAGACCCAGCGTCTCGGCGTAGCGATGGCGCTTGGCCGCCGGCAGCTCGGGTAGCTCAGCGCGCCAGCCCTCGCGCTGCTCGGCGCTCACCTCGATCGGGCCGAGATCCGGATCGGGGAAGTAGCGGTAGTCGCTGGCGCCCTCCTTACTGCGCATGCTCTTGGTGAGTTGCTTGCCCTCATCCCAGAGGCGCGTTTCCTGCACCACCGGCTCGCCGGATTCGTAGGCCTTAATCTGCCGCTGGATCTCGTAATCGCATGCCTTCTGGATGGCGGAGAACGAGTTCATGTTCTTGATTTCCACCTTCGTGCCGAAGGGGGCATCGGGGCCGCGGCGCACGGAGATGTTCACGTCGCAGCGCAGGGATCCCTCCTGCATGTTGCCGTCGCTCACGCCCAGATAGCGCATGATCCGGCGGATCTCCGAGGCATACTCCGCCGCCTCGCGGCCGGTGCGCAGATCTGGCTTGCTCACGATCTCGGCGAGGGCCACGCCGGCGCGGTTGTAGTCCACCAGGGAGTGGGTGGAGCCGGCCAGGCGGTCGCTGCCGGCGTGCACGAGCTTGCCGGCGTCCTCCTCCATGTGCAGGCGCTCGATGCCGATGGTCTTGAGGTAAGTGTCTCTGCCCTTCTCCGCCACCTCCACCTCAATCCAGCCCTCTTCGGCAATGGGCTCGTCGTACTGGGAGATCTGGTAGTTCTTGGGCAGATCCGGATAGAAATACTGCTTGCGGTCGAACTTGCTGTGCTCCGCAATGTTCAGGTTGAGGGCCATGGCGGCCTTCACGGCGTACTCCAACACCTTCTGGTTCAACACCGGCAGGGTGCCGGGCAAACCGCACACCACCGGGTCAATGTGGGTGTTGGGGTCGTCGCCGAAAGTGGTAGAGGCGCTGGTGAAGATCTTGCTGTTGGTGCCCAGCTGCACGTGGGTCTCCAGGCCGATCACGGCTTCCCACTCGGCCTGTGCTGCCGCTGCCATCTGCGATCTCCAACTCCTGGGCGTGGCCCGATCCTATGGAAGCGGGGCCAGCCCGTTGAGCCGCTGAGCTGAAACACTGAGACCAGCCTGAACAGACGTTGTGGCCATGGCAGCGGCCAACCCGGAACCGGTGCTGATCCTTGGTGGCGGCCTGATGGGCCTGGCCATCGCCCACCAGCTGGCCCGCCGGGGAGACCGGGTGCTGGTGCTAAGCCGCCGCCGCAGTGAGGCGGCGGGCTTCGTGGCTGCGGGAATGCTGGCACCCCACGCCGAAGGGCTCAGCGGCGATCTGCTGGAGCTGGGCCAGCGCAGCCTGGAACGGATTCCGGCCTGGGTGGAGCAGATCGAGGCCGACAGCGGCCTGCGCTGCGGGCTCCGGCCCTGCGGCATCGTGGTGCCGTTCCGCTCAGCCGCCGAACGGGACGCCTACCCCACCGCCCCCTTCGGCCAGTCCCTCGACCGTGTCGATCTGGCCCGGGAGATCCCCGGCATCGGCGAGGGCTGGCCAGCGGGGTTGCTGTTCGCGCAGGACGGTCAGATCGACAACCGCCGCCGACTGATGCGTGCGCTGGAGAGGGCCTGCGTGGGCCTGGGGGTGACCTTCCAGGAAGGAGCCGAGGTGCTGAGCCTGGAGCAGGGCGCGACCGGAGCACTCCAGGGCGTGCGCCTGCGCACCGCCGAGGGCGACGAGCAGTGCCTGGCGGCAACCAAGGCGGTGCTCGCCTGCGGGGCCTGGAGCACCCAGTTGCTCCCCGAACTGCCGATTGCCCCGGTGAAGGGACAGATGCTGTCTCTGCAAGGGCCCCGCGAGGCCCTGCAGCGGGTGATCTTCGGGCCGGGCACCTATCTGGTGCCACGGGAGGACGGCCTACTGGTGGTGGGTGCCACCAGCGAAGCCCAGGCAGGGTTCAGCGAAGGACTCACCCCCGCTGGCCAACGCCAGCTGCAGGAGGGCATCGCCGCCCTGCTGCCCGCCGCCACCAGCTGGCCACCCATGGAACGCTGGTGGGGCTTTCGGCCCTGCACCCCCGATGAGGGGCCGCTGCTGGGCACCAGTGGGATTCCGGGGCTGTGGCTGGCCGCCGGCCACCACCGCAACGGCGTGTTGCTGGCCGCCATCACCGCCGAGCTGCTGGCGGCAGCCCTGAGCCCTGCAGGGCCGGATCCCGCGCAGACGCGGCAGCTGGAGCGGTTTCGCTGGGATCGCTTTCGCTGAGCCCTAGCCCACAAGAAAGCCCCCGCCGCAAGGCAGGGGCTCGAGGGCACCCCTTGGGGCCGATCAGGCCTCGACGCGCCAGCCTTGGTCGGAGGGGGTCCAGTCGCTCAGTTCAGCGGGCTGGAACCACAGGCCGATTTCGAACTGGGCGGTCTCGGGAGCATCGGAGCCGTGGATCACGTTGCGGCCGATGTTCACGGCCAGGTCGCCGCGGATGGTGCCGGGCTCAGCCTCCAGGGGCTTGGTGGCACCGATCAGCTTGCGGGCGCTGGCGATCACACCATCGCCTTCCCACACCATCGCCACCACAGGGCCGGAGGTGATGAAGTCCACCAGGCCGGCGAAGAAGGGGCGCTCGCGGTGCACGCCGTAGTGGGCCTCGGCCAGCTCGCGGCTGGGGGTGAGTTGCTTCAGGCCCACCAGCTTGAAGCCCTTGCGCTCGAAGCGGCCAAGGATCTCACCCACCAGACCGCGCTGAACGCCATCGGGCTTGATGGCTACGAAGCTGCGTTCAGCGGCCATGGATCAACAAACCAATAGATCCGGCCCATCGTCTGCGGCCGCCCTGCCGGTTGGCAAGCACCCGTGCCGTTGGCTGGCCTGGCCGCGCTGGCGCCGGTCCCTAGATTTCGGCCAATCCGACCACTGCCGCCAGGCCCGATGGTGCTAGCCGAATCCGCCACCACTGGGACCATGGCCGCCGCCACGAGCTCCAACTGGACAACCGCCGACAGCGCTGCCCTCTACGGCCTCGATCGCTGGGGCGATCCCTACTTCTCGGTGAATTCTCGCGGCCATGTGCTGGTGCAGCCCCAGGGGGAGCGGGGTGGATCGCTGGATCTCGTGGAGCTGGTGCAGGGCCTGCAGGGCCGCAATCTCGGCCTGCCCCTGCTGATCCGCTTCGACGACATCCTCGAAGACCGGCTGGAGCGGCTGCATGCTGCCTTCGGCCGCGCCATCGCCCAGTACGG
Source organism: Synechococcus sp. HJ21-Hayes (assembly GCF_024345835.1). GTDB lineage: Bacteria > Cyanobacteriota > Cyanobacteriia > PCC-6307 > Cyanobiaceae > Vulcanococcus. Next base: position 40,050 of record NZ_JAGQBW010000005.1, on the reverse strand, counting down.
CTATGGCGGCCGCTATCAGGGCGTGTTCCCGGTGAAGTGCAACCAACAGCGCCACGTGGTGGAGGAGCTGGTGGCCAGCGGCAAGCGCTGGCACTTCGGCCTGGAGGCCGGCAGCAAGGCCGAACTGTTGATCGCCCTCTCGCTGATCGACGACCCCGAGGCGCTGCTGATCTGTAACGGCTACAAGGATCAGCGCTACATCGAGACGGCCATCCTGGCCCGCCGCCTGGGGCGCCAACCCGTGGTGGTGATCGAACAACCGGATGAGGTGGAGCGCATCATCCGCGCCAGTCGCGAGCTGGGGGCGGCGCCCTTCATCGGCATCCGCGCCAAGTTGTCGAGCCGCAGCACCGGCCGCTGGGGCAGCTCCGTGGGCGAGAAGGCCAAGTTCGGCCTGGCCATCCCCGATGTGCTGACCACGGTGGAGGCCCTGCGCGAGGCGGGCCTGCTGGCGGATCTGCGGCTGCTCCACTTCCACGTGGGCAGCCAGATCAACGACATCGCCGTGCTCAAGGACGCCCTGCAGGAGGCGGGCCAGATCTACGTGGAGCTCACCAAGCTGGGCGCCCCCATGGGCTACCTGGATGTGGGCGGCGGCCTGGGGATCGACTACGACGGCAGCCGCACCGCCACCGCCGCCTCCACCAACTACTCCCTGCAGAACTACGCCAACGACGTGGTGGCCACCGTGCGGGAGTGCTGCGAACCGCATGGGGTGACGGTGCCCACCCTCGTGAGCGAGAGCGGCCGTGCCATCGCCAGCCACTTCTCCGTTCTGGTGTTCGATGTGCTCGGCACCGGTGGCGTTCCGGGGACCGTTCCAGCGCCCACCCAGGACGAGCCCCTCACCGTTCGCAACCTGCGGGAGACGTTGGCCGGCATCACGGCGAATGAAGCCCACCAGGAGGCGAGCCTGGAGCGGCTGCAGGAAGCCTGGAACGACGCGATCAAATTCAAGGAGGATGCCCTCTCGGCCTTCCGCCTCGGCTACCTGGGCCTGCCCCAGCGGGCCATGGCCGAACAGCTCACCTGGGCCTGCGCGGAGGCGATCGTGGATCGGCTCCCCACCAACGGCCCGGTACCGGACGACCTCAAGGCCCTGCGGGCTGCTTTGGCCAGCACCTACTACGCCAACCTCTCGGTGTTCCGCTCCGCGCCCGACACCTGGGCCATCGAACAGCTGTTCCCGCTGATGCCGATCCACCGGCTCCAGGAGGAACCGAAACGGCTCGGCCACTTCGCCGACCTCACCTGCGATTCGGACGGCAAACTGGCGCGCTTCATCGGCGCGGGCCAGGCCAAGCCGCTGCTGGAGCTCCACGACGTGCGGGACGGCGAGCCTTACCTGATCGGCATGTTTCTGGGGGGCGCCTACCAGGAGGTGATGGGCAACCTGCACAACCTGTTCGGCAGCACCAATGCCGTTCACATCCGCCTGGCGGCAGGGGGTGGCTACCAGGTGGACCACGTGGTGCGGGGCAACACCAACGCCCAGGTGCTGGAGGCGATGGAGCACAACCCCGAGCTGCTACTGGAACGGCTGCGGGTGGCCAGCGAAACCGCGATCCAACGCGGCAACCTCAAGATCAGCGATGCCCGCCGCCTGATGGATCACCTGGAAACCAGCCTGCGGCAGACCACCTACCTGCAGGGCTGAGGCCTGGCCAGCACCAGCAGGGCGTGAGCCACGGGGAACGGTTCAGCAGCTGGCTGGGCCCAGGGCCACCGCCAGCTCCTGCCGGGCGGCATCCAGGGCCCCCGCGAGGGCCGCGCCATCGCGCCCACCCGCCTGGGCAAGGTTGGGCCGGCCGCCGCCGCCACCACCACAGCGCTTGGCCACACCACCGATGAACTTGCCCGCCTGCTGCCCCTCGGCGATCACGGCCTTGCCAAAGGCCGCCACCAGGATCACCTTGCCCAGATCGGCGGGATCGGGCAGGCCGCCGAGCACCACAGCCGCGCCCTCGCCGAGCTGATCGGCCAGGCCCTGGGCGGCGCTCTGCAGGCCACCACCCTCCACGCCATCCAGGCGCGCCACCAGCAGCTGGAAAGCGCCCAGCGCTTCGGCCTGGCCGGCCAGCGCCGCGGACTTGGCCAGGGCCAGCTCCTCGCGGGCCGCCGCCAGTGCTTTACCGGTGGCCTTGAGCTCCTCCTGCAGCGCCGCAACGCGCTCCACGATCTCCGCCGGCTGGGCCTTGAAGCGCTCGCCCAGCTGCTTCACCACGGCATCGCGCTCGTTGAGGTAGGCCAGCACCGCCGGGCCGGCCACCGCCTCAATCCGGCGGATCCCGGCGGCCACCCCGGATTCCGCAACGATCTTGAACAGGCCGATCTCGGCGGTGTTGGCCACGTGGGTGCCGCCGCAGAGCTCCATCGACACGCCGGGTACGTCCACCACCCGCACCACATCGGCATACTTCTCCCCGAACATCGCCACAGCGCCGGCGGCCTTGGCCTGCTCGATCGCCATCTCCTGCACTTGGAGGGTGTGGGCATCAGCGATCCAGCCGTTGATCAGGACCTCGATCTGCTCCAGCTCCGCCGGCGTCACGGCCCGTGGGCAGTGGAAGTCGAAACGGAGGCGGTCGAAATCCACCAGGGAACCGGCCTGGCCGATGCCCGGATCCACCACCTGCTTGAGGGCCGACTGCAGCAGGTGGGTGGCCGTGTGGTTGGCCTGGGCGCGACGCCGGCAGGCGCGATCCACCTGGGCGTTCACAAGATCACCGATGGCCAGGCTGCCGCGCTCCACCCGACCGGTGTGCACAAACACGCTGCGGTTGCGCGACACCGCCTCGATCGCCACGATCAAGCCAGCTCCATCGGCCCCCTGACCGCAGAGCACGCCCCGATCGCCCACCTGGCCGCCGCCCTCGCCATAGAAAGGCGTGGTGTCGAGCACCAGCTGCACGGCATCGCCGGCGCCGGCGCGCTCGGCCGGTTCACCGTTCACCACCAGGGCCAGCACACAACTGGGGTGCTCCAGCTGCTCGTAGCCCTTGAAGGCGGTGGCCTCGGCGGCGGCGGCCACCTGATCAATCGCCTCCTGCAGAGTGAGGTCGAGGCTCACCGCCGCGGCCTTGGCCCGCTGGCGCTGGGCCTCCATGGCCGCCTCAAAGCCGGCCAGATCCACGGTGAGGCCGTGCTCTTCGGCAATCTCCTCGGTGAGCTCAAGCGGGAAGCCGTAGGTGTCGTAGAGCTCGAAGGCCTGTTCGCCGCTGATCTGGGTGGGCTTGGCCACTAGCACCTCGGCCAGCAGCTTCTCGCCCCGCTCCAGGGTTTCCAGGAAGCGGGCCTCCTCGCGGGCGAGCTCGGCCAGGATCACCTCGCGGCGTTCCAGTAGCTGCGGGTAGGCCGCTTGCATCAAGGCAATCGACGCCTCACCCATCGCCGTCAAGAACGGCTTGTCGATACCGAGAAGGCGTCCATGACGGACCACTCGGCGCAACAGCCGACGCAGGATGTAGCCGCGGCCGAGGTTTGAGGCCGTCACACCATCGCAGATCAGCTGGGTGATGGCACGGCTGTGGTCGCCGATCACCTTGAGGCTTGTCTTGCCCTTGTCGTCGAGGGCGGGGTACTCAATCCCGGCCAGGCCCGCCGCCGTTTCAATCAGCGGGTAGATCAGATCCGTTTCGTAGTTGTTGGGCACCGCCTGCAGGATCTGAGCCATGCGCTCGAGACCCATGCCGGTGTCGATGTTGCGGTTGGCCAGCGGCGTGAGGGTGCCCTCTGCGTCGCGGTTGTACTGCATGAACACCAGGTTGTAGAACTCGATGAACCGGCTGTCGTCCTCCAGATCGATGCCTTCGTCGCCGAGTTCGGGCTTGAAGTCGTAGTAGATCTCCGAGCAGGGGCCGCAGGGGCCGGTGGGGCCTGAAGCCCAGAAGTTATCGGCCTCATCCATGCGGATGATCCGCTTGGGGTTCACCCCCACCCGATCGCGCCAGATCACCTCAGCCTCGTCGTCCTCGCGGAAGACGCTCACCACCAAGTTCTGCGGCGAGAGCCCGAACACCTCGGTGCTCAACTCCCAGGCCCACTGGATCGCCTGCTCCTTGAAGTAATCGCCGAAGGAGAAGTTGCCGAGCATCTCGAAGAAGGTGTGATGCCGCGCCGTGCGGCCCACGTTCTCGATGTCGTTGGTGCGGATGCATTTCTGAGAACTGGTGGCCCGCGACGCCGGCCGCTCCTGCTGCCCGAGGAACACGGGCTTGAAGGGCAACATGCCGGCGATGGTGAGCAGCACCGTGGGGTCGTCCGGGATCAGCGAGGCGCTGGCCATCGGCCTGTGGCCCCGCTGCTCAAAGAAGGCGAGGAAGGCCGCCCGGATCTCAGCACCGCTTCGGGGGCAACCAGTGCGAGGGGCGGCGCCGGCCATGACTCTGCAAAACAACCCTGAACAGGGCATGATCGCCCAGCACAGGACCCGGCTTGCCGCAGACCTTGAGCGCGCCAACACGCCAGCAGCTGCGGCTGCGCTCGATTGCCTGGGCCCTCGGGGCCGGCCTGGCCGCCCTGGCCCTCGGGCTTCCCCTCGGGCTGGGAGCGGCCCTGCGGGCCGGGGGCTGCGGGTTCTTCTACGGCCTGCTGGCCTTCCACCTGCAACGGGTGGACCCGGACGACAGCCACCTGCAGGCCGGCCTGGTGGGGGCCGTATGCGGCATCCACAGCCTGGGATTGCCGGCGGTTGTGTCCTGGCCGGCTGACGAGCCGATCCCCCAGGCCTTGGCCATGGTCGGGCCAGCTGTGATGATGGGGTTAATCCGTGCATGGCTGCCGTTGATCGGCGCCGCCCTGCTGTTGCACGGAACACGAGCCTTCGCGACACGGGTGCTGCCAGCGCTCCGAACCTGAAGGCCACTCCAGCGACCGTTGCGCCCAGGCGACCTCCCCCGCCCCCATGAGCCTGCTGCACGCCACCTGGCTGCCCGCTGTCCCTGCGGGAAGCTTCGCCAAAGGCAAGGCCCCCTCCGCGGGCCTGCTGATCTGGGCGGACACCTGGCGGGTGGCCGAACCGGTGCAGCCTGGTACCGAAGCGCCGCTCCACCCCCTGGGCCTCGACCTCGACGAGCTGGCCACCTGGCTGGACGACAACCACTTCTGGTCGGAAGACCTGCGCCAAGCCAGCGCCACCCTCACCCTGCCCAGCCGTCAGCAGGGGGCCAAGGGCACCAAAACCAGCCACAGCGCCGCCTGGAGCGGGCTGCCGATGCAGGCCGGTGAACCCCTGCCCAAGGAGATCAGCTGGTGGCCCTGGCAGGTGGAGGGCTGGCTGCTCAAGCCGGGCCCGGCCGCCGAGTGGCTCAACCTGCTGCCCCTCTCCGGCTTCGCCGAGGCAGGCCTGGCCGACGATCTGCGCTGGTGGGCCCACCTGCAGCGCTGGTGCCTGAGCCTGATCGCCCGCGGGCGCTGGCTACCGGATGCGGGCGAGGGCAAGGCCAGCTGGAAGCCGCTACTCAACCGGGAGGACGATCGGCGCCGCCTGGAAGATCTCGCCGGGCAGATGCCCCAGGTGGTGGCCGCCGCCAGCACCGACTCCCACCTGGCCTGCGGACGACCCCGCTCGAACCGCCTGTTCGTGGCCAGCCTGGTGGAGAAACTGGTGGACGGCCAGCTGCGGGCGGCGTTCGCGCCCGGTGGCGAGGGCCTCGATCCCCTGCTGGCCGCCTGGGAAGCGGGCCTGGCCTCCCACGACGGCAAGCTCGAGCTCGATGAGGAGGACAGCGAGCGCCTTGGCATCGCCAGCCACCACTGGCGCGAGGCGGTGGCGGGCAAGGTGGCTCCAGCCCGGGCCTGCCTCGAGCTGTTCACCCCGCCCGAGGGCGAAGAACTCTGGGAGCTGCGCTTCGGGCTGCAAGCGGAAGCCGATCCCAGCCTGCGGGTGGCCGCGGGGCTGGTGTGGGCGGCGGGCGACAAGCCCCTGGCCCTGGGCGAACTGAGCTTGGAGCAGCCGGGGGCGCTGCTACTGGAAGGCATGGGCCGGGCGCTGCTGGCCTTCGAGCCGATCGAACGGGGCCTGGATGCGGCCACCCCCGAGGCGATGCAACTCACGCCAGCTGAGGCCTTCGTGCTGGTGCGCACCGCCGCCGCCAAACTGCGCGATGTGGGCGTCGGCGTGGTGCTGCCCGCCAGCCTCTCGGGGGGTCTGGCCTCCCGCCTCGGCCTGGCCATCACGGCCGAACTGCCGGAGAAGTCCCGCGGGTTCACCCTGGGCGAAAGCCTGGAGTGGCGCTGGGATTTCATGATCGGCGGCGTCACCCTCACCCTCAAGGACCTCGAGCGGCTGTCGGCAAAACGCAGCCCGCTGGTGCAACACAAGGGCGTGTGGATCGAACTGCGGCCCCTCGACCTCAAGAACGCCGAGAAGTTCTGCGCCGCGGAGCCCCCCTTCCACCTCGACGACGCCCTGCGCATCACCGGCAACGAGGGGGAAACCCTGCAGCGCCTGCCGGTGCACGCCTTCAACTCCGGCCCACGGCTGCAAGCGGTGCTGGAGCAATACCACCAGCAGAAGGCGCCCGACCCCCTGCCGGCACCGCCTGGCTTCGCCGGCCAGCTGCGGCCGTATCAGGAACGCGGCCTCGGCTGGCTCGCCTTCCTGCACCGGTTCGACCAGGGCGCCTGCCTGGCCGACGACATGGGCCTGGGCAAAACGATCCAATTGCTGGCCTTCATTCAGCACCTCAAAGCCGAGGAGGAGCTCAAGCGCCCCGTGCTGCTGGTGGCACCCACCTCGGTGCTCACCAACTGGAAGCGGGAAGCCGCCGCCTTCACCCCCGATCTGGAGGTGCGCGAGCACTACGGTCCCCGCCGGCCCAACACCGATGCGGCCCTGAAGAAAGCCCTCAAGGGGGTGGATCTGGTGCTCACCACCTATGGGCTGGTGCAGCGGGATAGCGAGCTGCTGGAAAGCGTGGACTGGCAGGGCGTGGTGATCGACGAAGCCCAGGCCATCAAGAACCACAACGCCAAGCAATCGATGGCGGCGCGGGATCTGGGGCGCCCGGGCCGGGGTGGCAAGGGGGGCAGTCGTTTTCGGATCGCCCTCACCGGCACGCCGGTGGAGAACCGCGTCAGCGAGCTGTGGGCGTTGATGGATTTCCTCAACCCCAAAGTGCTGGGTGATGAGCCCTTCTTCCGCCAGCGCTACCGCCTGCCGATCGAGCGCTACGGCGATATGTCGTCCCTGCGGGACCTCAAGGGCCGCGTGGGCCCCTTCATCCTGCGGCGCCTCAAAACCGACAAGTCGATCATTTCCGACCTGCCCGAAAAGGTGGAACTGAGCGAATGGGTGGGCCTCGCCCCCGAGCAGAAGAAGCTCTACAACACCACCGTTGAGCAGAGCCTCGATGCCATCGCCCGGGCGCCCCTGGGCCAGAAACACGGCCAGGTGCTGGCCCTGCTCACCAAGCTCAAGCAGATCTGCAACCACCCCGCCCTGGCCCTCAAGGAGGACCCCGAAGCCGCCGCCCAGGGCGAGGCCGCCAGCAGCTTCGCCGCCCGCAGCGCCAAGGTGCAGCGGCTGGAGGAAATCCTCGAGGAGGTGATCGAAGCCGGCGATCGGGCCCTGCTGTTCACCCAGTTCGCCGAGTGGGGCCACCTGCTCAAGGCCCACCTGGAGCGCAAGTGGCGCCAGGAGGTGCCGTTCCTCTACGGCAACACCAGCAAGGTGGAGCGCCAGGCGATGGTGGATCGCTTCCAGGACGATCCCCGCGGCCCGCAGCTGTTCCTGCTGTCGCTCAAGGCAGGCGGCGTGGGCCTCAACCTCACCCGGGCCAGCCATGTGTTCCACATCGACCGCTGGTGGAACCCGGCCGTGGAAAACCAGGCCACCGACCGCGCCTATCGCATCGGCCAGCAAAACCGCGTGCTGGTGCACAAGTTCATCACCAGCGGCTCGGTGGAGGAGCGGATCGACCGCATGATCAAGGAGAAGTCGAAACTGGCCGAAGAGATCGTGGGCTCCGGCGAAGATTGGCTCGGTGGTCTGGAGATGGGCCAGCTCAAGGAACTGGTGGCCCTCACGGACGAATGAGCGCCGACCTCCGCTGGCACCAGCGCTTCGAGAACCTGCAGCGGGCTCTCAAGCAGCTCCAGGCGGCCATCACAGCCCACGACGCCAAGCCAGACGACGAGCTGATTGTGATCGCCCTGATCAAGGCCTACGAGTTCAGCTTTGAGCTCAGCTGGAAAACCCTCAAAGATCTGCTCAGCTGGAACGGCCTCGATGTGAAGCTGCCGCGGGAGGTGCTCAAGCAAGCCTTTGCCACCGGGCTGCTGGAGAACGGCCAGCTCTGGATCGACATGCTCGAGCAGCGCAATCTGATGGCACACACCTACGACCAAGCCCGCGCTCAGCAGGCCGCCGCGCTGATCTGCGAGCGCTACTGGCCAGAATTGCAAGGGCTGCACAACAGCCTGGAGGAGCGTGTCCGCCAGGAAGCCAAGCCATGACCCCCTCGCCCGCCAGCAGCCACGGCCTGCCCGAGGACACCGTGGCCGAGATCCAGGGCTGCCTGCAACGCTTCCCCCAGATCCAGTGGGTGAAGCTCTATGGCTCCCGCGCCCTGGGGAGCCACTGGCGCGGCTCCGACATTGACCTGGCCTTTAGCGCCCCCGACGACTGCGGCGCCGAGCTGCGCGAGGCCCTCGATGCACTCCCCACCCCCTACCTGTTTGATGTGACCCACTGGGAGTCCCTCCGCCACGAGGGCCTGCGGGACCACATCCAGCGCGCCGGCAAACTCTTCCCATGAACTCCACCCCCAACAGCATCACCACCCAACTTGGCGACCAGGGCCTGGGCCAGCAGCCCTGGTGGGTGGAGCAGTGGATGGAGCTGATCAACGGCTACCGCTTCAAGAAACGGCTGGAGCGCGCCTGGGCCTATGCCCGCGAGGGCAACGTGCTCTCGATCCGCTTCGAAGGGCGCCGCGTGCATGCACGGGTGCAGGGCACCGGAGACGAGCCCTACAAGGTGAAGCTCTGGCTCGATGTGCTCAACGACGAGGACTGGGGCTATGTGCTCGAGGCCCTAGGGCAGAAGGCCCGCTGGTCGGCCCAGCTGCTGGCTGGGGTGATGCCGCAGGACATCGAACGGGCCTTTGCCGCCAGCGGCAAGCGCCTGTTCCCCTTCAAGTTGCAGGAGGTGCGGAGTGAATGCACCTGTCCGGACAAGGTGAACCCCTGCAAGCACGTGAGCGCCGTGTACTACCTGATGGGCGAGCGCTTCAGCGAAGATCCCTTCGTGCTGTTCCAGATGCGGGGCCGCACCCGCAACCAGCTGCTGGCCGACCTGGCCATCCAGCGCCGCGAGCTCCTGGCCAAGAAGGCCAGGGAAGCCAAAGCCAAGGCTCACAAGGAGGGCACTCCAGCCGCCGGCCTGCCACAGCCGACCGCCGATGGCTCCCTGCAGCCCATCCCTGCAGCCATCAAGGATCCCAGCCGCTGGTGGCGCTACGACGCCGCCCTCGATGCGGGGCTCGTGGTGATCACCCCGGCCATGGAGGGCGATACCGGCCTCGACGAGGCCGGGCCGCTGCCCCTCGCCGAGGATGGCCGCTTCCCCACCGCCAATCAGCACTTCCTCGAGCGGCTGAAGGGCCAGGGCACCGGCTTCAGCAGCCAAGCCATGACCACAGCCATGGCCGCCGGCTCCGGGCGCGACGAGGCCGCCAGCAGCAGCGGATCCTGAGCAGCGTGAGCGCCCCCTGGTTGAGCGCCGAGGCCCTGGAGCTGGCGGCGCGCATTCTCCACTCCCATCAGCGGGGCTTCGGCCGGCCGCTGCTCGCTGGTCTGGGTGCCGACACCAGCCTGGAGCAACGGGGCCAGGCGCTGTTTGCCGCCGGAACGGTGGTGCTCGCCCATGACGGCGCGGATCCCAGTGGCGACCCGGGCCCCCGCCTCACCTATGCCAACGGGGCCGCCCTGGCCCTGTGGCGCCGGCCCTGGGCCGAGCAGGTGGGCATGCCCTCGCGGCTCACGGCAGAACCGGCCGAGCGCTCCAGCCGCGCCCAGATGCTGGTGAGCGCCCAGGAACAGCACGCCATCAGCGGCTACTGCGGCATCCGCATCGACAGCGCTGGGCGCCGCTTCGTGATTCGGGGCGCCCGCCTGTGGACCCTCTGGAACCAAGCCCAGGAACCCTGCGGCCAAGCGGCGGCCTTCAGCGATTGGTGGTGGCTGTGAGGCGATGGTTCGGCTGCCCCCACAGCTGTGTGGTGCCAGCCGAACCTGAGGCGTGAGCGCCGTACTGAAAGGGGCGGTTCTTGCCCTTCTGGTGATGCCGCAACCCGGGCACATTGGCGTGGCGGGTGAACACCCCGCACCCGCAACATTCGGAGCCATCACCATGCTCACCCTGCGCCAATCCCCCTTCGATCTGTTCGAGCGCCTCGAGCAACAAGTGCAACAGGCCGAGCGCGTTCCCGCCGCTGAAGTGCATGAAACGGACACGGGCTTTACCATCAGCCTGGAGTTGCCCGGCGTTGCCAAAGACTCCATCGAAGTGAAAGCCACCGACCGCACCCTGGTGATCAGCGCCGTGCGGCAATCCAGCGACGAAGCCGATGCCCCCGGCCCTCTGCTGAGCGAGTTCCGCTACGGCACCTGGAGCCGCAGCTTCCGCTTCCCCTCCGGCATTGCCCGCGAGGGCCTCAAGGCTCGCTACCACGACGGACTGCTCACGGTTCAGGCCCCCAAAGCCCAGACCATGACCAGCGTGAACGTGACGGTGGAGGGCTGAGCCAGCGCCATCAGCGAACTCCAGATCACACCAATCGAGACCACGGGACCCTGCCCCGGCCTGACGGCCGGGGCTTTTTCCTAAAGTTGATGAGCATCCACGGGGATCCATGGCCGCCGCTGCAACCGCCACGACCCCACGGCTGAGCCTCCAGTGTGAGGCCATTGGCCCCGACACCACCACGATCCGCTCACTCGACTGGGACCGCAGCCGCTTCGACATTGAGTTCGGCCTGCGCAACGGCACCACCTACAACAGTTTTCTGGTGCGGGGGGAGCGGACCGCCCTGATCGACACCAGCCATCTCAAGTTCGAGGGCACCTGGCTGCCGCTGCTCCAAGAGCAGATCGATCCCAGGGCGATCGATCACCTGATCGTGAGCCACACCGAGCCGGATCACTCGGGGCTGATCGGCCACCTGATCGATCTCCACCCCGAGATCGAGATTGTGGGCTCCAAGGTGGCCATCCAGTTCCTGGAGAGCCAGGTGCACCGGCCGTTCAAAAGTCGGGCCGTGAAAAGCGGCGAGGAGCTGGATCTGGGCACCAACCCCGAGAGCGGGGTGCCGCACCGCTTCGAGTTCCTCAGTGCTCCGAATCTGCACTGGCCAGACACGATCTTTTCCTACGACCACGGCACCGGCATCCTCTACACCTGCGATGCCTTCGGCCTGCACTACTGCTCCGATGAGGTGTTCGATGTGGATCCAGGCGCCATCGCGCCGGATTTCCGTTTTTATTACGACTGCCTGATGGGCCCCAACGCCCGCAGCGTGCTGCAGGCCATGAAACGCATGGATGCCCTTCCGGCCATCCAAACGGTGGCCGTGGGCCATGGCCCGCTGCTACGGGAGCACCTGGGCCTGTGGCTCTCCGACTACCGCGACTGGAGCACCGGCCGCAGCAAGGGCGAGGCCTATGCGGCTGTTTGCTACGTGAGTCAGTACGGCTTCTGCGATCGCCTCAGCCAGGCCATCGCCCGCGGCATCGGCAAGGCCGAAGCCCAGGTGCAGCTGGTGGACCTGCGGGCCACTGATGCCCAGGAGCTCAGTGCCCTGATCGGCGAGGCCAGCGCCGTGGTAGTGCCCACCTGGCCCGCCAACGCCGATGCCGAACTGCAGAGTTCGATCGGCACCCTGCTGGCGGCCCTGGAGCCCAAGCAATGGGTGGCCACCTACGACGCCTACGGCGGCAACGACGAACCCATCGACACCGTGGCCACCCAGCTGCGCAGCCTCGGCCAGAAGGAGGCCTTCGAACCGCTGCGTATTCGCCAGGTGCCTGACGGCAACGACTACCAGCGCTGCGAGGAGGCCGGCACCGACCTGGGCCAACTGCTCACGCGGGAGAAGACCATCGCGGCGATGAAGTCGCTGGATGGCGACCTCGACAAGGCCCTGGGCCGCCTCAGCGGCGGGCTCTACGTGGTGACAGCCCGGCAGGAGGAGCGCGCCTCCGCCATGGTGGCCAGCTGGGTGAGCCAGGCCAGCTTCGCCCCCCCGGGACTCACCGTGGCCGTGGCCAAGGACCGGGCCATCGAGGCCCTGATGCAGGTGGGCGACCGCTTCGTGCTCAACATCCTGCGGGAGGACAACCACCAGCAGCTCCTGCGCCATTTCCTCAAGCGCTTCCCCCCCGGCGCCAACCGCTTCGCCGGCATCAACACCCTGGAGGGCGTCGCCACCGGTGGGCCGGTGCTGGGAGATGCCCTCGCCTACCTGGGCTGTCGCGTATCCCAGCGGATGGAGGGGCCCGACCACTGGATCATCTACGCCGAAGTGGAAGAGGGCAATGTCTCCGACATGGAGGCCTCTACCGCCGTGCACCACCGCAAAGTCGGCAACCACTACTGATGGTCTTCGACACCGCCAACCCTGCCGCAGCCAGCCGCCGGGTGATTGAGCTGGCCATCGAGCCCGGCCTGTTCTGCCTGCGGGGGCTCAGTCCGAATCGGCTCCGCTTTGAAGTGGAGTATGGCCTCGAACGGGGCACGAGCGCCAACAGCTTTCTGTTCAGCGCCGGCACCACCACGGCTGGCCAGCCGGTGCCGCCGGTGTTGGTGCATCCACCGGGAGAATCCTTCGCCGCGCCGTTCCTGGAGCAGTTGGCCGGGTTGGTGCCCGCCGAGGCGGCCCTGAAGGTGGTGGTGGGTCACGTGAACCCCAACCGGGTGAGCCTGCTGCGGCGCCTGGCCGCTCAGTGGCCACACCTGATGCTGGTGGCCTCCAACGCCGGGGCCAAGCTGCTCACGGAGCTGTGGGACCAGCGCAGGCCCTCACCCCCCGGAACGACCGCCACCAGCGAGGAGGCGATTCCGCCCCTGCCCGGCATTGACGTGGTGAAGCAGGAGGCCAGCCGCGCCCTCGCGGACGGCTATGCCATCACCCTGATCTCCACCCCAACCCCCCGCTGGCCCGGCGGACTGATCGCCTTCGAACAGAAGACAGGCCTGCTGATGAGCGGCAAATTCTTCGCCGCCCACCTGTGCACGGAGGCCTTCGCCGAGGCCAACCGCAGCAGCACGGAGGAAGACCGCCGCTACTTCTACGACTGCCTGATGGCACCGATGGTGCGCCAGGTGGAGGCGGTGCTGAACCGCGTGGACGAACTGCCCATCCGCACCATTGCCCCCGGCCATGGACCGGCCATCGCCGAGAGCTGGCGCAGCCTGCTGGTGGACTATCGCCGCTGGGGCTCAACTCAGGAGCGGTCCAAGCTGTCGGTGGCGCTGCTCTTTGCCAGCGCCTATGGCAACACGGCCGCCATCGCCGATGCCCTGGCCCAGGGGGTGGCGCGCACCGGTGTGCGGGTGGAGAGCATCAACTGCGAATTCACTCCCGCCGAGAAGCTTCTGGAAGCGATCCGCCAGTGCGATGCCGTGCTGATTGGATCCCCCACCCTGGGGGGCCATGCCCCCACGCCGATCGTGTCGGCCCTCGGCACCCTGCTGGCCGAGGGCGACCGGTCCAAACCCGTGGGGGTCTTCGGCAGCTTCGGCTGGAGCGGGGAAGCCCTCGACCTGCTTGAGAGCAAGTTGCGGGATGGCGGCTTCCGCTTCGCCTTTGAACCCATCAAGGTGAAGTTCAGCCCCGATGCCGCCACCCTCAAAGCCTGCGAGGAAACCGGCACGGCCCTCGGACGCAGCCTGCTGAACGATCAGCGCAAAGCCCAGCGGCGGGCCAGCTCCGGCGGTGGCCTGAGCGAGAGCCGCAGCAATCCAGCCGTTCTGGCCCTAGGCCGGGTGGTGGGTTCCCTATGCGTGCTCACCACCGTGAAGGGCGAGGGAGCCGCGCGCCTGAGTGGCGCCATGGTGGCCAGCTGGGTGAGTCAGGCCAGCTTCAGCCCGCCCGGCATCACGGTGGCCGTGGCCAGGGACCGGGCCGTGGAAGCGCTGCTGCATGTGGGCGATGGGTTTGCCCTCAACGTGCTGGCTGAGGGCCGGGAAACCGGGCCCATGAAACAGTTCCTGCAGCCCTTCGCCCCCGGCGCCGACCGCTTTGCCGGCCTGGAACTCGAGGCCAGCCCCGCCGGGCAGCCCGTGCTGCCGCAGGCCCTGGCCTGGCTCGACTGCCGCGTGAAGCAGCGCATGGAATGCGGCGACCACTGGCTGATCTATGCCGAGGCCAGCAGCGGTGCCCTCCTGGATGCCAGCTCCACCACCGCCGTGCATCAGCGCCGCAGCGGAGCCAATTACTAATTCTGGGCTACACAGTTCCGCACCGCGCACTGTATCCAGCACAACCGACACGAGAGTGTCACGCACCTCGGCAGATTCAGCAGGATCCCAGTTCTGGCCAGAGATTTCAACGGCGTCTTCAGCGACACTTACGGGACGTTGCAAGTAACCTAAAGACAAACGAAATTCTGGGAGCACGCCCCAAATCAGAGGTTGAAATGCCACCGCTCCGATCTAACGCTCAGCCATGGCAACGGCCCTGGACACACAACGCTGGGTGGTGCGCTACCGGGGCTTTGTGCTGATTCCCCAGAGCGACCTCTCCTGGCTGGTACGGCCCGAACGGAGCCCCATGGAGCAGCTGCCCTTCAGGGCTCCGGCCAGTTCCATCGACGATGTGAAAGCCCTCGTGGACTGGCGCCTGAATCAGGCCGCCTGAGGGGGCGGGGGCGTAGAACCACCCAACTGGAAGGGCAATACCACGGTGGCCCAACGCTCCGGGCGGGCTGGACGGGCGCGGCGGGGCTGACGCACGCCAAAGGGAACGCGCACCACGTTGGTTCCATCCACCCGCAGGGTCTGACCGCTGGCAGAGGAGTGGGACAGGGAACCAGCGATCCCAGGCAGCTTCACGTCACAGCTGGGCGAGGAGACGGGGAAGAGAGCCGCGGATGGAGCGTTGTCGTCGTTCATGGAGCCCCAGAGGCGCGGCGATGCCTGCAGTTGGAGCAGATCCTGGGGGAAAAGCAAGAGCAACGGCAGAAAGAAATTCGGAAATTTCCCTTTCACAAGAGAATCTAGCCGGCTCAGGCCGCCGTGACGCCCGCCAACTCCTGCACCGATGGGCAGGTGCACACCAGATGGCGATCGCCAAAGGCGTTGTCGATCCGGGCCACGGCGGGCCACACCTTCTGGGCCTGCTGCTGCGGGCCGGCGGGGAATGCCGCCTGCTGGCGGCTGTAGCCGCGCGACCAGTCGTCGGCCGTGAGGGCCGCCAAGGTGTGCGGGGCACGCTTGAGCGGGTTGTCGAGGTGGTCACTGCGGCCGGATTCAATCGCGGCCGCCTCCGCCCGGATGGCCACCATGGCGTCGCAGAAACGCTCCAGTTCCGGCAAGGCCTCGCTCTCGGTGGGCTCCACCATCACCGTGCCCGCCACGGGCCAGCTCACGGTGGGGGCATGGAAGCCGTAGTCCATGAGGCGCTTGGCTAGATCGTCCACCTCCAGGCCACAGCTGCGCTTGAGCGGCCGCAGATCGAGGATGCACTCGTGGGCCACGCGGCCGCTAGCACCGCGATAGAGCACCGGGAAATGGGGCTCCAGCCGCTCGGCGATCCAGTTGGCGGCCAGCAAGGCCACGGCACTGGCCTGGCGTAAGCCGGCCCCACCCATCATGCGGATGTACATCCAGCTGATCGGCAGGATCGAAGCACTCCCCCAGGGGGCGGCACTCACCGGGCCGATGGCCTGGGCTCCGCTGCCAGGGGCCAACGGATGGCCGGGCAGGAAGGGCACCAGATGTTCCGCCACAGCAATGGGGCCCACCCCGGGGCCACCGCCGCCGTGGGGGATGCAGAAGGTCTTGTGCAGGTTGAGGTGGCACACATCGGCCCCATAGCGGCCGGGTTGGCACAGACCCACCTGGGCGTTGAGGTTGGCGCCATCGAGGTACACCTGGCCGCCGTGGCGGTGCACGAGGGCACAAATCTCCTCGATGCCGGCCTCGAACACCCCGTGGGTGGAGGGATAGGTCACCATCAGGGCCGCCAGCTGATCAGCATGGGCCTCGGCCTTGGCCGCCAGATCGGCACGATCGATGTTGCCCTGGGCGTCGCAGGCCACGGGGACCACCGTGAGGCCTGCCATCACCGCGCTGGCCGGGTTAGTGCCATGGGCACTGGTGGGAATCAGGCACACCTGGCGATGCCCCTCACCGCGGCTGCGGTGGAAGGCACGGATCACCAACAGGCCGGCATATTCGCCCTGGGAGCCGGCATTGGGCTGCAGGGACACACCGGCAAACCCGGTGATCGCCGCCAGCCACTGCTCGAGATCGTTCAGCAGACGGCGGTAGCCGGCGGTCTGGGCCTCGGGCGCAAAGGGGTGCAGGCCCGCGAAGGCCGGCCAGCTCACCGGCAGCAGCTCAGCGGCGGCATTCAGCTTCATGGTGCAGCTACCCAGGGGGATCATCCCGTGCACCAGGGAGAAATCCCGCGACACGAGCCGCTGGATGTAGCGCAGCAATTCGGTTTCACTGCGATAGCGGTGGAACACCTCCTGGGTGAGCCAGGGGCCATCGCGCAGGGGGAGGCCAGCGCCAGCCCAGCCCTGCTCCGCCAGCGGCGCCTGATCCACCCGCGCCAGCAGCTCGGCCGCAGCGGGCACGGGCTGCCCGGGCCCCGCCAGGGCCGCTAGCAGGCGATCCAGTTCCGGCCCATCCGTGAGCTCATCGAGGCTGATGCCGCAGCCGGCGGGATCACGGCGCAGGTTGAACCCGGCCGCTTCCGCGCGCTCCAGCACGGCGTCCCGCTGGGCTGGAGCCAGATCCAGGCTGAGGGTGTCGAGCCCCGGCTCACGGCGCGGGGGCAGGCCCAGCAGCTCTAGGCCCAGGGCCAAGGCGGAGCGCAGGCGCAGCAAGCGCCGGGCAATGGCCGCCAGGCCCTCCGGGCCATGGTGCACGGCGTAGAACCCCGCCATCACGGCGAGCAGCACCTGGGCCGTGCAGATGTTGCTGGTGGCCTTGTCGCGGCGGATGTGCTGCTCACGGGTCTGGAGGGCCAGCCGCAAGGCCGGTTGGCCCTCCACATCCACGGACTGCCCCACCAGGCGCCCGGGAATCTGGCGCTTATGAGCCTCGGTGGTGGCAAAAAAGGCGGCATGGGGTCCGCCGAACCCCATGGGGATGCCGAAGCGCTGGGTGCTGCCCACGGCGATCTCTACGCCCAAGGCCCCTACAGGCGCCATCAGCACCTGGGCCAGGGGATCCACCGCCGCCGTGACCAGGGCACCGGCCGCTTGGGCGGCGGCGATCAACGCCGCGGGATTCCAGAGGCGACCGCTGGCCCCAGGCAGTTGCAGCAGCAGGCCAAAGCAGCCCGCAAAGGGTTGGCCACCCGCCTCCACCTGGGCGAGCAGCGCACTGGGATCCACCCGCTCCAGCGCAATGCCGAGGGGCTCGGCCCGGGTTTGCAGCACCGCCCAGGTTTGGGGAAACACATCGGCATCCACCAGAAAGCGGCGGGCTGCGCCATCGCGGCAGGCCCCAAAACTGAGGCTCATGGCCTCGGCAGCCGCCGTGCCCTCATCCAGCAGCGAGGCATTGGCGATCGGCAGGCCAGTGAGCTCGCTGATCAGGGTCTGGAAATTGAGCAACGCCTCGAGGCGCCCCTGGGCGATCTCGGCCTGATAAGGGGTGTAGGCCGTATACCAGGCAGGGTTCTCGAACACATGGCGCTGCAGCAACGCCGGCGTCACGGTGCCGTAATAGCCGAGCCCAATCAGGCTGCGGCGCACCTGGTTGGCACTGGCGATCTGCTGGAGCTCAGCCAGAGCCTGGGCCTCACTGCAGCCCTCCGGCAATCCGGCCGTCGCCGTGGCAGCCTCCAACAGGATCCCGGCGGGCACCACCTCCGCCAGAAACTGATCCAGATCGGGCGCTCCTAGATCCTGAAGCATGCGGGCCTGCTCCCCAGGGGAGGGGCCGATGTGCCGCATCAGGAATCCATCCAGCGGCACCGTTGCGGACACAGGCCTGTTTCAAGCGTGGCCGGATCCTAGGAAGAGGGCCTCGCTGGATCGAGGAGGTTTGGGGATTGGATTCGGGCGACCCTCAGTGGCCGTCCACCTTGGCGCCGTAGGTGGCGGCATCCATCAGGGCGTCCACCTGGGCGGGATCGCTGGGTCGCACCAACAACAGCCAACCCTCGACATAGGGGTCGTTCTGCAACTCTTCCGGGCTGGCCAGCACCGCTTCATTACGGGCTTCCACCGTGCCGCTGATGGGGGCGATCACATCCTCCACAGCCTTCACCGACTCCACCGAACCGAAGCCGGCCCCCTGGGTGAGGGTGCTGCCCACCTCCGGCAGCTCCACGAACACGATGTCGCCCAGTTGATCCACGGCGAAGGCACTGATGCCCACGCGCACCAACTCGCCATCGCGCCGCGCATATTCATGGCTGTCGGCGTAGCGGCAGTCGTCGGGGTAGCTGAGCGCCATCGGCGAGGCCGAATGCAAGGTGCCCCCAGTTTGTCGGACCTGGGGCCTCCCAGGCCAACAGAGCCGCTGGAACAGCAAGACTTCCGATCGCCCTGCTGAAACTTGTACAGGCTGGACAGGACTCCGGAGGCTGCGCCAACCCTCAGGGGGTCGGGCCTACCGGCAGCAGCCCCGCCTCCGCCAGGGCCACGAGGGCCCGCTCCAGGGCGAGCTCCGCGTGGGCACGGTGGGTGCCGCCCTGGGCATAAAGCACGTAGGGCTCACGCAGGGGGGCATCAGCGGAGAACTCGCTGGTGCTGCCATCAATGAAGGTGCCGCCGGCCATCACCAGGTCGCTGGCGTAGCCCGGCATGGGCGCCGGGATCGGATCGAGGTAGGAGCCCACCGGGGAACAGGCCTGGAAGGCGCGGCACACGGCCTTGAGGGGCTCAGGCGCACCGAAGCGCACCGCCTGGATCACGTCGCTACGCACGCCACCCACCAGGGGGTTCACCGCCAGCCCCAGACCGTCAAACACAGCTGCGGTGAGCTCGGCGCAAAGCAGCGCTTCCGTGATCATCTGGGGGGCCAGGAACAGGCCCTGGAACAGGAGCCGGTGCAGATCAAAACCGGTGCCCCCCTCACTGCCGATGCCCGGAGCGGTGAGCCGGCAACAGGCCTGCTCCACCAGCTCACGGCGGCCCGCCACATAGCCGCCGGTGGGCGCAATGGTGCCGCCCAAGTTCTTGATCAGGGAACCGGCCATCAAATCGGCACCCACCGCCGTGGGCTCCTGCAGCTCCACCAGCTCGCCGTAGCAGTTGTCCACGAACACCAGACAGTGGGGCTGGAGGGCCTTCACCCGCTCCGCCAGCCGGCCGATCTGCTCCACGGTGAGCGACGGCCGCCAGCTGTAGCCACAGCTGCGCTGGATCAACACCATCCGGGTCGGCACAGCCAGGGCCGCCGCGATGCCGGCCTCATCCACGCTGCCGTCGGCCAAGAGGTCCAGCTCGTCGTAGACGATGCCGAACTCGGCCAGGGAGCCCTGGCCGCTGCCGCGGATACCGATCACCTCTTCAAGGGTGTCGTAGGGGCGACCGCTGAGGGCCAGGAGGCGATCGCCGGGGCGCAGCACCCCGAACAGCGCAGAGGCAATGGCGTGGGTGCCACTCACAAACTGCAGGCGCACGGCGGCGGCCTCCGCCTGGAGCACCCGCGCAAACACCCGATCAAGCACCTCACGCCCCAGATCGCCGTGGCCATAGCCACTCACCGAGGCGAAGTGATGAACCCCCAGCCGCTCCGCCGTGAAGGCCTGGAGCACGCGATCCAGGCGGGGCTTCACCCCGGCGGTTCGCTCCGCCGCCAGGGGAGCAATGCGGGCGCTGGCGGCGGCCACCTGGTCGGCAGCCCAGGCGCTGGTGGGGAGGCTCATGGCAAGCGGTGGCGCCTTGGCATGCTGACTCGCGGGGGAGGGGGAGCCCGCGGCTAGATTTTTTCGATTGATGCTCTGGCTACAGCCGGCATCCCAGGCCAGTGGTGCGCAGTCCCCCTCCAGGGGACACCCCAGCGAACCAGAGCCTGCGCATCCTTCAGGAGATCACATTGGTCGTTGCTCCAGATGCCGCTTCGGCAGCCCGCTCCAACCGTCCGGCAACGGGCAACGACGGCGCCACCGAAGGCAGCAGCGCAGGGCTGACGGCAGCCCAGGAAGCGCGCATGCGCGCCGCCCTGGTGGTGCCCCGAGCGCCCCTGCCCCCCAGTCAGCGGAAGCTGAAGCTCGGCACCACCGGCTTCATGCTGGTGATGCACGTGGGGGCGGTGTTTGCCCTGCTGCCGCAGTTCTGGAGCTGGCAGGCTGTGGCCGCCCTGGCGCTGCTTTATTGGATGACGGTGCTGGGAGTCACCCTGGGCCTGCATCGGCTGGTGTCGCACCGCAGTTTCGTGGCCCCCAAGTGGGTGGAACGCCTGCTGGTGTTGATGGGCACCCTGGCCTGCCAGAGCGGTCCGATCGAGTGGGTGGGCCTGCACCGCCATCACCACAAGTTCTCCGACCAGCCCAACGACCACCACGACGCGGCCCGCGGGCTGTGGTGGGCCCACAGCGAGTGGATGCTGCACGAGATCCCCGCCCTCAAGGAGCTGCATCGCTTCTCCGGCGACATGCTCCAGGACCCTCTCTATCGCTGGCTGGACCGCTGGTTCCTGCTGCTGCAGCTTCCCCTCGGTTTGGGTCTGTACTGGTACGGCAACGCCGCCCAGGTGCATGGCGGTGGCCTGGGCCTGGTGCTGTGGGCGATTCCCCTGCGTCTGGTGCTCGTGTACCACGTGACCTGGCTGGTGAACTCCGCCACCCACGCGTTCGGCTACCGCAATTTCGACTGCCCGGATCTCTCCCGCAACTGCTGGTGGGTGGCGATCCTGAGCTTCGGCGAGGGCTGGCACAACAACCACCACGCCCACCCCTCCAGCGCCCGCCACGGCCTGCGCTGGTTCGAGTTCGACATCACCTGGCAACACATCAAGCTGCTGCGCAGCCTCGGCTGGGCCAAGCGCATTCGCGAAGCCCGTTATCCGGGCTGACGGCCTAATTCCCGCCGGATCGCCTCCCCCAGATCATCGCGATCACCACCGCCGCCCGGCCGCTGATGCTGACGGGCTTTTTGGCGCAGCAACTCCAGGAACTGGTCGGCGCTGAGAGCCTGTTCATCGGCGGCCCCCAGCACCGCCAGGGTGCGCCGCAGATCCGCCAGTTCCCCGTCCAACTCGGCGGCCGTGTAGTCGCGCTGGCCCGCCATCACCTCGGCAAACCGCTCACGGCGCTGGCGTTTCTCGGCGGGATAGGCCTCCAGCAACTGGTCCCGGCAGCTGCGCCACGGCCGCCCCGCCGTGAACAGCTCCGCCAGAGCGGCACTCAAGCCCGCGGCCTCAGCCTCGGCAATGCGCAGATCGAAGGCGCTGGGGGGCTGGCGCAGGCCCACGAAGATCTCAAACAGCTGGGCTGGCCCCAGCGGCTGGCCGTTATCCGCCAGCAGGGGCAAGGCGGAGACCTGGAGCGCTGAGAGCAGCTCGGGCTGATCGGCCAACTGCCCGGCGAGCTGGGGCGAGGGCCCCTCGACACCACCCTCCTGCGCCAACATCTGATTGATGCGCCCCAACGCCACAAACAGCTCGGGGCCCGGGGAGGCCAGCTTGCGGTTGCGCAGGTTAGAGAGCTGGGAGTTGTGAACCCGGCCCAGCTCCAGCCGCTCGGCCAGGGCCGGCAGCACCCGCTGACTCCAGCCGTTGCGCTCGTGCCAAACCCTGATCAGGTGCCCGAACGCATCCCGGCCCGCTTCGAGTTCATCCCGATATTGCACTTGATACGGATCCGTACTGCTACCATTTTATCGGAAACCGATGGAGCAGGCCCATGACGGCCTCGATCACCGCCCCAGCCCGGGCCCGGGCCCTGCATCGCCGCCAACCCGGCGCGGCGCTGCCTGCTGCACCCCAAGGCCGCGACTGGGGAATCGTGGCCTTCATGGCCGTCATCCACGCCCTGGCCCTGGTGGCTCTGCTACCCAGGTTCTGGAGCGTGCCGGCCGCGGCCAGCCTGCTGATCCTCTATTGGGTCACCGCCTGCCTGGGCGTGACCATCGGCTATCACCGCCTGCTCAGCCACCGCGCCTTCCAGCTACCACGCTGGCTGGAGCGCTTCTTTGCCACCTGCGGTGCCCTCAGCTGCCAGCAGGGCCCGATCGACTGGGTGGGCCTGCACCGCCACCACCACAAGTTTTCCGATACGAATGCAGATCACCACAACAGTCACCGCGGCTTCTGGTGGAGCCACATGGGCTGGATGCTCGAGAAGGTGCCCGCCACGGCGGCCATCCCCCGCCTGAGCGGCGATCTGGCCGCAGACCCCTACTACCGCTGGCTGAACACGTGGTTCCTGATCCTGCAACTGCCCCTGGCCGGCCTGCTGTTCTGGATCGGCACCATCACAGGCGCCGGCGGCTGGGCCCTTGTGCTGTGGGGGATCCCCCTGCGCCTGGCACTCGTGTACCACGTGACCTGGCTGGTGAATTCCGCCACCCACCGCTGGGGCTACGTGCTGCACAACAGCGGTGACGGCTCCCGCAACAACCCCTGGGTGGCTGCTCTCACCTTCGGCGAGGGCTGGCACAACACCCACCACGCCTACCCCCACTCCGCGCGCCATGGCTGGGGCCGCCGCGAGCCCGACCTCACCTGGATGCACATCCATCTGATGCAGCGCCTGGGCCTCGCCACCAGGGTGCGGCTGCCTGAAGCCCTGAGAACCCGACCTCGGTAAGATTCTTACTCTGCCGATGGGGTGTTCGATGCGGGTCACCAGCAAGGGTCAGGTGACCATTCCCCTGGCCATTCGCGAGCGCTGCGGCCTCCTCCCCCACACCGCCGTGCGGTTCGTGGAGGAGGACGGACGGGTGTTCCTGGAGCCACAACCTGATCAGCCCGGCCGGGGAGAAGAAGCCGTGCAGCGCCTGCGCCGAGCCCGCCTGCGCACCAACCTCAGCACCGACGAGCTGTTGGCGCTCACCCGCGGTGATGCCGTGTGACGGTGTTCGTGGATGCCAACGTGATCCTCGATGTGGCCACCGCCGACCCGCAGTGGGGCCACTGGAGCAGCGCACAGCTGATGCACTGGCTGAATGCAGGTCCCGTTCTGATCAACGCCATCGTGTATGGCGAAATCGCCTTCGCCTGCCACCGCATTGAGGACGTGGACGAGCTGCTGCCGCCCCACCTCTACGACTACCGCCCAATGCCTCGAGAAGCCTCGTTCCTGGCGGCCCGAGCCCATGCGGCCTATCGGGAACGCGGAGGCACCAGGGCCATGATTCTTCCCGATTTCCTGATCGGGGCCCATGCACTGGTTGAGCGTTGCGCCCTGCTCACGCGGGATCAGCGCCGGTACCGCCAGGCCTTTCCCGGGCTGCGTTTGATCACCCCAAGCCGTGGCGTAGGCTGATCCATCGCTCAAGACGTTGATCGTTTTACCGAATTCCCATGGCTAAGCGCGTTTCCGTGGTCCTCAGCGAGGACGTCCTCAGCCTGGGCAAGGACGGCGATCTGGTGGATGTGGCCCCTGGCTACGCCCGTAACTTCCTGCTGCCCCAGGGCAAGGCCGTTGCAGTGACTCCCGCCGTGATGCGTCAGGTGGAGCACCGCCGCGCCAAGGAGGCCGAGCGCCAGGCTGCCCTCAAGGCTGAGGCCGTGGCCTTCCGCACCGCCCTGGACACCATCGGCCGCTTCACGGTGAAGAAGCAGACCGGCGGCGACGATGTGCTGTTCGGCACCGTGACCAACGGCGACGTGGCCGAAGCCATCGAATCCGCCACCAAGAAGGAAGTGGATCGCCGCGACATCATCGTTCCCGAAATCCACCGCACCGGCAACTACAAAGTGCAGGTGAAGCTGCACTCGGAAGTCACCGCCGAGATCAACCTGGAAGTGGTGAGCCACTGAGCACACCCGCCATCAGCGTCAGCCCACTCCCCCAGCTGATCCCTGGGGGCTTTGGCTCCGGCTTGGTCGCCCCAGAATGACCGGCCCCACGCCGTCAGGCCCCTTGGGTCTGGCGGCGTTTTGTTGGATCCCTCCTCAGCCCGAGCAGCCCAGCCCACCATGGCGAGCGTTCCCCTGGCCAATTCAGATGAAAGCCGGGGGCGCCTGGGTAACCGGGGCCGCCAGCGGGAGGAGGCGAACTTCGAGGCCCTGCCCGATTCGGTGCCGCCCCAGAACCTGGAGGCTGAAGAGGCCGTGCTGGGCGGCATCCTGCTCGACCCGGATGCGATCGGCCGCGTGGCCGATGTGCTGCAGCCGGAGGCCTTCTATCTCAGTGCCCACCGGGAGATTTACCGCACCGCCCTGATGCTGCACAGCCAGGGCAAACCCACCGACCTCACCGCCATGACCGCCTGGCTAGCGGATACAGGCGCCCTGGAGAAGGTGGGCGGCAGCAACCGGCTGGTGGAACTGGTAGAGCGCACCCTGTCCACGGCCTCCATCGACCAGGTGGCCCGGCTGGTGATGGACAAATTCCTGCGGCGCCAGCTGATCCGCTCCGGCAACGAGGTGATCCAGCTGGGCTTCGACCAGAGCAAGCCCATGGAGCAGGTGCTCGATGAGGCCGAGGCCAAGATCTTCGCCATCAGCCAGGAAAAACCCAGCACTGGCCTCACCCCCACCGCGGAAATCCTCACCGCCACCTTCAACGAGATCGAGAGCCGCTCCCTGGGCACGGCGGTGGCCGGCATCCCGGTGAATTTCTACGACCTGGACGCCATGACCCAGGGCCTGCAGCGCAGCGATCTGATCATCGTGGCCGGCCGCCCCGCCATGGGCAAAACCGCGATCACCCTGAACCTGGCCAAGAACGTGGCCCAGTTGCACCACCTGCCGGTGTGCGTGTTCAGCCTGGAGATGAGCAAAGAGCAGCTCACCTACCGCCTGTTGGCTATGGAGGTGGGCATCGAGAGCGGCCGCCTGCGCACCGGCCGGCTCAATCCAGAGGAGTGGCCCCTGCTGGGCCAGGGCATCAGCACCCTGAGCCAGATGCCGATCTACATCGACGACAAGCCCAATTCAGGCGTGCTGGAGATGCGCTCGTTGTGCCGGCGGCTGATGGCCGAAAGCGGCAAGGAACTGGGGCTGATCGTGATCGACTACCTGCAGTTGATGGAGGGGTCGGGCTCCGACAACCGGGTGCAGGAGCTCTCCCGCATCACCCGGGGCCTCAAGCAGATGGCCCGTGAGCTCAACGTGCCGGTGGTGGCCCTCTCCCAGCTGAGCCGTGGCGTGGAGGCCCGAACCAACAAGCGCCCAATGCTCTCAGACCTGCGGGAATCCGGCTCGATCGAGCAGGACGCGGACCTGGTGCTGATGATCTACCGCGACGAGTACTACAACCCCGACACCCCGGACCGGGGCATCACCGAGGTGATCCTCACCAAGCACCGCAACGGCCCCGTGGGCACCGTGAAACTGCTGTTTGAACCCCAATACACCCGCTTCCGCAACCTGGCAGCCCCAGGCGGGCTCTGATCAGGCCTCGCCACCAGCACCCTCCAGGGGCTGGGCCATACATTGAACCCATGGCCTTCACCGCTCCCCCCACCGAATCCTTCGATGTGATCGTTGTGGGGGGCGGCCATGCCGGCTGCGAGGCCGCCATCACCGCGGCGCGGCTGGGGCTGAATACGGCCCTGTTTTCCCTCAACCTCGACCGCATCGCCTGGCAGCCCTGCAACCCAGCGGTGGGCGGGCCGGCCAAGAGCCAGCTGGTGCATGAGGTGGATGCCCTGGGCGGCGTGATCGGCCGCCTGGCCGATGCCACGGCCCTGCAGAAGCGGGTGCTGAATGCCAGCCGCGGCCCGGCCGTATGGGCCCTGCGTGCGCAAACCGACAAGCGCCAGTACGCCCGCCAGATGCTGCAGCTGCTGCAGCACAGCCCCAACCTGGCCCTGCGCGAGGCCATGGTGACGGGACTGGAGGTGGAGGGGGCAGCGGACGGCGGTGGCCGGATCACCGGCGTGCGCACCTACTTCGGCAGCGTCTACGCCGCGCCGGCCGTGATCCTCACCACGGGCACCTTCCTGGGGGGCCAGATCTGGGTGGGCAACCAATCGATGCCGGCCGGCCGGGCCGGGGAGCAGCCTGCCGAGGGGCTCACCGAAGCCCTCGAGGCCCTGGGGTTCAGCATGGGCCGCCTCAAAACCGGCACTCCCGCCCGGGTGGATCGCCGCAGTGTGGCCCTCGACCAGCTGGAGGAGCAGCCCAGCGATGCCGCCGATCGCTTCTTCTCCTTTGATCCAGCGGCCTGGGTGAGCGATGCGCAAATGAGCTGCCACATCACCCGCACCACGGCGGCCACCCACCAACTCATTCGCGACAACCTGCACCTCACGCCGATCTACGGCGGCTTCATCGACAGCAAGGGCCCTCGCTATTGCCCCTCGATTGAAGACAAGATCGTGCGCTTCGCCGATAAGGAGAGCCACCAGATCTTCCTGGAGCCTGAGGGCAGGGACACCCCCGAGCTCTATATCCAGGGCTTCTCCACCGGCCTGCCGGAACGGCTGCAACTGGAGCTGCTGCGCACCCTGCCGGGGCTGGAGCAGTGCGTGATGCTGCGACCCGCCTACGCGGTGGACTACGACTATCTACCCGCCACCCAGCTCAAGCCCTCGCTGGAAACCAAACGGGTGCAAGGCCTGTTCAGTGCCGGCCAGCTCAACGGCACCACCGGCTACGAGGAGGCCGCTGCCCAGGGGCTGGTGGCCGGCCTCAACGCCGCCCGGCAGGTGCGCGGCCAATCCGCCGTGCACTTCCCGCGGGAGGGCAGCTACATCGGCACGATGATCGACGATCTGATCACCAAAGATCTGCGCGAGCCCTACCGAGTGCTCACCAGCCGCAGTGAATACCGGCTGGTGCTGCGGGGCGACAACGCCGACCGGCGCCTCACCCCCCTGGGCCGCGAGCTGGGGCTGATCGATGACCGCCGCTGGGACCTCTACACCCGCAAACAGGAGGCGATCGAGGCCGAGAAGCAGAGGCTCGAAACGGTGCGCCTCAAGGGCAGCGACCCGGCGGCTCCAGCGGTGGAGGCCGCCACCAGCGCGCCGATCAAAGGCTCCATCACCCTGGCCGACCTGCTGCGCCGCCCCGGCTTCCACAGCGCAGACCTGGTGCAGCACGGCCTGGCCGATGCCCAGCTCCCCCAGGACGTGCGCGAGGGGGCGGAGATCGACATCAAATACAGCGGCTACCTGGCCCGCCAACAGCAGCAGATCAACCAGGTGAAAAAGCAGGAGCACCGCCCCATCCCCCCAGACATCCCCTACGCGGCCATCGGCACCCTCTCCAAGGAGGCCCGCGAGAAGCTGGCGGCCGTGCAGCCCCACAGCCTGGGCCAGGCCTCGCGCATCCCCGGGGTCAGCCCCGCCGACATCACCGCCCTGATGCTGTGGCTGGAGCTGGAGGCGCGCCGCCAGCAGCCGCTCGTCAACGCGGCAGGTGAGCGATAGGGTGCGCCCACGCCGTTCCCCAATGCCCAGAAGCAGCTCGTGACCTCCGGCCGCTCGCCCAGCCCATCACGGGCGCTCTGGGAGTTGAAGGCCGAACAGGTGATGGATCGGGTGTTCAGCAAGGCCCTCGGCGTGCCGGCCCCGACCGCTCCCACCGACACCATCGAGGTTGAAATCCGCGAGGAGCACCCCTCGGCAGCAGCCCCCGGCAGCTCCGCACACCAGCCCAAGCTGCTCATGGCCATCGCCGGCTCGATCCTGCTGCTCAGCGGCGGCACCTCCTTTGCCCTCTGGCGCGGCTGGACCCAGGCCAACCTGGATCTGCGCCAGGAGCGAACCCTGCGGCTCCTGGAGGGCATCCGGGGGCTAGGCAGCCCCGCCCCCGCGGCCACCGCAGCAACCACCAACAACGCGCAGGCCGACCTGCCACCACCGCCACCACCGGGTGAGCCGTGGATCGAGGAGCTCGGCCAACTGCCCGCGGGGGAGTCCCCAGGAGGCGCGCCACCCCTGAGAGTGCCCGTGAGCGGCACCCTCCATGCCTCAGCTCCGCCGGCCACCAACAGCAGCGGTGGGGCCGGAGGGGGCAGTCTGCCGGACTTGCTGGGGGTGGTGCAGATTCCCGGCAAACCCGGGTCTGCCATTTTCCAGGTGGGGGGCAGCTCCACCAATGCCCTGGTGGGCGAAGGCATCGGCAACAGCGGCTGGCGCCTGCAATCCGCCTCCGGGGATGCGGCAGTGATCGAACGCGCTGGGATCACCCGACGCATCAGCATCAGCAGTGGCTTCTGAGCTGGAACCATCGCCATGGGCGCAACCCCCACGCCGCCAGGGCCGCTCTGGCCGTCGCCGCGACCGCTGTGGCAGGCGTCCTATGCCGATGTGGCCAACGCCCAGAGCGGCCGGGACCTGACCGGCCCCTGGCGCTTGCTGCTACTGGGCGATGGCAGCCCCACCCGCCATCTGCAATCCCTCACCGGGCTGCCGGTGGAGGTGGAGGTGATCGCCATGACCGCCGACGCCAACCCCGGCGCAGAAGCCCCCACCGAAGTGACGGAACTCAAGGCGCCGCTGCTGCGCCGCCAGGTGTGGCTGCGCTGCGGTGAGCAAACCCTGGCCTGGGCGGAGAGCTGGTGGAACCAGAGCACGGCGGCGGAGCACCTACAGCAGCGCAACCAGCCCATCTGGAAGAGCCTCATGGCCGAGCGCGCTGAGCTCTATCGGGAAGTGGATGGACTGGCCCTCGTGGAGGCCCCCTGGCTCTCCCAAGGTCTGGGCAGCACTGGCCCCTTCTGGAGCCGCCACTACCGCTTCTTCCACCAGGGGCGTGAACTCACGGTGATCCGGGAGGTGTTTTCACCGGCCCTGGAGCACTGGCTGGGCCCCGCCGAAGCGCGCGCCCCACGCCACACCAATCGTCATGACGATTTGCAAAGACTGTAACGACCGCCTGCAGTTATGGCTTGACACCTTGCGCACTTGTGTGCTCGACCCAGCATGGAGGGCATCCGACCCTGTGATGCCATGGACGCCACCTCCGCGATCTGGCTCAGCCTCACCGATCTGGGGCGCCTCTACGGCATCTCCGCCGTGCACTGCGGCCGCCTGCTCAGCCAGGCCGGGCTCCGGGCCCGTGATGGGCAACCCAGCCAGCGCGCCCTGCAGCAGGGCCAAGCCTTCGTGCGACATCCCCAGCACAGCCATCGCCATGCCCTCTGGAACCGGGAAGGCTGCCGCGCCAGCCTCGAGGCCAGCGGCCTGCGCCCGCTGCACCAGTCCACGCTGATCCAGCAATGGGCCGAGCTGCTCGCCGCCCTGAGCGAGGGCTCGCCCTCCATCAGCACCTCGGCGGCCCAGATGGCCGAGGAACTGCCCGGCGAGCTGGTGGAGCCGGTGAATCAACAGCTACGGGAGCTGGGCTGTGGCTTTCAGGTGCAGGGCCGCCAGCAGCGGGCCCACCGCTCAATCGAACCGACGCCGGCTCGAACGGGGCACCGCACGTCCACCCGAGCTGGGCTGATCGACCAGGGGTGAAGGGGCTGAGGGCTGCCGCTGCCAGCGGCTGACGCTGAAGGCATCGTCCTCCGGCCAATCGCCTGGGGCGGCGGGCGGGGCCGCCTGGGTTAGCTGCGGGGTGGCGCGGCGGGAGATCGCCTCCAGGGGCCGGCGCCCCTGCGACTTCGGCACCACGGGGGCAGCCTGCGGGACTGGGGGCTCAGACCGACGGGGAGCGGGCTGTTCCCAGGGCTCCCGCCAGTCGTCGTCCTCCTCCAGCAGCCAATCGAGCTTGTTTTCCACCCAGCGGCCCAGGCCATCGAGGCTGGGGCGACCTGCGGCACGACCCGTGGCTCCCCGAGCCCCAGGACGCGAGCCCGGACGAGCCCCGGACACGCCATCCACCAGCTGGCGTCCTGCCGACACCCACTGATCAAATCGGTCCTCGAGGCGTGGGTCGCCGCGACGGGGCATACGGGGTTGATCCACCATGGCCGCAGGCTAGGGACTGCTCAACGATCGAGGCGACGGGCCCGTAACCAGCGATCACGACCCATCCCCAGCACGGCGATACCGACGCCGCTGAACTGCAGGACCCAGAGGAAGGTGGCCATGGCCCGCAACCTAGGCGGCGGTGCTCTCAAACACCAGTTGGTAGCGGGCACTCCAACGACCGCCATGGAAGCGGTCGCAGCAAAAGCGGCAGGCCACCCCCTTCACCCGGCGGCGGTAGGGGGCCACCAGGCCGCAGCCAGGGCAGCGGGCCAGCCAGCGGGGCGCCTGGGCCGGTACGGGGAAACGGTGGCGCACACTCACCTGGAACCCAGTCTGGGCGGCGTTGATGGCGGCCATGCGGGCCCGGAAGTGGGGGCCGTGCACTTCCTCCACCTGCAGCACCCGGTGAATCCAGGCGTGGATCATTTCGTGGCACAGCGTGCTGGTGGTGGCCTCCAGGGGCAAGGGCTCCAGCAGGGGTCGCGAGAGCACGATCTCGCTCAGGGCCGTGCCATCGGGCCGGCGGCCAAACCGATACATCCCCGCCGTGCGCCGCATGCGGCCATCGCTCCAGCGCACGCTCACCAGGCTGACGCCATCAGGGGCGAGCACACCCTCGAAATGCTCGCGGTTGAGCCGGTGAAACAGCGGCAACAGCGGAGCAAGGGGCACGCCGGTGGTGCAAGGCACTGATGTGGCCTCCATTGTGTTGGGGAACGCGCCGGGCTGCTGGGGTAAACCACACCGCCACGGCCGGGGGTTGTCCTGCAGAATCAGCCGACTGTTCACCTCCCGTCGAGCTGCCCATGGACTGGGGTATCACCCGTGAGATCGGCACCAAGGCCCTGGCCGCCGGCGCCGGATCCCTGCTGCTCTACTGGACGGTGAATGCCGTGAAGTTGGTGCTGAATGCCCGCGGCATCAACCCGGTGATCAAGCAGTTCTTCACCCAGGTGGCCTCCGGCCGCATCGATGCGGCCTACCTGATCACCACCAAGAACTACCGCTCCCACGTGAACCGCAAGCAGTTCCTGCAGTTCCTGGCGGGCTTGAAACTGAACAAGTACAACAACCTCAAATCGGGGCGCCCCCGCATCCAGGAGGACCAGATCATTCTCACGGTGAAACTGAAGGCGGAGAACAACGAGGAGCTACCCCTCGACTTCACCTTCGTGAAGGTGGAAGACGACTGGCGCATCGATCGCATCCAGAAGCTCGCCGCTGCCTGATCCGGCGTGGGTTCTGCCATCGCTGATCACCACGCCCGGGCCCAGGAACTGCGCCGCCTGCTCGATCGGGCTGCCCACGCCTACTACGTGCTCGATGCTCCTGAGATGGAGGATCCGGTGTACGACCGGCTCTACCGCGAGCTGCTGGACCTCGAGGCCACCCATCCCGAGCTGATCCGCCCCGACAGTCCCACCCAGCGGGTCGGCGGCACTCCAGCCGAGGGCTTCACGAGCGTGGCCCACCGCATCGGCCTGCTAAGCCTCGACAACGCCTTCAGCACCGACGACCTAGAGGCCTGGTACGGCCGCCTGCTCAAGGTGCTCGATCGCGAGCCCTCCGGCGCTGAGGTCCAGCCCGCGCTGCCGATGGTGGGCGAACTGAAGATCGACGGCAACGCCCTGGCCCTCAGCTACGAGCAGGGCCTGTTGGTGCGGGCCGCCACCCGCGGCGATGGCGAACGGGGCGAGGACATCACCACCAACGTGCGCACAATCCAGAGCGTGCCGCTGCGCCTGCAGCTGGACCACCCGCCCGCCTGGGTGGAGGTGCGCGGCGAGGCCTTCATTCCCGATGGCACCTTCGCCGCCATCAACGCCGAACGCCAGGCCCGCGGTGAGGCCCTGTTCGCCAACCCCCGCAATGCCTGCGCGGGCACCCTGCGCCAGCTGGATCCACGGGTGGTGGCCTCACGCCGGCTCGATTTCTTCGCCTACACCCTGCACCTACCCAACGACTGGCAGCCCGCTCCCGGCGATCCGCCGCGGCCCAGCGGCCAGTGGCAAAGCCTGGAATGGCTGCAGGCCGCCGGCTTCAAGGTGAATCCCAACGCCGAACTGCTGCCGGATCTGGCCGCGGTGGAGGCCTTCTTCAGTCGGTGGGACACGGGCCGGCGCAGCCTGCCCTATGCCACCGACGGCGTGGTGGTGAAACTCAACGACCTGCGCCTTCAGGACGCGGCCGGCTTCACCCAGAAAGCCCCCCGCTGGGCCATTGCGCTCAAATACGCCGCTGAAGAGGCACCCAGCCGGCTGCTGCGGCTGGCCTGTCAGGTGGGGCGCACGGGAGTGGTAACCCCCGTGGCCGAGTTCGAACCGGTGCCCCTGGCCGGCACCACCGTGAGCCGCGCCACCCTGCACAACGCCGACCGGCTGGCGGAACTGGATCTCCACGCCGGCGACACGGTGGTGGTGCGCAAGGCCGGCGAGATCATTCCCGAGGTGGTGCGGGTGCTGAGCGAACTGCGCCCAGCGAAGGCCCAGCGGCTGGACCTGCCCCACACCTGCCCGGAGTGTGGCTCCGAGCTGGTGCGCGAGGAGGGAGAAGCGGCCACCCGCTGCGTGAA
This sequence comes from Synechococcus sp. HJ21-Hayes, assembly GCF_024345835.1. Classification (GTDB taxonomy): domain Bacteria; phylum Cyanobacteriota; class Cyanobacteriia; order PCC-6307; family Cyanobiaceae; genus Vulcanococcus. Next base: position 7,310 of record NZ_JAGQBW010000005.1, on the reverse strand, counting down.
CAGCAGCTGCCCGGCCATCCTGCGGGGTGCCCTGCGCCACTGGGTGAGCAAGGGAGCCCTGGATGTGGATGGCCTGGGCAGCAAGTTGATCGAACAGTTGGTGGACCGGGGCCTGGTGCGCTCCATCACCGATCTCTACGGCTTGGATGCGGCGTTACTCGCCAGCCTCGAACGCATGGGCACCAAGAGTGCCGACAACCTGGTGGCCGCGCTGGCCGCCTCGAAAACCCAGCCCTGGCACCGGCAGCTCTACGGCCTGGGCATCCACCACGTGGGTGAGGTGAACGCGAAGGCCCTGGCCAAGGCCTTTCCCAGTGCGGCCGAGCTGGCCACGGCCGCCGAGGGCACACCGGAGCTGATCACGGCCGTGTATGGCATCGGGGGCGAGATCGCCCAATCCCTGCAGCAGTGGTTGGCCACCCCCGCCAACCAGCAGCTGCTGAGCCAGCTGGAGCGACTGGGCTTCTCCCTGGCCGCCAGCCCTGAATCGGAAGATGGCCACGGTGCAGCACCCCTGGCGGGCCAAACCTTTGTGCTCACAGGCACCCTACCCAGCCTGAGCCGCTCCCAGGCCCAGGCGCTGATCGAAGCCGCGGGCGGCAAAGTGACCGGTTCGGTGAGCAAAAAGACCAGCTACGTGGTGGCCGGCGAGGAGGCCGGCAGCAAACTCAGCAAGGCCGAGAGCCTGGGCGTGGCGGTGCTGGATGAGGCGGGGCTGCAGCTGCTGCTGCAGCCCCAGGCAGGCCCCTGACCATCAGCGCCAGCCAACACGGTTCACGGAGCCGCCTGGCTCGGGGCACCCACCGTGCAGCCCACGGCCAAGCCAGGCTGAAGACACACGGCCGCCTGGGCGGCTCCGGCACCAAGGACCAACGCCGCAACGCCCAGCAAGACGGGGCGCAGCGCAATCAACAGGGTATGGCGAACCATGGCAGGCTCCAGGCAGGGAGACTTCAAGCATGGCTGCGGCCGGCAGCTTTAGCGTGCAGATGCTCGCCAACACCCCCATGACCGGCCACCAACCCAGGGTCTACCGCTGGGTGAAAACCGAGTGTGGCCAGGCGAAATATGCCGAGCTGGCGGCCCGCACTGGCGTACTCGCAAGGCTGCGGCTGGCCTGGTTTGTGCTGATGGCTGCACTGAGAGATTGGCCATTGCCATGAAAAAGGGCCCCATTCAGGGGCCCTGGGAAGCGAATCAGACGGATGAGGCCCGCCCGACTCAGAAGAGGGCGGGGTTCTGGATCAGGTTGAGCGGGCCGCCCTCTACCAGGTAGCCATTGCCACCCAAGTTGCCATTGCTCAGGCTGTGGGCCTGCACATCGCTCAGGAACATGCTGCCGGCTGCTTCGCCGTAGAAAGCCGACACATCGATGATGCCGGACGATTCCCAGTTGCCGAAATCCGAAGGTAGGGGATCCGACTGGCCGTAGACGGTGGGCACAGCCGTGCGATCAATCTGCAGCCAGCGCTCAGAGACGGCCTGACCGGTAACAGGGTCAGCGGCACTGGCATTCACCTTGAAGACCGAAGCCTCCTGGGCCTGGAAGAACCCCTTATCCACGGAACGGTCTTCCTGGACATAGATGAAGCCATCCTTCGACCAGGTGAGGTTGTCGGGATTGCGAATGATCGTGGCACCAAAGGCACCCCGCTCCGCAGCGTCAATCACACCGTTGTTATTGCCATTGGCCGCATCCCAGGCGGCAATCTGACGATCGCCGTCATAGATCACCTTCAGGCTGGTGGCGTTACTGGAGCTAATCAGACCCAGGCCATTGAAGGCACGGCTGAGGTCGAGGGTGATCAGGTTGCCAAATGTATCTGCGCCGCCGAAGGCCGAGTTACCGGTGGTAGCGAATACCACCTGCTTGCCATTAAGCGGATTGATGCTGGCATCCTCCAGGCGGCTCAGTTGCAGGGCACCGAGGGCATTGGCATTGGCCCGCAGGGTGGCTTGATCCCAACCGGCCACCTGGGTGCCACTACCGATCAGCGCCCAGCGGCCGGAAGCCGCAGTGCCGAGGGCCAGGGCATTGAGATCAGCGGAGTCGGGCACACCTGCCGCACCGGCGCTGGTGCCAATGCTGTTAGCGGTGGGCACCCAGGTATAGAGATTGCCCTGTTCCTTAGCAAGGCCATTGCGCTGCAGAAAGTCGGCACCGTTTAACTTCGACTTACTACCCACCCAAAGGTAGATCGGGGCGGTGTTGTCGTCGAGCACCAACAAACCCACCGTGTTGCGGCTGCCGGTATCCACCTGGATGGCCGTCTCCCAACCAGCGCGGCCCAGACCCGCCAGGGCATACATGGTGTCGGTTTTGGTGTCGAGGGCGTAGGTAAGGCCGTTCGTTGTTTCCTCACCGGTGAGATAGATCGCATTGGCGAAACCACGACCCGTGCCAAAGCGATTAGCTTCCTCGAAACTGCCAGAGCAGAAGCGGCTCAATCCACCGTTGATCTGAGCTGCATCAGTGACCCGATTGCCATTGGCGTCAACAATCTTGCTGTAAGCGATACCACCGGAAATCACTGCCGACTGGTAGCCATTACTGGCGTCATTGTCAACGTCCTTGTCAATGATGAACTTGCTGATGCGAGCACCGGTCAGCGCCACACCATCCACGAGGTAGGGAGCACCAGCAGTATTACCGAGCTCACTGTTAGCCAATACGGTGTAGGTACCATTGCGATTGTCGTAGGCACCCAGGCCATCAAAAATGCCAGTGGGGGCATAAACTTCTTCGCCGCGGTTGAGGCTGTTCGTGAACTCGCCATTGGTGATCAGGCTACTCACCTGAAGGGCAGGGCCACCAGCCACATCCTTGAGCATGGTGGGCTGGAAGAAACCAGCACTGCCCACACCTGGCGATTCAATCAGACCCTTAAGATCCACCATATCGAGGGTATTACTCACCTCATTGGAGATCATCAGCTGGGCACGCCCGGTGGGGCTGTCCTTCGCTGGGATCACCTGAAGGCCTTCGGGGCTGACGCTTCCGTCAATCACCAAATGGCTCACATAGCTGGACTTAGCCGGCGTGGTTACGTCGAAGACGACAATGGTCGTCTTGCTTGAACGCTCCAGAGCAGCAATGGCATAGGTGCGACCATTCAGCTTGGTAGTAATCACACTCTCCACCTCGACGCCCTTGTCATCGCTGCGGCTATCTGCATAGACACCGGCGGCGACGGCGATGGTCTGGAGACTGGTGCCACTGTCCCAGACGAGCGCGCCGGTATTGGCATTGAAGATGGAGAGGGAGCGGCTACCAATGGCCGTCGTGGTGTTGGGCCCAGAGGGAGCCGGATTCTTGATGGTGTTGAGGCGACCATTGGGAGAAGCAGCATTACGGGTCACGTCCACATAGGAGCCGTATTCCCGAGCATCACCCTCATTGGCCGTGATGAAGAAGTTCTCACCCCTCACGCTGAAGGCAGCGATTCCGTCAGGCATGCGCAGACCTTCGAACGCCTGGCCAAGCTTGGGCAGGAAGACGGACGCGTTTGAAGCACCATCCCGATCAGACAGGTCCACGGCCTGCTTCCTGAAATTCACCGATCCCAGGGCCCGCACCTCAAGAATCCTGCGGGTGGCCAGGTCCACCACAGCAACCGCGTTGTTTTCCTGCAGAGTTACGTAGGCCTTGCCGCCGAGAATGCTCACGTACTCAGGCTCAATATCCTTGGCCTGGGACGTACCGGTGGGGCCGGAAACGCGCACACCGGTCGGCAGGCTGACGCCCGCAAAGCTGAGATCCGTGTAGCTGAAGCTGGGGGTCTTGGTTGGATTGGTGATGTCAATAATCCCGATCGAACCAATCGGGTCAAGGCCATAATTGCTGCTCGGCTGGCCTTCGTTGGCGATCACCAACTGGCGGCCATTGCCACTGAAGGCAATGCCGTCGGGCAGGTAACCCACCTCAACATCCTGGAGGGCTGTGAGGGTTCCGTTGCTGCCCATGCGGTAGAAACGCACCACACCCTTGGAGGGGTTGGTGTCGTAGCTGGAAGGCACCAGAGCCACCGCCACCAAATTCTTATAGGCAGCCACGGAGGTGCTGATGTAGCCGCCATAGCCTTTGCGCTCCAGCAATACTGGCAGGGAGGGAACGCTGGCATCCGTGACCTGGAGGGTGTCGCCACCGCCAGAGGACAGCACGAATAACTTGCCACCAATGGATACGTAAGCCGAGATTTCGCTCTGGAATTGCTCTCCCGAGGTGCCAGCTGGGGTGAGGCTGATGCTGCCGAGCAGGGGCGATACGTAAGCCATGAATCCTGGATAGGGATGGCTATAAAATTGCCAACGATTCACCCATTCCGGGCTAAGGGAAGGCAAAGTAAAAATGAAAACAGGGCATAAAGCAAGCCAGAACACGGCCCGGTGTAGCCCCACCCACTAATCAGGGATTGGCGGCAATGGCCGACGGCTGAGCACGCCGGGCGATCACTCCGAAGGAACAGAGGCTTACCCGCCATTGTGATAGCCCTAAGGCAACCTCGGCCCCATGGCCATCACGGCCCACCCGCTCAATCCAGCTCCCCGCCCTTGATGGCCCGACGGGCGGCCCGACCCACCAGCCACACCGACGCCACGGTGGCCAGGATGCCCGTGATCCGCAGGGCCCATGTTCCGGGATCGGCCTGGCCGGAGAGCACCTCACCGAAGCGGGCCGCATCCCCCGCCAGGGCGCCCAGGCCGCAGAACAGGATCGTGCCCGGCAGGATGCCGATCAGGCCCAGGGTGTAATCGCGCAGGCTCACTTCACTGAGGCCATAGGCGAAGTTGAGCAGGCTGAAGGGGAACGCAGGCGAGAGCCGGGTGAGCAGCACCAGCCTCAAGCCCTCCCGGCTAACACCTTGCTCGATAGCTTGCAGCTTGGGGAAGGCCAGCAGCCGACGGCGGGCCCAATCCCGCAGCCAGGTGCGACCCAATAGGAAGGAGGCCTCGGCTCCCAAACAGGCCCCCAAAAACACCAGGACACTGCCCCACCAGGTGCCATAGAGGGCCCCAGCCAACATTGATGCCCACACCCCTGGCAGCAGCAGGGTGACCCAGAGGGCATAGAGGGGCACAAACGCCGCAAAGCCCAGGGGTGAGCGCAGGGCAGGCAGCACCCGCTCCAGCCAGAGCGAAGGATGGAGATCCATGAATGGCGAGGCCGGAGAAACGGGTCTAGCCCAGATCCGCCAAACGCTTACGGGCCAAGGCGGCCTGAGCTTCGGCCTCGGCCAGGTTGGCCTTGCACTCCACCACCACGTCCGGAGGGGCTTTGCTGGCGAAGTTGGGATTGGCCAAGCGCCCTGACAGGCCAGCCATCTCCTTCTCCGCCTTCGCCAAATCCTTCTCCAGACGGCCCTTGAGCGCCTCGAGATCCACCAACCCCTCAATGGGCAACAGCACCTGCAACTCGCCACTCACACCGGCCAGGCAGCGCTGGCCAGGTTCTGCGGTAGCGAGCACCGTGACGCTCTCGGCCCGGGTGAGGGCGGTGATGTCGGCGGTGGCGTCCTGCAGCAGGGCCGCCAGCTCGCCGCGGCCCGTCACGAATTGGACCGGCGCCGGCTGAGCCGGCTTAAGCCCTGTCACCGCCCGCAGATTGCGCACCACCCGGATCGCCTCGATCAGCTCGGCGAACTGGGCTTCCAGGCCATCGTTGAGGGCGGCCTCCTGAAGGGTTGGCCAGGGCTGCAGGGCCAGGAAGGTGCCCTCGGGCTCGCCCGTGAGCCCATGCCAGAGCTCCTCGCTCAGGTGAGGCATCAAGGGATGCAGCATCACCAGCAGCTCCTGAAGCACCTTGGCGAGCACCTGACGGGCGGTGCGCTGTTGCGCCGGGTCCTGCAGGCGCCGCTTGAGCAGCTCAATGGTCCAATCGCACACCTCATTCCAGGCGAACTCGTAGAGCCCCTTGGCCGCTTCCCCAAGGGCGTAGCTGCCATAGCGCTCAGCGGTTTCGCGGTTCACCCGCGCCAGCCGCGAGAGGATCCAGCGGTCCGCCAGCTGCAGAGCCTCTGGATCCGGTTCGCCCAAGGAGGCGGGCGTCTCTCCGCCCAGGTTCATCAGGGCGAAGCGGGTGGCGTTCCAGAGCTTGTTGGCGAAGTTGCGCGAGGCCTCCACCGTGGCGGAGGTGTCGCTCTTGCGGTCGTAATCGAGGCGGATGTCCTGGCCGGCCCCCGCCACTTCGCGCACCAGGGCAAAGCGCAGAGCATCGGCGCCATAGCGCTCGATCAACAGCAGCGGGTCGATGCCGTTGCCCGCCGATTTGCTCATTTTGCGGTTGTTCTCATCCCGCACCAGACCGTGGATGTACACGTCCTGGAAGGGCATCCGGCCCGTGAAGGCGCCGGCCATCATCGTCATCCGGGCCACCCAGAAAAAGATGATGTCGAAGCCCGTCACCAGCACGCTGGTGGGATACCAGCGGGCCAGATCGGCGGCATCGGCATCGGGCCAGCCGAGGGTGGAGAAGGGCCACAGGCCACTGGAAAACCAGGTATCGAGGGCGTCGGAGTCCTGCTCCAGCACCACGGGGTGCTGGTGGGTGCCACCACTGAACTGCGCCTCCGCCTTGGCGCGGGCCTCCGCCTCATCGCGGGCCACCACGTAGGGGGTGCTGTCGGTGATCACACCGCCGGTTTCGCTCACCACAAACCAGGCGGGGATGCGGTGGCCCCACCACAGCTGGCGGGAGATGCACCAGTCGCGGATGTCGGTGAGCCAGTCGCGGTACACCTTGCTCCAGCGTTCCGGCACGAAGCGCGGATCGGCGTTCTCAAGCGCCTCTCGGCAGCGGGCCGCTAGGGGCTCGGTTGTCACGAACCACTGGGTGGAGAGCAGCGGCTCCACCGGCACCTTGCCGCGATCGGAGAAGGGCACGCTGTGGCGGTAGGGCTCCACCTTCACCAGGAAACCGCCCTCCTCCATGGCGGCCACCACGGCCTTACGCGCCTCGAAGCGATCCAGGCCCTGGAAGCGGCCGGCGGCTTCGTTCATCGAGCCGTCCTTGGCCATCACCGTGATCAGGGGCAACTGATGCCGCTGGCCAATGGCGAAGTCGTTGGGGTCGTGGGCCGGGGTCACCTTCACGCAGCCCGTGCCGAATTCCGCATCCACGTGGTCGTCGGCCACGATCGGGATCTCGCGCCCCACCAGCGGCAGGGTGAGGGTCTGGCCCACCAGATCGGCGTAACGCGGATCCTTGGGGTTCACGGCCACGGCCGTATCCCCCAGCAGGGTTTCGGGGCGGGTAGTGGCCACTTCGAGGTGGGTGCGGCCATCGGCGGCGGCACCGGCGCTGAGGGGATAGC
>NZ_JAGQBW010000004.1 GCF_024345835.1 Synechococcus sp. HJ21-Hayes | reverse complement strand
AAACCAGCCCAAGGTCGCTGAGCATGGGGACAACGTCTACCAGAAGGAGCCCGCACAGAAAAATCACGGTGAAAGCAGAGTTGCTGCGTCCCGCGAACGGATCAAGACCCGTTTGTCCAGAGATTCCCTAAAGAAATCTACGATGAAATCGTTTTCGCCTATTGAGTCAATATTAACTAGATGACCTCCAAGGCTGATGGCATTATTTTCAGCAGACCTCCAATCTCTTTCAGTGGTTGTAAGTGTATAAAGACTATTGGCTCGAATTAAGGGAGCACTGCCTGCGTACTGACCACCCGGGAGATCGCCAGTATTACCATTGTCAACTCCCTCATCGATAACAACAGAATTTGTCGTTCCAATCTGTTGCGTGAGTCCAGCATCAGAATAGACAGAGACCTCAAAAATCTCTCCAGAGTCAGTATCAACCTTTAGGGAATGCTGAATATCTAGCTTGCCCTGCTGAATGGTGCCAGAACCACTCAAAGTACCTGATAAAAGATCATCACCTGTGATTCCTGAAATTTGCCACCATACCTGAGCACCTTTTGCAAGGTTTCCTGATGTCTGATTACCCGCATTAAGATTGATGGAAGTTGTGAAAGATCCTGCGCCTTCTTTGACTTCACCTTGGCGTGTTATAGCAAGGGTTAGGGGGATTTCTGCGATTCCCCTTTTATAGCCACCCGCACCGCTGTTCCCGTCATTCGACGCCGTAAACCACCTTCCACCTTCACCAATGCGCGCATAGTCAACCAATCTTCGCTCATCTGGATGCCCTTGATGCCAATTTTCATACGAAGTGACCTCACCACTAGACCATTGATATCCCCTTCTCCAGCCAATCCATAGGTTCGACCCAAATCTAGTAATCCAAATATTTTCAGCTTCATCATTTATTGTTGCCAAATGTCCACCCAGCTCAACAGAATATGCTTCCGAGCTTGTCCAGTCTGATTCGATTGTATATATAAAGGTTATTGCCGCGAATTGCTGGAGTAGCCATAAGAATCAACCCACTCAAGAAGGACTAAAGAAATCAGGACCAGCAAAAGCACCCATATGCATTGCTGCATTGCTGCATTGCTGCATTGCTGCATTGCTGCATTGCTGCATTGCTGCATTGCTGCATTGCTGCATTGCTGCATTGCTGCCAAATCTAACCCACTTCCTTCAGCGTCCCTTAAGACCCTCAGCCCAATGCCAGTAGTCCCAAACACAAGACTGCAACTGGGATCCTAAGCCCCAAGACCTCGAAGGGACCTGCGGCACTCTGCTGCAACTGCCCTCAAGGTCTTGTGCCTCCGGATTCCTTCAGACCCCTACTGGCTTATGCCAATCCTGCATAAGGTCCCAATACCCCTAAGGAACCAGTCCTCAACCCACTGCCCAGAAGCCTTCTACCCCTCAAAGACGCTCCACCTACGTCTTGGCTCCCCTCAGCCTCCGATTAGCCACAACCCAAGCCACTCCCTGCCCTTCCCCTACCCCTCCAAGACCACCCCTCAACCAGCCAAGACCTCAGGCGGATGCTGCGCCAACACCTGCTTGAGATATCGCCCCGTGTGGCTGGTGGGATGGGCTGCCACCTCCTCAGGCGTTCCCGTCACCACGATCTCGCCACCCTTATCACCTCCATCAGGACCGAGATCCACGATCCAATCGGCACAACGGATCACATCGAGGTTGTGCTCGATCACCAAGATTGAATTGCCCTTGTCCACCAGCCGCTGCATCACATCCATCAGCTTGTGCACGTCGTAGAAGCTGAGGCCCGTGGTGGGCTCATCGATCAGATAGAGGGTTTTGCCGGTGGCGCGCTTGGAGAGCTCGGTGGCCAACTTCACGCGCTGGGCCTCACCGCCGGAGAGGGTGGGCGCCGGCTGGCCCAGCTTCACGTAGCCGAGACCCACATCCACCAGAGTGCGCAGGCGATCGGCCGCCTGGGGAATGGCGGAGAACACATCGGCGGCCTGCTCCACCGTCATCTCCAGCACATCGGCGATGGTGTGGCCCTTGTAGGTCACCTGCAACGTCTCACGGTTGTAGCGGGCGCCCTTGCACACATCGCACTGCACATACACATCGGGCAGGAAGTTCATCTCAATCACGTTCACACCCTGGCCGCTGCAGGCCTCGCAGCGCCCACCCTTCACGTTGAAGCTGAACTGGCCCACCTGGTAGCCGCGGGCCTTGGCCTCCACCGTGGCAGCGAACACCTGGCGGATGGGATCAAAGGCCCCCGTATACGTGGCGGGGTTGGAGCGGGGCGTACGGCCAATCGGTGATTGGTCGATCACGATCACCTTGTCGATCGCCTTGATGCCCTTGAGATCCCCCAGCCCCGTGGGGAAAGGCACCTTCATGCCGAGCTTGTGCTCCAGGGCCGGGTGGAGCAGCTCATTCACCATGGTGCTCTTGCCGCTGCCGCTCACCCCGGTCACGCACACCAGCCGCCCCAGGGGGATCTCCACGTTGAAGCCGGAGAGGTTGTTGCGCTCGCAACCCACCAGCGCGATCTTGCGGCTGCCGCTGATGCGGCGCTCGGCGGGGGTGGGGATGGCACGGCGCCCACTCAGATAGGCGCCGGTGAGCGACTCTTCAGCCTCCAGCAGGGTCTGCAGATTGCCCTCAGCCACAATGTGGCCGCCATGCACGCCGGCACCCGGGCCGATATCCACGATGTAATCGGCGGCGCGGATCGTGTCCTCGTCGTGCTCCACCACGATCAAGGTGTTGCCCAGATCCCGCAGCTTCACCAGGGTGCTGAGCAAGCGATCGTTGTCGCGCTGGTGCAGGCCGATGCTCGGTTCATCCAGCACGTAGAGCACACCGGTGAGGCCGGCTCCGATCTGGGTGGCCAGGCGGATGCGCTGGGCCTCGCCACCGGAGAGGGTCATGGCGGGGCGATCGAGGCTGAGGTAATCGAGCCCCACATCCAGCAGGAATTTCAGGCGCATGCGGATTTCCCGCAACACCAGATCACCGATCTGGATCTGGCGTGAGTTGAGCAGCGGTTCGGCACCCTCGCTGGCCCCCACCCCCATCAACGACTCAATCCGCCGCAGGCTCTCACCCACGCTGGTGCTGGTGAGCTCATGGATGGCATAGGGGCCCACCCGCACAGCCAGGGCCTCCGGCTTGAGCCGCAACCCGGCGCAGGTGCCACAGGGCACCAGCTCCAGAAATTTCTCCAGCTTCTGGCGCACCGATTCACCGCTGGCATCCCGCAGCTGGCGCTCCAGGATCGGCAGGATCCCCTCAAACGGCCGCTCGTAACTCTGCGATTTGCGGTAACGGCTATCAGCCTGGATCGCAATCGGCTCCTTGGAGCCATGCAGCAGCACCTGCTGCTGCTCGCTGGTGAGCTGATTCCAGGGGGTCTTGATCTCGAAGCCGAAGGCCTCGCCCACCGAATAGAGCAGCGAGAAGTAATAGGAGTTGTCCTTCTCGGCCCAGGGGGCCACGGCGGCATACACCGGCAGCGCAGGATCGGGGATCACCCGCTCCTCGGTGAACTTGCGCAGGTGGCCGATGCCGTGGCAATCGGCGCAGGCGCCATAGGGGCTGTTGAAGGAGAACAACCGCGGTGAGAGCTCCTCCATCACGGCGCCATGCACCGGGCAGGCGAAGTTCTCGGAGTAGAGGCGCTCCTTCTCCACCCCTTCGGGGAGCTCCTCATCGGCCTTGGGCACCACCTCCACCAGGGCCAGGCCATCGCCGCGCTTGAGGGCCGTGCGCAGGGAATCGGTGAGCCGCTCCTGGATGCCCTCCCGGGCCACCAGGCGATCCACCACCACCTCGATGTTGTGGGCGTGGTTCTTGTCGAGCTCGATGTTGTCGGCCAGCTCGCGCACCTCGCCGTTGATGCGCACCCGCGCAAAGCCCTCGGCCACCAGGCCCCCCAACAGCTTCACGTGGGTGCCCTTCTTGCCCCGCACCACCGGCGCCAGCAGCTGGTAGCGGGTGTTCTCCGGTAGGGCCAGGATTTGATCCACCATCTCATCGATGGTCTGGGGCCGGATCGAGCGGTCGCACTGGGGGCAATGGGGCTCCCCGGCGCGGCCATAGAGCAGGCGCAGGTAGTCCTGAATTTCCGTCACCGTGCCCACGGTGGAGCGCGGGTTGTGGCTGGTGGACTTCTGATCGATCGAGATCGCCGGCGACAGCCCCTCAATCGCATCCACATCGGGCTTGTCCACCTGCCCCAGGAACTGGCGGGCATAGGCCGACAGGCTCTCCACGTAGCGGCGCTGGCCCTCGGCGAAGATCGTGTCGAAGGCCAGGGAGCTCTTGCCGCTGCCGCTCACCCCGGTGAACACCACCAGCCGGTTGCGGGGGATGGTGAGGTCAACGTTCTTGAGGTTGTGCTGCCGGGCCCCGCGCACCCGGATCACATCCTCCAGGGAGCCGCCACTGAGCAGCCGGCTGCCCTGCTGCTGGGCGGCTTTTTCGTTCACGGTCTGGGGGAGATCCCTGGCTGCAGCGGTGCTCTTGGCGCGGGGCATGCAGCCGGATCGTGAACCGCCGAGTCTACGGGCGCCGCGATGGCAGGAGGATTAACCCAGGGTGTTGATGGCCCTGGCCAGGATCAGGATGAACACGCTGATCATCGCCAAGCTGTGCAGCATCTGAATGGCCTTGAGCGAGGGGCCCACCACGGCATGGCCATCGGGGGGGCCCAGCGAATTGCTGGCGATCACGGTGAAGAACAGATAGTCGAACCAGCCCGGTAACCAGCGCCGCTGGCCCAACAAGCGCTCCTCCAGATCCTCTTCAGGAAACAGCACCCCGATGGGAATGCCGCCATCGCTGCGGTCCCGCAGGGGCGCATCAAAAAACCAATACCAGAACAGAAAGAGCCCGTTCACGGCCAGATAGAGCTCCAGGGATTCAGCCAAGAGCAGGCGGGCACTCAGCTGCAGGCGCACCATCGCCAGGTTCACCGCCAGCAGATGCAGCAGCAGCTGGGCACTAGCGAGCAGCCCCAGGGCCAACAGCCAGGGCCGGCTCAAACTCCGCCGCTGCCAGCGGCACCAGAGCCCGCCACAGCCCAGCAGCAACAGCCACAGAGGTGCCAGGCCAAAGCCCAGCTGCCCACCCAGCAGGGTGGTGCACAACACCGAGAGGGCCAGGCAGGCCAGGTAGGGCCAGGTGCTGCTCAGGGGACCCATCAGGCCACCCGTTTGCCCAGCAGGCTGGCGGCGTAGCTACGGGTTTCACCGGAATCCCCGCCGGCCAGTTCGGCCAGTTCGGCCTCGCGGGCCTGAGTGTCCCGCAGTTGGGACACCTGGGTGTGGGTGATGCCCTCCAGCACCTGCTTGGACACCCGAAAGTGATGGTCAGCCGCTGCAGCCACCAGGGGCTGGTGGGTCACGCAGAACACCTGGCGCTGCTGGGCCAGCCGCTGCAGCAAGGCGGCCATGGCACCGCTCACCCGGCCGCTCACGCCCGTATCAATCTCATCGAACAGCAGGGTCACGTGGGGATCCGCCGCGGCCAGGCAGGTTTTCAGCGCCAGCAGGAAACGGCTCATCTCGCCGCCGGAGGCCACCTCGGCCAGGGGGGCCAGGGGCTGGCCGGGGTTGGCGGAGAACAGGAACTGCACCGCATCGGCCCCCTCGGCGCCGGGAGGTGCGGGCTCGATGGCCACGGCAAAACGCACATTGGCCAGGCCCATGGGCCGCAAGGCCTCCATCAACTGCTGCTCCAGCGCCGTTGCGGCCTGCTGGCGGGCGCTGCTGAGGGCGCCATTGGCGCGGTCGCGGCACTGGCGGGCGGCAGCCTCACCGGTCTGCAGGGCCTCAAGGCTGGCCTCGGCCCCACCGGGGGCCAACTGCAGCCGCAGCTGGTCCCGCAGCTCGATCAACGCGGCGAGGTCGCGGCCATGGCGGCGTTCGAGGGCCTTGAGCTGGGCGATGCGCTCCTGCAGGGCCCCCAGGCTCTCGGGATCACTCTCGAGGCCGGCGCCATAGCGCTCGAGATCACGGACCAGATCCTGCAGACCTGCCAGGCCATCACTGCAGCGGCTGCGCAAGGCCGCAACGCCAGCGTCAAGGACCTCCATCTGGCTCAGTTCCTGCTCGCAAGCCGCCAGGTGATCCAGGGCGGAAGGGGCCTGTTCCGCCCCCTCCACCAGCCGGCCGAGCAGGGTCATCACGCCCTCCTGCAGCCGCACCCCATGGGCGAGGCGGTTCTCCTCCTGCTCGAGCCGCTGGCGCTCGGCAGGGTCGTCAAGGCGGGCAGCCTCCAAATCCTCCAGCAACTGCTCCTGGCGCTGGCGCTCCTGCTGCAGCTGCAGCCAGGAGCTGCGGGCCAGCTCTAGGGCCGCCGCCGCCCGCTTCCAGGCCCGGTAGGCCTCAGCCACGGGCTCCAGCGCCGGCTGGAGGGCGGCACCACCAAAGCGATCCAGCCAGTGGCGCTGCTGGCCGGGCCGGGCCAGCTGTTGGGTTTGTCCCTGCACGGTGAGATCCAGCAGCAGGGGCCGCAGCTCCTGAATCTGGCCGCGGTTCACCGCCACCCCATTGAGCCGATGGCGACTGTTGAGCCGGCCGTCACCGAGGCGCCATTCTCGGCTGAGCAGGATCTCCGCCTCATCGGCCTCGAGCCGCTGCTGCTCCAGCCAAGCCTGCAGCGGCGGGGTGAGCGAAAAACTGGCTTCGATCAGGCCGCGATCCTGGCCCTGGCGCAGCAAGCGGCTGGCAGAGCCCCCGGCCGTGCCGCCCAGCAGGGCATCTAGGGCATCCAGCAGGATCGACTTACCGGCGCCGGTTTCCCCGGTGAGCACCGTGAAGCCACCGCTGAAATCGAGCTGCAGCTGCTCGATCAGGGCAATGTTGTGAAGGCGCAGACCGGTGAGCACAGGCGCATCCGGTTACCGGATGGGTGACCGGGCCGACCGTAGCGGCAGTCTCTTTCGTTTAGAAGGGGACCAATCCGTGAATGGGCTGCGGCCCCGGCGCCATGGCCAGCGCGCATCCTGAATCAGCAACCGTGGTGGCCGAGCTGGAGGGCCCGGCAGAGATCTGTACAGGCCGTACAGATCTCCCGGACACTGGCGAGACAGCCACCGCTCCCCCCGCGTCCAGCGCCGACCTGAGCGACTTCATCGAGGCCTCCGGCCTGCTCAGCTACGACCCGGCCGCCATCACCCGCATCTACGCGGGCCATCCCCAACGGCTGATCCGGCGCCTCTGGCAAACCCTGGTGCCCATCGGCCTCTATCTCCTAGGGGTGGGGTTCGACTGGCTCACCGGCGAACTCAAGAACGGCGACCACGCCAAGGCCCGGGCCAAGGAAGCCGCGGATCTGGTGGCCTCCCTGGGCCCCGCCTTCATCAAGGCCGGCCAGGCCCTCTCGACTCGGCCGGACATCGTGCCGCCACTGCTGCTGGATGAACTGGCGGGCCTGCAGGATCAACTGCCCGGCTTCGATTCCACCCTGGCCATGGCCTGCATCGAGGAGGACCTCGGCGCCCCGATCCACACCATCTATGCCGAGCTGGAACGGGAGCCCATCTCCGCCGCCTCCCTCGGCCAGGTGCACAGGGGTGTGCTGCTCAACGGCGAGAAGGTGGCCGTGAAGGTGCAGCGCCCCGGCCTACGGGAGCAGATCACGCTCGATCTCTACATCGTGCGCAACATCGCCGCCTGGCTCAACCAGAACGTGGGGTTGATCCGCTCCGACCTCGTGGCCCTGATCGATGAGCTGGGCAAGCGGGTGTTCGAGGAGATGGACTACTGCAACGAGGCCTCCAATGCCGAGGCCTTTGCAGCCCTGCACGCCCACAACCCCCGCATCGCCGTTCCCCGCATCTACCGCCATGCCACGGCCCGGCGGGTGCTCACCATGGAATGGATCGATGGGGTGAAGCTCACCAACCTCGAGGCGGTGCGCCAGCTGGGCATCGACCCCGACGACATGGTGACGGTGGGGGTGAACTGCTCATTGCAACAGCTGCTGGAGCACGGCTTCTTTCACGCCGATCCCCACCCCGGCAACCTGCTGGCCCTGCCCGATGGCCGCCTGGCCTACCTGGATTTCGGGATGATGAGCGAGGTGAGCCGCGAGAGCCGCACCGGCCTGATCCAGGCAGTGGTGCACCTGGTGAACCGCAATTTCGGCAAGCTCAGCAAAGACTTTGTGAGCCTCGGCTTCCTGGCGGAAGACGTGAACCTTGAGCCAATCGTGCCGGCCTTCGAAGGCGTGTTCGGCCAGGCCATGGAGATGGGCGTCAGCCGCATGGACTTCAAGGCTGTCACCGACGACCTCTCGGGGGTGATGTATCGCTTCCCGTTCCGGGTGCCGCCCTACTACGCCCTGATCATTCGCTCCCTGGTCACACTGGAAGGGATCGCCCTGAGCGTGGATCCGGACTTCAAGATCCTCGGCGCCGCCTACCCCTACTTCGCCCGCCGGCTGATGGAAGACCCCGATCCCCAGTTGCGCAACAGCCTCAAGGAAATGCTGTTCGATGGCGAGATCTTCCGCTGGCAGCGACTCGACAACCTGATCAGCAGCGCCGCCAGCGGCGCCCAGCTGGATCTCGATGGCTTACTGGATCAGGTGCTGGATTTCCTGTTCTCGCCCAAGGCCGGCCTGCTGCGCAACCAGCTGGTGGAGGCTGCGGTGAACCAGATGGATGCCCTGGGTTGGCAAACGGCCCTGCGCCTCAGCCAGCGGCTACCCCGGCCCCTCCAGCCCCCCGGCCTGCGGGACCGCGGCCCCATCAGCAGCAGCGATCTGGAACTGCTCTCCCTGGAGCCGATCCAACGGCTGGTGGGGATCCTGCAGCAACTGCCGGGCTTCGAACCGCAGCTGCTGCTCAAGCGGCTGCCGCGGCTGCTGCAGGAAAGCGAGCTGCGCCAGATGGGCCTGGCCCTGGCCCGTGGCCTGGCCGAGCGGAGCATGGTGCGGCTGGTGCGCGATGTGCTGGTGAGTCCGGCCGTTCGTTGAATCGGCCTACTGTTCAGAGCATGCAACGCAGCCGATCAGCCATGGCCATGCCCAAACGCCAGCGTCTGGCTGCAGCCCTGCTGGGCCTCAGCCTGGCGGTTGGCGGTGGAAGCCCGGCAGCCATGGCCGCCGAGAACCTGGTGTTCGTGAGCGGCGCCTTCCGGCGCTCCATCTCCGTGGCCGACATGGAGTATCTAGCTCAAACCGGCCAGGCCCGCGGCCTGCTGTCCGATGTCCTGGCCATCGCCAAGCAGCAGCCCCAGGAGATGGCGAAGCTGCTGAAGATGGAGCTGAGCCTGCCAATCGTGCTCACCAGCCGCCTGCTGAGCACCCGCATCGGTGAGGCAATCCTGGCGCGGGTGGGCCGGATCGTGTACCCCCTCAAAGCCAGTTCTGTGGGGGTTCCGGCCCTCCGAGCCGCCGTGATCAACGGCCTGGCCCAGGGCGATGGCCGCCTCTCCGCCATCGGCTTCCTCAAGGCCTACCCCACCGACGAGATGGAAGTGAGCATTCCGGCGTTGCTGGCTGTCCTGAAGAAGGCCAGCTCGGTGAGCGAGTTGGTGAAATTCTTCTCCGAATCCCCCCTCGACGGCCTGCGGGGTTCCCAGGGCCAGGCCGGTGACACCCCAGCGCAGAAACAGGGCTCCTGATTCCGGATTGAAACCTGCGCCTTAGATTCAGTTTCAGCCTTCCCCTGCGCCCGTGCCCCTGCTGCCCTTCAGACGCCGCCCGGCCATGCAGGACTGGCCGGGCCTGATTGAGGGCTACCGCCGCTGGCTGCCGGTGTCGAACAAGACACCCGTGATCACCCTGCGCGAGGGGGCTACACCGCTGATCCCGGCACCGGTGATCGCCGAGCGCATCGGCAAGGGCGTGAAGGTGTTCCTCAAATACGACGGCCTCAACCCCACGGGCTCCTTCAAGGACCGGGGCATGACCATGGCCATCAGCAAGGCCAAGGAAGCAGGCTCGGAGGCGGTGATCTGCGCCAGCACGGGCAACACCTCGGCGGCCGCGGCCGCCTATGCCCGCCGCGGCGGCATGCGGGCCTTCGTGCTGATCCCCGATGGCTACGTTGCCCAGGGCAAGCTGGCCCAGGCCCTGCTCTATGGCGCCGAAGTTCTGGCCGTAAAGGGCAACTTCGACCGAGCCCTAGCGATCGTGCGCGAGGTGGCTGAGCAGTATCCAGTGACCCTGGTGAACTCGCTCAACCCCTACCGGCTGCAGGGGCAGAAAACAGCCGCCTTCGAGGTGGTGGATGCCCTGGGCGAGGCCCCGGACTGGCTCTGCATCCCTGTAGGTAACGCCGGCAACATCAGCGCCTACTGGATGGGCTTCAACGAATACAAGGCGGCCGGCCACAGCCGGCGGCTGCCGCGAATGATGGGCTTCCAGGCCGCTGGATCCGCACCCCTGGTACTGGGCCACACGGTGGAGCATCCCGACACCATTGCCACCGCGATCCGGATTGGCAACCCAGTGAACCGGGAAAAGGCCCTGGTGGCCCGCAGCGAGAGCAACGGCGATTTCATGGCCGTGACAGACGCGGAGATCATCGACGCCTACAAGCTTCTGGGCAGTGGCGAGGGAGTGTTCTGCGAACCCGCCAGCGCCGCCTCCGTGGCCGGCTTGATCAAGCGGCGCGATGAAGTGCCCGCCGGCGCCACGGTGGTGTGCGTGCTCACGGGCAATGGCCTCAAGGATCCCACCACCGCCATTGAGCACAACGATTCCAAGTTCCACACGGGGCTCGACCCCGATACAGCCACCGTGGCCCAGGTGATGGGCTTCTAAGGCCCCAGCCGCCACCGCATCCGAACCCGAATCAGCCCCGCAGTGCAAAGCACTGCGGGGCTTTTTGCTGGCCGCCATCACTGGCCTGGCGCCACGAAAACAGCACAACCACCTCACAAACCGTCTGTCCACAACCTGGGGAAACAGGGGCCGGCGAACCGGGAAAACCACAGGTCAAAAACAGCCGTCGATCAAGGCCCGTTTTCCCCAGGGTCGGGAAACCGTGGAAAAGCGGGAGCAGGCCGAAAGTCCGCCAACGTTTTCCGCAGCCTGAGGAAACAAAAACCCTTTGCCTGCAATGGGTTTAACAGCTTTTGCCTGTTTTCCGCAGGGCCTACGACTACGGATTTAGGTTTTGATTAAAAAGAATCCAAATCCGTTTAACCGCAGGTTGGGGAAACGCGGGGAATCCGTTCGTTCAGCCCCGTTGCGCTTCGGGGCGGCTTGTGGAAGCGTGGGGGGCCGTTCCGGTACGCCATGAAGCTGGTCTGCTCCCAGGCCGAACTCAATGCCAGCCTTCAGCTGGTGAGCCGGGCTGTGGCAGGTCGTCCCACCCATCCGGTGCTGGCCAACGTGCTGCTCACGGCCGATGCCGGCACAGGCCGCCTCAGCCTCACCGGGTTTGATCTCAGCCTCGGGATCCAAACCAGCCTGTCCGCCTCGGTGCAGAGCAGCGGTGCCATCACCCTGCCGGCTCGTCTCTTTGGCGAAATCGTGTCGCGGATGCCTGGCGACAGCCCCATCACCCTCAGTTGGGAAGACGGCAGCCAGCAGGTGGAGCTCACCAGCCAGTCGGGCAGTTACCAGATGCGTGGCATGCCTGCCGACGACTTCCCCGAGCTGCCCCTCGCGCAGAGCAGCACGCCGATCAAGCTGGATCCCGAGGTGCTCGTGAAGGGCCTGCGGGCCACCCTGTTCGCCAGCAGCGGCGATGAGGCCAAGCAACTGCTCACCGGTGTGCACCTGGGTTTGGACGATCAGGGCCTGGAGTGCGCTGCCACCGATGGTCACCGCCTGGCAGTTCTACGGTTGCAAAACACGGGAGCCGGTCAAGGCAGCGTGGACGTCACCGTGCCGGCCCGCTCCCTACGGGAACTGGAGCGCCTGCTCTCGGCCCGCTCCGGCAGTGATCCGGTGAGCCTGTTCTGCGACCGCGGTCAGGTGGTGTTCCACTGGGCCGATCAGGTGCTCACCAGCCGCAGCCTCGATGGCGCTTACCCCAACTATCGCCAGCTCATTCCCGAGAGTTTTGCCCGTAGCTTGAAGCTGGATCGCAGGGCCTTCATCAATGCCCTCGAGCGGGTGGCGGTGCTGGCCGATCAGCACAACAACGTGGTGAAGATCACCAGTGATCCCAGCGCCGGCCAGCTGGCCATCAGCGCCGACGCCCAGGATGTAGGGAGTGGTTCGGAAGCCCTGGCCGCCGAGGTGAGCGGTGACGCGATCCAGATTGCCTTCAACGTGCGCTACGTGCTGGAGGGCCTCAAGGCCATGGCCACCGAGCGGGTGGAGCTGCGCTGCAACGCCCCCACCACACCGGTGGTGCTGGGCCCCATCGACGAGGCGGACTTCACGTATCTGGTGATGCCCGTGCAGATTCGTAGCTGAGGCGCACGGGATCCTTGGCTTTGCCAGAGCAGTTGCTGCTGAGTGATCTCCTGCGCCGCCGGGTGCGCTGCGAGCAGGGCCTCGAGCATGGCGCGGGTGCTGTGGCCTGGATGCACCCCCCGGTGCATCGGTTGTTGGGCTGGATCAGCAAGCCCTCGGCCTTTGGCGATCGTCGCGAAGCCTGGCGGCTCAACCAGCTGCGCGGCCTGGCGGAATTGGAGCTGTATGTGCAGGGGGAGGGAGCAGCCACGGATCTCGCCACCGTGGAGCGTCTGCCCACCTTGATCGATGCGGCCCTGGTGGCGCGTCATGGTGAGGTGATCGGCAGCGTGGCCGATGCCGCCGTGGAGCTCAGCAGTGGCCGGATCCTGCACTACCTGGTGTCCCGCAGTGATCCCCGCCTGCCCGGCAGCAGCCGCTGGCGCCTGAGCCCGGACAGGATCCTCGATCAACAACCCGGCCAGGTGTTCACTGGCCTCAACGCTCTCGACGACCTGCCCCTGGCCAAGGCCAGTGTGCGCCAGGAGTTCCTGCGTCGTTCCCGCCGCTGGCGCGACCAGATGCAGGAGGAAACCTCACGTCTCCGCGATCAGTTCCAGCAGGCGGGCGATCGCTTTGAGGAGCGGCTCGAGGGCTGGCTGGAGGAACCCGAACCACCGCGCGAGCGCTGGGACCCCCACGAGGAGGACTGGGACATCAGGCCCGAGACGGGCGATTCAGACCGCCGCCGCCGCCGGCCCACGTCGTCGCCTCAACCGCCGGCGGAAGAGGAAGATCCCTGGTTCTGAGGCGGTGAGTCGCTCGGCGAGACTGGAGGGATCTCGCCCAGCTGCACGTGGTTGCCGCCTCTTTCGACGCACCGGCCTATTCGGTTCCCGAAGCCCTCAAGAAGGAAAACCTCAGCCAGGCCGACTACGACGAGATCTGCCGCCGCCTCGGTCGCGCTCCCAACCGGGCGGAGCTGGGCATGTTCGGGGTGATGTGGTCGGAGCACTGCTGCTACCGCAACTCGCGACCGCTGCTGCAGGGCTTTCCCACCACTGGGCCGCGCATCCTGGTGGGCCCCGGCGAGAACGCCGGCGTGGTGGATCTCGGTGAGGGCCAGCGCCTGGCCTTCAAGATTGAGAGCCACAACCACCCCTCGGCAGTGGAGCCGTTCCAGGGCGCGGCCACGGGTGTGGGTGGCATCCTGCGCGACATCTTCACCATGGGCGCCCGGCCCATCGCCTTGCTCAACGCCCTGCGTTTTGGCCCCCTGGAAGACGAGCGCAACGTGGGCCTGATGGAGGGCGTGGTGGCCGGCATCGCCCACTACGGCAATTGCGTGGGCGTGCCCACCGTGGGTGGGGAGGTGGCTTTCGACCCCAGCTACTCCGGCAACCCGCTGGTGAACGCCATGGCCCTGGGGCTGATGGAGACCGAGGAAATCGTGTGCTCCGGTGCCGAGGGGGTGGGCTATCCAGTGGTGTATGTGGGCAGCACCACCGGCCGTGATGGCATGGGCGGCGCCAGCTTTGCCAGCGCCGAGCTCACCGAGGCCTCCCTCGATGATCGTCCTGCCGTGCAGGTGGGCGACCCCTTCCTGGAGAAGGGCCTGATCGAGGCCTGCCTGGAGGCTTTCCAGAGCGGTGATGTGGTGGCCGCGCAGGATATGGGCGCCGCCGGCCTCACCTGCAGCTGCTCGGAGATGGCCGCTAAGGGCGGCCTGGGCATCGAGCTGGATCTCGATCGTGTACCCGCCCGCGAGGCCGGCATGACCCCCTACGAGTTCCTGCTCAGCGAATCCCAGGAGCGCATGTTGTTTGTGGTGAAGCCCGGCACGGAGCAGGCGCTGATGGAACGCTTCAGCCGCTGGGGTCTGCAGGCGGCCGTGGTGGGCCGCGTGCTGGAAGACAACATCGTGCGCGTACTGCAGCACGGCCAGGTGGCGGCCGAGGTGCCTGCCAGCGCCTTGGCGGACGACACCCCCATCAACCACCACACGCTGATCAGCGAACCCCCGGCCGAGATCCAGGCCCACTGGCGCTGGAGCGAGGCCCAGCTTCCCGTGGCGAGCGCGGCGGGCATCACCCCGGCGGGCGGCAGCTCCATCAGCTGGAACCAGGCCCTGCTCGAGCTGCTCGACGATCCCACCATCGCCTCCAAGCGCTGGGTGTACCGCCAGTACGACCACCAGGTGCAGGCCAACACCGTGGTGCTCCCCGGCGGCGCCGATGCGGCCGTGGTGCGGCTGAGGCCCCAGCAGGGTGAGGGCTCCATGGCGGTCGCCACCCGCGGCGTGGCGGCGGTGGTGGACTGCCCCAACCGCTGGGTGGCCCTCGACCCCGAGCGCGGCGGCATGGCGGCCGTGGCCGAAGCGGCCCGCAACCTCAGCTGTGTGGGGTCGGAGCCCCTGGCCGTGACGGACAACCTCAATTTCCCGTCTCCCGAAACCCCCACGGGCTACTGGCAGCTGGCGATGGCCTGCCGCGGCCTCTCGGCCGCCTGCAGCGCCCTGGATACGCCGGTCACCGGCGGCAACGTGTCCCTCTACAACGAGACCCGCCTGCCCGATGGCCGCATGCAGCCGATCCACCCCACCCCCG
Organism: Synechococcus sp. HJ21-Hayes; assembly: GCF_024345835.1. Classification (GTDB taxonomy): domain Bacteria; phylum Cyanobacteriota; class Cyanobacteriia; order PCC-6307; family Cyanobiaceae; genus Vulcanococcus. Next base: position 156,081 of record NZ_JAGQBW010000004.1, on the reverse strand, counting down.
TGGTGGGCATGGTGGGCCTGGTGCACAACCTGGAGCACGTGCGCGGCCAGGCCTGGCGCGAGGCGGGCGATGGGATCTGGCTGTTGGGGGTGCCGCTGGAAACAGGCGAGGCTCCAACCGATTCGCGCCTGGGCCTGGCCGGCAGCAGCTATCTGGAGCGGCTGCATGGAGCCGTTACGGGGCGCCCGCCCGTGATCGATCTGGCGCTGGAGCGCTCGGTGCAGGGCTTCCTGCGCCAGGCGATCGCCGCCGGCCTGGTGCGCTCCGCCCATGACCTCAGCGATGGCGGCCTGGCCGTGGCTGCAGCGGAGTGCTGCATGGCCGCAGCGGCCGCCGGTACGCCCCTCGGCGCCCACCTGGAGATCCCGGCCAGCAGTGCTCGGCTGGATCGGCTGCTGTTCGCCGAGGGCGGCGCCCGCATCCTGGTGACCGTGGCGCCGGCCCACACGGCGGCCTGGCAGCAGGCCCTGGAGGCCGCTGCGGTGCCGGCCCAGTGCCTGGGCGTGGTGGAGGCCGATGATGAGCTCTCGATCAGCCAGGCCGGCAGCACCGTGCTGCAGTTGCCGATCGCCCAACTGCGCGAGTGCTTTGAGCAGGCCATTCCGCGGCGCATGGGCGTGGATCTGCCCCCCAGCGCCTGAGGGGCCGGCGCCGATGCACAATGCTGAAAGCAACCTGAAGGTGGGATCGGCCGTGACCGACGTGCAGCCCGACTCCCGCCTGATCGCCAGCGACACCATGCCGGAGCGCCCCGACAAGCCGGAGGAGGCCTGCGGTGTGTTTGCGGTGTTGGCCCAGGGTCAACCGGTGGCCAACCTCACCTACTTCGGCCTCTACGCCCTTCAGCACCGCGGCCAGGAGTCGGCCGGGATTGCCGTGTTCGATGCGGCCCACAAGGTGCGCCTTCACAAGGACATGGGCCTGGTGAGCCAGGTGTTTGACCAGGACGTGCTCGAGCGCCTCACCGGCCACCTGGCCATCGGCCACAACCGCTACTCCACCACCGGCAGCAGCAAGGCCTGCAATGCCCAGCCGGTGGTGCTCAACACCCAGCAGGGGCCCTTTGCCCTGGCCCACAACGGCAATCTGGTGAACGCCGGTGAGTTGCGCCAGGCCATTGCCGCCGACACGCCGGAAGTTCAGTTCACCTCCACCACTGATTCCGAGCTGATCGCCTTTGCGCTCCAGCATGCCGTGAACAGCGGCCTGGCCTGGGATGCGGCGATTCGCGAGGCGGCTAGCCGTTGCCGCGGCGCCTTCAGTCTGGTGATCGGCACCCCCGAGGGCCTGTTTGCCCTGCGGGATGGCCATGGCATCCGCCCGCTGGTGTTCGGCCACATGGGCGAGCAGAGCGAGGCCCAGTGGGTGGCCAGCAGTGAATCCTGCGGGTTGGACATCATCGGCGCCAGCTACGACGGCGACGTGGAGCCCGGCGAGATCATCCACTTCCGCCTGGGGGACCCCACCCCCAGCCGCAGCCGCTGGTGCGAAGAGCCGGCCAAGCTGTGCGTGTTCGAGATGATCTATTTCGCCAGGCCCGACAGCCGCTTCTTCGGCGAATCGCTCTACAGCTATCGGGTGCGCATCGGCGAGGCCCTGGCCCGCGAAACCCCTGTGGACGCCGACATCGTGATCGGCGTGCCCGATTCCGGCATCCCGGCCGCCATCGGCTACTCCCAGCTCAGTGGCATCCCCTTTGGCGATGGCCTGATCAAGAACCGCTATGTGGGCCGCACCTTCATCCAGCCCACCCAGGCCATGCGCGAGGCGGGCATCCGCGTGAAGCTCAACCCGCTGCCGGATGTGCTTGCGGGCAAGCGGGTGGTGGTGATCGACGACTCGATCGTGCGCGGCACCACCAGCCGCAAGCTGGTGGCCGCCCTGCGCGATGCCGGTGCCACCGAGGTGCACATGCGCATCAGCTCGCCGCCTGTCACCCACCCCTGCTTCTACGGCATCGACACCGACACCCAGGACCAGTTGATCGCCGCCCGCCTCACCCTCGAGGAGATCGCCGCGCACCTGGGCGTGGATTCCCTGGCCTATCTCAGCAAGCAGGGCATGGTAGATGCCGCTCAGGCCAATTCCGCCAACTTCTGCACCGCCTGCTTCGATGGCGCCTACCCAATCGAGATGGATGAGAGCGTCAGCGGCAGCAAGCTGATGTTGGAGCCCAAGGGGATCGCCGCCAAGCTCTAGAACCGGCTCACACCGGCGCTTCTGTGCCTTGGGCTTGATGCACTACCGCACCGCCCAGGCCAAACGCGGCATGCACGGCTTGGAGGGCCCGAATACCGTCGGCCTCCGGCACCACGCAGCTGGTGCGGATCTCGCTGGTGGCGATCATCTCGATGTTGATGCCGGCCTCCGCCAGGGAGCGGAACATGCGAGCGGCGGTGCCGGCCGTGCAGGGCATGCCGGCTCCCACCGCGCTGACGCGGGCGATGGCCATGCCCTCCTCGAAGCTGGCGCCCAGCCATTGGGCCAATAGGGGTTGCAGGGCGGCCTGGGCCCGTTGCAGGTCGTCGCGCTTGAGGGTGAAGCCCATATCTCGGCTGAGCTGGTCGCCGCGGCCGTGGGTGCGCTCGGATTGCACGATGGCATCGAGGCTGATGCCGGCATCGGCCAGGGTGCGGCACACGGCCGCGGCGGTGCCGGGTTTGTCTGGGATGCGGCGCACGGCCACCTGGGCCTGATCGCGATCGAGGGCCACGCCGCGCACCTCCGGCTCACCGGCGCCGGCCGGGGCGGGATTGTGGCGCAGCTGCTGATCGTGCAGTTCGAAGCAGTGGGCCGCGGCCTGCAGGGCCTTGGCTCCCTGATGCCCGGCCACCAGGCAGCTCACCTTCACCTCGCTGGTGGCGATCAGGCGCAGGTTGATGCCCCCCTTGGCGAGGGTGTCGAACAGGCGCGCGGCCACCCCGGGGCGGCCCATGATGCCGGCGCCGGAGATGCTCAGCTTCGCCATCCCAGCTTCGGTGCTGAGGGTGGCGTCAGCGGCGGCCGGTCCCATGCTGGCCAACAGCTCGCGGCACACCAGCTGGGCCCTCTCCAGCTGGGCCTCGGCCACCGTGAAGGCGATGTCGTTGGAGCCCCCTTCATGGGTGGCCTGCACGATCAGGTCCACGTTCAGGCCCGCGGCGGAGAGGGCCTCAAACAACTGGGCCGCCACCCCGGGCTGATCGGGCACATGGGCCAGGGCTAGCACCGCCTGGTGGGTTTCTAGTTCGGCGCCATCCACGGGCTTGCCCAGTTCCAGCCCTTCGCCGCTGCCGCGCCGGCTCGTACCGTCGCTGGTCAGCAGGGTGCCCGGGGCCTCACTCCAGCTGGAGCGCACCACCAGGGGTACGCCGTAGTTGCGGGCGATCTCCACGGCTCGCGGGTGCAGCACGGCCGCCCCGAGGCTGGCCAGCTCGAGCATCTCGTTGCAGGTGATCGTGGCCATCAGCTGGGCATCGGCCACCTTGCGTGGGTCGGTGGTGAGCACCCCCGGCACATCGGTGTAGATCTCACAGGCGTCGGCGCCGAGGGCAGCCGCTAGCGCCACCGCGGAGGTGTCGGAGCCACCGCGGCCGAGGGTGGTGATCTCGGGGGTGCCGGAGAGGCCGCTGCTGGTGCCCTGGAAGCCGGCCACCACCACCACGTGGCCGTCGTCCAGCAGACGCCGCAGGCGATCGGTGCGCACCTCGAGGATGCGGGCTCGGCCATGGGCCGATTCGGTCACGATGCCCACCTGGGGACCGGTCATCGACACGGCCGGAACGCCTTGGGCGTGCAGGGCCATGGCCAGCAGCGCGATCGACACCTGCTCGCCGGTGCTGAGCAGCATGTCCATCTCCCGCTGGGGGGGATCGCCGCTGATGGCGCGGGCCAAACCGGTGAGTTCATCGGTGGTGTGGCCCATGGCCGACACCACGATCACCAGGTCGTTGCCGGCGTTGCGGCACTGGGCGATGCGCTGGGCCACCGCCTTGATGCGCTCCACATCCGCCACGGAGGTGCCCCCGAACTTCTGTACCAGCAGGGCCATGGCGGAGGGGCGCCCGGGGTGGCGCGTAGACGGCGTTGATCGCCGATTTTCCTATGCCGCCGGTCAGCTGCTGGGCAACAGGAAGCCATCGCGGAAGGCATCGCCGGGATCGGTGCCCCGCTTGAGGGCGGCCTCCACCTCCAACAGCCGGGCCAGCAGCGTCAGGAAGGTGCCGGGCCGCCGGCCCCGGATCTGCTTGCGCATCACGTAGATGCGCTTGGGGTTGCCGATGCCGGCGGCCTTGGCGATGGCGGTCACGTCCTGCTCGCCCTGTTGATCCAGCAGGCTCACCCACAGCCAGCCGCGGATCTGACTCGACAACGCCGCCACGATCCGCAGGGCCGGCTCGTTGGCCAGGATCAGGGCATCCACCAGGGCAATGGCCTCCGCCGGTTGGCCCGCCAGCAGGGCATCCCCCACCTGCAGGCTGGTGGTGGCCTGGCTGCCGATCAGGGCCGCCACCGCCGCGGGGGTGATCGCTGCACCTTCCCCCACGAACAGGGCCAGTTTCTCCAGTTCGCTAGCCAGGCGGGCACTGTCGCTGCCGATGGCCTCCGCCAGGGCCTCGGCGGCAGCTGGCTCCAGCCGCAGGCCCAGCTCCCGGGCCGTGCGGGCCACCAGCTCCACCTGGCCGGCGCCATCCCACACCGCCGGCAGGGCAAAGCTGCGCTCCGTGGCCTGGCCGGCCTTCACCAGCTTCTGCAGGGCCTTGGTGGTGCGCAGGCGTCCATCGGGCTTGCCCGCATTCACCAGCAGCAGGTGGCATTGATCCGGGATCAGCTCCAGGCAGGCCTCGAAGGCGTCGGCCAGCTCGGCCGGGCACTGGTTACAGAACGGACTGCGCTGTAGCAGCACCACCCGATCCCCCGACCCGAAGGGCGGTGTGCGCGCCTCAGCCAGGGCCTGGGCCGCCTGGCTGGCCTCGTTGCCGTCGAGGCGGGTGAGGTTGATGCTCTGCCAGGCGGGATCGCACGCCTGGTCGATCAGCGTGTCCACGGCGCGCTGGCGGGCTGCCTCGTCGTCGCCCCAGTAGAGGTGAATCGGCATCAGGGCAGGGGCTGCCGGCGGGCTGGGATCACGGGCGCAGGGCGCTCGGCACGGGGAGATGGTCAGTCTGCGCCAGGTGGGGGTTGTCGGTCACCATCACGGCCGCCTGGCCCTGGGCGATGCCCTGCAGCAGGGGTCCCAGGTATTTGCCAGTGCCCTTGGCATTGCAGAGGAAGGCCACCAGGGCGGCCACCCGCTCGAGCAGTTCCGGCAGGCGGCGCCGGGCCGCCTCCACCCCAATCGGTTCCATGGGTGCAAGGTGTGTGGAGGTGCTGGTGAGGCCACACCCCCCGCCCGCTCCATCCCTCGTGACGGCTCCCGTTTTGTCTGAACCCGCCACCAATCCGCTCGCCGCCGCTGATTGCCCCAACAGCCTCGATCACCCGATCTTCAGCGAGAGCATCCGGTTGATTCGGGCCGCCCTTGAGCCGGAGGCGGCGCTGCAGGGGCTGAGCCCGATCCAGCAGGACGTGGTGCTGCGGCTGGTGCACAGCAGCGGCGATCTCAGCCTGGTGCCGGCGGTGCGCTTTTCGCCGGGGGCCTGTGAGCAGGGGGCCCAAGCCCTGGCCTCCGGGGCGGTGATCCTCACGGACACGGCCATGGCCGCCGCGGCCGTGCAGCCCATGGCGCGGCGCTGCTTTGGCAATGCCGTGCGCTCCGTGCTCGACTGGGCCCCCGAGCGGGCACCCCAGGACAGCACCCGCACGGCGGCGGGCATGGCCCAGGCCCTGGTTGAGCATCCTGGCGCGTTGGTGCTGATCGGCAGTGCCCCCACGGCCTTGGAGGTGCTGCTGGAGTTGGTGCACACAGGCGCCACAGCGGCGCCGGCCCTGGTGATCGGCATGCCCGTGGGTTTTGTGGGGGTGGCGGAGAGCAAACGCCATCTGGCCGAGAGCAGCCTGCCCCAGATCCGTCTGGAGGGAAGCCGCGGGGGGGCCGGCCTGGTGGGGGCCGCGGCCAATGCCCTGCTGCGCTGGGCCTGGCTCAGGCAGCCGCCGACTTGATCGGTGCTGGTTGCGTTGGTTTCAGGGAGTTGTCCAGTCCCACCACCACGTGGCTGTTGGCCTCGATGCGGCTAAGCACCTGGCGGGCCCGCAGCACCACCGCCGGGGGCACCCCCGCTAGCCGGGCGGCCTCGATGCCGTAGCTGCGGCTGGCGCCGCCATCCACCACCTTGTGCAGGAACACCAGATCGTTGCCGGTTTCCTCCACCAGCACCTGGCGGTTGGCCACGTTGGGCAGCAGCTCCGCCAGCTCGTTGAGCTCGTGGTAGTGGGTGGCGAACACCGAGCGGGCCCGGATGCCCAGGCCATCGCCTCCGGCCAGGTGTTCGGCCACGGCCCAGGCGATCGAGAGGCCATCGAAGGTGGCGGTGCCCCGGCCGATCTCATCGAGCAGCACCAGGGAGTGCTCGGTGGCGTGGTGCAGGATGTTGGCGGTTTCCGCCATCTCCACCATGAAGGTGGATTGGCCGGCGGCCAGGTCATCGCCTGCCCCCACCCGGGTGAAGATGCGATCGGCGATGCCGAGGCGCGCAGACCTGGCGGGAATCCAGCTGCCGATCTGGGCCATCAGCTGCAGCAGGCCCGTTTGGCGCAGATAGCAGCTCTTACCGCTGGCGTTGGGGCCCGTGAGCACAATCAGGTCGGGATGATGCTCAGCGGTGGCCCCGACCCCTCCGAGGGCGATTGAGTTGGGGGTGAAGGGCTGTTCCACCAGCAACTGTTCCACCACCGGGTGCCTGCCGGCCTCAATCACGAGTTCGCGCCCGGCACTCATCTCCGGGCGGCAGTAGCCGCTGGTGGCCGCCACATCTGCCAGCGAGGCGAGGGCATCGAGTTCTGCCACCAGCCGGGCGGCGGCACGGATCGGGCCGGCTTGTTTGCCGATCTGGCTGCGCAGCGTGCAGAAGAGTTCGTATTCGCGCTGGGCGGCGCGGGCCTTGAGCTGCAGGATGCGCCCTTCGCGGCCCTTGAGCTCGGGGGTTATGAAGCGCTCCTCGTTGGCGAGGGTTTGGCGGCGGATCCAGTGCTCCGGCACCGCGGCGGCCTTGGCCTTGCTCACCGCCAGGAAGTAGCCGAAGGTGCGGTGGTACTGGAGTTTGAGGGTGCTGATGCCGCTGGCGCGGCGCTCGGCCGCCTCCTGTTGGGCCAGCCAGGTGTCCTGGTCGTCGAGCTGGTTGCGCAGGCCATCGAGCTGGGCATCCACGCCGTCGTGAATTAGGCCCCCCTCGCTGAGGCTGAGGGGTGGCGTTTCCAGCAGGGTGTGGCGCAGCAGGGCAGCCAGCTCGGCCAGCTCCGGCCAGGGGCGGGCTAGGCAGGCCAGGGGCGCACTCTCGGCCTTCGCCAACAGCGCCGCCAGTTGCGGCAGCCGCTCGAGACCATCGGCCAGGGCCACCAGGTCCCGGGCAGAGGCGGTGCCGGCCCCCGCTCGCCCCGCCAGGCGCTCGAGATCGCCCATCGGCCGCAGCAAGCGGCGCAGGGCTAGCCGCAAGGAGCGTTGGCCCACCAGTTCACCCACACCGTCCTGTCGGGCTGTGATGGCGGCGATGTCCACCAGGGGGGCTTCGATCCAGCGGCGCAGGCAGCGGCCGCCCATGGCGGTCATGGTGCGGTCGAGCGTCCCGAGCAGAGAGCCGTGCAGGGTGCCGCCCAGTTGGGTTTTGGTGAGCTCCAGGTTGCGGCGGGTGGCGGCATCGAGCACCAAATGGTCGCCGGCGTGCCAGGTGGTGGGCAGCTCCAGGGGGATGGCGCTGCCGGGTTGCGTGTCGTCGAGGTAGCGCAGCAGGCCCCCGGCCGCCCGTAGGGCCAGGGGGGCCTCGGCCAGGCCCAGACCATCGAGGCTGGCCAGGCGGAAGCGCTTTAACAGGGTGGCGCGGGCCTCAGGCGTGGCAAAGGGGGTGCGCGGCAGGGGCGTGAGCCGCAGCCCTTCCGGACACCAGGCAGGGCTGGCGGCGCTGCTCTCGGGCATGGGCCACAGCACCTCGGCCGCCTCCACCTGCAGCAGTTCCTGGTGGAGCTGATCGCTGCCCTCCCGTTCCGTGACGCGGAATTCGCCCGTGCTCACATCGGCCACTGCCAGGCCCCAGCAGCCAGCGCTGGAGCCCTCGCCCTCCAGCACCACGGCGCAGAGCCAGTTGTTGCGGCGGGCGGCGAGCATGCCCTCCTCCAGCACCGTCCCGGGGGTGAGCACGCGGGTGATGTCCCGCTTGAGCAGGGCGCCCTTGCTGGCGGGGCCCCGGGTGGACGCCTCCTCCAGCTGGTCGCACAGGGCCACGCTGATGCCGCGCCGCACAAGCTCGCCGCAGTAGCGCTCGGCGGCGTGGTGGGGGATGCCCGCCATGGGCACCCGGCCCAGGGCTTTGCCGGCTTCCTTGCCGGTGAGGGTGAGCTCCAGCAGGCGCGAGAGCTGGATGGCGTCTTCGAAGAAGCACTCGAAGAAATCGCCCAGCCGGTAGAGCAGTACCCGCTCGGGGTGGGCCCGCTTCAGCTCCACGTAGTGGCGCAGCATCGGCGTGAGCTGCTCCGGCTCCACCAGGGCGTGGTGATGCCAGGGGGGGAGGTCGTTGTCCGCTGCCGTTGCACCCTCGTTGTTGTCTGAAGCGGCGGGCTCCGTCGCGATTTCAGCGCGGGGTTGGCGTTGCCGGGGGCGGGCGGCGGCATCGGCCGCGAGGTCTGCCGCCTCCAGCTCCTGCGGTGGTGGTTCGGGTTGCGGCTCCGGCTCCAGGCCGAACAGGCTGCCCTGCAGGGCCAGCTCTGGCTGCTGCTCGTGGGGCGCGGCCACAGGCTGGGTTCCGGCGGGGTGTCTGATCGTAAGGGGGGTGCTTTGTTCGGCCTTTTAAGGGTCCTGTACAGGTTGTACAGAACGCAGGGGGGGGGCGCCAGCGCGTGCCCCGCCCGCCGCCGCCGACCACAACTTGTGAAGGAACCCCCAGGCCGGTTCCGCCCGGCTGGATCCCGCGTGTGAGAATCCCGAAACCGACCGGCCGGCGTAGACCCGCTCTCCTCGCCGCCGATCCCATCGCCACCGATCCATGACGATCCTCAACACCCTCACCGTTCTGGCCCTGGTGGTGCTGTCGTTCGCGCTGATCGTGGCCGTACCTGTGCTTTACGCCAGCAACGAGGACAGCGGCCGCTCCAACCGCCTGATCCTGCTGGGCGGCCTGGCCTGGGTGGCCCTGGTGCTGGTGAACTGGGGCATGAGCTTCTTCGTGGTCTGAAGTTGGCCCGCTGCGTAGGCTCACCAGAGCAGCAGACCAGGCGCCGTGACCGTTTTTGAAGGGCAGTTTTCCGGCGCCGCCTCGCTACGGGTGGCCGTCGTGGTGGCTCGCTTCAACGACCTGGTGACCGGCAAGTTGCTGAGCGGTTGCCTGGATTGCCTCGGCCGCCATGGCATCGACACCAGCGCCAGTAGCAGTCAGCTGGATGTGGCCTGGGTGCCCGGCAGTTTCGAGATTCCCCTCGTGGCTCAGCGCCTGGCGGCCAGCGGCCGCTACCAGGTGGTGATCACCCTGGGGGCCGTGATCCGTGGCGACACCCCTCACTTTGATGTGGTGGTGTCCGAGGTGAGTAAGGGCGTGGCGGCCGTGAGCCGCGCCACCGGCGTGCCCGTGATCTTCGGCGTGCTCACCACCGACACGATGCAGCAGGCCCTGGAGCGCTCCGGCATCAAGAGCAACCTGGGCTGGAGCTACGGCCTGCAGGCGATCGAGATGGGCAGCCTGATGGCGGCGCTGCCGGGCTGATCGCGCCTGAGCAGCTGTTGACCCTCCACAAGCTCAAAGCCCAGCTGTTGGTAGAAGCCAGCGCTGTTGGTTGTCATCAGATACACGCGCTCGACGCCGGCTAGGGCCGGCGACGCGAGGAGGGCCTCCACCAGTTGGCGGCCGAGGCCCTGGCCCTGCAGGTCGTCTGGGATCACCACATCCCAGAGCACGGCTCGGAAGACGCTGTCGCTGCTAGCCCGGGCAAAGCCCACCAGCCGCTTCCCGTGCCACAGGCTCACCACGGCGGCACTGCCGGACAGCATCCGCCGTAGGGCGCTGAGGGAGCGCCCCTTGGCCCAGAAGGCGTGTTGATCGAGTAGACGCTGCAACTTCCACAGCCCGCGGGTGGGCAGCCATCCCGGCCCCAGGCCCAGCCAGCGCAACCCGGGGGCCCCGGGGGCATGCATCAGGAGGCGGATGGCGTCCATGGCACCATTCTTCCAGCGGGGCGGACGCCAGGTGCAGCAGCGCAAGGGCATCATCCTGGCCGGTGGCAGCGGCACCCGGTTGCATCCGATCACCCAGGCGGTGAGCAAGCAGCTGCTGCCGGTGTACGACAAGCCGATGATCTACTACCCCCTCAGCACCCTGATGTTGGCGGGGATCCGGGAGGTGCTGATCATCACCACCCCCCAGGATCAGCCAGTCTTTGTGCGCTTGCTGGGCGATGGTGCCGGTTGGGGCATGACGATCCAGTACGCCGTTCAGCCCAGCCCCGATGGGTTGGCCCAGGCCTTCCTGATCGGCGCCGATTTCCTGGCCGGCGCGCCAGCGGCCCTGGTGCTTGGCGACAACCTCTTCCATGGCCACGATCTGACCCCGCAACTCCAGGCCAGCAATTCCCAGGCGGAAGGGGCCATGGTGTTTGCCTATCCGGTGCGGGATCCCGAGCGCTACGGGGTGGTGGAGTTTGCTGCCGATGGCCGGGTGCTGAGCCTGGAGGAAAAACCGAGCAAGCCCAAGTCCCGCTATGTGGTGACCGGCCTCTACTTCTATGACGGCTCGGTGGTGGAGCGGGCTCGGCAGGTGCAGCCCTCGCCGCGGGGTGAGCTGGAGATCACCGATCTCAACCGGATGTATCTCGAGGAGGGGCTGCTGCAGGTGGAGCTGATGGGCCGAGGCATGGCCTGGCTGGATACCGGCACCTGCGATTCGCTGCACGAGGCCGGCAGTTACATCCGCACCCTGGAGCACCGCCAAGGCCTCAAGGTGGGGTGCCCAGAAGAGGTGGCCTGGCGGCTGGGTTGGATCAGCGCCGACCAGCTGGCTGCTCTGGCGGCCCCGCTGTGCAAGAGCGGTTACGGCAATTACCTGATGCAACTGCTGGAGAGTTTTGATGCAGGCTGAGCCGCTCACCACGGCGGGGGGCCTGTCCGTTCAAGGCCCTTTGCTGCTGACGCCGCGGGTGTTCGGCGACCCACGGGGCTTCTTTTTTGAGAGCTGGAATCAGCAGGCCTTCAACGCTGTCGCAGGCGACACCGCCTTCGTGCAGGACAACCACTCGCGTTCCAGCCGCGGCGTGTTGAGGGGTTTGCACTACCAGCTGCCGCCCAATCCCCAGGGGAAACTGGTGCGCTGCGTGGCGGGGGAGATCTTTGACGTGGCGGTGGATCTGCGGCGTAGCTCGCCCAGTTTTGGCCAGTGGGTGGGGACGAAGCTGAGCGCTGAGAACCACCAGCAGTTGTGGCTGCCGGCGGGCTTTGCCCACGGCTTCCTGACCCTCAGCGCGCAGGCCGAGGTGCTCTACAAAACCACCGAGTTCTGGAACCGCGCATGTGAGCGCGCCATCCGCTGGGACGACCCCCAGCTGGCGATCACCTGGCCCCTTGAGGCCCTGGCTGGAGCACACCCCCAGCTGTCGGAGAAGGATGGCGCGGCGCCGCTGCTGGCTGGGCTGGCTCAAGGAGACCTATTCCCATGAAGGTGTTGCTCACTGGGGCCACTGGCCAGCTGGGCCAGGCCCTGATGGCTTCTCGGCCCGAGGGAATTGAGCTGATCGCCTGCAGCCGGGCTGAACTGGATCTGGCCAAGCCGGAGGTCTGCCGTGCTGCGGTGCATCTGCACCGGCCGGATTGGGTGCTCAATGCCGGCGCCTACACGGCGGTGGACAAGGCCGAGAGCGAGCCCGAGCTGGCCCAGGCGGTGAACGCCGGCGCTCCGGCGGCCTTCGCTGAGGCCCTGGCCACAACGGGCGGGTGCCTGTTGCAGCTGAGCACGGATTTCGTGTTCAACGGCGCCCAGGGGTCGCCCTACCGGCCTGAGCAGCCGGTAGCCCCCCTCGGCGTGTACGGAGCCACCAAGGCGGCGGGGGAGGTGGCGGCCCTGCAGCTGCCGGCGGCGCGGGTGTTACGCACCAGTTGGGTGTACGGGCCGGTGGGCCGGAACTTCTGCCTCACGATGCTGCGGCTCCATGCCCGTAAGGCCGCAGCTGGCGAACCCCTGGGGGTGGTGGCTGATCAGGTGGGCTGTCCCACCTCCACCCACACCCTGGCCGCGGCCTGTTGGCGGGCGATCGGGGTGGGGGCCGCGGCCGATGGCCCACGGATCCTGCACTGGAGTGATGCGGGGGCTGCCAGCTGGTACGACTTTGCGCTGGCCATCGGTGAGCTGGGCGTGGCCGCAGGCCTGCTCCAGCAGGCGGCGGCCGTGGCACCCCTCATCACCGCCGATTACCCCACGCCGGCTCAGCGGCCCAGCTACTCCTTGCTCGACTGTTCCGGCAGCTGCACAGCCCTCGGCCTCGAGCCTGTGCATTGGCGGGTGGCGTTGGCCCTTGTTCTGGACACGGTGGCGCGCTGAGGCCACCACTAGCCTCCTTCAATCTTGATCGCACTGATGAGCCCTTTGCTACCTCCCGGGATCAAACGCGTTCTGGTAACCGGCGGAGCAGGCTTCATTGGCGGTGCGCTGGTCCGGCGTCTGTTGACCGAGACCACGGTCACCGTGTTCAACCTCGATAAGTGCGGCTACGCGAGTGACCTCACGGGTATTGACCGCCTGGGGGCTGCTGTGGCCCAGCGTCACCAGTTGCTGAAGGTGGATCTGGTGGATGGGGCTGCCACGGCTGAGGCCGTGCGGTTGGCCGATCCCGATCTGGTGCTGCACCTGGCGGCCGAGAGCCATGTGGATCGCTCCATCGATGGGCCCGGCACCTTCATCGAGAGCAACGTGACCGGCACCTTTCACCTCCTGCAGGCGGTGCGGGCTCACTGGGAGGCCTTATCGCAAGAGCGCCAGCAGTGTTTCCGCCTGCATCACATCAGCACCGATGAGGTGTTCGGCTCCCTGGGGTCCACGGGGCGCTTTTCAGAAACCACCCCCTACGACCCCCGCTCCCCCTATTCAGCCAGCAAGGCCGCCAGCGACCACCTAGTGAGCGCCTGGCATCACACCTATGGCCTGCCGGTGGTGCTCACCAACTGCTCCAACAACTACGGGCCCTGGCAGTTTCCCGAGAAGCTCATCCCGGTGGTGATTCTCAAGGCGGTGGCTGGCGAACCGATCCCCCTCTATGGCGATGGCGCCAATGTGCGCGACTGGCTCTACGTGGAGGACCACGTGGAGGCCCTGTTGCTGGCGGCCACCCAGGGACAGCTGGGTCGCAGTTATTGCGTGGGTGGCCATGGAGAGCGCAGCAATCAGCAGGTGGTGCAGGCGATTTGTGCCCTGCTGGATGAGCGCCGTCCCAGTGGTGCGCCCCATGCCCGCTTGATCACCCCCGTGGCCGACCGTCCTGGTCACGACCGGCGCTACGCCATTGATCCCAGCCGCATCAGCACGGAACTGGGCTGGCAGCCCCGTCACAGCTTCCAGCAGGGGCTGGCGGTCACGGTGGATTGGTATCTGGCCAATCTGGAGTGGTGCACTGCGGTGAAAGACCGGGCTGGCTACAGCGGTGAGCGCATTGGCATCCGTGCTGGTTCCCCCATCATCACGCTCTGAATTGATGGATCGTTCCAGGACTCCTCAACCCATCGGCCTCCACGCAAATCCCCTGTCCAGCAGGGCTCGGTAGGCTGGTTCCACTGGTTTGGAAAGCCCACCCCCATGCTCAAGCTCCTGCTGGGTGATCCCAATGCCCGCAAGCTGAAGCGCTACCAGCCGATCGTTTCAGATATCAACTTGCTTGAGGATGAGGTAGAGCCTCTCTCTGACGAGGAGCTGCGCGGCCTTACCGCCGAATTCCGCGGCAAGTTCGCTGCGCTGCAATTGGAATGCCAGAACAAGGGCCTGAGCCTCGAGGCCAGCCTCGAGCGCGAGCGCAAGCTGCTCGATGAGCTCTTACCCCAGGCCTTTGCCGTGGTGCGCGAGGCCGGTAAGCGCGTGCTGGGCATGCGCCACTTCGATGTGCAGCTGATCGGCGGCATGGTGCTGCACGACGGCCAGATCGCCGAGATGAAAACCGGGGAAGGCAAAACCCTGGTGGCCACCCTGCCCGCCTACCTCAACGCCCTCACCGGCCGGGGTGTGCACGTGGTGACGGTGAACGACTCCCTCGCCCGCCGCGACGCCGAGTGGATGGGCCAGGTGCACCGCTTCCTGGGCCTCTCGGTGGGCCTGATCCAGCAGGACATGGACCCCGCCACCCGCCGGGCCAACTACGGCTGCGACATCACCTACGCCACCAACTCGGAGCTGGGGTTCGACTACCTGCGCGACAACATGGCGAGCGACATCGCCGAGGTGGTGCAGCGCGATCCCTACTACTGCGTGATCGACGAAGTGGACTCGATCCTGATCGACGAGGCCCGCACTCCCCTGATCATCTCCGGCCAAGTGGAGCGGCCCCAGGAGAAATACCAACGGGCCGCCGAGGTGGTGCAGCAGCTGGAGCGGGCCGCCGAGATGGGCAAGGATGGCATTGATCCCGAGGGGGATTACGAGGTTGATGAGAAGCAGCGCAACTGCACCCTCACCGATGAGGGCTACGCCAAGGCCGAGCAGCTGCTGGGAGTGAGTGATCTGTTCGATCCGGCCGACCCCTGGGCCCACTACATCAACAACGCCCTCAAGGCCAAGGAGCTGTTCACCCGCGATGTGAACTACATCGTGCGTGGCGGTGATGCGGTGATCGTGGATGAGTTCACCGGCCGGGTGATGCCTGGGCGTCGTTGGAGTGATGGCCAGCATCAGGCCATCGAGGCCAAGGAGGGTCTGCCGATCCAGCCCGAAACCCAAACCCTGGCCTCGATCACCTATCAGAACTTCTTCCTGCTCTATTCGCGTTTGGCTGGCATGACCGGCACCGCCAAAACGGAAGAGGTGGAATTCGAGAAAACCTACAAACTAGAAGTGGCCATCGTGCCTACCAACCGGGTCCGGTCCCGCGCGGACTGGACCGACCAGGTGTACAAAAACGAAGCGGCCAAGTGGCGGGCCGTGGCCCTGGAAACTGCCGAGGTGCACAAGAGCAGCCGGCCGGTGCTGGTGGGTACCACCAGCGTGGAGAAATCCGAGCTGCTCTCGGCCCTGCTAGCGGAGCAGCAGATCCCCCACAACCTGCTCAACGCCAAGCCCGAGAACGTGGAGCGGGAGGCCGAGATCATTGCCCAGGCGGGTCGTGCCGGCGCCGTGACCATTGCCACCAACATGGCCGGCCGCGGTACGGACATCATCCTGGGCGGCAACAGCGATTACATGGCCCGCCTCAAGCTGCGGGAGGTGCTGCTGCCGCGCCTGGTGCGCCCGGAAGAGGGCCATAAGCCTCCCATCCCGCTGCCGCGCTCTGCTGAAGATGCCCCCGGCTTCGGTGCCGGATCCGCGGCTGCCAAGGCCCCTTCCGAGGCCAAGGCCATCGGCGCCCTCTATCCCTGCTCCCTCACCGATGCCACCGAGCAATCCCTCTCGGAGCTGGCCCAGGATCTGGTGAAAGCCTGGGGCGACCGGCAGCTCACGGTGCTGGAGCTGGAAGATCGCATTGCCCAAGCGGCCGAGAAAGCCCCCACCACCGACCCCCAGATCCAGCAGCTGCGCAACCTGATCGCCCGGGTGAAGGGCGAGTACGACGTCGTGGTGAAGGAGGAGGACAAGCGGGTGCGCGAGGCCGGTGGTTTGCATGTGATCGGCACCGAGCGCCACGAATCCCGCCGGGTGGACAACCAGCTGCGCGGCCGCGCCGGCCGCCAGGGTGACCCGGGCTCCACCCGTTTCTTCTTGTCGCTGGAGGACAACCTGCTGCGCATCTTCGGCGGCGACCGCGTGGCCGGCCTGATGAATGCCTTCCGTGTGGAGGAGGACATGCCGATCGAATCCGGCATGCTCACCCGCTCTCTGGAAGGGGCCCAGAAGAAGGTGGAAACCTATTACTACGACATCCGCAAGCAGGTGTTTGAGTACGACGAGGTGATGAACAACCAGCGCCGTGCCGTGTACACCGAGCGCCGCCGGGTGCTGGAGGGCCGCGAACTCAAGCAGCAGGTAATTGGCTATGGCGAGCGCACCATGGACGACATCGTGGAGGCCTATGTGAATCCCGAGCTGCCACCGGAGGAGTGGGATCTGGATCGCCTCGTGGCCAAGGTGAAGGAGTTCGTGTATCTGCTGGAGGATCTCACCCCCGATCAGTTGCGGGGCTTATCCATGGAGGAACTCAAGGCCTTCCTGCAGGAGCAGCTGCGCAATGCCTACGACATCAAGGAAGGCCAGATCGAGCAGCAGCGCCCGGGCCTAATGCGCGAGGCGGAGCGCTTCTTCATCCTCCAGCAAATCGATACCCTCTGGCGGGAGCACCTGCAGGCGATGGATGCCCTGCGCGAATCGGTGGGTCTGCGCGGCTACGGCCAGAAGGATCCGCTGATCGAATACAAGAACGAGGGCTACGACATGTTCCTCGAGATGATGACCGGCATGCGCCGCAACGTGATCTACTCGATGTTCATGTTCCAGCCCGCGCCGGCGCCCCAGGGAGCCGCCGCCTGAACCAGCCGCCTTTGCCTCCGGCAGAAGGCAGAACTCTCAGCTGGTGATGCCGGGGTTCTCCCCCAAGAACTCAAGGATTTCGCGATCCTTGAGGTTCTGGGCTGTGCCCGCACAGGGCTCCAGCAGCGGACGGCCAGCTGCCAGTTCCCGCAGACATCCCTGGGTGCGGGCCAGCTCGGTTTCCAGGGCATCGATCCGCTCCATGAGATTGCGGATAACTCGGGCTTCCGCGTCCGGTAGGGCGCTGTGGGCTAGTGGATCCACCCGTACGCCGCTCTGGTGGATCACCCGGCCGGGGATGCCCACCACGGTGCTATCGGCAGGTACGTTGCGCAGCACCACTGATCCGGCGCCGATCCTGGTGTTGGCTCCCACGGTGATGGCCCCCAGTACCTTGGCGCCGGCGCCCACCACCACGTTTTCCTCCAGGGTGGGGTGCCGCTTGCCGTGGGCCTTGCCGGTTCCCCCCAGGGTTACCCCCTGATAGAGGAGGCAGCGGTTGCCGATCACGGCTGTTTCACCAATCACCACGCCCATGCCGTGGTCGATGAACACCCCATGGCCAATGCGAGCCCCGGGATGGATCTCCACCCCCGTGAGCAGCCGCCCCAGCTGCGAGAACAGCCGTGGTATCAGCGGCAGGCGCAAGAGCCATAGGCGGTGGCTGCAACGGTGCAACACCAGGGCGTGCAGGCCCGGATAGCAGAGCAGGATTTCAAGGGTGCCTCGGGCCGCAGGATCCCGCTCCTTGATGATCGCCAGGTCGGCCAGCAGTGCGTTCAGCATCCGACCATCCTGCCGAACCCAGCTCCGCCTGGTTGCTGTTTGACCAAGGGACCCTCCGTCGTGCATGATTCCTCAGTCGGCGGCAAACCCCCGGCACTTGCGGATGTAGCTCAGTGGTAGAGCATCTCCTTGCCAAGGAGAGGGTCGAGAGTTCGAATCTCTTCATCCGCTTGATCAATCAGCCGCCCAGCAGGCCGATCTCCTTGCGTAGCAGGTTGATTGTGGCACTACCCAGATAGCTCTGGGCGCAATGCACTTGGGGCAGGCGCATGAGCTGGGAGCGGTTTTGGCGCAGGCATTGCTCCACCAGCGGCAGGCTGGGGCGATCACAGAGCACGTGGCTGGCGGCCCGGAGCAGAGCAAGCAAACGGCTGCTCACATCCGGGGTGGCGGTCATCAGAAGCAGTTCGTTGCCGCGCATGCTGTGCAGGATCACCTCGGCGGCCCGCAAGATGCCCGGGCTGATGCTCACCAGGCCCACACAGCTGCTTGCCCGCAGGTCCTTGAGCAGATCTAGTTCGTGGCGGAAGTCGTTGAGGTCCACCGCCACGGCCCGCACGCCGTGCTGCTTGGCGATGTCTTCCACGGGCTGTAGGAAATAGCGGCTGGTCACCACCGTCCCGTTGTTGGAGCTCTCCAGCACACTCTCCAGCTCCTCCATGGGCACCACTTCCACAGGCACCTCGAGGTTGGGGATGAGTTCTTCGGCGATCAACATCGAGGCGCCGATGTCCTCCCGAGGAGTGCTCACCAGCACCCGGGCACCGCAGCGCAGCCGCCAGTCGATCTCGCGCGTGAGCAGTTCGCGGGCCTGCTGCAGAGTGCAGCCGGAGTTGAGCAGTCCATCCACGCTCTCGCGCACCTCGCGGTCGATATCCGGCATCGACTTGCCGCGCAGGCCTGGCGGCGGCTTGATCTCCCGCGGTTTCTGCTGGTCGCGCACATAGATGCCCGAGCCGGCCATGGCCTCCACAACGCCGTCGTTTTCGAGCTGCCGGTACACCTTGCTGATGGTGTTGCGGTGTAAGCCGGTCTGCATGGCCAGCTGTCGGGTGCTGGGTAGCCGGTGCCCCGGTGGGAAGTGGCGTGCCGCGATGGCGAAACAGATCTGGTTGTACAGCTGGCTCGATGCTGGGATGTCGCTGTCCTGCTGGATGTGGAACCGCACGCCGAATTGGCACAAGCTGTGTGTGCCACCTTACGGAGCTTTGGGCCTGGTGACAATTGCCGTGTTGGCATAGAGCCCTGTGCCGGTGCTGTGCCGGCCTGCCGTTTGCCGAGGGCGGAGTTCTGTACAGCCTCTACAGAATCCGTGAGGGGTCGAGAATCGCATCACCTTCCCTGGCCTCACCTGGATGACGGACCTCTCCCCCGCCCCAGCGATTCAGGCCGAGTGGGTGTCGATTGCGGTGCCAGCGGTCCCGGGCGTGGCGGCCACCGCGATGGCCGCCTGGTGGGCTCGCCCCGCTCCTGGGGTGCCGCTCCGCGGGGCCGTGTTGGTGCTGCCGGAGGTGTTCGGCGTGAATGGCTGGGTGCGTGGCGTGGCTGAGCGGTTGGCCGCCGAGGGCTATGCCGCTCTGGCCATCAGTACCTTTGCCCGCACCGCCCCCGATCTCGATGTGCCCTACAACGAGGCGGGTCTGGCCGCCGGCCGCCAGCACCGCGACCAGGTGACGGCCGATCAGTTACTGGCCGATGTGGCCGCTGCTGCCGCCTGGCTGCAGCAGCGCCATGCCGCCGCCCTTCTGGGCTGCGTGGGCTTCTGCTTCGGTGGCCATCTGGCGATGCTCGCGGCCACCCTGCCGGTGATTGCCGCCACCTGCGATTTCTATGGCGCTCGGGTGTCCAGTGATCGCCCGGGGGCTGCGCCAGGCGACTCCACTCAGCCCCCCCCCACCCTGGCGGTGGTGCCCCAGGTTCCAGGGCGCCTCTGGTGCTTCTGCGGGGATCAGGACCCCCTGATGTCCCCTGAGGAGATCGCTGCCATCGGCGAGGCCCTCAGCCAGGCCGGTGGGCGCCACCGGTTGCTCATCGCCGCTGGTGCCGGCCACGGCTACATGTGCGAAGCCCGGGCCGACTTCCATCCAGAAGCGGCCCGGGCTGGCTGGAGCACGATGCTGGAGCTCTTTGCCGAAACCCTTGGCTAGCCCTCGGCCGGAGCGGTGGCGCGCGTTTCGATTGTGCGCACGGCCTTGCTGGCAGCGGCGGCCGCTTCCTTTTCCTTAGTGAGGGGCGTTTTGCGCGGACTCAGGAACATGATCATGTTCCGGCCCTCGCGCTTGGGCTCCTGTTGGATTTCGGCGCTTTCCTGCAGGTCTCGCGCCATACGCATCAACAGTTGTTCCGCCAGGGCGGTGTGCTGGATCTCCCGGCCGCGGAAGATCACGGTGCACTTCACCTTGTCGCCAGACTTGAGGAAGCGCACGGCCTGACCGATGCGCACGTCGTAGTCGTGCTGGTCGATTTTGTAGCGCATCTTGACCTCTTTAACTTCGGTCTGATGCGACTTCTTCTTTGCTTCCTTGGCCTTCTTTTCCTGCTCGAACTTGTATTTGCCGTAGTCCATGATCCGGCAGACCGGTGGGTCGGCTTTCTCGCTCACCAGCACGAGATCGAGCTCCCGATCCTTGGCCACCTCGAGGGCCGCTTCTCGCGTGATCACCCCCAGCTGACTGCCGTCGGCATCCACCACCCGCAGTTGGGGGTAACTGATGCGGTCGTTGATGTTGGGGAGCTCCCGGACGGGGGCGCGGCGGTCAAAACGAGGACGGGGTGGCATTCAGGCGGGCGAGAGGACGGAGTGAAAACAGTTGCTGTTCACCCTTCACCCTAGGACGCGCCCGATCTCCAGCAAGGCCCTCTGCAGCGGATTGGCTTCGCTGCCGGGTTCATCCAGCCAAATCGGTTCGTGTTGGCGGCGGAACCAGGTGCGTTGCCGCTTGGCGAATTGCTGGGTGCGCCGCGTGGTGAGGGCCATCGCCTCAGTGGGGCTGAGCTCTTGCTGCAGCACGCTTTTGGCCTCCCCGTAGCCGATGGTGTTGAGCAGTTCGCACGCGGGTCCGTAGCGCTCCAGCAGCCCGCGGGTTTCCTCCACCAGCCCCTCGGCGTAGAGCGCCGCTGTGCGTTGCTGGATGCGTTGTTTCAGGTCCGCCGGGTTCAGCCCCAGCTCCAGCACCCGCCAGGGCGGTGGGCTTGAGCCCTGCTGGTTGCTCAGGGGTTGACCGGTGGCGTAGAGCACCTCTAGGGCCCGCTGGGTGCGCACGGCATCGTTGGCCATGATCCGGGCGCCGGCAGCTGGATCCGCCAGCGTGAGCATTTGGTGGCACAGCCCTTGCCCCAGGGCCTCTAGCTGGGCCCGCAGCTGCGGCTGGGGTGGCACGGCTGGGGGTGTCATCCCCTGGGTGATGGCCTTGAGATAGAGGCCGCTGCCCCCTACCAGTAGGGCGATGCCGCGGCGCTGGTGTTCTGCGGCAATGGCAGCCTCCGCCTCGGCGCGGAACTCCTGCAGGTTGATCGGTTGATCCGGGCGGCGCAGGTCGAGCAGCTCGTGGCGTACCGCCGCCCGTTGGGCGATGGTTGGCTTGGCGGTACCGATGTCCATCTCTCGGTAGAGCTGGCGCGAGTCCACCGAGAGCACCGCAAGATCGAGGGCCTTGGCGATGTCGATGCCCAGGGCGGTTTTGCCGCTGGCAGTGGGGCCCAGCAGCACGATCACCAGGGGCTGGTGGGCTGGGCTGGAGCTGGAGGCGTGGACTGTCATTGGAGGCACTCTGCCGTGAGGCGGGGTGCACCCCCGAACCAAATCACAACGGAGAGGCCTCCAGGAGCTTCTCTATTGCGTCGGTGTTAGATTGGTCCCCAAAGGCTGGCCCTAGCGCGCCTCTCGAACCCTTGCCGCGCGCCCTGCAGCGCTGGGCTGGGGCCTTCTCTGGATTCCATGAGCGACGCCACCAAAGTCCAGGCCGCCTACGGCGCCGAGCAGATCCAGGTGCTGGAAGGCCTGGAGCCGGTGCGCAAGCGCCCTGGCATGTACATCGGCTCCACCGGGCCGCGCGGTTTGCACCACCTCGTTTACGAGGTGGTGGACAACTCGGTGGACGAGGCCCTCGCCGGCCACTGCACCGATATCACGGTGTCCCTCAACGAGGACGGCAGTTGCACCGTGACCGACAACGGGCGCGGCATCCCCACCGACGTGCACCCCCGCACCGGCAAGAGCGCCCTGGAAACCGTGCTCACCGTGCTGCACGCCGGTGGCAAGTTCGGCTCTGGTGGCTACAAGGTGTCAGGCGGCCTGCACGGCGTGGGCGTGTCTGTGGTGAACGCCCTCTCTGAGTGGGTGGAAGTCACCGTGTACCGGCAGGAGCAGGTGCACCGCCAGCGCTTTGAGCGCGGCAATCCGATCGGTTCCTTGGTCTCCGAGCCCGCCAGCGAAGCGGGCCGCACCGGCACCTCCGTGCGCTTTAAGCCGGATATCGAGATCTTCTCCACCGGCATCGAGTTCGACTACGGCACTCTGTCGGGCCGTCTGCGGGAGCTCGCCTATCTCAATGGCGGCGTGAAGATCGTGTTCAGCGATCACCGCCCGGCAGCCTGCGGTGTCGATGGTGCCGCCCACGAGGAGATTTATCACTACGAAGGCGGCATCAAGGAATACGTTGCCTACATGAATGCGGAGAAGGATCCGCTGCATCCAGAGATCATCTACGTGAACTCTGAAAAAGATGGGGTGCAGGTGGAGGCGGCTCTGCAATGGTGCGTGGACGCCTACTCCGACAGCATCCTGGGCTTTGCCAACAACATCCGCACCGTGGATGGCGGCACCCACATCGAGGGTTTGAAAACGGTGCTGACCCGCACCCTCAATACCTTCGCCAAGAAGCGCGGCAAGCGCAAAGAGGCTGATACCAACCTGGCGGGTGAGAACATCCGTGAGGGCCTCACAGCCGTGCTGTCGGTGAAGGTCCCCGAGCCGGAATTCGAGGGCCAAACAAAAACCAAGCTCGGCAACACCGAGGTGCGCGGCATCGTGGATTCGCTGGTGGGCGAATCCCTGAGCGAATACCTGGAATTCAACCCCTCGGTGATCGACCTGATCCTCGAAAAGGCGATCCAGGCCTTCAATGCGGCTGAGGCCGCACGCCGTGCCCGCGAGCTGGTGCGCCGCAAGAGCGTGCTGGAAAGCTCCACCTTGCCCGGCAAGCTGGCGGATTGTTCGTCCCGCGATCCCTCCGAATCTGAGATCTACATCGTGGAGGGGGATTCGGCTGGTGGCTCTGCCAAACAAGGCCGTGATCGCCGTTTCCAGGCGATCCTGCCGCTGCGGGGCAAGATTCTCAACATCGAGAAAACAGACGATGCCAAGATCTACAAGAACACGGAGATCCAGGCTCTGATCACTGCCCTCGGCCTGGGTATCAAGGGTGAGGAGTTCGAGGAAAAAAACCTCCGCTACCACCGCATCGTGATCATGACCGACGCTGACGTGGATGGCGCCCACATCCGGACCCTGATCCTCACCTTCTTCTTCCGCTATCAGAAGGCCCTGGTGGAGGGCGGCTACATTTACATTGCTTGTCCTCCGCTCTACAAGGTGGAGCGGGGCAAGAATCACACCTATTGCTACAACGAGGGTGACCTCAAGAAGACGGTGGAAAGTTTCGGTGAAAAGGCCAACTACACCATCCAGCGCTTTAAGGGTCTCGGTGAAATGATGCCTAAGCAGTTGTGGGAAACCACCATGGATCCCACAACTCGCACCATGAAGCGGGTGGAAATCGAAGATGCCTTGGAGGCTGATCGCATCTTCACGATCCTGATGGGCGACAAAGTGGCCCCCCGCCGCGAGTTCATCGAAACCCACAGCGCTGAACTCGATTTCGCGCAACTCGACATTTGATGTCCGGCCTGCTGCGCCTCAATCCCTGGCAAACGGCCGCTCTGCTGGGGTTTGCCCTGTTCGCACCTGCCTCCTTGCCGGCCGGTGCCGGCGATCGGCGTCAGCCGGAGGTGCGCCGCCGCCAGGCCAGGGAGCCATGGCTCTCCACCAGGCCGATGGCCCTGCACTGTGCCCCGGAGCAGCGGGCTCCAGCTCTGACCTGCCTCGCCGCCGGTGAGCCCTTGCAGGTGCTGCGCAGCTGGGAGACTCCCGCGGGCCGGCGTTGGCTGCAGGTGCAAACGGCTGCTCCCGTGGGCCAGCCACGCCGCGGTTGGCTGCTGGGGTAGGGATTGCTTGCTCCGCTGGGCGGTGCGCCGGTAGCAGTTGGCCTCTCCTCTGCTGGGTCTCCAAGAAGCTGTACAACCTGTGCAGGTTCTTGGAGACTGCCGCGGACCTTGATCAGGCGGCCAGAGCCGCCTCAATCGCGCCTTTCAGTTCAGCGGAATCGGGCTCTACGCCGCTCTTGAAGCGGGCCAGCACGGTGCCGTCCTTGCCGATCAGGAACTTCTCGAAGTTCCAGGCCACATCGCCGGCGGGCTCGGTCTGGGTGAGCACGTCGTAGGGAGCGGTTTTGGCGCCGGTGGCGTGCACCTTCTCGTAGAGCGGGAAGCTAGCGCCGTAGGTGGTGGAGCAGAACTGTTGGATCTCGCTCAGGGTTCCGGGCTCTTGGGCGCCGAAGTCGTTGCAGGGGAAACCCAGCACCGAAAACCCCTGGGGGGCGTAGTTCTCCTGCAGGGCCTGCAGCCCGGCGTACTGGCGAGTGAAGCCGCAGCGGCTGGCCACGTTCACGATCAGCAGCACCTGGCCGGCCAGATCGCCCAGTTTCTGCTCAGCGCCGTTGGCGGTTCTGACCACCACTTCGCTCACATTCACGGCCATGGTTCAGGGGGTCCGGGCTCGCCGGTATGGAAGACGGCCGGACCCTAGCGGCTTCAGCCCATACACTCGGGGTGCCGCAGCATCGGGGCCCCATGAGCGAGGCGATGGCTGCAGCCGCCACCAATGCTGCCAATGGCGCTGCCCTCACCGAGGTGCTGATCCAGCAGCTCAAAGTGATGCTGGAGGCCGGCAATTACGACGCCGTGAAGCTGCTGCTGCAGCCCGTGCAGGAAGTGGACATCGCCGAGGCCATCGGCGGCCTGCCACGCACCCTCCAGGCCCTGGCCTTCCGGTTGTTGTCGAAGGATGAGGCCATTGAGGTGTACGAATACCTCGAGCCCTCGGTGCAGCAGACCCTGCTTGAGCGCCTGCGCTCCAGTGAAGTGCTGGAGCTGGTGGAGGAGATGTCGCCCGACGATCGGGTGCAGCTGTTCGATGAACTGCCCGCCAAGGTGGTGCGGCGCCTGCTGGCGGAGCTGAGCCCGGCGGAGCGCCGCGTTACCGCCCAGTTGCTGGGCTACGAACCCGAAACGGCGGGTCGTCTGATGACGACCGAGTTCATCGACCTCAAGGAGTTCCACAGCGTGGCCCAGGCCCTGGCCATCGTTCGCCGCCGCGCCCGCGACACCGAAACCATCTACGCCCTCTACGTCACCGACGCCTCCCGCCACCTCACGGGGATCCTGTCGCTGCGCGACTTGGTGGTGGCAGACCCCGACGACCGCGTGGGCGATGTGATGACCCGCGAGGTGGTGAGCGTGGGCACCGACACCGATCAGGAGGAAGTGGCCCGGGTGATCCAGCGCTACGACTTTCTGGCCGTGCCGGTGGTGGACCGGGAGCTGCGGTTGGTGGGGATCGTGACCGTGGATGACGTGATCGACGTGATCCAGCAGGAGGCCACCCGCGACCTCTATGCCGCCGGCGCCGTGCAGGCCGGCGATGAGGACGACTACTTCCAGAGCAACCTGTTCACCGTGGCCCGCCGGCGGGTGGTGTGGCTGTTGGTGCTGTTGCTGGCCAACAGCGGCACAGCGGCCGTGATCGCCTCGATGGATGGGGTTCTCAAGCAGGTGGTGGTGCTGGCGGCCTTCATCCCCCTGTTGATCGGCACCGGCGGCAATGTGGGCGCCCAGAGCTCCACAGTGGTGATCCGGGGCCTGAGCACCCAGCGGATACAGGCTCTGGGAACGGGGCGGGCGATCTGGCGCGAAGCTGTGGCCGGGGCCCTGCTGGGCTTGCTGATGATGCTGGTGGTGATCCCCTGGGCGGCCTATGTGAGTGGCGGCAACTGGCTGGTGGCCGGTGCCGCGGGCTTCAGCCTGGTGGCGATTACCACCCTGGCCGCCACGGCTGGAGCCGCCCTGCCACTGCTGTTTGACCGCCTTGGCCTCGACCCGGCCCTGATGTCCGCCCCGTTCATCGCCACCGCCACCGACGTGGCCGGGGTGTTCATCTACCTGCAGACCGCCTCCTGGTTGCTGGGGCGGTTTTCTGCTTCCTGAGAGCTCCTTCACACTTCTTCAGGGTAGGCTTTACATAAGTTCAGGACTCGGCCGTGGCCGTCGCCGTCGTTGCTTCAGAGGCTTCTTTCGCCGGCACCGATCTGGTGCGCTCCTACCTGCGGGACATCGGCCGCGTGCCGCTGCTTTCCCATGAGCAGGAGATCACCCTGGGCCGCCAGGTGCAGGAGCTCATGGCCATCGAGGACATTGAGCAGGAGTTGCTGATGCGCTCCGGCGGTGTCAAGCCCACCCCTGAGCAGTTGGCCGATGCGGCGGGCCTGGCACCCCAGGTGCTCAAGAAGCGGCTGCGGGCTGGCCAGCGCGCCAAGGAGCGGATGGTGGCAGCGAACCTGCGTCTGGTGGTGAGTGTGGCGAAGAAGTACACCAAGCGGAACATGGAGCTGCTGGATCTGATCCAGGAGGGCACCATCGGCCTAGTGCGGGGTGTGGAGAAGTTCGACCCCACCCGGGGCTACAAGTTCTCTACTTATGCCTACTGGTGGATTCGCCAGGGCATCACCCGGGCGATCGCGGAAAAGAGCCGCACGATCCGTCTGCCGATCCACATCACCGAAACGCTGAACAAGCTCAAAAAAGGCCAGCGGGAACTGAGCCAGGATCTGGGCCGCACCCCCACAATCACGGAACTGGCGGAGGCGGTGGATCTGCCGGAGGAGGAGGTGAAGGATCTGCTGTGCCGGGCTCGTCAGCCCGTGAGCCTGGAAACGAAGGTGGGCGATGGCGACGACACCGAGCTGCTCGATCTGTTGGCGGCCGATGGCAGCCAGCCCGATGAACTCGTGGATGGCGAGTGCATGCGTGGCGACATGCGCGCCCTGTTGGAGCGGCTGCCAGATCTGCAGGGCCGGGTGCTCAAGATGCGCTACGGCATTGATGTGGAGGAGCCCATGAGCCTCACCGGTATCGGCCGGGTTCTGGGCATGAGCCGTGATCGCGTGCGCAACCTGGAGCGCGATGGCCTGGCCGGCCTGCGCCGCCTCAGCGAGTCGGTGGAGGCCTACGTGGCGGTGTGAGCTTGTAGGCCCAGCAGAGGCTTCGCTTGCGGACCAATTCCTCTGTTCTCGAGCACGGCAATGCCGGTGTCAATACCGGGAATTCATTCGATTCGATCCTGCGGCTGAGGCGTCATGCCGATGTGGGATGGATGCTCACGATTGCGCGGCCAACTGGGGATTTTGAGTTCAGCAAGTGGTGGAGAAGGCTCTCAAGGCCTGGCTGTATCAGCTTGGTGATGTCCCTCCCTTCACCCACGATTTGGTGCTTCTGTTCAAACGTCTGCTGCGGGCTGGGGCGGATGTGGAGTCCTACCGGGATCTGGCACGGTTCACAGATTTCGCGGTGCGGAGACCACGATTTCCTTGAGGCAGACGCTGGCTGTGGATGACGCACGGCTTAGTGGCAGGGTCGCTGACCTGCGCCATGCCCTTCTGGGCTGGTGGCAGGAGCATGGCCGCCACACGATTCCCTGGAAGCACATGGCCAGCGGGGCTCGCCCCGGGCCGGGCGACCCCCTGGATCCCTACCCGATCTGGGTGGCTGAGGTGATGCTGCAGCAAACCCAGCTGCAGGTGGTACTGCCCTATTGGCAGCGCTGGATGGCGCGCTTTCCCAGCCTCGAGGCCCTGGCGGCGGCCGAGGAGCACGACGTTCTGCTGCTCTGGCAGGGCCTCGGCTACTACTCCCGTGCCCGGCGCTTGCATCAGGGGGCACGCCAGATGCTGGGCCAGTCCTGGCCGCAGGCTTTGGAGGGCTGGCTGGCGTTGCCCGGCATCGGCCGCAGTACCGCCGGCAGCATCCTCTCCTCGGCCTTTGATCGGCCCTTCGCCATCCTCGATGGCAACGTGAAGCGGGTGCTGGCGCGCTTGATCGCGAGCCCCAGGCCGCCGGCGCGGGAGCTTGCCGGCTTTTGGAGGCTGAGTGAGGAACTCCTCGATCCCCAGCAGCCCCGGGCCTTCAACCAGGCGTTGATGGATCTGGGCGCCACGGTTTGCACGCCCCGCAATCCCCGCTGCGGCGAGTGTCCCTGGCTGGAGCACTGCGCTGCCTACGCTGCCGGCGATCCGGCCCAATACCCCGTGAAGGACGCCAGCAAGCCCCTCCCCTTTCAGGTGATTGGCGTGGGCGTGGTGCTCAACGGCGCCGGCCAGGTGCTGATCGACCAACGGCTCAACGAGGGGCTGCTGGGGGGGCTTTGGGAATTCCCCGGCGGCAAGCAGGAACCGGGAGAGGTGATCGAAGCCACCATCGCCCGCGAGCTGATGGAGGAGCTGGCGATCACGGTGGAGGTGGGCGAGGAGCTGATCAGCCTGGAGCACGCCTACAGCCACAAGCGCCTGCGCTTTGTGGTGCATCTTTGCCAGTGGCAATCGGGCGAACCGCAGCCCCTGGCCTGCCAGCAGGTGCAGTGGGTGGAGCCGGCTCAGCTGAGCCACTTCCCCTTCCCGGCCGCCAATGCCCGCATCATTGCGGCGCTGCTGGAGCGGCTGGGACTGCAGGCGCCTGAGGCGCCCCAGGTGATCTGCCTGGGGGAAGCCCTGGTGGACCGGCTTGGCCCCCTGGCGGGCGATCCGGCCACGGCTTCTGCGGAGCTGCTCGACGATCGCCTCGGGGGAGCGCCCGCCAACGTGGCCTGTGCCCTCGCGCGCTTGGGTACGCCCACAGCCTTTGTGGGGCGTCTGGGTGAGGATGCCATCGGCGACGCCTTCGTGGAGCTGCTCACGGCTCGGGCCGTGGACCTCTCGGCCCTGCAGCGCGATGCCAACCGGCCCAGTCGCATCGTGCTGGTGCACCGGGATGCCACGGGCGAGCGCAGTTTCGGTGGTTTTGCTGGCGATCAGGGGCTTGGTTTTGCCGATCAGGCCCTCGAGCAGGGGCCGCTGGAGCAGGCCCTGCCGCCCCTGCTCACGGGTGCTCAGTGGCTGCAGATCGGCAGCATCCCCCTGGCCAGCCCCACGGCAGCGCAGGCTCTGCACCGGGCCGCGGCGCTGGCCCGGGCCCATGGCGTGGCGGTGGCCCTGGATGTGAACTGGCGCCCCACGTTCTGGGATCCAGCCGCGTCCGCGTCCTCCGGTCCACCGGCTGCTGCCGTGGCGGCCATGCGGCCGCTGCTGGACCAGGCCGTCTTGCTGAAGCTGGCGGCTGAGGAGGCCCAATGGCTGTTCGATAGCCGCGATCCGAAGCAGGTGGCCGCCGCCTTGCCCCAGCGGCCCGCGGTGGTGATCACCGATGGCGGCCAGCAGCTGGCCTGGTGTTTCGGCGCCCACAGCGGTTCGATGCCGGCCTTCGCCGTGGAGGTGGTGGATAGCACCGGCGCCGGGGATGCCTTCCTGGCGGGTTTGCTGCATCGCCTTTGCGCTGAGCCGACTCTGCTCAGGGCCGATGGCGATGGCGCCATCACGGACCGGCTCACCGCGGCCATCCGCTTCGCCAGCGCCTGCGGCGCCCTGGTGTGCCAGGGAGCGGGGGGCATCGATCCCCAGCCGGCTGCGGAGCAGGTTGTGGCGTTCGTGAACACCACCGCCGCCACTGATCTTCCAGCGGCAGTGCCCCGTTAAGCGCCAGGCTCGATCAGGGCCAGCCGCCCCGCCTGTGGGTCGGCGGCCTCGGTGAGCCGCAGTTCCACCCGCCAGGCCCCTTCGGGCACAAAGCTCAGGCGGCCCGGCCATTCCACGGCTATCAGGGCTCCCAGGGCCACGGCCTCTTCCTCTTCCTGGGCAAACAGCTCATCGGCGGCGGCGGGCAGCTCCAGCCGGTAGAGATCGAGGTGCACCAGGCCTGGGCCCCCGCCGGGCGGGGCGTAGTGCTGGGCCAGGGCGAAGGTGGGGCTGGTGATCGGCTCGCTGATGCCCAGGCCGGCGGCCAGGCCCTGCACCAGGCAGGTTTTGCCGGCCCCCAGATTGCCTTCCAGCAGCAGGATCGCGGGGGCGCACCGGGCGCTGAGGCGTGCCGCCAGATCCCTGCCCAGGGTTGCAGTGGCCGCCGCATCGGCCAGAAACACGTTGCCAGGATCCATCGCAGTAGATTGCCTCCACGCGAGCCCGAAGCCTCGGCGTCTCCGCAGATATTTCCAAACCACGCCCTCCCAGCCGGGAGCGAGCTGTTTCCCAAGCGAGAACAACCCATGGTGGCGACCCCCACAGCCCCTGCATTGCAGAGCACCAATTCCTATGTGATCGCCGATCTCGGCCTAGCCGACTTCGGCCGCAAGGAACTGAACATCGCCGAAACCGAGATGCCGGGCCTGATGGCCCTGCGGGCCAAGTACGGCGCTGAGCAGCCCCTCAAGGGCGCCCGCATCGCGGGTTCCCTGCACATGACGATCCAGACCGCGGTTCTGATCGAAACCTTGGTGGCCCTCGGTGCTGAGGTGCGCTGGGCCAGCTGCAACATCTTCTCCACCCAGGACCACGCCGCGGCTGCCATCGCCGCCGCCAACATTCCCGTGTTCGCCTACAAGGGCGAAACCTTGGATGAGTACTGGGCCTTCACCCACCGCATCCTCGAGTGGGGCGATGGTGGTACGCCCAACATGATCCTCGACGACGGCGGCGATGCCACCGGACTCGTGGTGCTGGGCACCAAGGCGGAGAAGGATCTCTCCGTTCTCGACAACCCCTCCAACGAAGAGGAAACCGCCCTCTTCAACAGCATCCGTCAGAAGCTGGCGGCCCAGCCCGGCTTTTATTCCCGCATCTACGCCAACATCCAGGGCGTCACCGAGGAAACCACCACCGGTGTGGCTCGCCTCTACCAGATGCAGAAGAGCGGTGAACTGCCCTTCCCGGCGATCAACGTCAACGACTCGGTGACCAAGAGCAAGTTCGACAACCTCTACGGTTGCCGCGAATCGCTGGTTGACAGCATCAAGCGCGCCACCGATGTGATGGTGGCCGGCAAGGTGGCCTTGGTGCTGGGTTACGGCGATGTGGGCAAGGGGTCAGCCCAGTCGCTGCGTGGGCTTGGCGCCACGGTGATGATCGCTGAGATTGATCCGATCTGTGCCCTGCAGGCCGCCATGGAGGGCTACCGCGTGGTGCGCCTCGACGACGTGGTGCGCGATGTGGACATCTTCGTGACCGCCACCGGTAACTTCAAGGTGATCCGCCATGAGCACCTGATCCAGATGAAGGATCAGGCGATCGTGTGCAACATCGGCCACTTCGACAACGAGATCGATGTGGCATCCCTGAAGCAATACACCTGGGACAACATCAAGCCCCAGGTGGATCACATCGTTCTGCCCAGCGGCAACAAGATCATCCTGCTGGCCGAGGGCCGGCTGGTGAACCTGGGCTGCGCTACTGGCCACCCCAGCTTTGTGATGAGCAACTCCTTCACCAACCAGGTGCTCGCTCAGATCGAGCTGTTCACCAAGGGCGAGCAGTATGAGAAGCAGGTGTACGTGCTGCCCAAGCATCTCGACGAGATGGTGGCTCGCCTCCACCTCGACAAGATCGGTGCCAAGCTCACCGAGCTTTCCCAGGAGCAGGCCGATTACATCAACGTGCCCGTTGAGGGGCCCTACAAGCTCGAGCACTACCGCTACTGAGCACGCCTCCAGGCAGGGTCAGTTCGCTTGCTGCTTCGCCCGGCCATCAGGCCGGGCTTTTTTGTGGCCCTTGATTGCGTTGCGTTGCCTTGGCTCTCGGGATCGATGCCAGACAATCAGCGCAGCAAGCAGGAACCGCGATGGGGATCACTGAACTGGTGCAGCAGCTGCCAGAGCTGATTGGGTCAGCTGTGGAGGCCAATCCTCTGCTGGGCTATGGCGCCATTTTCGCGGCGATGTTTCTGGAGAACCTGTTCCCGCCGATTCCCTCGGAGCTGATCATGCCCCTCGGGGGCTTCTATGTGCAGCAGGGCCAGTTGGCCCTGATCCCGGTGGTGCTGGCGGGGCTGATCGGCACGGTGCTGGGGGCGCTGCCCTGGTATGGCATCGGCCGGCTGATCAATGAGCAGCGCATTGAGGAGTGGCTCGAGCGCCATGGACGCTGGATCGGCATCAGCCCCCAAGAGTTGCACCGCAGCCGCGATTGGTTCTCCCGCTATGGCACGGCCCTGGTGTTCTGGGGCCGGCTGGTGCCCGGCATCCGCACGCTGATCTCG
Organism: Synechococcus sp. HJ21-Hayes; assembly: GCF_024345835.1. GTDB lineage: Bacteria > Cyanobacteriota > Cyanobacteriia > PCC-6307 > Cyanobiaceae > Vulcanococcus. The sequence goes on along the minus strand of NZ_JAGQBW010000004.1, from coordinate 124,084 downwards.
GTGCCTGCGGGCATCGAGATGATGCCGTTCACGCCGTTTCTGCTGTGGACCACCGCCGGCAGCCTGATCTGGACCCTGCTGCTCACCCTGGCGGGGCTGGCCCTCGGTGAGGGCTACACGAACGTGGAGCACTGGATCGAGCCGGTGGCCAAGGCCGTGAAGCTCATGCTGGTGCTGGCCGTGGCCGGTGGCCTCGTGTGGCTGGGGCTGCGCACTTGGAACAAGCGCAACAACTCCCACTAGCCCCCGGCAGGGCGGTGGATGCCTTTTGCTGGTGTGGCGTCAGAACGGAACTTCGTCCTCACTGGGTTCTCCACCTCCGAAGCCCCCACCGAAATTGCCGCCGCCGCCGGCCTCCGCGTCACGCTTGGAGCCCAGCAGTTCGAGCCGATCGACGCGGATCACGGGTTTTGTGCGCTCTTCGCCGGTGGCGCGGTCGGTCCAGCGGTCGAGCTTGAAGCTGCCGATGATGCCGAGCAGCGAGCCCTTGCGGACGTAGTCGGCAGCCACCTGGGCCTGTTTGCCCCAGATTTCGAGGTTGAACCAGTCCGGCTCGTCGTTGGCGCTGCGGCGGTTCACGGCCATGGTGAGGTTGGCCACCATGCTTCCGGATTCGAAGTAGCGAACCTCGGGGTCGCGGCCGGCTCGGCCGACGAGGGTCACGGAATTGACGCCCATGGCGTTCTCCTGTTGATGCGTTGGATTCATGATGCAGCCCCTGGTCGGGGTGCTTCCTCAAGAGAGTTCCACCCTTTGGCCCGGATGTTCCAGAGGCCCCTGCCGCCGGGGCTATGGCAGAGCCTGCTGGATCCGGCTGCTTCAGCCAATCCACCTATGATTTGGCCCGCTCGGTGGGTCACCTGTGTTTTTTAAGCGTTTCCAGCTCTCACGCGACATCGGCATCGATCTGGGAACCGCCAACACCCTGATGTACGTGTCCGGCAAGGGCATCGTGCTGCAGGAGCCCTCTGTGGTGGCCCTCGATCTCGAGCGGGGTGTGCCTCTGGCCGTGGGTGACGAGGCCAAGCTGATGCTGGGCCGCACCCCCGGCAACATCCGCGCGGTGCGCCCCCTGCGCGATGGCGTCATCGCCGATTTCGATGCCGCCGAGCAGATGATCAAAACCTTCATTCAGAAGGGCAATGAAGGCCGCGGCATCGTGGCCCCCCGTCTGGTGATCGGCATTCCCAGTGGCGTTACCGGCGTGGAGCGCCGCGCCGTGCGTGAGGCTGGCCTGGCCGGTGCCCGTGAGGTGCACCTGATTGATGAGCCCGTGGCGGCCGCCATCGGTGCGGGCCTGCCCGTCACCGAGCCCGTGGGCACCATGATCGTGGACATCGGCGGCGGCACCACAGAGGTGGCCGTGCTGAGCCTGGGCGGCACCGTGCTGAGCGAATCCGTGCGGGTTGCCGGCGACGAGCTCAGTGATGCCATCGGCGTGTACCTCAAGAAGGTGCACAACTTGGTGGTGGGTGAACGCACCGCGGAGGAGATCAAGATCCGCATCGGTTCGGCCTTCCCCGACAACACGCACGATGAGACCTCTATGGATGTGCGGGGTCTGCACTTGCTCTCCGGCTTGCCGCGCACGATCAACGTGCGTGCCGGCGATGTGCGCGAGGCCATGGCCGAGCCACTCAACGTGATCGTGGAGGCCGTGAAGCGCACCCTCGAGCGCACACCGCCCGAACTGGCTGCCGACATCGTGGACCGCGGCATCATGCTGGCCGGTGGTGGCGCCTTGGTGCGTGGCATCAGCGATCTGATCAGCCACGAGACGGGCATCCTCGTGCACGTGGCCGAAGACCCCCTGCTCTGCGTGGTGAACGGTTGCGGTCGGGTGCTGGAGGACTACAAGCGCCTTGAGCGGGTGCTCGACACGCCTGACTTCGCCAGGTCTGCCTCCTGAACCCCATGAACGGGCGCTTGCCCCGCGTCCCCACGTTGCACAAGCTCATTCAGGCCTGGCCCTGGTGGTTGCTGCTCCTGGCCCTGGTGGGGGTGCGGCTGAGCAAGGGGGCGTTCGTTGCCGATGCCTATGCCCTGTTGAGTCGCCCCTTCTGGCCTGGGTCGGCCCAGTCCGAGTGGCTGCGTTCCGCCAAGCAGCTCGCTGACCAGTCGCGCCTCACCCAGTTGGAGCAGGACAATGTGCGCCTGCGCGGTTTGCTAGCCCTCGATCGCGCCCCTGGGGCGAAGCTCAGCGCCGCTGTGATCTCCCGCGACAGCGGTGGCTGGTGGCAGCAGCTGGAGCTGGGCAAGGGCAGCCTCGATGGTGTGGCCCCCGGGGATGCCGTGCTGGCTCCTGGCGGCATGCTCGGCCGGGTGGCCAGTGTCACGCCCACCACGGCGCGGGTGGCCTTGCTCACTAGCCCCTCCAGTCGCCTGGGGGTGTGGGTGGCCCGCACTCAGCGCCATGGCTTGCTCACGGGCCTCGGCACCCCAAGGCCCAAGCTCCAGTTCCTGGATAAGGACACCGGTGTGCGTCCCGGCGACGTGGTGACCACCTCCCCCGCCAGCACCCTGGTGCCGCCCAACATCACCGTGGGGGTGGTGCAGTCGGTGGATGAGCAGCAGGTGCCGGCCCCCGATGCCGTGGTGCAACTCAGTGCCCCCGTGGATGCGGTGGACTGGGTGCAGGTGGTGACTCGGAGTGCCCGCTGAACCATGGGTGTGCTGCATCGCCAGCGCTGGTGTGGGGCCACGGGTCTGGCGGTACCGCTGCTGACCCTGGCCTCCCCCGGCTTCCTCAAGATCGCTGGGGTGGCTCCCAGTTGGGCGGTGCTGTGGCTGTTGCCCTGGGCCTTGGTGGATGGCCCTCGCTCTGGTGCCATTGCTGGCCTGTCCCTGGGTCTGGTGCTGGATGCGCTCCACTTGGGCGATGTCACGGAGGTGCCAGTGCTGCTGCTGCTCGGCTGGTGGTGGGGCCGGCTGGGCCGGCTCGGGGCCCCGATTGAGCGCAGTTTCAGTCTGGGGCTGCTGGCGTTGTTGGGCAGCCTGGCCCTGGGGGGCAGCCTGCTGCTGCAGTTCCAGCTCCAGGGCCAATGGCCGCAGGCCGGCCTCCACATCCTCTTGGTGCAGACCCTGCTCACCGCACTTCTGGCTCCGATGATCTGCTCGTTGTTGTTGTTGCGCTGGCGCCAGGTGGCGTCGCTGCGGGGTTGATGGCCATGGCGCATCTGATATCGCGGCGCCGTTGGCTGGCGGGTGCTGCCGCTGGCCTTGCCCTGCTGCTGGCGGGCTGCCGGGCGCCCCAGGCAGAGCCGAAGCAGATCCAGTTCTGGACCCTGGATCTGGCCCCCAAATTCAATGGCTACATCCAGGGGGTGATCGCTGAGTGGGAGCGCCAGAACCCCGGCTACGACGTGGTGTGGACCGACGTGCCCTGGGGCTCGGTGGAGCGCAAGCTGCTGGCGGCGGTGTTTGCGCGCACGGCGCCCGATGTGGTGAACCTCAACCCCCTGTTTGCCGCCAACCTGGCAAGCAAGGGTGGGCTGCTGCCCCTGGATCCGGTGCTGCCTCCAGCGGCGGCCTCCGGCTATCTGCCGCAGATCTGGCAGGCGGGCCGCAGCGCCGGCCCCGATGGCGCCCCCCAGCAATACGCCATTCCCTGGTACCTCACGGCCCGGATCACCCTGGCCAACACGTCCCTGCTCGCCAAGGCTGGATATAGCGCTCCGCCCCGCACCTGGCAGGAGTTGCCGGCCTACGCCGAGGCGGTGAAGCGCCGCACCGGCCGCTACGCCCTGTTCGTCACGGTGGTGCCGGACGACTCGGCTGAGCTGTTGGAAACCCTGGTGCAGATGGGGGTGACGCTGCTGGATGAACGTCAGCGCGCCGCTTTCAACAGTCCCGCCGGGCGCCACGCCTTCGCCTTCTGGACCGATCTCTACCGCCGCGGCCTGCTACCCCGGGAGGTGGTGAGTCAGGGCTATCGCCGGGCTATCGAGCTGTATCAGAGCGGTGAGCTGGCCCAGGTGGGCAGCGGGGCCGAGTTCCTGCGCAGCATCCAGACCAACGCCCCCGGCATTGCGGCCGCCACCCGCCCCTTCCCGCCGATTACCGGCAGCGATGGCCAGGCCAATGTGGCGGTGATGACCCTGGCGGGGCCCCAACAGAGCCGGCTGCCCAAGCCGGCTGCCAGCTTTGCCCTGTTCCTCACCAACGCCGCCAACCAGGCCCGTTTCGCGGAGCAGGCGCGGGTGTTGCCGTCGTCCGCTGGTGCCCTGCAGCAGCTGGAGCTGCAGCTGCGACGCGAGCGGCTCGCCCAGCCGGCGGAGGCGCTGGTGCAGCAGGCCCGGCTGCTCTCCGCCGACACCCTTGGCCGCGCCCGGGTGCTGGTGCCCGCCAGCCCCGGTGTGAAACGTCTACAGGCGATTGTGTACACCCAGCTGCAGCGGGCCATGCTCGGCCAGATCAGCAGCGATCGGGCGCTGGCGGAGGCCGAGCGCCAGTGGAATGCCTATGCGGGGGGGCGGTGGCCTGAGGCTGCCCAGCAGCACGCTGTGCAACATCACTGAGCAGCCCCCGGCCACCGCAATGGGCGCTCGCGATTTTTAATTGACTCCGAAGAAATCGTTAAGAGTGACGCTTCGGGGCCTGTTTCCAGGCGGTTTGGGCGACTTGACGTCCATCTTGAGAGGTATCGTTGCGCTTCTTCATCCCCTGTTGTGGACATGCCCCTGGAGGACCAGCCACGGCTGGGTGAAGCCGAACAGGGGGGATCTCCAGGGGAGCATCGCGCCACCTTGCTCGTCGTCGACGACGAGGCGGCCGTGCGGCGGGTTCTGGTGATGCGCCTGCAGTTGGCGGGTTACCGGGTGGTTTGCGCCCAAGATGGCGAAGAGGCCCTGGCCCTGTTTCACAAGGAGCAGCCCGATCTCGTCGTGCTGGATGTGATGCTGCCGAAGCTGGATGGCTTCGCCGTGTGTCGCCGGCTGCGGGCTGAATCCTGTGTGCCGATCATCTTCCTTTCGGCCCTCGATGCCATTGCCGAGCGGGTTGCCGGCCTGGATCTCGGTGCCGACGATTACTTGCCCAAGCCGTTCAGCCCCAAGGAGTTGGAGGCCCGCATCGCCACGATCCTGCGCCGGGTGGGCCGCGGCTCGGCTGGTGCCGAACCCCGGGATGTGCCGGCGGGCCAGGGGGTGCTGCGGGTGGGGGATCTGGTGGTGGACACCAACCGCCGTCAGGTGACCCGCGACGGCGAGCGCATCGGCCTCACCTACACCGAATTCAGCCTGCTCGAGTTGCTGTTCCGCGATCCTGGTCGGGTGGTGCCCCGTGCCGAGATCCTCGAGCAGCTCTGGGGCTACCCGCCGCGTCGCGCCGCCGATCTCCGAGTGGTGGACGTGTACGTGGCGCGTCTGCGGGGCAAGCTTGAGCCCGATCCTCGCAATCCTGAGCTGATCCTCACGGTGCGTGGCACCGGCTACGCCTCCCAGCGGATGGGCGATGCCGGCATGGCGGCGGCGGCCGGCTGATCCTGCAGGATGGGCCCCAATTGAGCCCCTGGACCCTTGTCGGAGCTGCGTGACACCCGCCTGGAGAAAGGCAAGGCCCTGGCTGCCCTGGGTCAGGGACCCTATGGCCTACGTTTCGAGCCCAGTCACCGCAACGCGGCCTTGCAACAGGCCCACGCCGACCTGGCCAACGGTGAGGAGTGCGATGTGGTCGTGGCCGTGGCCGGCCGGGTGATGACCCGTCGGGTGATGGGCAAGCTCGCTTTCTTCACCCTGGCGGATGAAACCGGTCCGATCCAGCTGTTCATTGAGAAGGCCACCCTCCAGGCTTCCATGCCGGAGGATCCCGAGGCCTTTGCCCACCTCACCTCCCTGGTGGATGCCGGCGACCTGATCGGCGTGCAGGGCAGCTTGCGCCGCACCGATCGCGGTGAGCTGTCGGTGAAGGTGAAGGGCTGGACCATGCTCACCAAATCGCTCCAGCCCCTGCCCGATAAGTGGCACGGCCTGGCGGACGTGGAGAAGCGCTATCGCCAGCGCTACCTGGATCTGATCGTGTCGCCCCACACTCGCGAAACCTTCCGGCGCAGGGCCGTGGCGGTGAGTGCGATGCGCCGTTGGCTGGATGAGCGCGAGTTTCTGGAGATCGAAACGCCGGTGTTGCAAAGCGTGCCGGGCGGTGCCGATGCCCGGCCGTTTGAAACCCACCACAACACCCTGGATCTGCCCCTCACCCTGCGCATCGCCACCGAGCTGCACCTCAAGCGGCTTGTGGTGGGTGGCTTTGAGCGGGTGTACGAGCTGGGCCGGATCTTCCGCAACGAGGGGGTGAGCACGCGCCACAACCCCGAGTTCACCTCGGTGGAGATCTACCAGGCCTATGCCGATTACACCGACATGATGGAGCTCACGGAGCAGCTGATTGCCCATGTGTGCCAGCAGGTGTGCGGCTCCACCCAGATCAGCTACCAGGGCACGGACATTGATCTGGCGCCCCCCTGGAGACGGGCCACCATGCATGAGCTGGTGCAGGCCGCCACTGGCCTGGATTTCACTGTCTTCACCTCCCGCGAGGAGGCGGCCGCGGCGATGCGGGCCCAGGGGCTGGAGGTGCCTGCCCTGGCGGATTCGGTGGGTCGGTTGCTGGTGGAGGCCTTCGAGCAGCGGGTAGAGGCGGAGTTGATTCAGCCCACCTTCGTGATCGATTACCCCGTGGAGAACTCGCCCCTGGCCCGGGCCCACCGCAGCAAGCCAGGGATGGTGGAGCGCTTTGAGCTGTTCATCGTGGGCCGCGAAACTGCCAATGCCTTCAGTGAACTGATCGATCCGGTGGATCAGCGCCAGCGCCTGGAGGCCCAGCAGGCCCGCAAGGCCGCCGGGGATGACGAGGCCCAGCAGGTGGACGAGGACTTCCTCCAGGCCCTGGAGGTGGGCATGCCCCCCACGGGAGGTTTGGGCATCGGGATCGATCGCCTGGTGATGCTGCTCACCGACAGCCCTTCGATCCGCGATGTGATCGCGTTTCCGCTGCTCAAACCCGAAGCCCGGCAGGAGATCCGCTCCGATACCGGTGCCGGCACACAGACCGTGGCCGCCGCAATGGGATAATCGACCCTAGTAGGCAATCTCCCCCATCCGGGGTTCACGATTCCATGAGTGGTGAGCGCGTCGGTTTCCGCTTCAAACATGCGGATGCAGTGGTCAAGCGCAACCCGCAGGGTCGTTCCCGTCGGGGTTGGGTGATGGAACCGGTGGAGCAGACCACCAGCCGTGGCACCAAAATGCCGGCCTATCGCATCCGCTGGCGCGACAGTGAGCGCCCCGAAATCGTGCTCCAGCACATGTTGATCGCCGATCCTGATCCCACGCCACCACCCGAGGGCGTGAGTTTGGTGCCCCCGGCCCCCAAAGGTTGATGTTCAAGACCATCCCTTGAGGCGGTAGGCCGCCAAGCCGATGTGTTCCTTGAGGGCCACGGTGCTCAGGTAGAGGAATTCGGCATCCGGCAGCAAACTCTTGAGCACGCTGCCAGCGGTGGGTTCCCCGTAGTTGGCGCGGCTGGGTAGTTGGTAGTCGCAGGCCACAGGTACCACCTCCAGGCCGCTGCGCTGTTGGAAGCTGGCCAGGGACCGGGGCATGTGAAAGGCGCTGGTGACCAGCAGCACCCGCGTCCAACCGCGGCGGCTGCCCAGTTGGCCGATATCCCTTGCTTCTTCTGCCGTGGTGCGGGAGTTGGGGTTCAGCAGGATCTGTTCGGCCGGCACCCCCAACTCCTGGGCCAGATCCCGGGCCCAGTGCGCTTCCGGGGGAGCAGGGTCGCCACGGGTGAAACTCACCCGCCCGCCGCTGGCCACCAGCAGGGGTGCCTTGCCTTGGCGCAACAGCCGCAGACCCATGAGCAGCCTGTCGCCCCCCTCAGCCACCTCCACACCTGTCCGTGGGGCCAGGCCTGGGCGCAGGCCGCCCCCCAGCACCACCACCGCATTGGCCTTGGGCAGCACGGCGGGGGTGAGGTCTGCGCTGCGTTCCTCCAGGCCCCAGATCAGCTGCCGGCTGATCAAGGGCATGGAGGCCAGCCACAGCAGGGCCAGGCCAGCCCCACTCAGCCAGGGGCCCCACCTCCGCTGGCGTGCGGCAGCGCCCTGGCCCGCCAGCTGCAGCAATAGCCCCAGCCCGAGGGGATAGAGCAGCAGTGGTAGCAGCTTGGAGAGCAGGAAACCCATCGGTGGGGCAGCAGGGGAGTTGTGGGAGCGGCCTGCACAGTGCTGGGCGCGATGTCCCCACCCTGGATCAGGAGCCCGGCCCCTGGGCACGGCGCAGCTGCTCCAGCTCCTGTTCCGCTTCAAAGGCGGCCCAGGCCTGATTCAGGTCTGGTTCAACTCCCGCGCTCGTAGCCTGTGGGGGGGCCGGCCTGGCCTGGGCCAGCTGCTCCAGTTCCCCTTCCACCTGGCGGAATTGGTGGCCGAGGGCGCCCAGGGCCTGCCAGCGGTCGCGGCCCTGGGCCATCAGCTGGTGCACGTGGGCTTCCGCGCGCTGGGCCAGGTCTGTGGCACCGGCCGCCTGGGCCCGTTGGAGCCGCTGTTGCCACTGGGCAATGTCGTTGGCCAGTTGCAGCAGGCCAGTACGGGTGTGTTCCGCCTGTTGCTGTAGGTCCAGCCGTTGCTGCTTGAGGCGCTGCTGGCGTTCCTGTTGCTCCTGTTCCTGTAGCAGGGCCTCCTGGGCCGGATTCGCCTGCAGAAAGGCCTCCAGTTGGCGCTCCAGCTGGGCCTCCAGCTGCTCGAACCAGCTGCTGCTCACAGCCCCTGGCCGGCCTGGTCGGGCGCCCGGGTGATCAGCGGGGCTTCGATCTCTTCTTGTAGGGGCGTGATGGCGGCTTCGCGGGAGCGCAGCAGCAGCTGGGTGAGCCGCGCGATGCCGCCTTCGCCCAGTTCCTGGCTAGCGAGCGTTTCGAAGGCTGCCCCATAGAGCTCTTCCAGCTGGCTGATCAGGCCCTCGCGCATTGCGCGCACGGCGCGGCGCTGGTCTTCGCGGGACATGGCTTCAAAGCTCCTGGGGCGAGTCTGCCTGTACCAGCAGGTGCAGCGATAGATCCTCGGCCGGGTCGCTCCAGCGGGCCTGGGCGCGCCAGCCGGCGCCAGCCGCCAGGTGCAGGAAGGCCGCCGGGCTGTATTTGGCGCTGGTTTCAGTGAGCAGCGGCTCGCCGGCGGCGAAGCTCCAGGCCACACCCGCCACTCTCACTGTGTGATCCCGCTGGCTCACTAGGGCCATTTCGATGTGGCTGGCTTCCGCCACCCAGCGGGCCCGGTAGCGGAAAGCTTCGGCATCGAACGTTCCCTCCAGATCGCGATTCAGCCGGTTCAGCAGGTTGAAGGCGAAGGCTGCCGAGGCCCCAGCGTCGTCGTCGTAGGCGGCCTCCAGCCGCTCCACGGGTTTGGGCTGATCGATGCCGATCAGCAGTTTGCCGCCGGGCCCCAGTAGGCGCCGGAACTGGGCCAGCAGGGCCTGGGCCTCGTGCGGCTGGAAATTGCCCAGGGAGCTGCCGGGGAAAAAGCCCAGGTGGGCGGTGCCGCTCAGCAGGGGGTGGGCCGGCAGCTGCTCCAGCTGGCTGTAGTCGCAGCACACCCCCAGCATCGGCACCTCGGGGTGGCGCTGTTGCAGCCGCCCGCAGGCGGCTTGCAGATGCTCGGCACTGATGTCCAGAGCCACGTAGGCCGGCCGCAGGGCGGCGGCTTGCATGGCCGCCAGCAGCGGACTCACCTTGCGGGCACTGCCCGCCCCAAATTCCACCAGGGTGCCGGGCCCCAGGGCCGCGGCGATGGCCGGCGCCTCCCGCTCCAGCAGGGCCGTTTCGGTGGTGGTGAGGCTGTATTCCGGCTGCTGGCAGATCAGCTCGAACAGCCGCGAGCCCTCGGCGTCGTAGAGGAACCAGGCCGGCAGCTGCTTGGGGGATCGGCTCAGGCCCTCGAGCACCAGGCGCCGCATGTCCGCCGCTGCCGGATGCAGGTTGATCAGCTCAGGGGTGCTGAGGCGTCCCGTCACAGGGGGAATCCCCCCTGTGCCAGGCGCAGGCCAGCCGCCATCCAGCGGCTCGCCGGTGGATAGAAGTTCCGGTAGCTGAGGCGTTCGTGGCCTGGCGGGGTGAGGAAGCAGCTGCCTCGCAGCACGAATTGGGAGGTCATGAATTTGCCGTTGTATTCCCCCACCGCCCCCGCCGCTGGCGTGAAGCCGGGATAGGGCCTGTAGGGGCTGGCGGTCCACTGCCACAGGGCCCCATGGGCCTGGGACAGGGCCCCACCGGCTGCGGCCAGCTCCCACTCCGCCTCGCTGGGGAGCCGCGCCCCGGCCCAGCGGGCATAGGCATCGGCCTCGAACCAGCTCAGGTGCCGCACGGGCGCTGCGGGGCTGCGGGGGCGCCGTCCCGCCAGGCTGAACTCCCACTCCCCGCGCCAGTAGCGCGGCGCTTGCCAGCCCCGCTGCTGCACCACCGCCCAGCCCTCGCTCATCCACAGCTCCGGGCGGCGGTAGCCGCCATCGGCGATGAAGGCCTCGAAGGCGCCATTGCTCACCAGGTGGGAAGCGATGGCAAAGGGTTCCAGCCACACGCGATGGCGGGGCCCCTCGTTATCGAAATGGAATCCGCCGCCAGCACCTGGATGGCCGATCTCCACCAGCCCCCCCGCCAGCTGCAGCCAGGTGGGTTGCTCGCTCTCGCCGGCCGCCACGGCCTCGTAGCGAGCCTCCGGTTGGCTGGGATCCTCGCTGGCGAAGGCCGTGGGTTCCAGCGGGTTGCGGCTGAAGCCATCCAGCAGGTCCATCAGCAGCAGCTCCTGATGCTGCTGCTCGTGCTGCAGCCCCAGCTCCACCAGCTCCAGCCAGGGCTGGGCCGCGCTGGGCTCCCAGCCTTCCAGTTGCTCGATCAGCTCTGCCGCCGCCGCCGTGACCCGCTGCCGCCAGGCCAGTACCGCGGCGATGGCCGGCCGGGTGAGCAGGCCACGCTGCGGCCGGGGGTGCCGGGCGCCCACCGCCTCGTAGTAGCTGTTGAACAGGTAGCCCCAGCGGTTATCGGCGGGCTCATAGCCAGGGATCAAAGGCGCCAGCTCCGGTGCCTTGAGCAGGAATTCCTCGAAGAACCAGCTGGTGTGGCCCAGGTGCCATTTCGGCGGACTCGAGTCAACCATGCCCTGCAGGCAGAGATCCTCCGGCTGCAGGCCGGCGATCAGGGCCTCGCTGTGGCTCCGCACATCCCTCAACCGCTGCAACAGGGCGGAAGCGGTGGGGGGAAACGCCATCAGGGCGGTGTGTCTGTGGCGACCCTAGAGGGCCCCAGCTCAGGCGTCAGTCGCCCCTACGATCCCACCACCAGTGCGATGGCAACGGACGTGGCGATGGGTGGCATCACCTCAGGATTCGTTGGCGCCGTTGGCAACACGCCCCTGATTCGGCTCCATGGGCTCAGTGAGCTCACGGGCTGCGAGATCCTCGGCAAGGCCGAGTTCATGAATCCCGGCGGCTCCGTGAAGGATCGCGCGGCCCTGGGGATCCTGCTGGAGGCTGAGGAGCAGGGGCTGCTGCAGCTCGGCGGCACCGTGGTGGAGGGCACCGCGGGCAACACCGGCATCGGCCTCACCCACCTCTGCAATGCCCGCGGCTACAAGGCCCTGATCGTGATTCCGGACACTCAGTCCGCGGAGAAAATCGGCCTGCTGCGCAGCCTGGGGGCCGAGGTGCGCACCGTGCCGGCGGTGCCCTACCGCGACCCCAACAACTACGTGCGCTTGTCCGGCCGCATCGCCGAGGAAACGCCGGGGGCGGTGTGGGCCAACCAGTTCGACAACCTCGCCAATCGCCGCGCCCACGCCCAGTCCACCGGTCCGGAGATCTGGCAGCAAACCGCCGGCAAGGTGGATGCTTGGGTGGCGGCCACCGGTACCGGCGGCACCTACGCGGGCGTGGCCCTTTATCTCAAGCAGCAGAACCCACGGGTGCGCTGTGTGCTGGCCGATCCCCACGGCAGCTCCCTCTATGGCTGGGCCACGGCTGGTGAGCTCAGCAGCGAGGGCAGCTCCATCACCGAGGGCATCGGCAACAGCCGCGTCACGGCCAACCTCGAAGGAGCCCCGGTGGACGATGCCGTGCGCATCCACGACCAGGAGGCCCTCGACACCATCTACCGGCTGCTTTGGCAGGAGGGGCTGTTCCTGGGCGGTTCAGTGGGCATCAACGTGGCAGCGGCGGTGGAGACGGCCCGGCGCATGGGGCCTGGCCACACGATCGTGACGGTGCTGTGCGACAGCGGCGATCGCTATCGGTCACGGCTTTATGACGGCGACTGGTTGGCCAGCAAGGGTTTGCAGCAACCTGTGCGCGCTGCATGAGGAATCGCGTGATCGGCGAGCGCTACCGGCTCGAGGCGGAGCTGGCCCATGGCAGCCAGGGCCGGCTCTGGCGCGCCAGTGACCTGCTGGCCGGCGAGGCCCCGGTGGTGTTGCGCCAGCTGGACGCCGATCAGCCTGAGCTCCAGGCTCGCTTCAAGGCTCTGTGGCCGCGGCTGCAGGGGGTGCTGCATCCCCAGGTGCCCCGCTGCGGTGGCTTGCTCGAGGAGGAGGGCACCCTCTGGTTGGCCCGCGAGTGGCAGGAGGGCCGCACCTACGCCGAGCTGCTGGCCGGCCGGCGTGAGCGCCAGATGGTCTTCGGTGCCGGTGAGGTGCTGCTGCTGCTGCGCCAGTTGTTGCCGGTGTTGGCGGTGCTGCACAGCCAGCAGTTCCTGCACGGTGATCTCACGCCCGCCAACTTGCTGCGCCGCGACCGCGATGGCCTGCCAGTGCTGCTGGATTTCGGCCTGGTGCGCGGGCAGGGGGCGCCAGCCGAGGGGGTCACGCCGGGCTATGGCGCCCCTGAGTTGGGCCGCGGCGATCCGGCCGAGCCCTGGATGGACCTCTACGGCTTGGGGGTGGTGGCCCTGGTGCTGCTCAGCGGTGAGGAGCCCGCCCAGCTGCTGGATCCGGTGTCGATGCAGTGGCGCTGGCCGGCCTGTCTCGACGCCGAACCACAACTCAAGACGGTGCTGGAGCGGCTGTTGAGCAGCGAAGTCCAGGGGCGTTACCCCTCGGCGGCGGCGGCCCTGCAGGCCGTGCAGCAGTTGCCCATGCCGGACAGCACTGGCCCCGTGCCTCGGGCTGATCGCACGGTGGCGCTGGTGCCGCCGCCCCCTGAACCTGAACTGCCCGCCCTGCGCCAGCCCACGCCTGAGCCCCCCCCGGTCCGCTCCCGCCAGGAGGAGAAGGAAGAGGCCGCCGAGGGCAGTCTGTGGCCGGTGGTGCTCGCCCTGGTGATCTCCGCGGTGGTGGGCACGGCCCTGGGCTGGCTGGTGCTCAGCCGCGGCAAGGTGGCTACCACCGATGCCGGCAGTGTTTTGCAGCTGCCCAGCAGCCTGCCGCCCGCGGAGGTGGATCAACGCCAGCAGCTGCTCAACCGCCTGCGGGCGCTGCAGATCGATCGCGGCTGGTTCTTGCGGTTGGTGGATGCCAGCCTGCTGGCCCAGTTCCCCGAGCGCGGTGGCCGCCTCCCCACCGACTCCCTCGACGACGCGCCCCTGCGCAAGGTGTGGAACGGGCTGGCGGAGGAGTGGTTGAGCCGGGTGGAACAGCTGCCCCTGGAGATCCGCCCCCGCCTGGGCAGCTTCAGCGCCGGCGACTGGCGTAAGCGGCAGGCCACCCTGGTGGCTCAGGGCCTGAGCGCCGATGTGCTGCGTCAACTGGTGTCCGGTAGTGCCCAGAACCTGCTGCCCGGCCGCTCCAGTGATGACATCCCCCCTGAACCCTTTCGTCAGCTCTGGTATGCCGCCGCCGAGCAGGGCCTGGCCAACGTTCGCATCGAGCCGATCCAGTCGCGCCTGGGGCAAACCAACGTGGTATCGGCGTCTGTGGCGGCCGGTGGTGCCCGCCTGTTCCCGATCCGGCTACCCGCCGGCAGCCGGCTGGTGCTGGGGGTGAACGGCTCGCCGCTGATGCAGATGACTGTGTTCGGTGCCGATGGCAGTGTGCTGGAGGCCAAAGGGCCCTTGCGGGTGGTGAGTGTGGGCAAGGTGAGCCGCTCGCCGGTGCAGCTGCTGGTGACCAATGAGGGCGTGGCGCCCGGCCTGATTACCCTGTCCCTGCGGGCGGATCCGGCGCCTGAGCCACCGCCGAGTCGCGTATCAGAAGCCCCCGCCGGGGTCGAGCCAGGGGCCCCGGCTGCCCCGGCGGAAGCTGGGGGCCCCGCCCAGCCCACCGCCCCGCCGCCACCACCAGTGAACTGACGCCAGAGGCCGTTCGCGAAGGGCGAGTGCCCGGCCCCGGAACTAAAGGCGCGCGATGGCGGCCTTGGCGTCCTTGATGTCCTGTTTGCGCCGTTCCTCGTGGCGCTTGTCGTGCAGTTTGCGGCCCTTGCCCAGGCCCACCGTCACCTTGATCCAGGAGCCCTTGAGGTGCAGGTTCAGGGGGATCAGGGTGAGGCCCTTCTGCTCCAGGGCGATCCGCAGTTTCTCGATCTCGCGGCCGTGGGCCAGCAGTTTGCGGGTGCGCAGGGGGTCGTGGTTGAAGTAGGCCCCGGCGTGGCTGTGGGGGGAGATGTGCACGTTGTGCAGCTGCAACTCGCCCTTGCGAATCAGGCAGAAGCCATCGCGCAGGTTCACCTGCCCCGCTCGGATCGATTTCACCTCGGTGCCCAGCAGTTCGATGCCGCACTCCAGGGTTTCGAGAATCTCGTATTGGTGGCGCGCAAAGCGGTTGTCCGCCAGCAATTTGTTGGCGGCGTCGCGCTGGGCCTTGGCGCTCTTCTTGCCTCCGCCCTTCGCCATCGCCGCTCCGGAATCGTCCCTGGGGTCTCCCGACCCTAGGGAGCCCCCGGTACCCTCAGGCCATGGCGATCGTGTCCTCGGGATCTGCAGGGGTAGCGCCGGAGCCTCACCAGCGGCTGGTGGATCCGGCGCCCGTGCCTGAAGAGGCAGCTGCAGAAGCGCCGATCCTGCGGGAAGATTCGCTGCGGCCGAGGCGGCTGGCGGACTACATCGGCCAGAGCGAGCTGAAGCAGGTGCTGGGCATTGCGGTGGAGGCCACCCAGGCCCGCGAGGAAGCCCTGGATCACGTGTTGCTCTACGGCCCGCCGGGTCTGGGCAAAACCACCATGGCCCTGGTGCTGGCCGAGGAACTGGGGGTGCGTTGCCGCATCACCAGTGCGCCCGCCCTGGAGCGCCCGCGCGACATCGTGGGCCTGCTGGTGAACCTGCAGCCCCGTGAGCTGCTGTTCATCGACGAGATCCACCGGCTCAATCGGGTGGCCGAGGAGATTCTCTATCCCGCCATGGAGGACTTTCGCCTCGATCTCACCGTGGGCAAGGGCACCACGGCTCGCACCCGCAGCTTGCCGCTAGCCCCGTTCACCCTCGTGGGCGCCACCACCCGCGCCGGGTCGTTGAGTTCGCCGCTGCGGGATCGCTTCGGCCTGATCCAGCGGCTGGAGTTCTACGGGCTCGAGGATCTCCAGGCGATCGTGCAACGGGCGGCCGGGTTGCTGCAGCTCGAGCTGGATTCCGCCGCGGCCCTGGAGGTGGCCCGCCGCTGCCGTGGCACCCCCCGCATCGCCAACCGCCTGCTGCGGCGGGTGCGCGATGTGGCTGCCGTGGGCGGCCATGGCCGGGTCACGGCTGTTCTGGTGCATGAAGCCCTCAGCCTGCACCGGGTGGATGGCCGCGGCCTCGATGCCAGCGATCGGCGATTGCTGCAGTTGCTGCAGGACGGCTATGGCGGCGGCCCGGTGGGGCTCGACACCCTGGCGGCGGGCCTGGGGGAAGATCCCGCCACCCTCGAGGCGGTGGTGGAGCCCTTCCTGTTGCAACAGGGTTTGCTGCAGCGCACCCCCCGGGGGCGCGTGATCACCGAGGCGGGTCGGGCCCATCTGGATGCCGCCGCATGACACGCCTTCTAGCCCTGCTGCTGGCCGTGCTGCTCAGCGGCGCTGTCGGGCTGCTGCAGCCCCACCCTGCCCTGGCGGCCGGGGACGCCTCGCCCTCGGCTCAAGCCCTGTTTGAGCAGGCCCTGCGGGCCAGCCGGGAGGGCAGCTTCGAGCAGGCCCTGCCCCTCTGGAACCAGGTGCTGGAGCAGGCCCCCGGCGATGCGGCGGCCTGGAGCAACCGCGGCAATGTGCAGCTGGCCCTCGGCGATGCCGCCGCCGCGATCCGCGATCAAACCCGGGCCATGGAGCTCGATCCGGTGAGCGCCGATCCCCATCTCAACCGCGGCACCGCCGAGGAGGCCCTGGGCCAGTGGGCCGCTGCCGAGGCGGACTACCGCTGGATTCTCGAGCGCGATGCCGAGGCGGGACGCGATCCCGATGCCTCCGCCCTCTATAACCTCGGCAACGTGCAGGGGGCCCTGGGGGATTGGGGTGCGGCGCGGGCCAGCTTCACCCAGGCCGCCGATGGGCGGCCGGGCTTTGCCATGGCCCGCTCCAGTGCGGCCCTGGCGGCCTTTCAGCTCGGTGATCTGGATGCGGCGGAGCAGCAGCTGCGCAACCTGATCCGCCGCTACCCGCTGTTTGCCGATGCCCGCGCCGGCCTCACCGCCTTGCTCTGGCAGAGGGGCGCCAGCGGCGAGGCGGAGAGCAACTGGGCGGCCGCCTCGGGGCTGGACACCCGCTACCGCCAGTCAGAATGGCTGTTGCAGATACGGCGCTGGCCCCCCCAGCCGGTGCACGCTCTCGAGGCTTTCCGCGCCCTGGCCAGCCGATGACCCCAGCAGCCCCCGTGGCATCCAGTGCGGCCAGCGAGCTTCCGCAGCTTGAGGCCGCGTTGGGGTCTGCGCTGGAGGCTGCCCTGCCGGAGCTGATTGCCCTGCGGCGTCACCTGCACGCCCACCCTGAACTGAGCGGCAACGAGCACCAGACGGCCGCGCTGGTGGCCGGGGAGCTGCGGGGCCTGGGCTGGCTTGTGCAGGAGGGGGTGGGCCGCACCGGGGTGTTGGCGGAGCTGGGGCCCGAGCTCGATGGTGCCGGCCGGCTGGCCCCGCTAGTGGCCCTGCGGGTGGATATGGATGCCCTGCCGGTGGAGGAGCGCACGGGGGTGGCCTTTGCCTCGCGCCACCAGGGCCTGATGCACGCCTGCGGCCACGACATCCACACCACTGTGGGCCTGGGGGTGGCGCGGCTGCTGGCGCCCTTGGCCGATCAACTCACGGCGCGGGTCCGGCTGCTGTTTCAGCCGGCCGAGGAAACGGCCCAGGGTGCGGCCTGGATGTTGGCGGATGGCGCCATGGATGGCGTGGAAGCGCTATTCGGGGTGCACGTGTTTCCGAGCTTGCCGGTGGGCACGGTGGGGGTGCGTAGTGGCAGCCTCACGGCCGCGGCGGGTGAGCTGGAGGTGGAGGTGCTCGGGGAAGGTGGCCACGGCGCCCGGCCCCACCAGAGCACCGATGCCATCTGGATTGCAGCCCGGGTGGTGAGTGGGTTGCAGGAGGCCATCAGCCGTCGCCTCGATGCCCTGCATCCGGTTGTGGTGAGCTTCGGGCGCATTGAGGGGGGCAAGGCCTTCAACGTGATTGCCGACCATGTGCGCCTGCTGGGCACCGTGCGTTGCCTGGATCTTGAGGTCCATGCCCAGCTGCCCGGCTGGATTGAGGACACGGTAAAGGCCCTGTGTGAGGGCCACGGGGGTGAGGCCCGGGTGCGTTACCGCTGCATCTCCCCCCCAGTGCACAACGATCCGGCCCTCACGGCGTTGGTGGCCGAGGCTGCCGTGGAGGTGCTGGGCCGCAGCAACGTGCGCTGGCTGGAGCAACCCTCGCTGGGGGCCGAGGATTTCGCCGAGTTGCAGCGGGATACCCCGGGCACCATGTTCCGCCTGGGGGTGGCGGGGCCCCAGGGCTGCACGCCGCTGCACAGCAACAGCTTCGAGCCCGATGAAGGCTGCCTGGCGGTGGGGATCCAGGTGCTGAGCCTCAGCCTGCTGCGCTGGATGCAGGCCCGGAGGGCGCAAGCGTGAGCGGCACCCGCCAGTTCAGCCGCGATCTGCTGGCGCTCTCCTCGCCGCTGCTGGTGTTGGTGGGTCTGGTGGGGCTGCTGATGCGCCAGGGTTCAGACCGGCTGCAGGCCCTGCCGGCCCTGGGCATTGGCGTGGGCCTGCTGGTGCAGAGTGCCTGGAGCTGGCGCCGCCGGCGCAAGGCGCTGCTCTCGGCCCTGCGGGAGGCCACCTCTGACCCCTGCCCAGCGCCTCCACCCGAGCCCTGACCTCATGGATCTGGACCAACTCCGCGAGGCGATCGTGTCCGGCGATCCCAGCCGGGCGATGCCTGCCCTGGCGGCGCTCAGGGAGGTGCCGGAGGAGCAGGCCGTGCCGCTGTTGTTGCTGGGCCTGGAGCAGAGCACCTTCATGGTGCGCTCGCTCAGCTGCGCCGGCCTGGGCATGAAGCGCAATGAAGCCGGCTGGCTGGCCCTGGTGCAGGCCCTCGAGCACGACGACGACGCCAACGTGCGGGCCGAGGCGGCCAATGCGCTGGTGAGTCATTCGTTGCAGCGGGCCTGGCCGCTGCTCCTGCCGGCTTTTCAGCGCGACAGCCAGTGGTTGCTGCGCTGCAGCATTCTTTCAGCGGTGGCGGAGCACCCTGAGATCCCCGCCGAGGATCTGCTCCAGTTGGCCCGCCTGGCCATCGCCGATGCCGATGGCACTGTGCGGGTTGGGGGTGCCGAGATCCTGGGGCGCCTGGTGCATGAGGGTGGGGGGCAGGCCGTGGCCCAGCAGGCTCGCGCTGAGCTGGTGACCCTCCAGCAGGACAGCGACCATCGGGTAGTGGCGGCCGCCCTGAATGGCTTGCAGGCCTGAGGGAGGGACCGCACGGAGCCCTTACCCCTGCGCCCCCTGTGGTTTCGGCCTTGCTAGGTTTCCTAAGTCACTAGGGGTGCCCGGCCGGCAGCGGCCATGGGCTGAGATCACACCCTCCGAACCTGATCCGGGTCATGCCGGCGCAGGGAAGTGAGACGAACTCCAGCTGCGCCCCAGAACCGCTGACCCCCCGGGTCTGTAGTCCTAACTTCGCCGTAGCTCTAATGCGTAGCGCCTGGATCGAGAAGCGCCAAGGCCAAGGCAATGTGTCCCAGATGCACTTCGCCCGCCAGGGCGTGGTGACTGAGGAAATGGCCTTCGTGGCCCAGCGGGAGAACTTGCCCGAATCCCTGGTGATGGAGGAGGTGGCCCGGGGCCGCATGATCATCCCGGCCAACATCAACCACCCCAACCTGGAGCCGATGGCGATCGGCATCGCCTCGCGCTGCAAGGTGAACGCCAACATCGGCGCCTCACCCAATGCCAGCGATGTGAGCGAAGAGCTCAAGAAGCTCGAGCTGGCGGTGAAGTATGGCGCTGACACCGTGATGGATCTTTCCACCGGTGGCGTGAATCTCGATGAGGTGCGCACAGCGATCATCAACGCCTCGCCGGTGCCTATCGGCACGGTGCCCGTGTATCAGGCCCTCGAGAGCGTGCATGGCTCGATCGAGAAGCTCTCCGAAGATGATTTCCTGCACATCATCGAGAAGCACTGCCAGCAGGGCGTTGATTACCAGACCATCCACGCCGGTCTGTTGATCGAGCACCTGCCCAAGGTGAAGGGGCGCCTCACCGGGATCGTGAGCCGCGGCGGCGGCATCCTGGCCCAGTGGATGCTCTATCACCACAAGCAGAACCCGCTGTACACCCGCTTCGACGACATCTGCGAGATCTTCAAGCGCTACGACTGCACCTTCTCCCTGGGTGATTCCCTGCGTCCCGGTTGTCTTCACGATGCTTCCGATGAGGCCCAGCTGGCCGAACTGAAAACCCTGGGTGAGCTCACCCGCCGCGCCTGGAAGCACGACGTGCAGGTGATGGTGGAGGGTCCGGGCCACGTGCCGATGGACCAGATCGAGTTCAACGTGAAGAAGCAGATGGAGGAGTGCAGCGAGGCCCCCTTCTATGTGCTCGGCCCGCTTGTTACCGACATCGCCCCCGGCTACGACCACATCACCAGTGCGATTGGTGCGGCCATGGCCGGTTGGTATGGCACGGCGATGCTCTGCTACGTGACCCCCAAGGAGCACCTGGGCCTGCCCAACCCCGAGGACGTGCGCAATGGCTTGATCGCTTACAAGATCGCCGCCCACGCCGCCGATATCGCTCGCCACCGTCCCGGCTCCCGCGACCGCGACGACGAACTGAGCCGCGCCCGCTACGCCTTCGACTGGAACAAGCAGTTCGATCTCTCGCTGGATCCTGAGCGGGCCCGTGAATATCACGATGAAACCCTGCCTGCAGATATCTACAAGCAGGCAGAGTTCTGCTCGATGTGTGGCCCCAAGCACTGCCCGATGCAAACCAAGATCACCGATGAGGATCTAGCGGGCTTGGAGCAGGTGTTGGCGGAGCAGAAGGCCGGAGAGCCGGCGGCAGTGTGAGTTCTGGCTCACTACTCCACTAAGGCCCGGGGGTTCGCCCCTGGGCCTTTCTTTTGGAAGCGTTTTAGAGGTTGTACACAGCAAAAAGCCCCGCCGTTAGGCGGGGCTGGAGTGTTGCAGATATGACCGCGCCGTTGCGGCGATCCCCAGGCTCGGGTGATCAGCCCAGCGCCTTGGCCTTGGCTACCACGTTGTCCACGGTGAAGCCGAACTTCTCCATGAGAAGGGGGCCGGGGGCGGAGGCGCCGAAGCGGTCGATCGACACGCTGTCGCCATCGAAGCCGGTGTACTTGTGCCAACCGAAGGAACTGGAGGCTTCCACCACCAGGCGCTTGCGCACGGAGGAGGGCAGCACGCTCTCGCGGTAGGCCTCATCCTGCTCTTCGAACAGTTCCACACAGGGCATCGACACGACACGCACGTTCTTGCCTTCGGCCCGCAGCTGGGCAGCGGCCTTGGTGCAGAGCTCGAGCTCGGTGCCAGTGCCGATCAGGATCAGATCGGGGGTGCCGGTGCTGTCTTCCAGGATGTAACCACCCTTGGCCACGCCGGCGGCGCTGGAGTTGGCCTGGTTGGCCATGGCCTGACGGCTGAGGAACAGCACGGTGGGACGCTTGCGGTTGGCAATCGCCACTTGGTAGGCACCGCTGGTTTCGTTGCCGTCGCCAGGACGGATCACCAGTATGTTGGGCAGGGCCCGGAGGCTGGCCAGGGTCTCGATCGGCTGGTGGGTGGGGCCGTCTTCACCGAGGCCGATGGAGTCGTGGGTGAGCACATAGATCACGCCCAGTTCGCTCAGGGCGGAGAGGCGCATGGCGCCCACCATGTAGCCGGCAAACACGGCGAAGGTGCCGCCGTAGGGCACCAAGCCGCTGCCGTGGTAGGCGAGGCCGTTGAGGATGGAGGCCATGGCGTGCTCCCGCACACCGAAGTGCAGGTAGCGGTTGGCCTCGGCACCCTTCTGGAAACCCTTCTCCCCCTTGATGTCCGTGAGGTTGGAGTGGGTGAGGTCGGCGGAACCGCCGATCAACTCGGGCAGGTTGGGGCCGATGGCGTTGAGGCAGTTGTAGGAGTGCTGGCGTGTGGCCAGGCCTTTGTCATCGGCGCTGTAGCTGGGAAGGTTGGCATCCCAACCCTGGGGCAGCTCACCGCGCAGCTGGCGCTCAAACTGGGCGGCCTCGCTGGGGTACTTGGTGCGGTAGTCAGCCAGGGTGGCGTTCCACGCGGCCTCGGCGGCGGCACCGCGGCTGATGGCCTGGCGCCACTGGTCGTAGGCGTCCTGGGGAACTTCGAACTCGCCGTAGCTCCAGCCCAGGGCCTCACGGGTGAGGGCCGCTTCTTCGGCGCCCAGGGCTGCACCGTGCACCCCAGCCGTGTTGGCCTTGTTGGGGGAGCCGTAGCCGATGGTGGTGGTCACCTTGATCATCGAGGGCCGATCGGTCACGGCCTTGGCCTCGGCGATGGCCTTGGCGATGGCATCCACATCGGTGTTGCCATCGGGCACGTGGATGGTGTGCCAGCCGTAGGCCTCGTAGCGCTTCAGCACATCCTCGGTGAAGGAAACATTGGTGTTTCCGTCGATGGTGATGTGGTTGTCGTCGTAGAGGGCGATCAGCTTGCCCAGGCCCAGGTGGCCGGCCAGGGAGGCGGCTTCGCCGCTCACGCCTTCCTGGTGGCAGCCGTCGCCCATGATCACGTAGGTGTAGTGATCAATAACCTTGCAATCCGCCTTGTTGAACTTGGCGGCGAGGTGCGCCTCGGCCATGGCCAGGCCCACGGCATTGGCGATGCCCTGACCGAGGGGCCCGGTGGTGACTTCAACCCCAGGGGTTTCGAAGGTTTCGGGGTGGCCGGGAGTCTTGGATCCCCACTGGCGGAACTGCTTGATGTCCTCGATGCCCACCGAGTCGTAGCCGGTGAGGTGCAGCAGCGCGTACAGCAGCATGCAGCCGTGGCCGGCGGACAGCACGAAGCGGTCGCGGTTGAACCACTTGGGGTTCTTGGGGTTGTGGCTGAGGGCCTTGTCCCACAGGGCATAGGCCATGGGGGCGCAACCCATGGGCAGGCCGGGGTGCCCTGAATTCGACTTGTTGATCGCATCAACCGCCAGGAAGCGGATGCTGTTGATGCAGAGGGTGTCGACGGATTGGTTTCCGAGGGCGGGGGCTGCGGCGACCATGGGTTACGGGTAAGGGAGTGGTGTGAGGGCGTCTGGATAGGGGCTGGGCTGTGGAGGGCTCAGCGCATCCGCCGAAACGCAAGGCAGACGTTGTGACCACCAAACCCGAAGGAGTTGGACAGCACGACGTTCAGTTTCTGTTCCCGGGCCTGATTGGGAACGACATCCAGATCACATGCCGGATCCGGATTTTGGTAATTGATCGTAGGGGGTACCAGGTTGTGGCCTATGGCCAGCACGGCAGCCACGGCTTCGATGCCGCCGCTGCCCCCGAGGAGGTGGCCCGTCATCGACTTGGTGGAGCTCACCGGGATCTGATGGGCCCGATCCCCCAGCGAGGCCTTGATGGCGGAGGTCTCGTTGCTGTCGTTGGCCTGGGTGCTGGTGCCGTGGGCGTTCACGTAATCCACGGCCTCGGGCTCCAGGCGGGCATCGCGCAGCGCAAGGCGCATGGCCTCGGCACCACCCACCCCTCCAGGGGAGGGCGAGGTGATGTGGTGGGCATCGCAGGTCATGCCGTAGCCCACCACTTCAGCCAGGATCTCGGCGCCGCGGGCCTGGGCGTGCTCCAGGCTCTCCAGCACCAGCACGCCGGCGCCCTCCCCGATCACGAAGCCATTGCGCTCCGCATCGAAGGGGCGGCTGGCGGTGGCGGGGTCGTCGTTGCGGAACGACAGGGCCTTGGCACTGGCGAAGCCGGCTACACCCAGCGGGGTGATGGCGGATTCAGCGCCACCGGCCACCATCACGTCGGCCAGGCCGAGCTGGATCAAGCGGAAGGCATCGCCGATGGCATTGGAGCCCGCAGCGCAAGCCGTGGCCACAGCGCTGCTGGGCCCCTTGGCACCAAGGGCGATCGCCGCTAGGCCGGTGGCCATGTTGGGGATCATCATCGGCACGGTGAAGGGGCTAACCCGGTCGGGACCGCGATCCGCCAGCACATGGGCCTGGGTTTCCATCATCAGCAGTCCGCCCACGCCGGAACCGATGGCCGTGCCCACGCGCTGCTGGTTGGTGTCGTCGATGGTCAGCCCGGCATGGGCCACGGCCTGCTTGGCCGCCACCACACCGAACTGACAGAACCGATCCCAGCGCTTGGCATCCTTCGGCTCGATGTATCCGGCTGGATTGAAACCCTTCACCTCAGCGGCGAAGCGGCAGGCGTGGCGCGAGGCGTCGAACAGGGTGATGTCGGCCACCCCGTTGCGCCCGCTGCTCAGGCCTTCCCAATAGGAAGCCACGTCGTTGCCGATCGGTGTGACCGCGCCCAGTCCTGTGACGACGACGCGGCGGAGACCCTCCACCATCGGATCCTCAGGCCTGCTTGTCCAGGATGTACTTAACGGCGTCACCCACGGTGGTGATGCCCTCGGCGGCCTCGTCGGGAATCTCGATGTCGAAGGCTTCTTCCAGGGCCATCACCAGCTCAACGGTGTCGAGGGAGTCAGCGCCCAGGTCGTTTTGGAAGTTGGATTCCGGCTTTACCTCGCCAGCGTCCACACTCAGTTGCTCGACAACGATCGAGCGCACTTTCTCGAAGATCGCTTCCTGTGACATGGCCGCACTGTCGGACGCCGCATCCTACGGGGCGGTCTGCTGCGGGCCTTCAGGTTGGCTGGCAATGCCCCGACTGCTCGTATGAACAAGGGTGACGGCCCTTGAGCCCGAGTGAATTCCTCCCGTCCGCCTTGGGTACCTTGGGTGTCGCGTCCAGAGGCGACATGTCCCACGCCGTCAAGATCTACGACACCTGCATCGGTTGCACTCAGTGCGTGCGGGCCTGCCCTCTCGACGTGCTCGAGATGGTGCCCTGGGATGGCTGCAAAGCCGGCCAGATTGCCTCCTCCCCCCGCACTGAAGATTGCGTGGGTTGCAAGCGTTGTGAAACCGCTTGCCCCACCGACTTCCTCTCCATCCGCGTCTATCTCGGCGACGAGACCACCCGTTCCATGGGCCTGGCCTACTGAAGCGTTCAGTGCTCTTCCCATAAGCTCGAGCCCGGCACAAGCCGGGCTTTTTTGTGGCTCGCCTGCGCGGCCGCTTTCACAGCTCACCAGCCCACCACCCTGAACACCACCTATGTGCGGCATCGTTGCGGTGATCGGTTCCAGGGAGGCAGCTCCCTTGCTGCTGGATGGGTTGCGGCAGCTGGAATATCGCGGCTACGACTCCGCTGGCATTGCCACCGTGGCCGGCCGCGGCGCGCTCACGTGCCTGCGAGCCGAGGGCAAGTTGGTGAACCTCACCAACCGCTTTGACCAGAGTGGCGCTGCCGGCCAGTGCGGCATCGGCCACACCCGCTGGGCCACCCATGGCAAGCCGGAGGAGCGCAACGCCCATCCCCACCTCGATGGCCCCGGCCAGGTGGCGGTGGTGCAGAACGGCATCATCGAGAACTACCGCATTCTGCGGGAACAGCTCCAGGCCGAGGGGGTGGTGTTCCGCTCCGAGACCGACACCGAGGTGATCCCTCACCTGGTGAGCCGCCAGCTTGGACAGCTCCAGGCCGAGGGCCGGGCTCTTAGCGGCAGCCTGTTGTTGGAAGCGCTGCAGCAGGTGCTGCCTCTGCTCCATGGTGCCTACGCCCTGGCGGTGGTGTGGGCCGAGGTGCCCGGAGCCCTGGTGGTGGCCCGCAAGGCGGCGCCGTTGTTGATTGGTCTGGGGGAGGGGGAGTTCCTCTGCGCCAGCGACACCCCTGCCCTGGCCGGTTTCACCCGCACCATCCTGCCCATGGAGGATGGCGAGGTGGCCCTGCTCACCCCCTTGGGGATTGAGCTGTACGACGCGGCGGGCAACCGGGTGCAGCGCAGCCCCAGCCTGCTCAGCGGCACCGAGCACGTGGCGGACAAGCGCAGCTTCCGCCACTTCATGCTCAAGGAAATCCATGAGCAGCCCGAAACGGCGGCCCTGTGGGTGGCTCGCCACCTGCCGGAAGGCGGCCAGCCTGGGGCCTCTCTGGTGGCCCTACCCCTCGACAACAGTGTCTACGAGGGGGTGGAGCGGATCCAGATCCTGGCCTGCGGCACCAGCCGCCATGCCGCCCAGGTGGGTGCTTACCTGCTGGAGCAACTCGCTGGCATTCCCACCAGCGTGTTCTATGCGAGTGAGTTTCGCTATTCGCCGCCGCCGCTCTCGCCCCACACCCTCACCATCGGGGTCACCCAGTCGGGCGAGACGGCCGACACCCTGGCCGCCCTGGCGATGGAGCGCAATCGGCGGGAGCTGGCGGCTGATCCAGCCTTTGCCCCGCGCCTGCTTGGCATCACCAATCGCCCGGAGAGCTCCCTGGGCCGCATGGTGGATCACATCCTCGATATCGGTGCTGGCATCGAGGTGGGAGTGGCCGCCACCAAGACCTTCCTGGGCCAGCTGCTCGCCTTCTATGGCCTGGCCCTGGCATTCGCGGAGCGCCGCGGAGGGGGTGTCGGTGGCGGTGGGCCCGAGCAGCTGCGCCAGCTGGCCTCAGCCCTGCGGTTGATTCCGGCTCAGCTCAAGCAGCTCGTGAGCGATCACGACCAGCGCTGTGAGCAGCTGGCCCACCTGTTTGCGGATACCCAGGACGTGATCTTTCTGGGCCGGGGCATCAACTACCCGATCGCTCTTGAGGGCGCCCTCAAGCTCAAGGAGATCAGCTACATCCATGCGGAGGGCTACCCCGCCGGTGAGATGAAGCACGGACCCATTGCACTGTTGGATGCCCGGGTGCCGGTGGTGTCCATCGCCGTGCCCGGTGTGGTGTTCGACAAGGTGCTGAGCAATGCCCAGGAGGCCAAGGCACGGGATGCCCAGTTGATCGGTGTGGCCCCGGACTGCCCCGATAGCGAGCTGTTCGACACCCTGCTGCCGGTGCCCGTGGTGGATGAACTGCTGAGCCCACTGCTCACGGTGATCCCGATGCAGCTGCTCAGTTATCACATTGCGGCCCACCGCGGCCTGGATGTGGATCAACCCCGCAACCTGGCCAAGAGCGTCACTGTGGAGTGAGCGAGGCGGGAGTGGCGCCAGTTCCGTCACTGCGGCCGTACCGGTCTTCGAAGCGCTTGATGTCGTCTTCGCCCAGGTAGGCGCCGCTCTGCACCTCGATCATTTCCACGGGGATCTTTCCGGGGTTCGATAAGCGGTGCTTGGCGCCCAGGGGGATGTAGGTGCTCTGGTTCTCGCCCACCAGTTCTTCCACCCCCTCCTTTTCCACCACGGCGGTGCCCTGCACCACGATCCAGTGTTCGGCGCGATGGTGGTGCATCTGCAGGGAGAGGGAGGCGCCAGGGTTCACCACGATCCGCTTCACCTGCCAGCGGCTGCCCTCCGTGATGCCGTCGTAGGAGCCCCAGGGGCGATAGATCTTGCGGTGGGCCTTGCTCTCGCGGGCCCCTTCCCGCTCCAGCAGGCCCACCACCGATTTCACATCCTGGGCCTTATCGCGGTGGGCCACCAGCACCACATCGTCGGTTTCCACCACCACCAGGTTTTCAACGCCGAGGCCCACCACCAGGCGGTGTTCACTGCGCAGGTAGCAGTTGCGGGAGGCCTCGCTGATCACGCGGCCCCGCAGCACGTTGCCATCGGCATCCTGATCGGCGGTTTCCCACAGGGCGCTCCAACTGCCCACATCACTCCAGCCCGCCTCCAGGGGCAGCACTGCCCCGAGGGTTGTGCGCTCCATCACGGCCACGTCGATGGCCACGTTGGGGCAGCTGCCGAAGGCTTCGCGCTCGAGGCGCAGGAAGTCGAGGTCGGGAGACTCATGCTCCAGGGCTGCACGGCAGGCGCTCACCACCTCAGGGGCGAGCCGCTCCAGTTCCGCCAGGATGGCGCTGGCCTTGAACAGGAACATGCCGCTGTTCCAGGTGAACCGGCCCGTGCCCAGGAACTGTTCGGCGGTGGCGCGATCGGGCTTCTCCACGAAGCGGGCGATCGGCACGGCGCAGGGGCTGCTGCCGGCTCCAGTGCTCAGGGGCTCGGCGGCCTCGATGTAGCCATAGCCGGTTTCCGGGGCCGTGGGCACAATCCCGAAGGTCACCAGTTGGCCGGCTTCAGCGGTCGGCATGGCCGCCACCACGGTGTCGCGGAAGCGGGCTGAATCGCGAATCACGTGATCGGCGGCCAGCACCAGCAGCAGGGGGTCTTCGCCATGGGCAGTGGCCTGAAGGGCTGCCACCGCTACGGCAGGAGCGGTGTTGCGCCCCATCGGCTCCAGCAGGATCGCCGCTGGCTCTACGCCGATCTGGCGCATCTGTTCGGCCACGATGAAGCGGTGGTCTTCGTTGCAGACCAGCAGTGGGGCTGCCAGCCCTGCAATTCCATCCAGCCGCTGGTGGGTTTGCTGCAGCAGGGTGTCCTCACCATCGCCGGCCAGGGCCCAATACTGCTTGGGGTAGCTGGCACGGGAGAGCGGCCACAGCCGGGTGCCCGTGCCGCCGCAGAGGATCACCGGAACCAGGGCCGCCATGGGATTGAGCGAGTGCTCTTATTTCACTCCAGAACGGAGCGGAGGAGGGGGCTCGCTGCGGGTCTGCGCAGGGATGGGAGCGGCTGTTCTGCGCGGCCTCTGCCGTTCTGTACAGCCCGTACAGGTTTCAGGAGCGTGCCGGAGGCTCGGATGGTTCACGCGGATCGGCGAGCTCCAGCAGTCCTTGTGGTGGGGTGATGCCGATCCAGCCCTCGTCCAGGTGCACGCTGGGCACGATGGCCTGCACGAAGGGGATCAACAGGGGCTGCTGGCCGCCGGAGGCCAGCTCCACCTCCAGCAGGTCGTTGCCGGCATGGAGCAGGTCTTTGACGCGTCCGATCACCTGGCCGCTGGCCTCCAGGCGCACCTCCAGGCCCACGAGATCGAGCAGGTGGAATTCGCCCTTGGCCAGTTTGGGGCGGTCGGCGGCGGGCACCAGCAGCTCCTGGCCCACCAGGTTTTCGGCATCGCTGCGGCTGTTGATGCCCTCGATCCGCACCACGTAGAGCTCCTTACCCGGCAGCTGCCGGCCGCTGAGCAGGTTGATCTCCTGGTCTGGCCCTTGGCGCTGCCGCAGCCAGCGGCGCCCAGGCCTCGTGAAGCGCTCCGGGAAATCACTGAGGGGATTGATGCGCACCTCGCCCTGGAGGCCTTGGGCGGCCACGATCCGGCCCACCACCATCAGCTCTCCGTCCGTCATCACAACCCAGCCTTGTGCCCTCAGCCTCGATAATGGCCCCACGACTGGGCCTCACCATGGCTGACACCCTGCCAATCCTCCCGGGCTCCACCGTGGTGGTGCGCGACGGCCGCTCCATCTACAACGGCTACAAGGGCTTCGTGCAGCGCATCAGCGGCAGCCGTGCTGCCGTGTTGTTCGAAGGCGGCAACTGGGACAAGCTGGTCACGATGCCGATCCAGCTGCTCGAGCAGGTCTGAGGCCCAGTGCCTCCAGGGCCGAGCGGGCCGCATCCTGTTCCGCCTGGCGGCGGGAACCGCCCCAGCCCTCGCCGAGGAGCTTGCTCTCCAGCTGCACGCGGCAGTGGAAGCGGCGGGGATCGGCGTGCACCTGGCTCACCTGGTCACAGCTGTAGCTGGGCAAACCCCGCTTCCCGGCCTGGCTCCATTCCTGCAGGGCGGATTTCCAGTTGTGGCGGTGGGGGTCGGCCTCCAGTTCCGCGGCGGCCCCCTGCCAATGGGGGGTGAGCCACTGCAGCACCGGTTCGAGGCTCCCCCAGATGCGGTAGAGCGCTCCGATCACGGCCTCACAGGCTTCTGCCCGCAGGGTGGCCCGTCCGGCTTGGTCGCCGGCGGCGATGGGGCCGATGCGCAGGGCCGCCTCAATGCCGCACTGACTGCCCAGCTGCGCGAGCCACCGGTCGCTCACCAGTTGGGCTCGCAGGGCTGAGCTCTGGCCGACGGAGAGCTGGGGGTAGTGGCGCTCCAGAAATTCTGAGGCGGCCAGCCGCAGCACGGCATCCCCCAGGAATTCCAGCCGTTCGTGGTGGATGACGAGGCCGGCGGAGGTGTGGGTGAGGGCCTCGTCGAGGGGGGCGAGTTGGGCCTCCAGGGATGGGCGGTTGGCCTGGTGGGGCAGCTCCAGGCCCAGGGCTGCCAGGAACCCCAGCAGCTGCTCGCGGCGCTCGGTGTTCATGGCGCTGGGGTGGTCAGCAAAGGGGTGAAAGCAGGACGTAAGCCGGGTTCTGTTCTCCCGCCGGCATGCCGGCGGGGGGTGATCATCTGTCTGGGACCGCCGTTACCGACGGCCTCGAGCGGCGCACTTGAAGCGGGACGGGTGTCATGGCCAACCGTTGTCCCTGGGCCTTGCTCCCAGCCGGGGTTTACCGAGCCAGCACCTCTCGATGCTGCTGGTGCGCTCTTACCGCACCTTTGCACCCTTGCCTGTGCTCCCGGGGGAGCCATCGGCGGTGTGTTTCTGTGGCACTCTCCTCACGGTCGCCCGCACTGGGCGTTACCCAGCAAGCCTGGCCATTGGGGAGCCCGGACTTTCCTCAACCGACGCGGGCGCCGGTTGCGATCACCTCGCCTGCTTTCAAGCCCCATAATGCCGCTGCAGGGGGCTGTAGCTCAGCCGGATAGAGCGACGGTTTCCTAAACCGTAGGTCGTGGGTTCGAGTCCCGCCAGCCCCGTTGATGAGCTCCCTGAGGGGTTGTTCCTCCCGATGGCCTCACGCAGTGGGCCATCGGGAGGAACAACCCCTCAGGTGTGGGGATGGGAGAGCACTGGCCGAGGGATCTTTGATTGGGTAGTACCCACTACAGGTAGTGGGGTTTTCAATTGCACCACTGCCGCTAGCGTGTTGCCAGTCGTCACGACGTCATGGCACAGCTGCATGATCTCCGGCTGAGACTGCTCGTGCAACAGGAGAGTGAACGGATCGTTGACAGCCTTCCCGACGGCCTCGATCTCTCGGTGATGCAGGCCCGTTGCCTCTGCTGGCTGGCCCTGCTCGCCGAAGCCCATGAGGAGAGCGCCAATGAGGCCGTGGCGGAAGGCGATGTGGATCAGGCCATGGCCTGGTTTGCCGATTCCATGCGCTTGCGCGACGTGATTCAGGTGGTGAGCTCCATCGAGATCCCCATCCCCGGTGCCCGTGAGACACCCGAGGAGGACGATTTCACTGGCCTGGCGGGCAACGATTCCCGCGCCGCTTGACGGCTGGGCTCAAAGTGCCCCTGGCCTGGTGCCATGATGGGCGCTGAGAAGCGAAGGGACTGCGGTGCCGGAAGAGCCCTGCCAATGCCCTGATTGTCAGCGGTTCTACCGAGAGCACGACCGCCTGATCCGCGAGAACCCCACGCTGCGGCAGCAGCAGGAACTCAGCTGGGCCGCGTTGCAATCCTTCCGCACCCTGGCGGGTCGTGTGCTCGAGGAGCTGCAGAAAACCCACGGCGATGGCGAGAGCCCGGCTGCTGCGTCCCCGTCGCCGGCGGCTCCGGCTGGCGCTGGCTCTGCTGAACCCCCGGAAACCGACGCGATCCAGCAGGCCATCGGCGATCTGGAGAACATCAACGCCCACCTGTTCTCGATCGAGGCCTTGATGGAGCGCATCTTTGATGTGCGCGTTCCGGACGACGTGGAGCAGAAGTTCCGCGAGCTGGCCGGAGAGCTGGCTCCTGATCCCCTCAACGCCGATCGGCTGCGCCTCAACCGACTGTTGCACCAGACGCCCGACTTGCCCGATCGCAGTTAACCGGCGCTGGCCCGCAGGCACTGGCGGGCCACCATGCCCTCCTCGTCGGCAGCAACCTGTAGCAGCTCACAGGGGCCCAGCCATTGCACCGCGAGCCGTAGCTCCTCCAGTAGTTGGTTGTCGTGGGCGCCGATGCCGCCGCTCAGGCCGATCTGATCCACGCCCCCCAGGCTGGCGGCCATGGCCCCGATACCGGCCCGCAGGCGATGCAGGAACACGGCCATGGCGAGCTGGGCCTCGCCATGGCCCGCAGTGGCGGCGCGGCGCAGTTCCTGCCAGTCGCCGCTGAGGCCCGAAAGGCCCCGCAGGCCGCTCTCATGGCTGAGGGCCTGGTGGAGTTGATCCGCGCTGAGCCCCTGGCGCAGCAGTTCCAGCAGCAGTCCCGGATCCACCGAGCCACTCCGACTCGCCATCACCAGCCCCTCCAGGGGGGTGAAGCCCATGGTGGTGTCGATGCTGCGGCCCTCGCGGATGGCCGCCAGGGAGCAGCCGGCACCCAGGTGGCAGCTGATCAGGCGGGGCAGGCCCCTGCGGCCGGCGGCGCGCCAACGGGCCGCGGCCGTTTCCGCCACGTGTTGATGGTTTAGGCCGTGGAAGCCAAAGCGGCGCAAGCCCTGATCCCGCCAGGCCCGAGGCAGGGCGTAGGTGTAGGCCTCCGGCGGCAGGCTGGCGTGAAAGGCGGTGTCGAAGCAGGCCCATTGGGGCAGCTCCGGCCGGGTGGCCATCAGCCAGCGGATGGCGGCCAGGGCCGGGCCGTTATGCAGCGGTGCCAGGGGCACCAGCCTGTCCAGCTCCTGCACCAGTGTGGGCTGGATTCGGGTGGGGGCCGTGAACCGGGCGCCGCCATGCACCACGCGGTGGCCGGCCAGCTGGATCCGAGGCCACCAGGGCTGCAGCTGGGGGGCCAACCACTGTTCCAGGGCGGCCTCGATCGGCGCTCCCTCCCGGTTGTGCTGCCCCTGCCAGGGCCGATCAGGGCCGATCAGGGCAGCCTTGAGGCTGGAGCTGCCCACGTTCAGCACCAGCACCAGGGTTGCCTCAGCCGCCATGGCCCTGGATCTCAGCCGTCCAGCTCGCAGGAGATGGTCACGGGGAACGGCTCCGCCTGCCAGATGCGCGAGGCGTACTCCTTGATCGAGCGATCGGAGGAGAAGAAGCCGGTTCGGGCTGTGTTGATCAGCGACATGCGGTTCCAGGCCGTGCGATCGGCCCAGGCACGGCTCACGCAGTCCTGCACGCGCATGTAATCGGCGAAGTCGGGCAGCACACAGAAGGGATCGCGGCCGGTGAGGTTCTGTAGCAGTGGCCTGAATAGGTCGCCATCGCCGCCACTGAAATGGCCCTGCTCAACGAGTTTGAGCACCTCCCCCAGTTCCGGCATGGTGGGGATCAGCTCCCAGGGGCGGTAGCCCTCGGCGTGGAGGGCAGCGATCTCGCTCTCGTTCTTGCCAAACAGGAAGAAGTTCTCCGCGCCCACCTGTTCGCGGATCTCCACATTGGCGCCATCCAGGGTGCCGATGGTGAGGGCCCCGTTCATAGCGAATTTCATGTTGCCGGTGCCGGAGGCTTCCAGGCCGGCGGTGGAGATCTGTTCGGAGAGATCGGAGGCGGGGTACACCCGCTCCCCCAGCTTCACGTTGTAGTCCGCCAGGAACACCACCCGCAGGCGGCCGTCCATGTCGGGATCGGCATTCACCGTTTCGGCGATGCCATTGATGAAGCGGATGATCAGCTTGGCCATGTAATAGCCCGGCGCTGCCTTGCCGCCGAAGATCACCGTGCGGGGCGCTAGCCCCTGGGCCTGGCCGTTCTTGATGCGCAGGTATTGGGCCACCACCTGCAGGGCATTGAGGTGCTGGCGCTTGTATTCATGAATGCGCTTCACCTGCACGTCGAACAGCGACGCCGGATCCACCAGCAGCCCGCTCTGGCGGTGGATGTACTGGGCCAGTTTGCGCTTGCTGGCCAGCTTGGTCTGCTGCCAGCGCTCCAGGAAACTGGCGTCGTCCTGGAATTGCTCCAGCTGGCGCAGCTGGTCGAGATCGGCCACCCAGCCGTCGCCGATGGTTTCCCGCAGCAGCTCCTTCAGTGGTGGGTTGGAGAGGGCCATCCAGCGCCGTGGGGTCACGCCGTTGGTCACGTTGGTGAATTTGTCCGGCCAGAGGGCGGCGAATTCCGGCAGCAGCTTGGTTTTCACCAGCTCGCTGTGCAGGGCGGCCACACCATTCACGTGGTGGGCTGCCACGGTGGCGAGGTTGGCCATGCGCACGGCCTTGTTGCCCTCCTCATCAATGATCGACACCTTGCGCAGAATCTCCTCATTGCCCGGATAGCGCAGCCGCACGGTCTGCAGGAAGCGGCGGTTGATCTCGTAGATCAGCTCCAGGTGGCGCGGCAGCAGCGAGCCGAACAGCTGCAGCCCCCACTTCTCCAGGGCCTCCGGCAGCAGGGTGTGGTTCGTGTAGGCCAGGGAGCGGCAGGTGATGTCCCAGGCTTGATCCCATTCCAGGTGCTTGTCGTCAAGCAGCAGCCGCATCAGCTCGGCCACGGCAATCGAGGGGTGGGTGTCGTTGAGTTGCACCGCCCAGTGGTCGGGGAATTCCTGCACGGGAAGGCCCCTCTGCTCGAGGCTGCGCAGCATGTCCTGCAGGGAGCAGCTCACGAAGAAGTGCTGCTGCTTGAGCCGCAGCCGACGGCCTTCATCGGTGCCGTCGTTGGGGTAGAGCACCTTGGAGAGGGTTTCAGAGCCCACTTTTTCTTCAACGGCGCCGTAGTAATCGCCGATGTTGAAGGCGTAGAAGTCGAAGCTCTCACTGGCATCGGCCCGCCACAGCCGCAGGCGATCACAGGTGTTTACCCGGTAGCCGAGCACCGGCACGTCGTGGGGAACGCCGATGGCATGTTCGTCGGGGATCCAGCGCACTCGGTAGTTGCCCCGTTCATCGCGATAGCTCTCGGTGCGACCGCCGAAGCCCACGAAGCAGGCCTGATCCGGATGGGGAATTTCCCAGGGCCAGCCCCCCTTGAGCCATTTGTCGGTGATCTCCACCTGCCAACCATCGCGGATCAGCTGGTCGAAGATGCCGAATTCGTAGCGGATGCCGTAGCCGGTGGCGGGAATCTCCAGAGTGGCCAGGGATTCCATGAAGCAGGCGGCCAGCCGTCCGAGGCCGCCATTGCCCAGGCCGGGTTCTTCCTCCACTTCGAGGATTTCCTCGAGGCTGTTGATGCCGAAGCGCTGCAGCGCCTCCGCTGCCGCATCCTGGATGCCGAGCATCAGCAGGTTGTTCTCCAGCTGCGGGCCGATTAGGAACTCGGCGGAGAGGTAGGCCACCGCGCGGGTGGGGGTGGCTCGGATGGCTTCGATACCGGCCAAGTAGCGGGTCATCAGCCGGTCGCGCACCGCATAGCTCAGGGCCATGTAGAGGTCGTGGCGGCTGGCGGTGGGGGCGAGCTTGCCCAGCGTGTAGAAGAGGTGTTCGGCCATGCCGTCGAACACGTCATCGGAGTTCAGGCCGCTGCGGTCGGGGTCGGCGTAACAGCCCGGGGTGGGCAGTTGTAGGTGTCGGGCTTGGTGTTCGCTCATCGGGCTGCCTCCAGGTTGGCGGTGGTTGTGGCGTTCCAGCGCCAATCGGTAATGTCCGGCGCATCCATGCCGTGGTCGTGGGCGTAGGAGCGGTTGGCGAGGATGGCCTCCTTCATCCGCTCCTTCACGTGGGCGGCGCGGGGGCCTAGGCGAGGTACGCGGTCGATCACGTCGATCACGAGGTTGAAGCGGTCGATCTGGTTGTTCATCGCCAGCTCCAGGGGGGTGTTGATGTTGCCTTTTTCCTTGTAGCCGCGCACATGGATGTTGGAGTGGTTGGTGCGGCGGTAGGTAAGACGGTGAATCAACCACGGGTAACCGTGGAAATTGAAGATCACCGGCTTGTCGGTGGTGAAAAGCGCATCAAAATCCCGGTCGCTGAGGCCGTGGGGGTGTTCGCTCGGTTGGGTGAGGGAGAACAGCTTCACCACGTTGAGCACACGGATTTTCAGGCTGGGGATCTCGTGGCGCAGGATTTCCACCGCCGCCAGGGTTTCCTTGGTGGGAATGTCCCCCGCGCAGGCCATCACCACATCCGGTTCGTCGGGTTCCTGGTCCATGTGATCGTTGCTGGCCCAGCTCCACAGGCCGATGCCCTTGGCCACATGGGTGCGGGCCTGCTCGAGGCTGAGGTACTGGAGGTGCTTTTGCTTGTCGGACACGATGATGTTGCACACATTGGTGTCCACCAGGGCCTGTTCCGCCACCGCCAGCAGGCAGTTGGCATCGGCAGGTAAGTAAACGCGCACCACCTCGCCACTCTTGTTGCCGGCCAGATCGATGAAGCCGGGATCCTGGTGGGTGAAGCCGTTGTGGTCTTGTCGCCACACGGTGGAGGAGATCAGGCAGTTCCAGGGGCCGATCGCAGCCCTCCAGGGGGCGTGATGGATGCAGCTTTCCAGCCATTTGGCGTGCTGGTTGAACATCGAGGCGATCACATGGGCGAAGGCCTCGTAGGTGTGGAAGAAGCCATATCTCCCGGTGAGCAGGTAACCCTCCATCATCCCCACCAGGGTGTGCTCGCTCAGCATTTCCACCACCCGGCCCTTGCGGGAGAGTTCGCCGCCGTCGGCGTCTTCCGGGAGGAGATCTTCCATCCACACCTTTTTGCTGCGCTCGTAGATCGCCTGCAGGCGGTTGGAGGCGGTTTCGTCGGGGCCAAACACCCGCAGGGAGTTGGGGTTGCGCCCGATGGCATCGCGCAGCAGTTCCCCCAATGGAGCCGTGTTTTCGTGTTCCACCTGGCCAGGGGCGGCCACGGGCACGGCGTAGTTGGCGCTCTGGGGCAGGCTGAGTTTGCGGCGCAGCAAGCCGCCGTTGGCGTGGGGGCTGGAGCCCATGCGGCGCGGGCCCTGGGGTGAGAGGGCCTGCAGCTCTGGCACTAGGCGCCCATGGGCATCAAACAAGTCTTCGGGGCGATAGCTGCGTAGCCAGGCCTCCAGCTGTTGGAGCTGGGCGGGATCCTGTTTGGGGTTGGGCAGGGGCACCTGGTGGCTGCGCCAGAAGCCCTCGAGCTTGTGGCCGTTGAGCGCGGCCGGCCCCGTCCAGCCCTTGGGGGAGCGCAGCACCAGCATCGGCCAGATCGGCCGGGTGGCCTCAGCGTGGGTGCGGGCCTGATGGCGAATCGCCTGGATTCGGCCGATGGCCTGGTCCATGGCGGCGGCCATCGCCTGGTGCATGACCATCGGCTCGCTGCCCTCCACGAACAGGGGCTCCCAGCCGTAGCCGCGCATCAGGCTGGCCAGTTCCTCCCGGGGGATCCGGGCCAGCAGGGTGGGGTTGGCGATTTTGTAGCCGTTGAGGTGCAGCACGGGCAGCACGGCGCCGTCGCTCACCGGGTTCAAAAACTTGTTGATATGCCAGCTGGTGGCCAGAGGGCCCGTTTCCGCCTCGCCATCACCCACGCAGGCCAGGGCGATCAGGTCGGGGTTGTCGAATACCGCCCCGCAGGCATGGGAGAGCACGTAGCCCAGCTCACCGCCTTCGTGGATCGAGCCTGGCGTTTCCGGCGTGCAGTGACTGCCGATATGCCCCGGGAACGAGAACTGCTTGAAGAACCGCCGCAGGCCAGTCGCGTCCTGGGATTTGTCGGGATAGATCTCGCTGTAGGAGCCATCCAGGTAGGTGGGGCCCAGCACCCCCGGCGCCCCGTGACCAGGGCCTGAGAGGTAGATCATGTCGAGCTGGTGCTCGCGGATCACCCGGTTGGCGTGGGCCCAGATGAACGCCTGCCCGGGGCTCGAACCCCAATGGCCGAGCAGGCGGTTCTTGATGTGTTCCGGCCGCAGCGGTTCCCGCAGCAGCGGGTTGTCCTGCAGGTAGATCATGCCAACCGCCAGGAAGTTGGCGGCCCGCCACCAGGCATCCAGCCGATCCAGCTCAATCGTGGTGCTGGAGAGCGACGGGCCCGGGCTGACGGCCATTACAGCGGCAAGGTGTTGGCTGGACCGTAGCCCTGGTCACAGGGGTTGACGCTCACCGGCGAGACTCTCGTGGTGATTTGCCCACGCCCCTGATGCCCGAGATCGGCGCCCATCAGCTGGAGGTGGCTGAAACCCTGATCGGGGTGGGCCGTTTCCTGATCATTTTTGTGGCGGCACGCCTCCTGGCCGAACTGCTGGTGCGGCTGCAGTTGCCCACGATCCTGGGGGAGTTGGTGGCTGGGGTGCTGATCGGCGTGTCGGGTCTGCACCTGGTGGTGCCGCCGGAAACCCAGGGGGTCGTGAGCCAGGGGCTGCTGCAGCTGCTGGGGTCGCTGGCGGATCTGCCCGCGGATGTGGTGCGCGATCTCTATGCGGAGAGCTTCCCCAACCTCCAGGAGGTGGCCAACATCGGCCTGTTCGCCCTGCTGTTCCTCACGGGGCTGGAGAGCGAACTCGATGAGCTGGTGGCGGTGGGCACCCAGGCCACCACGGTGGCGGTGGCCGGGGTGCTGCTGCCCTTCGCCCTGGGAACCCTGGGCCTGATGACCCTGTTCCATGTGGACGTGATCCCGGCGGTGTTCGCCGGTGCCTCGATGACGGCCACCAGCATCGGTATCACCGCCAGCGTGTTCGGCGAGCTGAAGATGCTGCGCTCGCGCGAGGGCCAGATCGTGATCGGCGCCGCCGTGCTCGACGACATCCTCGGCATCGTGATCCTGGCGGTGGTGGTGAGCCTGGCGGGTGGCGGCAGCCTGGCTATTGGCCCGATCCTCAAATTGGTGGCGGCGGCCGTTGTGTTTGTGGTGGCGGCCATCGGCCTCAGCCGGTCGGCGGCTCCTGCCTTCGATTGGCTGATCGACCGCCTCAAGGCCCCCGGAGATGTGGCGGTGACCTCCTTTGTGGTGCTCACGGCCTGTTGTTTTGCCGCCACGGCTATCGGCTTGGAGGCCGCCCTGGGTGCCTTTGCCGCCGGCTTGATCCTCAGCAACTCCCGCCACACCCACGAGATCGAGCAGGCGGTGAAGCCGATCGTGGCCTTGTTCGCCACCATTTTCTTCGTGCTGATCGGCACCGGCATGGATCTCTCCGTGCTCAATCCGATGGATCCCGCTAACCGGGCCGGCTTGGTGGTGGCCGCCTTCCTGCTGCTGGTGGCTGTAGCCGGCAAGGTGGCCTCCGGCTGGAGCTTTCTGTCCCAGCAACCCACCAACCGCCTGGTGGTGGGCCTCGGCATGATGCCCCGCGGTGAGGTGGGCCTGATCTTTCTTGGCCTCGGCACCCAGGCCAAGTTGCTCACCCCGGCCCTGGAGGCCGCGATTCTGCTGATGGTGATCGGCACCACTTTCTTGGCGCCGGTGCTGCTCAGACTGGTGGTGTCCGGCCAGAGCAACGGTCCCGATGTCGACCCCCTCGCCGAAATCCCCACCTGAGCCGGCAGTGGGAGCCTTCTCCGGCTGGGGCCTGAGCTGGGGCGGCTGGCTCGACAATCGCCACGGCGAGTGGTGGTTGCTGGCCCAGCTGGCCCTGATCGTTGCCCACCTGCTGCCCCCCTGGCCGGCCCCCGGCAGCTGGGGCTTCGCTTGGCCGTTGCCCTTAGCCCTCACGGGAGCCGTGTTGTTCGTGCTGGGCCTGGTGCTGGCGGCCCAGGCCTTCGGGCGGCTGGGGCCGAGCCTCACGCCCTTGCCGGATCCCAAGGCCGGCGCGGCTCTGATCACGGTGGGGGCCTACGGCCGCTGCCGGCATCCCCTTTATCAGGCGGTGTTGCTGTGTTCCCTGGGGGTGGCCCTGGCCCTGGGCAGCCTGCTGCACCTGGCGCTGCTGCTGGGGCTGTGTGCGGTGCTGGGCGGTAAGGCCCGGCGTGAGGAGCGGTCCTTGGTGCGGTTGCACCCGCAGTACGTGGCCTATCGGGCGGCCACGCCGGCGATCGTTCCGGGGCTCCCCTGGCTCGACTGGCGTTGTTGAGGGTTCAGTCGTTGCTGCGGCTGGCCGCCAGGCTCCAGAACAGGCCGTAGAGCGCGGCCATCACCCCCAGGCTGGTGCCCCAGCCGGGGCCGAGGGTCCAGGCCAGCCCCAGGTTGGTGAGCGCACCCACCGCCAGGGCCAGCGCCAGGCTGGCCACCACCAGCACGGCTTGTTGCCCCGCCTCGGAGAGTCCCCCTTCCGCCAGGGCCTCCTCGAGCCTCGCGAGCGGTGCGCTCAGCGGCACGTACAAGGCCAGGGCCCACAGGGCTGTGCCGGGCAGCAGGGCCGTCCAGTTCAGCAAGCTCCAATCCGCCAAGGGCCGGCATCCCGCAGGGTTGAGCTCCCTAGCATCAACCACCCTGTGCTGCTTTGCCGGTGACTTGCCTGACAGCTCAACCCTGGAGCTTTCAGGGCCATGCCATCCATGCGGTGAGCCAGGCTCCCGCCAGTGCCGCCCAGCAGCACGGCCCGGCGATTCTGCTGGTGCATGGCTTCGGTGCCTCCACAGACCACTGGCGTTTCAACATCCCTGTCCTGGCGCAGCATTACGAGGTGCATGCCCTGGATCTGCTGGGGTTTGGTCGCAGTGCCAAGCCAGACGGCCCCAGCTATGGCGGAGCCCTCTGGCGCGATCAGCTGGTGGCCTATGTGCGGGAGCGGATCGGCCGGCCCACGGTGCTGGTGGGCAACTCCCTCGGGGGCTATGCCGCCCTGGCCGCGGGCGCTGCCCTGGGGGATCAGGCGGCGGGGGTGGTGCTGCTGAATGCGGCTGGCCCGTTCTCCGATGAACAGGCGGCACCCAAGGGCTGGGGGGCCATCGCGCGCCGCACCATCGGCGCGGCGCTGTTCAAGAGCCCAGTGCTGCAGCGACTGTTGTTTGAAAACCTGCGCCGCCCCGCCACCGTGCGCCGCACCCTCAACCAGGTGTACATCGATAAAACCAATGTGAATGAGGCGCTGGTGGAATCGATCCTGCGGCCCTCGCGGGATCCCGGCGCCTTCGGGGTGTTCCGCACGGTGTTCGATATCCCCAGCGGCCAACCCCTCGATGAGCTGTTCGCCCAGTTGCAGGCCCCCCTGCTGCTGGTGTGGGGCATCCGTGATCCCTGGATCAATGCGGCTGGACGCCGCGGTGCCTTCCAGCGCCATGCACCGGCCAACACCACGGAGGTGGTGTTGGAGGCCGGCCACTGCCCCCACGATGAAGTGCCCGAGCAGGTGAACCGGGCGATGTTGGAGTGGTTGGCATCCCTCTGATCGGATGCCCCCGCGGATGCCTCAGCCAACCGGACGCAAGCGCCGCTTTCTCGGTTACGGCGCCCTGAATGTGGCCCTCACCAACCTGGTGCTGCAGGGGTTGTTGGTGGTGATGGCCACCGGCTGGGCCACCCTGTTGAGCCAGCTGTTGAATGTGGGGCTGGGCTTCGTGCTCTACGGCAAGCGTGTGTTTCAGGTGGAGCGCCTACGCCGCCGTTCGGCACTGCACTACGGGCTACTGGCCCTGGTGCTGTGGTGGTGCAACTGGGGCGGGATCGCGCTGCTCTCGGGCTGGGGCTGCTCCCGCAATCTGGCGGCTCTGCTGTTGATCCCGGCACTTGCCGCGCTGTCGTACACAGCTCAGAAGCTGGTGGTGTTCCGCCAGAGCAATCAACCTGCCGTGCTGGACTAGGCCCGCGGGTTCAACGGATCGGGTTCATGGCACCGAGTGCTTCGCGGCCGCTGCTCTCGGTGGTGATCCCCTGTTTTAACGAGGCCGCGACGATCCTCGATTTGATTGAGCGGGTGCGGCAGGCGCCGGTGGCCTCCAAGCAGATCATCGTGGTGGACGACGGCTCCAGCGATGGCACCCGCGAGCTGTTGCAGGGGCTGCAGGCCAGCGACCTCACCGTGTTGTTGCACGAGCGCAACCAGGGCAAAGGTGCCGCTCTGGCCACGGGGTTCCGGGCGGCCCGTGGCGAGATCTGCATCGTGCAGGATGCCGACCTGGAGTACGACCCGGCCGAATATCCCCTGGTGATTGGCCCGATCGTGCAGGGCAAGGCTGATGTGGTGTTCGGCAGCCGTTTTCAGGGCGCGGCGCCACACCGGGTTGTGTACTTCTGGCACCGGGTGGGCAACGGGTTTCTCACCCTGTTGAGCAACATGTTCACGGACCTGAACCTCACCGACATGGAGACCTGCTACAAGGCCTTCCGCACGGAGATCATTCAGGCCATTCCGATTCGTGAGAAACGCTTCGGCTTTGAGCCGGAGATCACCGCCAAGTTGGCCCGGCGCCGCTGCCGCATCTTTGAGGTGGGCATTTCCTATTACGGCCGCACCTACGACGAAGGCAAGAAGATTGGCTGGAAAGATGGTGTGCGTGCCGTGTGGTGCATCCTCAAGTACAACCTCTGGGCCCGATGACCCTGCTTCGCTGCGCTGGGCCTGCTGAGCTCTATCCCCACTGGCTGTTCACGGCCGCCGCTGGCGATCAGTTGCGGGTGGTGCCGGAACGGGGTGGGCTGGTCACCAGCTGGGTGTGCGAGGGCCGCGAGCGCCTCTATTTCGATGCGGAGCGCTTCGCCGATCCGGCCAAGAGTGTGCGGGGCGGGATCCCGGTGCTGTTTCCCATCTGCGGGAACCTGCCCGGCGACACCCTGGTGCTGCCGCGGGGCACCTTCCCCATGGCGCAGCACGGCTTTGCCCGTGATTTGCCCTGGAGCCTGGAGGCGCTGGCCGATGGCCAGGGGGTGCGGCTCACGCTCGAGGATTCGCCCACCAGCCAGGCCGCCTATCCCTTCGCCTTTGGCCTGACGTTGGACTACCGGCTGGAGCCCGGCGCCCTGGCCATCAGGGCCACGGTGCACCATCACGCCGGCCCGCAAAACCGGCCGGATCCCATGCCGTTTGCCCTCGGCCTGCATCCCTACTTCGCCGTGTCCGCCCTGGAGGCGGCCGTGGTGCAGGGGCTGCCGGAACACTGTGTGAACCACCTCACCATGGAGCCGGCTGCCACGCTGGAGCAGCTGCAGCAGCTGGCCGGCGGCATTGATCTTCTGGCCGGGCCAGCGGCTGGCGTGTGCCTGTGGGATCAGGCCACGGGCCAGGGCGTGGAACTGCAAACCACGGCGCCCCTGGATCTGGCCGTGGTGTGGACCGACCCTCCCCGCCCCATGGTGTGCCTTGAACCCTGGACGGCGCCCCGCGGCGCCCTCGCCAGCGGGGATCGCTGCTTGCGGCTCGAGCCCGGCGAGCAGCTGCAGTTGCAGTGCCGCTACGCGCTCTGCAGCACCCCCACGCGTCAGGCCTGAGGGGCGGGGGGCTTCACCCCCGGCAAGCGGCCGCGGGCCAGCTGCTGCAGGGGATCGAACTCGCGTTTCAGCGCCTCGATCACCGGCCGGGCCGGTGCGTTCTCCCAGGCAGGCAGGGCTGAGCCGGCCGGCTGCTCCAGCACCATGAGATAGCCCCCCAGTTCCAGGCAGCGGCGGCGCAGGGCTTCCACCCGGTAACCGGGCAGTTGGTCTGCCTCGGCCCAGGCCAGGCCCACGCCACTGCCGGCGGCCAGGTTGAGCGGCAGGCCCGCCACCAGGGGATCCACCAGCAGCGCGCCGGCCCGGGCCGGCAGCACGCCCAGGCGCAACAACCAGCGGCTGCGTTGCCCCATGGGCTCGCCTTGATCCGGGCCCAGGCTGATGGCCCCCAGGGCCTCCAGTCGCTCGGCATCCAGGGCCTGGGGGTTCAGTCCCGTTGCTGCCGCCAGCTCGCTCCAGGCCCGCAGTTGATCCGCGATCGCCTCAGGGCTCACGCTGGCCAGGCTGATCAGCAGGCTGGCCTCGCTGGCTGCACCGGAAGCCCGGGCCAGGGCCGGGCTCCACCAGTCGATCAGCTCCGGCATGAGGGCGGAGCTGAGGCAGTGGCGGCGCAGCTGATCCAGGGCCGGCAAGGGCCCCTGCAGCAGCAGGCCTTGGCGCAGCACTGGCCGGGGGAAGGTGCGCAGGGTGAGCTCGGTGATCAGGCCCAAACTGCCCCAGCTGCCCGTGAACAGGCGCATTAGGTCGTAACCGGCCACGTTCTTCACCACCTTGCCGCCGGCTTTGGCGGCGGTGCCATCGGCCCGCAGCAGGGCCAGGCCAATCAGTTGGTCGCGCACCCCCAGATAGCGCTGGCGCAGCCCTCCGGCCATGCCGCGGGCCACCAGGCCCCCGACCGTGCCGGATCCCGCGCCATCGGCGCCGCTGCCCCAGGGCCAGTCGAGCGCCAGCCACTGGCCCTGGGCCGCCAGCTCCTGCTGCAGCTGCCGCAGCGGCACGCCGGCCTGGGCGGTGATGGTGAAGTCGCCGATGCAGTGCTCCACGATCCGGTTGAGCCGGGCGGTGCTCAGCACCAGCCCCTGCACAGGGGGCCCCCAGTGCAGCCGTGTGCCGTGGCCTGCCGGTTGCCAGGGGGTGGACTGCCGGTGCAGGTCTTGCACCAGCTCCTGCAGTTCGCTGGGCTCGGGGGTGATCACGGCACGATGGTGCCATGGCAGATCGGCTCAAAGTTGTTGTTCTGGACGACGACCCCACCGGCTCTCAGACCGTGCATGGCTGCCCGCTGCTGCTGCGCTGGGATGGGCAGGCCCTGCGCCGGGGCCTCGAGCACCCCTCGCCGCTGCTGTTCGTGCTGGCCAACACAAGGGCCCTGGATCCAGCGGCGGCCGCCCAGCGGGTGCGGGAGATCTGCCGCGCCCTCAAGCCCGCTCTGGAGGCGGCCCTGGCGGCTGGGGCCATCGACCACTGGCTGATCGTGAGCCGTGGCGATTCCACCCTGCGGGGCCACTTCCCCCTGGAATGCGAGGTGATCAGCGAGGAGCTGGGCCCCTTCGATGCCACCTTGCTGGCCCCGGCCTTTCTCCCCGGTGGGCGCACCACCGTGGATGGGGTGCATTGGTTGCATGGCGAGCCCGTGCACACCACCCCCTTTGCCCGCGATCGGTTATTCGGCTACAGCACCAGTTTCCTGCCGGATTGGGTGGCGGAGAAAAGCGGCGGCCGGATCCCGGCGGCCGCGGTGCAGCCCATCACGCTGGCGGAGTTGGAGGGCGATGGCGAGCGCCTCTGCCGGCGCCTGGCCGGGCTGGAGGGCCATGCCTGGGGGGTGGTGGATGCGGAGCGGCCGCAGCACCTGTTGGCCCTGGGAGTCGCGGTGCGGGAGCTCACGGCTCCATCCGCTGCCGAGCGCTGGGGCCGGCCGCGGCGGTTCCTGTTCCAATCCGCCGCCAGCCTGCTCAACGGCCTGGTGCCGCTGCCGCCCCAACCTCTCGATTCCGCCGGCCTGG
This sequence comes from Synechococcus sp. HJ21-Hayes, assembly GCF_024345835.1. GTDB lineage: Bacteria > Cyanobacteriota > Cyanobacteriia > PCC-6307 > Cyanobiaceae > Vulcanococcus. The sequence goes on along the minus strand of NZ_JAGQBW010000004.1, from coordinate 79,554 downwards.
TGGGCCTGCGGCGCCGGGATGCGGCGGAGGTGCAGCGCCCGGGCCTGGTGCTGGTGGGCTCCCATGTGCCCCTGGCCGATGCCCAGCTGGAGGCCCTGCTGGCCGATCCGCGCTGCGTTGGGGTGGAGATCGCTGTGGAGCGGCTGGCGCGGGTGCTGGAGGGGCCACTGCCCGATCGGCTGCTGGTTTCGCTGGAGCAGGCCTGGCTGCAGCAGCTGCGAGATGGGCTGGCGGCGGGCCTAACGCCGGTGTTGTTCAGCAGCCGTGGCGAGCTGCTCTGCCGCAATGCCGCCGAGCGCCGCCGCTTCGGCCTGGCGCTGGCGGCCCTGATGGCCCGCCTGGCCGCCACCCTGGCGCCGGAGCTGGGCTATCTGATCAGCAAGGGCGGCATCACCACCCACACCCTGCTGGCCGATGGCCTGGGGCTGGCAGCGGTGGAGCTGCAGGGCCAGCTGCTGCCGGGGCTGTCGCTGGTGCTGGCGGGGGATCTGCCGCTGCTCACATTTCCGGGCAACCTGGGCGATGCCAGCACCCTCAGGGAGGCGTGGGCTTGGATGGAGGGCTTTCTGGCTCCGTCGTGAGCCAGCCCAGGTGCTCGGCCAGCAGTGCACCTGGCAGGGCCAGTGCCACTAGGGCCGCGGCAGCCAGGCCGATGGGCGGATCACTGGCGGCGGCCGCGACCAGGAAGGCCAGCGACACTGTGGCCACCAGCAGCGGCGGCAGCGGGTAGGCCCAGCTGCGGAACGGTCTGGGCAGATCCGGTTCCCGCCAGCGCAGCGCCACTAGCGCGGCGATGCCCGTCAGGGGCAGGCTCACGTAGAGCAGGGCCCCCAGGGCCAGCAATTGCTCGAAGGATCCGGCCAACACCAGCAGGGCGGCCGCGCCGCTGGTGAGGAGCAGCGCCGCTGTGGGGGTGCCGCCGGCGTTCACTTGGCTGGTGAGGGCGGGCAGTAGGCCGTCGCGGCCGAGGCCATAGAGGATCCGCGGCGCGGCCATCACCACGGTGTTGATCAGCCCGAGCAGCGCCACCAGCGCCACCGCCGTGATCAGGGCGCCCCCCAGAGGCCCCACCAGCGCCGTGGCCGCCAGGGCTGCCGGCAGGGTGACCTGGGCCAGCAGCGGCAGGGGCAACACGTGCAGCAGGGCGGCGTTGATCAGGAGATAGAGCGCCAGAACTGCGAGTACCCCGCCGATCAGGGAGCGGGGAAGGTCGCGGGCCGGGTCGCTGAACTCCTCGGCGAAATACACGGGGCTGGCCCAGCCGTCGTAAGTGGTGATCACCGCCTGCAGGGCCAGCACGGCAGCCAGGTTGGGCTCCACAGCCAGCTGCGGCGCCAGCTCGGGTTGAGGGGCGGCGGCCTGGAGCGGCGAGGGCAGCAGAAAGCAGCCCGCCACCAGCACCAGGAAAGCCACCGCCTTGGCCAGGCTGAGCCACTGCTGGCTGGCGCTGCCGGCCCGCAGACCCCGTAGCTGGATCAGGGTGAACAGGCCGATCGCGAGCAGCGCCAGGAGCCTGGCTACGAAGGCCTCCTGGGGGATCGTCGCCGGCAGCAGCGCCTGGCCGTACTCCCCCACCGTGGTGGCCACCCAGGCCAGGCCGATGCAGTGGGCGAGCCAGTCGCTCCAGCCCACCAGCAGGCCAGTCCGGCGCCCGAAGGCCCGCTCGGCGTACACATACCAGCCACCGGCCCGCGGCAGGGCCGCCGCCAGCTCGGCGAGGCACACCGCCCCCAGCAGGGCATAGAGCCCCCCGGCCAGCCAGGCCGCCAGCACCAGGGGGCCTGAGGGCAGCTGGGCGGCCACCAGCCCAGGCGTGCGCAGGATGCCGGCGCCGATTGTGCCGCCCACGGCCCCCGCCAGCCCGAAGCCCAAGCCGAGGATGTTCAGCAGCCGGCCCGGGGGTGCCTGGCTCATGGGCGCTGGCCGGCTCGCCAGCTGCGCTGCAGCAGTTCGATCGGATGGTGCACCGGGATTGGATGCTCCTGCTCGGCCATGTGGCGGCGGATCTGCAGGGTGCAGCCGATGTTGGCGCTGGCGGCCAGCTCGGCGCCGGTGCCGGCCAGGTCGGCCGCCTTGATCTGGCCCAGTTCCGCGGCCTCCAGCGGTTGTACCAGGTTGTAGATGCCGGCACTGCCGCAGCACACGCCTGCTTCCGTGGCCTCACGCAGCACTAGGTGCGGGATCTGGCGCAGCAGGGCGCGGGGCTCGGCACTGATGCCCTGGCCGTGGAGCATGTGGCAGGCGTCGTGATAGGCCACTGCGAGGGGGCGCTCGGCGCTGGCGGGGCTGCCGTCGGCATGGGCCAGGGGCGCCAGTTGGGCCCGGAAGGCCTCGCTCAGGCCCAGGGCCTGCAGGAATTCGTGAACGTCCCGCACTTGGGACGCAAAGGCGCCGCCGCGCTCGCTGCTGAGGATGGTGGCGTAGGCCTTGAGGGTGTGGCCGCAGCCGGAGGCCGCCACCAGCACCGCATCGAGCGGGCCCACGCCCGCAAAACTGCTGATCACGCCGCTGGCGAGCTGCTGGGTGTGCTCCAGCTCGCCCTGGTGATGGGTCACGGCGCCGCAGCAACCCTGATCTGGCGGGATCACCACTTCGATGCCGTTGGCGCTCAGCACCTCCACCACGGCCCGGTTCACGGCGGGGTCAAACAGCCGCTGCACGCAGCCCAGCACCAGCCCCACCCGCGCCCGGCGCTCGCCATGGGCCGGCACCACCGGCGGGAAGCTGGCTTGGAAGGCGTCGGGGGGCAGGGGCGGTAGCAGCTGCTCCATGGCCTCGATCTGGGGCCCGAGCAGGCGCAGCAGGCCACTGCGGCGGGCCAGGGCCTGTAGCGGCGTGCCGGCATAGGCCCGCAGCGGTGCCAGCACCCCCCGCAGCCGCTTGGGGTAGGGCAGCAGGGCCAACAGCAGGTGGCGGAAGGCCCGCTGGGCGGGGGTGCGCAGCTCGGGCGCGTTCAGCTTGGGGCGAGTGGCCTCGATCAGTTCGTCGTAGCGCACGCCCGAGGGGCAGGCGCTCACGCAGGCGAAGCAGCCCAGGCAGCTGTCGAAATGGCTGGCCACTGTGGCGTCGAGCGTGAGCTCGCCGGCCTCGATCGCCTTGAGGGCGTGAATCCGGCCCCGGGGCGAATCCATCTCCGTGCCCAGCACCCGATAGCTGGCACAGCTGGGTAGGCAGAAGCCGCAGTGCACGCAGGGGTCGGTGGTACTCAGGGCCGGGGGGACCGGAGCGTTGGTGGCGGCTGGATTCATGCCGGCCAGTCTGTCTGGCGCGCGGCAATCCTGTAAGAATCGCACGGTTAGGTGGCCATTGTGAGAATCCTCGGCATCTCCGCTTACTACCACGACAGTGCTGCTGCGTTAGTGGTAGATGGAGAGATCGCCGCTGCGGCACAGGAGGAGCGCTTCAGCCGCAAGAAGCACGACGCGCGCTTCCCGGTGCAGGCGGTGCGTTATTGCCTTGAGAGCCAGGGGCTGACGCTTGCCGATCTGGATGCGGTGGTGTACTACGAGAAACCGCTGCTCACGTTCGAGCGCCTACTCGAAACCTATCTCGGTGCTGCCCCTCGCGGTGGGCGATCGTTCGTGGCCGCCATGCAGGTGTGGCTGAAGGAGAAGCTGTTCCTCAAAACCGAGATCAAGAAGCAGCTCAAGGCGCTGGCCCCTGAGGGTGCCAGGCTCCCGGAGCTGCTGTTCAGCGAACACCACCTCTCCCATGCTGGAGCGGCCTTCTATCCCAGCCCATTTGAGAAGGCCGCGGTTCTGTGCATGGACGGGGTGGGCGAATGGGCCACCACCTCGGCCTGGCTGGGTGAGAGCAATGCACTCAAGCCGCTGTGGGAGATCAATTTCCCCCATTCACTAGGCCTGCTCTATTCCGCGTTCACCTACTACTGCGGTTTCAAGGTGAATTCCGGTGAGTACAAGCTGATGGGTTTGGCTCCCTATGGTGAGCCGCAGTATGCCCAGCTGATCAAGGATCACCTGATCGATATCAAGGACGACGGCAGTTTTCGCCTTGATCTCAGCTACTTCAAGTTCCACCGCGGCTTCCGAATGACGGGTCGCAAGTTCCACAAGTTGCTTGGCTGCCCTCCCCGTAAGGGCGAAAGCGAGCTCAGCCAGTTCCATATGGATCTGGCGGCTTCGATCCAGGTTGTGACGGAGGAGATCGTGCTCAAGCTGGCCCGCTCAATCCACGCCGACACCGGAGCCACCAACCTCTGTCTGGCTGGTGGCGTGGCGCTGAACTGCGTGGCGAATGGCAAGCTGCTGCGGGAGGGGCCCTTTGAGCAGATCTGGATCCAGCCCGCCAGCGGGGATGCAGGGTCGGCGCTCGGCGCGGCCCTGGTGGCCTGGCACCAGCATTTCGGCAAGCCCCGCGCCGTTCAGCTGGGTGATGCGATGAAGGGTACCTATCTCGGTCCCCGCTTTGCCAATGACGAGATTCGCTCCTATCTCGAGCAGATCAAGGCACCCTTCCACGTTCTCGACGACGGCCCGCTGTTTGAGCGGCTGGCGGAACTGCTCGATCAGGGAAAGGTCATTGGCTGGTTTAACGGCTCTATGGAATTTGGCCCCCGCTCCCTCGGCGGTCGTTCGATCATTGGCGATCCACGTAATCAGCAGATGCAGAGCGTGATGAACCTCAAGATCAAATACCGCGAGAGTTTCCGCCCCTTTGCTCCCTCGGTACTGGAGGAGGAGGTGGGCAACCAGTTTGAATTGGATGCCAAGAGCCCCTACATGCTGTTGGTCGCACCGGTGAAGCAGTCGCTCTGCAAGCCGATGACGCCCGAACAGGAGCAACTGTTTGGCATCGACAAGCTCAATGTGCCTCGCTCTGTGTTGCCCGCTATCACCCATGTGGACTATTCGGCCCGGGTGCAAACCGTTAGCCAATCAACCAATTCGCGTTACTATAATCTGATTAAGGCCTTCCAGCGCCGCACTGGTTGCCCTACGGTTGTGAATACGTCGTTCAATGTGCGCGGCGAGCCCATCGTGTGCACGCCACAAGATGCCTACCGCTGCTTCATGCGCACGGAAATGGATGTGCTGGTGTTGGAGAACCAGCTGCTGCTCAAACAGGAGCAGCCACAGCAGGAGCGCGATGAGCGCTGGATGCAGGACTTTGAACTCGACTGATCCGCATGGCTTCCCAAACCTCTGATCCAGGCCCCAGCAAGAAGCAGCTGCGGGACTTCGGCTTGCTAATCGGCATTGTGTTCCCGGTGGTGTTTGGTTGGCTGTTCCCGAGCCTCAGGGGCCATTCGCTGCCGTTGTGGCCGTTCGTGATTGGCGTCCCAGCCCTCCTTCTGGGCCTGCTGGCGCCCCGCACGCTTGCCTGGCCTTACCGGGGCTGGATGGCCCTGGGCCATGGCCTGGGCTGGGTGAACAGCCACCTGATCCTCGGGGTCGTGTTCCTGCTGGTGCTCCAGCCGATTGCCCTGGTGATGCGGCTCACGGGTTATGACCCACTACGCCGCCGCCGCGATGGCGCCAGCAGCTACCGCCAAGTTCGGCAGCATCCCACCATTAACCTCACCCGTATCTTCTGAGTTGCCATGGAAGCCTTTCTCGACCTGCTGAAGGACGTCTGGGACTTCCTCAAGGTGCGCAAGAAGTATTGGCTGGCACCGCTGATCATCACCATTGTGTTGATGGGTTCCCTGCTGGTGTTCACTCAGGGATCAGTGGTGGCTCCGTTCATCTATTCGATCTTCTGAGCCCAAGGTCTTGGGGGAGCCATTAGCCCCCGAAGTGGCGCACCACAGCCTCGGCGAAGCCGCTGCAGCTCACGGGCTCCACGGGGGGCTCCATTAGGCGGGCGAGGTCGTAAGTCACCTCGCCATTGGCGATGGCGGCGCTCAGCCCCTGGGTGATCAGGTCGGCGGCCTCCTGCCAGCCCATGAACTCGAGCATCATCACGCCGCTGAGGATCACCGAGCCGGGGTTGATGCGATCGAGACCGGCGTGCTTGGGCGCGGTGCCGTGGGTGGCCTCGAAGATGGCGGCGTGGTCGCCGATGTTGGCGCCGGGGGCCATGCCCAGGCCGCCCACCACGGCCGCGGCGGCATCGGAGATGTAGTCGCCGTTGAGGTTGAGGGTAGCCAGCACCGAGTAGTCGGCCGGGCGGGTCTGGATTTGCTGGAAGATGCTGTCGGCGATGCGGTCGTCTACCAGCACCATCTGCTTCCATTGGCCACCGCCGTGGCTGGTGCCGATGGCGTCGATCACGCCCTGCACTTCGGCGTCAATGGCCGCCTTCTTCTCGGGGGTGAGGCTGTCGTAGCCGGGCTCGATCATGCGGGCATTGGCCTCGATGCTCAGGCCGGGGTCCTGGTCGAGGTTGCCGAGGATCCAGCTCTCCCGCTCGGTGATGCACACAGCGCGGAATTCGGTGGTGGCCAGCTCGTAGCCCCAGTCGCGGAAGGCGCCCTCCGTGAATTTCATGATGTTGCCCTTGTGCACCAGGGTCACGTGGCGCTTGTCGCCCTCCAGACGCAGGGCGTGCTGGATGGCCTTGCGGATGTGGCGCTGGCTGCCGTGCTTGCTCACCGGCTTGATGCCGATGCCCGAGCCCGTGGGGATCTGGCGCTTGCCGAGCTTGCCGTTGGCGGGGATCACCACCTCGTTGAGGTGCTTGATCAGGTCGAGGCCAACGGGGTCGTTGGCTTCCCACTCGATCCCCATGTAGATGTCCTCGGTGTTCTCGCGATACACGATCACGTCGAGGTCTTGGGGCCGCTTGTGGGGGCTGGGGGTGCCGGCGTAATAGCGGCAGGGCCGCACGCAGCAGTAGAGGTCAAAGATCTGCCGCAGGGCCACGTTCAAGGAGCGGATGCCGCCGCCGATCGGCGTGGTGAGTGGCCCCTTGATGGCCACGCCATAGGTGCGGATCGCCTCAAGGGTGTCCTCCGGCAGGTACTGGTAGGTGCCGTAGAGGTCGCAGGCCTCATCGCCGGCGTACACCTTGAACCACTCGATCCGGCGTTCACCGCCGTAGGCCTTGGCCACCGCCGCATCCAGGACCTTCTGGGTGGCGGGCCAGATGTCCACGCCGGTGCCATCGCCGCGGATGAAGGGAATGATCGGGTCGATCGGCACCACCGGCTGGCCGTTCTCGAAGCGGATGGCCGTGCCCGTGGCTGGGGCGGTGAGCTTCTCGTAAGTGGCCATGGTGCGCCCCGGCGTGACAGCGATTGAGCGAGCCTATGCCTGCGGGTGGGCCTGAAAAGGTTGGTGGTGATCAGCGCCTCGGCCGGTCGCTTTGCTGGGGGGTCAGACCAATGACCGCGTGAGCTGCAGGATCCGTGCAAAGGTCAGGGCATACAGCCCCAGGATCATCCCCAGGTAGACCAGCACCAGGATCCGCCCCGTGCGCGTCACCCCCACGAGCGTGGGCTTGCTCTTGTTCAGGAGGGTGCTGATCGAGGCGTGGTAGTAATCAAACGACGTAATCCCCTTGGTTGGATTGGCGTCGCTAAGTTGCACTACGAGGCCAGGTTGCGCCTGGCCGACCAGATCCAGCCGATGGAAGATCCATCCCCAACTGATCACGAAGTAGGGCAGATACAGCACGATCTGGCCCAATAAGACGCCGGGTTGAACCTTGGAGCCTTCGAAGATCAGTCCGTTGATGGTGAGGTATTCGGCCAACAGCCGCAGGCAGAACCACGCCCCCAGGGCGTCAAAGCTCCAACGAGGTACCCGGAGCCCACGCCACAGGGCCGTTGTCATGGCAACCAACCCAACCCCGCAGATCACCATCGCCACGGGATGGATACGGTCGGCTTGCAAGAGGGTCAAGTCGGCGACGATGCGGCCGCTGGCGGTCCCGGTCAGCTGGCTGTCGAGGGAGCCGGCCGCACGCCGCAGCATTTCGGCGTTGATGTTCTGGAGCAGGTAGAGCAAGCCCAGCACGGCCAGCTCCTTGGTCTGTGCGCGGCGCCCTGCAGGGGCGATCACCATGGTGGGTTCCGGGCAGCAAGCCGAAACCCATGTTGGCAACCGCCGATCCGGACTGCCAAGGCTTGCCACCGTCATCAGCATGGGGGGCATGAACGCCGCCGATCAGGCCCAATCACTGGAACTGGCCCAGGCCATCGCCTCGGCAGCCGCCCTGTTTCGGGGCCACTTCCCTGATGCCCGGGCCAATCTCACCCCCTGGCGCGACGATCCCCAGACCCGCGCCTTCGCCGAGCTGGAGAGCCTGGATCTGTCGTTTCATCTGCCGGGCTGGAGCCCCCGCAGCCAGTGCCGCTCGTTTCTGGTGCAGTTGCGGCTGGAGCAGGCCCCGGTCTCGGCCGGGGGGCTGCCGCGCCTGCTGGGCGTCACGATCCGGGGGCTCACCTACGACGCGGAGCGCTGGCGGCTCGCCACCGTGGGCGACTGGCAGCCAGCGGGGAGCCACCTGCCCCAGCCGGCGGTGGTGGCGGCCCTGCAGGGCTTCTGCCGCGACCTGTTCGATCTGTTCGATGGGGCGGCTGGCGAGGGCTGCGCTGCGTAACCCTTCGCAACCTTGGCGGCAGGCTCGCGAATAGCGCGCCTACCTTGATCCCTCGGCTCAAGCAGCACCTCAGGACATGTCTGTCGCCCTTGCGTCCCAACTGCGGGAAGGGACCAAAAAGTCCCACACCATGGCGGAGAACACCGGCTTCGTGAGCTGCTTCCTCAAGGGTGTGGTGGACAAGGCCAGCTACCGCAAGCTGGTGGCCGATCTGTACTTCGTGTACGGGGCCATGGAAGAGGAGATCGCCAAGCTCAAGGAGCACCCGGTGGTGGCCCCGATCGCCTTCCCGCAGCTGAACCGCCGCGAGGCCCTCGAGCAAGACCTGGCCTATTACTTCGGCTCCGACTGGCGCCACCAGATCCAGCCTTCACCCTCGGCGGCGGCCTACGTGGCCCGCATCCACCAGGTGGCTCAGGACTCGCCCGAGCTGCTGGTGGGCCACCACTACACCCGCTACCTGGGCGACCTCTCCGGTGGCCTGATTCTCAAGAACATCGCCCAGAAGGCGATGAACCTGAGCGATCACGACGGCCTCAACTTCTACACGTTCCAGGCCATCGACGACGAGAAGGCCTTCAAGGGCACCTATCGCGCCGCCATGGACACCTTGCCCATCGATCAGGCCATGGCCGATCGCATCGTGGAGGAGGCCAATGAGGCCTTCCACCTGAACATGAACATGTTCAAGGAGCTGGAGGGCAACCTGGTGGCCGCCATCGGCAAGGTGCTGTTTGGCTTCCTCACCCGCCGCCAGCGGGCCGGCAGCACCGAAGCCGTTGCCGCCTGAGTGCGCCCTGTTCGCTTTCTGGTTCCCGGCACCACCGGCAAGTTCCGCTGCGGCGGCTTGCTCGTAGAGCTGCAAACGGCGCGGCTGGTGAGCCAGCTGGCACCGGTGCAGGTGGTGACCTACCGGCAGCGGGAACCGGATCATCCCTTCCTCGACGATCTGTTGCGCACGGAGCCCCCGGACGAGCCGGCTCTGTGGATCGTGAGCTGGGGCTTCGATGTGCCCAGGCTGTTGCGCCGCCTCACGGGGCGGCCTGTGGCTTATCACGCCCATAGCAGTGGCTACGGCTTTGATCTGCCGCCGGGGGTGCCGGTGCTGGCGGTGAGCCGCAACACCCTGGGCTACTGGGGGGACCGCAGCCCCCGCAGTCCGCTGTTCCTGGTGCCGAATGCCCTGGAGCTCCAGTGGATCGAGCGGGGTGCCCGCGATCGCCAGGAACCCCGCCCCATCGATGTGCTGGTGCAGCAGCGCAAGAGCAGTGCCTACGTGCTCCAGAAGCTGGTGCCGGCCCTGAGGGCCCGGGGCCTGCGGGTGGAGGTGCAGAGCGGCTGGGTGGACGATCTGGTGGATCTGTTCAACAGCGCCACCGTGGTGCTCTACGACTCGGCCGACTACTGGCGTGGCCGGGGCGTGAGCGAGGGCTTCGGGCTGCCGCCGATCGAGGCTCTGGCCTGCGGCTGCGTGGTGTTCAGCAGCCTCAACCATGCCCTGGCGGACACGCTGGATCCGGGTCTGCTCGGCCACCAGATCGGCTGCGGCAGCTTGGAGAACGACCTGGAGCGCATGGCGGCGGCGGCGGCGAACCCGGCTCCCTGGCGGCCCCAGCCGGCGGCCCTGGATGCCCTGCTGGAGGGGTGCAGCGAGGCGGCCCTGCTGGAGCGCTGGCGCCAAGCCCTCGAGCAACTCGGCCGCCACTGGGATCGCCTCGGTGAGGGGGCGGTGGTGCTGCGCAGCCCATCGCCCCGCCGCCTGCGCTGGCAGCAGCGGCTGCAACGGCTGCAACCGCTCCCCGGGCCAATCGGTTGGCTGGCTGGCCGCGTGCTGTTGATGCGCTGACGTCTGCGCCATAGCGTGAGGCCATGCGTAGCCAGACGTTCGATCAGATTCGGCAGCTCCTCGGTTATTTGCCTGAGCGTCGGCTGCGATCGTTGTTGGTGTTGGTGCCCTGTTCGGTGCTGCCGGGGGTGATTGATCTGGTGTCGGTGGCGGTGATCGCTCGCCTCACCGGCGCCCTGGTGGGTTCAGAACTGGAAGATCGCCTGCCCGGCGTGCATGTGTTCGGCGGCGATGGGGTGGATCAGAGCCTATGGCTGATCCTGGTGTTCATCGTGTTGGCCTGGCTGGCCTCACTCTCCAAGATCTCGCTGAAGTTCTTTCAGCAACGGCTCTCGGCCCAGATCTGGCGCGATCTTTCCGATCAGGTGCATGCCCGGCTCCTGCAGCAGGGCTATGCCTATCACCTCGGCAAGAGCACCGCTGAGCTGAGTTCGCAGCTGCTGAACAATCTCAATCGGGTGGCCACCAATGTGGTCACGCCGATCCTGCAGATCCTCAGCGCGTCGGTGTCGATCGTGTTGCTGTCGATCGGCATTCTGTTCGTGGGCCGCTGGCTGGCAGTGCTGCTGGTGGGCAGCCTGGTGCTGGCCTATGCCGTGATTTCCTCCAGCGTGACCCCGCGGCTGCGCCATGGGTTTCGCCAGAAGATGCGCCTGGAAACGGAATCCGCCAGCATCCTGTTTGAATCGCTCGGCTCGATTCGCGACATTCAACTCACCGGCTCTGAGCCCTATTTCGAGCGGATGTTTCAGGCCTCCGGCGAGAAGGCCCGGCATTACGCCTGGATCACCGAATGGTTGCCCGATCTGCCCCGTGGCTTGATCGAGCCCTTCGGGATCACGATGATCTTTGCGGTGGGGGCCGTGCCGGCCCTGATCAGCGGCGAGCCCAGCAAGGTGCGCGAGATCCTGCCCTTCCTCGCCACGATTGCCGTGGCGGCGCTGCGGCTCACGCCCCCCCTGCAGGATGCCTTCCGCTCCCTCACCCAGCTGCGTGGCGGCCTGCCCCTGCTGAATGGCGCCTTGCAGCTGCTCAACCTGCCGGCCGATCGCCCCACCCTGCGCAGTGCCGGGGTGCCCTCGGCAGCGGGGGTGTTTCCGCGGCACAGCATCCGCCTGCAGGATGTGTGGTATCGCTACCCCAGCTCCGAGGAGTGGGTGCTCAAGGGGGTGAATCTCTCCATCCCGGTGGGCTCGCGGGTGGCCCTGGTGGGGAGCACCGGCAGCGGCAAGAGCACCACCGCCAATCTGCTGCTGGGGTTGTTGCTGCCCAGCCGCGGCCACCTGGAACTGGATGGCATTCCGGTGGAGGGCTTGGATGTGCCGGCTTGGCAGGCCAACTGCGCCCAGGTGCCCCAGGCGATCAACCTGCTCAATGGCAGCGTGCTGGAAAACGTGGCCTTTGGCATCCCTCCGGACCAGGCCGATCAGCACCGGGTGTGGGAGGCCCTCGAGGCGGCCCAGCTGCAGGATTTTGTGGCGGAACTGCCCTATGGCCTTCATACCCCGGTGGGGGAGAACGGCCTGCGGCTCTCCGGCGGCCAGCGCCAGCGGCTGGCCCTGGCCCGTGCCTTCTACCGCCAGGCCAAGTTCCTGGTGCTGGATGAGGCCACCAGCGCCCTGGATAACCGCACTGAATCGGAGGTGATCGAGGCCCTGGAGGTGGTGGGCCGCCGCTGCACCACCGTGGTGATTGCCCACCGGCTCAGCACCGTGCAGCGCTGCGACCGGATCTATGAGTTCCACCAGGGCGAGGTGAAGGCCTACGGCAGCTTCCACGAACTGCAGGAGCGCTCCGCCAGCTTCCGGGAATTGGCGATGCTGGAGAACCGACTGGCCGGTTAGGTCTTGGTGACTGCCCCATGAGTTTTCTCGCCGGCCTCAACGATGCCCAGCGCAAGGCTGTGGATCACCACACCGGCCCACTGCTGGTGGTGGCAGGTGCCGGCAGCGGTAAAACCCGGGCCCTCACCCACCGCATCGCCCACCTGATCGGCCACCACGGCGTGGATCCGGCCGAGTTGCTGGCCGTGACGTTCACCAACAAGGCCGCCCGGGAGATGAAGGAGCGGCTGGAGTTGCTGCTGGCCCAGAAACTGGCCCAGAGCCAGTTCGGCCAGCCCTGGAGCACCCTGCCGCCGGTGGAGCAGCGCCAGCTGCGCTCGCGCATCTACCGGGAGGTGATCAAAGATCTGTGGATCGGCACCTTCCACGCTCTGTTTGCGCGGCTGCTGCGCTTCGACATCGACAAGTTCAAGGATCCGGAGGGTTTGAGCTGGACCCGCCAGTTCTCGATCTACGACGAGACCGACACCCAAAGCCTGGTGAAGGAGATCGTGACCCAGGAGCTGGGGCTCGATCCCAAGCGGTTTGAACCCAAGAAGGTGCGCTGGGCCATCAGCAGCGCCAAGAACCAGGGCTGGATGCCTGAGCAGCTGGAGGCTGAAGCCGGCGGCCAGCGGGGCAAGTTGATGGCCGAAACCTACCGGCGCTACCGCCGGGCCCTGGCGGCCAACAACGCCCTGGATTTCGATGATCTGCTGTTGCTGCCCGTGCAGCTGCTGCGCCAGAACGAGCAGGTGCGGGGCTACTGGCACCGGCGCTTTCGCCACGTGCTGGTGGATGAGTATCAGGACACCAACCGCACCCAGTACGACCTGATCAAGCTGCTGGTCACCGATGGCCAGGATCCTGAGGTGTACGACAACTGGGAGGGTCGCTCTGTGTTCGTGGTGGGCGATGCCGACCAGAGCATCTACAGCTTCCGGGCCGCCGATTTCACGATCCTGATGGGTTTTCAGGACGACTTCGGTGATGGCGCCGCTGATGACGCCACCCGCACGATGGTGAAGCTGGAGGAGAACTACCGCTCCACCGCCACGATCCTGGAGGCGGCCAATGCCCTGATCGCCCACAACTCAGAGCGGATCGATAAGGTGCTGCGCCCCACCCGCGGCGAAGGGGAGCTGATCACCCTCACCCGCTGCGACGACGAGATCGCCGAGGCCGAAGCCGTGGTGCATCGCATGCGCATGCTCGATGCGGCCCACCCCGATCTGCGCTGGGGTGATATGGCGGTGCTGTATCGCACCAATGCCCAATCGCGGGCGATGGAGGAATCGCTGGTGCGTTGGGGCATCCCCTACATCGTGGTGGGCGGCCTGCGCTTCTACGACCGGCGCGAGATCAAGGATGTGCTCGCCTACCTGAAGCTGCTGGTGAACCCGGCGGACACGGTGAGCCTGCTGCGGGTGCTGAACACCCCCAAGCGGGGCATCGGCAAAACCACGATTGAGCGGCTCACGGATGCCTCCAACCAGCTGGGCATTCCCCTGTGGGAGGTGGTGCGCGATCCCGAGGCCGTGCGCACCCTGGGGGGCCGCTCCGCCAAGGGCCTGTTGCAGTTCTGTGAGCTCATCAACGATCTGCAGGGCCGATCCCAGGAGGCAGCGCCCTCGGAGCTGGTGCAGCGGGTGATGGAGCAGAGCGGCTATGTGGCCGAGCTGATCGCCGATGGCACCGATGAGGCGGAAGATCGGCGCCGCAACCTCAACGAGCTGGTGAATGCGGCCCTGCAATACCAGGAGGAGAACGAGGAGGGATCCCTGGAGGATTTCCTGGCCTCCGCGGCCCTGGCCAGCGGTGCCGACAGCAAGGACACCGAGCAGGACCGGGTGACCCTGATGACCCTGCACGCCAGCAAGGGCCTGGAGTTCCCGGTGGTGTTCCTGGTGGGGATGGAGCAGGGGCTGTTCCCCAGCTACCGCTCCCTGGAGGATCCCGCCGCCATGGAGGAGGAGCGGCGCCTCTGCTACGTGGGCATCACCCGGGCCAAGGAGCGCCTGTTCCTCTCCCATGCCAGTGAGCGACGCCTGTGGGGGGGCATGCGCGAGCCGGCGGTGCCCTCGGTGTTCCTCTCGGAGCTGCCGGAGGAACTGGTGCAGGGCGATATCCCCCGCAGTGGTGGTGCCGCCATCCGCCGCGAGAACCGGCTGGAGCGCCTCACTCGGGTGGACCGGGATGCGCCCAGTGCTGCGGCCGCCCCCGCCAACGCCGTGCGCCGGCGCAGCACCAGCAAGGCCTGGGCCGTGGGGGATCGCCTGTTGCACAGCTCCTTTGGCGAGGGCAAGGTGACCCACCTGTTTGGCAGCGGCGAGAAGATCTCGATCGCCGTGAAGTTCGAAGGGCTGCCCCCCAAGATTCTCGATCCGCGCCTGGCGCCGATTGAGCCGCTCTGAAGGCCGGCGCGGCCGCAAGATCCGCCCTCACGGCCTTCGCATCAACAGCTCGTTAGAACCCACCCCGTTCCAGCCACTCAGCCAGCACCACCCAGCGCCAGTAGGGCCCCCAGCGGCCGCTGCTCTGCAGCAGGGCCCAGCTGCCCCAGAAGCCCCGGCGGCCCACGCGCAGTCCCTGGGGGCTCAGGTGCCGGTGCAGCAGGCCCAGAATTCGGCGTGGCGCAAAGCGTGGTGCGCCCTGAAGCCAGGGGGCCAGGGCGAGGTTGAACCCCCGCTTTGGCGCCGAGAGCACCTCGGCCGGCAAACGCCTTGCTGCCAGGCACCGCAGCAGGGTTTTCGGGCCTTCGGCCCGGTGCAGGGGTTCCGGGATCGCCAGGGCCAGCTGCACCAGATCCCGATCGAGGAAGGGCACGCGCAGCTCCAGGCCGTGGTGCATGGATACCGCATCGCCATCGCGCAGCAGGGTGTTCTGCAGGTAGCCAGCTAGCTCCAGCTGGCTGCAGTTGCGGAGCGGCACCACGGGGCCGCCATGGGCCTGGCCTCCGGGCACCAGCTGGGCCTGCTGCGCGATCAGCTGACGCTGCCGGTGCCGGGGCAGCCCGTGGCCATGGATGCGGCGTACCCGCAGCAGCGCTCGAGCATCCAGGCTGCCCATGTGGCCGTAGCCGCCGAACAGCTCATCGGCGCCCAGCCCGGAGAAGGCCACCCGCATGCCCCCGGCGGCGGCGGCCCTGGCCACCAGGAAGCTGTTGAATCCATCGATGCTCGGCTGGTCGATGGCGTCGAGGAAGCCATCGAAGCTGGCCTCCAGCTCGGGCCTGCCGATCCGCAGCGTGGTGTGGCTGAGATGCAGCTGCCGAGCCGTGGCTTCGGCCAGGTTGCTCTCGTCCACCGCCCCGGGCAGGTTGCGGAACCCCACCGACACACTGTGGATCGTGCCGCCGTGCTGCTCCCGCAATAGGGCCCCCAGCAGGCCCGAATCGAGGCCGCCGCTGAGGAACAGGCCCACCGGCACATCGCCGATCACCTGGCGTGTCACGGCCTGCTGCAGGGCCTGCTCCACCGCCGCGGTGGCCTCCGGGAGGCTGGTGGGCACCGCGGCCAGGGGGGCCTGGCTGTCATCGAAGCGCTGCAGCTGCCAGCCCCGCTCCGCCGTCCAGTGGCCCCAGTGCCCCGCCGGGAACACCTCCACACCGGCCAGCAGGCTGGCGGGTGCCGTCACCGCGCCCCAGAAGCTGTAGCTGTCCAGGGCATCCGGGTTGAGTTGGCGCCGGCTGGCGAGGCCGGTGGCCTCGAAGGCGCTGAGTTCGGAGCCAAAGGCGCAGCTGTTGCCATCCCGATGCCACAGCAGCGGTTTCACGCCGAAGCCATCGCGGGCCAGGGTGAGCCGCTGCTGTTGGGGCTCCCAGGCCGCCACGGCAAAGATGCCGTTGAGGCGGTCCCATAGGCCTGATCCCCACTGCCGCAGGCCCTGCAGCAGCACCTCGGTGTCGCTGTGGGAGTGGAAGCTCCGGCCGTGGCCTTCCAGCTCGCGCCGCAGCTCCTGCTGGTTGTAGATCTCCCCGTTGAACACCAGCACAAGATCGCCGCTGGGCGATGCCATCGGCTGGTGTCCCAGGGGGGAGAGGTCTTGGATGGCCAGGCGGGTGTGCAGCAGCGTTGCCTGGCCATCGCTCCATTGCCCCTGGCTGTCGGGGCCGCGGCCGCGCAGGGCATTGATGGCGGCTCTCTGCTGCGTTGGCGTCAGTGCCAGCCCCACACTGCCGAACAGTCCGCACATGGCTTGCCGTCTGTTGCCAGGGCAGGGTCTTCGCCATGATGCTGCCTTGAAGGCCACGGTTCGTGGCACGTGCCGTGGAGATCCCTGGCGTTCCGCCCCAGCTTGTTCAGGCCCTGATCGCTGTGGCGGCGGGCCAGCGGCTGGCGCTGGTGGGCGGTGCCGTGCGCGATCTGCTGCTGCACCGCGTGCACAACGACCCCTGGCGCGGATTGCCGGATCTCGATCTGGTGGTGGAGGGTCAGGCGGCTGCGCTGGTGGAACGGCTGCAGCTGCCGGCCAGCGCGCGCGCCCATGGTGCTTTCGGCACGGTGGAGCTGGAGCTGCGGTTGCCAGGCGGCGGAGCCTGGCTCGTGGATCTGGCCTCCGCCCGCCAGGAGGTGTACCCCCAGCCGGCCGAGAACCCCAGCGTTCAGCTCGGTCGCCTCGACGACGACCTGGCCCGGCGCGACTTCAGCGTGAATGCCATGGCCCTGCTGCTGGCGGGGGATGGCTCTGGTGCCGTGTTGCTGGATCCCCATGGCGGCCAGGCGGATCTGGCCCGCCGGCAGCTGCGGCTGCTCCATCCCCACAGCCTGCGCGACGATCCCACCCGGCTACTGCGGGCGGCCCGCTACAGCGCTCGGCTGGGGTTTGCGCTGGCGCCCGAGAGCGCCCAGCAGGCCTCCGCCACCCTGGCGGCCTGGCCCTGGGCCTGGACGCCAGGAGACGACCCAACCCAGGCGCCGCCCGCCCTGGGCACGCGGTTGCGGATGGAGTTGGAGCTCTTGCTGGAGCGGGAGCCCTGGTGCCAGGCCCTGGCGGCCCTGCAGGGTTGGGGTGGGATGGCTCTGCTCGATGCCCAGCTCCAGGCCGATCGCCACTGGCGCCGCCGCCTGGCCTGGGCCCAGCGGCTGGGCCTGCCACTGCTGGCGGCCCTGGTGGCGGGTGCGGCGGACCCGCTGGCCCTGGCGGAGCGACTGCAATTGCCCCATCGCCAGCACAAACTTCTGGCCCAATGGCTGGAGCTGCGCCGGCGGCTGGCCGAGCCCTTACCCGGCTGTCCCTCGGCCTGGTGCGCCCTGCTCGAGGCCCCGGGCCTCAGCCCTGAGGCGGTGGCCCTGGCCCTGGCCACTGGGATTGGTCCCAGGCGGCCGCTGCTGCACTGGTGGGCCCACTGGCGGCATGTGCCCGCTCCCCTCAGCGCTGCGGAGCTGATGGCCCAGGAGGGCCTGAATCCGGGGCCGGCCCTGGGGGAACGCCTGCGGCAACTGCGGGCGGAGCGGCTGGATCAGCACCGCCTGGCCAGTTCCTCATCCCGTAGTTCGTTCACGTCGTAGCGGTGGAAGTAGGCTAGATCGCGCACGTTGCTGTAGTCGGTGCTGTTTACATCGCCGCGGCTCATCTTCACGCTGCGGAACAGCTCCTCAGATTGGATGGCGTAGTGGTTGAGATGCAACGCGCTGCGGGTGAGTAACGCCTCGCTGATGGGCTGGAAGCTGCCGCGCCGGGCGGGGCTGCCATCGGGAAGGATGCGCCGGCCCCAGAGCAGGTTGCAGCTGTGTACATCGAGGCTGCGGATGCGGGAGCTGCGGGCGATGGTTTTGCCGGCGATCGCGTGGGGAGTGGGCATGCAGGGATGGGGCTGCAGCCGGTTGTCGGCATTGGCCCGGTGGATGAAGCCTGCCCGCACTCCCTCGGCCGGTTGCCGCCCATGGCCGGAGGAGCCGAACATCTTCCAGGGGATCTGCACGCTGCTCACCAGGGGGCTGAGCTGCCGCAACGCATCGACGCAGCGCTGATGGCTGCCGCGGGCATACACGAACTCGTCGAGATCGCACACCAGTAGCCAGTGGCAGAGGGGCCGCAGGCGCTGGAGCTGCTCGTTGTAGATCGTGCGCTGGGCATGCAGGCGACTGTCGTGGTGGAGCGTGACCAGGCCGCTGGCGAGGAAGGGAGCCAGCGGGGTGAGGTAGTTGTCGGTGCTGTTGTTGTTCACCAAGTGGATAGCCGTGGCCCCCTCGGCGGCGTAGTGCTCCACCCATTCGGCCAACACGTGGGCCTCGTTCTTGAACAGGGCCAGCACCGCCAGTTGATGGGGCTTGTGCCAGCGCAGCGAGGCGAGACAGGCGGTGGCTTCCCGCAGGATCCGCTGGGCCTTCACGCGGCGCCGTAGCCCTGGGGATTGGCGCTCTGCCAGGCCCAGCCGTCGCGGCACATGTCCGCCAGGCTGCGGCGGGTGCGCCAGCCCAGCACGTCTGCTGCCAGGCTTGGATCGGCCACGGTGGTGGCGGCATCGCCGGGGCGGCGATCCACCACGGCGTAGGGCACCGGCCGGCCGCTGGCCTGGGCAAAGGCCTGCACCACCTCCAGCACCGAGTGGCCGCTGCCGCTGCCGAGGTTGAGGCTGAGCAGCTGGGGGCCCTGGCTCAGCAGGTGCTCCACGGCGCTGCGGTGGCCCTCGGCCAGGTCCATCACGTGGATGTAATCGCGCACGCCGGTGCCATCGGGGGTGGGCCAGTCGCCGCCAAACACCTCCAGCTGCTGGCGCCGGCCCACGGCCACCTGGCTCACGAAGGGGAACAGGTTGTTGGGGATGCCGTTGGGGTCTTCGCCGATGCGGCCGCTGGGGTGGGCCCCCACGGGGTTGAAGTAGCGCAGCCGGGCGATGCGCCAACCCGCTTCACTGGCGGCCAGATCGGCCAGCAGCTGCTCCACGGCCGCTTTGCTGTGGCCGTAGGGGTTGATCGGGCGGATCGGCGCGGTTTCGGGGATCGGCACCTGCTCCGGCATGCCGTAGAGGGTGGCGCTGCTGCTGAAGGCAATGGTGCGGCAGTTGTGGGCCTGCATGGCGGCAAGCAGGCAGCGGCTACCGGCCAGGTTCACATCCCAATAGCGCAGGGGATGGGCCACCGATTCGCCCACGGCCTTGAGCCCGGCGAAGTGGATCACGGCCTCCATGGCGCCCATGCGAAAGGCGCGATCCAGATCAGCCGGGCTGCGGATGTCGCCCTCCAGCACCTGCAGCCGCTGGCCTGCGGTGGGGCCCGCCAGCTCAGCCACTCGCCGCAGCGCTTCGGGGGAGCTGTTGGCGAAGTTATCGAGCACCACCAGGCTGTGGCCCGCCTCCAGCAGAACTAGGCAGGTGTGGCTGCCGATGAAGCCGGCACCGCCGGTGATCAGGAGCTGGGCCACAGCGGTTGGGGGCGTTGCGCTGTGAGGCTAGGGCTCCCCTGCAGACTGGCTTTCAGCGATGGGCTGATGGTGGCGAAATTGCAGTGCATGCGGGGCATGGTGGATCTGCTGCCGGGGCAGACACCCCTGTGGCAGCGGGTGGAGGCCACGGCCCACGAGCACTTCCGCCGCGCCGTTGTGCAGGAGATCCGCACCCCGCTGCTGGAGGCCACGGAGCTGTTCGCCCGCGGCATCGGCGAGGCCACCGATGTGGTGGGCAAGGAGATGTACACCTTCACCGATCGCGGTGATCGCAGCTGCACCCTGCGGCCGGAGGGCACGGCCTCGGTGGTGCGGGCCGTGATCCAGCACGGCCTGCTGAGCCAGGGGCCGCAACGGCTCTGGTATGGCGGGCCGATGTTCCGTTATGAGCGCCCCCAGGCCGGCCGCCAGCGCCAGTTCCACCAGATCGGCCTGGAACTGCTCGGCTTCGCCGACGCCCGCTCCGATGTGGAGGCAATCGCCATCGCCTGGGATCTGCTGGCGGATCTGGGCGTGCAGGGCCTGGCGCTGGAGCTGAACACCCTCGGCAGCGGCGCCGATCGGGCCCGCTACCGCGAGCAGCTGGTGGCTTTTCTGCAGCAGCACCGCGAACAGCTCGATCCCGATTCGCAAGACCGGCTGGAGCGCAATCCCCTGCGCATCCTCGATTCCAAGAACGCCACCACCCAGGAGCTGCTGGCCGGTGCCCCCACGCTGGCGGATGCCCTGGCCCCCGAGAGCCGCGAGCGCTTTGAGCTGGTGAAGGCGGGCCTGGCGGCCCTGGAGATCCCCTTCACGCTCAATCCCCGGCTGGTGCGCGGGCTCGACTACTACAGCCACACTGCCTTTGAGATCACCTCCAGCCAGCTGGGGGCCCAGGCCACCGTGTGCGGCGGCGGCCGCTACGACGGCCTGGTGGAGCAGCTGGGTGGTGACCCCACCCCCGCCATCGGCTGGGCCCTGGGGATGGAGCGGCTGGTGCTGCTGCTGGCCCAGGGGGAAGCCAACCCGGCCCCTGCGCCGGATCTCTATCTCGTGAATCGCGGCGAGGCCGCCGAGGCGGCCGCCTCGGTGCTGGCCCGCCAGCTGCGCCGATCGGGCCTCAGTGTGGAGCTGGATGCCAGCGGCTCGGCCTTCGGTAAGCAGTTCAAGAGAGCCAACCGCAGCGGCGCCACCTGGGCCGCCGTGCTCGGCGAGGGCGAGCTGGAGCGGGGCGTGGTGCTGCTCCAGCCGCTGCGCGGGCAAGCTGCGGAGGAGATGGCGTTTCCCCTCGCTGATCTAGCCGGGCTGCTTGAGCGGCTGAAGCCGGTAGCATTTTGAGATCACCAGAGTGCCGTGATGGCTTCGTTGAGCCTGCGAGGAATTCCGGATGAGGTGTACGAGGGCCTGCGAGAACTGGCGGCCCTCAACCATCGCAGCATGCAGGAACAGGCTCGCTTGATGCTGGAGCGCGAAGTGCGTGGCGCACGGCCGCAGATGTTGGTCTCGGTGCACCAGTGGCGAGAGCGGCTTCAAGGCCGCTCATTCCCTGATCTTCTGGACGATCTTCGGAGCGATCGTGAGCGTTGAGCCCGATCTGTTTGTGCTCGATGCCTCAGCTGTTTTGCGGCTCTTTCTGGTAGATGGCGCCCTACCTCCAAGGCTTGAGTCTGCCGTTGAGCGGGGGTGCAGAGGGGATGCCTGGTTGCTGGCGCCGGATCTTCTCTGGATCGAGTGCACATCCGTGCTGCTCAAGCAGCTGAAGCGAGGTTTGCTCTCGGCTGAAGAAGCCATTGAGCTGCAGGCTGATCTCTGCCAGCTGCCCATTCGCGCAGAGCCTGCAGGCAGCCTGTGTGGCATGGCCTTGCAGTTGGCAACTCAGCATCAACTCAGCGCGTACGACGCTCTGTATCTGGCCTTGGCATTGCGCGACAAGGCTTGCCTGATCACCGCGGATCAGCAATTGCATCAGGCCGCCCGTCGTTGTGGGTGTGTTCAGTGAGTTCCCAGAACCCCCAGCTCTCGATCCTGGTGGCCACCTGGAACTGCGCGCCCCAGCTGGCGGCCTTCCTGGAGAGCCTGGCGGCCCAGAGCTTCAGCCACTGGGAGCTCTTGCTGCTCGACAACGCCTCCCAGGACGGCACGGCTGAACTGGTGGAGGCCTTCCAGCAGCGGTTCTCTAGCCCTGGGCAGGTGATCTGGAGCAGCCAGCCCGACAGCGGCATCTACGACGCCTGGAACCGGGGTCTGCCGCTGGCGCAGGGCCACTACCTGAGCTTCATCGGCGCCGACGATCTGTTCCTCGATCCCCACAGCCTGGAGCGCATCGCGGCCCTCGCAGCCACCGGTGTCCATTTGATCACCGCCCGCAACGCTTATCACGCCGCCGACGGCCGGTTCCTGCGCCACTGGGGCTCAGGCTGGCAGTGGCAGCGCATGCGCCAGTCGATGAACATTGCTCACCCAGGCATGTTGGTGCGCCGCGAGCTATTCGAGCGCCTGGGCCCGTTCGATGCCAGCTTCCGCATCTGTGGCGATTACGAGTGGTTCCTGCGGCTGCCGCCGGATCTGCGCACGGTGCACACCAGCGATCCGATCCTCAAGGTGGTGCAGGCCGGCGTGAGCCACACCCGCATCGGCCAGGTGTACGCGGAAACCTTCCGGGCCCAGCGCCGCCACCTGGGCGCACCCCTGAGCGCCGCCTGCTGGACGCTGAACTGGGCTAAGTACGGCCGCCGCCGTCTGATCGGGCTGGCCTGACCCGAGCATTAGGTGGCTAGGTTGTTGTAATGGCATCCCTCCAGATTCGAGACATGCCGGATGCGGCGCATCGCCAGTTGCAGCTGCGTGCGTGCCGGCATCACCGACTCGATGCGCAGGTGCGCCTGAAAAATCTTTGGCGTCAGCTGCCAAGGGTGGAATGGCCGGAGTCGCCCGAGGTGATGGTGCGGGCCGATCGCGAGCGCTGAGGTGGGCGTTTGTGTGATTGACGCCTCAGCGTTGCCGGCAGGGGTTGATCCTCAGGAGCCGGATCGGCATCTGCAGGCAGAAGCTCTGACACTCGCGCGTCGTGAGGCGGCCACGGTGTTGAGTTGTGATCAGCGCCCGTTGAGGTTGGCCGAGCAGGTGCTGCCATGACCCTGCTGCTCAACTACCGCCCGGTGCTGCGCCAGCCCACGGGCATCGGCGTGTATGCCAATGCGGTGCTGCCGGAGTTGCAGCAACTGCCCCATGTGCTGATTCCCGGTGGCGAGGAGGGCAGCGCCAGCCAACGTCTGAAGCGCCTGGCCTGGACCCAGCTCGAGCTGCCGCGCCTCGCCAGGCGGCATGGTGCCTCGCTGATTTTCACGCCCGCACCGGAGGGCTATCTGGGGCCGCAGACCATCCCCCAGATGGTGATGGTGCACGACCTGCGGCCGATCAGTCACCCGGAGCGCTCGCTGCAGAGCCTCTATTTCCGCAGCTGGGTGCCGCCGTTGTTGCGGGCAGCTCGGCATGTGCTCACCAATTCGCAATTCACGGCCGGAGAAATTCAGCGCTGTACTGGCCTGCCGACCGACCGCATCACGGTGATTCCCCTCGGTTACGACGCCCAGCACTTCACCCCTGGCGATCCCCAGGGGCCGATCCCCCAGCAGCCCTACCTGCTGCACGTGGGCCAGGCCTACCCCCACAAGAATCTGCGGCGCTTGCTCCAGGCCTTTGCCCAGGTGGCGCCCGCCCATCCCGAGCTGCGGCTGGTGCTCGCGGGCAAGCCCCATCCCACGGAGACCCCGCAACTCCAGGCGCTGGTGGCCGAGCTGGGACTGCAGCTGCGAGTGGAGTTTCGGGCCTACGTGCCGGCCAGCGCCTTGCCCGATCTCTACCGGGGGGCGCTGGCCTTGGTTTATCCGAGCCTGTGGGAGGGCTTCGGGCTGCCGGTGCTGGAGGCCATGGCCTGTGGCACGTCGGTGATCACCAGCGTGGGCTCGGGCACTGAGGAGGTGGCAGGTGATGCGGCCCTGCTGGTGGATCCGGCCCACACCGATGCCCTGAGCCAGGCCCTGCGCCGCCTGCTCGATCAGCCCAGCCTGCAGGAGCAGTGCCGCCGCCAGGGGCTGGAGCGTGCTGCGCAGTTCAGCTGGGCGGGCACGGCGGCGGCCACTCGGGCTTTGCTGGAAAGCCTGAGCGGGGCAGCGTGATCCCCAATCTTCACATCGCTTTCCAATTCGGCGGAGGGGGATGTCCCGAGGTCTCTTTGGCACGGCCTGGATCACCGCGGTGCGATCAGCGGGCTGGCGTCGGCGATCACGATTGCAGCCCCTGCTCAAGGGTGTAGAGATTCGGTGTTGGCTTCGGCAGTGCCGCCCACACCCCGTGCTGTGACAGAGCCCTGCACGGGGTCATTGGTTTCGCGGGCAGGCTCGCAACCGGAGCAAGATCGGATCATGAGTGTGATCCGTTTGAAGGCCAAGCGAGCTCGGCCAATGCCCACGCCGGTGAGCGAGGCCCGTTCCGTACACGCGTGGTGCGCATGGGGGGTGGTGGCGCCTTCGGCCACAACGGCGGCAGCGATGGAGGGTTTGCTGCGTCGGGGGATCTGTACCAAGGCAGCCCAGCAATGGCTCTCCCGGAAACCGGCAGGCGGTACCAGTCGCGATCAACTTCTTGCCGAGGTTTCCGAACGCCTGGAGGAGTGCCCGTCGCCTGATACGGAGTGGCAGAGCGTGCGCGAGGTGCTCGACGACGACCTGCTGGCTGGGCTGCTCGCGATCAGCCAGGTGTCGTTGCGCCGCTATGCCAAAGGAGAGCGCCCCTGCCCGGATCTCACCGCCGTGCGGCTCCATTGGTTGGCCTTGGTGATCGAACAGCTGGAGGGCACCTACAACGCCTGGGGCATCCGCCGTTGGTTCCAGCGGCCCCGGGCTGCTCTTGATGGCCAGGCGCTCCTGGATCGTCTCCAAGGTCCATGGGATCCAGACGACAACGCCATCCAACCGATTTTTTCTTTGGCGCAGTCGGCGAGCTTCGGCATGGTGGCCAGTTGAGTCCGTTGCGCCTGGGCTTTTGCGTCTGTGATCGTCGCTACCCATTCCTGTGGTCCAACCCTGGCCAATCCGCGGGGCATTGGAATCGCGCCGGTGATCAACCTGTGCACTACCTGGCCAGCACCCCAACGGTGGCCTGGGCGGAATGGATCCGACATCAGGAGATCCATGAGCCAGAAGACCTGGCGGGTGTGGCCGCAGCCCTGTGGGCTGTCCTGATCCCGGAGTCCTGGAGTTGTGAAAAGCTGCCGGAGGCGTCTTTGCCTCTGCAGGCCGTGCTGGGCACCACAGCGGATGCGCACACTGCCAGGCTCAACCTGGTAGCGCTGCATCAGAGCCACCACTCCCTGCCTTGCATGCAGGTGATCGCTGATGGCGAGCAGGCAACAACCCTGGCAATTCCTGCTCACGTGATCCTTCTCTGGTGCCAGGCGGAGCAGCTACCCGGCTGGTGCTGCGTTCCGAAAGGCCGCCCCGGCCCAGAGCTGTTGCCGCTGGTGCGGCGCGACGGAAGGTTGGTCGAATAGACCATGCCACCTCACCGCTGCTGGTGGTGCCGATCGGTGTGGCACGGCCCTTCAAGGCGGTGGCCTGAACGGGCAGACCCAAAACCACGTCTCGCTGGGCTCGGGACGGCCTAGGCATCCAGTAGCTGGATGTGCGAGGCTTATTTGGTGTACGGATCGAGGTGGTTGAGCTTTGCTCCCTCCCGGTGCGGAGCTAGGCACACCACTGTAGTGCTGATATGCACAACCCTGCCCCTTTGTTGTATTGCCTGTCTCGATGACTGTTCTGGTGACGGGTGCCGTCGGGTTTATTGGCTACCACCTAAGTACGCGGCTTCTGGAGCGGGGTACGCCGGTGGTAGGGCTTGACAACCTCAATCCCTACTACGACCCAGCTCTTAAGCGCTCGCGGTTGGAGCAGTTAGAGACCACGGCAACGCGAACGGGTACCAGCTTTCAGCTGATTGAGGCCAATCTGGAGAATCAGCAGGCAGTAAACGCCGCTTTCGTTGAGCACAATCCCACCCAGGTCGTGAACCTGGCAGCCCAGGCTGGAGTGCGTTACTCCATCGAAAACCCAGCGGCCTATATCCAAGCAAATCTAGTGGGCTTTGGCCACATCTTGGAGAGCTGCCGCCACCATGGTATTGAACACCTTGTATATGCCTCCAGTAGCAGTGTGTATGGCGGCAATGCCAACCTGCCTTTTTCTGAGCACCAGAGTGTCGACCACCCAGTGAGCCTCTACGCGGCCAGCAAAAAGGCCAATGAGCTGATGGCGCACACCTACAGCCATCTCTATGGGTTGGCGGCTACGGGGCTACGCTTCTTTACGGTATATGGCCCCTGGGGCCGGCCAGACATGGCTTTGTTCATGTTCACCAAAGCCATGCTGGAAGGCCGGCCAATCCAGGTGTTCAATAACGGTCAGATGGTGCGCGATTTCACCTATGTCGACGACATCGTCGATAGCCTGATTCGGGTGCTCGACAAACCGGCTGCTCCCGATCCCGCCTTTGATCCCGCCAATCCGGATCCAGCAACCAGCTGGGCGCCGCATCGGGTGTTCAACATCGGCAACAGCAACCCCACGCCGCTGATGGACTACATCGAGGCGATCGAGAACGCCCTAGGGATCATCGCCGAAAAGCAGTTCCTGCCGATGCAGCCCGGCGATGTGCCCGCCACAGCGGCCGATACCTCAGCGCTGGAAGCCTGGACGGGATTCAAGCCAAACACGCCCGTAGCGGAGGGGGTAGCTCGGTTTGTCGCCTGGTATCAAGATTTTTACGGCGTTTGAGGTGCACTGGTGAATCGCTTCCCTGAACTCAACACTTGCACCGTGGCAGTGATCGGCCTGGGCTATGTGGGCCTGCCACTGGCGGTGGAATTCGCCAAACCCCAGGCCTGCCGCCGCACTGGCGCCCCGCTGCGCCGACGGGTGATCGGTTTCGACATCCATCAGCAGCGTCTCAGGGAGCTGCGTGCCGGCCATGACCGCACCAACGAAACCAGCGCCGAAGAGCTGCAGGGTGCGCAGCTGCTGGAGTTCACCACCGATCCAGCCCTGCTGGCTGCAGCCGATGTTGTCGTGGTGACGGTGCCCACCCCGATCGATAGCGCCAAGCGTCCCGATCTCACGGCTCTGGAAAAGGCCAGTGCCACGGTGGGCAAGGTACTCAAAGCCCGCGCCGCCCAGGGTGCCAGCGCCATGCCGGTGGTGGTCTACGAGAGCACGGTGTATCCCGGCGCCACCGAGGAGGTGTGCGTGCCGATCCTGGAAAGTGAATCCGGCCTGCGCTTCAATGAATCTTTCTGCTGCGGTTACAGCCCCGAGCGGATCAACCCGGGCGATTCCGAGCACAAGCTCACTACGATCATCAAGGTGACCAGCGGCAGCACGCCGGAAGCGGCGGCGTGGGTGGATGGCTTCTACGGCTCGATCATCGAAGCCGGCACCCACCTGGCTCCGAGCCTGAAGGTGGCGGAGGCTGCCAAGGTGATTGAAAACACCCAGCGCGACCTGAACATCGCCTTGGTGAACGAGCTGGCTTTGATCTTCCGGCAGATGGGGATCGACACGCTGGACGTACTGGAGGCGGCGGGTACCAAGTGGAACTTCCTCCCATTCCGCCCGGGCCTCGTGGGAGGCCACTGCATCGGCGTGGACCCCTACTACCTCACCCACAAAGCCGAGGAGTTGGGTTATCACCCGCAGGTGGTGCTCGCGGGCCGGCGGATCAATGATGGCATGGGGCGTTGGCTAGCCGAGCAGCTGGTGTTGGGGCTGGCCCAGCGGCGCTTGCCAGTGGTGGGAACACGAGTGCTGGTTCTGGGTCTGACGTTCAAGGAGAACTGCCCCGACCTGCGCAACACCAAGGTGGTGGATCTGATCGAGGGCCTGCAGCGCTACGGCATGGAGGTGGACGTGGTGGATCCTTGGGTGGATCCGGAAGAGGCCCAACGGGAATACGGTCTAACCGTCAACCCCGCCATGCCGACCCAGGACACCTACGGCGCGGTGGTGGCCGCCGTGGCTCACCAACAGTTTGCGCAGCTGTCGGCGGAGCAGTGGCTGCAGCTGTTGATCACTAACGGCGTGATGCTGGATCTCAAGGGCATCGTGCCCAGGGAGCTGGAGCCCATTCGGATTTGATGCGCCAATCTCCTTTCTCATGAATACAGGGATTCACCCCACAGCAACCATTCACTCCTCAGCTATTATTGACGAGGGAGCCATAATTGGCCCGAATAGCCGCGTCTGGCACTGGGTGCACATCTGCTCGGGAGCCGTGATTGGCGAACGCTGCTCGTTTGGCCAGAACGTGTTTGTAGGAAACTGGGTTCGGATTGGCAACAACGTCAAGATCCAGAATAACGTTTCGGTGTACGACAACGTGACACTGGAGGATGATGTGTTTTGCGGGCCTAGCATGGTGTTCACCAATGTGTACAACCCGCGCTCGGCAGTCAGCCGCAAAGATGCCTATCGCGACACGCTTGTAGAGCGGGGGGCAACGCTGGGGGCCAACTGCACGATCGTGTGCGGCACCCGCATCGGCCACCATGCTTTCATCGGTGCCGGGGCGGTGGTGAATCGTCCGGTGAAATCCTTTTCTCTAATGGTGGGGGTGCCAGCACGGCAGGTGGGCTGGATGAGTGCCTATGGCGAGCGTGTGGAGCTGCCGCTTCAGGGGCAAGGCGAATGGATCTGCCCCCACACCGGCGATCGCTACACGCTGCGGGGCGATCAGATGTTGCGCACCCCGGCAGAACCAACCTGATGCAGTTCATTGATCTCAAGGCCCAGCAACACCAGCCGTTGGCCGACGGCCGTAACCTGCGCCAGGCGATCGATGCGCGCATTGCTGGGGTGCTCGAGCACGGCCAGTACATCCTTGGCCCGGAAGTAGCAGAACTGGAGCAGCGGCTGGCCGGCTATGTGGGAGTGGACCACTGCGTGGCTGTGGCCAGCGGCACCGATGCCCTGCTTATCGCGCTTATGGCGCTGGGGGTGCAGGCCGGCGATGAGGTGATCACCACGCCCTTCTCGTTCATCGCCACCGCTGAGACCATCGCCCTGCTAGGAGCGGTGCCGGTGTACGTGGACATCGATCCAGCCACCTACAACCTTGACCCCGACCGACTGGAGGAGTCGATCACGCCCCGCACCAGGGCGATCATCCCAGTGAGCCTCTACGGCCAGCCGGCGGACTTCGGGGCGATCAATGCCATCGCCAAGCGCCACGGCCTCCCCGTGATTGAAGACGGCGCCCAGAGCTTCGGGGCGACGCACCATGGGCAACGAAGCTGTGGCCTCAGCACGATCGGCACCACCAGCTTCTTTCCCTCCAAGCCCCTGGGCGGCTACGGCGATGGCGGTGCCTGCTTCACGTCGGATGGGGAGTTGGCCGAGCGGATGCGACGGATCTCGCGCCACGGCCAGAGCAGCCGCTACTTCCACACCGACGTGGGTGTGAACGGGCGGATCGACACCCTGCAGGCGGCGATCGTGCTGGCCAAGCTGGAGCTATTCGAGGTGGAAGTGGAGCTCCGCGGCCGAATCGGCGTTGAACTAAGCGCCAGGCTGCAGGCTGTCGGGATCGCTAGCACCCCGCAATTGGCGCCTGGCAACACCAGCGTGTACGCCCAGTACACGATTCAGGTGAACAACCGGCCGGCGGTGCAAGCCGCCTTGAAAGAGCAAGGCATTCCCACGGCTGTGCACTACCCGACACTGCTGTGCGAGCAACCAGCCCTGGCTGCGCAGGGCCCCTGCGCCCAGCAATGCCAGAAAATCTGTGGCTGCCAGGTTGCCCAGTCTGCCAGAGAGCGAGTGCTGAGCCTGCCGATGCATCCCTATTTGAGCGAGGCCGATCAGGAGCAGATTGCAGCTTCCGTTGCCGCTGCCATGGCTTCCACCGTTCCAAAGAAAGCTGTGATCTGAGATTTTATGCTCCATCCCATTGCTCCGATCACCGATCGCCGCATCCGCATCGCCCTGGTGGGCTGCGGCCGGATCAGTCGAAACCACATCAAGGCCATCGCGTTGCACCACGACCGGGCCGAGCTGGTGGCGATATGCGACACCCAGCCCGAGCGGCTGGATAAGGCCCAGCAGCTGGTAACCGAGGCTGGTGCCGAGCACCCCGGCGCCGCAACGAACTCTGCACAATTCGGCACCTATAGCGAGCTGCTCGCGGCTGTGCAAACCAACATTACTCCCGTGGATCTGGTGGTGTTGGCCACCCCCAGCGGCCTGCACCCAAGCCAGGCGATCGCCGCCGCTGAGGTTGGCCTGCATGTTTGCACCGAAAAGCCGATGGCCACCCGCTGGGCCGATGGGGTGGAGATGGTGAAGGCCTGCGACGATGCTGGTGTGCGCCTGTTTGTGGTGAAGCAGAACCGCTTCAACAGCACCCTGCAGCTGGTGAAACGGCAGCTGCGGGCTGGGCGCTTCGGCAAGCTGGCGATGGTGGCGGTAAACGTGTTCTGGCAGCGGCCGCAGAGCTACTACAACCAGGACAGCTGGCGCGGCACCTGGGAGTTTGACGGCGGCGCCCTGATGAACCAGGCCAGTCACTACGTGGACCTGCTGGACTGGCTGGTTGGGCCTGTGGAGAGCGTCAGTGCCTCGATCGCCACCCTGGGCCGCGTCATTGAAGTGGAAGACACGGCGGCGCTGCAGCTGCGCTGGCGCAATGGCGCCCTGGGTACCATGGCCGTAACGATGCTCACCTATCCCAAGAACCTGGAGGGCTCTATCACGCTGCTGGGAGAAACCGGCACGGTGCGCATCGGAGGCCCGGCGGTGAATCAGATCGAGCACTGGGCCTTTGCTGATGAGAGCTCCGACGATGCGCTGGTGGAGCAGGCCAGTTATGCCACCACCAGCGTGTATGGCTATGGCCATCCCCCTTATTACGCCAATGTGCTCGATGCATTGCAGGGCAAGGAGGATGCTCTCTGCGACGGCCGCGAGGGCTTGCGCAGCCTGGAGCTGCTGATCGGGGCGTACCGTTCAGCACGGGATGGGCGCGCGGTTCATCTGCCAATGGAGTACTGAGTGAGCAAAAAAGCAGAGCCCACAGTTATTCTGCTGCAGGGAATCTGGGGCTATCTGAGTCAACGGCGCCGCATTCAGATGGGGCTACTTCTCCTGATGATGTTGGCCAGCGGTGTCGCAGAGCTCGCCTCGCTTGGCGCAGTGCTGCCATTCCTGGCAGTTCTCAGTGACCCTGCAAGACTTTGGCAGCAGCCCTTAGTGCAGGGTCTTGCCAGCTCCGCGCGGCTCACAGAGGCGAGGCAACTGATCCTGCCAGCCATGGCAATCTTTGCAACAGTTGCGGTGCTGGCTGCAGTGGTTCGGCTGGCGAACCTGTGGTTGAATAGTCGCCTGGCGGCCGCAGTCGGGTCCGACCTGAGTTGCGAGGCCTATAGGCGCACGCTTTATCAGCCCTATGAAGTCCATCTTCAGCGCAACAGCAGCACAGTTATCACAGCAACCATTACGCAAATCAACCTTTCAGTGGCTGCACTCAATGCACTGCTGCAGCTGATCACAGCAGCCATTGTAGCTACTGGATTGCTGATCGGTTTGCTGCTGATTGATTGGCCTGTAGCCTTGGTCGTGTCCATTCTTTTTGGTGGTGCCTACGGCTGGCTGGCTGGCTCTACCCGCTGGAAACTCCGCAGTAACGGTGAAAGAATCGCTGTAGCGACAAATCAGCAACTCAAGGCTTTGCAGGAGGGGCTTGGTGCCATTCGCGATGTCTTGCTGGATGGTAGCCAGCCGACCTATCTGGAGATTTACCGGCGAGCTGATCGACCGCAGCGGCAGTTGCAGGCCCAGAATCAATATTTATCAGCGTTCCCCCGTTATATTCTGGAAGCCTTGGGTACCGTAGCTCTTGCTCTGCTGGGTGGGCTTCTGGTGTTGCAGCGGGGCAGTGGAACCGTCGTCATTCCTGTGCTCGGCGCCTTTGCTTTGGGCGCCCAACGCTTGCTTCCAGCACTCCAGCAAGTGTATACCGGCTGGGCGGCCTTAAAGGCATACAACCCTGCTCTATCTGACGTCCTTGCAATGCTTCGGCAGCCATTGCCTGCCGGAGGGCGATTGGCGGCGCCAATGTCTTTTCGGAAGTGCCTGCAGCTTGAGACTGTCTGCTTTCGCTATGGTGAAGACCTGCCTGAGGTTATCAGTCATTTAGCCCTCGAGATTTTCCCAGGTGAGCGGATCGGCGTGATCGGCAGTACCGGCAGCGGCAAGAGCACCTTGGCTGATCTGTTGATGGGGCTACTTGAGCCTACGTCTGGCAGGATTTTGGTTGACGGCGATGACATTCACGAACGAAAGAATCCAGAGCGCCTTCACTCTTGGCGAGCATCCATTGCCCACGTACCCCAAGACATTTATCTGGCAGACAGCTCGATTGCAGAGAATATCGCCTTTGGAGTGCACCCTCATGAGATCGATATGGAGCGGGTCCGCCGTGCCGCGAATCAGGCTCAAATTGCCAGCTTCATTGAGGCTAATGATCAAGCCTATGAGGGATTGGTGGGAGAACGAGGCATTCGCCTCAGCGGCGGGCAGCGCCAACGCATTGGTATTGCGCGAGCGCTTTACAAAGAGGCCAACGTGCTTGTTTTTGATGAGGCGACAAGCGCACTCGACAACGGCACCGAACGTGCGGTGATGGACGCCATAGAGGGCTTAAGCCGGAATCTCACCTTGGTGATGATTGCCCACAGGTTGAGCACCGTGTCCAATTGTGATCGTGTGATCGAATTGCTCGGTGGACGGATTCACAGGCAAATGAAAGGGGTGGAAGTATCCCGCCACAATCCATGAGCTCCGTCCATGCAGACATCGCCATCCTCGGCGGCGGCATGGTGGGTCTGGCTCTGGCCCATCAGCTCCTGGAACGGCATCCCGGGTTGTCGATCGTCGTGATCGACAAGGAACCTGAAATCGGCCGCCACAGCTCTGGTCGCAATAGTGGCGTTCTGCATGCCGGAGTTTATTACCCCCCAGGCACGCTCAAGGCGCAGGTGTGTGTGCAGGGTGCACGGCGGTTGCGTGCCTGGTGTGAGGCCGAACGGTTGCCAGTTTTGGCCTGTGGTAAGGTGATCGCGCCCCAGGCGCCGGAGCTGGATGGCCAGCTCGACCTGCTGCTTAAGCGAGGTCAAGCAAATGGGGCTGAGGTTCACCTGATCGATCGAGCGGAGTTTCAGCGCCGTGTGCCCGATGGTCTCACGGCCAGTGGTCGAGCCCTCTGGAGCCCAGGAACCTGCGTGGTCAAGCCCAAGCTGGTGCTGCAGCGGTTGCAGCAGAGGCTCAGGGAGAGGGGGGTCGTCTTTCAGCTCGGCACACGAATCGCCCGAGTGCAACCTGAAGCGAGAACCTTGACCCTACAGAACAGTTCCTGGGCAGGGCACGTGCTGACCTATGGCTATCTCTTCAATGCCACCGGTCTTCATGCCGATCGGGTGGCGCAGGCCTTCGGGCTAGCCCAGCAGTGCACCTTGCTGCCGTTCAAAGGCGTGTACTGGCAGCTGGATCCTTGCGCCCCTTTCCACTTCACCACCAACCTCTACCCGGTTCCGGATCTGAACGTGCCATTCCTGGGGGTGCATGTCACTCCGAGCCCGGATGGCAGCATCAGCCTGGGGCCAACGGCCATCCCAGCTTGGGGTAGGGAGAACTACCGGGGGCTGGAGGGAGTGGAGCCCTGGATGGCCGTCCAGTTCCTGGGCGACCTAGCCAGCCAGTGGTGGCGCAATGCCGGAGGGTTCCGCCGTTATGCCCGCGAGCAGGCGCTCCACGGACTCAAGCCGCTCTTCCTGAAGGCGGTACAGGCACTTGTCCCCGAGCTGCGCTCTGAACACCTGATCCCCAGTGAGAAGGTGGGCATCCGTGCTCAACTCTACGACCGGCGGTCTGGCACCTTGGTGCAAGACTTCAGGCTGGAGCAGGGCGAGGCGAGCACCCATGTGCTCAATGCCATCTCTCCCGCTTTCACCGCCAGTTTTGCTCTGGCCGACCTCATCCTCGATCAATCGACCTTCACTTCCATCTAATGGACATCCGCGGCAAGAAACTCCTGGTGATCGGTGGCGCTGGCTTGATTGGCTCCCACACGGTTGATGCTCTTCTGCGAGAGGATGTAGGTGAGGTGATTGTCTACGACAACTTTGTGCGTGGACGCATGGAGAACCTGGTAAATGCACGCCACGATCCTCGCTTCAAGCTGTATGATATTGGCGGAGATATTCTACAGGCGGATATTCTTGAAGCGGCGATGCAGGGCATCGATGGAGTCTTCCATTTAGCCGCTCTTTGGCTTCTGCAATGCCATGAGTTCCCGCGTTCAGCTTTCGATGTGAATGTGCTTGGCGTCTTCAATGTAATGGAGGCCTGCATCAAGGCCGGCGTGCAGCGATTGGTTTATTCCTCCTCCGCATCGGTGTATGGCGATGCCCTGAGTGAGCCGATGACGGAGGCGCATCCATTCAACAATAAAAACTTCTACGGAGCCACCAAGATCTGTGGAGAGGCGATGCTGAGATCGTTTCATCATCGCTATGGCCTGGATTATGTGGGCTTGCGCTACATGAATGTCTATGGACCTCGCCAGGACTACCAGGGCGCGTACATTGCCGTGATCATGAAGATGCTGGATGCAATTGACCGTGGCGAAAGCCCCACCATCCTGGGCGACGGTTCCGAAGCGTTCGACTTTGTGGCGGTTGAAGATTGTGCCCAAGCCAATGTGTGCGCCATGAAGGCCAGCAGCAGCGACGCTTTTTACAACGTCGGTACCGGTACCCGCACCTCGCTCAAGCAACTGACTGAACTCCTCTTGGAGCTCACTGACTGTGAACGGCCGATTAACTATGCGCCACGCAGCCAGGCCACGCTGGTGCGCAATCGGATCGGTTGCCCTAAAAAAGCGAGTGAGGAGATTGGATACACCGCCTCGATTGAGCTTCGTGAAGGTCTGCAGCGCTTGATCGATTGGCGGGCCGCTCACAAAACTGAGGTAGATGCACGTCGTTCTGCCCAGAGGGTGTCCTAAAATGTCCGAGAATCGTTTGATTCAAATCTCTCTTCCTTCAACATCAGATGAGGAGTGGCAAGCTTGTCGCGAGCCGATTCTGAGCGGTTGGCTCACGCAAGGTCCGAAGGTTGCTGCGTTTGAGCAGGCTTTTGCTAAGCGGCATGCTGTCGCGCATGCACTGGCGACCACCAGCTGCACTACGGGTTTGCATTTGATTCTCGCCGCCATGGGCATCGGCCCCGGGGATGAGGTGATCATTCCTGCTTTCACCTGGGTGGCGACCGCAAATGTTGTGGTCTATTGCGGTGCAACACCGGTCTTTGCTGACGTCAGCAGAGTGACGTACAACATTGATCCTGCTGATGTGGCGCGTAGGGTCACCTCGCGCACCAAGGCGGTGATCGCCGTGCATCTGTTTGGCCTCTGTGCCGACATCGACGCCCTGCGTGCTGTGCTGCCGAAGGAAGTTCCGATCATCGAGGATGCTGCGTGCGCCGCGGGCGCCGTCTACAAAGGTATCTCTGCCGGCGCGCTTGGATTGGCCGCTTCGTTCTCCTTCCATCCCCGCAAGTCGATCACCACCGGTGAGGGCGGCATGGTTACCAGCAACGACGATGCGCTCGCCGACGTAGCGAACATGCTGCGCAACCACGGAGCCTCGATCTCGGAGGAGCAGCGTCACAAGGGGCCACGCCCCTATCTGTTACCCGAGTTCAATCTGCTCGGCTACAACTACCGCATGACTGACCTACAAGGGGCAGTCGGCCTGGTTCAGTTGCAGAAGCTTGATCGTTTCATCGCCGAACGAGAGCAGTGGGCCACCTACTACCGCGACGCATTGGCCGGCCTCAGTTGGCTGTACATGCCGCAGCTGCCGGCGGAAGGCGGACGCCATTCCTGGCAGGCCTTCGTCACTTACGTCGATCCCGAGACAGCACCTCTGCCGCGCAACGAGATCATGGCGCGCCTCCAAGAGCGAGGAATTGCAACGCGGCCAGGGACTCACGCCGTGCATCAGCTCGGCTACTACCGTGAACGCTGTGGCATTTCACCTGATGATTATCCAGGTGCTCGTGACTGTGATGCGAACACGATGGCCATCCCCCTGCACAACAGAATGACAAAAGACGATTATAAATATGTTGCTCAATGCCTCCATGACATTTAATCCCGCAATGTTGCCTTCTTTGCCCTCATGGCTTGCCGACACTCTCGGCGTCGCCTCGCTCGATGAAGGCGTTCAGTTCACGTTGGGTGGGCAATCATTTGTTATTCAAGATGGCCTGCCTCGTAGCAGCAAGTTGGTTTCATATGAGCAGGCACAGACCCGTGAAACCTTCGGTTTCAAATGGAAGAAAGTAGAGACGTTTGGCTCTCCTTCATCTCTGGCTCGCATGCGTGCCTGGCTGATCGAACGTTATGGTGATCTTTCAGCGGTTAAGTGGCTGGAAGAGCATGGGGAGCAGCCGCTATTGATTGATGCAGGGTGTGGTGCCGGCATGTCAGGGCTTGAGCTGCTTGAACCGTTGCTTCCCCGTATTCGCTATCTCGGTGTTGATGTCTCCGAAGCCGTGGATGTAGCCCGCCAGCGCTTTGCCGAGCGTGGGCATAGCTGTGGATTTCTTCAGGCGGACATAAGCGAACTGCCCTTGCCTCCTGAATCGGTAGATCTAATCTTCTCTGAGGGAGTGCTACACCATACAAATTCGACCGAGCATGCCTTAAAGTCGCTAGCCACTTTGCTTCGAAAGGGTGGTCGTTTCATGTTCTATGTCTACAAGAAAAAAGGCCCAATCCGTGAATTTGCTGACGACTTCATTCGCGAACGGCTGCAACCGATGTCACCTGATCAAGCCTGGATAGCGATGGAGCCGCTCACGCAGCTAGGCATTTCACTTGGCAAGTTGAATGCAGAGATAGAAATACCAGAGCCCATTGATCTTCTCGGCATCCCCGCTGGAAGAACCAGCGTGCAACGCCTTTTCTATTGGCATGTTGCCAAAATGTTTTACCGATCCGATCTTACCTTCGACGAGATGAACCATATTAATTTTGATTGGTATGCGCCCGCCAATGCAACACGTCAAACACCTGAAGAGGTTCGGACATGGTGTGACGAAGCGGGGATGATTATTGAGCGCGAAGTTATTGAGGAAGCGGGTATCACGATCATTGCTCGCAAGGCCTAAACGATGTGCGGTATCGCAGGCTATTTTCAGTTCAACGGTGAATCAGTTTCACCAGTCCTATTGCGCCGGATGGGCGATGCAATTGCTCATCGAGGCCCTGATGGCGAAGGTCTCTTCTCAGACGGTCCATGTGGTCTTGTTCATAGACGTCTAGCTATTATCGACTTATCGCCCGCAGGTCATCAGCCAATGTCGACGGAAGATGGCAGATATGTTCTCTCTTACAATGGTGAGATCTTTAACTTTCAAGAGCTTCGAATCCAGCTTGAAGCGTTGGGATGGCAATTCCATTCGAGGACCGATAGTGAGGTGGTTCTCAAAGCACTTGCACAGTGGGGCATTGACGCTCTTGCACGCTTTAACGGCCAGTTCGCATTCGCGCTTTGGGACTGTCGAAAGCGGCGGTTGCTGATTGGACGCGATCGTTATGGCATAAAGCCTGTGTATGTTTGCCGAACAGCTCGAGCTCTTGTATTTGGATCGGAAATTAAAGCCCTACTTCGCCATCCTGAGTGCCACACTGCGATAGACAAAGAAGGTCTTTTTGAGTATCTCTCATTTCAAAACTTCTTCACAGACCGCACACTTTTTAAGGGTGTCAGCATCCTTCCGGCTGGTTCATGGTTGTCGGTAGTTGAGACGGGAGAGCAGCAGACTGGAACTTATTGGGACTTTAACTTCTCAGAGCCCGATTCAATAAGCTGCAATAGTGACTCAGAATATCGTGAAGAGCTAGATAGGTTGCTTCGTCAAGCTGTGAAGCGTCAGCTCGTTGCCGATGTCGAGGTAGGTACATATCTGAGCGGTGGCATGGACTCTGGCACCATTACGGCGCTTGCAGCAAGAGAGTTACCAAATATGCGCACATTTACCTGTGGTTTCGATCTTCGATCGGCATCAGGGATGGAGCTTGGCATGGATGAGCGTGAAAATGCAGAGTACATGGCTTACCTCTATAAGACAGAGCACTATCAAATGGTGCTTAAGGCAGGCGATATGCAGCAGGTTCTTCCAAAACTAACTTGGCACTTGGAAGAGCCCCGCGTTGGCCAAAGCTACCCTAACTTCTATGTTGCACAGCTTGCAAGTAAGTTCTGCAAGGTTGTATTATCAGGCGACGGCGGAGATGAATTGTTTGCAGGATATCCATGGCGCTATTATCGGGCGGTTGTTAATGACGACTTTCGGCATTACATCGACAAATACCATATGTATTGGCAGCGGCTTCTCCCTGCAGATTGCGTCTCCAAGATATTTGCGCCAATTTGGCCTGATGTTTCTCATGTATCTACGCGCGATATCTTTTGTGGGGTCTTCCACGAGCACGCCCACCAACTAACGCGTCCGGAAGACTATATTAATCATTCGCTATATTTTGAGGCCAAGACATTCTTGCATGGTCTCCTCACGGTTGAGGATAAAATCAGCATGGCGCATGGCCTTGAAACTCGTGTTCCATTTCTTGATAATGACCTTGTGGATTTTGCAATGAAAGTTCCTGTTAAGTGTAAACTAGGAAATCTAGGCGAAGTTGTTCGACTTGACGAAAATGAACCTGGCCCAAAGACGTCTAAATACTTTCATAAAACACGCGATGGCAAGCTTCTATTGCGTCGTGTAATGGAGCGTTACGTTCCTGAAGAGATTGCTGATGGCGTTAAGAAAGGATTCTCCGCTCCTGATGCCAGTTGGTTTCGCGGCGAAAGCATTGATTATGTACGCAGTAGCCTAATGGGGAGCAATGCGCATATCTTTAATTATCTTGATCGTGAAACAGTCCAGTCAATTATTAATGATCATCTTGATGGAAAGGAAAACCGTCGCTTACTTATTTGGTCGTTACTTACGATTGAGGAATGGATGAAACACATGGAGGCAAATACATGGAACAGCCATTAAAAACAGAAGACCTGCTAGCTTTATTGCGACAAGTCTATTTGGATTGCGATAACAGCATGCGAGAAAGATTCAAGCGTAGTCTTTCATTCCAGGATACTATTCTTGATCGTTGGGATCGTGCTATACGTTTGGGCTTTGCTCCTGATGCCAGCATCTATAATAGCGCATCTGTATTTGGCGAGGTTACCGTAGGTACCGCTACATGGATTGGGCCAAATGCCCTGCTAGATGGCAGTGGTGGCGGCATTTCTATTGGCCGCTTTTGTTCTATATCAAGTGGCGTCCACATCTACACTCACGATACTGTCATGTGGGCTCTTACTGGCGGCAAACGCCCACGCAACACTAAGCGAGTAGATATTGGAGACAATGTCTACATAGGCAGTCAATCTATTGTTGCCCCTGGTGTTTCGATTGGAAGCAAATGCGTCATTGGCGCCAATAGTTTTGTCAATCGTGATGTCAACGAGTTCGCTATCGTTGCTGGTTCGCCTGCAAAAGAAATCGGACGAGTCATCGAGCAGGGAGACTCGGTGCTTTTGGACTACTTTCAAAAATAAATTAGTGGCTATGAACGGTTTTTCAACGCATGCAGTCACGGGCATCGATTTCACCATCGATGCCTATGCCGTGCTAGTTTCAGCAGCGGCGGCCCGCTACCGCTTTCTGCGCTTCGCTGAATCCTCGAACGAAGGCGAGGTCGCGCTATGGCGGCATGACATCGATTTTTCACCCCAGCGTGCTCTAGCACTGGCTAGGGTCGAAGCCGCCAGTGGAGTTCTTGCGACCTATTTCGTCCAAGTCTCCTCCCGATATTACAGCATCTTCGAGCCCGAAATCGGCGGCATACTCCGGAAGATCGTCGCGCTAGGCCACGACATTGGCCTGCATTTCGATGCGGAGGTTTGCGCCCATCAAGCCGCCCCGCATTACGATCGTCGCATCGCCTTCGAGGCCAGAGTGCTTGAAGAAGTCGTCGAGTGCAGCGTCGCCGCGTTCACTCTGCACAACCCGACGACGCTGGTTGGCGTATCGCTGAATGAGCCGTACCTGGTAGGGCTGGTGAATGCCAGCTGCTCTGATATGCGAGCAGCTTATGCCTATTGTTCGGACAGCAATGGCCTCTGGCGCTTCCGTTCGCTGTTGGAGATGATCGCCGACTCATCAGTCGACCGGCTGTATGCATTGACTCATCCCGAGTGGTGGCAGGCGGAGCCGATGCCGCCACGACAACGACTGCAGCGCTGCATCGAAGGACGAGCGCAATTCTGCAGTAGCTTTTACGATGGCCTGCTCGCAGAAAACAACCGTCCCAACATTGGAGTTCAGCCATGAGCGATCCCTGTC
This sequence comes from Synechococcus sp. HJ21-Hayes, assembly GCF_024345835.1. Taxonomy (GTDB): domain Bacteria; phylum Cyanobacteriota; class Cyanobacteriia; order PCC-6307; family Cyanobiaceae; genus Vulcanococcus. The sequence goes on along the minus strand of NZ_JAGQBW010000004.1, from coordinate 39,484 downwards.
GTGACCTGCTCGTTGCTGGCCATCAGCCAAATTTTCTTCCTTGGTTCGGTTATTTCGAGAAGATGCTTAAGTGTGATCTGTTCGTCTATTCCGATGACGTCCAGTTCCCCAAGCAGTGCTATGTAAACCGCGTTGAGATTCCCGTCCGCCAAGAAGCTGCCTTCCTTACATTGCCAGTCAAGAAGGGTGATGATGCGCGCATTGCCGACAAGCGTTACGTAAAGGATGCAGCCACGCTCATCCGTCTCTCCAAGACGCTACGCATCAATTTCGGTGGTCTGCCACACTTCGCCGATGTTGAGCCGGTGATCGACGAATTCGAGCGTGCATACGCGCAGCACGATATGGTGGCCGATCTCAACATTCACATGAACCAGTATCTGGCCGCTTCGTTTGGTATACGCACGGCTGTGTGGCGCGGAACGGATCTTCGATTGGAGGCCTTCCATCGCAATGAACGACTGATTGAGCGCTGCCGCCTACTGGAGTCGCGTAACTACCTCTGCGGGCAGGGTGCTGACAGCTATCAGGACGAGGCAATGCTGGAAGACGCTGGCATCCATTTGCACCGAATCGACTACTCCATCGGGGGTGCCCTGTTCGGAGAAGCCTTACGTTACTCGGTCCTATATGGTCTTGGCCGGGTGGGACTGATACGAATTTGTGACGCTGTTGCCGACTATCAACGTCACTCTAGGGGGCAATAGTGCGGGTTCTCTACCTAGATGCCAACGTTTGGCACATCAATCCCACCGCTAATCTTCTGCCGGCACTTGTCCGGGAGCGTTTCCCGGGCGCTCGCTTTTACGGCCCAGGCTTCGTCGATGAAGGGGTGCTTGCGGGCGGGCTTCAGGCTTTCGCCGGCCGATACGGACCTTTCGATGTGGCGATGCTTGGGCCAGCAACGCCTTTCCTCGGTGAGGGGGAGGATGATGACATTGGAGCGGCCGCCTTCCTGCGACGTTATGCTTCCCACCGCCTGTCTGATCGGAGCCTTCTGGCATTCTTTGCCGACGTGCGGCTTGAGTTCGGACAACTGCCGTTTGCCGTACGTCTGATCTCTCTACTCAACTTCGACTACTACGCCGCTTCCCAAAAACAGGTCGATGTACTGCTTAAACACTCGATTTCTGTGCTCGGCCCCAACGACCAGTTCGTGCTGGCACTGGCAGACCTGCCCGATTTTGCCAGCCGTGAAAAGCATTATGTTCGCAAGGTGGGCCGGTTTACCGACGTATGGCTGAATTTCCTGCGTCGACATCCGGAACGGATCGTCACAGCTACCCATTTCGTCGGACCGCAGGAATACTGCTTCGATCCACTTGCCGTGCGTCCCTATGAAGTCGCCATTCCCGGCGCCGAGTACCTATTACGCAAGGATGCTGTCAGGCGGCTTTCCGGAAACCGGCTGCGCAGCGCGTCGAAGGTTTATTTCCATTTCTACCGACTGGCTAATCGACTAGGTCTGCCAGCCTACTCCCATCCGTTGGCGCTGCGTCTATATAATCTTTTCTTCCAGCAGACGCTTTTCGAAACGCGCTGCATTTATACTGCGCGTGGCGGTTTTGGGATGCCCATCCGCAAGTTTTTTGAGATTCCCGCCGCGGGCGGTTTGCTAATCTGCAACCCTTGCACCGGATATGCTGATCTTGGTTTCGAAATCGGGCGCCACTATGTGCAGGCGGAGCCCGACGCGCTGCTCGACGTTCTGTCCGAATGGCTGTTTAGCCCGGACGCGCAGAAGGTTGCAAGGACAGGCCAGCAATTGGTAATCGCTAGGCATTCGATGGCTGCGCGCGGTGAGCAGATCGAACGTTGCCTGCGTTCAATGGTTGCGGGAACCTATCGCGGTGCCCGTTGGTGCCATGGTGAATACTTAGTTGACGAGGTTTCGCCATGTGCGGCCTGATCGCCACCTGGGATCCTTCCGGCCTCGCCGATGCGCCGCTGGCCTTAGCGCTGGCCGACATCCGTCATCGTGGACCTGATGCACAGGCTAGTCTCTGGCGCGAGCATCACCGGCTGCATCTCGCGCATGCCCGACTGAAGATCATCGATACCACCGACGGCGCCAACCAGCCGTACGTTTCGCCCTGCGGCCGCTGGGCGCTTGTCTACAACGGCGAGATCTACAACTTCCGGGAGCTGCGCCAAGAGATGGCCGACCGCTGGCCGTGGCGGACGCAAAGTGATACCGAAGTGCTGATGGCCGCCTGGTCCCTCTGGGGCGAGGGCTGCCTGTCGCGCTTCGTCGGTATGTTCGCGTTCGCCATCCACGATGCGGAAGAGCATGCCCTTACGCTGGTTCGCGACCGTTTCGGCATCAAGCCTCTCTACCACGTCGCCATCGGCGCGCGACGGGTTTTCGCCAGCGAGATCCCGCCCCTGCTGCGCTTCCGCCCCGCGGTGGCCGATGAGTCGACGATCCGGACCTATCTCGAACTAGGCCTCTACGACCATGGCACCCGTACCTTCTTTAAGGACGTGCGCTCGCTCGAACCAGGTACGTTGACTCGGATCGACCTGCGCAGCGGCGGCGAGGCTACCCGGCGATGGTACAGCCTTGCGGAGCACGTGCCGGACCTGAGCGGCGTCTCCGAAGAAGAGCTGACGGACCGGGCAGAGACGCTTGTCCTGCAGGCGGTATCGTCACATCTCGTGGCTGATGTCGAGGTCGGTCTGAACGTGTCGGGTGGCGTCGATTCGTCGATGCTCGTCCGTTCAACGGTCGAAACTCTGGGTCATGCGCATCTCTTCACGCAGGACTACGACGGATATAGCGAACTGCCGTGGGTTCGGGAGATCGCAGGCGGCGGCAGCCTCCACGTTGCCAGTCTCGATCTTGATGCCATATCCACCTACCTTGAAGAGACTGTCCGGTCGCAGGCGGAGCCTTTCGGTGGCGTCTTTGTCTGTGGTTACAATGCACTTTACGAGGCAGCTGCGAGAGAAAACGTCACTGTGCTGCTTGACGGGAACGGAGTGGACGAGGCCTTCCTCGGATACAAGCGGTATCACCAAATACATGTTGCGTCGTCGCCTGATGCCGCTATCAGGGACGTCCGTGAGAGGGAATTCGCGGAATTCTGGGGTCAGGCGCCGGCTCCGATCGTGGCGGGGGCGTCGATCGACGGTACCGATGGCTTGCGTCCGCAGGCGGTCTCATCATCCTTGAAGTCCGCCGGGTTGCTCGACCTGACTGGCCGCGACGGTGGATTCGATGATTCGGTTCGGCAGGCTGCGGCACAGGATCTGCTGTACGCCAAGATTCCTCGAGGTCTCCGCTTCAACGACCGAGTCTCGATGGCGCATTCCCGAGAATTGCGGGTTCCGTATTTGGATCACCGCTTGGTCGAGTTCGCGTTTGGTATACCCACCCGAGTTCTCCTTAACCGGAAGGGAGGAAAGGCGCTGTTTCGTGACATTTTGGCACGTCGAGCGCCTGCATCCGTGTCTTACGCGCGAAAGCGATCTGTCCAGACACCGCAGCGTGAATGGCTGGCTGAAGGGTGGCGTGCCATGGTGGAGTCCATTCTCGCATCGGAACGCTTTGCCGCGCGCGGCTGGGTCGACGCAGGCCAGGCGCGTCGTGCGTACGCTGAGTATCTTTCGGGGGCACGGGAAAACTCGTTCTTCGTCTGGCAGTGGGTCAACCTAGAGCTTTGGGCCAGGGAGTATCTCGACAGGGAGGCGTGCCGATGAAGGCCTTGATTCTTACCAGCAATAGTTTGCGGCACGCGTATTTCGCCCGTGCCGTCGCCCGCTGTTTCGATGCGCCTACGACGCTCGTTGAAGAAAAGAAAAATTACTATGCGCAACAGCGCGACCAGTCGGCGGTCGTGTGCGCACACTTTGAAAGCATTGCTGCTGCCGAGAAACTGTGGTTTGCCGATGCGGTCGATGCGCCCTGTCCGGATATGCGTCAGGTCGGCGATATCAATGCCCCGGACCTCGTGACTTGGGCCGGGTGGCAGGGCTTCGATGTGCTCTGCCTGTTCGGTACCGTTATCCTCGGGCAGCATTGGCTGGATGCCTTTCCCGCGAAGATTGTCAACCTGCATCTCGGGTTGTCTCCGTTCTACAGAGGGTCGGCAACCCTGTTCTGGCCCTTCGTCAATCGTGAGCTGGAATATCTCGGAACAACGATCCACCTGGCCACGTCCAAGGTCGATGCAGGCCAAATTCTTGCGAGGATTGACCCCGACCTGTGGTCGGGGGAGACGTATTATGACATCACCTCCCGCTTGATCCGCGACTCAATTGATCAATTTCCCTCTGTAGTGTCTGCATATCTAGAAGGATGTATACGGCCTGCCTACCAAGAAGACATCGCTGGCAAGCTTTATCGCAAGTCGGATTTCTCGGAAGCGGCGCTGCTGCAGGCGCTTGCCTATGTCGGGGTAGGGCTTTCCGAGGCCGAAGTAAGACGAATCGAGGCGCGAAGAGAATGCCGCTACTCGCAATAAATCATCACTACTATCGTGAAGCTGGGACTGGACGGGGAATCTACCCGACGACTCCCCGGATGCTTGCCGAAGAGGTGCTGAAGATTCGTTCGGCCGGTTGGCGGATCGGCATCGAGGAAGATATCTTCGCGTTCCTGTCCGGCCGCCTGGCGGCTGATTCCAAAGTCGCCATCCTGACCTTCGACGACGGTCTGGCCGAGCAGATGGACGCGCTGGGGCAACTCGAGGCGCTGGGAGCGTCGGCCATCTTCTATGTGCCGACCGCACCGATCGTGGAGCGTTTCGTTCTCAATGTTCATAAGCTCCAGATGATCAGGGCGCGCGTTGAGGATGTGGTAATCGCCGCAGAACTTGATAAGACTTTTTCCTTTGGCACGAAGGAATTCGACGATGACCTACTCGCGATCCAGTATAGGTACGACGACAGACTTGGTCGCAGGGTCAAGTACTTCCTCAACTTCATGCTTGAAGAGGATGCACGGCTGTCATGGACGACCAAATACTTCGCAAGCCTGTTCGGTGACGAACGCGAGGTCGCTGCTTCTCTGTATATGTCGTCTGACGACCTGCGCAGATTGTCGGTGAAGAGGCTGCTAGGCTCCCACGCGCATTCGCATCTGCCTCTGGCTACGCTGGGGGATGATCAAATGCTCCATGAACTCGCGTATTCCCGCAGGCTGATCCAGGAAATGACGACCAGTTTTCCGGCCGGCGTTTCTTACCCGTTTGGTGGCAAATCTTCCGTCGGGCATGAGGTATTTGAACGAGCATCTTCCTCTGGTTACATATACGGGTTTACTATGGAGCGCGGAATCAATGATCTTCCGGTGAAGGCAAACCCGATGGCGCTTAGGCGGATCGACGTCAACGATCTGGATCGCTGGCTTGTCGTTGGGGCTGGTGACAACGAAAGACTGGGAGAACAATGAAAGCAAGGTTTGACACAGCATTTGTTTCCGCTCTAGGTGCGATGGGGCGGCGCCATGTCAAGGGGCTAGTTCGCGCAGGATTCAGCGTTGTTGCAGTCGACCCTAATCCTGCCGTTTTGGACGTCACGCGAAGAGAGTTACAGGAAGCTGGGCTCGATTCCGGAAAACTGAGCATGGTTGACCGCCCGACCGGCAAGTTTGGTGTGGCCGTATTTGCGGAGACGACCCCGGACCGGCTGGCCAATTTCACTAGTTTTCTGAACGTAGCCTCTGCGAGCCGGATATTCCTCGAAAAACCGCTGTCGGCTGATCCGGCTGAATACGACCGGTTTCTGGATGTTGCCCGTGGTCGCGGTGTGGCAAACGTTACGCAGGTGAATTTCATCCGCCGCACTTGGCCGCACGTGCAGTACCTAGCCCACATGTGTTTGCGGGAAAAGGAGTTCGCGATGACGCTGAATGGTGGTGCGATCGGACTCGGCTGCATGGGCATCCACTATCTGGACACCTTTCTCTGCCTGTCTGGTGACGAATTGCCCGCCGTGAGCTGGGCGAGCTTGTCGGCCGAGACGGTGAAGAGCGGGCGCGGCCCACAGTTTGAGGATTTTGGCGGCGATTTCATGCTGGTTGGACCGCGCGGGCGCTTGCTGGCGTCGCTTTCTGCAGAGAGCAGCGCCAACGTCGTGATGACCGTCCGCGGCGAGCATTTCATGGCGCAGGTCGACTACAACGAGATGCAGTGGAAGATATCGCGCCGCAACGCCGACAGCACGATGCCCTTCTATCGCTACGGCGCCGATTACGAAATCGTCGAGCAGGGACGTCTTGAACTCCCGGCAATGGATGCCGTTACCGAGGACTGGGCACTCGGCAGGATCGACCTTCCCGTTCTGGAGCAGGCGCTCGTGACGCACCGCCTGCTGGACGAGATCCTTCAAGCCGGCGGTGCGCAGCCCCCTTATCGATTCACCTGAGCAAAGCCATGACAGTACGTTGCCTTGTTATCGGGGCGGGCAAGATGGGCTCGGCACACCTGCAGGCGCTGGCCGCTCTGGAGCCCGATGCGCTGGCCGGATGGGCACCGAGCGGCCGACGGCGTGACGCGGCCGAGTCGGTCGGCGCCGAATTCTTCCATGGTCTGCTGTGCGCGGCGCTCGACGCCTTCCAGCCCACGCACGTCGTTGTCGCCTCGCCCGTCGAGACTCTGACGCCGATTTCGCTTCAGCTCATCGCTTCAGGAGTGCGCCGTCTTCTCGTTGAGAAACCTTTAGCCCTCAGCGGTGCAGATGGAAAAGATTTGGAAGCAGCCGTCAGGGCAACCGGTACGCAGCTCCACGTCGGCTTTAATCGTCGCTTTTATTCGTCGATACGCACTGCGCAACGGCTTATCTCCGATGAGGGGGAGGAAATCGAAAGCGTTGCCTTTGAATTCAACGAGGTGATGCCCGATCCGGCAGGGCCGCTCGGGCATGCGCCTGCCGTCCGCGAACGCTGGCTTCTCGCTAACAGTCTGCATGTGATCGACAGTGCCCTGTTTCCTGTAGGGCATCCGGATCCGGTGCGCTCGTCCTTTGCTCGCGGCGGCTCGCTTGCTTGGCATCCTGCCGGTAGCGTCTTTGTGGGATCGGGGGTAACCACTGGCGGCAAGCCGTTTGCGTACCATGCCAATTGGGCTGCGCCCGGGCGCTGGGGCTTCGAGTGGATGACACCTTCCACACGTTATGTTTTCAGGCCGCTGGAAAAGCTGGCGGTCATGCGCCGAGGCAGTTTCAACCTGGAGGAGGTTCCGCCCGACGACGAGCTGGACCGCCGCTTCAAGCCTGGTGTCTATCTGCAGAATCGAGCCTTCCTTTTCGGTGGCGAGCAAGCCGCCTGCCTGGTGTCCCTGGAGCACGCTTTGTCGCTTGTTCGCCTCGGCGAGGCCATGGCCGGCTACGTAGGTCAGCAAAATTATCGACCATGATGCGCATCCTTGGAATCATTCCTGCCCGTGGCGGATCGAAGGGCATTCCCCGCAAGAATCTTGTGGATGTCTGCGGCCGTCCGCTGATCGCTTGGACGATCGAATCGGGGAAGCAACTGCTGGCGAACGGAGTGCTCGCCCGCTGCATCGTGTCGACGGATGACGATGAGATCGCTGCCGTCGCTCGTGCACATGGTGCCGACGTCCCTTTTTTGCGCCCGACCGAGGCGGCGACCGATTCGGCAAAGGCACTCGCCTACGTGCTGCACGCACTCGACACGCTGGAGCCGACAGACGGGGCTTTCGATGCCGTGATGATCCTCCAACCGACGAGTCCGCGGCGCCATCCCGCGGCAATCGCGGAGGCAGTCGCACGGCTGGCCGTTTCCGATGCTGAATCTCTGATTTCCTGCTACCAGGAGGACTACATCAACGAACTGGTGATGTATGAGGACGAGGGTGATGGCCGCATTCGGCCGCGCCACCCGAATCACAACAAGGGCGTGCGTCGCCAGGAGCACGGGCCGACGATGGTGCGCAACGGGGCGATTTATGTCACGCGCGTTCCCTACCTGCGGGCGACTGGGCAACTGGTCTGCAACCACCCGGTGCTGTTGCGGATGGAGAAGATCGAGTCGATCGATGTCGATACGCCGGACGACCTTGAACTGCTTCGGGTGGTGTTGTGCAGATAGGCATTCTCGAACCTGACGGTTTTTCCCCGGAAGCGTTGATGTGTCTGCGACGCCTCGGAAAGGTGCGAGCCTTTGGCGGCGTCGACCTCGCGGGGTTCTTGGCCCCGCTAGATGCGCTATTCGTTCGCCTTGCCCATCGCATCGACGGCACCTTCCTTGAAAAGACACCCCGTCTTCGGTGGTTGTGCAGCCCGACGACCGGGCACAATCACATCGATGAACAGGCGCTGGCCGCTCGTGGTGTTCGTTTACTCAGCTTGCGCGGGGAAAGGAAATTTCTCGAGACGATCCGCGCCACGCCTGAACATACCTTCGGCTTGGTCATTGCCTTGTTGAGACATTATCGCCGGGCATTTGACGATGTTGCTGCCGGAAAGTGGGACCGGGATACCTGCCGGGGAGGCGAGTTGTATGGCAATCGTGTCGGGATCGTCGGTCTCGGTCGCGTTGGTTATCGCTTGGCATCCTATTTCAGTGTATTCGGTGCATACGTCACATGGTTTGATTCGGCCAATGTCCCGTCGCTTCCTGAGTGGCAACGATCCTCAGATATTCATGAACTGATCGAAACGAGCAGGATTGTCCTGCTGTGTGCCAGTTATCGTGCCGGGCAGGAGCCTGTCATCGGCAAGCATGAGATAGATGCGTTGGAGGGGCGCTACTTCATCAATACAGCTCGCGGCGAACTTGTCGATGAGCGGGCATTGCTGGCGGCCGTGCGTTCGAATCGGCCGGCAGGTGTGGCAATCGACGTGATTGTCGGCGAGAACGGAGAGAATCATCTTGCCGAATGGCGCGCGCTTTTGCCAAGCCGAAACCTGATCGTAACGCCGCATATTGCCGGGGCAACTTTTGATTCGATGGCGCGAACTGAACTGTTCATTGCTGAGAAGCTGAAGGCAGCCCTATCGGGAGGAGCCGCAGCGTGAACCTTGCCGAACACGAACGCGTCGGTCGAACCTTGGTCATTGCCGAGATAGCTCAAGCCCACGACGGCAGCCTCGGTATCCTTCATTCTCTCGTCGATGCAGTCGCCTCCACCGGAGTGGATGCGATCAAATTTCAAGTGCACATCGCCGATGCCGAAAGCAGTGCGCTTGAGCCGTTCCGGGTGCGCTTTTCACCTGTCGATGCGACTCGATACGATTACTGGAAGCGCATGGAACTGTCGCTCGCGGAATGGCGCTTGCTTAAGGAAGGATGCGAAGCACGCGGCGTCGAGTTTCTTGCGACGCCGTTTTCGAATGCGGCGGTAGATCTGCTCGAAGAGGTGGGCGTAAATCGCTACAAAGTCGGCTCTGGCGATATGGCGAATCCCTTGCTGCTTGAGCGCATTGCAAGGACTGGCAAGGAAGTCATCCTGTCAACTGGCCTAGGATCACTCGAAGAACTGGATGCCGCGACGGCGATGCTGCAAGAGCGCGGCAACCCGTATGCCGTGCTGCAATGCACGACGCGCTACCCGACGGTGGCCGAGGATGTGGGACTTGCCTGGCTCGCCCGTTTTCGGGAACGTTATCGCTGTCCGGTCGGTCTCTCCGACCATTCGGGGACCATCTACGCCGGACTTGGCGCCGTGGCCCTAGGCGCAGTTGTTGTTGAGGCGCACGTGACCTTCGATAGGCGGATGTTCGGGCCCGATGCTAAGGCGTCGCTGACCGTCGATGAGTTCGCCCACATGGTTGATGGTATTCGTTTTCTGGAGAAGGCGCGCACTTCGGGGCCAGACAAATCCCTCGACGACGGCAAGCGGAAACTGCGCCGGATGTTCGGGAAGTCGCTGGCGGTCAATCGCGATCTTCCAGCAGGGCATGTCCTGATCTTCGAAGATCTGGAAGGTAAGAAGCCGGCCGATGCCGGGGTCGCGGTAGGCGAACTGGATAATGTGATCGGCAGAGCGCTGACCCATGGAAAACGACGCTGGGAATTCCTGCAACAGGACGATTTAAAATGAAGAGAAAGATATGCGTGGTAGTAGCCAGCCGTGCCAACTACGGGCGCGTGAAGTACCTGATGCGAGCCGTTCAGTCGCATCCGGACCTGGAGCTGCAGGTGATCGTCGGTGCATCGACGCTGCTCGAACGCTTCGGCAAGGCGATCAACGTCATCAAGGCGGACGGCTTCACCCCCGTCCGCTCCATACACTACGTGATCGAAGGGGAAACCCTGGCGACACAGGCGAAGTCGACCGGTCTCGGCATCGTCGAGCTGTCGTCCGCTTTCGAGGATCTGCAACCGGACATGGTGGTGACGGTCGCGGATCGCTTTGAAACCATGGCGACCGCGATTGCCGCGACTTACCTCAACATTCCGCTCGTGCATCTTCAGGGCGGCGAGGTGAGCGGCAATATCGATGATCGGGTTCGTCACGCCATCACGAAACTGGCCGACCTCCATTTCGTCGCTTCCGAACTCTCCGCGAAGCGGGTGGTGTCGATGGGCGAGGATGATCGCTATGTCTTCAACTATGGCTGCCCGGCGATGGATATCTTGGCGAACGAAGATTTGTCGATATCCAATGAGCAGATGTCTCGCTACCTTGGGGTAGGAAGGCCAATCGACTGGTCTAAGCCCTACCTGTTGATGATCCAGCACCCAGTGACGACAAGCTATGGTCGTGGATTCGATGAGGTCAGCCAGACGCTTCAGGCGCTAAAATCAATTCCTGAATTGCAGAAGGTTGTGATGTGGCCCAATGTCGATGCTGGCAGTGATGATGTATCAAAGGGAATTCGCCACTTCCGCGAGCTCAATATGAATGAGCCGATCTATTATTATAAGAACTTCTCTCCCGAGGATTATGCTCGGGTCCTAAGTAATTCCATCTGTTGTGTTGGCAACTCGTCATCGTTCATCCGAGAAGGGGCATATCTCGGAGTGCCTTCAGTGATCGTTGGCGATCGCCAGCAAGGGCGTGAGCACGGCCGTAATGTCGCCTTCGCTAACTACGATTGTGAGCAAATCCGTGCAAGGATCCTCGCGCAGGTTCATCGCCGGCGCTACGAGCCAGACTATGTGTTCGGGCGTGGAGATGCCGGGAAGCGAATTGCAGTGGAGCTCGCGACGACCGATTTTCGGCATGGCACTTAGGAGATCGCAAGAATGAAGATTCTGTTTATAGGTAATCAGGGCGGACACGACGTCATTGCGTTCTATGCAGGGATGGCCCAACCCTTGCAAGATAAATTCGAATGTTGCTGCCGCTTTGCTGTCTGGCTTGAAGCAGAGCGATCTGAGCTGCTCAGTCAGGGAGCCCCAGAGGCAGAGTGCCTCAGTTTTGAGGCGCATGTACGCAATTCTTCAGCTGCAGGTCATGACGAGCTTAATCGCCTTGTACGCGACTATCGCGAAGTGAACTGGTCTGAGGTCGTGGCGGCGGAGCGTGCCTTCACCGACTATTCGATGTTGCTTGGCGCTGCTGGTGATCGTCGGGAGTCGCCCGAGTATGTTCAAAGCCTCGTTCTCTCCATCGTCCGTTTTCAGGAGCAAGCGCTCGATGGCTGTGGTGCAATGGTATGCCAAACGGCGGATACACTCTTCTCGCTGATTGCTTTCAAGGTGGCGCGCCATCTGCGGATTCCTGCCTATGCGATTGCGCCGGCCTGGCTGCTAGAACCCGGCAAAGGGGGAGGCTTTTTCGCCAACAATGAGTTCTTAGAGTGTAACCGCATGATACAATCGTTCGCATCACGAGCAGCGAAACCCCTTGCGGCCGCCGAACGCACGCGTGTTGAGACGCTGATCCAGTCGATTCGCGGCTTCAATGGAAAGACAGCGTTCAACATGACGACGTCCAAAGGCAAGACGGCCGGTCGTCGCGCCTTGTCACCGAATACCGGTCGTTTTCTTTCCTACCTGCGTGAGAACGCTCGGCGAGATAAGCGTGTCGAATACGTGAAGATCGACCCGTTGAGCAAGGTTCGCGCTAATTTGCTGCGCATCACCCGCAAGCAGCTGACTCGGAACGTCTTTGGGCCGTCCGACCCGGATTCCATTCCATCCCGCAGTGTTTTCTTCGCGATTCACTACCAACCCGAGCAATCGACGCTTGCGCAAGGCATCTGGCATGTGAACCAGGTGGCGCTTATTGAGAACATCTCCAAGTCTTTGCCGCTTGGATACACGTTAGTGGTCAAGGAACATCCCTGGGGCCGCGGCAACCGACCGTGCTGGCAGTACAAGCACCTGGCACGCTTCTACAACGTCGTCTTCTCCGATGCGCCCGCCAAGGAAATCATCAAGCGCGTTGATGTGGTTGTCGCCGTTTCCGGCACTGTTGCTATGGAAGCGCTTGTTTTCGACAAGCCGACTGTCCTGCTCGGCCGGAACTTCTTTGAATTTTCTGATCTCATCTATCGAGTTCCAGTCATCAATGATCTTCCCGAGGTGCTCGCCAAAATCCTGGTTGACGGTGACTATGCAAAGCAATCAGACTGTGAGGCACGCCTGCATAGATTTCTTATGGCGTATCTCGACGGTTTGATCCCGCACTTCCCACTCCTCGAGTTTGCCGGTGAGTGGGGGTACGCCCTTGCCGGAGAATTAGGACTGGAACCAGTTGACACTGCAAACGAACGCAAAGGGACGGCAGCATGAAGGCGGTGATTTTGGCTGGCGGTCTTGGTACCCGCCTCAGTGAAGAGACCCATCTCAAGCCCAAGCCAATGGTCGAAGTTGGCGGCAAGCCAATTCTCTGGCACATCCTTAAGATTTACAGCCATTACGAGATTAATGACTTTATCATTTGCTGTGGCTACAAGGGCTATCTTATCAAGGAGTATTTTGCTAACTATTCTTTGCATACCAGTGATGTAACATTTCATATGGATGATGACAACCGGATGCAAGTGCATCACCGCAAAAGCGAGCCATGGAAGGTTACTCTTGTCGATACGGGAGATCACAGCCAAACGGGCGGGAGGCTAGGGCGCGTGAGCTCTTTTCTTAATGATGACACCTTTTGCTTCACCTATGGTGATGGGGTAGCCAATATTGATATCAGTGCTTTGATCGAACATCACTATAGAGAAGGAAGGCATGCCACGCTCACTGCCGTCCAGCCACCGGGCCGTTATGGAGCATTGCATCTGGAAGCTGGATCTGTGCAGCAATTTCAGGAGAAACCCGATGGCGACAATGCTTGGATCAATGGTGGATTCTTTGTTCTCGAACCAGCTGTCCTTGGGTTGATTGATTGTGATTCCACCAGCTGGGAAGCCAATATTCTTCCCAGACTTGCTATGACTGGCCAGCTCAGTGCCTATCGTCATACGGGTTTCTGGCAGCCGATGGATACTCTCAGAGATCGAACACGTCTTGATGAGCTCTGGAATAGCGGTCAAGCGCCGTGGAAGCTCTGGTGATGCCTCCGTTTGCGAGTCCAAACCCTGAATTCTGGACTCAACGTCGAGTCCTTCTCACAGGGCACACTGGTTTTAAGGGGAGTTGGCTTGCGCTCTGGCTGCATCATCTGGGAGCACAAGTCCATGGCGTTGCTTTGCCACCAGAAACAAACCCTGACTTGTTTGCACAGCTCAATCTTTCTCATCGGCTTGCAGGCCATCAGTTGCATGATATCGATGACGCCAAGGGCCTAACAGAGCTGGTCGTAGATGTTCAGCCTGAGATTGTGCTCCATCTTGCAGCCCAGCCCCTAGTGCGGAGGAGTTATTACGATCCCCTGCAAACCTGGAGCACCAATGTGATGGGATCGTTGCACCTTTTGGAGGCACTCAAGTCCCTTCGCCATCCCTGCGCTGTCGTGATGGTAACCACGGACAAGGTCTATGCCAACCAAGAATGGGACTACGGGTATCGGGAGGAGGACCGACTTGGCGGTCATGACCCCTATAGTGCCAGTAAAGCTGCTGCTGAGCTGGCTATCTCAAGCTGGCGCGCTAGTTTCTGTGGGACTAGTGACCATCAAACGCCTTATCTGGCAATCGCGACCGCTCGAGCTGGCAATGTTATTGGAGGCGGTGACTGGGCCTGTGATCGCCTCATTCCTGATGCAATGCGCGCTTTGTGTGCTGGCAAGTCGATTCCCGTGCGTAGCCCAAAGGCCACTCGGCCTTGGCAGCATGTCTTGGATCCCCTTGCAGGATATTTAAGGTTGGCTGAACGACTTCACAGTACCCAGAGTGATCTAGTTCGGGTTTCTGATGTCGCAGGTAATCGTTTCATGACAGCTTTCAACTTCGGGCCCAGTCTCGAAGGCAATCGCACCGTTGTTGAGCTGATCAAGGCTGTTCTTGGTCATTGGCCCGGCGAATGGGTTGATCTTTCAGACCCTTCCGCACCCCATGAAGCCTCACGGTTGCATCTGCAGATCGACAAGGCCCACCATCAGCTCGGCTGGCAGCCCCGCTGGGATTTCGCCACCACTGTGGCTCGCACCGTGGGTTGGTATTGCGCCGTGCATGAGGGCGCTAACCCACTGGACTGCTGCCTAGCGGATTTAGAGGCTTATCAAGAGCAGAGCGCCCATGCCCATTGAAGCCCGCCCCACCCCGATCGCCGGTGTGCTGGAGCTGGTGGGCCAGGCTTTTGCCGACCACCGCGGCCTTTTCCTCAATGCCTTTCGCAGCCAGGAGCCGGCCTTTGCCGAAACCTGGGGGGATCGCCCCATCGCCCAGGTGAACCTCAGCCGCAGCGAAGCTGTAGGAACAGTGCGCGGCCTGCATCTCCAGGCGCCCCCCCACAGCGAAGCCAAGCTGGTGCGCTGCCTGCGCGGGCGTGTGTGGGACGTGGCGGTGGATCTGCGACCCGAATCAGCCACCTATGGCCAGTGGCATGCCGTGGAACTCTCGCCAGGTACCGCCAATTCGCTACTGATCCCGGAGGGTTGCGCCCATGGCTTTCAGGTGCTGGAGGCGGGCAGTGAGCTGCTCTACCTGCATTCAGGCGCCTGGGTACCAGAGTCGGAAACCGGTGTTCGCTTCGACGACCCCTTATTGGCGATTTCGTGGCCTTTGCCGCCCACGGGCCTGAGCGCGCGAGATCGGGAGCTGCCGCTGCTTGAATCTTTGCCATGAGCCAGAACCCCTGCCGCCACTGCGGATCGCCGCTGCAGCACACGGTGATCGATCTGGGCCACCAGCCGCCCAGCAACGCCTACCTGCGGCCTGAGCAGCTGGCGCTGCCCGAGATCACCTACCCGCTGCAGGTTTTCGTGTGCACCAGCTGCTGGCTGGCCCAGCTGCCCGCCCACGCGGCAGCTGAGGAGCTGTTCACGGCGGATTATGCCTACTTCTCCAGCACCTCCAGCAGCTGGTGCGCCCATGCCGAGCGCTTTGTGGCAGCGGCGGTGGAGCGGCTGGGGTTGGGGCTCCAGAGCCAGGTGGTGGAGCTGGCCTCGAACGACGGCTACCTGCTGCAATACGTGCAGCAGCGCGGCATCCCCTGCCTGGGCATCGAGCCCACCCATGCCACGGCTGAGGCCGCGAGAGCCAAGGGCATCACAACGATCGAGCGCTTCTTCGGGGTGGCGCTGGCGGCGGAGCTGGAGCCCGCCGATTTGGTGGTGGCCAACAACGTGCTGGCCCACGTGCCCGACATCAACGATTTCTTTGCCGGCATTGCCCGGCTGCTCAAACCCCAGGGCCGCGCATCGATCGAGTGCCCGCACCTGCTGCGGCTGCTCGCGGGCAACCAGTTCGATACGATCTATCACGAGCACTACAGCTACCTGAGCCTGAAGGTGGTGCAACGCATCGCGGCGGCGGCGGGCTTGGCTGTGGTGGATGTGGAGGAGTTGCCCACCCACGGTGGGAGCCTGCGTATCTGGCTGGCTCACCAGGGCGCAGCCCAGTCCAGCTCAGCGGTGGCGGCGGTGCTGGCGGTCGAAGCAGCGGCGGGGCTTGAAACCCTGCAGGCCTATGCCGGCTTCCAGCAACGCGCCGAAGCCGCCAAGCACGGCCTGCTGGCGTTTCTGCTGCAGGCCAAACGCGACGGTCGCCGGGTGCTGGGCTATGGCGCCGCCGCAAAAGGAAACACCCTGCTCAACTACGCCGGCATTCGGGCCGACCTCTTGCCCGCCGTGGCCGACCGCGCCCCCAGCAAGCAGGGCAAGCACCTACCCGGCAGCCACATCCCGGTGGTCAGCCCCGAACAGCTGGCCGCCCAGGCACCTGATGAGCTGCTGGTGCTGCCGTGGAACCTGATTGAGGAGCTGCGGCAGCAGCTGGCGGGGTATGAGCTGGTGACAGCGATTCCGAAGTTTCAGCATTGGGGATGCCACAACTGAAATGACCAACACCCCCATCCGCAAAATCCCTTACACCAAGCCATCCATCACCGAGCTGGAGGTGCAATACGCCACCGACGCAGCGGCCAATGGCTGGGGCGAGCACTGCTACGACTACATCGTTCGCTTTGAGGAGGCGTTCAAGGCTCACCTGGGCGTGACGTACGCCATCGCCACCAGCAGCTGCACAGGTGCGCTGCACATGGGCATGCATGCCCTGGGGATTGGCCCCGGCGACGAGGTGATCATGGCCGACACCAACTGGATCGCCACCGCTGCACCGATTGTGCACCTTGGCGCCACGCCGGTGTTTGTGGACATCCTGCCGGACAGTTGGTGCCTGGATCCCGATCAGGTGGCAGCCGCGATCACGCCCAAAACTAAGGCGATTGTGGCAGTGCACCTCTACGGCAACCTCTGCGACATGGATGCGCTGCTGGCGATCGGTGAGCGCCACGGCATCCCCGTGATTGAAGATGCCGCCGAAGCCGTGGGTTCGGTGTACCACGGCAAGCGTGCCGGGACTATGGGCCGCTTTGGGGCCTTTTCGTTCCATGGCACCAAGACGATCACTACGGGGGAGGGGGGTATGTTCGTGACCAATGACTCCGATCTCTACGAGCAGGTGTTGACGCTCTCCAACCATGGGCGGGTGCGGGGGCAGAGCAAGCAGTTCTGGCCCGATGTGGTGGGATTCAAGTACAAGATGAGCAATATCCAGGCGGCTATCGGCTGTGCGCAGATGGAGCGCATTAAGATCCTCACGCGCGCAAAGCGGGGCATCTTTTCGATGTACCAGGACTACCTCCAGGATCTGCCGATCCGCATGAATCCCGAGCCAGAGGGATGCACGAATGGCTACTGGATGCCAACCTTTGTGGTGGACGAAGGGATCCCGTTCAAGCGTGACGACCTCATGGACGAGTTGAAATCAAAAGGGGTGGATGCCAGGGTTTTTTTCTGGCCTCTGAGCTCAACTCCTGCGGGCGGGCGCAAAGCCTTCGATAAGACCTATCTCTCTGAAGCCATCTACCTCCGGGCGCTCAATCTGCCTTCTCACTACCTTCTGAGCGACGAAGATTCAAGCTTTATTTCATCTATCATCAGAACGTCCCTCAGTCTTTAAGTGTAATCAGTGCCTCTTGGGACGCCAATCATGCCACCATTGTTAGCTGTCTTCGCAGACGCAGAAGTAGGACTTCACTGCACCCATTGGTTGATCAAAAACTATAAAGCGGACCTTGGCGCCGTAGTTACAACTGGCCAAAACGAGATCTACCGTATAGCGCTAAGAAATGGCCTCAATGCTCATGCCTATACGGACGATGCTTCCTATTTTCAATTTTGTGATAACAGCAAAACTGGCTGCGACCTGGGATTGCTCTTGTGGTGGCCAAGGATAATCAGTCCTCGCATCATTGGATCAACAAGGCTTGGCTTCGTCAATACCCACCCTAGCCTCCTGCCATTTAATCGAGGCAAGCATTATAACTTTTGGGCGCTTGTAGAACAGTGCCCCTTTGGGGTGAGTCTGCACCTTGTCGAAGAAGGAATCGATTGCGGCGATCTTATTGCGCAAAGGGGAATCGATTACACTTGGGAAGACACGGGTGAAACTCTTTACCGCAAAGCAATTGCAGGAATGAAAGAGCTATTTATAGACACCTACCCGCTAATTCGGGAGCAAAAACTCGCGACCAAACCCCAAGTCCTGTCAAAGGGCTCTATCCATTTCTCATCTGAACTCGAAGCCGCATCGAGAATTGCCTTAGACGAGCCCACAACGGCTCGTCAGCTACTTAACCTCTTGAGGGCGAGAACATTTGAAGGGCATCCGGCCTGCAGCTTCTGCGACAATGGCGTAGAGTACGAGGCGAGGATTGAAATCACCAAGAAAAAGTGAGCTATTCTGACTTCAAGGAAAACTGCGCTACTCAAATCCAGGCACAGGGCGTAGACGATGGCCTTTTAGCTGCTACAAGTGCATGGTTCTTGCTTGCCAATAGTCATGGTTACTCATACCATTTTGAATGCCTTGGAAGGCCTTTAATCCAGTATCCTCAAGATATAGTACAAGTCCAAGAGCTAATGTCGCAGGTTACTCCTGATCTTGTTGTTGAAACAGGTATTGCGCATGGTGGCTCTCTTGTTCTGTCTGCTTCCATGCTTTGCCTTCTGGATGTGATGGAAGGCTTGGATCCCCGGCAGTCCCCTCGTAAAGTCGTCGGCGTAGACATCGATATCCGCCCCCATAACCGCAAAGCCCTCGATGAGCATCCCTTGCGCTTTAAAATGGAACTAATTGAGGGTTCTTCGATCGATCCTGACACCATCCAGCAAGTGCGCAGCTATGCCGATGGGGTCGATCGGGTACTGGTGTCTTTGGATTCCAATCATGCGCACGAGCATGTGCTTGCCGAGCTTAATGCTTACGCCGATCTGGTGTCCGTCGGCAGCTACTGCATCGTGTTCGACACCGTGGTGGAGGACCTACCCGCTGGATCTTTCCCCAATCGCCCCTGGGACGTTGGCAACAACCCCAAAACGGCCGTTCATGAATGGCTCAAGACCCATCCCGAGTTCGAGATCGACAAGGACATCGACAACAAGCTGCTGATTAGCGTGGCGCCGGATGGGTATCTTAGACGCTTGAGCTAGGCCCCTTATGAAAAGACCTCGTGTAACGATTGGCGTACCTGTTCGCAACGGAGGCGATTTATTTGCGACTGCAATGCGCTCAATAATTAATCAGTCTGAGCAAGACCTGGAAATTATCATTTCCGATAATGCCTCGGATGATGGCACGGGCGAATTCGCAAAGACAATCGCTGAGAGTGATCGTCGAATCCATTATTTCTTGCAGCGCTCGCCACTTAGTGCTTATGATAATTTCCGCTTCGTGCTCTCAAAGGCTAACGGCCAATATTTTATGTGGGCAGCACATGACGATTCTCGAGATCTAGATTTCATTGCTAAACTTGCGGATGAGCTGGATCAGGATCCTGCTGCTGTTCTCGCCTTTGGTGATGTACAGATCATCACAGCAGCTGATCCAGTAGGGCGACCATACCCCTTCGATTTCTCAACAACTGGCCTAGGTCGTCTCGATCGGCTAATTAAGACTTCAAGCATGCAATGTTTCCATATTTATGGGTTGTGGCGTTTGCCTGTCATTCAACGTGTTCCTTATGCTTTTTGTCCGTGGTGGCCTGATCTGCCGATAATGATGGCGGCGGCCTCGTTTGGCCCTTTCAGATACGTTTCGGGAACTCGCTTTTATTATTATGAGGTTGTCAAGCAAAATCTTGATCGTGTTAAATACCAGGATTACTCAAGGCGCTTCGATCTTCCTTCGGCCGTGCTACAGCTAGTCGGCGCCACCTATAGTTCCTGCTCTCTTGTGGCTAACCGTTGGGTCGGCTGTTTTGCTGCTGGACTTGTTCTCTGGAAGCAAGCTAGAGGTTTGCCTGGTCATCTATATCGCAAAATGATTCGTCTTTCGTTGCCTTGCATGGGCAAGCCATTCAATCGGTGACAGGTCCCATTCCCGTTTTAATCGTGATTAATGGACTGAATTGTGGGGGGGCGGAACAGCATCTGCTCCAGGTTTTGCCGCGCTTGGATTCAAGGCGATTTAAGGTTCGAATTCATCCTTTGCAGCCTGGTGGTCGACTAGCCGATGAGTTTGCGTCTCGAGGTGTCTCCTTTGTTGCCGCGCAAGAGTCCGGCAAAGCCTGGATCGATCTCTGGAAGCTTGGTGCCACCATCTATCAAGAGCGTCCTATTGTTCATTGTTTTTTGCCTAAAGCTTATCTCTTCGGTGGATTCACCGCGCTTGTCTTTAGGGCCCGCTGTCTAGTCATGAGTCGCCGCAGCCGAAATCACTATCAAAGCCGCCGCCCGATTGCTGCCTGGATTGAGCGCTGTCTATATCGTTACACAGATGCAATGCTAGGCAACTCACGGGTCGTTATGCAAGATCTGCTAGATGAAGGAGCGCCGCCAGAGCGCGCTCGCTTAATTTACAGCGGCCTCGACTGCAATCGCTTTGCGGCGGGCGATGAAAGGAGTGCGCGGCGTCAAGCGATGCGTTCTGCGCTTGGATTGTCGGATGATCGTATTGCTTTGATCTGTGTAGCTAATCTCTTTTCCTATAAGGGTCATGCTGATCTTCTGAATGCCCTCGGCTTGCTTCGCAATCGACTCACCTCAAACGTTGATCTGTTGTTGGTTGGCCGCGACGCCGGCGAGCGCGCGGCGCTGGAAGCGCAAGCCGCCCGCCTCGGCCTCTCCGCGAGCGTGCGCTTTCTCGGCGAGCGCGGCGACGTTCCCGATCTACTGGCCGCCAGCGATATCGGTGTCCTTGCCTCGCACGAGGAAGGTTTTTCCAATGCTGTCCTCGAGGGCATGGCCGCCGGCTTGCCGATGGTCGTTAGCGACGTTGGCGGCAACGCCGAAGCCGTGACCGGCGGCGAGTGCGGCCATGTCGTTCCGGCGCGCGCTCCGGACGCGCTGGCGCTGGCGCTGGCGGATCTGATCGGCGATGCCGGTCGCCGCCAGACGATGGGCGAGGCCGCCCGCCGCCGCGTCGCCGCGTCGTTCTCGCTCGACGCCTGCGTCGCCGCCTACGAGTCCTTGTACGAAGAGCTGTGGGATCGCCATATTGAGGCGGCGTCCCGGAAATGACAAAAGGATGGTCTTAAGGTGTGTGGCATAGCCGGCTTCATTGCCGCCGCTCCGCTTACAGATGCCGATGCGATGCGCACCCAGGCGCACGCGATGGCCCATTCGATCCTCCACCGCGGGCCGGACGACGGCGACATCTGGATCGACGCCGGGTCGGGAGTGGCGCTCGCCCATCGCCGCCTATCCGTTCTCGACCTTTCGCCTGCCGGTCATCAGCCGATGCAGTCGGCCTGCGCACGCTATCTCCTCGTCTACAACGGCGAGATCTATAACTGGGCTGAGCTGCGTGGCGAACTGGATGCGGCTGGCCACGCGCCGGTTTGGCGTGGCTATTCCGATACCGAGGTTCTCCTCGCCAGCATCGTCGCCTGGGGGCTCGAGGTGACCCTGCGCCGCGCCCGGGGCATGTTTGCGCTGGCGCTCTGGGACCGTGCCGAGAAAACGCTGACGCTGGCGCGCGACCGCATCGGCGAGAAGCCGCTCTACTACGGCCGCGTTGGCGACGGCTTTGCCTTTGGCTCGGAGCTGAAGGCGCTGCGCGCGTTGCCGGCCGCCCGCTTCGAAACCGACCCCGGGGCACTGGCGCTCATGCTTCGCTACGGCTATGTGCCGGCCCCATACTCCATCTACCGGGGAATCTTCAAGCTGCCTCCGGGCACCCTGCTGCGAGTGGGGGCTGACGGTCGCTTCGGGGATCCCGAACCGTGGTGGTGCTTCGCCGCTGTCGCTCAGGAGGGTGCCGCAAACCATCACGCTTTGAGTGACGGCGCTGCGCTCGACGAGCTCGAAGCGGTGCTCGGCTCAGCGATCGACGAACAAATAGTCGCCGACGTGCCGCTTGGCGCGCTGCTTTCCGGTGGGCTGGATTCGTCGATTGTGGTGGCGCTGATGCAGGCGCGCAGCACACGATCTGTGCGTACCTTCACCATCGGCTTCACCGAGAACGACTACAATGAAGCCGCGCATGCCAAGGCGGTGGCCCGTCATCTCGGCACCGAGCACACTGAATTGCATGTTGACCCAGAGCAGGCACTAGAGATCATTCCGCGTCTGCCCGACATCTATGACGAGCCGTTTGCCGATTCCTCGCAGATTCCTACTGCACTGGTCTGCTCTCTGACGAAACAACACGTCACCGTCTGTCTGTCAGGCGATGCCGGCGATGAACTCTTCGGTGGCTACAACCGCTACTTCTGGGCGACTTCGCTGTGGCGCCGTATCGGCCCTATACCGCCGTGGCTGCGCCGCGCGGCCTCAGGTGCTCTCACGGCCATGCCTGCCGCTACTTGGAACGGCCCCTTCGACGTGATCGGCCCTTGGCTCCCGACACAACTGCGCGTCAGCAATCCTGGCGACAAGCTGCACAAACTTGCCGAAGTTATCGCCGCGCCGTCCCCGGAAGGCCTCTACCGCGAGTTGGTCAGCCAATGGCGCGGCCCGCTGCCGCTGGGCGGCATCGCCGAGCTACCGACGCTGGTCGCCGACCCAGGCCGATGGCCTGCTCTCCCCAGCTTCGCTGAGCGCATGATGGCGGTCGATTCACTGACCTATCTGCCTGACGACATCCTGGTCAAGGTCGACCGTGCCGCAATGGCTGCCAGTCTGGAAACGCGGGTTCCTTTCCTTGATCCGCGGGTGATCGACTTCGCATGGCACTTGCCGTTAAGACAAAAAGTACGCAACGGCCAGGGCAAGTGGCTGCTGCGCCAGCTGCTCTACCGCTATGTTCCCCGCGAACTGGTGGAGCGCCCCAAGCAGGGCTTTGGTGTGCCGATTGAGCACTGGTTGCGAGGCCCCCTGCGTGACTGGGCGGAAGATCTCCTCTCTCCCGCTGCATTGGCAGCTGACGGACTGCTTAATCCAGCACCGATCCGTGCCATGTGGCAGCGCCACCTCTCAGGTAGAAATGTTCAATATGCCCTGTGGAATGTCTTGATGTACCAGGCGTGGAGAAGGCGTTGGGCCTAAAGGTATGCCAGCTCTGTGCTGTGGATTTCACGCTCAAGAATTTCCTGCTGCCCTTGGTCGACGGGATGCGTGAAGAAGGATGGCAGGTGGTTGCTATCTGTTCGGATGGCAAGGAGATCGCCGGGCTGCGCGCTCAGGGATATTGCATCAAGACAATCCCAATAGCTCGCAGCATGAATCCCTTTTTCGCGTTGCGCTCACTGATTCAGCTGACGCGATTTTTTCGTCGGCAATCCTTTGATGTGCTCCATGTCCATACGCCTGTCGCAGCGCTGATTGGTCGCATGGCCGCCAGACTTGCTGGTATTCCGCTGGTCGTCTATACGGCACACGGTTTTTATTTCCATGATCATATGCCGCAGTGGAAGCGTGCATTCTTTGTACAGCTGGAGCGGATCGCCGGCCACTTCACCGATCTGCTGTTCTGCCAGAGCAAGGAGGACGCGGCCACGGCGATCCATGAGGGAATCGCTCCTGAAAGCCGAGTTGTTGCGATTGGAAATGGAGTCGATCCGAGACGCTTCAATCCCCAAAATGTCGCCACCAGCGAAACCGTCAGATTTGCCCTGGGAATACCCAGAGATGCTTTTGTGGTTGGCCTAATCGGCCGCCAAGTGCGCGAGAAAGGCATTGGTGAGTTTTTAGGGGCCATGACATCGCTCGCCAATCGCCACACGCATCTTTGGGTATTGCTGATTGGAGAGCGCCTTGCTAGCGACCATGATCAAGGGGTGGTTGCCGCGTTTGCCGCAGCCCAGGATGTGCTAGGCCATCGCCTGATGGCTCTGGGATCCCGTGAAGATATTCCACAGTTGCTGGTAGCTATGGATCTGTTTTGTCTTCCTTCGTGGAGAGAGGGGATGCCACGCACCATCATCGAAGCAATGATGATGGCCAAGCCAGTGGTTGCCACGAACATTCGTGGAGCCCGTGAAGAGGTTGTGCCGGAGGAAACGGGATTGCTTGTGCCCGTGCGATCACCTGGTGAATTGGCAGCCGGCGTTGAAAGAATGTTGCTCAACCCTGGCTGGGGCACACGCCTGGGAAAAGCAGGCAGAGAAAGGGCCTTGCGGCTTTATGATGAGAATCATGTCATTGCTGCACAGATCAAGCTCATCAATAAAGAAGTTGCATCATTACGTTCCGACCACGGCGGGATGCATAGCTGACCGTTGTGTTCTAGTCAGCGTCAATGTCCATACCTGCATCTCCCTGGCCAACGGCAACGCTCGCTGCTCTCTGCAGTTGGCTTGTGCTGCGCGCCCTGATCCCCCAACTGCGTCTCCGCCTGCTCGATCAGCCCAACGCCCGCAGCTCCCACCACAAGCCCACCCCCCGTGGCGGCGGCATGGCCTTCGTGCTGGTGGCAGCTGTTGCCAGCGGGCTGCAGTTCTTGTCGACAGGCTTGGCCCAGCACGCAGCCGTTTCGGTGGTGGCTTTGCCGCTGATCGCCCTGCCTCTGGCGCTTATTGGTGTGCTTGACGACCGCCACAACCTCCCCGCCAGCTGGCGTTATGGAGTGCAGCTGACAACGGCCCTGGCGATGATCCTGCTCTGCCCCTTGCCACGGCCCTGGCTCGCGATGCCGTTGTTGCTGATTGCCATTACGGCGGTGATCAACTTCACCAATTTCATGGACGGGCTGGATGGCCTGGTGGCCGGCTGCATGGCTGTTGCCATCAGCGCAACAGCCATCAAGCTCACGGCCCTCTGGCCCCTCTGGGCGCTGGTGGGTGCGCTGCTCGGATTCCTGCTCTGGAATTGGAGCCCCGCCAAGGTGTTCATGGGTGATGTGGGCAGCACTTTCCTGGGCGCAGTGTTTGCCGGTGTGGTGTTGCAAGCCCCCACCTGGCCGGATGCCCTGGGGATGCTGCTGCTGGCCACCCCCTTGCTGGCGGATGCCGGCCTCTGCGTGCCCCGCCGTCTGCTGGCCGGCCAGCCCGTGTTCCAGGCCCACCGCCTGCACCTGTACCAGCGCCTGCACCAGGCCGGCTGGAGCCATTCGCAGGTCTCCAACCTCTATGTCGCCGCCACGACTGCTTTGGCCGTCACCCTGCTCTGGGGAGGCTGGCCAGCAGTGATGGTGGGTGCTGGCGTAGAGCTGCTGGTAGGAGTCTGGCTCGATCAATGCGTTGCCGTGCCCTTCACCGCATCCCTGGCCGCAGTCAACGCCAAGCAGTAGGCACTCACGAATTAATGCAGCACAACTCCCTCACCAGAAGGCTGAGTCTTCGGGCCCTGCAGCTCTCACCCTTGCGGCGGCGGTTCCTGCTGATCGCGGCCGATGTGCTGCTGATCCCTCTGGCGCTATGGCTCAGCTTCTGGTTGCGGCTGGCGGATTCTTGGAGCCCCCAGCTACAGGACAGCCTCTGGATGTTACCATTAGCCTGGCTGATCGCCCTGCCCCTCTACGGCTTCACCGGTCAATACAAAGGCCTCACCCGCTACGCGGGCAGCACAGCCCTCTACCGGTTGGCGTGGCGAAATGGACTCCTAGTGCTCCTGCTGGCGATGGCGGGGGTGATGCTGCAACTGCCCTTGCCACCGCGCAGCAGCTGGCTCTTGCTCTGGCTGTTGCTTACCGGCCTCACAGGCACGGTGCGCTTTGCCCTGCGCGATGCCTTGCTCAAACTGCAAGACGGCATCGGCCAGCGCCGGGTGCGGGTGGCGATCTACGGAGCCGGTGCCGCCGGTGCCCAGTTGGCCGCATCCTTGCGCCTCGCTGGCGGCCACAGCATCACCGCCTTTCTCGACGACGCTCCCCAGCTCTGGCGCCGCAGTATCAACGGCATTGCAATCCATCCGCCTTCGCTTCTTAAGCAGGTGCGCAGTGACGTGGATCAGGTGCTGCTTGCGATCCCGTCGTTGAGTCGCCGCCGGCGCCGTGAAATTGTGGCTGAGCTTCAGACGCTCGACATCCCCGTGCTCCAGGTGCCTTCGGTGGAGGAGATCACAAGCGGCATGGCCAGGATTGATGCCTTGCGCCCGATCGCCATCGAAGAATTGCTGGGTCGTGACAGCGTGCCGCCCGATCCCCAGCTGCTGGGTCCTGGCATTGAAGGAGCGGTGGTGTGCGTGACCGGTGCTGGCGGTTCAATCGGCTCTGAGCTCTGCCGCCAGATTATGTTGCTGGGTCCCCAGCTATTGATTTTGCTTGAGCAGAGCGAGCCAAGCCTTTACGCGATCGAACAGGAGCTGCGGGCCGCTGCGCCTGCTTCTACCAGCTTCTGCGTCGTTCTAGGCAATGCTGCTGACAAAAACCTGCTCGAACAGCTGTTTTCTGCTTGGGGGGTGCAGGTGGTTTTCCATGCCGCCGCCTACAAACACGTGCCTCTGGTGGAACTCAACCCCCTGGCGGGTCTCGCCAACAACGTGCTCTCCACCCGAGCGGTGTGCCAGGCCGCCTCCACTGCCGGCGTGCCCCGGGTAATCCTGATCTCCACTGACAAGGCCGTGCGTCCCACCAACGTGATGGGCGCCAGCAAGCGGGTTGCTGAACTTGTCGTGCAGGCCAGTTCCCAGCAGTTCAGCAGCACCTGCTTTGCCATGGTGCGTTTCGGAAACGTTCTCGGTTCTTCGGGCTCCGTTGTGCCCCGGTTCCGCCGGCAGATTGCTGCTGGCGGCCCCATTACCCTCACCCACCCCGAGATTGTGCGTTATTTCATGACCATCCCGGAAGCTGCCCAGTTGGTGCTTCAGGCCGCTCAACTGGCCCAAGGGGGTGATCTGTTTCTGCTCGACATGGGTGATCCGGTGCGTATCAAAGACCTGGCGGAACAGATGGTGCGCCTCAGTGGGCTCAGTCTGCGCAATGCTGACCATCCCGATGGCGATATCGACATTCAAATTACCGGCCTGCGCCCAGGCGAAAAGCTATATGAAGAGCTGCTGATCGACGCCGATGCCCAGCCCACAGCCCATCCGCTGATCTACCGGGCTCAGGAGTGTGCCATGCCCCCCGAGGCGCTTTGGCCTCTCCTGGATGTTCTCGCGGCCGCGATCGAACGACAGGATGTGGCACATGCCCTGGATCTGCTCAGCCAGCTGGTACCGGAGTGGCAACGCGCTTACGATCAGGTCTCAGTTGACACAAGTTCCCCAGTGCGAGTCTGCAGATGATGTGAAACAAGTGTTTATCTCGTATATCCATCCCATCCTTTTCTGATTCTAGAGTATTCGTGTTTGGATCTGCGAGAAGCTTCCCGTGCGGCTTTTGGCGGTTTGTTCATGTACAACAAGCAGCGCGCCATTTCAAGTATTGAGAAATGGAGCGCCCACTGCCAATCTCCTACGCATAGCTTTGTGTCGATGTAATGCAGAATGCGGCTGTTTCTCCGCATCTCAATCGGGCGATTATTCTGCTTGGAAGGCTTGTGGCTGCATAGCAGCGTTTGTGTAGCCTGACTGATTGGTGAGAGCATGCCGAAGCCTCGCCGGATTTCTGATGTTGCAAGGTGTTCTTCTTGTGGCTTGCTTTCCAGGCCCTTTCGGCGTCAAGCCGTTCCACCTCTCTGTTTCCTCCCTGCCGTAATGAGTCAATTCGCTACTCAATCTCCTGATGCGATCTACGTGATACCTGGAAAATCTGATTGTAAGTTATAGCGTGCAAGGGATTCTAATCGGGATGCATTCCGCTGCACTCTGCCATCACATCCATGTCTTTGCGACTTAATTCTTCGCCCACGTATTTTCGCTTGAATGCCAATGCTGTCGAGCTGCATGGCGCCCGTGTGATTATTGTTTTGGCATATGCTATTTATTCTTTCTGTTGACTAAGCTTGCCCGGATCGCCTTCTTCAGTGAACCAATCTTCCATTGCGCCCACGACAACCCATTCCATGCTGCTTCCGTGATGTTCCAGTAAATCCCCTTTTCTCTAGGTTCGATCCCTTGAGACGGCATGAAGTCTGCTGCAAATGCTGGCTGGTGTAGCGGAAACCTTTCGGCCCTGAGCCAGTGCGAGGGGCTCCCAGGGTGAAGGTAGATGCTGTTCGGATTCCAGCGGCGCCACTTTAATTCATACCATAGCCTTGCCGACAGCATTTCATTGGCATGCGCCCATGAGTTGATCTTTCTGATCATCGCCTGATCATCCATAACGTAGCCATAGTGATAGCAGGGCTCGTCAATGACGGTTTTGTAGGATGCATTGGTCGTGCGTGAAAACGTGAACATCACGTTGCTTTCCTTTGCTCGAACCGCGAAGCCCTCGTTGAGCGTCTTTATGCCTGTTCCCCTGTTTACAACTACATATTCAGGGCTCTTCCAAAAGTTGTACCAAGGAGTAATCAGTAGTTCGCTGTTGCTTGCCTCATTCATTTTCTGTCTGAGCCTTGCCCACGACTCCTGCGTATAAAACTCGTCGGCATCTTGTATGACCATCCAGTCGTACCCCTGTTCGCGCGCTCGCTTTAGCAGGCAATTTCTTGTGTCCTCGTCTCGCTCCCAGTCTCCATTCACGATTTCGACAGCGCATTCAAGACTGTCTATCTCCAGGGATTCTAATGCCGTTGGATTTCTGAGATATTCTCTGGCCTTCGTTGAATAGCTCCATGGGCGCGGGGGGTAGGCGATGAAGATCTTGTCCACATTTGGAGCCGCGTTCTTGAGCATTGCATTGATCCATGGATCCACGTTGAATGCAATAACTTGTAAAGCGATTGCCACCACTGCCGCTAAGCCTCTCCTTATGGTACACCCCTGATCCCGTTTGTCTGGATTTTGGCCGAAGCTTTCTATGGTTATCGTTCCATCGGTATGTCCTCGGCGCATCCCCGTACAGCAATGAGCCTATTGATGAGGACACTTCGCGATCGTTCACGACTTTTGCATGTCCTTCAGCGGCCAGATCCGGCCGATCCGGTTATGCGATTCCATTCTGGATCAGGCTGACAAAAGGGTGTGTTGAGGGCTGAGCTGCGTCAAAACAGGCACCCCCAGGGCCTATTAAAGGTCTGTCCCAGCGGGCTCCCAGCCCAGTCCCTGACTGGTTTCTCCTGGAGGCGTTCCGCTCCTGATCCTTGCCCACGCCGCCGATCCAGAGTCCTGCTGCAGCCACTGACCTAATCAGCTTCCTCAAGGCCCTGCCGGACTGCCGCATGCGCCGTGGGGTTCGCTTTCCGCAGTGGTGGATGCTGCTGGTGGCGATCCTCAGCGGTCAGGGCTCACTGCTTGGGATGGAGCGTTTCGCTAAGCGTCATCGCAAGACCCTCAACGCGCTCCTCGGTACCCACATCGCCAAATCACCGTCGGACTCGACGTTCCGCTGGCTGCTGAGCCAGCTTGACGTGGAAGGGTTCGAATCCCTGTTGCAGCAATGGATCACAGCTCAGCCAAGCGTGCCTGAAGTGGTCGACACCCTGGTGTGCGATGGCAAGACCCTGCGGGGATCCATCGCTGAAACCGCCTCTGGAGCAGCGCGTTATGGCCTCCGGCCGACTGCGTCTACATCGCACAGGTGAGCCTGTACTCCAACAGCCTCGGCGTGGCGATCGCCCAGAACACCTACGCCACCGACAGCGGCAGCGAGATCCAGGCTTTGCGCGAGCTTCTCGATCGGGTTGAGCTCAGTGGCCTGCTGGTGCAGGCGGATGCGCTGCATGCCAACCGCCCTTTTCCCTCTACCTCGAGCAGCGTGGCGCCGACTTCCTGATCGCGGTGAAACACAGCCGCCGCAAGGGGTTTCAGATCATTCGTGATCGGCTGACTTATGGCCGCAAGGCCGTGTTTGAGATCACCCATCGCGAGCGCAAGCGTTGCCGTGACCTGAAATGGTCTCTGCGGGGGATGCCCGCACCAGAGTGGGTCACTGAGAACTGGCCCGGCAGCGCCACGATCCTGGCGGTGCATTGCAAGGGCACCCGGCATGGCAAGCGCATTGATGAAACCCGTTACTACGTCACGAGTCTCAGGACCACAGCCACACCCTTGCTCCAGCATGTGAGAGACCGCTGGAGCATCGAGAACTCCTGGCATTGGCCCCGCGATACGCAACTCCGTGAGGATGCGCACCGCTACTGCGAGACCAACGGTGTACAGATCCTGGCCACGCTCCGCAGCCTGGCGATGAACGCCCTGCGGCTCGACGGCTTCTGGTCGATCACCGAGGGCCTGGCTGCTCGGGCGCATGACATCCCGGGATGACTGGCACTGCTGGGCTGGCGAGAACCAGCTCAGGTACTGAGCTCGGCCTAACTTTTAATGAGCCCTGCAGGCACCCCTGAGCAAAAACGTGCATGAACTGGCCTCCATGCGCAAAAAGCAACCGTAGCTCTGAGGGCGGCTGCATTGCGCTTTGGTCTGCCGGTGCAGATGGGTGCTCAGCTGTGGTCTTCCTGATCGCGGAGAAGGGGGGGTCTGGAAGTCGCTTCTGTACCTGCCGTGCAAAATCGGGACACTTCCTGAGAGCCTCAGTGCCTCTGGCCCAGGCTGCGTCTCAGTCGCCTTGCGATGTTCCTGGCCTGGCGCAAAGGGCTTCCGGTTCAGCGCCCTGGCCAGCGAGCACGAGCCGCATGGTCTTGAACAGGATCAACAGATCCAGGGGCAGGCTGGCGTTGCGCAGGTAGTAGAGGTCGTAGCTGAGTTTGCGGCGGCTGTCGGCCACGCTGGCGCCATAGGGGTGGCACACCTGTGCCCAGCCGCTCAGGCCTGGGCGGATCCAGTGGCGCACGCGGTAGTGCGGGATCGCCTGCTCCAGCTCTTCCTCCAGTTCCGGCCGTTCTGGCCGGGGGCCGATCAGGCTCATGTCGCCCCGCAGCACGCTCAGCAGCTGCGGCAGTTCATCGATCCGCAGCTTCCGTAGCCACAGGCCCACGCGTGTGACGCGCACATCGCCGGCGCTGGCCCAGCGGATGCCCTGTGCCTCCGCATCCACCCGCATGCTGCGCAGCTTGTGGATGCGCATTGTGTCGCCATACAGGCCGCTGCGCACCTGGCCGTAGAACACCGGCCCGCCATCCTCCAGCCGCACCAGCAGGGCCGCCAGGGCGAGCAGCGGCAGTGCGGCCAGCAGCAGCAGGCCGGCCACCAGCACATCGCCTAGCCGTTTCAGGCGCCAGCCGAACCGCTCCGGCTGCAGTTCAAAGCCTTCGGCATGCACCAGCCAGCGGCTGCTGAACAGCTCCGGAGGCACCCGTTGCAGCACCTGCTCCGCCCAGTTCAGCAGGCTCACCAGCCTGGTGCCGCTGCCCCGCAGGGCCAGCAGCCGTTGCAGCAGCACCTCATCCAGTTCAGCCTGCTCGCTCACGGCGATGCCGCTGCTGGCGCAGGCAAGGGCGCTGAGGTTGTGCCTGTCGGTTTCACCGCTCGGCACCAGGGTGAGCTGCAGCTGCTGGCCGAGGCCATCGCGGGCGATTTCAGCGGCCACCACCGCCAGCTCCGCGTCGCTGCCGATCAGCACCCAGTGCTGCGGCCGCGTGAGCACCGCCTGGGCCCAGGCCTGGGCCAGGGTCGAGACCAGCGCGCTGGCCGCCACCATCGGCAGCGCGAAGCTGCGCAGTGTGCGGGGATCGTCCAAATCCAGGCCCCAGCTCAGGCCACCGGCCACCACCCCCAGCACCAGCAACGCCACCAGTGCGCTGCTCAGCAGGGCAGGGGCCAGCCCCCGGCGCCGCTGCGGGCGGGAATAGCGGCCGATCAGATAGGAGCCAGCCAGCCACAGGCCGATCAACCCCAGCACCGCATTGCTGAGCCCTGGCCAGGCGCCGAATCGGACCTGATAAAAGATGTTGTAGGCAGCCACCACCGTGAGCAGATCGAAGCCCGCGAGGCCGATCAGCAGCCCACGGCGCCTAAGCCAGGGGGATCGCCACCACATCGCCCGATCCAGCCCCCTGCTCCACTCGCAGCATTCTCCGATGTACTCGGCGCCATAGTCATGAGTAGTTCCGCGCCCGGCCCGGGTGCTGCCTTGGCTGCTGCCACCCGCTTCCCCCCGGTTCTGCGTGCCGCCTGCAGCGATGGCCTGCTGCTGGGCCTGAGCTGGTGCGCTGTGTATGGCTGGCAGTTCGGGGCCTGGCCCCAGCTGAGCCGGGGCCCCCTCGGCCTGATCCTGGCCTGGCTGCTGATCCACTACCTCCTCGGCACCTACACGGCCCTGGCGCGCCACCAGCTTGATCTGGCTCGCCAGCTGCGCAATTGCCTGGCGGCCGCTGCCCTGGTGTTCGCCCTGGCGGCTGCCAGCACCCTTCTGCGAGGGCAGCAGCTCGAGGCCACGATGAGCCGGTCCTTTCTGCTGCCGGGGCTGGCCCTTGGGTTGGGCACCAACCTGCTGCTGGGCCTGGGCCAAAGCACGGCCCACCTCTGGCGGCCGCAGCAGCAGTGGCTGCTGATCGCCGCTCCTGAGGAGCGCGCCGCACTCTCCCAGGCCATCGATGTGGGTGCGTGCGCCATCCCCTGCGGCATCGAGTGGCGTGCCTCCCAGGCGATGCCGCCCCTGCCCGAGGCCCTGCCCGCCTGGCTGGCCCTCGATGGGGTGGCCCTCGGCCTGCAGCACCAGCCCAGCGCCGCCGATCGCGCCACCCTGCTGGCCTGGCAGCAGCAGGGCCTGCGCCTGCTCTCCCTGGCCGGTTGGGCGGAAACCTTCCTGCAGCGCCTGCCTCCGGAACTGCTGGCCACGGCCTGGGCCGAGCGGGTGGAGGCCTTCAGCCATGCCCGCAGCGGCCCGGCGGCCCGCCTCAAGCGCCTCGGCGATCTGTTTGGCAGTGGCCTGCTGCTGGCGCTGCTCGCACCGCTGGCTTTCGCTCTGCGGCCGCGGCTGCACCGCGATGCCTGTGGCGGCCGCGATGGCCGTCCGTTTTCCCGCATTCGCCTGGCCGGATCCGGCCGCTTCAGCGCCCTGCCGCAGTTGCTCAATGTATGGCGCGGCGAGATGAGCCTGGTGGGGCCGCGCCCCCTCAGCCTTGAGGCCCTGGCCCGGCTGGAGGCCCGCTTCCCCGGTGCCGAGCTGCGCCAGTGGATGCGCCCGGGAATGACGGGCTGGGGCCGCATCATCGGCCCGCCGCCCGAGGAGCCGGACACCCTGGCCTGGGAGCTGGCTCGCGACCTGTATTACCTGCGCAACCACTCGCTGCTGCTCGATCTGCGCCTCCTGGCCACCTCCCTGCTGCTGCTCTGCGTTCCGGCAGCATGGCGGCCATGAAGCGCTGGCTCGACAATCTGGCGGCCCTGAGTGTGGGACTGGTGGTGTCGGTGGGGGCGGCCGAACTGATGCTGCGCCTCGCAGGCCTGCAGCACCCCGCCTTCTACAGCCTCGATCCGGAGCGCGGCTACGGATTGCGCCCCGGGGCGGCGGGCCTCTGGAGCCGCGAGGGGCATGGCCAGGTGCGGATCAATGCCGCCGGGTTCCGCGGTGCTCCCACCAGCCTGGAGCCCCAGCCCGGCCGGCTGCGTCTGGCGGTGCTGGGCGATTCCTTCACGGAGGCCCTGCAGCTCAATGAGCCCAACACCCTGGCGGGCCAGCTGCAGACGCAGCTCTCGGCGGCGCGCCAGTGCCGGCTCAAGGCCGGTCATCCCGATGGTGTTGAGGTGCTCAACTTCGGCGTTGGTGGCTATGGCACGGCTCAGGAGTGGCTCACCTGGCGCCATCTGGCCCGCGCCTACCACCCCGATCTCGTGCTGCTGTTGCTGTATCCCGGCAACGACCTCCAGGACAATGAGCCCCGTTCCAGGCCGGATCGCCCTGTGGTGCGCCTAACAGCCGACAGCCATCTGGTGGTGGACAACAGCTTCCGCAACACCCCTGGTTACCGCTGGCGCACCTCTCTTCCCGGCCAGCTGCTGGAGGGGCTGATCAACCACAGCCGTGTGCTGCAGCTGCTCAATGAGGGGAAGAACCGGATGGCCAACCGAGCGGCCCCCCCTCGCCGTGCCCTCGCCGGCCAGCCACCCGCGCCCACCCCGCCAGCTTCAGCGCAGGCCTGGGCCATCACCGATGCCCTGATCGCCAACCTGAACCGGGAGGTTGCGGCCACCGGGGCCATGTTGGTGGTGGCCAGCGCCAGCAGCCCCGATCAGCTCTGGCCTCGGCCCTCCCAGCGCCCCCCCGATCCCTTCGCGTCGGAGCGGCGGCTGCAGGCGCTCCTGGCGGCCCGGGGCATCCCCTATCTGCCCCTGGCCCCGCTGCTGCAGCAACAGGCCGATCAGCGGGGCCTCACCCTTCATGGCTTCACCGGCCAGGCCCCCGGCGAGGGCCATTGGAATGCCAGCGGCCATCGCCTGGCCGCGACGGCCCTAATCCCTTGGCTCTGCGGGTTGTGATGGCGCGCCGGCTCGCGATCCTGGCTACCCATCCCGTGCAGTATTTCGTGCCGGTGTTCCGAGGGCTTGCCGCAAAACCGGGTTGGCGCTGTCGGGTGTTTGTGGGTTGCCTGCACGGCGTTGAATCCCCAAGTTACGACCCCGATTTCGGCGTGGCCTTCGCCTGGGACTGCGATCTCACCAGCGGTTACGAGCGCACCGCCCTCACCGGTTGGCCCCTCAAGGCCCTCTCCGGCTGGCGTGGTGTGCTCGCCGGCGGTTGGGCGGCGCTGCGGCTGCTGCTCTGGCGGCCAGATGCCGTGCTCATCTACGCCTACAGCCCAAGCTTCATCGCCACCGCTTCCCTGCTGCTGGCGCTGGCTCGTGTGCCGATCCTGCTGCGCGCCGACACCTCCGATGAGGCCTACAGCCGCAGTGCCATCAAGAACTGGCTGCGGGATGCGGTGCTCCGCCGCTACTACCGCTGCTGCCGCTGGATCCTGCCCATCGGTGCCGAGTCGTACCGGCATTTCCTGCGGCTCGGCGTGCCGCCGGCTCGGCTGCGCACGGTGCCCTATGCCGTGGATCAGGCCGTGATTCCGCCCTGGGCTCAGGAGGAGCCGCACCAGCCGCAGCCGGACCGGTTACGCCTGGGCTACGTGGGCAAGTTCACGCCTGTGAAGGATCCCCTGATCGTGGCCCGCGCCCTGGATCACCTGAGCGCCGAGGAGCGGGACCGGCTCAGCTTCGCTGCAGCCGGGGATGGGCCTTTGCTGGCGGCCTGCCGCGCGGCGCTCGAGCCCCTGCTCCCCCAGCTCGCGTTCCACGGGTTCGTGAATCAGAGCGATCTGCCTGCCTTTTATCGCCAGATCGATCTGCTGCTGCTTCCTTCGGTGCAGGGGGAGGTGTGGGGCCTGGTGGTGAATGAAGCCCTCAGCCAGGGGGTGCGTGTGGTCGTGAGCGATCGGGTTAGCTCGCGCCATGATCTGGTGCTCTCCAGCACCCAGGGCTGGGTGTTCCCTGCCGGCCAGTCGCGTGCGCTGGCCCGGGCCATCCGCCTGGCCCTGCAGCAGTGGCCCTGGGCCCGCCGTGCCCACCCCACCCCATCGCCGCAGCAGCTGGTGGCGGCCGTGCAGGAGGTGCTCGGGTGAGGCTGCTGGCCATCCATACCCATCCCGTGCAATACGTGGCCCCCCAGTTCCGCTGGTTGGCGGCCCACACCTCCCTTGAGGTGCTCTACCTCTGCCGCCAGAATTTCAGCCCCGCTGGTCAGCAGCCCGACCCGGGCTTCGGCCAGCCCCTCTGCTGGGATCAGCCCCTGCTGGAGGGCTATGCCAGCGCCTTCCTCACAGAAGGCGGCCTGGCGGCGATCGAGGGCTTACAGGGCCTGCGGTTGCTGCCGGCGGTGCTCCGCTGGGTGCACCGCTCCCGCCCCGATGCCGTGCTGCTGTTCAACCATGCGCCCTGGCTGGTGGGCGGGCTGGCGGGGCTCCTGCCGCGCCTGGGCATTCCGCTGCTGCTGCGCACGGAAGCCACCGATGCGGTGCGGTTGCGCACACCTGGCTTGGCGCTGTTGCGGGATCTCGGCCTGCGCTGGATCTACCGCCGCAGTGCCCTGGTGTGCCCCATCTCCGGCCATGGCCGTCGCCACCTGGAGGTGCGTTGTGTTCCCCCGGAGCGGATCTGCCTGGCCAGCTATGCCCCAGACACCACCTGGCTCGAGGCGCAGCGCCGGCAGTGGCAGCCCCAGGCGGCGGCCCAGCGCCAGCGCATCGGCATCCCTGACCAGGCGCCGGTGCTCCTCTACGCCGGCCGGTTGGCGGAGGAGAAAGATGTGCTGCTGATTGCCGTGGCCCTGGCGCTCCTGCCTCTGGAGGAACGCCGGACGCTGCATCTGATCAGCGTGGGCAGTGGGCCCCTGGAGTCCGAATGGAACCGCCGCCTCTCCGCCCTGCTGGGCGATCACTTCCATCCGCTGGGATTTCTCAACCAGGGCGAGATCGGCCGGGCCTATGCCATGGCCGATGCCCTGGTGTTGCCCTCCCGCCACAGCGAAACCTGGGGGTTGGTGGTGCATGAGGCCCTGGCGTTCGGCTGCCAGGCCCTGCTCAGCCATCGGGTGGGCTGTGCCCGGGATCTCCTGGCCCTCGGCCAGCCGATCCGTTGCTTCCCCGCCGGCCATGCCCCCGGGCTGGCGGCCGTGCTGCGCCAGTGGCTGACCGATCCCCATGCCGCGCCTGTGGAGCCCTGTGCGGATCTGCCGGATGTGCTCGATTTCCCCAAAGCCCTGCTGGCGGCCCTCCAGGCCCGCCGGTTGTGATGGGCCGTCAGGCCTGGTGGCGGCGGCAGACGCCCACCCTCGTGAACCTCGCCACGGTGGGGGTGTCGCTCGGCCAGAACCTGCTGTTCACGGCCCTGATCGCACGCCATTGGTCTGCCCAGGGCCTGGGGCAATGGCTGTCGCTGGAGGCTGCCATCAGCCTGCTGCTGGCGTTGCCGGCGGTGCTGGCGGATCTGGTGGGCTATGAGCTGTTGCGGGCTGATGATCCCGCCGAACGCCAGGCCCTTTATCGCCTCGGTGCCCGGGCCGCCTTTGCGCTGGCCCTGCTGCTGTTGCCGGCCACGCTGCTGTTGGTGGTTGGCCGTTTTCCCCTGCCTGTTCCCCTGCTACTGAGCTACGCCGCTCTGCGCCTGCTGGGCCAGCCGCTGCTGGGGGCGATGAGCAAACGATTTTATAGCGATGGCCACCTCAGCCTCAGCTTCTGCCTGGGTGCCCTGGATCAGCTGCTGATCCTGGCCCCGGCCGCCCTGGCCGCCGGGCTCGGGGGCAGCTTTGCCCAGGCCATCGGGGCCGCGGTTGTGCTGCGCGGGCTGCAGGCCTGTGGGCAGGGGGCTCTGCTGCAGCGCTGTTTTCCCTGGGGTACCGAGGCAGCCTCCACCGACTGGTCTGTGCCGCGCCTATGGCGGCGCATGCTGCTTCTGGCGTCCGCCAGCCTGCCGGCTCCTCTCCTGCAGAACGGCATCACCCTGCTCACCGCCGCCTTGCTGGGGCAGCCCCAGCTGGCGCTGTTCAGCACCCACCGCACCGCCGCAGGCTTTCTGGGCCAGTTCGGCAATGCCCTGATCGAACCCAGGATTCCGGACCTTTTGCGTGAGCCTCAGCCGCTGCGCGCAGCTTGCGCCCTGGCGGGCCGCACGCTGCCGCTGCTGCTGGCGGTGATTCCCCTGATGGTTCTGGCCTTCCCCTGGCTGTATCCGCTGTGGCTTGGGGCCACCTGGCGGCCCCATCTGCTCCTGTTTGGGCTGTTGTTGCTCGTGCAGCTGCTGCGGGTACTGCAGCAGCCTCTGGCCACGCTGATCCGCTCCCGCAACGAACCCCTCTTGGCCCTGGTGGAAGGCTGGCTGCCGCTGCTGTTGCTCTATGGCCTGCTGCTGGTTTGGTACCCCCACCAGCTCGTTCCCTTCGCGCTCCTGCTGTTCGCCGCCGAGCTGCTGCAATGGCCTGTGCGCTGGCAGCTGCTGCGCAGGTCAACACCGGCAACCCCACCATGACCGCTCCACTCCCCACGCCCTATGCCCTCCTGGGCGTAGCCGCCAATATGGCGTTGGCCTTGGCCTGGCTCATCGCCCTGCTGGGGCCCTATCGCCCTTGGCCTGTGCTGCGCCCCCTGCGGGACGGCTGCCTGAAACCGTTGGCCCTGGCCGTTTTGGCCCATTGGCTGCTGTATTTCGGCCCGATCAACGTTGGTGCGCTGGTGCTGCAATCAAATGTGCAGGAGGCCTATGGCTGGGTGATCCGCCGCCCGCTGATGGCGGCAGCAGCACTCCACAGCCTGGTGGCTTACGGGCTGTTGCTGCTCGGTCTGGCAGGCTTGGCCTTGGTGCTGGAGGCCAGGGGGCTCAATCAGCGCCTGCGGATGCTGCCTCGCTGGCCGCGTGTGCAGCTGTTGAGCGTCGCCTTGATGCTGGCATTGATCAGTGCTCTGATCGCACCGGTGATCGGCACCATCGGTGCCAATGATGGCGCCTGGGTGGATGGGCTTCCGCTGCTCTTGCGCCCCTGGGCCAAGGGGCTCTTTCTGATCGAGGCCACTCCCCTGATTGCCGCCGGCTGGCAGGTGCTGGCAGCCCCGGCTTCCCCACCACGGCAGGAGCGCTGGTTCTGGCTGTTGCTGGCGGCGCTGCAGTTGGTCACCTTCATCCTGTTGCGGCAGCGATTTCTGTCGCTGCTGGCGGTGCTGTGGGTGGTGGGTTGTGTGCTGCGCTGGTGGCGGCGGCCGGTGATCTGGGGTGGCTTGTTGTTTGGTCTGTCCTTGGCCTATGCCTTGCCTACAGCGCTGCGTTACACGCGGGTGGCCCGTGCTCCCGGGCAGCCCATGGGGGCTTACCTGGCCCAGTCCTGGCAGAACTTCGCAACGGGCCTGATGCCCACGAACCTCGCGGCGTCTGCCATGAACGACTTCTCGTACAACAAAGCTGGTCTGGCCTCGCTGTCTGTTGTTCTTGACCTGCGCCATCGTGGCTTGCTGGTCAGTCCAGACACCTGGGCTTGGATACCAGCCGATCTCTATCGCGCGGTGCCTGGTGTCTTCAAACCTTGGTTGCCAGCCTGGGGCGCGGCTGGCGCTGAGCCGTCCGTCAGCCGTGCGCTGGGGGTCGGCTTGCCTGGATGGTCGAATCCAGGGGTTTCACCCGAGGTTGCCAGGGGGTGGGTGGTGGATCTGATGGAAACGCCTCTGCTGGATCCCGTCACCACCGGCGGTTGGGCTGGCCTGTTGGGCTTCACGCTGGTGATGACTGCTGGGTTGGTTCTGTTCTGGATCACGGCTTGCTGGTTGCAGAACCGTTGGCCTGTCTTGTGGTTGATTCCCGCCGGCATCCTGTCCGTAGTTGCCTTGGGGCCGTCCTGGCTGGGTGATGTGTTTGTGTCCCTCAAGGTCTGCCTGCCTTGGTTAGCACTCTGTGGTCTCGTTTCCAGGATGGGTGGGCGCTGGGAACGCGATCGGGCTTGACGCCATGCATCAATTGGCGTGTGCGGAATGGTTGTCATCTGATCTGTTTTTTGGTTTTGCTTGCCTCAATGAGGCGAGCGGGAATGCGCTTGTATAGAGGTATTTGATTGAAGTGTTATTCAGCATCCAAAGCATTCTTTTGTTTTTGATCGTGCTAAGGAATCTCTGGACAAACGGGTCTTGATCCGTTCGCGGGACGCAGCAACTCTGCTTTCACCGTGATTTTTCTGTGCGGGCTCCTTCTGGTAGACGTTGTCCCCATGCTCAGCGACCTTGGGCTGGTTT
>NZ_JAGQBW010000039.1 GCF_024345835.1 Synechococcus sp. HJ21-Hayes | reverse complement strand
TATCTCTCCAGCAGCAGGCTTCAAGCCAGTACTACTGGTAAAGGGCTGACACACTGGTCAGCGGAGCAAATGTTTTACCTGGCATCGAGCTATTTTCTCAGGGGGCTACCCCCCAAATATCGTCGCCGCTGCAGCGTTTCACAACCGAGTTCGAGATGGATCGGAGTGGTTCCACTGCGCCATGGACACCAGGATAGATTTGCTCCCAGGTTGAACCCTGAGAACTGCATAGGTTAACGGCTTTCGCCGTCTCCGGACTGAATAAGCGCTCATCAACAGCTCAGCTGCTGATGCCTTAAGAGCTTTGATTTGGTCAAGCCCTCGGTCTATTAGTACTCCTCTGCTTCACGCATTACTGCGCTTCCACATAGAGCCTATCAACGGGTGTTCTTCCCGTGACCTTACTGGCTTATGCCATGGGAATACTCATCTTGAGGTGGGCTTCCCACTTAGATGCTTTCAGCGGTTATCCTCTCCGCACATGGCTACCCAGCGTTTACCGTTGGCACGATAACTGGTACACCAGAGGTGCGTTCCTCCCGGTCCTCTCGTACTAGGGAGAAATCCTCTCAATATTCCTGCGCATGCACCGGATATGGACCGAACTGTCTCACGACGTTCTGAACCCAGCTCGCGTACCGCTTTAATGGGCGAACAGCCCAACCCTTGGGACCGACTTCAGCCCCAGGTTGCGATGAGCCGACATCGAGGTGCCAAACCTCCCCGTCGATGTGAACTCTTGGGGGAGATCAGCCTGTTATCCCTAGAGTAACTTTTATCCGTTGAGCGACGGCCCTTCCACTCAGAACCGTCGGATCACTAAAGCCGGGTTTCCCCCCTGTTCGACTTGTTGGTCTCACAGTCAAGCTTGCTTCTGCTTTTACACTCGTCGGCTGATTTCCAACCAGCCTGAGCAAACCTTTGCGCGCCTCCGTTACCTTTTAGGAGGCGACCGCCCCAGTCAAACTGCCCACCAGATACTGTCCGGTCCCCGGATGACGGGTGACCGTTAGAATCCTAGCTCTGAAAGAGTGGTATCTCACCGTTGGCTCACAACAACCCGCAAGCTGTTGATCAAAGCCTCCCACCTATCCTGCGCATTCAGAGCCCGGACACAATACCAAGCTACAGTAAAGCTTCATAGGGTCTTTCTGTCCAGGTGCACGTAGTCCGCATCTTCACAGACAATTCTATTTCGCCGAGCCTCTCTCCGAGACAGCGCCCAGATCGTTACGCCTTTCGTGCGGGTCGGAACTTACCCGACAAGGAATTTCGCTACCTTAGGACCGTTATAGTTACGGCCGCCGTTCACCGGGGCTTCAGTCGCTAGCTTCGCTTTCGCTGACCAGCTTCCTTAACCTTCCGGCACTGGGCAGGCGTCAGCCCCCATACATCGTCTTGCGACTTAGCGGAGACCTGTGTTTTTGGTAAACAGTCGCCTGGGCCTATTCACTGCGACCACCTTGCGGTGGCACCCCTTCTCCCGAAGTTACGGGGTCATTTTGCCGAGTTCCTTAGAGAGAGTTACCTCGCGCCCCTCGGTATTCTCTACCACCCCACCTGTGTCGGTTTCGGGTACAGGCAATGATGCCTTAACGGGTATAGGGCTTTTCTTGGAAGCTTGACGTCACCAACTTCGCTGCCGTAGCAGCTCGCACTCACGCCTCAGCTCAAACCGTTTTCGCCGGTT
This sequence comes from Synechococcus sp. HJ21-Hayes, assembly GCF_024345835.1. GTDB lineage: Bacteria > Cyanobacteriota > Cyanobacteriia > PCC-6307 > Cyanobiaceae > Vulcanococcus. The sequence goes on along the minus strand of NZ_JAGQBW010000039.1, from coordinate 3,809 downwards.
CTCAACGCCTCGAACGCTTGGACCAGTAACCAACATCTGGCTTGGCTAGCCTTCTCCGTCCCCCTTCCCAAAACATCATCGGTACAGGAATGTTGACCTGTTGTCCATCGACTACGCCTTTCGGCCTCGCCTTAGGTCCTGACTAACCCTCCGCGGACGAGCCTGCCGGAGGAACCCTTAGGGTTTCGGGGCATGGGATTCTCACCCATGTTTTCGCTACTCAAGCCGACATTCTCACTTCCATGCAGTCCACGCCCGCTTACGCTAACGCTTCACCCCACATGGAACGCTCCCCTACCATTAAACAAGTTTAATCCGCAGCTTCGGTACAACACTTAGCCCCGTTCATTTTCGGCGCAGGATCGCTCGACCAGTGAGCTATTACGCACTCCTTTGAGGATGGCTGCTTCTAGGCAAACCTCCTGGTTGTCTGGGCAATCCCACCTCCTTTATCACTTAGTGTTGATTTGGGGACCTTAGCTGGCGGTCTGGGCTGTTTCCCTTTCGACCATGGAGCTTATCCCCCACAGTCTGACTGCCTAGTTACACACAGGGTATTCAGAGTTCATCTCGATTTGGTACCGCTCTCGCAGCCCGCACCGAAATGGTGGCTTTACCCCCCTGCTGGAGCACTAGACGCTACGCCTCAACGTATTTCGGGGAGAACCAGCTAGCTCCGGGTTCGATTGGCATTTCACCCCTAACCACAGCTCATCCGCTGATTTTTCAACATCAGTCGGTTCGGACCTCCACTTGGTATCACCCAAGCTTCATCCTGGCCATGGTTAGATCACCCGGGTTCGGGTCTATAAACACTGACGATCGCCCTATTCAGACTCGCTTTCGCTATGGCTCCACCATTCCCGGTTTAACCTGCCAGTGCCTATAAGTCGCCGGCTCATTCTTCAACAGGCACACGGTCACCCGATCAGTCGGGCTCCCATTGCTTGTAAGCTCACGGTTTCATGTTCTATTTCACTCCCCTCCCGGGGTTCTTTTCACCTTTCCCTCGCGGTACTGTTGCGCTATCGGTCACACAGGAGTACTTAGCCTTACGAGGTGGTCCTCGCAGATTCACACGGAATTTCACGTGCTCCGTGCTACTCGGGATACAGCTAGGCCAACTCTCCTTTCGAATACGGGGCTTTCACCCTCTATGGCGCGCCATTCAAACGCTTCTTCTAGGTTTGTTGGTCCACGTTGCTGTCCCACAACCCCGATGGTCGAAACCATCGGTTTAGGCTCTTCCCCGTTCGCTCGCCGCTACTTAGGGAGTCGTTTTTACTTTCCTTTCCTCCAGCTACTAAGATGTTTCAGTTCGCTGGGTTGGCTCGAGCTACCCTATGGATTCAGGTAGCCGTTCTAGGGGTTGCCCCATTCGGAAATTCCCGGATCAAAGCGTGTTTCCAGCTCCCCGAGACTTATCGCAGGTAACCACGTCCTTCATCGCCTCTGTGTGCCAAGGTATCCACCGTGAGCCCTTTGTAGCTTGACCAATATTCACTCCTAACGCTTCAGGCTGTTGAGGCCTATTCTCTCAAGTTTGCATGCAAACAAGGATCAGACTCACTTCGGCTCGGCGCCTCAGTAAGAACGCTAGAAGGTCTCGGCTCTCAAAACAGAATCACTGACTCTCTCGAGTCAGCATCCATGAGATGCTTATTCTTTCCAGACTCACCTATGCAGTTGTCAAGGTTCTGCTGATTCTCTAATGCAATCTGTCTCCAGAACGCATTGAGTCCAGCATCGTAACAACTTGGTCACAACCAAGAATGATACGAGGCTGGAGTCATATGACTCAGCGTCAACCATCTAAATCACCTCACCAGCAACTCCTTTAAAATCGTTGCTTGGGGCACACTATCATTGGATGGAGGTTAGCGGACTCGAACCGCTGACATCCTGCTTGCAAAGCAGGCGCTCTACCAACTGAGCTAAACCCCCAAACACGAATGGGCCATCCTGGACTTGAACCAGGGACCTCACCCTTATCAGGGGTGCGCTCTAACCACCTGAGCTAATGGCCCAGGAGTTGATGCCGCTTCCAGCTCGCCTTTCGGCTGGCCAGATTCAACATGTACACTGCTGCACACATTCTCGGCTTTACCCTCTGTGGGGTGACCTAGACAAAGTTTAGGAACTGAAATTGATGGGTAAGTCTCCAGACTGATTGCTCAGCCCTTCTCTTCCCTCAAGTTGAGGTACCGATCGACCTTCGAGATGACAGGATCATGGCCTAAGAATAAAAAACTCAGACATCACGATCAGTTGTTGTCTCCCTGTTAGGAGGTGATCCAGCCGCACCTTCCGGTACGGCTACCTTGTTACGACTTCACCCCAGTCATCAGCCCCACCTTCGGCATCCTCCTCCACAAGGGTTGGAGTAACGACTTCGGGCGTGGCCAACTTCCATGGTGTGACGGGCGGTGTGTACAAGGCCCGGGAACGTATTCACCGCAGTATGCTGACCTGCGATTACTAGCGATTCCTCCTTCACGTAGGCGAGTTGCAGCCTACGATCTGAACTGAGCCACGGTTTATGGGATTGGCTAGCTCTCGCGAGTTTGCTGCCCTTTGTCCGTAGCATTGTAGTACGTGTGTAGCCCAGGATGTAAGGGGCATGATGACTTGACGTCATCCACACCTTCCTCCGGTTTATCACCGGCGGTCTCTCTAGAGTGCCCAACTGAATGCTGGCAACTAAAGACGTGGGTTGCGCTCGTTGCGGGACTTAACCCAACATCTCACGACACGAGCTGACGACAGCCATGCACCACCTGTCACTGCGCTCCCGAAGGCACTCCCAAGTTTCCAAGGGATTCGCAGGATGTCAAACCCTGGTAAGGTTCTTCGCGTTGCATCGAATTAAACCACATACTCCACCGCTTGTGCGGGCCCCCGTCAATTCCTTTGAGTTTCACACTTGCGTGCGTACTCCCCAGGCGGAACACTTAACGCGTTGGCTACGACACCGAGGGGGTCGATTCCCCCGACACCTAGTGTTCATCGTTTACGGCTAGGACTACAGGGGTATCTAATCCCTTTCGCTCCCCTAGCTTTCGTCCATGAGCGTCAGTTATGGCCCAGCAGAGCGCCTTCGCCACTGGTGTTCTTCCCGATATCTACGCATTTCACCGCTACACCGGGAATTCCCTCTGCCCCTACCACACTCTAGTCTTACAGTTTCCATCGCCGAAATGGAGTTAAGCTCCACGCTTTAACGACAGACTTGTAAGACCGCCTGCGGACGCTTTACGCCCAATAATTCCGGATAACGCTTGCCACTCCCGTATTACCGCGGCTGCTGGCACGGAATTAGCCGTGGCTTATTCATCAAGTACCGTCAGATCTTCTTCCTTGATAAAAGAGGTTTACAGCCCAGAGGCCTTCATCCCTCACGCGGCGTTGCTCCGTCAGGCTTTCGCCCATTGCGGAAAATTCCCCACTGCTGCCTCCCGTAGGAGTCTGGGCCGTGTCTCAGTCCCAGTGTGGCTGATCATCCTCTCAGACCAGCTACTGATCGAAGCCTTGGTAGGCTCTTACCCCACCAACTAGCTAATCAGACGCGAGCTCATCCTCAGGCGAAATTCATTTCACCTCGCGGCATATGGGGTATTAGCGGTCGTTTCCAACCGTTATCCCCCTCCTGAGGGCAGATTCTCACGCGTTACTCACCCGTCCGCCACTAACCCGAAGGTTCGTTCGACTTGCATGTGTTAAGCACGCCGCCAGCGTTCATCCTGAGCCAGGATCAAACTCTCCGTTGTAGACCAGTCCTCTTGATTAAACCCTAACTTAAAAAAGCTAGA
>NZ_JAGQBW010000038.1 GCF_024345835.1 Synechococcus sp. HJ21-Hayes | reverse complement strand
CCGGTGGGTTGAGCGCCTCGGTGGTGCAGCTGCCCGAGGGGCAAGACGCTGATGGCTTGCTCCGGGCTCAGGGGCCAAAGGCCATGGAGGGCTTGATCGCCTCTGCCCGGCACTGGCTGGAGTGGCGCATCGATCGGCTTCTGGCTCCACTGGCGACAAACAGCGGCGAGGTATCGCTTGAAACCCTCCAGGCCGTAGAGCAGGCCGGGCAGGCCCTGTTCGAGCAGCTGCCCGATGGGGTGTTGCGCCGGTCAGCTGAGCAACGGCTGGAGCTGGCCTTACGCGGCAGTGGTAGTCAGACCAGCGGAACCTTACTTGCAGCGACTGCGGTGATCGATACCTGCGCCTCCACCGCCCGCCAACGGGCCGAGCACCGCGCCTTGCGCCTGTTCATCCATGCACCAGAGTGCCGCGAACTGCTGCAGTGCCTTGCGATCCAGGATCCTGCCTGCCGTGTAGCGGTGGAATGGCTCAGCAGCCTGGCGATGGTGGCCGTGGATGGCCAGATCGCTGGGATGGCCTTGCAGTTGGCGGATCAGTTGCCTGGCGCATTGGGTGCGGTGCTCAGCCAGGCGGCTACTGCCGGAGACGAGGTAATCGCGGTGTTGCAGCGGCAGCCGCAGGCGGAATTGCAGGCGCTGTTGGATGTGCTCGAGCCGGTTATCGCGAGCGCTGCTACAACCAACCAGGAGCCTGGAGCGTCTGAACCTGCGGTCAGCCATCACGATGCCCCGCCCATCACTCGCTCAGCGGAAGCGCCTCAGCAGAGTTGTGCTCGCCGGCTTGACGCTGGCACTGCCTGCGGCCGCGTTCTCCCATCCGCTCGTAGGGGCGCCTCGGCCAGCTGCCTCCACGCAGACCATCGTGGCTCCCAACAGCGGTGGCGTCACCACGGTGCGCACGAGCGCCCCAACCATCACCAAGCAGCGGGTCGAAATCTTTCGGGGCATTTCCCAGGCCACAGCAGGCTCCAAGCAGCTGTCGATGAACCGCATCGTGTTGCAGCCAGGCACCCAAGGCCTCAGGCATCAGCACCACAACGCTGAAACGGTGATCTACGTGCTCGAGGGCCAGGCCCGCACCCTGATCGGGTTGAACGGGGAGGTTGTGGTTGACAACCAAGCTGGTGACTTTCTGTTCATTCCAGCGGGCGTGTGGCACCAGCCCATGAATGTGAGTGATCGCCCTGTTGTGGCCATCGAGGCTCGCGCTGATGCCGATGATCAGAGCAATGTGATCCTGGCCCCTAATCAGCCACAAGCGCGTTAAGAGTTCGCTCAAACATCGGCCCGTCTCTACGAGAATGGGTCAACTGCGCCAGCCTGATGGTCAACCGGAAGGTTGCCTCTATGGATTGGGGGACGTGGTCACGGCCTGAGTCAGGTAGCCCACACGCGCAGCTTGTTATCGACCGTTGCGCCACGCAATCTCACGCAGCTGATGGTCGGTAAGCCGCTCCACCTCCCACCAGCCAGGGCGAAACGGCTTGAGATTGCCGCGCAGCACCATCACATCGAACACCTGCAACACGACTGGATCGCTTGGATCACGGTCCAGGGCCTTCGCTATCTGGCGTAGAGCTTCAGCAGTGGGAAGGAAGGTGGCCATCCTCCACTGGTAGCTACCGGAAAAAGGGGTGGCACCATCCGTGCTGCCGCTGCTTAGACGAGTTGAGGATGCGCCGCGCCCATCTCGAGGGAGACTCTGTAAAACCAGCGCCATTCGCGGGACAATCGCCCTGTGATCGCAGAGCGGGACTGGGGTGATGGGCGGCAAACAGTTCGGCTTCTCGGATGATGAGCTCACCACCGCCCCTACCTCGACCAACGGTCGAGCGTGGCGGAGCCACTAGAAGCAGACCCAACGGGAGACGTGTCTCTCCGAGATGGAGGTGGTGGTGCCCTGGTGTCAGGCGCTGATCGAGCTAATCGAGCCCCACGACCCCAAAGCGAGTCAGAAAGGAGGCCGGCCTCCCTATCCGCTGGCCACGATGCTGTGGGTTCATCTCCTGCAGCAGTGGTCTTCGCTCAGCGACCCGGCCATGGAAGAGGCCCTGATCGAGGTCCCCACCATGCGCCGTTTTGCTGGCATCGAGCTGATCAGTGACCGGATCCCTGATGAGACGACGATCCTGACCTTCCGCCACCTGCTGGAGAAGCACAAGCTGGGCGAGCAGATCTTTGAGACCGTCAAAACCCACCTAGTGGAGCTGTTTTGCAACTGGCAGCGAGTCGAGGTGCTGGACCCGCGCACCCGCCAATGGGGTAATGGCTTCACGGTGGTGGCTGACACGGCCGAGGCCACCGTCAAGGTGCAGACGCCGACCGGCAGGACCGCACACCGCCGCCGCGATGAGCTGCGGGTTGCCCAAGGCAGTGGCGCCGACGTGATGGATGACGGCGATGATCCGCCTTGGCCGTCAAGGCCAGAACAAGCCGCATGAAGCCCATCTGGTTTGCCGCCTGCCGCCGATGACCCGAGAGGTTGCTAGAACGGGTGAACTAGTTCTCGCCGCTTGTGGATAGGCCTGTCTTTCTGTCCGTCCGGGTTGGTGACTCGGTGATCGTCGAGTCCTCTGGCATCGATTGGTGGGTTGGGCATGTCATCCACCGCGAGGGAGGTGCCAGGTGCAGCGCCAACAGCTTGTTCCAGATCGCCTGCGTTGATACAGGCGTGATCCGCACGGTCAATGCCGACTCTGTGACGGCTGTTCTTGAGCGGCGGGGGGAGGGATAAGCGGCCCTGCGGTTGCCGGTGGTGGCAGGGTCTGGCATTGTCTGGCGACTCTGCCGACACTGAACCGATGGCATCGTCTGCCGCCGCCGCTGTGGACGGTGTGCGGCTGGCTGAGCTGGTGGATCCACTGCCGCTCAGTCGCTCGAGTGTGTTCGAGCTGGTGAAGGCATTGAGAATCACCACCGATAAAGGCCCTGGCCCTGGTGGGAAGGGGCGTGTTGCATGGGTGAGCGATGCACTCTCCAGATCTTCTCAAGCGGCGCCTCGCTGAGATCAAGTAGTCGCCAGCATTCTGAGCATCAACACTGAACCAACAACATCAAAAAAGATGTTGGATCGCCACCCGGCGGCAGGTGATTCAGGATGTCACACGGCGCCAGGGCTGCGCGAGCCGGCGTAGCCGCTGCGCGGACACCGGCCCTGGCGCTCGCGTAATCGCTTTGTCCTTGCCGCCGCCGGGATGTGTGGCATTGGTTCGTGTCGCATCGCCCCCTCCCGCGGCTGCGGTGGCTCAGCGCTTTGGGGCCTGTCTGAGGTACCTAGAAGCGGTTGCAATGGCTGCGTTCTGGGAACTTTTCTGTTGCTCAGCTCTCAGAAGAGTTGCCGCACTGCTGTGCTCTCAGCGTCCAGATCTAGTGCCGTAAAGATTCAAGAAGCGAGCCCTGCAGACCCCGTCTCACCTGGCGCGTAGTACGCCCGTACTGATACAATCAAGAGGTGATCAAGGGATGGTCTCCGCTGTTGCCGGAGCCCTTGAAAGAAATCCTTCTGCGCTCTTTTTTCTTCCTATGCTTTCGCTCACCCAGGCCGCCGCATTGGCGCCGCCTGCTGCTTCTGCATTCAGCTCGCTCGTTCTCCCTGGCCGTGGCCAGCTGGTGATCGTGGCTGGTGGTGGCCGTGATCTCACCTGGCCTTCCGAGCTGATTGCCACCCATCTGCTCAGCGCATCCCGTGGCCGCTTGGTGCAGTCGCTTTTCCATGGCGATGCCCGCGGCGCTGATCAGGCCATTTCCGCTGCTGCCGATCAGCTCGGCTGGCTGCGGATCGCTTGCCCCGCCGCCTGGCAGCAGCACGGCCGCGCCGCTGGCCCGATCCGCAACCGCCAGATGCTCGAGCGCTCCCTTGATCTGGCATCCGCCTTGCCCCTGGGCGCTGGCCTGCTCGTGATCGCCTTCCCCGGCTCCCGCGGCACTGCCTCCCTGGTGGATCAGGCCCGGCGCCTCAGCCGGCGTTCGGCCATCCCGATCGAGGTGCTCCAGATCCAGGCGGCGGCATAAGCCCCCTGCTCCATGTCTTCCTTGTCCTTCTTCTCTCTCCTCACACACCCACCGCAACGCAGCCATGTCTGTCGCCATTCCTGTCACCACCGCTCCTGATGCCAGTGCCCAGCTGCCCACCCTCTGGGAGCTCGGCACCGATCTCCAGGCTGAAACCCACTGGATTGCTCGCCTCTCCGAACGCCTCGACACCGAGGACGACGACGAACGCGCCCTCGCCATCGCTGACCTGGAGGAATCCCTGGCCCTCGAGGACAACAAACGCGAGGCCTTCATCCGCAAGGCCGATGCCACCTGCTGGGTGATCGAGCGCCTCCGCGCAGAAGCCAGCTACCACCTCGCCCAAGCCACGCGCTTCTCAGCCCTGGCCAAACGAGAAGACAACCGTGCTGATGCCCTCGAATCCACCCTCATCCATCTGCTCTCTCGCCTCAACCCCTCCGCCACCTCCCATCACCTCACCGATCACCACCTCTCTTCTCGCACCACAGAAGCCATCGAGATCGATGACCCCGATCTCCTCCCCCCAGACCTCGTCACCACCAAAACCACCACCACCCCCAACAAAACCTCGATCAAGGCCCGCATCCGCGCCCTGATCTCAGCTGCCACCTCAGGCCTTCCCAAAGCAGAAGCCGCTCACCTCGCCTTCTCCCTCTCCGCCACCGCCATCCCCGGCGCACGCCTCATCAAACGCCGCCACTGGTCCATCACCTAGCCCCCAGGGGGGCCTCGATATGGGGTTTTGCAGTGGCGGGCCCCACGTCTTTTTCCTCACTCCACACACACCGATTCATCGCCATGGCCATCACCTCAACCGCAACACCTGCGACCCACTCGGCTCCCATCCGCCGCAGCGCCACCAGTCGGCCAGCTTCCGCGCTGCAGCAGTTGCGCGCATCCCTCAGCCAAGAGGCAGCCAGTGCTCAACCATCGCCCCCACCGGCGACACCCCACGACCAGGGCGCCCTTGGTTCCGTAGCCGGCTTCTCCACACGGCAGATCGCCCTGCTTTCGGCTCCGCTCGATCGCGCCAACGTGCGCCAGCGGGAGCAGGGCCGCAGCCGGGTGAGCTACCTCGAGGGTTGGCAGGTGATCGCAGAAGCCAACCGCATCTTTGGTTTTGATGGCTGGCAGCGCTCCACCCTGATCAGCCGCTGCGTGGCTGAACACGAGCGTCCGATCGGCCGTGATCGCAAAAACGGTTGGGGTGTGACCTACATCGCCCGCGTGCGCATCACCATCACCGCCGGCCAGCGCACCCTCATCCGAGAAGGCTCCGGTGCCGGCCATGGCATCGATTCCGACCTGGGCCTGGCCCATGAATCGGCGCTCAAGGAAGCCGAGACCGATGCCACCAAACGGGCCCTGATGACCTTTGGCAATCCCTTTGGCCTGGCGCTCTACGACAAGCAGCAACGCCAGGTGAGCAGTTCAGCTGCGGCCACCGATGGCCCACTGGAATCTGCAGCGATCACGGCCCTGCAGGAGCGAATCAAAGCCCTGGCCCCTGCTCACCTCGAGGCCTTCTCCAGGGGCTTTCGCTCGGCCTTCCAGGTGCCCGCTGCCCAGCCCTCCCTGGCGGGGTTGATCACCACCAGCCGCCACCAGCGCTGGATTGAGGGCTTCCTGGCCGAGACGATCGAACCCAGCAGAATGGCCTCATGACCGCGTTGAACGCGCCATCGATCGAGCAGCGGCTGACAGCGATGGCAGCCCTGATCCACCAGGCCATTCCTGGCAGTGAAGTTCGCCTGTTCGGCTCCA
>NZ_JAGQBW010000037.1 GCF_024345835.1 Synechococcus sp. HJ21-Hayes | reverse complement strand
CCGCTGGTCTCAATCTGCTGCGCCTGGCCGGTTTCGACTCGATCCGCGAGGGCCTGCAAGCGGTGATGCATGACATCAAGGCACTGCTGGCGATGGCGCGACGACAACCAGAGCTCAACCCGTGACCTGACTTTGAATCAGCCCTGCGGTTGCGTCAGAGCCTCATCGTCTTCGATGAAGATGAGGTTCACCATCAACTTGATGACCTCACGAGGGGTGAAGTGCTCCCCGGCGGTTTCGTTGGAGAGTTCAGCAAACTTGCGAATCAGCTCCTCGAACACCAGCCCCATCTCGGCGTTGCTCACCGTTTCGGGGTGCAGGTCAACCTGTCCGAACTTCTCCGTCACTAAGTACAGCAGGTTGGCCTTGTCCAGCCGGTCCACCTGCAGGTGGAACTCAAACCTGTCGAAGATCTCCCGCACCGCCGGGCTGAACCCTTGGATGTAGCTCCGCAGGTTCTCGGCGATGTTGTCGCCGTCGCCCATCAGCCGCTTCATGTCCAGCGGCGAGGTGTTGCAGAAGTTGTGACCCGCCTTGCGCAGCAGGAAGGGTTCAGGGTCCAGCCCTTGCCCCTCCCGCAGCGCCTTCTCCTCCAGCACCGCCGCCTTGGTGGGCTCCAGCACGCAGTCCAGTCGCCGCAGCACCGTGAACGGGAGGATGACCTTGCCGTAGTCACTCTGCTTGTAGTCGCCACGGAGCAGGTCGGCCACGCTCCAGATGAAGGCGGAGAGGTTCTGCTTGCCGGAGGCCTGGGGAGAGGACGGGGCTGAGGTGGACGTCACGGCTGCTGGAGTGGGGGTTGAGCTGGGGGACCTGGAGGCGTGCAGCGGCGTGGCTGGATCCGTTATCACCGCCAGCAGATCACTGTGTTCAGTGTGCAGCGAGTTGTAGCACCCGCCAGCCAATCCGCGGCTTCTGAAGAGTCCAGGCTCTGGGTCAGCGTGTTGTGATCCCTGGGTTTTGGGCGCTCTCACGTTGAGGACTGGGCTCAACGTGATTGGTGCTGTTTCCCAAGACCAACGGACTCTGTTCTGCGATCAACAGCAGTAGCTGTTCCAAGCGATCGAATCGCTGTGTCAATGTCGTTTCCAGTGCCGTTAGTCGCTGATCCAGCTGTTCAGCCGTGATGGCCTTGCTAGCCGTTGCGGGCTTGGCGCTTGCCGCGGGCCATGAGCCATTGCGGCAGGTGTGCTCAATCACCAGCCACGAGGCTTTTTTGGGACCTTTGCCGATCTGACTTTCCACCCAGTTCTGGGCCTCAGCAACTTTTCCAAAGCGAGCTTTCAGGGCTTTTTGATTACACTGGTCTGGTTCTAATAGAGCCGCAGGACCCAAGGCCGCTGCCTTGTTTGCTGCCCCGTTTACCTCGCTAGCTGGTACGAAGTCGTCCACCATTTGGCGAACGCTGGTGTTCTGCTCGCCAATGGTGCGGAAGAGCTCGGCATCGGTTTTGGCCATGCGGGCCATGAGCTCTGCAAAGCGGTCGCTCAGCTCACCCATTGCTGCGGCCGCCTCCACGCAGCAGTGTCCGCATGCGATCGATCAACGCATTGATCTGAAACACACTCCAAAAGCCTGCCTCCTGCTTGGCCTCGTCCAGGTCTTGCAGCAATTTGTCCAGGGCCTGCTGCTTGCTGTCGAAGGCCTCCAGTTCTTGGTGCATGTCCTGCGCGAGCCGCAGGGCTTCCGCTTTCTCCTGGCCGATCAGCATCAGGCGTTCTTCGTAGCTGCGCAGGGTGGTGAGAAAGCGATCCCGCGCTTCGCTTAATTCCCTTGAGCGCCTGAGCAACTGTCCGCGTGAGCGCATCAACGACGCGTGGCTGTTGCGCATCGCCTTGTAGTGATGCTCGATCTGATCGGGGTGCAGCCCCGTGAGCTCCCGCGGGAACGTGCTGGTGGGGCGGATGCCCTTGCATTCCACGAGCGGCTGCACGCCGTTGGCCTCACTGGTGGCGAGGGCTGTGATGTCCGTTGGTTGGTCGCTCATCGCTGTTGTCCCATCGGCGGCCCAGGGCCAGGGGGGCTCCTTCCTATCACTGGCCACGCTGGGTCATGGGGGCTTTCTCGGCAGGCACCATGGATGGGTACTTGTTGGCCCAGATCTGAACAGCTGGATTGGCAGCCAGATAGGAGGACCAGTTGCAGTTGTAGGGCTTGAGCACGCGGGAACAATCCAGTGCTGCGATGCGCGCCTTTTCGCTGGCAGACAGTGTTGAAGCTGAGGGGCAGGCGAGGATCCTGAGCTGGCGGAGCAGTAGGCCCAGGTGGCCAATCTGGGCGGCTCATGAAGCCTGCGGGCCCAGAGCGTGGCACCATCCGGGCAGAACCCCGAACCAGTGCGTGGCTAGCTCCTCTGAGGTCTCAACAGCCTCCATGGTCGACCTCTTGCGGCTGCCCGGATTCCGGGCTTTCTGGCTGGCCAACCTGATCTCGAGTTTCGGCACCAGCGCTTTCGTGCTGGCGATCAACTGGCTCACCGTGAAGCAGCACGGATCGGCCGGTATCGCCACCCTGGCCCTTGCCTATGGGCTGCCCCAGATCCTCCTGCAACTGGTGGGCGGCACGCTGAGCGATCGGATCGATCGCCGGCGGCTGTACGCGATCACCCAGGTGGGGCTGCTCACCGTCGCCCTGCTGATCCTGGCGGCGTCGTTTCAGGAGATGGTGCCGCTGTGGCTGCTGGCGTTGGTGAGTGGAATCAACGGTGTGATCTCCGCCTTCGATACCCCCGCCCGCACCGCCCTGGTGACGGACCTCGTGGAACCCCATCAGGTGAGCCTGGCCCAGCAGCTCTACAGCCTCACCACCAGCGTGACCAACATCTTCGGCCCAGCCCTGGGTGGTGTGCTGCTCAGCCTCGGGCCTACCGCGCGCAGCCATGAGGAGGTGGCCTTTGCCTTCAACGCCCTGAGCTACGTTCCCCTGCTGATCAGCATCGGCTGGCTGCCCCGGAGCCGAACGGCAGCAGGCGAAAGCGAATCGTGCCTCTCGTTCAAGGCAAGCCTGCGGGCCGGGCTTGAGATGGTGCGCAGGCGCGCCGATCTGCGCACCCTGCTCCTGGTGCTTGCGTTGGTGATGGTGCTGGGCATGCCCTTCCAGGGACTGCTGCCGGTGTTCGTGCAGCGCCACCTGAGCGCGGAGGGCGGGCATGGCTTCTACGCCGCGCTGATGTCGGCTGTTGGCCTGGGCAGCTTTGTGGGCTCGCTGTTGGGTATCACCCTCCTGGAACGCCTGAGGGCTGGTCTGCTGCTGGGCGGCGCCAGTGCCGGTCTCGCGATCAGCGTGTTGATCCTGAGCGCCTCGAACCTGCTGCACTGGGCATCACTGTCGGCGTTTCTGGCGGGTAGCTGCAGCTATCTGGCGATCTCCACCGACAACGCCCTGTTGCAGGCCGGTACCGAGAGAGACATGCAGGGCCGCATCAACGCCATCGCCAACCTCACCAAAGGCCTCCAATCCCTCAGCCTCGCCGCCGCCGGCTTCTCCATCCACCTGATCAGCTCCCTGCACCGCTTCGGCAGCGGCTACCAGCCCGTACAGATCAGCCTCGCCCTTGGCCTGCTGGTCGGTGTGGCCTGGCTCTGGCCACGTTTGCATCGTCTGCAGTTGCGTGGAGAGCAGCAGGGCGCCTGATCTGGTTGATCAGGTAGGCAGGTAATAGCGCACCATCGTGAAGACACGGTTATGGCGTTGATCCAACGCTTGCCGCATGTTGATCGCGCGCTGGTTGAGCAGCAGGCTGTCAAAGCGATAGCGAGGGATCGCGATCGGCATCACGATCGTGAGGGTCTGATCGGGATCGCTCGCCTCCACGGTTTCAACGAAGTCGACGAAGGGCGTGATCAGCGAGGCGTAGGGACTCTCGAGGATCTGCAGCTCGAAGCGGGGATTGTCGCCAACGCTGCGCTGCCAGGCATGGCGCAGGGGCTCGGGGTCACCATCGTCCGGCCGTACCCACACAGCGATCACCCGATCCGACACCGTGGCGGCATAGCGCAGGGCTTGCAGGGCGGGCTTGCTCCAGACCGGAATCCACACGATGCTGCAGTTGCCGATCGGCTCGGTGCGGACTGGCAACCGGAGATCCACCGCATCGCCGGGCTGGAGTTCCAGTTCAGCGAACACCCGCCGGTAGCGGCGGCGGATCCGCGCCAGCATCAGGACCAGGACCGGGATGGCAATCACCACGGTCCAGGCGCCTTCCGCGAACTTGCTGATCACGATCACCACCAGCACCAGGCAGGTGCAGAGCGAGCCGATGCCATTCATCAGGGCATGGCGCCACCAGCCTTCACCGCGCTCACGCCACCAGTGCACCACCATGCCGGCCTGCGACAGCGTGAAGGCCAAGAACACGCCGAGGGCGTAGAGGTTCACGGCCACCGTGGTATTGCCCTGGCAGATCACGATGATGGCGCCGGTGGCCAGCAACAGAAACAGGATGCCGTTCTGGAACACCAGGCGATCACCCACCCAGGCCATCTGCCGCGGCAGGAAGTTATCGCGGGCAAGCAGGGCCGAAAGGCGCGGGAAATCGGCAAAGGCGGTGTTCGCCGCCAGCATCAGGATGAGCAGGGTGGTGATCTGAAGCACCCACAGCAGTGGGCTGTTGGTGCCGAACACGCGCATTCCCAGTTGGGCCATCACCGTGACATCGTCATGGGGCCCGATGCCATACATGAAGCCAAGGCCGCTCACCGCCAGAAACATGGCCGATAGCATCAGCCCCATCACCAGGAGGGTGCTGCGGGCCCGTTGGGCCGAAGGGGTGCGAAACAGCTGAACGCCATTGGCGATCGCTTCAATCCCGGTCATGGCGGAACAGCCGGAACTGAAGGCTCGCAGGATGAGGAACAGGCCCAGCGGTTCAGCAGCCTTCACCAATGAAGGCGGATCCGGGGTGAAGCCATGGCTGGTGATGAGGTTCTGAATACCCGCCAGGGCCAGTACGCTCACCATCGCCACGAAGCTGTAGGTGGGCAGCGCAAACAGCCGGCCGGCCTCGCGCGCGCCCCGCAGGTTGGCCCAGCCCACGAGCACCAGCAGAAGCAGGGCGATCGGCACCTCCGCGTGCAGCAAGCCGGGCCATAGCGAGGAGAGGGCCTGGGTGCCAGCCATGAGGCTCACAGCGGCGGTGAGCACGTAGTCGATCAGCAGGCTGGCGGCGGCCACAAGGCTGGCTGTGGTGCCGAGGTTCTCACGCCCCACCACATAGGCGCCACCACCCTGGGGATAGGCCTTGATGGTTTGGCGGTAGGAGAGCACCACAATCCCGATCAGGGCGATGATCGTGAGCGTGATCGGCAGCGACAGCCGCAGCGCACCGCTACCGGCCAGGATCAGCACACCGAGGGCAGCATCGGTGGCATAGGCCACCGAGGAGAGCGCATCGGAAGAGAGAATCGGCAGAGCCTGGATACTGGGCAGCGTCTTCGCTTCCTCCTGCTGGCGCTGCAGCGGCCGCCCGAAGAGCTGGCTCAGCAATGGAACGGTCAATGGACCCTCAACCTGTTGCAGGCGCTCAAGCTACCCAGACTGAGGTAACAAGACCCAGTTCCCACGGAATACTGTGACGGAGCACGTGAGGGTCTCCCCCTATCCGGGGACAACGGCGACGCGTCAAGGCCGGATGACAGTGCTGTGTAGACAGAGGCGCTGGGCCGAACGCTGGCCAGGTTCGTGACGTCGTTAGCCTTGTCCAGAAAAGCAGTTCCATGCATAATCTGATTTAGGCCTTGTCATGCTAACGATGTCACTCCGTTTCGATGATCCCCGCAAGGGTTTTGTAATCTTTGCGGCAGACTGTACTGTTTGCGATGAGGACGGACGACTGCATGTTCAGGCGGAAGAAGAATTAAGATCGCATGCAGCCAATTTCTATGCTCTTGTATCAAGCTGCGAGGGGTGTTGGGGACCCGAGTTTCTATTCGACGGCTCCCAGTCTGCCACCCCTCTATTTTATGTTGTTGATCCATACGGGGATTGCCTGTCTTCTTTGCTATCCAGGAAATAATCCGAACAAGCTTTGGTATTCAAGGATCCTGTCGATGCGCTGAGCTGCCCAAGGCTTGTGGAAAATAGAAGGGTGTTCGCATGTATTGGATTCATCTTTGAAGAGCAGTTTATCGAACTAGAAGATTTCAATAGGGAAGTGAACGGTGACGAAGAGCCCATGGAAAACTTGCCGACACTATCTCATGAGCTTGGCGAAGGAATTGAGGTGTATCTTAAGCAGCCTGAAGAAATGGGAGACCCCAGCAAGGTCCTCTATTGTGCCTGGCTTGAAGGGGAGGTGGAAGAGGATGAAGTCTTTGACTTTGAAATGAGTGAAACACTATCCAACATTCTTCGTTAAAACAATCCAATCCCCATGTCTGACGCTCGCCATCACCTAGCGGAAGGAGCCGCAGCCAGGGCTATTCACTGGGCTCCTACTCCTGGCGTGTGGGGCAGGAGTATTGCATCGTTGGGTGGATGCCATTATAGTCAGGAGTGAGCAAGCAGTTGTAGCAATGCCTGAACTAATGTGGTATGGATGTTTCTCGGATGGTCGCATATTGTTCCCTCAAGAGGATAGAGAGTCAATGAAGCTTGCCGATTGCATCAGTGAAGACGAACTCGAAGAGCTTGTCGACGAAATCTATACAGACTATGACTCAGAGCTCTCGATTTGGTCGACCAGCGGCCACTGTATCGTTGATGGCGAGAAAATCTCTGTCGACGCTATTTCTAAGCAGTGGTCTGACATTGACTTCCATGGGAAGCACAGGGATAAGATCTCGTCTTTTCCATGCTGCGCAGTATATATAGACGACTTCAAAGGGTATAGTCAGGTAATTCAGATTGAGAAGTTTGTCCCTGCTCTGCTCAGGTACGAAGCTGGATCAGTCTTTTATGATGATGAAGAGCTTTTCCCTGAAGACTACCGAGGAACTGGCGGAGAAAAATCTCTGTTCAAGAATGGCGATCGTGTAAGCTTCTGACATGGCTTCGGACTAGCCATTTTGTGTATTGCGGGGCAGCTGTATGGCACTGCTAAGCAGAGCCTTTGCGGCGCTGACTCTCTACGGATTTATTGGTTATTGCGTAGGCTGTGAATTCATGCTATAAAACACAAGACCCTCTGGTTTCGGTTCAATGGCTAACCTCGCCGTTTGCATTGAAGTTGATAGCGATAACTTTGAGGAGATTTCAGATGAAAGCACAATCGAGGTTGCGAGTGCCGCGCCGGATGCTTGGGATTACAATACTGAGGAAGAGCCTACGATGACATTTATGATAGACGAGGACAGCGATAATCTTGAAAAAGTCAAACAAGCTCTGAAGGCTTTTCTCTCAGACGGCCGAATCACAAGAATCATTGTCGAAAACGAAGACACATCAGAAGAAGACTTCTGGAGTTAATCGACTGGCGAACGCCAGCGATCACCTGTCCGCATGAGCCAACCGGCAGGTTATACCCAGGGTGCATAGTCATAGGGGCGGGTCAGGGGGCATGGCGTCGTTAGAGAGCTTCGTCAAGTTGACAGTGCCTGGTCCCTTACGATGCGCTAGGTTGTACCAGTAGCTTGTTAGGAAGTACGTTGTCAACAGCAAATAAAGCGCTCTTTAACAGGCTCTGCGAACTAGGGCTCCTTGGGACAATCAAAGATGGGCCTGCATTCCTAGGAGAATGCAATGAATGCCAGGCTCAGTTCATAAAGACTGATCTGGATTTAAATGATAACAGGGAGACCATGATTGTTGGGATAACGACAAGTGTTGACGGCTGGAACTGCTCTGAAAATACCGCGCTCATTGACCCAGGCTCAAGAAGGCCCATTTGGTTTGAGCATGGCATCGAGCCCCCTGAGGAGTCAGACCCAAGCAGCATCAAGAATGTCGCGAATGAGATACTCGAAAAATATCTGGAGCAGATTCTTTCGTTGATTAAGGATGGCGACCTAGAAAATCATAGCTTGTCCTCAATTACCAGTGAGTACGGTGAAAAAGCTATGGCAAGCTATGTTGACCTTGACGAGGTTGATAGGAGTTGGAAGCTACAAGACTTTAACTTTCATCTGCGCTTCTCATGTGCAGATTTGCTCTTGGGGGTCAAAGGAAGCATGGATTCACCTGCTGCAGTTTTCATGAGAGAGCTGAGAGGGGGCGCTGACGACTTTGCCGAATCTAGCTATTTTGATGAAATATGCTCAGATCTTGAAATGGATCCTGAATCTATCGAATAACTTTGCTAGTGGATACCCATTGACGGTGTCTCTCTAGCACCAGCGATCACCTGTCCGCATGAGCCGCACACACGGCGATGAACTGGCTACATCCTCCTGGGGTGCGGTGCATCTGTATTGCGTCGTTAGGCGGATCAACGTTGTAACGCCCTTTTGCCACGCATTCCTCTTTGCTGCGAATTTCATACGATGGTGCAGCTCTTCCTGTTCTTATGACGACATCACTGATTATTACCTATGTATCTGACGAACTTGAAGACTCCGGTCACGAAGCTCGGTATTTCTTAGAAGAGTTAGGTGCCAAGTACGTTGACGAAGACGATCCTCAAATGTACTTCAACATTCCCGATGAGATGGCTAACGCACAATCCCTTGGCGTTCTTGCTGGATGGTCAAATCAGATTGCACGTGTCGAGATTGAGGATGAAGAAGGCGCATCCAGGGATGATATAACTGTAGAATGCAGAAAAGTGTGGTCATCGTAAGGCCAGCACTTCTGCCAGTCCTGATATCAGCTTTATTGGCCTTGAAGCCTTCAGTCCAGGCGCAACAATTGCTTGCTGGTAGATATCTCTCGCATTCTCAATCCAATCCTGAGGGTTCTCTAGGGCCATCTCTCTTTTCTGCCTGCCTAGCGCTGGTCATCACCTGGGTGCAGAGGGTGTGCGTGACGACCACCCCAGCGCTATTTGGTACGGGGCTGGTCTATTGCGTCGTTAGCTTGCCATGCATCTATCCGCATGCTAAAAACCAGTAGGTCTTTGTTCGAATTATGAACTACTCGGGTCTTTGGGAAAAGCGCGAAGGACGCATCATTTGCAGAGCTTTTGCTGCTTGGGACAAGCTATCAGAAACGGAGGTTGCAGGAGTTGTCGCAGGTTACGCAGGAGGCGGTACATTTATACAAGAAAACTTCTACTGTCAGTTTACTGGTTCTAAGCCAGTCAAACTAATCGTCGACTTCACTGATCACATCTCTGGAGAAGAGAGCCAATTTGACGATCTAGACAATAATGCTTCGGAGCTTTCGGACCAGGCTTTGGATGTGTTGCTAGAGTTCCATGATCAAGATTCTTGGGAGGAAGCCGAGCAGCTTCTACTCTTGGCACACAATGTTGAGGATATGGAAGAAGTTGAGGCGGACCTCTTGAAGGGCGGCACGCAATATCCTGACTACCTTGAAAACTTATTTGAATATGCAGGCCTTACTGCAAGGCCATAAGCAAGCTTTCAATATTGTTGATTCGGCTAGAAAATATTTGATCACAGCCAACACATGGTTGGACTCCTGTGCCTGAGTTTTTTATAAACTGTTTCGCATAAGATATTGCGGCACTTGAAGATAGTGGCTGAGCCGCTGCTGTGAGGTGGGTGCCTTTTATTGGACAGTTCCGGCCCCTGACATCGTTAACTCCGGGCGGGAGGAACAGGGTTCGTTTTCAGTGTAGACCTCATCGGGAGTTTTGCTTCCCAGGGAGCTATGCGGCCTTACATGGCAGTACCTCCAGAGGAAGCGAGCTAGGCTGGTCTCTGCTTCCCAGCCATCGCTGTAGGCACGTAGATAGACCTCCTCATATTTGACGGTGCGCCACAACCTTTCCACCAGGATGTTGTCGTAGCAGCGCTTCCTGCCTGACCAGCTGATCTTGATCTCCTCAGCTTGCAGCCTGGCCACGAAGTCATCAGAGGTGAACTGACAACCCTGGTCGGAGTGGAAGATCTCTGGCCTGCGGCCACGTTCCAACGCCATCTCCAGGGCATCGAGACAGAACTCCGTGTCAAGGCTGTTGGAGAGCTTCCAGCTGAGCACGTTCCTGGAGAACAGATCCACGATTGCCACCAGGTAGAGGAATCCTTTCTGTAGCGGGATGTAGGTGATGTCGGCCGCCCAGACCTGATCCACCCTGGTGACCTGTTTGAGGTCCACCAGGCAGGGAAACCGCTCAGAGGGAGATCCTGGAACAGTGGTGCGCGGTTTCTGGTAGATCGCCCGTAAACCCATGCGTCGCATG
>NZ_JAGQBW010000036.1 GCF_024345835.1 Synechococcus sp. HJ21-Hayes | reverse complement strand
CAGCCCAAGGTCGCTGAGCATGGGGACAACGTCTACCAGAAGGAGCCCGCACAGAAAAATCACGGTGAAAGCAGAGTTGCTGCGTCCCGCGAACGGATCAAGACCCGTTTGTCCAGAGATTCCCTAGGTCATGCAGCTGACGTTTCATCTCAAACGGGGTTGGTGGCAGGGCCTGGTTAACCAACCGATTAATCAACCCGTCAATCAACCCAGGGGGTTCTTGCCGGACTGGGCGAATGCCAAGAACCAATCCCAGCACTGGCCTGGAAGGGATCTGGGAGAAGAAGCCGGCTAACGGATTTGAACCGATGGCCTTCGCTTTACAAAAGCGCTGCTCTACCACTGAGCTAAGCCGGCAACGGAGGCAGGCCTCCTCTACACAGTTTATCGCCTTGCCAAAGCCCACAACAGCAGCTGGGTGCGGCTGTTGCAACCGGTCTTGGCCAGCAGGTGGGAGATGTGGCATTCCACTGTGCGGGGGCTAAGCACCAGGGCGGCCGCAATGGCCTTGTTGCTCATGCCCTGCTCCAGGGCCTGAAGCACCTGGGTTTCAGCCGTGGTGATGGTGCAAAGGTTGGCGGCCATGGGGCTTCTTGAAGACCCCAGAAGCATTCCCCGCTTGTGGGCAACTCGGCCGGATCAACCCTGAATGGCGGTGCAGACAGGGGTTCCTTCCCCGCTGTGCTCCTGCTCTGCAGCCTTGGCCTTGGCCCGCTTGATCGGCAGGTTGGCCACTAGGGCGGTGACGCGGTCTTCCGTTTCCAGGCTCACATCCCCTTCTTCAAGATCAATCTCCACGTAGCGGCTCACCACCTCGAGGATCTCGCGGCGCATCTGCTCCAGCAGCTCGGGATTGAGATCGCTGCGGTCGTGGGCGAGCACCAGTTGCAGCCGCTCCTTGGCGGTGGCGGCGCTGGCAGGTTGACGACCGAGCAGTTTGTTGACGAAATCGCGCAGGGTCATCACTTCAGAAGATCTTGGTTTGCATCAGGCGGCCCAGCTTGGCCCGCAATCCCTTGCGCGCCTTGGCGGGATCGATCAAGGGAACCTCCTCTCCGCAGATCCGCCGGGCCACGTTGCTGTAGGCCTGAGCCGCTGGGGAGTTGCTGCCGTTGAGGGTGAGGGGCTCTCCGCGGTTGGTGCTCACGATCACCTGCTCGTCTTCCACCACCAGGCCCAGGAGCGGCAAGGCCAGGATGTCGGTCACGTCGTCGACGGCGAGCATCTCCTGGTTGGCCATCATCTTGGGGCGCACCCGGTTCAGCACCAGCTGGATGGGCTTGACGCCATGGGTGTTGAGCAGGCCGATCACCCGGTCGGCGTCCCGCACTGCGGACACCTCAGGGGTGGTGATCACGATGGCCTCCTTGGCGGCGGCAACGGCGTTTTGGAAACCGGCCTCGATCCCTGCGGGGCAGTCGATCAGCACGATGTCGAAGCTCTCGCCGAGCATGGCGGCGATCTTCTGCATGTCATCGGGTTTGAGCCACTCGAGCATGCGCGGGTTGCCCGCTGGCAACAGTGCCAGGTTGGGTTCCTGCTTGTGCTTCACCAGGGCCTGCTCCAGCCGGCAATGGCCCGTGAGCACCTCCTGGGCCGTGTAGACGATCCGGTTCTCCAGGCCCAGGAGCAGGTCGAGATTGCGCAGGCCGAAGTCCGCATCCAACACGGCGGTGCGCATGCCCTGCTTGGCCAGGGCAATGCCCAGGTTGGCGGTGAGGGTGGTTTTGCCCACGCCGCCCTTGCCGGAGCAGATCAGGATGTAGCGGGTCACGGCGCTGTCTGACATCGGGGCAGGTTAAGGCCAATCCATCGCATTGCTGCGTGTCCGCCGCACTGGGCGGCATGCCTGCGCCCGACTAAAAAAGGCAAGCCCCTGCAGGCCCGCGATGACCCTGATGCCCGCGACGAGCCAGCGCCTGCTGGTGATGCCGGATGACGGCGCCAAGGCGGTGGTGGAGCTGATCGATCAGGCCCGGGAGCAACTGTTGCTCAAGCAGTTCAAGCTGCAGAGCGAGCTGGTGGAGCAGGCCCTGCGCCGGGCAGTGGAGCGAGGGGTGCAGGTGCGGGTGATGCTCAACCCCCACACCTCCGGCGGCGATCGCTGGAACGACGAGGCCTTTGCCCTGTTGCAGCAGTGGGGCATCGCGGTGGCCTGGACCAGTGAGGCCTTCCCGGTGACCCATGAGAAGTCGATGGTGGTGGATCACGCGGCGGCCCTGATCGCCACCTTCAACTTCTCTGACAAGTACTTCACCGAGACCCGCGACTACGGCGTGGTGACCCATGACCCCAATGTGGTGAGCCAGGTGATCGCCGGCTTCGAGGCCGACTGGTCGCGGCAATTTTTTGAACCGCGGCTGGATGTGGGGCTGGTGTGGAGCAGTGCCCATAGCCGCGGACAGATGGCCCGGATCATCGATTCCGCCAAGGCCACCCTCTGGATTCAGCACCCCAAGTTCGTGGACGCGGTGATCCTCGAGCGGATTGTGGCGGCCCGCCACCGGGGTGTGAAGGTGCGGGTGCTCTGCGGTGGCAAGCACGGCATCAGCGATTGGGACATCTACGACACCTTCAGCTCCCTGCGCCTGATGGAGCGCTCCGGCGTGAAGGTGCGGCGGCAGAGGCACCTCAAGCTGCACGCCAAGTTGCTGTTGGTGGATGGCATCGCCGCCATGACCGGTTCGATGAATATCGATCGCAGTGCCTTTGACCTGCGCCGCGAACTCGGCATCGAGGTGGACGCTGCCCAGGTGGTGATGCGGCTCAAGCAGGTGTTCAAGGCCGACTGGGCCGAGGCCCACCCCTACAGCGCCCCCGATCCGCTCGATCCCGCCTTCCACGAGGCAGGTGAACTGCCTGCCGACCCCCATTTCGTGCACGAGTGATGGCGGAGATCCCGAGCCGCCGTGCCCTCTTTTTCGGGATGCTGCAGGTGGCGCTGTCCTCCTTCGGCGGTGGCCTCTCGGCCTGGAGCCAGCGGATTGTGGTGGAACAGCACCGCTGGATGACGGACGAGGAGTTCATCACCGGGCTCACCGTGGCTCGGCTGTTCCCAGGGCCCAACCAGATCAACATGGCGGTGTACATCGGGGCCCGTTTTCATGGCCTGGCCGGAGCCCTGCTCGCCCTGGCCGGGATCCTGCTGCTGCCCTTCAGCCTGCTCCTACTCCTGGGCCTCGCCTACTTCTATCTCAACATGAGGATGGCGGTGGATCGGGTGCTGGCGGGGGTTGTGGCCGCCGCCGCCGGCATGGCCCTGTCCATGGGCTTCAAGATCCTCGATGAATACTGGCGTGATGCCGTGGCCCTCGGCTTTGCCCTGGCGGTGTTCCTGGCCCTGGCGGTGGCTCACCTCCGTCTGATTCCCGTGGTGTTGGTTGCGGGGCCCCTGGCCATGGCCTGGTACTGGCCCCGGGGTGCTGCCGCAGGTGAGCCATGAGTGCCATCTGCCATCCCGCTCAGCTCAGCGATCTCGGCAACCTGGTGGCCGTGATCGGGGATTTCCTCAGCCTGTCGTTGTTTTCCCTGGGGGGTGGCAACACCCTGCTGGCGGAATACCACTACCTCAGCGTCGACAAATACTGCTGGCTCACCAACAGCCAGTTCGCGGATCTCTATGCCCTGGCCGAGGCAGCCCCTGGCCCCAGCTCCATGATTGTGGGTCTGCTGGGGATGGGCGCGGCCTGGCGTGAAGGCCCCAGCTGGGCACTGCTGAGTGGCGTGGCCGCGGAGCTGGCGATTCTGCTCCCTTCCACCCTTCTCATGGTGCTGGCCGCCCTCAGCTGGAATCGCTTCCAGCACTCGCCGTGGCGGATCGCCTTTGAGCGCGGCATGGGGCCCATCACCCTGGGGATCCTGTTTGCTGTGGGGCTCAAGATTCTGGAAACCGCCGATCGCGGCCCCGCGGCCTATGGGGTGTCGGTGCTGGTGTGCGTGTTGATGCTCCGCACCAGGATCTCTCCCCTGTGGTTCATGGCGGTGGCCGGTGTGCTCGGCGGTGTGGGCTGGATCAACCGCTGATCCGGGCGCTCACGCCTGCGGCCAATGGGGTTCGGCTGGGCGAATGGCGATGGCCCCCTCCACCAGCACGGCCTCCTCGCAGAACCCAGCCGGGGGCAGATCCTCGGGGCCCCGAGCCACCGCGGCCGCGATCCGCAGCTGCAGTGGCCGTAGCTGCAGGGCCACAATCCGAGCCTCCGTGTTGCCCGCGCAGCCGGCATGGGCAATGCCCCTCAGCCGGCCCCACACACGCACATCGCCGCCGGCACTGATGCGGGCGCCCGGGTTCACATCCCCGAGCAGCAGCACCGATCCCTGCACCTGCAGGTGATCGCCGGAGCGCAGGGTGCCCCGGTGGATGGTGAGCGCCGCAGCGGCGGCCGGATCGGCTTCTTCCGCCGCAGGTACCAGGGCCGCGGGCCTGAACACAGTGCTCAATCCCAGGGCGGCGGCCGCCACCAGGCTGCTGGCTTCCGCACTTTCGAGCTGGTGCAGCTCTAGGTGGGCGCTGCGCAACAGGGCCTGAATGGCCTGCAGGTCGGGCACGGTGAGGGGGCGATCGGCGCCGTGCAACACCGCAAGGCCACCGCTGGGATCAGCGTTCAGGGCCACCCGCACCTCCTCAAGGGCACTGGCCTGGGCCGTGGCCAGCGGGCTCAGCTGCAGGTGAAGGGGGTGTGCTGCCATGGGCCACAACCTAGGCAGAGGCCTCGGCTTGGGCTGGCCCGGCCGCCAGGGCCAACTCCTGGCGCAGGGGAGCACTCACCTCGGCGGGGTGGATCAGCCAGGCCATTTCGGTGGGTTGAATCAAGCTCCGCACCAGGGCGGAGCGCTTTTCCAGGGCCCCCAGCTGTTGGCCATCCCACAGTCTGAGCCCTCCTTTGTAGGGGTGGTAGCCGCGGCTCTGCTGTTGGCGCAGGCCACAGCACTGCTCCGCCTCCAGTCCGGCCGCCTCGCTGAGCTGGCGGGCCCGGGCCAGGAATTCCAGCCGTTGCTGCGGACTCAGGCGGCTCACATCGGTGGCCTTGAGCAGGTGTCGCTCCAGCAGGCGCCAGCACAGCTCCTGCAGGGCTGGGGGGCCCTGCTCGCGCCAGCGCTGCAGGTGATAGCCGGTGCGGATGTCGTCGTTGGCCAGGAAGCTGGCGAGATCGAGCTCGCGGGGGGCCCACAACCAGCGGCCCATGGCCTCATCCGCCCACACGGCCTCCGGTCCTAGGCGCCGGGCGGTGGCGATTGCCTGGGTGAGCAGCCAGTTGCACACCACGTTGAGGCGGTGGTTGTACACGCCGCGATACATCAGGTTGCGCACCACCAGGTAGTGCTCCACCGCCATCAGTCCCTTGGGGTTCAGGGCAATGCCCCCATCGGGAGCGATGGTGAGGGCCGCCAGGATCCGCTCCAGATCCAGCTGGCCGTAGCTGGTGCCGGTGCTGTAGCTGTCGCGCAGCAGGTAGTCGAGGCGGTCGCAGTCCAGCTGGCTGCTCACCAGGGCCTGGATCGCCGCGTTGGGGTAGTGGCCATGGCTGAGCAGATCCGCCACCGCATCCGCCGTGTCTGGCGCATAGGCCTCGAGCCGCTGGCGCAGCTGGGGGTGTTCTCGGATCAGCCGACCCGACCATGCCTCGTGATGCAGGCCATACATCTCCTCGCCGGAATGGCTGAGGGGGCCATGACCCACGTCGTGCAGCAGGGCGGCGGCATAGAGCACGCCCGTGTGGGCCTCGAGCTCCGGAGCCATGCGCTTGAGCCCTGTGAGGGCCTGGCGTGCCAGCTGCAGCACTCCAAGGGAATGGGTGAAGCGGCTCGATTCCGCTCCATGGAAGGTGAGGTAGGCGGGGCCCAGCTGGCGGATGCGGCGCAGGCGCTGGAAGGGGGCCGTATCGATCAGGTCGATGACCAGGGCTTCAGCCGGATTGCTGCGCTCCAACCGGATCGCCCCATGCAGAGGGTCGTGGTACGTGCGCTGACTCATGTCTCGGCTCCGCCCGGGGCCAACCCGTTGCTCAGGTGGCCCACGGCTGCGTCCAGCCAGGTGTCGCCATGGCCGCCGGGATCCAGGGGCTCGGGTTCGGGCAGTTCCAGATCCGGCTCAATGCCCAGATTTTGGATGTCGCGGCCGCTGGGGGTCACGTAGCGGGCCACGGTGACAGCCAGGCCACTGCCGTCTCCTCCCAGGTTGATCAGGGTTTGAATCAGCCCCTTGCCAAAGGTGCGCCCGCCCAGCAGCTCCGAACGCCCATTGTCCTGCAGGGCCCCAGCCAGGATCTCGCTGGCGCTGGCGGTCCCGCCGTTCACCAGGGTCACCATCGGGCCGGCGTAGAGCACGCCGCGGTTGGACTGTTGCGCATCGCTGAAGCCGTCGCGGTTCATGGTCTCCACGATGGGTTCCCCGTCTAGCAGGTCGTTGGCCACGGCCAGGCCGGCACTCACCAGGCCACCGGAGTTGTTGCGCAGATCCAGGATCAATCCCTCGATCCCCTCCTGGCCCAGTTGCCCCAAGGCCTCACTCACCTGCTGGGGCACGGGGTCGGAAAACTGGGTGATGCGTAGGTAGCCCAGGCGGTGGCTGCCGGCATCCAGCAGGCGGAAGCGCACCGGTTGGAGATTCACCTCCCGGCGGCTCAGCTCCACCTCCCGGATGCGCCCCCCGGGGGCTTGCAGTTCCAGCAGCACCCGCGATCCGGAGACGCCCCGCAGTTTGGCGGCGGTGCTTTCCAGGCCGAGCTCTTGGGCGGCCACGCCATTCACCTTGAGGAGTTCAGTGCCGCTCACGATGCCGGCCTCCGCGGCGGGGGAGTCCTCCAGGGGGGCGATCACCACGATGGCGGGATCGCCGCTGCGCAGGCCCAGTTGCAGACCCACGCCGCTCACGGTGCCTTGGGTGTTGGAGCGCAAGGTGGTGTACTCGGCCGGGCGCAACAGCCGCGTATAGGGGTCGCCGATGGGCGCCAGCATCGAATCGATGGCGTCGTAGGCCTCGGCACTGGTGCCGATGGGGCGCTCCAGGGTCTTCTGGCGCAGGCGCTTCCAGTGAATCGCTTCGAAGCGATCGGGGTCCACATAGCTCTGGTTCACCAGGCGCCAGCTCTCCACCACTAGCTGCTGGGCATCGCTGAGGGCGTGCACCGGTTGGGCAGCGGTGGGGAGGCTCAGCAGCACCACCAGGGCCGCCAGCAGCAGGCCCCGCAGGCGGCGCCAGGCCCATGTTTCGGTCGGTGGAGACTCCACGGTGATGGGCGGCTGAGCGCTCACGGAGGGTTCGAGGTGGTCGGTAGACTCTGCCAACCAAACCCCCTCGCTGCATGGCGAACTCCTCACCCGCCTCTGGCGGAAAGTCATCGCCCGTCTACGACTGGTTCAACGAACGCCTGGACATCCAGGAAATCGTTGACGACGTTGCGTCGAAGTACGTGCCGCCCCACGTCAACATCTTCTATTGCCTGGGCGGCATCACCCTGGTTTGCTTCCTGATCCAGTTCGCGACCGGGTTCGCGATGACTTTCTATTACAAGCCAACGGTGGTGGAGGCCTATGCCTCCGTGGAGCACCTAATGACGGACGTCAGCTTCGGCTGGCTGATTCGCTCCGTGCACCGCTGGAGCGCTTCGATGATGGTGCTCATGCTGATCCTGCACGTGTTCCGCGTGTACCTCACCGGTGGCTTCAAGCGCCCCCGTGAACTCACCTGGGTCACCGGCGTCACCATGGCCGTGATCACGGTGTCCTTCGGCGTCACCGGCTACTCCCTCCCCTGGGATCAGGTTGGCTACTGGGCCGTCAAGATCGTGTCAGGCGTTCCTGCAGCTGTTCCTGTGGTGGGCGATTTCATGGTTGAGCTGCTTCGCGGTGGCGAGAGCGTTGGCCAGGCCACCCTCACCCGCTTCTACAGCCTTCACACCTTTGTGCTGCCCTGGCTGCTGGCCGTGTTCATGCTCATCCACTTCCTGATGATCCGGAAGCAGGGCATCTCCGGTCCCCTCTGATCTGATCCTTGGCCTTGGGGTTGCGCATTGTTGCGATCCCTGCCCTCGATTTCTTCGGCTCTCCCGCCAGCCCATCGGCGGCCCCTAGCCTTCCCCTATCGGCATCAGCACCATGCACGTCCTCAAGAAGCCCGATCTGAGCGATCCCAAGCTGCGGGCCAAGCTGGCCAAGGGCATGGGCCACAACTATTACGGCGAGCCCGCCTGGCCCAACGACCTGCTCTACATCTTCCCGGTGGTCATCCTGGGAACCATCGCCTGCATCGTTGGTTTGGCCGTTCTCGATCCGGCCATGCTGCTGGATAAGGCTGATCCCTTTGCCACGCCTTTGGAAATTCTCCCGGAGTGGTACCTCTACCCGGTGTTCCAGATCCTGCGGGTGGTGCCCAACAAACTGCTCGGCATCGCCCTGCAGACGATGATCCCCTTGGGCCTGATGCTCATCCCGTTCATCGAGAGCTTCAACAAGTTCCAGAACCCTTTCCGTCGTCCGGTGGCCATGGCTGCCTTCCTGTTCGGCACTCTGTTCACCATCTACCTGGGTATCGGTGCAGCTCTGCCGATCGACAAGTCCCTCACCCTGGGTCTGTTCTGATCCAGCCGGCCTCCGGGCCAGTGTCTTGTTTGGTCTTGGCCGCGGCGGGTTTGTCCCACCGCGGCTTTTTTGTGTCTGTCCTCAGCTCAGGGGCTGTTGATGTCCAACAGGGTCACGTCCTTGGGGTTCACCCGTAGCAGATGGTGCAGGAGCAGGAAACCCACGATCGTCCAGGTCTGATAGGTGCGGGCCTGTTGTCCCACCCAGGTGCCGGTGGGGCCATCGAAGTACTCGGCCCACTGCTGGCGGGGCAACTGGTTGAGCTGCATCCAGTAGCACTCCTCGAGCATGGCCTTCATCTGCCCCATCAGCAACACGTCGGCCTCGGGGTAGCGCTGCTCATGCAGCAGGATCGCTCCCCCCAGATACCAGAGCAGGCTGGGCCAATGCCCACCGTTGTGGTAACTCCATGGCCAGTTCTTGGGATCCGAGCCCGTTTTCTCGCGCCACTTGTCGCCTTCAATCGGTGGATGGCAGATGCGCATCGGCATCTGGGCCATCAGGTGATGGCGGTTGTGCAGCACGAGCCGGAACAGGGCGCGCTGTTGCGGGGCGGTCACCAGCCCGAACAGGCAGGCCAGGGAATTGCCCAGGCTGTAAAAGCGGAAGTCCGGTCGGCCAGTGCGCATGTTGCCGATCAGGTAACCGCCACGGTCCTCCAGCCAGTCCTGCAGCCAAGGCGGGATCACCTGGGGCTGCACATTGAACGCGTTTAGGGCCTGGGTTTCCCCGTATTGCTCCGTGGGGCGCCGCCGCAACACCTGCATGGTTTTGCTCGTCACCCAGTAGTGCTTGAGCAGGTAGGAGCGCAAATCGTGCTTCCACTGGCGGGTGAGCACGAGGCGCTGCTCCAGCAGCCTGCTGCTTCGGCCCTTCTGGGCTAGATCCATCAGCTGGGAGCAGCTGGCGAGGCAGCCATACAGCAGCACTTCGATCTCCAGCGGTGCGCCCCACACATCCATGGGGCGGTCGATCATGAAGGAGCAGTCGGGCACGAACAGCACCGGTGTGCCCTCGAACGTGGGGTGCAGCACCAGGTCGAGAAGTAGCTGCACACCCCGCTGCACCTTCTGGCTTGCGCCGAATTCCAAGTCGCGGCTGCGCCGCACATACAACCAGCAGAGCACCGGCCACCAGAGGCTGGCGTCCACCGAGGTGATGCTGCCGATCGAGCGCTGTCCATAGTCCGCCAGCAGTTGCCCGTTCTGCTCCACAAAGCTGGTGGGGAACACGCCACGGGTCTGGTAGGCGCTGCTTTGGAGATCAAGGCACACCTCCAGGAAGTTGCGCACGATCTCGTAGCGGCCCTGCACCAACAGGAGCAGCATCACCGGCACGTTGTCCCTGAGGAACACCTCGCCGTAGTTGGCCGCATCACCGCGTCCGCCTGGATGGCTGAGGGCCGCCACGGAACCCACCAGCTCCCCGCGCACACGGATCAGCGTGCGCTCGAAATGCTCATTGGCGCTGGTCACCACAGCTTCCTCGCGGGAGCTGGGCCGAACCCGAAGGCGCTCTTGGCTGAATTGCTTGGCCATCACGGGCCTCCCGCCCGATGGGCTGCCAGGCCCGAACCATAGAAATGGCAAGCGGCTGCGTCATCCCTGAAACGGTTGGTAGCGGTTGCTGCCGTTTGGGTGGTATGCTTTTGGACTGCGCAGGAGCCGAGAGGCGAGAGCGCAGAGCCAAAAAGCCTGAGAGGGTTTTACGGCGACTTGCAACGGAGGAGGCGCGAGCCGACGGTGTTGTAAGTTTTCTGAGCGGCCGACGAGGTCGCCGAACCGGAAGCCCGAGAGGGCGGAAGGAGAACCTGGACAACCGAAAAGTTTAGGAAC
>NZ_JAGQBW010000035.1 GCF_024345835.1 Synechococcus sp. HJ21-Hayes | reverse complement strand
GAGGCTGGCTGGTTTTCGATCGATTCGAGCCGGAATGCAGGCGGTGATGCACGACATCACGGCACTGCTGGCGCTGGTACGGCGACAGCCGCAGCCCAACCTGTGTTGAAACTTTGAATCAGCCCTGCGCCAGGACCAGGTTGACCGTTTGGCGGCCTTCAGTCCATAGCCTCACGCTGCGGAAACCCCGACAGTGCCCGCGGCGCAGGCGCAACCGGCGAACCTGACAGCCCAGAGGCGCTGCGGTGCAATGGATCTCGGTGTCGCCGCGCAGGCGCATCACGTAGTTCCAGCTGACGTGGACCCCAAAAACTGAACCAGTCTTTATGAGAGCTTCCCTACCGGCCAGAATTGGCCAGGAGAAGCCCCATGAAACGCAAGCGCCACAACCCCGAGCAGATCATCCGCAAGCTGCGCACTGCTGAGCAGCTCCTCAACCAGGGCCAGAGCGTCGCCGATGTCTGCAGGGCCTTGTAGGTGTCTGCCCCCACCTACCACCGCTGGCAGCAGCTCTACGGCGGCATGAAGGCCACGGAGGCCAAACGCCTCAAGGAGCTCGAGCTGGAGAACACACGGCTAAAGCGATTATTGGCAGACGCCGAATTGGATAAGGCGATGCTCTAGCCCGAAGGGCTTCTGCGAAGCAGTAGGAGCTTGCCGAGGGAAACTTCTAAGCCCGGAACGTCGCCGCAGAGCCGTCGTGGTTCTGCAGGATCGATTCCGGGTGTCCCAGCGTCGTGCCTGCCGGCTGGCGGGCCAGAATCGCAACACCCAACGCCGGCCGGTGCCGGTGGCGGATATCGAGGAGCAGAAGCTGCGCCGGCGGATCCGGGAGCTGGCCCGGCGCCATGTGCGCTGGGGCCGCAGGCTGGTTTACCGGCGGCTGCGGCTGGATGGCTGGAGCGTCAATCACAAGCGGGTGCAACGGATCTGGCGGGAGGAGGGGCTGCAGCGGCCCCTGCCACGCAAGCGGAAGCGTTCTCGGCCTGCTGACGGTGGCCGGGAGCTCCTGCGGGCTGAATGGCCGCACGCTCAAGTTCCTGAACGTGATTGACGAATTCAGCCGGGTCTGCCTGGCGATTCGGGTGGGCCGCTGTTGTCAGGCTATGGATGTGATCGACACGATCGAGGAGCTGCTCAAGCTGTATCCACCTCCCACTCACCTGCGGATGGACAATGGCCCTGAGTTCATTGCCCACGCCCTGCAGGAGTGGTGCACAGGCAGCGGAACAGGAACGGCGTACATCCCGCCAGGCTCACCCTGGGAGAACCCATTTGTGGAGTCATTCAATGGTCGATTCAGGGACGAGTTTCTGAACATCGAACTGTTCACCACGGTGCAGGAAGCCAAGCTGTTGGCGGAGCAGCACCGAATCGAGTACAACGTGTACAGACCGCATTCGGCTCTCTAGGGGCGTACGCCCCTGGAAGTCCTCCAGCAATGGAAAGCGGCTTGATCACCCCATCAGCTCTCATAAGAACTGGAGCAGCAAAGGGGGTCACGTCACCGAGAGAATCTGGGGGAACCGTCTCTCATAGGAAACTGTGCTGTCACGATATTGGCTCCTACGCCAAAGCCCAAGACCTGTTGCGCCAAGGTCATACCTACCTCGATGCCTATGGCGATGGCCAGGCTTGCGAAAGCTTGCGCTAACTCCCTTTCATCTGGCGCTGGCTAGGGGCGGCTGGTCTGGTCGCCGCATTGCGCTGGTCCGCGATCGTTGCCGAATCCACAGCTCTGATCTCCAAAGGCAGCTCGCCAATTGCCCGTGAAGCCAGAATCTTGGCCTCAAGACCTGCGTCTTGAAGGTTTTTGAGTACGGCCGAATGGGCCGTGCACCATTGCTGTTCGACCTCCACATCCCTCTGCTTTTGTTGCTCAGTTGGGTCTGCAGCTGGATCGCCAAAGCGCACCACTTGGGTTCGCACGCGGCCATTCACGTCCTGCAGCTCCACTCCGTAATCACTGCTTCCGGGTTTTTGCAACATCAGCTGGCCGCCTTCTGCCCAGGCGGTTGCCATGCCTTCCCGCACGTCATAACCCAGCTCTCGCAGGGATCCCAACACCAGGGAGCGGATCTGTTCGCCGTCTTGGCGCTGGGCCTCGGCATCGCACCAGTTGCGTACGGCAGCTGCAACTTCAGTAATCACTGCTTGGGGCTGACCTTTAAGGATGTGCAGCTGCTCGATCAATGCTGGTGGCACCGCTTGATAGATCGCCAGTTCCGCTTCCAGTGCAGCCAGGCTGGCTTGGCGGATTTGTTCCACACGATCAGCACTGAGGGCCGCATCGATCTCCAGTGCCAGCGAATTGGTGAGAAGCCGGCGCTGGGATACATCGACCACCAAGGCCAAGTTCTCCAGGCGCTCGGCGAAGTCTGCGATTTGGCTGGATTCCCCCAGTAGCTCCAGTTGTACGAGCAAACGCCCGACCCGCTCGCCAGCGGCATCGATTGTTGGCAAGGCATCAATCTTTTCCGTCTTGATGCTCCCCACCAGCTCTGTGGTGGCTGCAGCAAGGGCCCCATCGCCCACTTCCACGGCGGCAGCGTTGAGCCTGTCCAGGGCAGCTTCTAGGGCACCAGTGGTGGCTTGAGCCAGGAGCTCATCCCGTTCAGTGCCAAGCCCCGCCCGCTCCAACCGGCTGGCCGCATCAGCAATGGCCAGCTGTAGAGAGCGCTGGCCCTGGCGGGAATCAGCCAACTGGCGGGTGAGCTGCTCTTTGAGTTCCTGGGTCTCCTGCTCAATGAAGCGCAGTTGAGCCTCACTGAGCTGCAACAGTTGCTCGAGGTCGGTATCGTCAGGCCAGCTTTGGAAGCGCTGCTCGATTTTCCGCACTGCGGCCTGGATCGTCTTCACGGTCTGGCCATCGGCCTGGTCTGCCAGTTCATGGATGGCGTCCTGCAACCGCTGGCGGGAGCGCTCCCACTGCTTGCGTTGGTAGGCAATGCGCTCGCGCAGCAGCCTCAGCTGACGTTCACGCTGGGCCTGGAGGACACGGATATCGACAATCTTTGGGCCGCTCATGGTTTGCAAAGGAGTTGGAGGTCGGAAGGTTTGGCAGAAGGGATGGGGCAACGAGCCGACGATTAGGGCGGAGCTGGAAGGGCTCTCTGAAGGGCTCGCTGCAAGCGGCTTTTCTCGCTGTTGGCGTCGATCAACCAGTGGCGCGACCAGATGCGGTGGGTATGAGGCACGCAGCGTTTCAGCACCGACGGCCGCCAGATCTCTCGGTCGCGGGCTTGCATTAAATCCTTGTGCCGCGGGGCGTCGCACTCGATACCAAGGGCAAACAGCCCCGTGGCGGGATCCCTAATGGCCAGATCAAAGCCAAAGGCATCCTGCGCCGGGGCCCGTTCCACCGCATACCCCAGCCCCTCCAGGTGTTCGGCCACCGTTGCTACGAAGCCGCGGCCGCTGCCTTGGGCTGCCCCAAGGCTGGTGCCATGGCGGGGCCCATCGTTAATACGCTCGAGCCAGCGCTCCGCATCGTCCAGTCGGCCGTCAGAGATGGCGGCGGCATAGATCAAGTACGACTGGAGAAAGTCGCGGGCTGTTTCTGGTGGTCTGCGGCTCCTCGGGAGGTCACTGATCTCTTCAATCGGCATTGAGTTGAAGATCACCACCTTGTCGCGGGCCCTGGAGGTGGCGACGTTGAGCCGCCGTTCCCCTCCCTGTTGACCCAACGCCCCAAAGAGGCGATGGAAACGTCCTTGGCGATCCCGGCCAAAGGTGGTCGAAAACAGGATCCAATCCCGCTCATCCCCCTGCACGTTTTCGAGGTTTTTGACGAAGAAGCCGCAATCTTCTCCGTTGTGCCGCCGTGCCCGTTCAAGAACCAGAGACTTAAAGAAGGCCTGGTCTTGATCGGCCCTCTCCTCCAGTAAATCTTCGATCAGATCGGCTTGGTTTTTGTTGAAACTCACGACCCCAAGGCTGGGGGCCTCAGGCTGGCTACTCCAGAGCTCCGCAAGAAAGTCCACGATGGCTTCGGCTTCATCGCGGTTGCTTTGGCCCTCGTAGATGCCATTGACGGCAATCAGTTCCAGGGGTCTGCGCTTGCAGATCTCATCGACGGGGTGCAAGGCCGGCACGCTGAGCGTGCCTTGATAGAAGGCAGCGTTCGAATGGCTGATGAGCGGCCGAAAGGTGGAGCGGTAGTGAATGTCAAGCGACACCTTGGCTAGGCCAGCCGCCATGGCCAATTCCAGCAGGTTGGAGCAGTCCTTGACTTGGCGGCGGATCTCCTGGGCCTCGATGGCGTCCTCTGAAAAGACATCCAGCCCATCGCTGTCGTCATCGCTGTCGGTGGCAAAACCGGTGTTGAAAAATCTGGTGGGGGGCAGTTGCTTGTCGTCACCACTAATGACGACCCGACCAGCTCGGTAGAGGGCTGGTAAGGCGTGCTCCACCGGAAGTTGAGACGCCTCATCAAAAATCACCAGATCAAACAAGTCCTGCCTCAGGGGGAAGATGCGGGCCACCGTTTCCGGGTTGGCCAACCAGACCGGTTTGAGCTCAAACAGGCCGCGCTCCTCGCCAAGCTCCACTACCTCACGCAGCTTGCGGGCCCTAGGCCCCGTCAGCATCACTACCTCGTCCCATTGCGCCCGTTGCAGGACCCGCTCGGGCTTCTGCAAGGCGGCGGTTTGCTCTCGGTTGATGGCCACGAGCCGCTCGTCCTGGGCGGCAAGTCGCTCCACCCGTCGCTCCACGTCTTCCCGGGCCAGCAACAACACCGGCTCCTCGGCTTCCGCTTGGCTGCGCCATGCCAACAGGGCCTCACGCCAGATCGTTTGCCGCACGGTTGACCCCACCGCGGTTTCAGGGCCCTGTTCAAGGCGAGAGCGTTCAGCGCTGAAATGGCTGAGCAGATGGCGCTCCTGCTCCGACAAGCCCCGGGTGCGACTGTCATACAGCTGGTAGTCCACCACCGTGGGCATGGCGGCAGCGATGGCAGCGAGCTCGGCGCTGATCGATTGATTCAGGGCCACAGCCTCGGTGCAACTGGCGATCCAATTGGGTTGGAACCAGGGGGTCAGGGTGTCCAAGCGCTGGAGGCTGCGTTGCCGTAGGGCCTGGCGTTGGATGCCAAGACGCAGGCTGCCCACCAAGTCCCGCAGGGATTCGGCGCGGCCCGATTGCAGGGCCAGCTCACAAGCTTGGGGTTCCGGGCACTGGGCAGCGCCCTCGACAAGGGCTCGCCCTTCCTGCAGCAGGGCGGCTAGGGCCTCCAATTGCCCCAAAAGTTGCAGTGGGCGCCTGTTGATCACCCTGGCATCGAGTCCCAGAGCACGTTGAATCGATTCCAAAGCCCGGCAATGGACCCTCAGCCCTAGGGCGTGGTCCAGATAGGTCTTAAGTTCTCCCACCCCCGCTGCACCGGCCCCAAGGGCATCGCTGGCTAAGGCCGCAAGGGTGGCCTTGGCCTGGCCAAAACGGGGATACACGTGGCGCAGCAAGGAGCGATGCCAAAGCAACCACCGGGCCGCTGCCTGGTTGAGTTCGTCGACATCGTCGTCATTGACGTGCTCCAGAACAGAGTGCCAGCGCAGGGCGATGCCCGGTTCTTGCATCAGCCTCAGCTGACGGATCTCCGTGGCAAGGCGCTCCTCGAGGGCTTGGCCGCTGGAATCGCTGAACAAAGGGAGCCAGCCGGGCAGTAGTGCCGCCAGCGTCTGAGACGCGGCAACAAACGCTGCTCCGTGCAACTGGAGCCAATGCTCCGTTTGCGTTGCATCCAGCGGTTCAAGCACCCCGCCGGAGTGCAGGCTTGCTTCCAAGCAGGCCTGTTGTCGGTACTCCTCCGCATCGGCGAGCTTGCTCAGGGCGTCTTGCAGGGACGCGAGGTTGCCTGGATCCGTTGAAAAGCGCTGCAGCACACTGAGGGCACTACCCTCTGGCTTGGCTCTCAGCCACAGGGGCGCCAGATCGCCGCCCAGCTCTGCCAGGGTTCGCACCTGTTCGTGGTGCAGGCCCACCAACCCAGGCCTCAAGCCAGGGAGATCCAAGCTGCCGCCCATGGCCTGGTCGGCGATCAACTCCTCAATCACCTGCCCGTAGAGGAAGCCACTGCTGCCAACGGCCATGGCCATGGCTTGAT
Source organism: Synechococcus sp. HJ21-Hayes (assembly GCF_024345835.1). Classification (GTDB taxonomy): domain Bacteria; phylum Cyanobacteriota; class Cyanobacteriia; order PCC-6307; family Cyanobiaceae; genus Vulcanococcus. Next base: position 5,171 of record NZ_JAGQBW010000035.1, on the reverse strand, counting down.
GCAGATCATCGAGTTCGTTTTCGAGCCGGTAGACATCGGTGGCGATGGCTTCCCGTGCCGGTGCCAGCGAGCGGGCATCGGGGCGCTGGGCAAGGTTGTCGAGTTGTTGCCTCAACTGCTGGAGGACGATGCGGCGATCCCGGCCTGGGTCGGTAATCAGGGCCAGCTTTGGGCCGAGGCCTACGGCATCGAGGCGGTTGCGGACCACCTCCAATGCGGCCTGTTTCTGGCAAACCACCAAAACCCGTTCGCCGCGAGCAATGGCGTCAGCCACCACATTCACGATGGTTTGGCTTTTGCCCGTTCCCGGCGGCCCTTGAATCAGCACTCCTGGGGTTTGGCGTGCCTGCGCCACCGCGCGTTTCTGGGATGGGTCGGCCTGGCTGACGAGGATCAGGCCGCTCTCGGGTGGTTCACTTTCTTTTGACGCTGGGCTTGCCGCCCGCCCATCACCAAGCCGCAAAAGGGAAGCCATGGGACCCTCTAGCGCCGGCATGCGCTCGAGCTGGGCCAGTTCATGGGCCAAGGTTTGGGCAGAGAAGGTGCAGTGAAAGAGGGCTGCTGCTGCGCAGAGGCGTTGGCTTTCTTCCTTGGCGAGCTTGCGCTCTTGGGGGCACGGCTTCAGTTCCAGATCGCTGCTCGGGAAGATGGTGCTCAGCACCTCCATCACCTGCACACCAGTGAGGGCTGCCCGCTGGCTGATTTCCAAGGCCGCTGCTTCGAGCTCGAGGCGTTGCCTTTGGCTGAGCAAGCTTGTCAGAGCAGGATTCAGGCGGATCCCTTCGCCGTCTTGGCGCTCGCTGTCAAAGCCAAGGCTTGGCCCTGCCCCTTGTTGACCTGAGCCGATCTGCACGGGCCAGAGCAACACCGGAACGAGGTTGGATTGGCGCGTGTCGTCCTGCGCTGCCGTTGGCGGTTTTAAAAGCAGCAGGGGAAAGCCCAGGTGCAACGCGGCTATGCCCGTTTCGCGCTGGTAGGCATCAACGGTTTGGCGGAGGCGCCGCAAACGCTGAGCCAGCCCCGGTGCTTCCTCCAATCGGCTGGGATCGATGAGCCGCAGCGACGACCGCCGGGAGACGACATGGTCGAGAAGGGTTTGAGCCGGCAGGGCATCACTGCCAAGTTCATTGAGGTCAATCCGGTCACCGCCCGGCTTGATGCTCAAGGCCAGCAATGGACCGCGCTGGATGCCTCCCAGGACGCGCCGGTGAAAGAAATGCATCAACCGTTGCCAATGTTCGCCCCCTTCCGGCCGTTGCCACTGCCCAGGGGGAATGGCCAACAGCACCAGGGCTCTGGCAAGGGAGATGCGCCGCTCGTAGCGGAATTGGTCCGCCCAATGGTCTGCCAAGGGGATGCCGCAGCGCACGAAATCCGCCAAACGATCGGCGAGGGTTTGGAGAACACTGCGTCGCTCCTGCTCCAACCAAGGCCGGGCTGCATCGTCACTCCAGCCATCGAGAAGCTCAGCGGTTGCAGCGGCTTGCCTGGCTTCTTCCAGCACCAGGGCGGCGGAACGGAACTGCTCGAGGGGAGCACTGATCAACAGCAGCAACTCTTCGGCGCTGCGGTTGCCCTTGCTAATCAGATTCAAGACCCCTTGATGGACGGCATCAGGCCAATCACGGCGACGTTGGGCCCAGGCCGCTTCTAGCTGTTGCCTGTTGCTCACTAAAGCAGCGGCTTCAAAGCGTGCTTCCACAAGGCTGAATTTCAGGCTCCTGGCCAGCTCCATGGCGTTGGAGCGACGTGCGGCCAGATCAGCCAGCCAGGTTTGGCGCCCAATACGCAGTAACCGCTCGGGCACAGATCCGCGCAACCAATCGCGGGAGCGCTCTGGGGTGGCCGCCAAAGTGGCGGGGGTCACCAAGTCACCCCTGAAGCAAAGGGGCAGGTTGGGGTTCAACAGCAGAAGAACCACCATCAACCGTTCATCGCAGGGCAGGGCCCCGTCATTGGCGAGGCGGCGGATTTCGGCAACGGGTTCTGCATCCCACTGCTTTTGCTCCAGCCAGGTGAGCAATTCACCGTTGGTGAGCTGCTCCAAAGCCAGCCCCCAGTTCTGCTCCTGGGCAGCGGCAAGGGCATACCTGGCAGGGGTGCGATGGCGCACACCACCAAGGGCAATGGCCTCCCCTGCATCCTCACTTGCAGCACTCTCGTAGTGAATCGCGATGTCGCGATCCCCAGAGAGCCAGCGCCCCACTTGTTCCGCGCCCCAGCGCTGGCTATGGTCTCGGGTCAACAGACCCATCAGAAGATCGCGCCAATCGGGCTCGATCGCAGCCGGGATGGCAATGCCTTCGGTGATGACCTGCAGCAACCAGGCCCGTTCGTGGATCCCTTCCCAAAGCCCGGGCCCTTGCCACTGCTCCAGCAACAGCAAGCCCACGCTCCACCAGTCGGAGGCCGGAGATTGGATGCCGATCAGCTGCTCAGGTGGCGAGTAACGGGAGACCTGACCATGGCCGTTGAGCGTCAGATCACCACTTCGAGGGGATTGGCTTGCTGCGACGGCCGACTCCAGCAGCGACACCTCCAGGGGGTCAAGGCTGGGGACGAGAAAGGCATCTGGGCAGATAGCGCCGTGTCCGCGGCCATCGCTGGCATAGGCCTCCAGTTGGGTGTGCACCGCCCTGAGCAAGGTGCGTATGAAGGTGTCATTTGCCCGGGATTCGGCGGGAATGGCATCGAGTCGTTGACCCGTTAAAGCCTCGCTGGAACCAGTGGAAGGGTCGTCACCCAGGTGCTCTGAAGCCTCTGCAGCGCTCGCTCCACAGCTCAGGCAAATTTGATCATTGGCCTGCATGGCATGGCCGTTAAGGCACCAACGGCCATCGCTTATCGAACCATCCTCTGGAGCTTCCACCTCTGGGGTCTCTGCCGCTGGGGCCCCTGGCAAATCCGCAGCGGGTACTACCGGTTCAGGATGGATCGGTTGCCCTCCCTCGGGCAGGGGTGGTTCATCGAGGATCGTGAATCCACAGGCCAGTCCCGTGGCCAAGATGCGCACGCAATAGAACTCCCCCGGGTCGTTGGCATGGCCACAGCTGGGGCAGGTTTTCACTAGGCGGATTGTCATGGCATGCACCCCGCCTGATCAGATGTGCTGAGCTCGAGGCCCAAACCCTGGAGCTGGCTTCGCAGCTTGGCTAGATCCCCTTGGCGAGGGATCCCAGCCAGCCAAACCTTGTCGCCATCGAGGCAAACATCTAAAACACTCTCCTCCGGTATTTGCCGGTAGCGCTCTTGGCCAAGGGGTGAGAGGCAGTGCAGCCGCTGGTTGTCTGAACCCCTTAGGGGCAAGGTTTGGCCCGCTCCAGCTTCAAAGGGGTCACTGATCAAGACATCGATCAACTGGAGGATGTCTGGATAGGTGCTTTGAAGCAGCTCCCAGCTCAAGCCTGAAAAGACCAGGACATCGCCCCCCTGTTGCTGTCGCCACCAGAGCAGCAGTTCCCGCAGGGCACCTGGTTGCTCAAAGGGTTCCCCCCCTGAAACTGTGAGGCCATCGGCGGCGTCATTCCAGCGGGCGATTTGCTCCACCAAGCTTTCAAGGGGCATGGTTCCAAGGCCGTGCTCCCAGGTGTCTTGGCTGACGCAACCAGGGCACTGCAAGGAGCATCCCTGAAACCAGACCGCAACTCGCTGCCCATAGCCAAGGCTGCTGACGGGGAAGTGGAGCCTGCTGAGATTCACGAACATTGAAGTAGCCGTCATCTCAGATGCCCTCCCCTGCCTGGAATTCCAAGGTCGTTAAGCCACCGCTGACCCGAACAGCGCTGACGCAGGCAGGTCCAGTGGCTGGCTGGTCGAAGAGTGCTCGAGCCAAGGGATTCACCAAGTGCGCTTCCAGTTGGTTGCGAATCCCGCGACCGCCGTCGGAGAGGTCGGCAAGACAAATGGCTTGCAGTTGTTGGCGTGCCGAATCGCTGAGCATGACGCTCCGGCCCGTCGCTTTCTCAACCCGCTCCAGGATCGCCGCCACCATCATCGAAAAGATCTCCTCTCCTACATCTGGGCGAATGAAATCGAAGACGATGACGTTCTCTCCGATGCGGTTCAAAATCTCAGGACGCCCCAGTTCCAGCTTGAAAAAACGGTCAATCTCCCCAGACACCTTCTGCTGCACAGCAACAAAGGGATCGTCGGGGCTGGTATTGGGTACCCGCTCACCATCGGGACCCATCCGATAGATGCCGAGGTTGGAGGTGAAGATCAAAAAGGCTTCGGAGAAATAGACCCGCTCACCACGCCCGGATGTGAGAACGCCGTCATCCAGCACCTGGAGAAACTTGTCGAGGATGCGCGGGTGCGCTTTTTCGATTTCATCGAAGAGCACCACCGAGAAAGGCTTCTCTTGGATCGCATTGGTTAGTTCGCCGCCAACGTCGTAGCCGACGTAGCCCGGAGGTGCTCCGATCAGGCGTTGATCGGAGTGCTCAGCGGCAAACTCGCTCATGTCAAATCGGATATAGGCCCCCTCATCGCCAAACAACAGCTCGGTGATGGTTTTGGCCAATTCGGTTTTGCCAGTACCAGTGGGCCCGGCCAAGAAAGCAACACCTCGCGGGCGGCCGAGCTTGCCCTGCTCACCGGTCAGGCCAATCACCGCCCGTTTGACGATGTCCAGCATCTTGGTCACCGCATGGTCTTGGCCCTTGATCCGGCGGCTGACGGTTTGGTCCGCCTGACGGATGTGCTCGCGGTTCAGCTGGGCCCAGGGGTTTTCGGTGACGCCAAGCTTGAAGCGGCGGATGCCATCCCCTAACTCCGTAATCGCTACGGCCTCCCGCCTGCAGAGGTCCGTAATGGCCACCATGTCGATCAGCAGCAATCCTTCGCACTGCTCAACCAAGGTGTTTTCTGCGGCTCGCAGGACCTCCTCGGTGGACGTTGCGGCCCCTGGTAGGCCTTTAACGAGGGTGGGAGCAACTTGGCGGCGGGTGTTGCGATCGGGATTGGGAACCGTGATCGGTCGCAGCCTGGGGTTGTTGACCACTAGCCATGGAGGCAAGTCACCCTCTTTGTCCGCAATCCAGATTGAGGTGGGTGCCTTTTATTGGACAGTTCCGGCCCCTGACATCGTTAACTCCGGGCGGGAGGAACAGGGTTCATTTTCAGTGTAGACCTCATCGGGAGTTTTGCCTCCCAGGGAGCTATGCGGTCTT
>NZ_JAGQBW010000034.1 GCF_024345835.1 Synechococcus sp. HJ21-Hayes | reverse complement strand
TGCTGTTCCTGCAGGGCTTCCACAACTGGACCCTCAACCCCTTCCACATGATGGGAGTGGCCGGCATCCTCGGCGGTGCTCTGCTCTGCGCCATCCACGGCGCCACGGTGGAGAACACCCTGTTCGAAGACTCCGAGCAGGCGAACACCTTCAAGGCGTTCGAGCCCACCCAGGAAGAAGAGACCTACTCGATGGTGACGGCCAACCGCTTCTGGAGCCAGATCTTCGGGATCGCCTTCTCCAACAAGCGCTGGCTGCACTTCTTCATGCTGTTCGTGCCGGTGATGGGTCTGTGGACCAGCAGCATCGGCATCATCGGCCTGGCCCTCAACCTGCGCGCCTACGACTTCGTGTCGCAGGAAATCCGCGCCGCTGAGGATCCCGAATTCGAGACCTTCTACACGAAGAACATTCTGTTGAATGAAGGTCTGCGTGCCTGGATGGCACCGGCTGACCAGCCGCACGAAAACTTCGTCTTCCCTGAAGAGGTTCTGCCCCGTGGTAACGCTCTCTAATCCCTCCCTGTCCGGGATCGGCGGGAAGGACCTCGACTCCACCGGCTATGCCTGGTGGTCGGGTAATGCTCGCCTGATCAATCTCTCGGGTCGCCTGCTGGGCGCCCACGTGGCTCACGCTGGCCTGATGGTCTTCTGGGCCGGCGCGATGATGCTGTTCGAGGTGAGCCACTTCACCTTCGACAAGCCCATGTACGAACAGGGCCTGATCCTGTTCCCCCACGTGGCCACCCTTGGCTACGGCGTGGGCCCCGGTGGTGAGGTCACCGACCTCTACCCCTTCTTTGTGGTGGGTGTGCTGCACCTGATCAGCTCCGCCGTGCTTGGTCTCGGCGGGCTGTATCACGCCCTGCGCGGCCCCGAAATTCTGGAGAACTACTCCGCCTTCTTCTCGCAGGATTGGCGCGATAAGAACCAGATGACCAACATCATTGGCTACCACCTGATCCTGCTGGGTGTGGGTGCGCTGCTGCTGGTGTTCAAGGCCATGTTCTTCGGCGGTGTCTATGACACCTGGGCCCCCGGTGGCGGCGATGTGCGCCTGATCACCAACCCCACCCTGGATCCCGGCGTGATCTTCGGCTATCTCACCCGCGCCCCCTTCGGCGGCGAGGGCTGGATCATCGGGGTGAACTCGATGGAAGACATCATCGGCGGCCACATCTGGCTGGGTCTCACCCTGATCTTCGGTGGCATCTGGCACGTGATCACCAAGCCCTTCGGCTGGGTGCGTCGCGCCTTCATCTGGAACGGTGAGGCCTATCTGAGCTACAGCCTGGGCGCCCTGAGCTTCATGAGCTTCATCGCCTCGGCCTACATCTGGTTCAACAACACCGCCTATCCCTCGGAGTTCTACGGCCCCACCAACGCCGAGTCCTCCCAGGCCCAGAGCTTCACCTTCCTGGTGCGTGACCAGCGCCTCGGCGCCAACATCGGTTCGGCCATGGGCCCCACCGGTCTGGGTAAGTACCTGATGCGCTCCCCCACGGGCGAGATCATCTTCGGCGGTGAAACCATGCGTTTCTGGGACTTCCGTGGTCCCTGGCTGGAGCCGCTGCGCGGCCCCAATGGCCTGAGCCTCGACAAGCTCCAGAACGACATTCAGCCCTGGCAAGTGCGCCGTGCGGCTGAGTACATGACTCACGCCCCCAACGCCTCCCTCAACTCCGTGGGCGGCATCATCACCGAGCCCAACTCGGTGAACTTCGTGAACATCCGCCAGTGGCTGGCCGCGACCCAGTTCGTGCTCGCCTTCTTCTTCCTGGTGGGTCACCTCTGGCACGCCGGCCGCGCCCGCGCTGCTGCTGCCGGTTTCGAGAAGGGCATCGATCGCAAGGCCGAGCCCACCCTGGCCATGCCAGACCTCGACTGATCGACGCTTGCTTTGCCGTCGCTCAGACACACCGTTCAGCCCCTGCCTCACGGCGGGGGCTTTTTTCTTGCGACCGGCTTCCAAGCTGCGTAGCTTTTCGGTAGTGACTGGCTTGATTGGATGCGATGTCCGCTGCCTGACGCCAACCCCTGCCCGAGCGCGGCCGTCCCAGCAACCTGGATCGGCCTGCTCACTGCTGGATTACTGAGCGGCAGCCTCGGGTGGGGGCCTGCCGCGGCCCAATCCCAGGGGGGGATCATCGGCCCTACACCCGGTGTGATCTGCGACCAGGTCAGTTCCACCTGCTACGACCGCCAGGGTCCGTCGGTGGGTCACACCCAGAGCTACTTCGGCAGCATCGCAGCGAACCGGCTGATGAGCGAGCTGCGCAACCGACCAGCCAGCAACGCGTTTCGGCTGAGTAACGGTGCTGTATGTGATGTGGGCATCGCCACCTGCTGGGGCGATGGCTGGCAAAAAGCCCAAGTGGCACAGAAGCTCACCCAGCAGCTGTTTGGCTCGCTGCCTTCATCCAGCCCGACAGCCAGCAACGGACTCCAGGGTTTGCAGACCCCCAAATCAGGGGTACTTTGTGATCCCGTAGGCCAGCTCTGCTACGACCAGACTGGCCTCTCCTTCGGTCTGACCCGAGAGTATTTCGGGGCCTTTGCCGAACAAACCGCCATACGCAACCTGGCCGGCCAGGCTCCTCCAAGGCAGTTCCAATTGAGCAACGGCAGCGCGTGCGATGTGATGGCCCGCACCTGCTGGAGTGATGGCTGGAGCCGGCAACGGGTCGATGGGCTCCTGTCCAACCAGCTCTTTGGTGGGGGGGGCAGTACTGCCAGCAGCGGGAGCCAGACCCGGATTGGCCAGTGCAGCATCACCCGCTGGTTCAAGACGCTGTTCCGCGGGAGCTGTGACGTGCGCGACAGCAAAAACAGCCAGGGTCGCAACCTGGAGGTGAGCCTTCAGGATGGCACGCGCTACAGCATCAACAGGCCGCGTGGTGGCACTTACGTGCTCACCGATCCCCAAGGCAAGACTTGGCCATTACAAGTGCGAGACCAGGGCCGCACCATCAGCTTTAGTTGGTCGGATCGGGTTCTTACCGTGACACCCCAGGGCGCATCCAACAGCGGCCTCACCTTGGGGAGCTTCATTGACAGTTTGCTGGGCCAGTAAGCCACCCGCGCAGCAGCGGCAGGCTCAAGCCAATCACGTTGCTGAAACAGCCTTCGATCTGCTCTACCAACAAGCCACCCCGCCCCTCCAGGGCAAAGCCACCAGCGCACTGAAGCGGTTCCCCAGTAGCCACATAGTCGTCAATTTCCGCCGCGCTAATCGACGCAAACTGAACGCGGGTCACCACCGCGGCGAGTCGAGGGATGTCTTCGGCGCTCTCATGGCCACCCGCAATGAGGCAATGGCCAGTGATCAGCTCACCCCAACCGCCGGCCATCCGCAGCCAGCGCGCCCTGGCCTCGGAGGGGTCCGCAGGCTTGCCGAAGACCTCCCCGTCAAACACCAGCAATGAATCACAGCCCAGCACGCCGAGGCCATCGGGCTGATGGTGCGCCACCGCACGGGCCTTGGCCTCCGCCAGCCGCTGCACCAGCCGCCGCGGATCGGGATCGGTGATGGCCGCTTCATCCACGCCGCTCACCTGCACCCGATGGGGAATCGCCGCCTGCTCGAGCAGGCGGCGCCTGGCAGGAGAGGCAGAGGCGAGCAGCAGCACGGCCAGCAGGGCGATGGGGTGAGGCAAGACAATGGCAGTGCCTGCAAGGTTCGAAGCCACGGCCGCCATGGACGCCAACGAGCAGCGAGCCCTGCGCAGGGCCTGCCACTCCCTGCGCTGCCTGCCCTTCCGGCGGGCCTTCTACGAACAGCTGGACACCCAGGCCCTGAGCAGCGTGAGCCTGTGCAGCAGCGCCGACTGGGCCCGCCTCTGCCTGCGGCGGCTGACCCCCTCCCGCGCCGAAGACCATTTCATCTGGTTGATCCAGCTGGGGGTATTGCGGCGCGAAGTGGACGGCCAGGGCCTCACGGAGCGGGTGCGGCTCACGCCACTCGGGCGCCAGGTGCTGCAGAGCTGGCCGGGGGATATCCCCGCCGCCAACCTGGCCCTGCGCCTGCAGGAGAGCCTGCGGCGCCACCGGCCCCGGCTGTGATGCAGGTGAGCGCGCCCCGGCCCTTGATGGTGCTCGGCACCAGCAGTGGCGCCGGCAAATCCCTGATGACAGCTGCCCTCTGCCGGGTGCTACGCCGCCGCGGCGAGACCCCCCTGCCCTTCAAAGGGCAGAACATGAGCAACAACGCCTGGGTGGATCAGGCCGGGGGTGAAATGGCCTACTCCCAAGCCCTGCAGGCCTGGGCCGCGGGTCAGGAACCCCGCTGCGCCATGAACCCGGTGTTGCTCAAACCCCAGGGCGACAGCACCAGTGAGGTGATCCACCTGGGGGCCTCCGTGGGCCAGTGCCGGGCCGAGCACTACTACCGCGACTGGTTCCGGCCGGGCTGGGCCGCCATCCGCCAGGGGCTCCGCGAGCTGCAGGCGGATCCAGTGGGCGGGCGCCTGGTGCTGGAAGGGGCCGGCAGCCCCGTGGAGGTGAACCTGCAATCCCGCGACCTCACCAACCTGCGCCTGGCCCAATTCCTGCGGGCCAACTGCCTCCTGGTGGCCGACATCGAGCGTGGCGGCGTGTTCGCCCAGCTCGTGGGCACCCTGCAGCTGTTGCGGCCGGTGGAGCGTCCGCTGATTCGGGGCCTGCTGATCAACCGCTTCCGCGGGCGCCGTGAGCTGTTCGATGAGGGGCGGCGCTGGCTGGAGAGCCACACGGGCATCCCGGTGCTGGGGGTGATGCCCTGGCTCGATGAGCTCTTCCCCCCAGAAGATTCCCTCGACCTGCTGGAGCGCCGGGGCCGCAAACGCGGCGCAGAGCTGGAGATCCTCGTGCTGCGACTGCCATCCCTCAGCAACTTCTCCGATCTCGATCCCCTTGAGGCCGAACCCACGGTGCAGCTGAACTGGGTGGCGCCGGGTGAAGCGCTGGGCCAGCCCGATGCGGTGGTGGTGCCCGGCAGCAAGCAGACCCTGCGCGATCTGGCGGCGCTGCGCAGCAGTGGCCTGGCGGAGGCGCTACAGGCCTACGTGCAGGCCGGCGGCCAGGTGTTCGGTATCTGCGGGGGCATGCAGATGCTGGGCAGCCAACTGCAGGATCCTGAGGGGCTAGAGGGCGGTGAGCAGGGCCAGGGCCCCAGCAGCGCAGCAGGGCTTGGCCTGTTGCCACTGCACACCCAGTTCGGCGGCACCAAGGCCCTGCGCCAACGCCGCAGCCAGGCCCTCTGGCCAGCCGGCCCCACGCCCCTGGAACTGGAAGGTTTCGAGCTCCACCGAGGCCTCAGCACGCCGATCAGCCCCAACGCGACGGCCAGCGCCGGGGCCTTGGCCACCGATGCGGAACTGGGCTGGTGGCAGACCCATGGCCACCAGGGCGGCCTGGTGGCGGGCACCTACCTGCACGGCGTGTTCGAGAGCGGCCCATGGCGCCGCCGCTGGCTCAATCAGCTGCGCCACCGCAAGGGTCTGGCGCCCCTATCCGAACAGCAGCCCCACCACAGCCGCCAGCGGGAGGCCCTGCTAGACCGCCTGGCCGATGCCTTTGAAGCCCACGTGGATCTCACCCCACTGCTCCAGCCCTGAACACCGCCACGGCCATGTCCTCTGCCTCAATCACCATCCACTGGCCCCACGGCCCCAGCACCCAGGCGGCCCCAGGCACCGACTGGCTTGACGCAGCTCACCAAGCGGGCTGGAGCATCCCCACGGGCTGCATGGGTGGCAGCTGCGGCGCCTGTGAGATCGAGGTGAATGGCACCACGGTTCGGGCCTGCATCGCCACGGTACCCGCCAGCAAAAGCGGGGAGCTGCGGGTGGAGCAGGCCAGCGATCCCTACTGGTAGCGCCGAACTGCGGCCGGCGCGGCCGTTAGCCCTGCATCAAACCGCCCCCCAGCACGATCTCACCGGCGTAGAACACCGCCGCCTGCCCAGGGGTGATCGAGAACTGCTCCTCGCGGAATTCCAGGCGGCAACGGTGGGGCCGGCCGGCCGCCTCGTCGGCGTCCGTGGCCGGCAGCGGGGTCAGCAGAGCCAGCTCCGGGCTACTGCGGTAGCGCACCTGCACCTCCACCTCCAGGGGCTGCTGAGGCGGCGCCATCGACACCCAGTTCACCGCCCCCACGAGCGCATCGGCACGGGCGGCTTCCGCCCGCGGTGCCACCACCACCTGGTTCATAGGGCCATCGAGCCGCACCACGTGCAGGGGCTCACTCCAGGCCACCCCCAACCCCTTGCGCTGGCCGATGGTGAAGTGCTCGATGCCATCGTGCTGGCCCACCACGCGGCCATCGCTCATCACGATCTGACCCTGGCGCGGGGGCAGGTAAGCATCCAGGAACGCCTTCATCGAACCGTGGTGGTCGGCCAGGCAAAGGTCCTGGCTTTCCGGCTTGTGGGCCGTGCGCAGGCCATGGCGTTCGGCCTCGGCGCGGGTATCGCCCTTGGTGAGTTCCCCCAGGGGGAACACCAGATGGGCGAGAGCCTGCTGGGGCAGGTCGTAGAGGAAATAGCTCTGATCCTTGCGGGTATCGAGCCCCCGCAACAGCTGATGGCGGCCGTTCTCGCTCACGGCCCCATGGCGCACCCGGGCGTAGTGGCCCGTGGCGATACGGCCAATGCCCCGTTCCTCGGCGGCCCAGCGCAGCATCGGGCCGAACTTCACCTCCCGGTTGCAGCGGGAGCAGGGCAAGGGCGTGACGCCAGCCCCATAGCCCTGCACCAGAAAGTCCACGATCTGCTGCTGGAAGTGCTCACGGAAATCCACCACGTGATGGGGCACCCCCAGCTGCTCGCAGATGGCGGCCGCATCCACCAAGCCCTCGGCGCAGCAGGCGCCCTTGCCGCTCATCAGCCAGAGGGTGAGCCCTTCCACCTCCCAGCCAGCCTCCACCAGCAGGGCGGCCGTGAGGGAGCTGTCCACCCCACCGGAGAGCCCTACCGCCACGCGATGCTCCCCTGGCCAGGCCTGCAGGCGCTCGATCGCCTCGGCGCCAGCCATGGTGGCCGCCACGGCGGCAACCGCGCCCTCTGGGGCGGCAACGGGGGGAGAGGAAAAACGGGCCAAACCAGCACACTTGCCGGCCTGCAGGGGGACAGACCGGACTTTTCTTCCATCATGGAACCGCAGGGTGTACCGCTGACACGTCCCTGCCCCAACCGCCGTGCTGCCGCTGTCTTGGCCCCCCCGCGACGCCGATCACCTGCTCGTGAGCTCGGCCCAGATGGCGGCCCTGGAGCAGCAGCTGTTCGCCAGCGGATTGCCGGTGGAGGCGCTGATGGAGAAGGCGGCCCTGACCCTGGCCCAACGGTTGCTGCTCGGCCCGATGGGCCCGCAGCTGCACCAGAACGGAGCCGTGGTGCTGGTGGGGCCCGGCCACAACGGCGGCGATGGCCTGGTGATCGCCCGGGAACTGCACTTGGCGGGCGTGGCCACGCGGATCTGGTGTCCGTACGAGCGGCTCAAACCGCTCACGGCCGCCCACCTGCGCCACGCGCTGTGGCTGGGCATCCCGCGCCTGGAGCAGCCTCCGCAGGCCGCTGATCGGGCGCTGTGGATCGACGCCCTGTTCGGCATCGGCCAGACCCGCCGCCCTGATCAGAGCTGGGAGGGTCTGGAGAACCTGCTGGCCGCCCGCCAACAGCAGCGCCCCGGATCCCTCGTGGCCGTGGATGTGCCCACCGGCCTCTGCGCCGACAGCGGCCAACGGCTCGGCAGCCAGGCGGCCTGCGCCGGCCTCACCGCCTGCATCGGTCTGCTCAAGCAGGGGCTGGTGCAGGACCAGGCTCTCGCCTGGGTGGGAGAGCTGGAACGGATCGACCTGGGCCTGCCACCACAGCTGCTGCAATCCCTGGAGCCACACCAGCCCCTGGGGCTGCGGCCCGGAGATGCCGCCTCAGCGCCCTGGCCCAGCAGCGCAACGGCTGCGGGCAAGTACCAGCGGGGGCGCCTGCTGGTGATCGCCGGCAGTCCGGCCTATCCAGGTGCAGCGCAGCTGTGCCTGGCGGGGGCCAGTGCCAGCGGATGCGGCAGTTTGCGGGCGGCCGTGCCGGCGGCGGTAGCCCAGCAGCTCTGGAGCGTGCAGCCCCATGTCGTGCTCAGCGCCAGCCTGGGCGGCTTGCACCAGGGCGGCGTGCAGCTGGGCGACCTGCCCGCCACGGCCCTGCAGCGTCTGGACGCCGTGGCCCTCGGCCCCGGCATCGGCCCAGGGCCAGACGCCACTGATGGCGAGGCGGCACTGGCCGCCGACCATCAGGCCTGGCACCAACTGCAACGGTTCGAGGGCCTGCTGCTACTGGATGCCGATGGTCTCAATCGCCTGGCCCAGCGGGGGGAGCCCAGCAACTGGCTTCAAGGCCGCCGCGGGCCCAGCTGGATCACGCCCCACCGGGGGGAATTCGATCGGCTGTTTCCAGAGCTCGCCGGGGAGCCGCCCCTCGAGGCGGCGGCGACGGCGGCCCAGGCCAGCGGCTGCGCCGTGGTGCTGAAGGGCGCCCACACCGTTGTTGCCAGCCCCGATGGACACCGCTGGCAGCTGCTGGAGGCCGAGGTGCACGCGGCGCGGGCGGGTCTGGGGGACGTGCTGGCGGGCTACGCAGCGGGGCGTGCCGCCCTGGCGGCCACGGGGGACGCGGTGCTGCTGGCGGCCGCAGCCCTGAACCACGCCGCAGCAGGCCTGCGGGCGGTTGCCAACAGAGGCATGGGCGGCGGCACCCCCATGGCCATCGCCACAGCCCTTGCTGCGGGAGCGATGTAAAAACAGCACAAAGCAGCAAAAGAGCACCTTTAGAAAATTAGTAGAAGCGCAAATGCTGACAAATGCGCAAGTTTCATCCTGAAATGTGTTGTTTTGCGGCTGAAAGCTGAAGCGTTACTGAAGCAACCGATCCACTCACCGATTTCATAGGAGATTTTCTGGACTTTCCAGCACCCGGCTCATGACAGCCTCCAGCCTCTCGGCGAGCGGCACCAGCCGACGCCGGGGCAATGACCCGATCAGCTGGTACCTGTCCACCATCGGCCGCGTGCCGCTGCTAACTCCATCTGAAGAAATTGAACTAGGCAATCAGGTGCAGGCAATGATGCGCCTGGTGGAAGAAGACAAGGGAGAGAGTTACAGCGACAAGGAAAAGAAAACCATCCGGGTGGGTCGCCGTTCGAAAGAACGAATGATGAAGGCAAACCTGCGCCTCGTGGTGAGCGTGGCCAAGAAATACCAAGGCAAAGGGCTGGAATTGCTGGATCTGATCCAGGAGGGCTCCCTCGGCCTGGAGCGCGCCGTGGAGAAATTCGACCCCACCCGTGGCTACAAGTTCTCCACCTATGCCTTCTGGTGGATTCGCCAGAGCATGACCCGAGCCATCGCCTGCCAGTCGCGCACCATCCGCCTACCGGTGCACCTGTCTGAGCGGCTCACTGCCATTCGCAAGGTGAGCCTGGATCTGGCCCACAAGCTGGGAGCCATGCCCAGCCGCAAGGAAATTGCCGAGGAGATGGGCATGCCCATCGAGGAGCTGGATTCCCTGCTGCGTCAGGCCCTCACCACCTCCAGCCTGGATGCACCGGTGAATGGAGAGGAAGGCCGCAGCTTCCTGGGCGATCTGATTGCGGACAACAGCCACGCCGAGCCCCTCGAGCAGGTGGAGCGGGGCATTCACCAGGAGCAGCTGGGTCGCTGGCTCACCTACCTCACCGAGCAGGAGCGCCAGGTCCTGGAGCTGCGCTTTGGGCTCGAAGGCGAAGAACGCCACACCCTGGCGGAGATCGGCCGCATGCTGGATGTGTCCCGCGAGCGGGTCAGGCAGGTGGAACTCAAGGCCCTGCGCAAACTGCGCCACCTCACGCGGCGGCTACCCTCTTCAATCTGAGCAGCTGGTGGATCACTGCACTCAACAGCGGCGATCCACCAGCCGAGGGATCAGCAAGCCTGCGATCTGACGACATATCAGATCCTCCAGGGCTTTGCTCTGCAACTCGAGAACCGATGCGGCGTGCAGACCATCCAACATCAACAGGGTGTTGCTGAGCAGAGCCAGCAGATGGGCCGATCGGCCAGTCTGCAGGTCTACTTCCAGAGGTTTCTGGAGCACGGTGAGATCCACGGAGTCAGCACCGATCTCCTGAGCCATCGCCAGGGCCGCGCTGGCTAATCGTTCGGGCCGAACTGTGACCACAAAACCATTGGCCTCACTGATCTCACAGTGATAGGCCTCACCCGGCAGAAACAGGCCGGGCTGCTCAGGACTGCTGCCATAAAGAGCCCCTCCAAGGCGCACCCGTGTTCGCCCTCCCGAAGAGAGCAGAAAGGTCACCACTTCGTGGTTGTCCACCTCAAAACAAAAGGAGGAACCGAGGCCCACAGCCACTCCCAGGCTGCCCACTTGCAGGGACGCTGTTTTGTGGGCGTAGTCCTGTCCATTCAGCAGGGGATAGGCATCGCGTACGGGCAGCACCCGGGCCACACGCAAATCACAGTCGCGGGCATTGGAAGCAATCACCGCGATGGCCTCCAGCGCGGCCAAGGGAGACGCCCGTACTCTCAGCGCCTCACTCATCAACGCAATACCGCAACAATGACAACAAAGACTCGATCACCTCGCAGATTCTATCCACCCCTCCAATGAGCAAACAAAGACCGGTCCGCATCCCATGATGCGGGTAGCGATGGATACAAGGCAGATCGCCATTAAAAAGGAATTACACCTAGAAAGGTCGCCAGGTTTTCCCGATGGATGCTCACACCAGAGGCTCTCCAATCCCTGGACTATCTCATCTGGCTTGGCTCGGGCGAACATGCAGCCCAACACAGCCACTGCAGCCAAAGTGCCATCTCCCGCAGAGCGGCCCATGCGGCCGATGTGTTGGGCGTAAGCCTGCGGAAAAGCAGAAACGAGTGGGGCACCGAGCCCCACAGCCTGCTACTCAGCCTGGAACGACAAGTTCATCAGCTGTATCGGTTACTGAAAACCAAGCGGCTCCGGCTGGAATCCGACCACTGGGCGGGCCGCCAGATCCTGGTAGACCTCCCGAGCCAGTGGATTAGCGGACGCCGGGGCCGGATCGGTATCCAACGCCCCATGCAGCTCTTGCAGGAGCGGGTGATTGATGCCTGGATCTCTTGCAGTAAGCCGGATCTACCCGGCCAGGATGATCCGATCTTCGCCGTTTACGAGATCGCCAACATCCCCCTGCGCATGGCCTGCGCCAACAACCATCCCCTGGTGGGGGAATCCGGCCTCACCACCAGCGATCTGATCCAGTACCCATCCTTGGGGCTAGCCAGCGCGTACTACCCACAATTCGGTGCCCTCCTGAAGCAACGCGGACTCTGGCGCGAAACCATCAAACTGGACACCTATGCATTTCATGACTGGGAGGGCAGGGCCAGCACAGGCCTCGCCTCCATTCCCGTGAATGCCTTATCCACAGATCTCAGCTACGGCCTCAGCGCCCTCGACTGGCCCACCGGCATTCAGGATTGCATCGCCCTGATCGTTCTGCGCGACCTCAGCGAACAGGCGGAGATTCAGCATCTACTGAACCATCTGCGCAACCGAGCCAGGGCTGATTCAAAGTCTGGTCACGGGTTGAGCTCTGGTTGTCGTCGCGCCATCGCCAGCAGTGCCTTGATGTCATGCATCACCGCTTGCAGGCCCTCGCGGATCGAGTCGAAACCGGCCAGGCGCAGCAGATTGAGACCAGCG
>NZ_JAGQBW010000033.1 GCF_024345835.1 Synechococcus sp. HJ21-Hayes | reverse complement strand
CTGATCAGATCGAGATCGGTTGCGGCAGCAGCAGTTTCAGGCACAAAGCAGGGGCAAGCCCGCTCAGCTCAACCCATGCTGACAGCCCCGGCCAGAGCGCCTGTGACACACTTTGAATCAGCCCTGGGTCCTGGCGCATCCCACCGGTCTGGCGGTGGAGGAACCCTGGTACCTGATCAGCAACGTTGAGCCCTTGCTGGATCTAGTGTGGAACTACGCACAGCGCTTTTGCTGTGAGCAGCTCCGCGATCAGAAATCTGGTGTCTTCTGCTGACGAGTAGTTGTCTGCAAGAACCTGTACGGATCGATCGGATGCTGTTGATCGTCGCCATCGCTGTGCTGGCGAGCAGTCTGCAGGGTTATGCCCTCAGCCAGGCTTGCGGCTCTGACAGGGTGTGACACGGTGCTCGATCACCACCGGGAGGCTCAGTGGCCACACATCATCAGCTTCCTCAGTCCGTTCATAACAAACGCGATCATCGGAAGCACTGTCTACAGAATTGGGGTGACTCCACGCTCAGACCATGAGCAGCAACAAGCGCCGGGTGGTGCGCGTCTTTATCTCCTCCACCTTTGTGGACTTCCAGGAGGAGCGCCGGCTTCTAGTGGAGCGGGTGTTTCCCGCTCTGAACCGCAAGGCCCGGGAGCGGGGCGTGGAGCTGGTGCCGGTCGACCTCCGTTGGGGGGTCACCGCCGAACAGGCGGATCGGGGCGAAACGCTACCGATTTGCCTGGGGGAAATCGAGCGCTGCCGGCCCTATTTCATTGGGCTGCTCGGGGAGCGCTATGGCTGGGTCCCACCAGCTGATCACTACCGCCCGGAGCTACTCGCACGACAGCCGTGGTTGCAGAGCCACATCGCGGGAAGCAGCGTGACTGAGCTGGAAATCCTGCACGGGGTGCTCAACAACCCTGAAATGGCCGGGCAGGCCTTTTTCTACATCCGCGAGTCTTCCTGGAGCCTGGGCCAGCAGGGGCCAGGTTTTATCTGCACAACACGCCAGGAGGTCCGCAAGCTCAAGTCCCTCAAGGCACGTATCAAAAGCAGCGGCTTCCCCGTCGTGGATGAAGTGCCCAATCCCCAGGCGATCGCCGAACGAATAGAAGCCGACCTCTGGGCCCTGATCGAAGAGCAGTTCCCGGATGAGCAATCGTCTGATCTATTGGCGACCCATGCAAGACAGCACGCCCAATATCGTGCTGATCGCATCGGTCTCTACCTAGGCGGAGAGGATTACATCGCCCAACTCAACCAATGGTTCAGTTCTGGGGAGCAGCGCATCCTGATAAGTGGCGAATCGGGTTCCGGAAAAAGTGCCCTAATTGCCAACTGGATGGAAGCCCACGGACAGGTCTACCCAGAGGATCGGATCTATGCCCACCACCTAGGCAGCACAAATGATGCTAGTGCCCTCCGGCCGATGCTTGCACGGATGTTGGAAACGGTCTCGAGACAGCTGGCAGAAGAGCTAGCGGAACCAATCCAGGCACCGCCGGATTGGTGGGACTTAGTCGCCACGGTGGGGTCCACCCTTGCTCTACTGAGTGCATGGTGTAAACGCCACAGTTGTCGCTGGATCTGGGTACTCGATGGCCTCGACAAGCTTGAGCAAGGCGATCAACTGGCCCTGCCCTGGCTGCCAACGCACCTACCAGAAGGAATTCATGTGGTGGCTAGTGCGCTGGAATGCCCGGCGCGCACTATTCTCCAAGAGCGCAACTACCCGAACCTCACTATTGGTCCCGTTGGAGAGCAGGAGCGAGAGCTCTTGATCCAGCAATACCTCGGCAAATTCACCAAGGGCCTTGAGTCCGATCTCCAAGCGCGGATCAGCGCCCACCCCTCTGGTGGATCGCCCCTCTTTCTGCGCATCCTTCTCGAGGAACTACGCCTATCTGCCACATACGAAACCTTGCCAGGGAAAGTCAGTCACTACCTCAAGGCCAAAGGCATCGATGAGCTCTATGGATTGGTGCTGAAGCGGCTTGAAGCTGACGGCCATCGCGGAACACTCGCCAAAGCCTTGAGTGCCCTGTGGGCATGCCGTACAGGGCTCTGCGAAACAGATCTCCTTGAAATCACAGGGCTCTTGCCTGTGCAATGGGCACCGGTGGGCATCGCACTCCAGGAAGCGCTGAGTGAGAGCGCTAATCGCATCACGTTTGGCAACACCTACCTACGCAATGCAGTTGAGGCTCGTTATCTAAAAACCGAAGCGAGACGGCGGCAGGAACACAAAAAGCTGGCCGATTGGCTAGAAGCAAATGAGGAAGTTGATGATGTTGCTTTCGTTAAATTCAAGGCAGAAGAGTGGCCCTGGCAGCTGCAACAAGCCGGGAGGCTCGAAGACCTGCGCCAGTACCTACTCGACGCTGGCTTCCTCGCCTATCTCCAATGTTGGCGACCCTGCGCTGAAATTATCGAGTACTGGAGGATTTGTAAACGCGAAACAGACGCCAACCTGGATGAATTAATTGCAGCATCGGTGGTTCAAGAAATCAACAGGATCAGGGAAGAACCAGACCATTTGATTTATTTTATAAATAGCATAGCTAGCCTGCTTTTGGAGGCTGGGCTGCATGGGGAGCTCTTGCTCCGCTTGAGGCAATTATCACTTGAACTTGAAGAGTCAGGCATTGGCTACGATGAATTATCCGTAAGCCAAAGTCTCAAGTGGCTGGCTGATGCCCATCTCCTGCTCTGCCAATACACCAAAGCAGAGTCTTTGTATCAGCGCTGCCTTGAAGCGAACGAGCTTCTGCCAGAAGCAGATCATCTAGCAACAGCGAATATTCTCAATAATCTGGGCAGAATCTATGCGGACACCGGTCGATATTTGGAAGCTGAGGTATTGCTAAAACGCAGCGCTGACATCAGCAATCAGCTTCTTGGAGCAGAGCACCCATTAACCTTAACAACCCTGGACAATTTAGCGGGAGTTTATCTTGATTTGGGCGACTACGATAGGGCGGAAACCCTCTTTTCTAAATGCCTAGAGGCCCGCAAATTGGCGCTCGGCAACGATCATCCCTTTACGCTAATAACAATCAACAACATATCAGCCCTTTATTATCTTAAAGACGACCACGAACGGGCAGAGATAATTCTTTTGGGATCGAGAGAAACAATGGAGAGGTTGTTGGAATCGGGACATCCTGCTGCAATTCATCCGATGCTGCTACTGGCAGCCGTGTGGTCCTTCCAAGGCCAATACGAGCAGGCAGAAGCAGTCTGCATGCGACTACTCAAGACCACTGATAAAATGTATGGACAAAATAACCCATACACATTAGATGTTGACAACACACTCGGCAATATCTATCGAGCGATGGGGAAATACGAGCAAGCAGAAGCCTGCTACCTTCGCTGTTTAAAAGGCCGGGAAGAGCTACTAGGTCCAGGCAATCCTTCAACCCTAACGGCTCTCAACAACCTGACTGGCTTGTACGATGAAATTGAAAATCACGGGCAAGCGGAAAAGGTAGGAAAGTTTGATTAAAGAATTTTGGCGGCCTTGTCGAGGCGGATGCGATTGACTCCTCGATAGCGATCAGTCTTCTTCACCTGGAGGCTGATCCCTGCTTCTGCAGCCAGCTCAGCCAGGGGACGACGGTCTTGGAGGTGTTGATTGATGAGCCGGATCCGGCTCTTCTGTGTCAGACGGGCATTGGGATGGCTATGCATGGGTGCGTGAGGTCTGGGTTGGTGGGTCGCACCTCAACCCGTAGCGGCCTCACACCTTCTTGTCAGCTGAACAACCTGCTGAGACAGAACATCTAGGGCCTGGACCATCTCGATGCCGAAGCCGGCACCCCCGGTTTCAGGAAAGTTGTCACCCCTCTGATCAGTACACCCGGGGGCTTGAGGACATGACCAATGCGTCGTTACAGCGAGGCCGTCAAAGCTGATGTGAGAAGACGGATGAGTCCGCCGTACCGCCAGAGCGTGGCTCAGATTTCGGCAGAGCTGGACATTGGCAAGCTCCAGATGGAGTTGGAGTGGCTTACAAATCACAGCTACTCTGACGCCAATGCAGAACTGCCATCTGCATCAAAAAGCCCCGGGCCGTAGCCCAGGGCTGATGCATGCAGCTAATGGCTCAATGGGGCGTCACCCCTTGCCGGCTCTGATCTCCCAGAACGAGGCACCGACGCTGTAGCTGGCTAGGCCGCTTTGCTGTTCATAGCTCTGGCGTGCCTTGAGCTGGCATTCGATCTGCTTGCAATCGTCGCTGTAGCTCCACTGCTTACGGCCGGCCCTGCGGCTGAGCACCAGATCCGGGGTGATCTGATAGCCCTTGCCGTCCTTGCCGGCAGGCAGAAGGCTGAGCAGGTCTCCGCGCAGGTGGGCTAGCCGCAGCTGTTCGTTCAGCTCTTTCTGCTCGGCGGCCAGGAGCTCCTGTTGGTGCTTCACCTCGAGCATGCGGTTCACGCAGGTGGTGATGGCATCCAGAGAGAAGCGCGGGTCGTGTGCGCCTGCACTGGCGGGTAGGACACCCGCGCTGGCGAGGATCAGCAGCGCTTCCGGGGTTCCGGGGGCAGGTTCGCCGGTGGCGAGTGAGGACGCCGTTGTGGTGAGGGGTGTGGTCATGGGGTGTGAGTGAGTGGTCAGTGGAGTGAGGTACAACTAGGAAGCTCTGGATGCTTCTGGTTCAGGGGTTCAAGGTCTGGATCTGGTTCAGGGCTTCAATGAGCTCGCTGCGGCGCAGCAGTTCGATCGGTGCGGGCAGGGAGGTGCGATCGATCGGGTAGCTGCGCAGCAACGAGCGGAGCTCCACCACCGAGAGCTCATCCCACAGAGGAGAGGAGCTGTTGTGGCCTGCACGGCTCGGAGCGGTGGGCTCCATCAGCTCGCACCAGGGCTCGGCATGGCACGGCGCCGGCTTGGCGTCGGTGGTGGTGCCGGCCCCCAGCTGCTGGCTGAGGCGGGCCACCAGATCCACCAGGCCGCCCATGGCTTCGATCAGGGAGGCCTGCAGGTCGAGCTGGGCTTGGGCAGTGGCGCTGCAGGAGCAGGCGCGCGTGGCAGTAGAGACAGACATCAAACAACGACCTGAAAGACGACAGACGGGGTGTGGAGCTTGCGTTCGCTCTTGGGGCAGTAGGCCTCCCACTCAGAGGCAAAGGGATAGGGCTTGATGCCGCTGACGTCCTGCAGATCAACCTTCACGCCGTCGATGGTGCCGGGGCTGACGATGTGGACGTTCTGGGCCGCCTTGCTGCAGAAGTTGAGCCCGGCTTCTGAGTAGGCGTTGCTGCCCACCAGTGAGGCATTGCGGGCGTGGTAATCGCCGATGGCGCTGGCATGCAGGTGGCCAAACAGCGTGTAGTCCACCGTGATGCCCTGGGCGGCGTACTTACCGGCGATCTCCTGCACCGACTTCTGGGTGTTGGCGCCGATCTGGTGGCCGTGCAGGCAGAGAAACGTGCGGCCGAGCACCTCAAACAGCAGCTCATTGGCCCGGAAGCCGCAGAAGCGGATGCCAGCGGTGCTCTGAAAGCCGCGCTTGAGGATCTCGTAGATCATCAGGTCGTAGCTGTCGGTGGCGAGGGCATCGCTCCAGCCCAGCTCCTTGTTCACCCGGCTTTCATTGCCGGTGATGCCATAGACCTCGATCTCGAACTGCTGGCGTAGATCCAGGAGAAAGGCTCGCAGGATGTCCACCGCCAGCAGCGTGGCCATCGAGCGGTTGGTGGCGTTGCTGAGCAGCTCATCGAGGCGGCGATCGCTGTTGAGGAAGTCCCCCAGACAGGCCACCACCACCTTGCGGGCGCCATAGCTTTTGCCCAGTTGCTTGACGCGCTGGGCGAGCTTGGCCAGCCGCTGCGCCGCCACGGTGAAGTCGTAGCGGTTGGAGGGCAGTTCGACGCGCTCATTGAAGTGCAGATCAGAGAGCTGCACGATCAACACCGCATCACCGCCTTCTGGAATGCGGGAGAGCGTCACGCCGTGGCTGAATCCCCGTTCATCCAGCCGTGCACACAGTTCGCGGGTGTAGGCGGACACGGCGTTCTCGATGCGGGCGTGCTCGCGGAAGGCCTTGCGCTCGATCCGGTTGGTATCGGCTTGGGCCTGGCGGGCCTTGGCCAGGCGCACGTTGAACTGCAGCAGTTCGCGGTCTTGATCGTTGTTCGTAGCCGGTATGTGCCCCCGGCCAGGGAGATGACGGGATGGTTGATGGCGGTGCTTGGCTGAACCCATAGGGACATGCGGGTGAGGGAAGCTACTGGTGGCGCTTGTGACAACTCTTCTGCCTCAGTAGGGCTGCAGCAGGTGACTCAATCGCGCTGGTGCTCATGCAGCGGTACTGGGCGTTGTCCGCAGGCAAGCCGGCACTCCAGCCAGTACTCCAGCGGTACCTCCAGCTGTTCGGCGATCTGTTGATCGCTGAGGCCCTGGGCCACCCATTGGCGGGCTTTGATCCACAGCTCCCGCAGCCGGTGGCTGATGCGCAGCGAGAAGCCTGTATCGCGCAGGTGGTGCAGCAATTCGCCCTTGACCTTGGGGACCAGATAGCTGGAGGGGCGATAGCCGCGGGCCGGATCAAAGCCGATGGCGCCTTTGCACAACCCCTCGTAGGCGGGGCCCAGTAAGTCATCGACGGCCATCGACCAGCGGCGGGCAAAGCGGTGCGCCTGTTGATGCGCCAGGCCCAGATGTTCACAGGCAAAAGCCCGCTGGGCCTCGGTCATCGGCTGGCGCAAAGAGCGCTGGGGCATGCAGACATGTGCAGGGGTGGGAGGCTACCCAGCGCGGCTTGAATCCCAGTGACCGCCAGCGTTCCGCGCACCACGGCACCGAGCGGTGTCGGCCCATACGCCTGAATCACCAGCGCCACCATGGCGCCAACGGCAGCACCACGACAGTGCAAGGGCATCGCATCGTTCGCAACTGCCCAAAGTGTTCCGAGGGGGAATCAGCTCTGTTCTGCTCCCAGGTGATCCCGGCTTCTGAAAGACATGCTGAGGAATGGCGGCGTGTTGCTGGCGATGACAACAGACATCTCCGTGGTGGTTGCTGCTGATGCCACGCCTGTGGCGGGCTGATCCCACAGCTGTGGGCGGCGCCCCTACGGGGTGCAAAGCCACAACCGGTGCAGTGATTCCTCACGGCCATGACCACCAAGGTTCTGCTCACCCACCACCACCGCGACGCCATCGAGAATGCCGCTGAGCGCGGCTTCTGGATGCCCCTTCCCCTGGAGGCCGAGCAGCTCACGGATGTGATGTATCTCACCTCCTTGAGCTATGGCGAAACCACACTCAAGCAACTGGTGGAAGTGGCCAGCTTTGAGCCCTGGCGCGAGCGCGATGGCATCGAGCGCTGGTTGCCGTTCCTCGGCCAACGGCTCGAGCTGCCCAAGCCCCTACCCCTCGGTGATCGCCGCCTGCTGGCCGGCTGGCTGCCGCGTCAGCGCGAGGCGGTGCAGATCGTGGAGCTGGAGGCCTTGCTGGCCGCCAAACGGCTCAGTGATCTCCTGCGTGGTTCCGGTGCGTGCTGCCCACTGCCGCTGCGTGGGGCTGATGGGAACCCTCGGGTCGCGACTGCGGCTCGAGGTCAAGCGGCCTGATCACCCCATGGGCCAACGCCCAGGCGAGCAGCCCGCGTTGGTCCCGCACACCCGTCTTGCGGTAGAGCGCACTGAGCTGACGCCGGATGGTGTCGCAGCGTCTCTGCTTCAAGGCAGCGATCTGGGGGGCCTTGTGCCCCCTGGCCAGCAGCTGAATCAGCTCCTGCTCGGACGCCTTGAGCATCGTGTGCTCATCGCCGCGGTGGGAGCGTTTGAGCTGCAGCCGGAAGACTCCGTCGACGCTCTGCTGCCCTTGGATGGCCTGCACCAAGGCCCCAAGCACAGTCCCCTTGCCGCTACTGCTGCGGGAACAGAGTGCATCACAGCCGCTGGCCAGCAATTGCTCCAGCCTGGGTTGGGTCATGGTCCTGGGGAGGTAGGCCAGAAACCGGCAGGTTGCCGTTGGCCGGGCTTCTCGCAGCTGGCGCATCAGCTCCACGACTCCGCCATCGGGGAGATCGTCGTCGCAGATCACGACCACCTTCTCGACATCGCTGGGCAGTACGGCGAGCAGATCAGCGATGGAACGACTGGCTAAACAGCAGTCCTGGACGAGTAAGGAGGCAATGGCCGTGATCTCGTTGTCGGCGCTGCAGATCACGACCGTCCAGCCCTGGCAGGCCTCAGCGACCCGTTGCATCTGGGCGTGCAGGGTGGTGCGAATCTCATGCGGTGTCATGGGACTGGTCACGTGTCGCTGATCCTTGAGTTCTTTCGTGATCACCCTTGCGCTCTAGGAGCATGGGATCGGCGGTTCCCTCGCTCTAGCTAGGGCCCAACGGACTGCGCCACCACAGCACAGACGCCTGGCGGTAACTTGTCACCAGGCGTTGTACTGCGGCTTGGCCGCTGGTTGACCTTTAGGTGGTGAACTCGTGCTTGAGCTCCTCGGCGGCGCTCCGCAGTTTCGCGAGCGCCTGAGCTTCCAACATCTCGAGTTGCTCCTGCTCCAGGCCGCCCATGGCCTTGCGCAGTTGGCAGGGGCTCAGCGGCGGCCGCCGCAGATAGCGGTTGTGGATCATGCGGTGCTCCTGCGTGTCCAGGCGGGCCATCAGTTCAGGCAACACAGCGTGTTGTGGGTCAGCTGTGGACGGCTGATGCTCAGCGGCGTGGAGGGAAGCCTGATCCATCCGGCTGTTGGCATTGCGGTCGCCGGTGTCGTCTTCCCCTGCCTCCAGTGACCCGGTGCGGGTGGCCTCCCACTGGCTGATGAAGTCGGCCAACTGGCTGGCGGTGAGCGGCTTGCCGTTGAACGTGAGCTGAGCAGCCAGCCATGCCAACTCGGGCACTGAGCCGGTGTTGGCTTGGTGCTCCTGGCTGAGCCGGAGCGCCTTGATCACCACGGCGGCCTTCTGTGCTGGGAAGCGAATCACCCGCTTGAACCGTTGCTCAAATTCCGCGAATCCACGCCGCACCCAGAAGGTGGCGTAGGTGGAGAAGCGATAGCCCTTGCTGGGATCGAATTTCTCTGCGGCACGCACCAAGTTCAGCGCCGCTTCTTGGAGAGCATCGGCCGTGGTGTCCTCATGGGCCGGCAAGCTGCAGCGATGGCGGCTCCAGGTGTGGGCCACCAGGCCGAGGTTGTGGCGCACCAGTTGCTCACGGGCCCGTAGGGCACTGCGGCGCACGGGCTTGGGGGCATGTTCAGGCCCACCCGGGTGTTGCTGCCAGCGCTGAATGCGGCGGGAGAGCTCCATCACCGTGCGTTCGCACAAGGGGCGATGGGCACTGCTGCTGTTCAGCCAGGAGTGAACGGTGGAGGCCACAGGGGCATGACGGGGAGGCATCGTGCAACGCGTGAACTGGCGCGAGCATTCCCCGTGCTCCCACGGTTGCGCCATTGGCCGGGGTTGGGTTACTGCGGTGGCGTAGGTGGTGGGGCCGTCGTGACCCCAGGGGTGATGCAACGGGTGCATCAGCTGCAGCACCCCGTGCCTCACGGCCTGGTTCCATTGCCGGAACCCAGCGCTGCACCCGGTGCCTCAGTCACTGCTGCACCCCATGCCTCAGGGGTGATGCACCCCGTGCAGCACATCTATATCTCTGAAAGGTTTTAGAGAATCAATCCAAAACCAAAGACCCAGAGCAAGCCAACAGCCGGCTTATGGGGAAGATGGAATCAGGCAGAGCAGCAGCCCCGTAGCGCACACGGACGTGCCCTCGGCGTTAGCAGCAAGCACCGCCGGTAGCCTCCCGCAGATCGTCAGGGGCAGGTCCTCCTGATCACACCGTGCAGTTCTTCTGCATCCGTAACGAGGCCATCCGCCAGACCCACAGGGCCCTGCAAACACTCCGCGAGCAGCGGCAGGGATCGCTGAGGCCAGGGCGGGTCTTGCGTGTGGCTCAGCTCTACGGCTACCTGCAATGGCGCAGTCGCGGCAACCGTGATGTGCGCGTCACCCTGAGGGATCTGGGAGCTGCCTGGTTTGTACAACCGCGGTTGCTGAAATCGGATCTTGATGATCTGCAGGCCCTCGGATGGCTGCGCTTCTGCAGTGATGCCAAAGGCACCACGGTGACGCTGGCTTCCGGCGGCCTGGACAGCGACACCGACGAGCCTGATCGGGAGGAGCTGGCAATGCCGGAGCCTCTACCGGCGATGGAGTCCGTCGCGGAGATCCCGACCGTTGCCGAGGAACAAGCCAGCTCAGTTGTCCACCCCCGAGTGATCAACAAGGCGCCTACGGAACCCTCAGCTGAACCCGAGCCCCGGCCCGCGATGAACCAGCTGATCAGCCAGTTCACCGCCACCTACAACCAGCACAAACCGCAGAGCTGGCCGGCCTACAAGCCCACGGGCACAGCGCTGGCCAGCCGCTTGCAGCGCGCCATCCGCCACGCCGGAGGCACAGAAGCCTTCTGGACGGCGCTGATCCGGGCGTTGCGCTCGATGCCTGAGTTCTGGCGCCTCACCTACCCGCAGGGCCGCAGCGGCTCTGATTGCGCCATGGCGTTGCTGAGCGCTGATCGCAAGGCAGCGGGGCTCGGCGTGGAGTTCTGGCATGTCTTTGTCTGGGGCAGCAAGGGCCAGACGGCTGGTTCATCGGGTTCGTACACCCAACGGCTCTCGAGCGGCATTGGTGGGAACACTGCAGAGGTGGGCCAGGACCGCCAGGCCGCGATCAACCACCCCGACTTTCTCCGCGCCCGCAAGCTCTTGGTCTGGGGGGATCACGCCTGGCGTTGCCAGGGCATGGAGGCCTTTGACCTCCCCGCCTCTGAGAAGCAAAGGCTGGCGGAACTTCTGGAAGCCGCCGGACTCGGCGAGCCCGGCCACGCCGCTGAGCAATTCGCCCAGGAGGCCAGGCGCTGAATCCAGGGCCCACACGTCCCATCGCTGTTCACGCCATGACCGCCAACCCCAATGCCAACCCCGGTGCCGGCAACAACGAGCCAGGCAACGAGGAGCTGCACACCACCATCCCCGGCGCCTTTGACCCGGCGCTGCTCCAGCGGATGATCGACGAGGGGATCTTTATCGAGACCGCCGCAGGCCTGATGGCGGCCGAGGTTCCCACGGTGCCTGCGGATCACTCCCTGGCGGAGCACGAAAAGAATCTGCTTGCGGCTGTTCTGGTTGGAACCGACGACCAGCGCGAGCGCTGGGGCCTGTTTCGCCGGGCGATCGGCCTGCGCTTTGACGAGGTGGTGCCCGGCTCGATCTGGACCCAACCGGGCCTCAGGGCCCTGGCGCTGGAGATCGACGAGCTGTTCCGCGGCCGCCGCGACATTGATGTTCTGAACGCCTACGCGATCCGAGAAGACGTGCGCCAGCGGGCCCTGGAGGGCCGTTTCCGGGGCTCGCTCCTGCAAATGGAGGAAGCCCTCTCGGAGGTGATCGCTTGGGGTGATGACGGCCTGATTCACCCGGAGCTGGACTTCAAAATCGCCTGCCGGCTCTTCCAGATCGCCAAGGCCAGGGCGCTGTTCTATCCAGGCCTGCGCAAGCTCCTGGCGCGTGAGCAGATCGACTGCGGCATCGACGGCGAACTCGAGAGCTGCCGGCAGTTGTTGAACGACGCCACCTCGATCTCCGCGGGTCGTTATCGCCAGAGCAAGGAGTTCTGCGCGGTGGCTGATTCCACCAGCGAGTGTGTTGCTTTGGCCTCGTTGCCTGCGGATCAACGCCCCAAGCCGATCTCAACCGGTATTCCCTCGCTGGACATCGACATGCGTGGTGGTGTGATCCCAGGGACAGGCGACAGCACCTGGGTGTTGGCCGCTCGATCGGGTGTGGGCAAAACCACCGTTGGCATCGCCGCTGCGATGGGGTTGGCCTACAACGGCGCGTCTGTTCTGGTTCTCTCCTGTGAGCTGAGCCGCCGCGCCATCGGTGCTCGCCTGTTTGCCAACTACTGCCGAAAGGCCAGTGGCGTGTTCACGCCGCGCTACTCCGCCAACGAACTGGAGGGCCGCGGGGATGTGATCGAGGGCCGCGATCTGGAGCACCTCCAGCAGCTCGGCGCCCAGTTCGGCGATGGCATTGCCCCCAATGGTCAGCGGATGGGGCACCTGTTTTACCAATCGCTCTTTGCCGCCACGGTGGAAGACCTGGCGGCGCTGGTGGAGGACTGCAAGAGCGCTCATCCCGAGCTCGCAGCGGTGGTGCTCGATCACTTCCACGCCATGGGTCCCACGCCTGGCTACGGCAGCAACACCACTGCTGAATTGGCGGCCCGGGCCACAGCCATCAAGGCCCTGGCCGGCCGCTGCGAACTCGACATGTTCGTGGTGGCGCAGCTCAACCGCGGCGCCTACGGCAACCCCACCGGCCCGGATGTCTCCCATCTGGCGGGGACGTCTGAGCTCGAGCGTTATGCCTCAGCGGTGTGGCTGATTGATCGCCCCAAAGTCGATGAATTCAGCCAACCCCAACCCGGAGTGTTGGAGGTGCACCACGGCAAATGCCGTCACGGCCAGACGACCGGTGAGAACGACTTCAGCAAGACCACGATCCGCATGGACCGCGGCCACTGCTACCTCGAGGCCGATAACGCCCGCAAGTTGTTCATCGGCAGCGATCTGTATCCCGGCGTGGAATGCCTCTGATGCCCATGCTCTCCAGCGCCATCGACAGCGGTAGCGGCAAAGCCGCCCCTCATCGGGTGGTTGTAGGAGCGGGCCGTAGGGCTCCCAGTGGGCACCCCTCGGGGCGCCCGGCTGGGCTGCTCACACCGGCGGTGTTGGAGAGCGTGCGCGAACGGGCCCGGATCACGGATCTGTTTGGGCCCGCAGAACTCCAGAAGGCCGGCCGTGAGTTTGTGGCTCGCTGCCCCTGGCATGACGATCGCCGGCCCTCGCTGTCTGTGAGCCCTAGCCGCAACCGGGTGCACTGCTTTGTTTGCGGCAAGGGCACCGATGCCATCGGCTGGCTGCAGGACCGGCAGGGCCTGAGCTTTCAAGAAGCCGTGCTCGAACTGGCACGCCGCACCGGCGTGAGTGTCGCCGATGGCGACCCCGAGGCGCAGGCGCGGTTCGAGCAGGAGTGGCGCGAGCGCCGGCAGCTGATGGCCCAGC
>NZ_JAGQBW010000032.1 GCF_024345835.1 Synechococcus sp. HJ21-Hayes | reverse complement strand
GGCTGCTGCCCTGCTTGCCGGGCAGCAGTTTCAAGCCAGCTCCCGCCACAGGCAGCAGGCTGGCGCCGGCCTGGCTGTCGTCGCTGTCCACCACCGCAAGCAGGCTCTCGAGCCGCTCCAGTTGCAGGCGCCCCTCAGAGTCGAAGATCACCTCCAGGAGTTTTTCCCGCATTTCGGCGGTGTCGCCGGCCAGCAAGCGTTTGGCCACGTAGGGGTAGGCCACCCGAATGATGCGGAAGCTTGGATCCAGGCGCATGGCCAGGCCCTCCTGGCTCACTACGGCCCGGATGATCAGCGCGAAGCGGGCGGGTACCCGGAAGGGATAGGCATACATCAACTCTGAAAAGCGATCGGTGATCGCCTTGAAGTTGAAGGAGCCCACGTTGTCGCCCAGGGCGCCCCCCAGCACTTCCTCCAGGGCCGGCACGATCGGCGCTAGCTCGGTTTTGGGATTGAGGAAGCCGAGGGCCACGAAGTCCTGGGCCAGGCCGGTGAAATCGCGGTTGATCAGATGCACCACGGCCCCGGTGAGGGTGAGGCGATCGCTGTCGCTGATCGAGTCCATCATCCCGAAGTCCACGTAGGCCACATGGCCCATCGCCCCGGTTTTGCCTGGCAGGGCGAACAGATTGCCCGGGTGGGGATCGGCGTGGAAATAGCCGAATTCCAGCAATTGCTGCAGGCCGGCGATCACCCCTGTGCGGATCAGGGCGGCGGGATCGAGGCGCTGGGCCTCGAGTTCCTGGCGCTCCTGCAGTTTGGTGCCGTTGATCCAGCTGGTGGTCAGCACCCGCTGGCCCGAGAGGGAGCGATCCACCCGAGGTACCACCACAGCCGGATTGTTCTGGAACAGACGGGCGAAGCGCTCGGCGTTATCCGCCTCCATGCGGTAGTCGATTTCCTCGAACAGGCTGCGTCCGAATTCATCGATGATCTCGCCCAGGCCAAAGCCCAGGTTGAGGGGTAGCAGCGGTGCGGCCATCACCCCCATCAGCCGGATCAACACCAGATCGCGGCGGAGCTGATAGGTGAGGTTCGGGCGCTGGACCTTCACGGCCACCCACGGGCCACCCACGGGCCGTGCCTTGTACACCTGGCCAAGGCTGGCGGCGGCCACGGGGTAGTTCGGGAACTCCTCGAACAATGTCTCCACAGGTGCCCCCAGGTCCTCCTCGATGGTGCGCAGGGCGATGGCGTGGGGGAAGGCGGGCAGGTTGTCCTGGAGCTGGGTGAGTTGATCCAGCCAGTCGCGGCGCACCAGGTCGGGGCGGGTGGAGAGGGCTTGTCCCACCTTGATGAAACAGGGGCCCAGCCCTGTGAGGGTGGTGAGGATGCGTTTGCCCAGTCGCTGCTGCACCGCGCTGTCGCGGCTGTTGCCCTGCACCAGCAGCACCACGGCCAGGCTCAGCAGTTGCCACAGCACCACCACCAGGCGGCCTACCAGGGTCCAGGGACGCAGCAGCAGCCAGCGCAGGTCGCGCCCCGGGTTGTAGCTGAACGCGGGCGTGGCCAAGGCGGGCTGCTGCACAACGGGAGCAGCAAACTCTAGGAACACTGCCCTGATGGCCATGGGCCTGCTGGATCAGCTGCACCAGGCGGCCCCACCCTTGGCGCTGCATCTGCCGGCCCATGGCCGTGGCCGTGGCCTGGCACCTGGCCTGCGGGCGCTGCTGCGGCGTCGCCCCGGCAGCTGGGATCTGCCGGAGCTCCCGGAGATCGGCGGTCCGCTGCAGGCGGAGGGGGCTGTGGCCGAGAGCCAGGCTGCCTTGGCCCAGCTGTTGGGGGGCCAGCGCTGCTGGTTTGGGGTGAATGGGGCCAGTGGTCTGTTGCAGGCCGCACTACTGGGGTTGGCCCAGCCGGGGGAACGGGTGTTGCTGCCGCGCAACTTGCACCGCTCCCTGCTGCATGGCTGCCTGCTCGGGCAGCTGCGGCCGGTGTTGTTCAACCTGCCCTTCGACGCCGCCACTGGCCTGTGGCTGCCGCCCACGCCCGAGCATCTCGAGCGGGTGCTCACGGCCGCCCTGGCGGAGGGTCCGCTGGCGGGCCTGGTGCTGGTGTCGCCCAGCTACCAGGGTCTGGTGGGCGATCTGCCCGCCCTGATCGCCTGCGCCCATCGCCGCCATCTGCCGGTGCTACTGGATGAGGCCCATGGCGCCCATCTGGGCCTGGATCCCCGTCTGCCTCCCAGTGGCCTGAGCTGTGGGGCGGATCTGGTGGTGCAGTCGCTGCAAAAGGCGGCCGGAGGCCTAGCCCAGAGTGCGGTGCTGCTGCAGGGGGCTGACGAGCGTGTGAGGCCAGCCCGCCTGGAGCGGGCCCTGCTGTGGTTGCAGACCTCCAGCCCCAGTGGCCTGCTGCTGGCCTCCAGCGAGGCGGCCCTGCAGCATCTGCACGCCAATGCCGGCCGCCTGCAACTGGCCCGGGCCCTCGATCTCGCGGAGCGCTTGCGCCAGCGGCTCCAGCGCCAGGGACTGACCCTGCTGGACAACCAGGACCGCCTGCGCCTCACCTGGAATACTGCAGCGCTGGGCATCAACGGCTTGGAGGCGGATGCCTGGTTGATGCAGCGCGGGGTGATTGCCGAGTTGCCCGAACCCGGCTGCCTCACCTTGTGTCTGGGCATGCGGCCCAGCCGGAGGGTGCTGCGGCTGCTGCCGAAGCGATTGGTGCAGCTGCGGGACGCTCTAGGGGGAGCTCCGCTGCCAGCGTTCACGCCGCCGCCGCTGCCTTTGGTGGCCACGCCGGAGATGCCCCTCGAGCAGGCCTGGCGCGCGGATGCAGCGCTGGTGTCCCTGGCGGCGGCCGCGGGACGGCTGGCGGCGGAGCCCCTGTGCCCCTATCCGCCGGGGATTCCGCTCCTGATTCCCGGCGAGCGGATCGATCCGCAACGGGCCGATTGGCTGCGGTTGCAACAGTCGCTGTGGCCTGGCCAGATCGCTGATACGGTGAGGATTGTGGCGGAATGAGGAGGGCGATGCGGGCGGCAGGCGATGGCCCCTTCCAGTGGGACTTCGTGACGCCGGGGTTGCCCGATGCCGTGTTCGCCGATGCGCCGGGCTTCAGCCCCACGCCCATGGAGTTGCGGGTGATGCTGCTCGCTCACCTGCGGCCGCGGCCCGATTCGCTCGTGTGGGATGTGGGAGGAGGCACCGGTGCCCTCGCCCTGGAGATTGCCCGGCTGATGCCCTCCGGCCAGGTGCACACCCTCGAGCGTGATCCCGATGCCATCGAGTTGCTGGAGCGCAACCGCCTCCGCTTTGGCATGGCCAACCTGCACATCCATGCTGGCGATGCGCCCGAGGGCCTGGCTCAGTTGCCTTCCAACCCCGACAGGGTGCTGCTCGAGGTGGGCCGGCCCCTGCGCACGGTGCTCAACCAGGTTTGGGAGGCCCTGGTGCCGGCTGGTCGCCTGGTGATCAGCACCGCGAGCCTGGAGGGCCTAGTGGATGCCACCGACACCCTCGGCCAGATGGAGGCCGTGGACCTTCAGGTGGTGCAGGCCACCGTGCATCGCATGCAGCGCCGCGGTAGCCAGGCGCGGCTGGCGGCGGCCGAACCGCTGTTCCTGATCGCCGCGGAGCGCCCTTGATCCCCGCGCCCCGGTCTCGCACCTCGCCCCAGCGTCTGCTCAGCGGCTATGCCGCTGGGGCCTTTGGGCTGCTGGTGGTTGGGCTGGGCGGCTGGTGGCTCACCGTGGCCCTGGGGGTGATGGTGCACCTGGGCCTGCTCGAATATTTCCGCCTCGCCCAGTTCAAGGGCATTCGGCCCGCCTCCAAAACCACCCTGGTGCTGTGCCAGCTGCTGCTGATCACCACCCAGTGGGCCCATGGCGGCGATGCCGCCGGCATGGGCTTTGCGTCGGATCTGGCCGCAGCGGTGTTGCCCCTCTCCGGTGCGGCGATCTGCGGATGGCTGCTGCTACAGCCGGTTACCGGCACCATCGCCGACATCGCCGCCTCGATCTTCGGACTCTTCTATCTCGGCTTTCTGCCGAGCCATTGGATCCGCCTGCGGGACGTCAGCGATCTGGCCCTGGCTCCTCGGCTGGCGAGCTGGCCCGCGGCCTGGCCCCCCCTGAGCTCGGGCATGGTGTTGATGCTGATGGCCTGTCTGTTGATCGTGGCCACGGACATCGGCTCCTACGTGATCGGCCGGCGCTATGGCCGGCATCCGCTCTCGCCGATCTCCCCCGGCAAAACCGTGGAGGGGGCCCTGGGTGGGGTGGCCTGCGCTGTGTTGCTGGGGGGCGGTTTTGGTGAACTGTTGGGATGGAACTGGGGCTGGGCCGTGGGCGGGCTGCTGGGGGGCGTGGTGGCGGTGTTTGCCCTGGTGGGGGATCTCACCGAATCGATGATGAAGCGCGATGCCGGCGTGAAGGATTCCGGCGAATTTCTGCCAGGCCATGGAGGGATCCTCGATCGGATCGACAGCTACCTGTTCACGCCGGCGGTGTTCTTCTACGTGGTGACCCTTCTGCTGCCACTGATTCGCTGAGGCTGATCGGTCCGCTAGGGAGACACCCGTGCCGTGCCGTGTAGCTGCAGCATGCCCCCTTCGAGGTTGGCTTCCTCGATCCGGATGTTGGGGTCGCCGGGCAGCCTGAAGGTGTGGTCGTTGGGTTCGGTGCGCAATTCCAAGGTGCCGTCCACGGCGCTGGGCACGGTTTCGCAGCGCCGCCCCTGGGCGGCGAGCACTAGGCGGTCGCGTTCAATCTGCAGGCTCTGCAGCGGCGATAGGCCCATCAGCCCATCCACCAGGGCATCGCCCAGGCCGCGCCAATGGGGGGTGCTTAGGGAGCGGCTCAGCCCCGGCCCCGTGAAGGCGGCGTAGCCACGGATTTCAAAGGGATGCTCCAGCTGCAGGGCTTGCCCTTTGAGCAGCTTGCCCACCTGTACCTGGATGGCCGCGCTACGCAGCTCCACCATCTCGATGTCCAGGGAGCTAAACACCACCCGCCGTGCCACCAGGGTGACGCCTTCCAGGCGCCCCCGCAGCAGGGCCAGGGCTGAGCCGTGCAGTTGCAGCTCCAGGCTCTCCACGGCCTCACATTGCTGGCGGATCCAGTACTGCAGACCGCTGGCCAGCAGTTGCATCACAGGCCCCGCGGGCTGGGGGGTGGTGTCGTTGTCAGCCATGCCAGGTGTTGGCCACGGTGGCGGGTTGGTCGATGTGGGGCAGATGGCCGCAGGCCATCAGCTCGGTGATCCGTTTTCCTAACAGAGCCTGGGCGGCCCGCTTCTGGGGGGCCCGCAGGATGCGGTCGTTGGCGCCCCAGAGCACCTGGATGGGTTGTTCCGGTAGGGGCTCACCGCAGCCGGCGAAGCCACCACTGCGGGCGAAGGCCCCAAGGGCGCCGGCCCAGTTGGGACAGCGCAGGTGCAGGGAGGCGATTTCCAGTTCGGCTGGGCCCACATCCCTATCGGGTTCGGCAAAGGCACTGCGGCAGAGGCCCCTGCGCACCCCCGGTAGGGCCAGAAAGCGGGCGCCCAGCTGATCTAGCAGGGGGGGCACTGGCATGGGCTTGCCGGTGAGGCCAGCCGGCGCCAGCAGCAGCAGGCGATTCACCTGGCTGGGTTGCCGCCGGGCCAGTTCCACTGCCACGGAGCCCCCCATGGAGGCTCCGATCAGCCCCACACTGGGCGCCCCACTGCGCTGCAGTACGCGCTGCAGCAGCACCTCCAGGTGGCTGAGCACGCCCGCGGGGTTGTACGCGGCGTTGCCCGGCCGGGGGCAGAAGCCGAAGCCGAACAGGTCGGGGATGAACAGTTGGTGGTGGCTGCTCAGTAGGGGGGCCAGGCGCCGGTATTCCAGGTGGGAGCTGTCAAAGCCATGCAGCAGCAGCAGCGGCGGCCCTTGGCCCAGCACTGCCACGGGCCAGGCCTGGGGCCATCCGGGCAGTTCCCACCACTGCACCGCCGCGGCCAGGGCCCGGCCCTGGGGATCGAGTAGGCAGGTGGCAGCCTGCTCAACCAGCTCGCGCTGGGGCATGGGTGTGCTGGCTGTCACGGCGTTCAGTGGTGGGCCCTGGCAACGGGGCTGGTGGCCGTCGTGCTCACCAGAGCGGCCAGTAGATCCGCCGGGTCCACCGGGAAGGGCAGATGGTGCAGATCGGAATCAGGCCGGCAGGCAAACGTACACACCTGCTGCAGTTCAAGCAGGCTGGCCCCCTCCAGCCCCAGGTCCGCCAGGCTCACAGGCAGGCCAAGACTGCGGAAGAAGGGCAGCAGTTGGCGCTGGGCCTGGGCCGCCAGCTTGTTGCCGCCAAGCCCTTCTTCGAGGCGCAGTTGCACCAAGATGCCGAATCCCACCTTCTCGCCGTGCAGCACCCCATGGGTGGCCTGTAGTTGGGTGAGGCCGTTGTGAACGGCGTGGGCGGCCACGGTGCGGCAGCGGGCGCCACCGATGCCGCCGATCAGGCCGGCCGTGAGGCCAGAGGCCTCCGCCACGCGGATCCAGGCCTCGCCGTCCGGCTCGTCTATGGCCTGTTGGCCTTCCAGAAGCATTTGATCCCGTAGCACCCGCGCCTGCTGCACGGCCTGTTGCACCAGGCCATCGCTGCTGGAGCCGCTGCTCACCGACGCCTCGTACCACTTGGCCATGGCATCGGCGATGCCACTGGCCAGGGTGCGGGCCGGGGCCTGCCGCACCAGTTGGTGGTCAAACACCAGTAGATCGGGGCAGCGGGCCAGGGCCACATCCCCCTGGAAGGCGCCCTCGGGCGTGTAGAGGTTCGAGAGGGCCGTCCAGCCGGCGCAGGTGGCGGCACTGGTGGGCACCGTGATGCAGGGCAGCCCCAGGCGGTGGGCCAGCAATTTGCCCGCATCCAGCACCTTGCCGCCACCGATGGCGATCACCCCGTCGCAACCAACAGCCTTCGCGTCGGCCGCGATCGGTTGCAGGTCGTCTTCGCAGCAGTCGAAGCGCAGCACAGCCGGGTGGGGCTGCAGCCCCCAGGTCTGGAGATCGGCCACCAGGCCAGCCCGCAGCTCTGCTGTGGCCGCGCTGCGCCCCAGCACCAGTGGACGCCGGCAAAGGCCGGCGATGGCCGGCCGGGCCTCGGCCCAGGCCTGGGGGCCCCGGATGACCACCGCCGGCGCAATGGCGTGGTGCTGGCTGGCGCTGGAGCTCATGGGCCACTGCGTTGAGGATCCACTTTAAAAGTGGTCTGCAGCCGCGGTCGCGACCCCGTGAAAGTGCTGGTAGTGGAGGACGAGGCCGAACTCCGAGGGGCGATGCTGGATCTGTTGGCTCAGTGGGGCTATGCCCTGGCCAGTGCCGCCGACGGTTGGACGGCCCTGGAGCTCACGGCCCGGGAGGAGATGGATCTGGTGCTGTTGGATGTGTCCCTGCCGGGCTGTGATGGGCTCGAGGTGTGCCGTCAGCTGCGCCAGCGTCCCGG
This sequence comes from Synechococcus sp. HJ21-Hayes, assembly GCF_024345835.1. Classification (GTDB taxonomy): domain Bacteria; phylum Cyanobacteriota; class Cyanobacteriia; order PCC-6307; family Cyanobiaceae; genus Vulcanococcus. Next base: position 5,864 of record NZ_JAGQBW010000032.1, on the reverse strand, counting down.
CGATCAGCCTCTGATCCTGATGCTCACGGCCCGGGATGGCAGCGGCGACAAGGTGCTGGGCTTTGAGCTGGGTGCCGACGACTACGTGGTGAAGCCGTTTGATCCGCCGGTGCTGCGGGCCCGGCTCCAGGCGTTACTGCGTCGCCGCGATCGTCCCCTGAGCCAGGCGCTGTGTTGGGGCCCTTTGCGGCTGGTGCCCGGCCAGACCTGGCTGGAGCTGGCCGGCCAGTCCCTGGAACTCACCCGCAAGGAGGCCCTGTTGCTGGAAACCCTGCTGCGGGCCCAGGGCCGCAGTTGCAGCAAGGGCCTGCTGCTCGATGCCAGCTCCGATGGGCGCCGCGAGGTGGGCGAAGACACCATCAAGGCCCATGTGCGCAACCTGCGCAGCAAGCTGATGGCAGCCGGTGCCACCCCGGATCTGATCGAAACCGTCTACGGCCTCGGCTATCGCCTCAACCCCAGTGCCCTCTCCTGATCCGCTGCGGCTGCGTCGCTTGCTCGGGGTGCAGGGGCTGGGCTTTGCCCTGCTGCTGCTCACGGCCTTTGCCGCGGCGGTGTACTGGGGCATCGCCGGGGCGCGGCAGGAGAGCCTGCGGGCCGAAACCCGCCAGCTGGCGGCTACCGCCGCCGCCCAGCTGCCCCTGATCAGCCATGAGTTCAGTGAGGATGGCAACGCCCGCAAGTTCCGCAACGACCGTGAGGTGGTGGAGCTGCCCCAGGGGCGCGTCCAGCGGGTGCAATGGTTTGACGCCCGTGGGCAGCTGTTGGTGCAGGAGGGCGCCCTGAAGTTGCCGCCAGCGGGCCCGGTAATCCAGCCCCGCTGGCAGCGCTGGCAGCGCTGGCCCGGTGGCATCGGCCTGTGGCAGCCGGTGTTCACCCGGCCCCGGCAAGGGGAGGGCACACGGCCGCAATTGGCGGGCTTTGTGCAGGTGGGGCTCTCCACCCAGCCGGCTGAACAGGAACTGGCTCGGCTGCGGAAAGGCTTGTTGCTGGGGGGCATCGCCGCCGTGATTGTGGCGCTGGTGGTGGGCCGCCGCATGCTGCGGGCGGCCTTTCTGCCCCTGCAGCAGCAGGTGCAGGCCCTGGAGCGCTTCACGGCCGATGCCTCCCATGAATTGCGCCACCCCCTCACCCTGCTGCGCACCTGGGTGGCCGCCGATCCGGAGGGGGCATCGCCGTTGGCACAGCGCATTGATGCCCAGGCCGCCCAGATGGCCGGGTTGCTGAACGACTTGCTGTTTCTGGCTCGCCAGGACCAGGGTGTTTCGGAGGGCCCCCTTCCGCGGGGAGGTTGGCGTCGCTTTGATCTCCTCGACCTGCTCGACGACCTGATCGCCGCCTACACCCCCGCTGCGGACGCCGCTGGTGTGCAGTTGGCTCTCGAGCTGCCGGTGGGGCTGGCGGCGGTGCCGCTGCGGGGTCAGCCCGAGCACCTGCAGCGGCTGTTCACCAACCTGCTGCTGAATGCCATCCGCTTTTCACCTCCAGGTGGCTCCGTGCGCTTGCAGGTGGCACTCCACGCCGGCCGCGTGGGTGTGGAGGTGGCGGACCAGGGGCCGGGCATTGCCCCGCAGGATCGTCAGGTGGTGTTTGAGCGCTTCTGGCGCACGAGCCCAGAAGCGGCGGGCCACAGTGCTGGCCACAGCGGCCTGGGCCTGCCCATCGCCCGCGCCATTGCCCGCCGCCACGGTGGTGAGGTGCGGCTGGCGGCGGCGGATCCTGGCCATTGTGTGCTGGCCGTTGATTTGCCCCTGGCGTAGCGGCTTTCACGACTTCTTCACCACCCCTGAGCTAGGGATGGGGCATGCCTGCATCATTCACCGGAGATCCCGGTCTGGCCGCCTTCGGCTCCAGCCTCACCGCCATCACCCTGGCGGAGCTGGGGGATAAGACCTTTTTCATGGCACTGATCCTGGCGGTGCGCCATCGGGCCCGCTGGGTGTTCATCGGTGCTTTTGCGGCTCTCACCGCCGTCACGGTGCTCTCCCTGGGGCTGGGGTATGGCCTGCGGGAGTTGCTGCCCCAGGCCGTGGTGCCCTGGCTGGCGGCGGTGCTGTTCCTGGGCTTTGGCCTGAAGCTGTTGCTGGATGCCCAGGGCATGGCGGCTGGTGGGACTGGCGAGGAGGCGGAAGAAGCGGAGGAGGCCATCAATGCCGCCGAAACGCGCAAGCCACTGAACACGCCCTGGGCGGTGATCTGGGAGGCCTTTGCCCTGGTGTTTGTGGCGGAGCTTGGCGACCGCACGCAATTCACCACGATTTTCATGGCCACCGCCCCAGCCAAGGTGTTCAGCTTTGGCGGACTGCTGGCCGGCACGTTGCTGGGGCATGCCCTGGTCACCTGGCTTGCCGTGGGCGCTGGCAAGTGGATGGGCCAATGGGTCAATGAGCGACTGCTCTATCGCCTCAGTGGCGGCCTGTTTCTGGTGTTCGGCCTGGCGGCCCTCAAGCAGGCCCTGGGCTGATGGCACGTCCGTATCAGCCGTCGTTGCTGCGCCTCCTGCATGGCGCCATGGCCGCCGTGGTGGTGCTCTGCTGGTTCTCGGGTGTAGCGCTCTACAGCCAATTCGATGGGCGCTGGGGGCGCCTACCCCTGCGGATTCCCGATGTGATCGATCTCCACGGCAGCTTGGGGGTGGTCCTGGTGTTGATCAGTTGCCTGTTCGTGCCCTACGCGTTCACCCTGGGGCGCTGGCGGTTGGCGCAGTTCTCCAATGCCGTGGCCCTCGGTGCCCTGCTCTTGGCTGTGGGCAGTGGCCTGTTGATGAATGAGGAATGGCCCCGGCGCGGTGAGCTGCACCACTGGGCCTACAGCCTGCATCTCACCGCCTGGCTCGTGCTCACCCTGGCGGTGTTGCTGCACCTGCTGGGTTCGTGGCGCCGGGGTGGCTGGACGTTGCTGGGGTCGATGCTGAGCCTGGGCCTGCGGTCTGGCGATGCACCGACCCATTGGCCCGATCAGCTGCGCCGATTCTTCGGCTTTCCGTAGTCACCAGATCGGCCGGGCTTCGGCAGATTGATCAACAGCACGGGAGGTGGTGACGATGGAGCGGAGGGGACTTCGGGCACGACTGGCTGAGGCCCTGATCCGCTGGGGTGCTGCCTTGCAGAGGGATCGTGCGCCGGAATCCCTGCCGGCTCTGCCTCCTGGTCCCGTGGCGGCGGATCCAGCTGGAGCCGATCGTCGCCAGCAGGCCCAATCGGCCAAGTTGCCTGGGGTACGGGCGCCACTGTCCATTGAGAAAGCTGTTCTCAACAGGGATCTAGCTGTCCTGAAGCGCGAGGCCAGCGATGCCCTCGCGGCCCTGGGCGCTGCCCATGCCGTGGTGACCTCTGCCCGTTTGGCTCAGATTCAGACCCTGCGCTCGGAGGTGGACCAGGGAGAGGCGCCTGAGGACGATCTGGTGGACCTCGCTGGCGACTACCAGGCTTGGCAGAACGACCAGGTGCGCCTGTTCGATGCGCTGGCCTTGGTGCTGGGCATGCCCGTCCCGGAGGGACGGGCCTTTGATCAGATTGAGGAGAGCATGGGGGATGCAGCCCGGGCCCACCTCAGTGCCCTGGCGGCTGAGTACCAGCGTCGTCTGCTCACTGAACAGTTTGAGGGCGGCGAGAAGGAGGCCTGAGGCCACCCCATCGGGGAGGGCCATCGCCGAAGATGAACCATCCGCTGGAGCCCATGGCCCGATTTCTGCTGGTGCTCAAGCCCCGCATGCCCTTGGCGGTGCCCCAGTTGATTGACGGGCTGGCGCCGGTGCTGCAGGAGCTGCAGGCCGAGATTGATCACCGCACGCCAGCCCACCTCAGCGCCCTGCTCCGAGGCGGTCAGGAGCATTTGCGCATGCAGCTGTTCGCCGATGTCCAGTCCAAGGCGGAGGGGCCGGTGTTGGAGTTGGTGCTGATGAGCCGCGAAGCCATGGGCCAGGGGGCACCCCAGACCCATGCCGTGTTTGAGCAGTTGGTGCACCTGGTCTCGCGTCAGCTGGATGGCCTTGAGCTGTGCTTCCGCTCCGACCGAGACGGTGCGCTGCCTGGCTGAAGCGGGCTTCGGCCGCGGCTCACTGCAGGACGGACCGTAAGGTGACCCCAGTACATCTACTCAGGGTCTCAGGAGCGCCGCGATGACCATCCGCATTGGTATTAACGGATTTGGCCGCATTGGTCGTCTGGCCTTTCGCCGTGCCATGGCCCTGGGGGATGTGCAGGTCGTGGGCATCAACGACCTGATTGATGTGGAGTACCTGGCTTACATGCTCCGTTACGACTCCACCCATGGCCGCTTCCAGGGGGAGGTGCGCGTGGACAACGGCCAGCTGGTGGTGAACGGCCACACGATTCGCATCACCGCCGAGCGCGACCCGAACAACCTCAACTGGGGCGCCGTGGGTGCTGACTACGTGCTCGAGAGCACCGGCTTCTTCCTCACCGATGAGGCCGCCCGCGCCCACCTCAACGCCGGCGCCAAGCGCGTGGTGATGAGTGCTCCCTCCAAGGACGACACTCCGATCTTCGTGATGGGGGTGAACCACACCAGCTACGCCGGCCAGGACATTGTGTCCAATGCCAGTTGCACCACCAATTGCCTGGCGCCGATGGCCAAGGTGATCCACGACAACTTCGGCATCGTGAACGGGTTGATGACCACCGTTCATGCCACCACCGCCACCCAGAAAACCGTGGATGGCCCCTCGGTGAAGGATTGGCGTGGTGGCCGCGGCGCCGCCCAGAACATCATCCCCAGCTCCACCGGTGCTGCCAAGGCTGTGGGCCGGGTGATCCCCGAGCTCAATGGCAAGCTCACCGGCATGGCTTTCCGCGTGCCCACCCCGGATGTGTCGGTGGTGGACCTCACCGTGAACCTGGCCAAGCCCGCCAGCTACGACCAGATCAAGGCCGCCATGAAGGCCGCCTCGGAAGGCCCCATGGCTGGGATCCTCGGCTACACCGAGGACGAGGTGGTGAGCACCGACTTCCTGGGCGAGAGCTGCACCTCGGTGTTTGATGCCGGTGCCGGCATCGCCCTCACCGATACCTTCGTGAAGCTGGTGGCCTGGTACGACAACGAGTGGGGCTACAGCTGCAAGTGCATCGACCTGATGCGCCACATGGCCAGCGTGGGCTGAGCCCTGAGACCTCCTGCCACCATGGCCCCATGACCGGCAACCTTCAGGCGATTGGCTTTCTGCTCACCTGGGTGCTGGGTTGGGGCATTGGTGGCTCGTTGATCGATGCCGGCCTGATTCAGGCTGGCGTGTATTCGCTCGAAACAGGCCAGCTCGGCACCCTCTCCACGTTCGTGGTGTGGACGGGGGTGTGGGGTGGCTTCGGTTTCTGGCTGTTCAGGCGATTCACAGACGACTCCAAGCGCTGATGGCCGTTGCCGCTGGCAGCGGGCAGCGCTAACCAGGAGTAGATGCGCCGGGGCCATGGAGGATCAACCGATCACGCCCCATGCCGGCCCCATCTTTGATGCCGACGGCCTCCTCACCTACATCGGTGACGACGGACGCCGCTATGTGGTGGGTCCGCTGCCCGAGGCCGACGAGACCAGCGTGGATCGGGTGATGGAGCTGCTGCGAAGCGGCAACACCCTGTTTGCCGAGATTGAGGTGCTCAGTCGTCAGTGGCTGGAGCGGGTGAGTGGCCTCGAACTCGACCGTCGGGCGGCGCTGGTGCTGCTGCTCACCACCCTGGAAACCGCCCTGGAGGGGGAGGCTCCTGAGGCGGACGACTGAAGCGCCGAAGCCCTTGTGGGCCGTGTGTAAAGCACGGGGTTGACTGGAGAGCGGTATCGGGTGTTATGGTTTTGGACTGCGCAGGAGCCGAAAGGCGAGAGCGCAGAGCCAAAAAGCCTGAGAGGGTTTT
>NZ_JAGQBW010000031.1 GCF_024345835.1 Synechococcus sp. HJ21-Hayes | reverse complement strand
CCGCCAGCGAGTTGGACGAGGTGGTGATGGTGGGTGGCTCCACCCGCATTCCCGCGGTGCAGGAGCTGGTGAAGCGTGTCACCGGTAAGGACCCCAACCAGACCGTTAACCCCGATGAGGTAGTGGCCGTGGGTGCCGCCATCCAGGGCGGTGTGCTCGCCGGCGAGGTGAAGGACATCCTGCTGCTGGACGTCACCCCCCTCTCCCTCGGCGTGGAGACCCTGGGCGGCGTGATGACCAAGATGATCACCCGCAACACCACCATCCCCACCAAGAAGTCGGAGACCTACTCCACGGCGGTGGATGGCCAGACCAACGTGGAAATCCACGTGCTGCAGGGTGAGCGCGAGATGGCCAGCGATAACAAGTCGCTCGGAACCTTCCGCCTGGATGGCATCCCCCCCGCACCGCGCGGCGTGCCCCAGATCGAAGTGACCTTCGACATCGACGCCAACGGCATCCTCAGCGTGACCGCCAAGGACAAGGGCAGCGGCAAGGAGCAGAGCATCTCCATCACCGGCGCTTCCACCCTCAGTGAGAACGAAGTGGAGAAGATGGTGAAGGATGCCGAAGCCAATGCCTCCGTGGACAAGGAGAAGCGCGAAAAGATCGACCTGAAGAACCAGGCTGAAACCCTCGTGTACCAGGCCGACAAGCAACTCGGCGAGCTGGGCGACAAGGTGGGCGCTGAAGACAAGGCCAAGGTGGAAGGCTTCTCCGCAACCCTCAAGGAGGCCATTGAGAAGGAGGACTACGACACCATGAAGTCCACCCTCGAGCAACTCCAGCAGGCCCTTTATGCCGCCGGTGCCGCTGTGTACCAACAGGCCGGCGCTGATGGAGCCCCTGCCCCCGGTGGTGATGGCGCCAGTGCCGGAGCCGCCGGAGACGACGTGATCGACGCGGAGTTCACCGAGAGCAAATGAGCTGACGCGCCCTGATCCTCTCGGGGCCCGATCAGCAAAAAGCCCCCCGAATGGGGGGCTTTTTCATGCGCCGGTGACGGGGCCTACTGGCCCACGGACTCCAGGGCGGCGCGGGCCTTGCTGAGCACGGGTGCGGGCAGCGTCACGAACCCGAGGGCTGGGGCACCTGCCTGGGCCGCGTCAGACAGGGCATAGCGGAAGGTGGTTTGCAAGGGGGCCAGCTTCGCGCCGTTGCCGCTCTTGTAGAGCAGGATCCAGGTGAAGGTCACGATCGGGTAGCCCGCCTGGGGGTTGGGGTTGTTGCCGGTGAGGTCGGGGCCCAGGTCGATGCTGGCGAGGGCCTTGGCGGCTTCCTCCGTGGTGGGTTTGGCGAAGGTGCCAGCGGAGTTCTGGATGGCTGCGGCCTGTAGGGCGCCCTGGATGTAGGCCGCTTCCACATAGCCGATGGCGCCCTTCACCTGCTGCAGGCTGGCGGCCACGCCCTCATTGCCCTTGGCTCCGATGCCGGTGGGCCACTTCACGGATTTGGCGGTGCCAGGGCCGGCTTTCCAGCTGGGGCTGAAGGCGGAGAGGGAATTGGTGAAGTTGTAGGTGGTGCCGGAGCCATCGGAGCGGAACACCACCTTGATGGCCTGGTCGGCGCAGCCCAGCTCCTTGAAGTTCTTGATCGTGCCCTCGAAGATCCCCACCAGCTGGGCCTGGGTGAGCTTGAGGCTGCAACCGGGGTTGTTGTAGGCCACGGCGATGGCGCCCGCTGTCATCGGGATCTGCACCACGCCCCGCTTCACAGCGGCGGACTCGGCGGCATCCATGGGCTTGTCGCTGGCGGCGAAATCCACCGTTCCGGCTTCAAACTGGCGAACGCCTGCGCCGGACCCCACCGACTGGTAGTTCACCCGTACATCGCCTTTGGCGGCCAGGTCTTGGAACCAGCGCTGGTAGATCGGGGCCGGGAACGTGGCGCCTGCGCCTTGGAGGTTGCCGCCACCGCCTGATGGACTGCTCCCTCCACAGGCGGTGAGGCTGAGGCTGCCGAGCAGGCCGAGGGCGGCGCCCAGGGAGGTGAGGCGGCAGGAAAAGGCCATGGTTGCTGAACCGTGGAGACGCAGGAAGGCTTGGCAGGCCGAAGCGCGAGGCGCTGACTGCCTTAACCCAGGCTAAACCTGGGGGTTCGTCTCGACCTTTTCAGCCACCCATTCCGCGCTGGCGGGGGCCAGCAACACGCCATTGCGGTAGTGGCCGGACGCCAGCAGCAGCCCGGGTTCCAGCTGCTCCAGCAGTGGGGCGGGTCGGCCGCAGGGGCGAGCCCGCAGGCCCTGCCACTGCTGCAGCACCGTGGCCTGCTCCAGCCAGGCGGGGGCCTGCCCCCCCAGCAACCGCAGCTCCGCGAGGGCCTGGGCATTGGCCTTGTCGCTGTCGGGTTCCACGGTGGCCCCCAGCCAGAGGCGGCCGTTGGCGCGGGGCACCAGGTTGATGCCGTTCCAGCTGATGGAGCCGGGCCAGCCGCTGGCGTCGGGGCAGCCTGCCGGCAGTTGCAGTTCCAGGGCCTGGCCCAGAACGGGCGCCTGGGGGCGCTCATGGCCGAGGGGGGCCAGCAGAGCGGGGCTGCCCAGGCCTGCGCAGATCACCAGCCACTGGGCCTGCAGCCATGGGCCTTCGGCCAGGGCCACCCGCCAGTCGCCGCCCCCCCTGGCGGGGCGTTCCAGGGCCACGGCGGTTGTGGGCATTAGCTCCAGGCCCAGCCGCAGTCCATCGGCCCGCAGGGCCCCGAGCATGGGCAGGGGATCCAGCTGGCCATCCTCCGCTGAGAGCACCCCTCCCTGGGCCGCCGCCGGCAGGCTTGGTTGCAGTACGGCCAGGGCGTCGCGGCTCAGCCATTGCAGGGCGATGCCGCGTTGCACGCGGTGCTCCACCAGGCGCTGCTGGGCCAGGACCTCCTGGCTGTCGGCGGCCAGCTGCAGCAGTCCGGGGCGCCAGGGCAGCTGGTAGCCGCGGCTACTGAGCTCTCTGCGCCATTCCCCCCACAGCTGGTGGGAGCGTTGCCGCAGTCGCCAGCCCCGGCCGCTTGAGCGGCGATACACCTGGGCCATCAGCAGGCCCAGGGCGGCGCTGCTGCCAGAGCCGGGCTGTTGGGGTCCCGCGGCGCAGGGGTCCACGAGGGTGACGCCATGGCCCCGCCGCAGCAGCAGCCAGGCCACGGAAAGGCCCACCATCCCGGAGCCGATCACGAGGACTGACTGGGGCTGGTGGGCCTGGGAGGAAGAGGGCGCGGTGATCGGGATGGGCCTCGCGATCTGGGCGGGATCAGTTCTGCTTGAGGTCGGCTTGCACCTGGGCGGGCAGGGTCTGGGCGTAGAGACCGAAGCCGCTGGCCACCTTGATATAGGCCTTGCGCAGCCGCTCGCCGTCCTGGAGGCGAGCGGCTTCATCGAGCTCGGCGAAGGCGGCCTTGAGGTTGTTGGCCCGCTTGGTGGCCTCGGGGCGGTCGGCGGGCAGCAGATGCTGGTTGATGTAGAGCATCTCGCGGCCCACTTCTTGCATGGGTCCGTGGATCAGGTTGCGGGTGAACACCCAGTTCTTGTCGTTCACCAGGGCCGCCAGTTCGGGCAGGCGGTCGCGGGCGGCCAGGAAGCCCTCGGCCTGGCGATCGATGTAGGCGATGTCCTCGGGGCTGAGGCTGGCGGCGCGGGCCTTGCCGCTGTCGCAGGCTGCCAGGCCGAAGCTCAGCACCACGGCCAGGGCCAGCAGGGTGAGGCGCTTGAGGGCGGTGGAGAGCTGGGATAGCAGCGCGGGCAAGGGCTGGGCGGCCATGGCGGGCACAACGGATTGCCGGACTTTACCCAGGGTGATTCGCTTCAGCCGGTTGCGGTCGCTCACTGCAATGCGCGGCGGCAGGCCTGGGCCGTTGCGCCTCCTGCCGGCACAATGCCCTCACTGACGGCGTTCTTCCGCCATGACGGGCCCAACCGCCATCCTGCAGATGATCTGCCCGGATCAGCCCGGGCTGGTGCGGGAGCTCTCGGGTTGGGTGGCTGCCAACGGCGGCAACATCGTGCATGCCGACCACCACAGCGATCAGGGCGCCGGGCTGTTCCTCAGTCGGATCGAGTGGCAGCTCGAGGGCTTCGGTCTGCCCCGGGAGGCGATCTGTCCCACGGCCCGAGCCCTGGCGGAGCGCTTGGGCGGGGAATACAAGGTGAACTTTTCCGATGACCGCCCGCCGGTAGCGATCTTCGTGAGCAAGCAGGACCACTGCCTGCTGGATCTGCTGTGGCGGGTTCGCACTGGTGAGCTGCCCATGCAGGTGCCGCTGGTGATCGCCAACCATCCCGATCTCTGCTCCATCGCCGAGGAGTTCGGGGCTCGCTTCGCGCACGTGCCCATCAGTGCGGCTAATCGCGGAGAGGCCGAGGCCCGCCATCTAGCCCTCCTGGCCGAGCACCAGATTGAACTGGTGGTGTTGGCTAAGTACATGCAGGTGCTCACCCCCAACTTCCTGGCCAGCTTTGATCCCCCCGATGCCTTCCACCGGGTGATCAACATTCACCACTCCTTCCTGCCGGCCTTCAAGGGGGCGCAGCCCTACCACCGGGCCTGGGAGCGGGGCGTGAAGCTGATCGGGGCCACGGCCCACTACGTGACCGAGGAACTGGATGGGGGGCCGATCATTGCCCAGTCCACCGTGGGGGTCGGCCATCGCGATGAGGTGGACGACCTGATCCGCAAGGGCCGCGACACCGAGCGCCTAGCCCTGGCCAGGGCCGTGCGCCTGCATCTCAAGCGTCAAGTGATCGTGTATCGCGGCCGCACGGCGGTGTTCGAGTAATGAAGCTGACTCCATGGCTCGCCCGCGGCCTCCAGCAGCTCGATGACCAGCGACCTGAGACCGCTCACCCCCTGGGCTGGCGATGTTTTCAGCTGGGGATGTTTGTGCTTCCTGCCAGCGCTCTGATCGCGGTAGTTCTGTTGTTCATTGCCTTGCTGTTGGGCAGTCGTCAGCGGCCTCCCTTCTGGCGCGACCGCGCCAATGGGGTGCTGGCTGTGATTGGGGTGCTGATGCTGCTGGGCTGCTTCAGGGCCAGTAGTGGTGTCCTTGCCTGGGTGGGACTGGGCAACTGGTTGCCTTTTTTCTGGGGCTTCTGGGGTTTTCAGCCCTATGTGGTCAGCCCGGCGGCCCGTCGTCGTGTGGCCCTTTGGATCGTGGCGGGTACGGTGCCCGTGATCGTCACGGGGCTAGGCCAGCTGTTCTGGGGCTGGAGTGGACCGTGGCAGATCCTTGGCGGCTTAATCATCTGGCACCTGAAGCCGGGTGGGAATCCTCCTGAGCGGCTGGCGGGCCTTTTCGACTACGCCAACATCACAGCGGCCTGGCTGGCTTTGAGCTGGCCTCTCTTGCTGGCAGCGCTGCTGGCCTGTTGGCGGCGCTGCCAGCAGCGGCTGGAACGCTCCGCTCTGGACTTGCTTGTGGTGGTGGTTCTCGTGGCGGCCCAAGTGGCGGCCCTCTACCTCACCGATTCTCGCAACGCTTGGGGAGCCTTGCTGTTGGCGGTTCCGATCGTGGGTGGACCTGGCAGCTGGCTGTGGTTACTGCCCCTGCTGCTGTTTGCCCTGCTGCCGGTGGCCCTGGCCGTTCTGCCGGGTGTTCCAGCTGTGCTACAGGATCCAGCCCGTGCCCTGGTTCCCCAGTCGATTTGGGGACGCCTTAACGACTTCAACTCCCAGGGCAAACGCCCTCTGGCCATCACCCGCCTCAGCCAGTGGAGCGTGGCGGTGGGCCTGATCGCTGAGCGACCATGGTTGGGTTGGGGGGCAGCAGCCTTCAGCGTGATTTATCCGCTGCGTACTGGCTTCTGGCATGGCCATCCCCACAACATCGCCATCGATCTTGCGCTGAGCCACGGCCTGCCCGTTGCGGCGATGGTGGTGGGTTTTGTGCTCTGGTTGCTGATTCGTGCGGCCCACCGGGGCATGGCCTCGGGGCCGCTGTTTGAGCGGGCCTGGTGGGCTGCCGCGCTGGTGCTTGCGGCCCTCCATGCCACCGACATCCCCATGTACGACAGCCGAATCAACATCGCCGGCTGGATCCTGTTGGTGGGGCTGCGTTGCAAGGTCTGAATCGTCACCCTGCTGGCAAGGCTTCGTCGCGGTGTTTGCGCAATGTGGACTTGGGTAGTGGGCCCTCCAAGTGGTCCCAGGGGAGGACCTGGGTGTCTTCCCATGCCCCATGGATCACCTGCTCCCATGGCGGTGGCGGCGGCAGGGGGAGCGGGACTTGCAAGCCCAGGGAGTTGGAGTTCTCGCTCACGGCCCGATAGGCCTTTTTCCAGCCCCCCAGGCTCTCGTGGCTACCGCGGGCGGCAGCAATCACCGGGGCCAGGCGGCGGTCGCTACGGGACAGCAGGGCCTGGATCACGCTCCAGCCGTAGCTCTCCGGGCGTAGCTCGATGCCCTTGGGCTTGAGCCGCTTGGCTAGCAGCTTGAGGCGCTTGTCGGCCTCCGGGCGCACGCCTTCCCATTGGAATGGTGTGTGGGCCTTGGGCACGAAGGTGCTCACCCCCAAGCTGAGGCGCAGGCCTGGGGTGGCTTTCTTGAGCGCCAGCAGCAGCTCGGCCGTGGCTTCCACATCGGCCTCCTCTTCGCTGGGCAGGCCCACCATGCCGTAGAGCTTCAGGCCCGTGAGGCCGCCCTCCTTGGCATAGCGGGCGGCGGCATAGATCTCCTCGGTGGTGAGTTTTTTGTTCACCACGTCGCGCATGCGCTCGCTGCCGCTCTCAATCGCGATCGTGAGCGACTTGCTCCCCCGCTTGGCGAGGATCCTGCCTAGGTCTGGAGTCACCGTGGCGGCCCGCACGGAGCTCACACTCACGCGGGTGCCGTCGAAACGGTCCTGGTCGAGCCAGGCCAGTAGGTCGGCGAATTGGGGGTGCTGGGTCACCGAGGCCCCCAGCAGCCCTAGGCGCTGGGTGGCAGCCAGACCCTTCTCCACCGCCGGGATCAGGCCATCGTCGAGGCTGGGGGTGCGGAACGGCAAGGTGAGGTAGCTCGCCAGGCAGAAGCGACACAGTTCCGGGCAGCTGCGCACCACCTCCACCATGTGGATCGACGGCCAAGCCGCCTCGGGGGTGATCACCGTGGAGTGGCTGAGGGTGTTGCCGCGCCAGGTCTGCTTGGCCACGGTGGCCGGAATGCCGGGCTCGGTGGGCTCAACCCCCAGGAGTTCGCCTTCGCTGGAGTAGCGAGGGGCGTAGAGGCTCGGCACATAGACCCCTGGCACCTGGGCCAGTCGCCTTAGCCGCTCGGGTCGGGGTGCATCGCGGTGCTCCTGTAGGGCATCCACAAACGCGGGCAGCAGCAGCTCGCCATCCCCCAGCAGCACGACATCGAAGAAGGGGGCCAAGGGCTCGGGGTTGGCGGTGAGAACCGGGCCGCCCCCGAAGACGATCGGATCCGCATCGCCCCGCTGGTTGGCCCAGATCGGAATGCGCTGCTGCTCGAGCAGATCCAGCAGCACTGGCCCGTCTAGCTCCCAGCTCAGCGACAGGCCGAACAGGTCGCAGTGGCGGTGCGGTGGGTCGCCCTGGTCGGTGAACAGGCGACGCACATCCACGTCGGTTCGCTGGGCCAGGGTGGCCCAAACGATCTGGTATCCCAGGCTGGTGATTCCCACCGTGTAGGTGCTGGGAAAGGCGAGCACCGCCCGCAGCGCCCCGGGTTGGGGCACGGTGGGTTCAAACAGCAGGGTTTCCTGGTTCAGGGAAGGCTCTCAGGGGCGCTAGATCCAGCGTCTCACCAGGGCGGCCCAGCTGCAGGGAGTCACGCCTCCGCCAGCACCTTCGCTTCCTCTTCGGAACTCACCACCCGGCCGGCATCCTCGAAGCCTGCGATCTGATCGAAGTTGAGGTAGCGGTAGAGCTCGGCGCCCTTGGGATCGATCTTGGCGGCGGCGATGGCGAGGTATTGCTCCTTGGTCGGGATGCGGCCCAGCTGGGCGCACACCGCCGCTAGCTCGGCGCTGCCCAGATACACCTGGGCGCCGTTGCCGAGGCGGTTGTTGAAGTTGCGGGTGCTGGTGGAGAACACGGTGGTGTTGTCCTCCACCCGGGCCTGGTTGCCCATGCAGAGGGAGCAGCCGGGCATTTCCATGCGGGATCCCGCCTTCTCGAAGATCGCGTAATAGCCCTCCTGTTTGAGCATCTCCTCATCCATGCGGGTGGGCGGGCAGACCCACAGGCGAGCACTGTTTTCGCCCTGGCCTTCCAGCACCGTCGCGGCGGCGCGGTAGTGGCCGATGTTGGTCATGCAGGAACCGATGAACACCTCATCGATGGACTTGCCCGCCTCCTCCGAGAGCAGCTTGACGTTGTCGGGGTCGTTGGGGCAGGCCAGGATCGGCTCGGTGATCTGATCCAGATCGATCTCGATCACGGCGGCGTAGTCGGCATCGGCGTCAGCCTCTAGGAGCTGGGGATTGGCCAGCCAGGCCTCCATGGCCTTGATGCGGCGGGCCAGGGTGCGGGCATCGCCGTAGCCACGGGCGATCATGTTTTTCAACAGCGCCACATTGCTGCGCAGGTATTCGCTCACCGTGTCCACGGAGAGCTTGATGGTGCTGCCCGCGCAGGAGCGTTCGGCGGTGGCGTCGGTGAGTTCAAAAGCCTGCTCGAGCTTGAGATCGGGGAGCCCCTCGATCTCCATGATCCGGCCGTTGAACACGTTTTGTTTGCCCTCCTTGGCCACGGTGAGCAGCCCCTGCTGGATCGCCACATAGGGGATGGCGTTCACCACATCGCGCAGGGTCACCCCCGGTTGCAGGGAGCCGGAGAACTTCACCAGCACCGATTCGGGCATATCGAGCGGCATGGCGCCGATGGCGGCGGCGAAGGCCACCAGGCCCGAACCGGCCGGGAAGGAGATGCCGAGTGGGAAGCGGGTGTGGCTGTCGCCGCCGGTACCCACGGTGTCGGGCAGCAGCATGCGGTTGAGCCAGCTGTGGATGATGCCGTCGCCGGGGCGCAGGGCCACACCCCCGCGCGACGCCATGAAATCCGGCAGTTCGGCGTGGGTTTTCAGATCCACCGGCTTGGGATAGGCGGCGGTGTGGCAGAAGCTCTGCATCACCAGATCGGCGCTGAAGCCCAGGCAGGCCAGCTCCTTCATCTCATCGCGGGTCATGGGCCCGGTGGTGTCCTGGGAGCCCACGGTGGTCATCAGCGGCTCACAGCTGGTGCCGGGGCGCACGCCCGGCAGGCCGCAGGCCTTGCCCACCATCTTTTGGGCCAGGGTGAAGCCCTTGCCGGTGTCGGCCGGCGCCACCGGCCGGATGAACAGCTCGCTGGCGGGAAGCCCCAGCTGGGCGCGTACTTTGTCGGTCAGGGAGCGGCCGATCAGCAGCGGGATGCGGCCGCCGGCACGCACCTCATCGGTGATGGTGCTGGGCTTGAGCTCAAAGCGGGCCACGATGGAGCCGGCGCCTGGTTCACCGGCGGCCCGCTCGATCGTGCCGGCGTAGGGGCGGATGGTGATCACATCGCCGGAGTTGAGGGCGGTCACGTCGCACTCGATCGGCAGCGCGCCGGAATCCTCAGCCGTGTTGAAGAAGATCGGCGCGATCTTGCCGCCGAGCACCACGCCGCCACTGCGCTTGTTGGGCACGTGCGGGATGTCGGTGCCGGTGTGCCAGAGCACCGAGTTGATGGCCGACTTGCGGGAGCTGCCGGTGCCCACCACATCCCCCACGTAGGCCACGGGATGGCCCTTGGTTTTGAGCTCGGCGATCAGCTCCAGGCCGCCGGGCATGCGGGTTTCCAGCATCGCCGTGGCGTGCAGGGGGATGTCCGGCCGGGTGGTGGCGTGGGTGGCGGGGGAGAGGTCGTCGGTGTTGGTTTCACCCTCCACCTTGAACACCGTCACGGTGATCTCTGCGGGCAGCTCGGGCTTGGCGGTGAACCACTCGGCGTTGGCCCAGCTGTCGATCACCCGCTGGGCATCGGCGTTGCTCGCCGCCAGCTCCAGCACATCGTTGTAGGCGTCATACACGAGCAGGGTGGTGCTCAGCCCCTCGGCGGCGGCGCTGGCGATGGCCGCATCGGGGTTGCTGAGCAGCGCGATCAGGGCGCCCACGTTGTAACCGCCGATCATCGTGGCCAGCAGCTTCACGGCCGCCACGGGAGTGAGCAGCGGGCTGGTGGCCGTGCCCTGGGCCACGCCAGCCAGCCAGCCGGCCTTCACATAGGCCGCCTCATCCACGCCGGGGGGGATGCGCTCGCTCAGCAGGTGCAGCAGGAAGGTTTCCTCTCCAGCGGGCGGGGCTTCCAACAGCTCGGTGAGGGCTTGGGCCTGGCCGGCATTGAGGGGAAGGGCCGGCACCCCTAGGGCTTCGCGCTCAGCGGCGGCGGCGCGGTAGCTGGCGAGGAAGGTGCTGGCGGACATCGGCGCTGACGGGTCTGGTGGGGCCCGGACGACTGGACTTGGACCCCCATTGTTCTTTGCCGCCTGCCCCGCCCTTGGTGACAACGGCTGCAAATGGGCTTCTAGGCTGGGCTGTCAACCGCCCGATCCTGGATCCCGGCCATGCTTCCCACCTCCGATCTGCATGTGGTGGAAACACGGCCGCTCGTGGCGCCGGCCCTGTTGCATCGGGAGCTGCCCCTCGGAGATGGGGCCGCCACCACCGTGCGGGAAGCACGGGATCGGATCAAGGCCATTCTGCGGGGCGATGACCAGCGGCTGCTGGTGATCGTGGGCCCCTGCTCGGTTCACGATGTGGATGCAGCCAAGGAGTATGCGGCTGCCATCGCCCAAGCACACGAGCAGCATCGCGACGCGCTCGAGATCGTGATGCGTGTGTATTTCGAGAAGCCTCGTACCACCGTGGGTTGGAAGGGCCTGATCAACGACCCCCATCTCGATGGCAGCTACGACATCAACACGGGCCTGCGGCTAGCGCGGGGCCTGCTGCTGCATTTAGCCGATATGGGCTTGCCCTCAGCCACGGAATTGTTGGATCCGGTGGTGCCCCAGTACATCGCTGACCTGATCAGCTGGACGGCCATCGGCGCCCGCACCACCGAGAGTCAGACACACCGGGAGATGGCCTCAGGCCTCTCCATGCCGATCGGATTCAAGAACGGTACCGATGGCAGCGCCTCTACCGCCATCAACGCCATGGAGGCCGCCGCCCGCTCCCACCATTTCCTGGGCATTAACAAAGATGGCCACGCCGCGATCGTGACCACCACCGGCAATCCGGATGGTCATCTGGTGTTGCGGGGCGGCAAGCAGGGAACCAACTACCACCCGGAGGCGGTGGAGGCCGCCGCCGCGGCCCTCGCCAAGGACGGTCTTCCCGCCCGGGTGATGGTGGATTGCAGCCATGGGAATTCCAACAAGGACTATCGCCGTCAGGCTGAGGTGGCCGGCCAAGTGGCCAACCAGCTGCGCAGCGGCTCGCGCCATGTGATGGGCGTGATGCTCGAGAGCCACCTAGTGGCGGGTAGCCAGAAGATCCCCAGCGATCTGTCCAAGCTCACCTACGGCCAGAGCATCACCGATGCCTGCATTGACCTCAGCTCCACACGGGAGGTGCTGGCGGAGTTGGCGGCGGCCGTGGCTGAGGGCAACAGGAGCCCGCTGGCTGTGGCCTGATCCTTAGCCGCTGAGCTGCTGCCAGAGCATGCCGGTGGCCAGGGGCACCGTGAGATTGTCGCCGCCATAGCGGCTGAGTTGCTCTAGGCCTGTGGCCACACCTGTAAGCAGCAGCAAGGACGGCCAGGAGGGTGCGGCCAGGCCCAGGCCAGAGGCGAGGGCCGTTAGGCCCCCTAGCGCCAGCAGGCTGGCGGCGGCCATGGCACCTGTGCCTGCTAGCGATTTGGTTTGCCCCAGCACTTGCCAGCGGATGGATGGGATCTGCGGGCCGATCAGGCCGGCCAGGCCGTCCCCCAAGGCCATCACCAACACGCCAGCGGCCACGGGCAAGGGCTGTTGCGGCCAGAACAGCGCCAGCAGAATGGTGATGGCCGCCCCATAGGCGATGGTGCCGTAGCTGTGACGACCTACGTCCTCCACCGCGGGCAACAGCCGGTAGCGGTGATTCAGGGCTGTCAGCACGGTGACCAGGGCTGCAGCGGGGAGGGCCACTCCTTGTCCAATCCCCATGGCCCAGGCGATCAGCACCACGGGCCCGGTCCCGATGTGAACCACCTTGCGGCTCCACTCGCGCTGTTCGGGCCAGCGACGCCGCACCAGAAGCGCCGTTGCGACCACAACGGCAAGCCAGCAGGCAACAGCGGCGATGCCGAGGAACTCTGGACTCAAGCAGCCTGCTGGTAGTTGGTCATCAGGCGCAGTTTCAGGATGGCCTTGGCCTCCAGTTGCCGCACCCGTTCACGGGACACATTGATCTGCCGTCCGATCTCTGCCAGGGTCATCGGCTCGCTGCCCTCTAGGCCAAAGCGCAGCTTGATGATCTTCTGCTCCCGTTCGTTGAGCTGAGATAGCCAGGTGCCGAGGTGCTCTTTCTGCAGGCTGCGGTCCATCGAGTCCATCGACTCGTGGCTGGCGGGGTCGGCGATCAGCTCGCCGAGGGTGCTGCGGTCTTCGTCGCCGCGGGCATGGGCATCGAGGGATGCGCAGGGAGCGCTCTGGGAGATGAGCTCTTCGAGTTCATCCGGCTCCATTCCCATGGCATGGGCCAGCTCCAGGCGGTTGGGCTGGCGCCCAAACCGGTGTGAGAGCTCCCGGGTGATCCGCCGCATCTTCGAGAGCTTTTCGCTCACGTGGATCGGTAGGCGAATGGTGCGGGCGCTGTTGTCGATCGCCCGTGTCATGCCCTGACGGATCCACCAGTAGGCGTAGGTTGAGAACTTGTAGCCCATGGCGGGGTCGAATTTGTCGACCGCCCTCTCAAGGCCGATCGCACCCTCCTGCACCAGATCCAGCAGCTCAAGGCCCTGGTTCTGATACTTCTTCGCCACGCTCACCACCAACCGCAGGTTGGCGGCCATCATCCGATCGCGGGCCCGGGTGCCCATGCGGATCTGGTGGTTCTGGCGGGGCGTGAGCTGCTCCTTGGGGAGCTCCTGCAGGCGCTTCATGGCCTGCACATGGTGGGCCAACTCGATTTCTTCTGCAGGGGTGAGCAGCGGCACCCGGCCGATGTTGCTCAGATACCAGCCGATCGAATCAGCACTGAGCCGACCTCCCTGACGCGGCCGGGGGGTTCGTGCTGCAGATCTGGTGTTCATCGGTTCAGATCTGTGTGCATTGACATCATTCTGTGCGGGGTCATCTGCACCGGTGGTGATGGCGGCAGCAGTGGTGGCGGAATGCTGAGGCGTACCCATTGACCCCCGGCCTCCAATTTGATTTGGCCGGAATTTAGCACTTCTGGAGTGTTGGCAACGTTTGGAATTGGAAGACTTGCTGCAGGGATTCCTTTGGAATTACTTTCTTTTGTAATGCTCGTTACAGCGTAGGTTTGGTCTGTTTCAGGCCAGTGCGCCAGCCGTCGATCAGTGCGGCTTGAACGGCATAGCCGTCCTGCTCCGGCATCCTTTGCACAAAGCTGCCATCGCTCTGCATGTCCCAGGCGGTGCAGTTGTCGTCGAGGTAGGAGTCGATCAAACGCTCCAGCTGTTGGCGCAGTTGCGGATCTTCGATCGGGGCGACGGCCTCCACGCGACGGTCGAGGTTGCGGCCCATCCAGTCGGCGCTGCCGATATACATCTCTTGCTCACCTCCATTGGCGAACCAGAAGAGCCGGGAGTGTTCGAGAAAGCGTCCGATCACGCTGCTCACCCGGATGTTGTCGCTCACGCCCGCCACGCCCGGGCGCAGGCTGCACATGCCGCGCACCACCAGGTCGATCT
>NZ_JAGQBW010000030.1 GCF_024345835.1 Synechococcus sp. HJ21-Hayes | reverse complement strand
TGCTTTTTGGCCGTCGTCAGCTCGTAGTCCGAGAAGCCGAGCTGCTTGCCACCCATCAATCCAGTCCTGGCCTGTGATCACAGCACCATTGTCCCGTGGATCGCTGGGGTTTTCCAGAGCTTCCCTAACACTCTTCTTGCCTCTGGTGAACAGCTCGCTGGCGCCATCCAAGAGCTGCCTCTTCCACTGACTCACCTGGATCGGGTGAATGGCGTGGTCGGCAGCGATCTCCTGGATCGTCTTGCGGCCACTGATCGCCTCCGTGGCGACCCGGGCTGCCCGGTGTCAACTACGTGGGCGGGCGCGTCAATTACGTAGGCGGGTAGGAGCGTCTAACCCCCTGCCATGGCAGGGGGTTAGACGCCGTTGCTGTTCGGGTTGGGTTGGCGGGTAATTGACGCCTGGTCAGGACGCCAAACGCCGTGCTCGTCTGCGGCGGTAGCTCTCGCCATTGATCTGGATGATCGTGCTGTGGTCCACCAGCCGGTCCACCGCCGCCACGGTCATGGCGCTGGTGGAGAAGACGTTCTCCCACTCGCTGAACGGCTGGTTGGAGGTGACCAAGAGTGAGCGGCGTTCGTAGCGGTGCATGACCAGCTCGAACAGCACCGAGGTCTCGGCCTCGTCCTTGCGGACGTAGCCGATGTCATCAATGACCACCAGCGCGTAGCGATCCAGCCGGTTCAGGGCCTTGGCCAGGGCGTAGTCAGCCTTGGCCCGCTGCAGCTCCTGCACCAGCGTGGTGGCGGAGAAGAAGCGTGCTGAGCGATCCAACGCAATCAGGCTGCGGCAGATTCCAGCCGCCAGGTGCGTTTTGCCCACACCGCTGGGACCAAACAGCAGCAGATTCTCAGCGCGGTCCAGCCAGCCGGTGTCATGGGCGAGCTGCTCGATCTGGGGACGGTCCAGATCAGGGATGGCATCCCAGTCGTACTCGGCCAGGGTTTTGGGAACCGGCAGCTGGGCCTCATGCAACAACCGCCGCAGCCGCGCCTGGTGCCGTTGCTGATGCTCCTGCTCGGCCAACACGTAGAGGTAACTGGCCGGGCTCCAGCCGTCGACGTTGGCCTGCTGTTCGGCTGCCTGCCACTGGCTGCGGAACTGCGCCAGTTTCAACTGCTTGAGCAGGGTCGGCAGGGCTGTCTCCAGCGCCGGCCGGCTGGGAGGTTCGGCCCAGGAGTTCGTCATAGCTGCTGAGGGTGTGTTCAGGGATGTCGAGTTGGGGCAGGGCCGCAAGGCCCCGAGGAGGCCGCAGGCCGTAGTGATCACGCAGAGCCATGAGGCTGAGCTCGCCGTTGCGCAGCTGACGTCTCAGATACCGCTCCACACCAGCCAGGTCATCGCTTCTGGCAGCGACGTGGAGCGCATCGACCATCACCTTGGCCGCCTCATCCGGCGGCAGGGCTGCCAGTAGAGCTCGCCACAACTGCCGCCAGCTGCCAGTGGGCAGCAGGTCGTCCTGCAGTTGGGCGCGCAGCAGCGCCCGGGGCTTGCGCCTGAGGCTCTCGATCACGTGGCGGAAATCGATTCTCCGCAGGGCCTTCTGACCCTTCTGGCCATGCAGACGCGGCAGGGTTTCGACGAACTGGCTGCGCAGGAACAGATCCAGCCGGTCATGGCGCAGATGCACGCTCAGCTGCTGTCCGATCAGCCGTGAGGGGACGCTGTAGGTGACCTGCCGCACCTCAATCGTGCTGGTGCTGCGCACCCGTGCCACCAGCGGTTCGTAATCGACAAAGCGCTCCACCGGCAGCGGCTGCAGGTGGAGTCGCTCGATCTCAAGTCTCCCTTTGACCTCGTCGCGGCTGTTGAACGACGCGGTGACCTGGGCCACCAGCTGGCGGTACTCCGCTTCTGCCATGAAATCCCTGCTGCCGCGCTGGATCAGCTGCTGTTCCAGGCGGCGCTTCCAATGGCGATGCGGGCCCTCGATGGCCCCGTTCTCATGGGCCACACCGCGGTTGTTGCGCGTGGCGATCACGCCCAGGTGAGCGCAAAGCTCGCGGTAGCGGCTGGTGTAGTCGCCGGCATAGGAGCCGTCGCGATTGCGAAAGCAGGCGCTGAGGCTGTCTGTGCGGTGCTCTGCCGGCACACCGCTGCAGAGCGCCAAAGCGTTCTGCAGCGCCTCGGCCAGGGCGACAAAGCTCTCGCCGCCGTGAATCACCTCGACATGACACCAACCCGAGTACGGAAGCCGGAAGTGGAACAGGCGGTGCTCCAGCATCACTCCAGCGATGGTGATCGGTTCACCTTTGAGCAGGGTGAAATCAGAAATGCCCAGCACGCCGGGGGAGTGCTTCTGCAGGAACATCACCTCCTGGCCGGGCCCGTGGAGGGCACGCCACTGCTCGACGCGGCGCTGCAGGGTGCGTTTACGCCGGAACCACTCCTGATCAGGGAAGGTCCGCTCCAGGTGCAGCAACAGGGTCTGGGGTTCGAGCTGTGGGGCTCTCTCCAGCATCGGTACCAACACGCTGTCCCAGACCTCAGCGAGTGGGTCGGCTCGAGTGCGCCAGTGCCGATCAGATTTCTGCTGTTGAGCCTTGGTCTGCAGCTCACCGCGATCAATGCGCTGGGCACTGCGCACCGAGATTCCGACCGCATCAGCAGCGATCTGCTGGCTCAGGCCCCTGGCCCGTTTGGCCATGTACTGCTCCTTGATCCGCAACGACAGAGGGGCGGGCATCGCGGGGCTCCAGACCGTGATCGGAGCCCTGTTGTCGCGTCCTGAGACCCGCCTATGTAGTTGCGCAGTCCCGCCTATCTAATCATCGCCAAACACCGGGCCTTGAATTCGGGACCGTGGGTGCGGCGCTTACTCATTGACGGGAGCCCCGATCAGGCGCGCTACCCCCGCCTCAGAGACTAACGATGGGGCCTGTCCAGAAAAACCAGTCCACCTCAGTTCACGCCGGCAGAACTCTGCTGACCTGGACACCAATCCCATTAAGAGAGCTGGAGCCCTACATCCCCAGTCGCGGCGTGCTGCGGCGACAGAAAGAGCCCTGCTTCACGCGGATTGAGCTGCCGCCACCGCCACGCCCGTCCCAACTGCTGGCTATCGCATGACCGCCTCGGCTGAGATGCGCTAAGCAGCCAGGCAAACCACACGCGAAAATCCATTCGAGCGCATCCACATATTGGATAGCTAAATAGCTTGGCAAAAGACGCGCCGGTGTGCCTAAATTTCACCAGAATAGATTAATAGTATGAAAAAGCTACGGAAACTAGCTTTAATCGGCAGCTGCCTAGTCATCGGCGCAGGGGGCGACATCTTCAGCCCTGCTGAGGCATCAAGCTGCATCAAGACTTACGCCATTGACGGCAACGGATTTGCAATCGAAATAATACCAGATGTTGACGGCAACTTACCCGGACAAGACGTCAGCAATACTGCATGCGGATCAGGAGCAATTGCTGGTGGAGCAAACAATAACAATACAGCGATTGGATCCAATGCCTCCGCCGGCGCAGGCATTGGCGGCGTTACCTCCAACAACCTTGCCATCGGCACCAACAGCAGCGCCAATGGCGGCAACGCCATCGCCATCGGCCCGGGTGCATCAGCCACCTTCGCCAACTCAATGGCCATTGGCGCTGGTGCGACTACCACACGTGCCAATCAGATCGTGATTGGCAGCTCGGGCAACTCTTACACACTGCCTGGACTGGCTGCCAATGGCAACTTCATTGGCACCAGCAATCAGAGCGGAGAAACCCAGCTTGTCACTATTGATGGTAGTGGCAATCTGGGCACGAACAACTTCTCCCCGACAGCCGTCAATAACAGCATCTCTACGATCAACAACCGTCTCACGACTGTTGAAAACTCCTTGAGAACTGTCAATTCCCAGATCGAAAACGTTGGCGCGATGGCCGCCGCGCTATCTTCAATTCCTAACTTCACATCCGACAATCGCAAATATGGCTGCGGTGTTGGCAGTGGCGGCTATGGAAGTGGCTGGGCCGGGGCCGCAGGCTGCACCGGAAAGGTAGGCTCCAACATGTGGGTGAATGGCGCCATTGCGTTCACTGGAGCGAATTCCACACCCTGGGGATCCACAAGCTCTATTGCAGGCAGAGTGGGGCTTTTCCTGCAATGGGGTGGAGCCAAGCACTAAAAAGATCAGAGCAGCACCTAATGATGGCAACAGTTCAGCGCGACCTACTGTGTCTTCTACCAATCGCAGGCCTCGTTGTGGCTTGTTCAACAGCAGCCCAGGGACAGAACAACCCCCCACCCAACGAACAGACCCTTCGCAGAACCTTTGTAACCGAGTGCTTGGGTCCAAAAACCGACACAGCAACTCTCAGCTTCTGCAACTGTTCATTCACAAAGCTGGTTAGCCGCTATGGGCTGAACAGCTTCGCGCAGCAGGACTCCCTAATCCGGGCAAGCAATGCAAAGGATCTTGCCATGTTGGCACGTTTGGCCTGGCAGCCAGAGTTCAGCAGCTGTCGGGCCAGATAAACGTATCTCCTGCACACCAATCCGAGCCATCCAGGCGGTACTGCTGGGCACTTGCATTGGAGCATGTAGCCTGGCTGGCCTTCATCCTGGATTAGCCCAACCCTCGGCAGGGCCTGTACGAGCCGCGTCCATCTCGGCAGCAGAACAGACGGACCTGCACAACGCCGGGAAACATTTTGAAGCGGGAGACACCATTGGGGCAATCGAACTATGGAGCCGTCTTCTGCTGAAGCAACCTGACCATCAGGCTGCTTTGTTCAATAGAGCACAGGCCTACTTGCTGATTGAACAGCATGCACTGGCACTGGCTGATCTGGATACTCTAGGCGCTGCACGCAAAGGGCAACAGCTCGCCGATGCAACCGTTCTGCGAGGCGTGGCCTTGGCAGCACTGGGACAACACAATTTAGCCATGCAGAGCTTCAATCAAGCCTGGACTCAAGGGAGAAGCTCATTAGCCCTCGCAAACAAAGCGATCCTGCTCAAAACCATGGGAAAACAGGCCGAGGCACATGAGCTCACCAAGCAATTAGCAATTCTGGAACCAAACATCGCCAACTACTACAACCTGGGTACACTCCAGAAAGATCTCCAGAAATACAGTGCCTGCAGGGAAACAAGCAGCATCATTCTACGCAACAACTCATCGCATGCCCCAAGCTACGCATTGCGAGGAATCTGTGCATATCAGCAAGGCCAGGACGATCCAGCACTCGCCGATCTGCTTAGGAGCCACTCACTTGAACCCACCCAGGCTGAACCCCTCACATACATCGGAAAAATCCTCTTACGCCGCGGCAAAAGGGACGAGGGTGTCAGCTGGATTCTCAAGGCAGCAAGCCTCTATCTCCAGCAGGGAAAAGCATCAGAACATAAACAGACCCTCGATACGGCACGACAACAATAGAGAACCCGATAAACGGATTACTGGCATTGCTTCAGCATGAGTTGGAGAGCCTCCTGGCTGTTGGCGACTAGGAGGCCAACATCAACTGGTCTAAGATCTCACGAATGCGCAGGCTGCGCTTGGGGCCATAGTTCTGCCAGCGGCTGAACACCCTGGCCATGCGGAAGGCGATGATGGGGTTGCACTGGTCCACCGCAGCATCCACTCGGGGCTCCAGGGACAGAAGGACTTGGGCCTGAGGATGCCCAATTCTCATACCCAGATCCATTGGAATCACTGAAATCTATGCAGATTCAGGGGACATCTGTGGATAGGGCATGCACCGATCTATGTGCGGCACGCTCCTAGCACAAGGGCCAGCGAAATTAGCAGGAAGCCAAGGCGGCCGGCGCGGTGGTGCGCAAGAGAGGATGTGACAAATGGGTCCTAGTCTTGACTCAGACCACGTCGGCGTGACCATCACAGCTTCTGAAGGCTGTCCCAGAAAGGCAGCAGCTGCTCAGTAAAGATGGCAATTACAGGTCGCTGACGCAGAACCACATTGGCACCAATCGACATCCCAGAGCGCAGGACTAGACTCCTTCCCTTATAAATCAAAGAACTACGGTCAAGCGCGACAGTAACAGGAAAACGGAAGAAGTTATAGGTTTGGTCGGGCGCCAGTACATCTGATCCGATGGACTGGACCCTGCCCTTGAGCTCACCAAATTCATTATACGGAAATGCATCAACACGAACCTGAACCAGCTGGCCAGGCTTAATAAAGCCAATGTCGCGATTAGAAACGAAGATGCGAGCAACGAGATGGTCTGTAGGCACAATCTTTAGCATCGGCACCTCACTTTCCACCACATAGCCTGGCGCCGTCGGCTTCAGATCAAACACAACGCCATTAGCCGGGGACACAATCTTCTGATACTTGAGCGTGAGATTAGTCTCACTGATCTGATTCGAAAGCTCTGCCAACTGCTTTTCACTCTCCTCAACCTTAGACGAGAAATCAATCTTCGTCATCGCTTCGGTGTTAGTGAGCTTGAAGCTAGCCTCCTCAAGAGCCTCGCGGCTACGAATTACATTGGATGCCAAGCTACGCACCTCACCACGCAACAGGATCACCTCCTGACGTTCTTTGAGGAACTGCGAGCGAGCCATAGCCCCCTGCGATGCAAGCGGAGTGATATCCCGGAGGATCTGCTCACGAATGTTGAGAGCTTCGCGCTTGGCCGTGAGCTGATCCTTGGCTGCATTGAGATTGGACTGAGCCTGGGCCACACCACTACGGGCAGCCGAAACCCGCGACGCATATTCCGAACGCAGTGCCGCCAACTTGCCAACCTGATTGTCCGACAACTGACTACGGTCCACCAATCCACCCAACTGCCCACGACTGAGCTGAACATCAGCTTGCACGCGCTCACGCACAGCCTTCAATGCCTTGAGTTTCGATTGCGCCGCCGTAGTGTCCATCTCCAGCAGCACTTGCCCAGCCCGAACAGACTGCCCATCCTTCACGAGGATCGCCAGAATCACACCGCCCATCGGCGCCTTCACATCCTTAGTGGTTCCCTTAGGCTCCAGCTTGCCTGTGGCCTGAACGGTTTCATCAATTCTGGCCAAACATGACCAGACGATGGCAAAACCAGCCACGCCAACAAATGTCCAGATGATCCAGGAACTCCAACGACGACTGGGCTGAAGTGCTGTCCAATGTCCCTGGCCCTTCTCCTCAGTAATCCGGCGCACGGCCTTCGCACCCACCTGTTGCAAAGTAGGCAGAGCTTGATGTTGGAACCAGCGCTTCATACCCACTGGAACACGGTGAGATGGGGATGATCTACCAAAGAACCCCCAGCCATCGTGGAGAAGCCCCACTGCTGCAGAGAAATCCCATCAAAGCGGGCAATGGTATCACTACCGCGATAGAGCCAGCTATCCATGGGTGCATCAACACCGAGGGATTGCGGTGCAAGTCCGAGTCGATAAGATGAAGCGGAGTCAGGGCTCGAGTGGTCACGAATCTCCACGCAGTCTTGAGTAAGATCAAACCCTTTAATCCAGGCGTAGCTGGAGGTACTGCTGTAGCTCAGGCCCGCCTCAGATCCACTGAAAACAAAGTGATCACGGCCGGTGCCACCAACCAAACGATCAACCTCATCAGCCTCATCACCGCCAGATCCCACGAGACGCGATCCTCCCGAACCAGCAATCAACAGGTCGGATCCACCGAGACCAAAGAGTTGATCCACACCTGTTCCGCCAATAAGCCAGTCGTCATGACTGCCGCCGATCAACAGATCATCACCAGCATTGCCCCACAGACGATTGCCCTGATCGAATGCACCCGTGATCCGATCGTGACCACCTCCACCCTGAACACTCCGGGCCGTTGCACCCGCTAGGCCATAGCGATAGGAAGCGCCACCATCAGGCAGCCACACCTGTTCCATTAGGGCTTGATCAAGCACGTTACGACCAATGGCCTGACCCATCGCCAGGCCGGTGAGGTTATCGAAGGCAAAGTGGATTCCTCCATAGATACGACTCATGCCCGACTCTTCGGCAGCCTGCATCAGTGAGGTATAGCTTCGGCTAATCTGTCGTTGATTTCCACCCTGGAGGGTGAACATCTGGGCATCACCAAGTAGCTCAGCGGCAACTGTGGCTGCTGCAGCTGAGAAGGTACTGTGACCCGAGGGAAATGCCGGAAAAGGGGGTGTGGAGATTAGAGGCTGCCAGAAAGGATCGGCCTGCGTGTCGGAATTGCCGTCCCGATCGGCCTGCTGAATGGCCGTAACAGGCCTCCAAAAGGCAGGGTCATACTTAACACGCCAGGCCGTCATGCCAGCATCTGCCAACGCAAAGCCGGCGGCGGCATAGAGACGCGTCGTGTTAAGAAGATTGAGCTGCTGCTGCTCAGCAATCGTTGCTAGAGCAGTTTGCCAGTGGCCTGGCGGTGTTTCGGTACCGACGCCATTGGCCCAAAACATCGCGATCTGAGATTGATCATTGGTTCGCAGCTCACTCTTGGCTGAGCCCAGTTGCTTCACTTGCTGAAACGCCTCGGCGTATGCACTCGACGTCAGGGAAGGCAGTGCAGGAATCACAGGATTCGAACCAGGATTCGAAACGCGCAGGCTGCCGGCAATCCAGGGATCAGCAGCGCCCCAATCCGGCAGTGAGGCCGGCTTGGGGAAACCAGGGCCGGTTGGTTGGTAAGCACCAGCAGCCGGTACATCCGTGGCATTCGGATCAGGCGGGGCATAGGTGGTGCTCCCCAGCAAATTGCGATCACCGGCACGCAGGGCGAGCAGGGCTTGGGCTACCTGCTGGCCCAGTGCCTGTCCCAAGTGTGATGCAGCTGTGGGAAGCTCACCCATCAATGACCGCTGAACCGTTTCAGCCACAGTGCTGGCATAGGCACGACCTTGAAACACATCGGCCAGAACGAGGCCCGCGCTGCGAGCGAGGGCCACGGAGAGATCTACACCTGTCCACTGGTGTGGTTGGGCCTGGAGTGCATAGCCCGCATAGGGAGACCCCTGGGCGGCATTCACGACATCAAAAGCAGCACCATTGAGCAGGGCTAGGGCACGGGCCACCAGAGGAGGCGGCAACTGTTCAGCGGCAACTCCATCCAGCAACAGGCGATTCCAGAACGTGAGATCTTGCAAGCGCGGATCAACCTGGAGCCGGCCATCCACCACGATGGTGGACTGAGCCGCCACCGCAGCCGTGAGCGAGGACGCCAGGGGAGCAGCTTCGTCGAACGTGGCGCGGGAGCCACGGCCCCGCAGGCTGCCGCCATGCAACTGGAGAGGGCGCTCAGCTACCAGGCCCAGATCCTCCACCCGATCACCCGGCCGCACCACATAAACAAAACGAAGTTCGTTGCTGCCGCTGCCCGCGAGGTAGCGGGCTTGGGCCACACTGCCTTGCAGCTGCAGGGAAAGGGTGGGAGCCCCTTTCACCACTACAGCTTCAGAAAGCTGAACGCGGAACTCAAGGACATCACCGACTCGATAGGTGCGGTTGGCGCTGCTGCAACGGAAACTCACGATCTGTGGAGCCAGGCCCAGCACAGGGGATGGGGTGGCGGACTGAAGCAAAGAGCCCGGCTGGGAGCCTGTGGGGAGGAGCAGCGGAGCGGACTGACCCACCAGACTCAAGCTAGTGGCGGGCAAGAGATCGAGAGCCGCTACAGCATCACCACGGCGGATCGTGTAGCTGAACAGCAAGCGCTGGGTGCCATCACCGGTGAGATAGCTGGCCATCGCCCCTGGCGTGCCGAGATTGAGAGGAAGGCCAGCCTTGGATGACAGCCGCACTGGTTGATCAAAATCAACGGCCAGCAGAAGGACCGACCCAACCCGCAAGGACGACTGGAGTGGGGGGGGCCACAACCTGCGCAGGCCA
The DNA here is from genome assembly GCF_024345835.1 of Synechococcus sp. HJ21-Hayes. Classification (GTDB taxonomy): domain Bacteria; phylum Cyanobacteriota; class Cyanobacteriia; order PCC-6307; family Cyanobiaceae; genus Vulcanococcus. The sequence continues at coordinate 8,308 of NZ_JAGQBW010000030.1, read as the reverse complement.
ACCAGCTGTGGCAAAAGAGATACTGAAGCCACAACGAAACGGATCGATGCTATTCAGAAGACTAAACAGATCATCAGGACAGAGTCCAGTGAACAGGCACAGATCGCATCAATCCAGATAACGGATAAGAAAATTAGATCAAGGGCATCTTCATGACCAGCACTCGGAGGGCGCCCTCCAACAGCACAAGCGCCAGAACGGCAGCCGCACTCCAGCGAACGAGGCGCAAGCGACGGCGCTGCTGACGCGGCAACCGCAGCGGGACACCGGATTGGCGTTGCAGACGCCGCAGGCTGGCCAGCCTGCGCTCGACGCTCACCAGGTTCACGATCGACACCAGCAGGGCCGCACAGCTGAGCAGCACACGGGGCCACAGACCCATGCCGATGGCCTTGTAGAAGGGAAGCACAGCCGCGATGATGGATCCGAGGCCCAGGGCGAGGGCCAGTGGTGAAACCAGCACCATCGCCACACAAGGAATCGCCAGGGCGGCGGCAAGCAAACCGAGTAACTGCGTGAGCAATGGCACAAACTGACCTGTTGCAAGGCGCAGATCACGCACACTGCTTGTGATGGCTGAGCCATCCGCCATCACAATGGCCACATCGTCCTCAGCTTGGCGGTCAGCCGGGAGATCGACGAGAGCCTGGGTTGGGGCATCCAACAGGATGGCCTGATTCGGGGCCCGATCCAGGAGGGAGGGCAACAGCTCAAGGCGTGATGAATAGGGGTAGCTGCCACAGGGATCATCGGCCTCCAACAGTTCGCCATAGCCACTCACCACCGCGGCTGATGCCGGCAGTTGCAACCCAAGGGTGCGCTGTTCATCCAGCACTATGCGCATGAGAGCCTGCGCGACATCGAGGGCATGTTGAGCCGGGCGATCTACCGCCACCGGCAGATTAAAAAAACCACGAAACTCCAGCCAACCCTCACTGGCGCTCCTGTGAGGAGGCACAAAAGCGCCGAGAACTTCCGCCTCGCTGCGCAGGCGATCCAGCAGGGCACAAACTTCCGGCTCGGTACTGGGGATGGCGCTATGGCGCAAGCTGAACAGTCGATTGAGGCGTACCTGCAAGATGCTGATCTGGCCGATCTGCCCCGCAGCGAGGTGGGCCTGACAACGGTTACAGAGATTGCGCTGGAAAGGAGAGCGTTGAATCCCGAGTAACCGGGCCAAGCCGGAAAGGGGCCCTGCCAAGGGCACCGAACAGGCCAGACAGCGATCGGCAAGGGGGAGTGAACGGGGCATCGGCTGATCAGGCAGGGCTGGATTAGGCGGAACGGGAAGCCGTGGATTGATAGGCCGCATGAAGGGCCCGAATGGCCTCCTGCATTCGGGGCTCACGGGCTAGGGCTAGAGGAAAAATCAGCAAGTCCTGATCGCACAAACCCGTAGCGAACGGAAGGGCACGGATCTGTAACCCAGGCGTATGAGCCTCCGCAAAGGCCACAGCGCGGTGGGTGGATGCAATGATGGTGTGTTGATCAGCAACCATGGCTTCCAAAGCGGCCGGCTCAAAAACCTTGCTGGCAAGGGGCTTGCTCCAGAGGTTCAACCGAGACAACTCGGTAATATAGACGCTATCAGCATCCAAGGCTAACGCTGGTGAGGGATAGGCATTAAGATCCGCAAGCGTAATGCCCACCTGGCGATGCAATGGGTGGGTAGGACTGGCATAAAGCAGCACCGGATCTTCGCTCAGCGCCAGGAGTGCGTAGGAATCGCGTGACTGGGGCCTAGCAAGGGGCAAAGGAGCCATCAACGAGAGTGCCCCGGCCACATCAAGGCGACGAATCTGCAAAAGATCCAGCAGGCCCTGCTCCAGGAACTCGAGGGAGCGACGAGCCGATAACCACGTCTTGGGCAGCCGCTGAAGCAGATCGTTCGGCGCCCCAGGAGCGAGACTAGCTGCCCAGGGCTCAGCAACCCAGCGCAGCATGCCGGACTCCCTGCAGCGCAACCGCTGGGCCACATGGCGGAGATCCCTTAGGACATCGTGATTCCGCCCGACCTGATAGACGCCGGCCTGCTTGCGGAGATCAAGATTGAGAGTCCGAGCACAGGCCTGTGCGCCTCGGTAGGCATTGCTCTGGGCGATCCCACAAATTTCGCCAACGGCATGGGAACTGCCATAGATCTCCAGGAGATCGAGATAGAGCAATCCCTCGGAGAAGAGATCCCGCATAGAAGCCAGCTTAATGCGAGAAACGACTCAACGCCTTGACGGAAGAGGGGGACCGCCCTTCACAGTTGACATAGTACCGGCGGAACCAATGACTAGAGCCACATGGATCCGCCTAGCCAAGAGACTCTTCCGAAGTGGATCGTTTAGCCAATTAGCGGATATACAGATTACGCTTCTCGAGAGCCAGCTTGGTCTGCTGTGGCCGTTTCATATCGTGATGCGCGATGGCCGCGCCAGCCGGGTGGGGCCGAGCCTGATGAAGTGCCTAGACCTACCGGACGTGGCGGGCTTCCCGCTGCAAACCTTGCTGGAACTCACAATCCCTGAGGATCTAAGCCCCGTGGATTGGCTGCAGCCTGAGTCCCTGCAGGATCGTCCTCTGGAGCTGCGCAGCCACAACGGACATACCTTCAGCGCCGAGCTGCAACCACTGCCGCCCCAGGGATGGTTATTGATCCTGCAACCGATCGCGCAGTCGATCCAGGATCTGCATCGCTACGGACTCACGCTGCAGGACCTGAGCCTGAGCGATCCGCTGCGCCAGCGTGTGTTGCCAGCTCTGCTGAACGAGGGCCTCCAGGAGCTGTTGCTCCAGGAAGCCAACAAGGCCTACACCAACGCCGAAACTGCCAACATAGAAGCCTCTTGGCTGGATCTGCGGCTGGAGGAGTAGAGACTGCTTCAGGTGCTGGATCCAGCCTCCTGCTGGCGGAACAGCGCGTAATAACGCCCCCTGGCAGCCATCAACTCGTCGTGGGTGCCCTGCTCCTCAAGCTGGCCCTGGTGCATGAGCAAAATCCGATCGGCGTGTTTGATCGAGGAAAGCCGATGGGTGATAAAGAGCACCGTGCGACCACGAAAATGCTCCATCAAATTGAGGGAAACCCGTCGTTCAGTGTCGTAATCCAGGGCAGAGGTGGCCTCATCCATGATCAAGAGGCGTGGATTTTGCAGCACGGTGCGGGCGATGGCAATGCGTTGCCGTTGGCCACCGGAGAGCCCACCGCCCCGTTCACCTACCGGAGAGCTATATCCAGCAGGCAATTCCATAATGAAATCGTGGGCACAGGCCACCCGGGAAGCAGCAATGATCTCTTCACTGGTGGCTTCGGGATTGGTGAGGGCAATGTTATCCTGAACAGAGCCCTCAAACAACAGTGAATCCTGGGGGACAATGCCGATCTGGCGGCGTAGGGAATAGAGCTCCACCTTGGCGATGTCGTATTGATCCACGAGGATGCGCCCTGAAAGCGGTGGATACAGACGGGGAAGCAGCTTGGTGAGGGTGGATTTGCCAGAACCGCTCTGGCCCACGATCGCCACAAACTCTCCAGCAGGGATGTCAAGGCTGACCTGGGAGAGCTGCAAGGGCCCCTCCTGACCAAAGCGAAAACTGACGGTGTCGTAGGTAATAGCCCCGGTAATGGGGGGCAAGGGGATATTGACGCGATCGGCTTCGTTGGATTCTTGGGGGGTATCGACGATGTCGGCAAGACGCTCAAGGGACAAGGCGGTTTGCTGAAAGTTCTGATAGAGGTTGGAGAGGCGCAGCAGTGGGCCGGTCACATAACCGGCAATGATGCGAAAGGCAATCAGCTGGCCAAGGGTGAGCTGTCCCTGGAGCACCAGATAAGCCCCAACACACAGCACCGATAGCGTGGATGCCTGGTTGAGGAACTGGGTAAAGCCATTGGTGGTGGTGGATGTGACCGCATTGCGGAAGCTTTCAGCCACATAGCCGGCGTAGCGCTCCTTCCAGCGCCAGCGAGCCATGAGCTCAAAGTTTTGGGCCTTCACCGTTTGAATGCCCGAGAGCACCTCCACCAGATGATTCTGGGTTTTGGCGTTGAGTTCGGCCTTCGTACGTAGCTGCTGGCGAATCACCGGGGAGGTGCCCACGGTGATCAACGCTAGGAGGGGTGCCACCAGCAGGGCCACGATAGTGAGGACCCAGCTGTAGATCAGCATCACGATGATGTAGATCACGGAAAACACCACATCAAGCACCACGGTGAGGGCCGTACCGGTGAGGAAAGAGCGGATTTGCTCAAGCTCAGCCAGTCGGCTCGACAGTTCACCGACGGGGCGACGATCAAAATAGCCAAGGGGCAGGCGCAACAGGTGATCAATCACCTGTTCGCCAAGGGAGAGATCGATGCGGTTGGTGGTTTCAATGAAGAGATTGGTGCGCACGGCGGTGAGCACGTTCTCAAAAATTGAGAAGCACACGAGCAAAACAGCTAGCACTGGCAACGTGCTCATGCCGTTTTGGCCGATCACCTTATCCACAATCTGCTGAACGATCAGCGGATTCATCAACTGGAACAGCTGAACAAACAGCGAGGCCACTAACACTTCGATCAATTGGCGGCGGTGGCGGCGAATCGCCGGCAGAAACCAACTGAGCCCAAAGCGTTTCTGGGGGGTGCGATCGGTGACGCGTAGCAACAGGATCGGCAAGGTGCCATCTTCTGATGCCAAGACCATGAGGGTTTCGGCATCAACCGATTCCATGCTGCTGCGGGGGCGCCCCAACAACAGGCCGCTAGGGCTGGCAGCAAAGGCCACAGTGAGTTCGCCATCGCCGAGATGGATCAAGGCGGGAATTTGCAGGCGTCCGATCAGACCAACTGGCAAATTCAAGAGCTGGGTTTGCAGGCCGAGGGATTCGGCCAAAGCAGCGCAGAGCTGGAGAGACACCGTGCCACCCGAGCGGCTAGACTGATCCTCGAGGATGCGTTGCAGCAGATCCGCCTTAAGGGGCAAATTCAGATGGCTAGCCAACATCTTGAAACACGCCACAGCCTCAGGAATAGGCCCAGGAGCTGATGAATAAAATCGAAAGACCTGATTTGGATGCTGATCATCTGGACCAGGTGAGGGGTCTTCGACAGAAGGAACAGACGCTGATACAGCTGATGGCCTTGGGGTAGAAAGTGAAGGCGCCAGCAGGGAGGCAGATTGGGGATGGGTCCAGAGGTTGGCAGGCAAGCCGATCAGGCGGATCAAACCCTCAGCCTGGGTCTGAAGATCGGGCAGTTGCTCAGCTGTGATGCGAGTGCCGAGGGGTATGGTTTGGCCGCCACTGGCCAGCAACCAACAGTGCTGGGCATCGAGGGCGATCTGGCTAGCGGAATCCGGTGTGATCAACTGCACCTGGGCCAGGGAAGCGAGCCGGCGAATCCAACTGCGCAGTTCCTTGCTGGAGGTTGGAAGCGTTAGATCAGGTTGGGCCTGGAGCAGGGGCCAGAGATCCGCCGGACTGAACTGCTGCCGGTAGTGGAGCGAAAGAGGAGGGTGCTGGCTGAGCAGGTTCAGCCAGTCGGATGCTGGGATTGCCAGGAGGGTGCATTCACTAGCAGCCGTGAGAAATTCCAGCGGGTGAGCGGCTTGCAGCGAGGCCCAGCCGGCGATGAAGGGCGGCTCATACAGGGCCAGGGTGAGGCTGCGACCAGGCTGGCTGGCGTGGTTAACAAGCTGGCGAAGCTGTCCGCTTAGGAGGAGATAGAGGGTTGAGGGGATGGCATCGGCAATGAGCAACGGCTCGCCCATGGCCTTGGTTTGGAGGCAGAAGCGGGACGCGATGGCATCAAGCTGCCCGGGGTGAAATTGGGAGAAGCATTCCCAGCGAGCGAGGGCGGAGCTGATGGCCTGGTCGGGCCCGGAGGCGGTGTCAACCACGCGCAAAAAGAGACTTGAAAAAACGGGGCTTGGCGGGGGCTGCTGCTGTGGTTAGCGGTTTGGGCTCAAGGGCATCACGGGCTGGAAGCGCAACAAGGGATTCGGGGGATTCGGAGGGTTGATCACTGGGCAACTGGGCAACGGGTAGCTGGAGCTGGGCGAGGGCCACTGACACCTGATCACGGATCCAAACCTCGTACATCTCGCTGAGGAGGCGCTCATTCATGGCCTGATCAAGTTGGGCTGGGACATGACGTTCGTGGCGCAGGAGCACCCACCAGCCCTCGGCTTCAAAGGGGGGCCAAAGCTGACCTGAGGTACTGATGCGGAGGCGTTCAGCTAGCACAGGGTTGATGCGGCCAAGTTCCATGGGACCAATCAGTCCGTTGAACTGCTGTTCGATACCTTCGGAATAAGTAGAAGCGAGATCGGCGAAGGTGGCCTCTTCTTCCTGGAGGCGGAGGTGCAATTCAACGGCCTTGGCGCGTTCACGGACACGGAGCAAGGAATAGGTGACCCTATCGAGGGAAGATTTACGTTCGAGAAAGAGCGGTTCGATGCGTTGGGAGAAAGTGGCCAACTTGAACTGCTCGAGTTGCAAGGCCTGAAATAGGCGCTGGCTCATCTGCGGTTCGCTGATGCCATGGAGCTCCAGCCAGGAGGCAAGACCGGCCTGATCGGTGATACGCTCGCGAGCTATGAAGGCCTGCTGAAAGGCAATTTGCTCCTCACGGGTGGGAGAGAAGGAACTGCTTTGGCTGCGCTCAATGTGACGGCGCAGGAGCAAGGGCAACAGATCAAGATCGGCAAGCACCGCGGGAAGATCCGAGAGGGGGATCGACGTGCCTGCGAGATTAAGGCCAGGGATAGTCATCTTAGATAAAAGAACGGAGCCCGAAGGCTCCGTATCTGACAGTTGGCTTGTTATCAGGTCAAGCCATTCGGCTTGGAAGTGGCAACACTGGACAGACCTACGAGGTCGCCAGCAGTGACATCAAAGATTTCCGCCAAGGCCGCAACTTTAAGATTAGCACTCGCGAAACTATTGCCCGCGACCGTGCCCGATGTTGTGTAGTACGCACTATAAACATAGGCGGATGTTTTTTGATTATCGGAAGACGATTCTCCGTAGGCCACATACACAAAGTCGGTAGCACCAGATTTACCTACAGATCCCGGAGCCGCGACGCCACCCTGGTTGATAACAAAAGCAATCGAATCTGCGATAAATGTGGCGCTCCTAGCATTGTCATAAGAGATGCCTACAGCAACAGTCATATCCTCGTAAACCTTGCCATCAGTAAGGCGATAGCCCGAGGCCTGAGTCAAGTCGGTAAGCTCAGTGAAAGTTCGCACCAGATTCATACCTCCATAGAATATACCAAACTTATCCTCGGAGCCTACCAGGTCGAATCCAGATACTTTGTTAAAAGCAAATGTAGAAGGACCAGTGGCGACTGTTCCGTTGGCGTTATAGCTCGTGTAAGTAGAAGAATCGCCAACATTAAAGATCAGCGTATCGGCAACATTATCAGATCCAAAGCTGGCGGAGACAGCGCGGGAATTAGTGAGAGCCGTAGACAACTGAACCAAGTTAGAGCCCGTGTCCCCAGTGATGGCGACAGAAGCGATACTGCCAATATTATCTATCTTTACATTGTTGAGGTCTAGCGTGCTACCTTCTATGCCCGCATCATCATTAATCGCAATAGTCCCTGCGCCCTTGAGCAGGGCGCCAGAGGCGTTGTTTATATTGACAGTGGTATCAGACAGGGAATAAGAGACATTACCGGTAGTTGCATCATCAATCGCTGTTATTTGGGCAATGCTTCCCGCGTCGGTGACGGTCACAGCAGCTGTGGCTGCCGTCACCTTGCTGGCATCAGTGATCAATGCAGCAGTCACCTCGGCTCTCGTACCGCTGATCGCTACCGCATTGGCAACGGTCACCGCACCGGTTGTTGCAGCACCAATCGCACTCAGATCCGCTGCTGTCACAGCAGTACCCGCCGCATCGTTGATGGTCACAGCAGCTGTGGCTGCCGTCACCTTGCTGGCATCAGTGATCAATGCAGCAGTCACCTCGGCTCTCGTACCGCTGATCGCCACCGCATTGGCAACGGTCACCGCACCAGTTGTTGCAGCACCAATCGCACTCAGATCCGCTGCTGTCACAGCAGTACCCGCCGCATCGTTGATGGTCACAGCAGCTGTGGCTGCCGTCACCTTGCTGGCATCAGTGATCAATGCAGCAGTCACCTCGGCTCTCGTACCGCTGATCGCCACCGCATTGGCAACGGTCACCGCACCAGTTGTTGCAGCACCAATCGCACTCAGATCCGCTGCTGTCACAGCAGTACCCGCCGCATCGTTGATGGTCACAGCAGCTGTGGCTGCCGTCACCTTGCTGGCATCAGTGATCAATGCAGCAGTCACCT
>NZ_JAGQBW010000003.1 GCF_024345835.1 Synechococcus sp. HJ21-Hayes | reverse complement strand
GGGCTCCTGCTCTGATCCCTCAGGGGAGCGGGAGCACCGTTGCCAGTCGCATAGCCCATGCGACCCTCGTCAGGTGGATTCTTTCATTATCTCTCCTGGATCGAACCGCTTGCGACAGGCGCTGCAGCTCAGTTGCGGGAACCACAGTCTCAGCGGCTGACGTGGACCCCGGAAACAGCACCTCCGCTCCGAAGACGGCAGGCATGGACTGGAGCTGGGGCTTGCGACGCCCTTTGTTGAGCTCAACCACCACATCACCGGTCCACATCTGATGGGTGGACATGAACACCACCACCACGACCCGGAAGGGACAGCGCGGAGAGACGCGGCACCGGTATGACCTCCAGTCGACTGCGTCTACATCACCGGCGGGCGGACCCTACCAGAAGCCCTGCTGCGCCTGATCCGGCAGCGATGGAGCATGAAGAACGCGTGGCACTGGGCCCAAAGATGCCCAGCTGGGTGTGGACGCCCACTAGAGGGATGCTGGCGCTGGGAGGAGTGGCGACTGCACCAAGCACATTCTGAGCAAACGCTTAGGGAGCCCTGGGGGCTTGGTGATTGCCACCCCCAACAGCTCCCCCCTTTTAGGGATTGATCTGAATCCAGCGGCCTGCCAGCGGACTCCCCAGGTCTTGAGTGACTATCGCAAGCCTGTGCCGCTGCTCAGCGTTGTGCGCCCCAACCCGCCTGCCACCAAATCGGCTTCTCCGTAGAGGTAGTGAATCAAAAACTGCTGGATCTTGGGATCGCAGCCCACCACCAGATTCCAATGGCCACCGCCGCCGCAGATAAACAATAGTCAACGCCGGACAAAGGTAAACTCCCCTCAATTGCTTCCAGGATTAAACTGTCATCAACCAAGCCAGGGGAGCTGACCGTGCTTGACATTGGACTTACCCACGTCGCCTTACCCGCTTCAGATATTGGACGCAGCATTGAATTCTATGCAACCTACGCTGAAATGCAAGTGGTGCATCGGCGCATTGATAGGGAAACAGGGGCTGAGGTTGTCTGGTTGTCTGACCATACGCGACCGTTTGTGATTGTTTTGATTCAAGCCTCTTCTGTGCAGCCAGTTCTCTCCCCCCTAGCCCATCTTGGCATTGGCTGCAAGAGCCGGGAGGCCGTGGACATGTTGTGCGACAAGGCTCGCCAGGCTGGGCTATTGCTGGAAGAACCTAAGGATTCTGGCTATCCCATTGGCTATTGGGCTTTTTTGCGAGATCCTGACGGTCATACGCTGGAACTGTCCTACGGCCAAGAGATTGGTCTAACAGTCACGCAGGAAAGCTAGTGAGCGGTTCATCGTTCATCCCAGGTGTTTTCTGCTCCACGAGGCAGCAGAAACAAGGGCAGGGCCCTTGGCCAGCCTCCCGCCGGTTGGCTGGGTCACTGGCACTACAAGCCCGTCACCAGTTAAATCATCAGTGTCTTCTCCTTCGCCTGGTACGTCAATGGCCGTGACGCAGTCCTCAATGGAACAAAGCCATGATGATTCTTTGGCACCTCTTGCCGAGACAAAGCCATTAAAAATGCTTTCCGGCACACTGGTCTCTACGGATCTTGACCGTGCTCGCCACTTTTACGAGGAGGCATTCGGATTTGAATGTGTACGACATGGTGATGATCACCTACTGATACGCGACCGCTATGCAAAAGCGGCTATGGACAATGGCAGTGACGACTTCATTGTCCTTGATGTCAGGCAAGTCAGTGAGATTGTCACACCACACCGCATGTGCAACCATTGGGGTTTTGATGTAGATTCAAGCGACGAGGTTGATCGCATTTATGAGGCATTTAAGGAACGCCAAGAAGAATTGGGTTTGATCAAGATCATGCCGATCACCAAGGCCCATGGCGCCCATGGCGCCCATGGATTTTATTCGATCGATGCTGATCAAAACTGGTGGGAGGTTCAGTATGTCGTGCATGGTTACGACAATGCGGGGATATTTTCCCGCGGCGACTCCATGGATCGAGCGATCACGCCTGGCGGCACCCTGACTTCCAAAGCCAAGCGAGTCAAGCCAAAGAGTGCTCCTGATTGCATTCTCGGCGACGGCGACCTGACCCACGGAACGATGAAGGCAATAGAGATTGAGCGGGAGCGGGGACTGCTACGCGATGTCCTTGGCCTGAATACCGTCCAATACATTCCCCAAGCCATTTTATTTGCTGGGAATAGCGATGCTACGGGTGTGGCAAATTTTGCTGTTGTTAGCCTAGGAATACCTGTACCGAATTCAGTTCCTATGCATAGTGATGTACGCTGGGTCCTTAATGTCGCTGACGTAGCTGATCTTCGCGCCATTCGCGATCGAGCCCTCGCCAGTGGCGCCCAATACGGTGAGATTACTGTTGGCGAGATTCAGGAATCTTCCTCCGAAGCAAGTTGCCTTATTGGCGATGCTGAGGGTAACTGGTTTGAATTGACAACCAATGGAGACAAGGAGTATCAATCTATTTTTAATGGCTCTTCAGTTTAAGGCACGATTCCGACTGACCGCTTATTGCAACGCCCGCGAACGCATCCCTTCCACTTGGCACCTCCTGAGAAAGTGGGCGTCATTCTTCGGCACGCAAAAAAACCGTCACTCCGGCTCTCCGCTGAATGATCTTCAGACGGAAGCTGTCTGAAAGCCTTGGTGCCTCTTGCACGTCCTTTCGGGTTCTGCATTAGCGTTCAATAGCTATAGCCAGAACGTCATCAAGATCACAAGGAGCTCCAACAGCTGCTCAAGGTTCATCAGCAGCAAGATCTGTGAGAGTACTGATCCCTGGGTGTGAGCAAGCTTGTCGCCTATCAGCCCTAGGCCACACCTACGTTTTCAACCGCCGATCTTGTCTTCAACGGCATTTTGCCGATGCTGATCATCGGCAGATTGTCGCGTAGCTTCTGCTGCCAGCTGAAGGTCGCTGTTGGATCGACCAAGGCGTGGACCACTCAGGCAAATCCCATGGAGCTGACAGAACGCGCGGTTGGCCCTTGTTCGGTCAATCGGATCGGCACAGATCACTGCGCGGAGGGGATTGATCGCGCCGCTGGATGAAATCCAGTGCTTCAGCAGCAAAGGCCTCTAGCCGTTCACATCTGAACTGCAATCAGAGCTGCAGGCACTGCTGGAAGACCGCAGCGCCCCACTCGATCAGAGCCTCACGGACAACATCAGCCTCGGTCACCTTGTGATCGCCTCCTGTTTCTCTGGAACCTGTTGGCAGGCGTACCGGTGACTGCCAGGAAAGATGGCGATCACCTCCGCGTTCCAGCTGGTTCTGGTGCTCTGAGGCGTGCCCATGGGCCCGTACCTGCACCTGCCATCCCCGGCAATGCCCTGTTCTGTACGGGTGCCACCGTGGAGACCGTGCACTGGGTCCCCGAATATCACAAGCTCAACCGGCACCAAGCTGCCTCAACCCACCGTCGACGGCGGGTTAAGGCATGAAGCAATCTGATCGCTTCAGCGCATGTCGACGGCCCCGAGGCGATCCCGGAAGGATGTCGCGTCGGAGTCGTCGTCCATGGCTGGCTCAAAACCATGCTGATCCAGTAAGGGATCAATCAGCAACGGCACAACAGGGAAATCCACCGGCGTGAAGGAGCTGGACCGGCGGCGTGTGACACCCAGGCCGCGAGCTTCGGACCTGGGCTCGGAGCGTGGTTCCCGCTGGGAGGCCGTGGTGCTGGGGGCTTGGGGGCGGGGACCGGCGCTGGCATTGCGTGCCGACGTGGATCGTGTGGTGCGTTGCAGCGGCTTGTCCTTGAGCTCGCTGCGCACCTGATTCAACAGGCGGAAATGACCTGTGGTGTTGTATTTGCGCAGCAGGGCCGGATCCCAGGCCATTGGCGTGAGGCATTGACGAGTACAACCAGCCTATGGCGGCAACAGCAGTCCGCGAAAGCGTGATAAATTGTTGCCACAGCAACTGGTAGTCGATCCGCCTTCGAGAAGCCTGCTCGAAAGCGTTGCTCCGGTGCTTCAACACCTCCATTTTCTGTGACTATGTCCCGGCTCGTTGGCCTGCAAGCTCCCGACTTCACCGCCACCGCTGTGGTGGACCAGGAGTTCAAGGAGGTGACCCTGTCCCAGTACCGCGGCAAGTATGTGGTGCTGTTCTTCTATCCCCTGGACTTCACCTTCGTGTGCCCCACGGAGATCACCGCTTTCTCCGATCGCTACAGCGATTTCTCCAGCCGCAACTGCGAGGTGCTGGGCGTGTCCGTGGACAGCCAGTTCAGCCACCTGGCCTGGGTGCAGACCGATCGCAAGAACGGTGGTCTGGGCGATATCGCCTATCCCCTGGTGGCCGACCTCAAGAAGGACATCGCCCGTGCCTACGAGGTGCTCGATGAGGATGCCGGTGTGGCCCTGCGCGGCCTGTTCATCATCGACCCCGATGGTGTGATCATGCAGAGCACCATCAACAATCTGCCCGTGGGCCGCAGCGTCGACGAGACCCTGCGCCTGCTTCAGGCCTTCCAGCACATTCGCAACAACCCCGACGAGGTGTGCCCCGCCAACTGGACCCCCGGCGACAAGACCATGAACCCTGACCCCGTCAAGAGCAAGGAGTTCTTCGCGGCTGTGAACTGAGCCTTCAGCTCAGCCACTGGTGTGCAGAGGGGCCCTCAGGGCCCCTTTTTTTTGCCACCACTCAACCGAGCAGGCTGGCCAGGAGCCGCCGACCATCCACCCCACCGGTGGCCGCATCACAGGCCCGTTCTGGGTGCGGCATCAGGCCAAGCACATTGCCGTTGCGGTTGGTGAGACCCGCCACATCAGCCATGGACCCGTTGGGGTTGCGGCAGTAACGGAAGGCCACCTGGCCACCATCCTCGAGGCTCTTGAGCGTGTCGGCCTCGGCCTGATAGCGCCCCTCGCCATGGGCGATGGGAAAGGTCACCACCTCGCCACTGCTGTAACCCTGCAGCCAGCTGCAGCCTCCCGGTTCAACGGTGAGTTCCGCTGGTTCACAGACAAAGTGCAGCTTGTGATTGCGGGTGAGGGCTCCAGGAAGCAGTCCAATTTCGGTGAGCACCTGAAAGCCGTTACAAATCCCCAGCACGCGGCCTCCCTGCTCGGCGAACTGCACCACCTCCTGCAACACGGGAGCGAAGCGGGCAATCGCTCCACAGCGCAGGTAATCGCCGTAGCTGAAGCCACCGGGAATCACCACCGCATCCAGCCCTGAGAGATCCCTCTCCTCATGCCAGAGAAAGCGGGTCTGAATGCCCAGGCAGCCCTCGGCCGCCCATTGCACGTCCCGATCGCAGTTGGAACCGGGAAACACCACCACCCCGATGGCCATGGATCAAGCCTCCTGGGCGGCGGTGTCCTGGAGCTCGAGGGTCCAGTTCTCAATCACGGGGTTGGCCAGCAGGCGATCACTGAGTCGTTCCAGTTGCTGGCGGGCACTGGCAGCATCCGCAGCTTCGATCTCGAGATCCACAGCCTTGCCAATCCGCAGCTTGGTGACCCCATCGACGCCAAGACGGGCCGCCGCTGCACGGGTGGCCTCACCGGCGGGATCGAGCACCGATGGCCTCAGTGAGACCAGAACACGGGCGGAGAAGACGGGCACCTGAGCTCCACGAGGATTGTTAAATCTTGGCAGGCCGAGTCCCACCCGCCCTTGCCGCTGGTCAGGTTGGAGGTAGGCCCTGCCAGCGAGGCCATGGACGCGCGCCTCACCCTTCTCCTTGCCGTGGCACTCCCCCTGCCGCCAGTTGGAGCCCAGCCCATGCGCGTTCCCCTGGAATGCCGCCTGGCCGCTGGCCCCTGGCAAGCCTGCACCATGACCATCGAGCAGCTGGGGACCCACTGGTGGCTCGATGTGGGCCCGGAGCGGTTTGAATTCCGCAGCGATGGTCGCGGATCCGTGAGCCTGCGCGCTGGTGGAGGCAGCACGCGGGCTGTGATGCCGGCGTGGAACCAGGAGCAGGCCCTCTGTTGGGACGGCGTGTGTGCGAGGGGGGAGATCCCCCTCGACTAGGCCCCAGCCACGCTTTAGGCCAGCAGGGCGGACAGGGCCTGGTGGAGAGCCGACGCATCCAGGCTCAGACCCAGGGCTACCACGTCCAAGCCTGGCTCGGGCGGGGTGGCTTGTGCAGGGGTGTGAGGGTCAAACCAGCACTCCAGCCGCGGTCCCACAGCCTGGATCTGGAGGGGATGGGCCTTACCGGCAAACCAGGCACGGCCCTTCAGCCGTAACAGCGACTGCCGCTCAATCTGCTGGCGCAGCGCCAACTCCAGGGCTGCACGGTCGAACCTGCCGTTCAGACGCAGCGACGCCGACTGCATCGCCACATGGCTGTGGTCGTGATGCTCATGGTCGTGCTCATGGTCATGGTGGTCGTGATCGTGGGGCCCGGCTTCACGATCGAGGCCGAACAGCAGCGCCGCAGGAATCGAACCCCGCTGCATCGGCAGCACCTCCACCCCTGGCCGCAGCCCGGCCTGCAACCGCCCCCGCACGACAGCCAGCTGGTTGTCATCCAGCAGGTCACCGCGACTCACCAGTACGAGGTCGGCGGCCTGCAACTGGTCGCTAAACAGATCGTCGAGATCGGCGAGGTGATCCAGACTTGGATCGGCCTGCTGCTGGGCCTGCAGGGCTGCGGGATCGCCCACGACGCTGCCAGCAGCCAACGCCTCCCCATCCACCACGGTCACCACGCCGGTCACCCGGGTACGGGTGCGGATCTCAGGCCACTGGAAGGCCTGGACCAGGGGAAGGGGCAGGGCCAGGCCACTCGTCTCGACCACGATGCCGTCCAGCTGGTCAGCCCGCTGCAGCAGGGTCTGCATGGTGGGCAGGAACTCATCCTGGACGGTGCAGCAGAGACAACCGTTCGCCAACTCCACCACGCGGCTCTCAGCCTCCTCCTCTGGGCAAAACCCGCAGCTGCGGATCAGATCGCCATCGATCCCCACCTCCCCGAATTCATTCACCAGAACCGCCAGACGCAGGCCGCTGTGGAGCAGCAACTGGCGCAGGAGTGTGGATTTACCGGCACCAAGGAACCCGGTCACCACGGTGACCGGCAGGCGCGCCAGGTTGTTGGTGCTCATCTCAGGCCACCAAAGCCGACCAGGCGAAGGCAGTACCAGCGCCCATGAGCAGACCCGCCGCCAAGCGCAGGTTGGCCGCGGTAAGAGTTGTTGCCCAGCGCCGCACCACGGTGAGGGCCGTCAGCATCAGGAGGCTTTGGCTGAGCAACAGGCCCAACAGGTAGGCCGCAATCGGGGTACTTTCCCAGCCGAACACCGAACCACTCAGCACATAGCCGTGCAGAGCAAAGGCTGGCAGCAACAACGCCGAGGGCAGGCGTTGCATCAACACCAGCCCGGTGACCACCAAGGACAGGGCCACCAGTGCCTCGGCTCCCGGGAGACCGGGCAGCACCAGACCGAGGCCGCTACCCACCAGGCCGGCCGTGAGAAGACCCAACACCCAGCGGAGGGGCCTGTGCAGGCCCACAAGCCCGAGGGCCAGCAGAAACACCAGGTGATCGGGCCCCAGCAGCGGGTGCGCCAGACCACTCAACAAGCCGGTCAATAGCGAGGGCTCAAGCCCCATGGCCTCCATGGGGTGGTGGGCCAGAGCGGGCGCCGCCAGCACCAGGGGCACGCCGATCACACCGAGGCCGCTAGCGGCAAGAACGGCGGCCCTTGGGCCTGCCTGAGAAAGATTGGGCATCCGATGAACTGGTCCGCGCCAGGGATGGTGGGGTAGGGCCGGCGGGCGTTCTGACTGGGATAGCCGGGGCCGGGGCCGCGGGATCCATCACAGCTGCGGGACAGCGCCGGACTCACACCGGACTTTCCCCGTTTCCTCCACTGGCTGAATCACCAGCAGAACCGGAACCGGAATCTAGTCGCTCCCTGTCAGCGGCAAGCCAGGCTGTCGCGGGTGGTGACGCCAGTTCGTGGATTGCTGCCGGAGGCCCGGGCGCAGAGGGCCTTCTGCTGGGGCAGATCGAGCACGGCGTCAGTGAAATCGGCCCCGTCGATCACGGCAGCGCTGAATTTGCTGTTCATCAGCATGGCGTTGCGGAGCACAGCGCCGCTGAGGTTGGCGCGATCAAAGCGGCTGGCAAAGGCCACAACGTCCTCAAGGTCGGCGTCGCGGAGGTTGGCCTCCTGCAGGTCCGCTGTGTTGAACACGGCACCGCGCAGATCCGCACCACTGAAATCAAAGCCCTGCAGCTTGGCCTTGAGGAATTCCTGCTGCTGCAGGTTGCGACCATGCATGTCGGGCTGTAGATCCTGGACACTGCGCTGCCCCCGCAGTTCCGGTGCCGTGATGGCGGCCGCAGGCTCAGCCCACCACAGCCCTGTGCAGCCCAGCACAAAACCCAAGATCAGGGAGAGGACGCGCAGCACCGCACAACTAGCTTGGGCCGCTCAAGTTATTGCAGCCGCAAGCCGCAACGCGACCCCATGAGCAAGACCCTGCGGGTGGTGGTGCCGCCCCATCCCTTGATTGGCCACTGGCTCACGCTGCTGCGGGATCAGCAGACGCCAACAGCCCTGTTCAGCACGGCCATGGCCGAGCTGGGCCGCTGGCTCACCTACGAAGCGCTGCGCGACTGGATTCCTTACCAGCGCGTGCAGGTGCAAACCCCCCTCGCTCTCACGGAGGGAACGGTGGTGGACGGCACGGTGCCGATGCTGGCCGTTCCCGTGCTCAGGGCTGGCCTGGGGCTGTGGGAGGGATCCCGATCCGTGGTTCCCAACGCCGCCGTTGCCCACATGGGGTTTGTGCGGGATGAGGCCAGCGGGGTGGCGCACTGCTACCTCGACAGCCTGCCTGAACAGATCCCAGCCAATGCGGGGGTGCTGGTGTTCGACCCGATGGTGGCCACAGCGGGAACGCTGATTCAGGTGCTGGAGCGCCTAGAGGCCAAGGGCGTCACAGGACCTCGCGTGCGGGTGGTGAGTGCCTTGGCCGCAGCTCCGGGACTGAAAACCCTGGGGGAACGCTTCGGTGACCTCACCCTCTACACCGGCTGCATTGACGCCGAACTCGATTCAGCCCATCGCATCGTGCCGGGACTCGGTGACGCCGGTGACCGTCTGTATGGCTTGGAACGGGGTAGCTCCTTAGGCTGATCGCAGAGTTTCCGTGGCGATGGCCAACCGAGGCGAGAGCGGCTCCAGCTTTCTGGCCAGCACCCTGGCCGGCGCCGTGCTTGGCGCCGCTGGTCTGGCCTGGTGGCTCCTGTCGGAGACCGAGCGGCGGCAACAGCGACAGCGCCAGCTCCGCAACCTGCGGCTGTCTCAGCTGCAGGGCAATGATGCCGAGGCCCTCGATTCGGTGGAGGGCAATCGCCCCGTGCGGGAGAGCGAGCTCCAGGACAAGGTGCACCAGCTCAACCAAGCCATCGATGACGTGCGCCGTCAGCTCGAGAGCCTGAGCACCACCAACTGATCTGGGCCGGTCGGTAGGTTCCTACCGACAGACTCCATCGCCGCCCATGCTCCGCTCCGCCGCGATCACCCAGGGGATCCAGCGCTCCCCCAACCGCGCCATGTTGCGGGCCGTGGGCTTCGGCGACAGCGATTTCAACAAGCCGATCATCGGCATCGCCAACGGCTACAGCACGATCACCCCGTGCAACCTCGGCCTGAACGAGCTGGCCCAACGGGCGGAAGCGGCCGCCCATGCGGCCGGGGCGATGCCGCAACTGTTCGGCACCATCACGGTGAGCGACGGCATCTCCATGGGCACCGAGGGGATGAAGTATTCCCTTGTGAGCCGGGAGGTGATCGCCGATTCGATCGAGACGGCCTGCAACGGCCAGAGCATGGATGCCCTGCTGGCGATCGGCGGTTGCGATAAGAACATGCCCGGCGCCATGCTGGCCATGGCCCGCATGAACATTCCCGCCATCTTTGTGTATGGCGGCACAATCAAACCCGGCAAACTTGGTGCCTGCGATCTCACCGTGGTGAGCGCCTTTGAGGCAGTGGGCCAATACAGTGGCGGCAAGATCGATGAGCAGGAGCTCACTGCCATCGAGAAGAATGCCTGCCCCGGCGCTGGCAGCTGCGGTGGCATGTTCACCGCCAACACCATGAGCGCCGCCTTCGAAGTGTTGGGCCTGAGCCTGCCCTACAGCTCCACCATGGCGGCCGAGGATCCCGAGAAGGCCGACAGTGCAGCCCGCAGCGCCGAAGTGCTGGCTGAGGCGATCAAGCAGAACATCTGCCCCCGTGATCTGCTCACCCGCGAGGCCTTTGAGAACGCGATCGCTGTGATCATGGCGGTGGGCGGCTCCACCAACTCCGTGCTGCACCTGCTGGCCGTGGCCCGCACCGCAGGGGTGGATCTCTCGATCGACGACTTCGAGACCATCCGCCAACGGGTGCCGGTGATTTGCGACCTCAAGCCCAGCGGCCGTTACGTGACCGTCGACCTGCACAACGCCGGAGGCATCCCCCAGGTCATGAAGCTGCTGCTCGATGCCGGTTTGCTCCACAGCGATTGCAAGACCATCGAGGGCAAGACCCTCAAGCAGGTGCTCGCTGATGTGCCCTCCGAGCCCCCCGCTGGGCAGGACGTGATCCGGCCCCTCAGCAATCCCCTCTATGCCAAGGGCCACCTGGCGATCCTCAAGGGCAACCTGGCCGAGGAGGGGGCCGTGGCCAAGATCAGCGGTGTGAAGAATCCCGTGATCACCGGCCCGGCCCGGGTGTTCGAAAGCGAGGAAACCTGCCTGGCCGCGATCCTCGACAAACAGATCAACCCCGGTGATGTGGTGGTGGTGCGCCAGGAGGGTCCCGTTGGTGGCCCCGGCATGCGCGAGATGCTCAGCCCTACCGCCGCGATCGTGGGCCAGGGGCTGCTCGACTCGGTGGCGCTGATCACCGATGGCCGCTTCTCGGGTGGTTCCTTTGGCCTGGTGGTGGGCCACGTGGCCCCCGAGGCCGCCGTGGGCGGCACGATTGGCCTGGTCCACGAAGGCGACAGCATCACCGTGGATGCCAACCAACTGCTGATCCAACTCAATGTGGACGCAGCCGAATTGGCTAGCCGCCGCGCCGCCTGGACCAAGCCCGAGCCCCGCTACAAGACCGGCGTCCTGGGCAAGTACGCCCGTCTGGTGAGCAGCAGCAGCAAGGGCGCGGTCACCGATCCGGTGGATCTCTGATCAGTCCCCAGCCACCAGGGCCCGAATCCTGCGGCACAGCGCCTCCAGCGCCGCGCCGTTCTCCGGGCGTTCACAGCGCTCACCACTCTCTGCCCGCATCCACACCGCATGGCTCCCGTGCCACAGCAGGGGAGCCAGCTCATCGGCGCGGCGGCTGAGCATCAGGTTGAGTTCTGCGCCACTGCGATAGATCTCCAGTTCGAGATCGTGGAGTTCCTGGCGCACACCCTCGGCGTCGCGCGCCTCGATCAGGAAGCAGCAATCGCTGCAATCAACCAACGGTTCAGGGGTGGGGCCGTGGAGTCGCACGCCATGGCGATAGGGCTTCAGACACAGGTCTGCCGCCTTGGCCAGTTGGGCGATGAACGGAGCCAGGCCGGTTGGATCGAGGTCTTCCATCACGTCAGGACTGGGCGCGTTCAGGGGAGGGCGCGGATGGAGCGGATCCCGAGGCGCAGCGGGCCAGGACGAAAACCGGGGTTCAGCCCACCGGCGTCGCCGAACTTGGAATGCAGCACCTGCAAGCGCGTGATTCGGGACCGGTCAAAGCGCAGGGGGACCCCCAGGGGTTTTGCCCGCACACTGGGCTTGAGTTGATCGAGGGGCAGGGTCACCAGAGACGTCCCAGTGGGATTGGTGCCGAACTCGCTCACCCAGCGAACGCCCCCAGGGATGAGTTCGGTTAACCCGGCGAGGCCATCGGCGCAGGCCACGGCCAACTTGTAGCGACGGCCATCCCCCCGCAGCTCAAGCTGGAGAGCGCTGTAGGCCGACAGGTCCAGAGGGGGAACAAACTGGGGCGAGCGGCAGCTCACGAAGCCGCCGCCCTGTTCCACCACCTCCGCCTCCAGCACCAGGCCCTCGGAGCTGACGCTGCACTGCCCCTGGCTGCGGCCTCCCATGATCGTGTCGTTGAGGCTGTGCCAACCGCTGAATCCATCGCCAGCCACCACCAGGAGCGGGGCAGGATCAGGAGAGAGAGGCGACATCGGCAGGGCATCCATAGGGTGAGGATCGCACTGCTCAGAGCCCGGCGGCGGCGGCGGCATCAGCCAACACGAGCACGGGGCTGCGGGGCTGCACCAATTTGGCCGGGGTGCGGTCGGGCGACTCACTGGGATCCAGCAAGCGGCGCAGGGCCTCTGCCTTGGCCGCACCACTCACCAGAAAAATCACCTGGCGGGACGCGCTGAGCACAGGGGCCGTGAGGGTGATGCGCTCGAGCCCCTTTCCTGTGCCGATTGTCACCGCCTGGTTGCGCACAGTGGTGGCCGGGGTGCCGGGAAACAGGGAGGCCGTGTGGCCATCATCGCCAAGGCCCAACAGCATCACATCAAACACTGGTGGATCACCCGGGCAGAGTTGCCGCACGAACTGTTCGAAGGCCGTAGCGGTGGCTGCAGGACTCTCCAGTTCCGTGGGCACCGCATGAAAGTGGGCCGCCTGGGCGGGCCCGGCGGCCAGGAGGGTGTCCTCCAGCATGCGGGCGTTACTGGCGGGATCACTGCGGGGCACCCAGCGCTCGTCGCCCAACACCACATCCACCCGTGACCAGGGCAGATGCTGCTGACTCAGTAGCCGGTAGGCCGCTGCTGGCGTGCTGCCGCCGGAGAGGGCGATCTGGGCACGGTCGCGCTGATCCAGGGCGAGATCGAGCAGGCTGGCCATGCGCTCGGCGGCAAGGCGCGCCAGTTGCTCCGCATCCGCTGCAATCTCCAGTTGATAGGTCACAGGGATGGGGCCCATGGCTTCATCCTCCTCACATCCACTCCGTGTGGAAGTTGCCGGGTTGATCCACCCGTTCGTAGGTGTGGGCCCCGAAGCAGTCGCGCATGGCCTGCACCAGGTTTTGGGGCAGACGGGCGGTTCGGTAGCTGTCGATGTAATCGAGGGAACTGCTCAGGCAGGGCACGGGGATGCCCGCGAGCGCTGCTCCGGCCACCACCTGCCGCAGACCGGCGACGCGGCGATTCACCTGCTCGGCAAACCAGGGATCCACCAACAGATTGGCCAGCGCGGGGTTGGCGGTGTAGGCATCCTGGATGCGCTGCAGCAGGCGAGCGCGGATGATGCAGCCCCCCTTCCAGATCTGGCCGATGGCCGAGAGATCGAGGTTGTAGTTGTGCAGCTCGGAGGCCTCCTTCATCAGCGCCATGCCCTGGGCATAGCTGGCGATCGAGGCCAGCACGCAGGCATCCATGAGCGGCGCCATGGCATCGCTGGGGGAGCCCAGGTTGATGGGCTCAGCGCCCGAGGGTGCAGCCAGCAGGGGCTCTGCCGCCATCCGTTGGGGGCGCATGGAGCTCAACACCCGGGCATTGAGGGCGGCGTAGATGGTGGGCACCGGAATCCCCATCTGCAGGGCGCTCTCCACGGTCCAAAGGCCTGTGCCCTTTTGGCCCGCCGCATCCACAATCATCTCCACCAGATCGTTACCGGTGGCGGGATCCTTGGTGCGCAGGCAGATCTCGGTGATCTCCACCAGGAAGGAGGAGAGCTCTTCAGTGCTGTTCCACTGGCCGAGCACATCGGCCATGGCCTCGCCGTCCATGCCGGCAGAGCGCTTCATCAGGTCGTAGGCCTCGGCCAGGATCTGCTCGATGCCGTACTCAATGCCGTTGTGAACGGTCTTAACAAAGTGGCCGGCTCCACCGGGGCCGATGTAGGTGACACAGGGCCCATCGCTCACCTGGGCCGCCATCTTGGACACCAACGAGGCAATGGCGTCATAGGCCGCTCGGGTGCCACCGGGCATCATGCTGGGCCCCTCAAGGGCACCCTTGGCTCCACCCGACACGCCCATGCCGATGTAGCCGAAGCTCTTGCTCTCGAGCTCGGCCACGCGCCGTTCAGTATCGGTGTAGAGGGAGTTGCCGCCATCGATCAGCAAATCACCCTCTTCGAGTAGGGGGGAGATCTGCTGGATCATGGCGTCGATGGGCTCGCCCGCCTTGATCATCATCAGGATCCGTCGCGGTTTCTCCAGCTTCGCCACGAAATCCTCGAGGGAGCTGGCGCCGATGATCTGCTTGCCGGCGCCACGACCAGCCAGAAACTCCTCGGTTTTGGCGTAGGTGCGGTTGTAAACGACGCTGGAGAAGCCATTGCGCTCGGCATTGAGCACGAGGTTCTCACCCATCACGCCAAGGCCAATCAGACCGAAGTGGGCCTTGTCCATAGGGAGCGGTACCGCTGAAGACACAGCCAGTGTGGCCATGCGCATCGGTGCCTGCTGCCAGCGTTAGCGAACCGTGAGAGAGCGCCCACACAAGGGCGCTCCTAGCTCAGATCACCATGCCATCGCCGATGGTGGCATTCTTCTCCACCACCACGATGCCGTTGCGAATGTAGAAGCCGAGTTCAGGCCGGTCGGCTTCTTCCACCCGATCCTTGTTCACGATGGTCACATCGCGACCGATCCTCACGTTCTTGTCGAGGATGGCTCGCTTCACGGTGGTGCCACGGCCCACCCCAAGAGGGGTGCCACCACGCTCCCGCAGCACGGCCCGCTCCTCGCTCGACTCGAAATAGTCGGCACCCATCACCAGGCTGTCCTGCAGCACCACTTCGTCTTCCACACGGGTCCGCACCCCCAGCACGCAGTGGTGGATGGAGCAAGCCTTGAGCATGGAGCCCTCGCCAATGATGCTCTGGGTCACCTGGCTGTCCAGCAACTTGCTGGGGGGCAGATAGCGGGGGCGGGTGTAAATCGGGAACTTCTCGTCGTAGAAGGAGAACGCGGGGTTGGGCTGATCGGTCAGGGCCATGTTGGCCTCATAGAAGGCACCGATGGTCCCAATGTCCTCCCAGTAATCATCGAAGAGGTAGCTCTGCAGATGATCTCCGCGCTCCAAGGCCGCAGGGATCAGCTCCTTGCCGAAATCGGTGGAGCTGGGGTTTTTGCTGAGCAGGTCGAACAGCGTGTCCCGGCTGAACACATAGATGCCCATCGACGCCAGGTAGGGGCGCTTCAGGGCCTCCTCGGGCGCCAAGCCCATGCGGGAGGTATCCACCCACATCGCCTTGAGGGCTTCACCAGTGGGCTTCTCGCGGAACTCACGAATGCGACCACGGTCGTCGGTATGCATCAGCCCAAACCCCTCGGCCTGGGCCGCATCCACCGGCAGAGCCCCGATGCTGATGTCAGAACCGGTGGCGATGTGGTGCTCCACGAACAGGCTGTAGTCCATCCGGTAGAGCTGATCTCCCGAAAGGATCAGGTAGTGATCCACGTCCCATTCCTGGAACAGCCACTGGTACTTGCGAACGGCATCCGCCGTGCCCTCAAACCAGCTGGGGCTGTCTGGGGTCTGCTGGGCGGCCAACACCTCAACAAAACCCTGACCAAAACCCGCCGAGAGGTTATAGCTCTGGGTGAGGTGGCGATTCAGCGATGCGCTGTTGAATTGCGTCAACACGTACATCTTATTGATGCCGGAATTGATGCAATTGCTAATGGGAATATCAATCAAACGATACTTGCCAGCCAAGGGCACAGCAGGCTTGGCGCGCGTCTTGGTGAGTGGGTAAAGACGAGTACCGGCACCACCGCCGAGAATGATGGCCAGAACGCGTTTCATTGCCCCTCCACCCTTGATCTTTCAGGGTTCGAAGACCCTACGCCATGCCCTAGGCGTGGCGTCGATTCCTGCAGCACATTGACCCAAATCTCTTGGGTCCCGTGGGATCCGCCCTGATGAATGGCAGCCTCGAGAGGGCCGCTCAGCCGGCCGGTCCGTCCTCGAGCTCAAACAGATCCTGAATCACCTTCATGGCCACATGGCGCTGCTGCCGGGGCTGCGGTGCCCGCAGGTTGGTGACAGGGGTATGCAGGATCTTGTTGATGATGCCCTTGCTCAGGGCCTCAACCACCTTGCGTTCCCTGGCGGAGAGATCGGGACCCATGCGGCTCAAGGCCTTCTGCAGCTCCTGTTCACGAATGTCTTCCAGCTGCAGGCGCAGGCGGTTCACCACCGGCACGGCCTCGAGACCATCCCACCATTCCAGAAACTGGCGCCCCTCCTCCTGCAGGAGCCCTTCGGCTTCGGCAGCGATCTCACGGCGGGCTTCCTGGTTGCGGGCCACCACCTCCTGGAGGTCGTCCACATCGAAGGAGTCCACGCCGGAGAGCCCACTAACATCGGCGGCGATGTTGCGGGGCACGCCGATGTCGACCAGCATCAGTGAAGAACGCCGGTTCAGCTTGGAGAGCCGCTCGGCCGTGATGATCGGTTCATCGGCGGCAGTGCTCGTGAACACCAGCGAGCAGGTGCTGAGGCAATGGTCGAGATCCGTGAGCGGACGGCACTGCACCGGCAGGGCAGGGAAATCCGCGGCCATCAGTTCCGCACGGGCAACGGTGCGGTTGAGCAGCACCACGCCCTTGGCCCCCTTGGCCTGGAGATGCTGGAGCAACAGACGTGACATCCTGCCGGCGCCAACGACGGCAATCTGCTCCTGATCGAGGGGCACAAGATCGTCAACGCCGCGGGCTTGGCCCACCTTCAGTTGGGCCAACTCCACCGCAGCCGAACTGATGGACACAGCCCCGGTGCCAAGGTTGGTTTCAGTACGAACCCGCTTGCCCGTACTCACCGCCTGGTTGAGCAAGCGGTTGAGAATCGGCCCGATGGAGCGGTGCTCCTGGCCGAGCCGATACATTTTTTTCACTTGGGAGAGGATCTGACCCTCACCCAACACCAGTGAATCGAGGCCTGCCGCCACGCGCATTAGGTGGCCAACGGCCTCCTCGTGGTGGTAGGTGAACAAATGGGGGGTGAGCTCCCCAAGGTCCAGACCCGAATGGTCGCTCAGGAACGATCCCACGGCAGTGACACCCTGCTCCGGATGGCGCAGCAGGGTGTAGATCTCCAGCCGATTGCAGGTGCTGAGGATCGAGGCCTCCAGCACTTGCTCATCCGCCCGCAGCTTCTGGAGGGAGTCCTCCATGGTCTGCTCAGCGATGCTGAGGCGTTCCCGGATTTCCACCGGGGCCGTGCGGTGGCTAAGGCCGACGACGGCGATGTGCATGGAGGCAGACCTCGATAGCGCTGACTAGGGGTGAACTCAGCTCAGCGCGATGCTCTGGGCACCGTCCTTGATGTGGATGGTGTTGGTGAAGCGGGCCGTGTTATCCAGGGTGCTGATCACCAGGGAGCTGGTGCGGGTGCAGTCCTTCTCGAACTTCACGCCGTGGAACAGCAGGCCATCGGTGATGCCGCTACCGGCGAACACCACGTTCTCACCGGAGGCCAGCTCCTCGGCCTCGTAGATCTTGTCCACATCGGTGATGCCCATCTCATTGAGGCGGGCGATGTTGCCTTCCTTGGTGTAGTCAGCCCACTCGGAGGTTTGAGCCACAGCGGGGTCGTACACCAGCTGACCCTGGAAGTGGCCGCCCAGGGCCCGCATGGCGGCAGCGGAGATCACACCTTCAGGAGCCGCACCAATACCCATCAGGCAGTGGGTGCCGGTGCCGGCGAAACCACAGGCAATGGCGGCCTGCACGTCACCGTCGGAAATGGGCTGAACCCGGGCACCGGTGGCACGGATCTCGGCGATCAGGTCCTTATGGCGAGCACGGTCCATCACAACGATGGTGAGCTCGCTCACGGCCAGGCCGAGGCACTGGCTGAGGATCTGGATGTTCTCGGTGGCAGATTTACGGATGTCCACCTTGCCCTTGGCAGCCGGGGGTGCGGCCAGCTTCTTCATGTAGAAGTCGGGGGCATTGAACAGGCCACCGCGATCAGAAGCGGCCAGCACCGCCATGGAGCCCCGCTGGCTGTTGGCACAGAGGTTGGTGCCCTCACAGGGATCCACCGCAAAGTCCACACCAGGACCGGTGCCGCTGCCCACTTCCTCACCGATGTACAGCATCGGAGCTTCGTCGCGCTCGCCTTCACCGATCACGATGCGGCCCTGCATCTGGATCTGCCCCATGCGTTTGCGCATGGCCTCCACGGCGGCGGCATCGGCCTCGTCCTTCTTGCCCAGGCCGGTCAGCTCAGCAGAGGCGATGGCGGCCTGTTCGACGACCTCGAGAATTTCCTGGATAAGGGTGCGATCCACAGCAGTCCGGCGGGGGGAAGGGGCTTGAGCGGGGGAGCGGTGCCGAAGCGGCGGGGAGTGGGCTGTGGGGCTCAGCTTCCAGCAGCTGCAGGGGCTCTCAGGCTTTGAGCGCCGCTCACTGTATCAGTGGTGGCTGCGTGGGCCCGTTGGAACGCCCGTTCGGGTCAATTCCTACAATTCCCAACTCCCTTCGCCCCGCAGGACCCTCCATGAGCACCAAGCCCCTGGTGATCTCTCCGTCGATCCTCTCGGCCGACTTCTCCCGCCTGGGTGAGGACGTTCGCGCCGTTGACGAGGCCGGCGCCGACTGGATCCACGTGGATGTGATGGACGGCCGGTTCGTGCCCAACATCACGATCGGTCCCCTGATTGTGGAGGCCCTCCGCCCGGTGACCCAGAAGCCCCTGGATGTGCACCTGATGATCGTGGAGCCCGAGAAGTACGTGGCCGACTTCGCCAAGGCTGGTGCGGACATCATTTCTGTACAGGTAGAGGCTTGCCCCCACCTGCACCGCAACCTCGCCCAGATCAAGGATCTCGGCAAAATGGCCGGTGCGGTGCTCAATCCCAGCACCCCGCTCGACACGCTCGAGTACTGCCTGGAGCTGTGCGATCTGGTGCTGGTGATGAGCGTGAACCCTGGCTTCGGCGGCCAGAGCTTCATCGAAAACCAGGTGCAGAAGATCCGCGACCTGCGCCGGATGTGTGATGAGCGAGGCCTCGACCCGTGGATTGAGGTGGACGGCGGCATCAAGGCCGAGAACGCCTGGAAGGTGATCGAGGCGGGCGCCAACGCGATCGTGAGCGGATCAGGCGTGTTCAACCAGCCCAGCTACGCCGACGCCATCACGGGCATCCGGAATAGCAAGCGTCCCGTGGCCGTGGCTGCCTGATCGCGGGCCTGAATTCGGACAAACCCGTGGATTTGGGGGGCTAGGCCCCCCTTTTTTTGTGCCAGGTGGCGGTTTAAGCGAGTGTTCAGCTCAGGAACCAGCCATAGCTGTGCAGGCCGATGCCCAGAAGGTTCACGCCGATGTAGCAGACGCAAATCACCACGAAACCGGCAACGGCCACCAGGGCTGGACGGCGACCTTGCCAGCCGCGGCTGAGACGGGTGTGGAGATAAGCGGCGTACACCAGCCAGCAGATCAGAGCCCAGGTTTCCTTCGGGTCCCAGCTCCACCAGCTGCCCCAGGCCTCATTCGCCCACACCGCACCGCTCACGATCCCGATCGACAGCAGCAGGAAACCGACGGTGATGGTGCGATAACTGAGGCTGTCCAGCTGCTCGCTGAGGGAGATGCTGCTGCTGGACAGGGTGAGCCCAGCTGCGCCGCCATCGGCCGCCAGCTGAGCCTGGCGGTAGCCACCACTGCCAATGGAGCTGCTACGCAACTCGAGCGATTGGCCACGATCAGTGACCAACACGGCAGCTGAGAGCAGAGAGCCCACCAGCAGGGCTGCGTAGCTCACCATGATCACGCTCACATGCATGATCAGCCAACTGGAACGGAGGGCAGGCACGAGCGGGGCAGCCTGCTGGAGTTGATCGGGCAAGGCGAAGCTGGCAAAAGCCACACAGCCCAGGCCGATCGGTGTGGAGGCTGCCGCCACCAGGGGTGAGGGGTACGAGCGCTCCACCAGCAACTGGGTGAGGGTGCAGGCCCAGGCCAGGAAACAGAGCGACTCGTAAAGGTTGCTGATCGGGAAGTGGCCGGACTGCCACCAGCGCAGTACCAGCTGAGCCGTAAGGGCGAGGTTGGCACCAGCCACCAGCAGCCGCACCACACTGCTGCCCTGGCCAGAGCCGCTGACACTCCAGAAGGACAGGGGCAGGGCCAGTAACAACAGAGCAAAGGCGCCCAGGCCCAGCAGCAGAACCGGATCGGTCACAGGGATGGAGAGGGAGGTCTGGATGAGGGAGTCAGTCTGCCGCGGCACAGCGGCATTTAGCGGCTGGCCTGCTTGAGCAACACAAGGCCACCGGCCAAACCGATCAGCACGGGGGTCCAAGCTGCAAAGAAAGGCATCAGCGTCCCCTTCACGCCCAGGGAGCTGAAAATGAACGACATCAGGTAGTAACCAAAGATCAGCAGCACGCTGATGCCGAATCCCTGGCTGCGACTCGTGCGCGAATTAGGTCGCACCCCCAGGCTGCTTCCGATCAGTCCAAACACCAGGCAGATCGCAGGAAAGGCGAACTTCTCCTGGATCCGAACCCGGAGCCTGCGAGCCTCCTTTTGATCCCCAGCCTGCAACAGCAATTGCTCCGCTCGGATCGCCTGGGCCACGGTCATCTGAGCCGCATCAGTGGGCAGCTGGGCGCGCTCAAGTGGAGCCCTAGTGAAGGGATAGTAATAGCGATCAAAAACGGCTGAGGTTGTCGAGTTTGATTCACCATCTATGGTGACGATTCGTCCATTGCGAAACTCCCACATCGCCTTTGCGTCGTTCCAGACAGCATGATTTGACGTCAAGACCTGTTGCTGGGATTCCAGAGAAAAGTCCAACAAGGTAACCCCCTCCATCTGGCCATCTTTGAATTCCTTGGCATAGAACAACTGAGTCAAGCCTTCGCCAGCATCACCACCAGCAACCCTTGGGCGAACACGACCAAACCGAGAGTAAACTACATTTTGACCGCGCTGTGCTGAGATTGCTCGACCCAAGGCATTATCCAGGGTGCTGGAAGCCAAGAGGTTGGCATTCGGCACAATCGCGTCATTAAAAACAAAAGTAAGCAGGCTCATCAACAGGGCCACCACAAGCCCAGATGCCACCATCCGCCATGTGGCAACGCCGATACTTCGCAGGGCGGTGAGTTCACTCGTGCTGGAGAGCCGGCTGTAGGCAAGCAGCGTGGCCATGAGGGTGGCCATCGGGAACGAGAGCACCAGGAAGCCAGGAAGCCGCAGGAACAGCACATGACCAGCCGCCAGGAGTGGTAGGCCAGCCTCGGCCACCTTGCGCACAAGCTCGAACACCACACCCACAGAAAGCGACACCGTGGTGAATGCTGCGATACCGAAGAGCAAAGGCCCGACAAGTTCGTTGGCAAGCCACCGATCCATCAGCGGTATGCGCAGCCACTGACGATGCAGACGATTGACGGCACGATGCAGGGGCCCTGGCAGAGACATTTGCGTCATGGTCAAAGTCTGAATCCCTCACCGAGATAGTGACGACGGACCAACGGATCATTCGCCATGTCTTGAGATGGCCCGCTAGCCAAAATACTTCCCTCCGTGAGGATATAAGCGCGATCAGTGATTGCCAAAGTCTCTCGCACATTGTGATCAGTAATGAGAACCCCCATACCTCGCTCCCGCAGCCGTCCGATCAAACCCTGGAGATCGGAAACTGCCAGGGGATCCACGCCTGCGAAAGGCTCGTCCAGCAAAAGATAACGCGGGCCCTGTTCTCCAACAGCTAGTGCTCGAGCAACTTCGCAGCGGCGGCGCTCTCCACCTGAGAGCTGGAATCCGCGGCGATGCACAAAAGGCCGCAAATGAAATTCGTCTACCAGTTGCTCCACCCGTTCGCGCCAAAGCGTTCTGGGTGTTCCGCTTTCCTGCAAGGCGAGCAATAGGTTGTCACGCACATCGAGGGTGCGAAAAACACTCGCTTCCTGGGGAAGGTAACCAATACCGAGGCGCGCTCGCTTGGGCATGGAGAGGTGTGCGATCGCCAGGCCATCCATCAGCACCTGACCGGCATCTGGACGCAGCAAACCTGTCACCAGATTAAACGTGGTGGTTTTGCCCGCACCGTTGGGACCCAGCAGACCAACCACCTCACCGGGATTGAGACTGAGGCTCACGCCTTTCACCAGAGGGCGACCCGCAATCGTGAGAGCCACTTGATCCAGCACCAAGCTCATGGCTCAACCCCGGGCTGAATAGCGGGTTGGACCATGGGACTGATGGGAAACATCCTCCGGGTGTTGGTGGCGGGCAAGGTCTGCTTGTTCACAACGCCCTTCGGGGGTTGCTCAGCCTGAAGCGTGGTGATCCGCACTCGGCTGAACACCTGCTGGCCTTCAGGAGGCATGGCGATGAGACGCTCAGAATCCAGGAAGTACACCACCTGGTTAGCGCGGAGCAGATTGCCACCCTCCTGCACAATGTCCACATCACCGCTGAGCACCACCCGGCCTTCTTTACTGAAGTACTGAGCCTGCCGGGACGTCGCCACAACCCGTTGATCGGGGTAGACGATCCGAACGTTACCCGTGGCCGTCACCACACCGGTGGCTTGATCTGTCTTCTGCAGATCGGACTCGATGGTGACAAGGCCCGTGTTGATCTGAGCGGGAGCTTGAGCAGCGGGGGTAATGACGGGCTCAGGGGCTGATGAGCTGAAAGCGGCTGACTCAGCCAGCGGCCTAGGAGGTGCGCTCCCAGGGGCAGCATCTGGAGGGGCCGGAACTGGCGACGCAATCACGGGCATGCGCCGTTGAGCCCAGACCTCAACGGGGCCGAGCACAAGGTTGGCGGCACTGACACCAGCCAGAACAAGGCGTAACCCTGCGGATGCTCTGCGTGTGGGGTTGACCCGGCCCTGTTGTGCAACCAACCCTGTTCCCCAAACCCTGAGTGGATGCAATGTAGAGCCCGGTTCGTTTGACATTTCAGCGATCCCGATCCATGGCGCCGACAAGTTGGGGCAGAGGTTCCTCCGCAGGATCAAGGCCCTGCTGCAGCACCCGCAGCCGCCGCTGCGCCGCATCCAGGAGCGGATCGAGGCTCCAGCCCAGCACCGAAGTGCCGTAGGGCCTGAGACGTCCGATCCCCTCCCCAAACAACACGGTGGCTCCGCGGAGATTGCCCCGCTCGAGATGGAGCTGGGCCACGGCGATTTGCAGCACGCCCTGCAGGGCTTTCCGACACGGACCCTGGGTTTCATGCCAGAGCTCCTCAAAGCCGTCGTGGCAGGCATACCATTCGCCGGCATTGAAAAGCCTGACGGCTTCCCCGAAGCGGGGATCGGCCATCAGGCTGGTTTCCTCATCCATCGGTGGTGAGCGGAGGGAAGCGCTCAGCGCTTGGCGGCTTTCTTGGCGGGCAGTTTGCGCAGACGGATCGACTCGGGAGTGACCTCCAGCATCTCGTCGGGACCGATGTACTCCAGAGCCCGCTCCAGGGTCATCTGGATCGGGGATTGGAGGGTGTCCAACACTTCAGCACCCGCGGAGCGAATGTTGGTGACCTGCTTCGCCTTGCAGACGTTCAGCTCGAGATCGGGTGGACGGTTGTGTTCGCCCACGATCATCCCCTTGTAGACCTTGGTGCCTGGGGTAATGAAGAACTGACCGCGGTCCTCGGCACCCTTGAGGGCATAGAAGGTGGCAGTTCCCTCCTCGAAGGACACCAACACGCCGTTGCGGCGGGCCTCCAGATCGCCCTGCATGGGGCGGTAGTCCAGGAAGGAATGGCTCATGATCCCTTCGCCGCGGGTGGCGCGGATGAACTCGCCGCGGAAGCCGATCAGGCCGCGGGAGGGCACCACGAACTCCAGCTGGGTGCGACCATCGTTGGTGTTCTCCATGTTCTGCATCTCGCCCTTGCGAATGCCGAGCTTCTCGATGCAGGCGCCCACAGACTCCTCGGGCACATCCATCACGAGGGTTTCGAAGGGCTCGCTCGGGGTGCCATCGATGGTGCGGAAAATCACCTGAGGCTGGCTCACCTGGAACTCATAGCCCTCCCGGCGCATGGTTTCGATCAGGATGCCGAGGTGGAGCTCACCACGGCCGCTGACAGCGAAGCGATCGGGAGAATCGGTGTCTTCAACCCGCAGGGCCACGTTGGTGAGCAGCTCGCGCTGTAGGCGGTCGCGCAGCTGACGGCTGGTGACGAATTTGCCTTCCTTACCGGCGAAGGGCGAGTCGTTGACCACGAAGGTCATCTGCAAGGTGGGCTCGTCCACCTTGATCAGGGGGAGCGCTTCGGGGTGATCCGGGCAGGCGATTGTCTCGCCGATGTTCACCTCATCGAAGCCGGCCACGGCCACGAGATCCCCAGCGCGGGCCTCGGCGATCTCCACCCGCTGAAGGCCCTGGAAACCCAGCAGTTTGCTGATCCGGCCACGCTTGATGCTGCCGTCGTCACGGATCAAAGCCGCGGGTTGTCCGCCCTTGATGGTGCCGTTGTGAATACGGCCAATCATGATCCGACCCAGGAAGTCGGAGTAGTCGAGGGTGGTGACCTGCAGTTGCAGGGGCTTCTCGGGGTCGCCCACCGGGGGCGGAACATGGCGCAGAATCGCGTCAAAGAGCGGCTTCATGGTCTCGCTCTCGGTCTTCATGTCCGGCTTGGCATAGCCGCCCATGCCGCTACCAAACAGGTAGGGAAAGTCGCACTGGTCATCGTCGGCGCCGAGCTCCAGGAAGAGGTCGAGCACCTTGTCCACGGCCTGCTCAGGATCCACCCGAGCGCGGTCGATCTTGTTCACGAAGACGATCGGACGCAGGCCCTTCTCCAGCGCCTTCTTGAGCACAAAGCGGGTCTGGGGCATAGGCCCCTCGTTGGCATCCACGATCAGCAGGCAGCCATCCACCATGCCCAGCACACGTTCCACCTCGCCGCCGAAGTCGGCGTGGCCAGGGGTGTCCACAATGTTGATGCGGATGCCGTTGTAATCAACAGCGGTGTTCTTGGACAGGATCGTGATACCCCGCTCCCGCTCCAGATCGTTGGAGTCGAGGATGCACGTTGGCACCGCTTCACCTTCGCGGAAGATGCCCGACTGGCCGAGCAGCGCATCCACAAGGGTGGTCTTGCCGTGGTCAACGTGGGCAATGATCGCGATGTTGCGGATCGGAGTGCCTTTGTGCTCGCCGCTCATAAATGTTGTCTCGATGATGACTCGGATGAAGAATCGACTGGAGGTTCGTCTACATGACCACGAAAGCTGTACAGCTTCCGGCCAGGACGTGGATTTTTTCGGTTACTGAGAACGCCGCCGCGCAAAGACACCCTGGTAGAAGGCGTCTTGAATGGAAGACAGACCGATGACCCCTACGGTTCGATGGCGCCATCGTATCTCAGCCCTCATCGGCGGCGGGTCAGGGTGCCTCGGGTGACCCCCAGGCGGCTTTCCAATTGCTCCCGCTGCCACACCTCACGGCCACTGATCTGCCCAGCCAGGGCCTGGCGATAGAGCTCAACCCGACGGGTGGCATCCGCAGGGCTGTCCTGCAGCAGTTCGAGGCGGAAGTGGCGCACGCCGGCGCGTCGAAACTGGGGAATGGCCTCAGCGGCCGTCTGGGCGGTGCCGTTGAACAGCGTGTTGCGGCAGCCAAGGTCGGCACGCAGCGGATGCTCCGCGCCGCTGCGGTCGCGCAGGAGAACGGTGTGCTGGTCACAGGGACGGCCACAATCGGTGTGGTCATGGCCGTCGGAGAGGAAGGCGCAGAACAGGCAATGCTCCATGTGAAACAGGGGCATGTGCTGGTGCAGGGTGAGCTCCACAGACCCCGCGGCACAGCCCGCCACGAGTTGCAGCACCTGGTCGAGGGCCAGGTCGTAGCTGGCGGTAATGCGCTCAAGCCCCCAGCGCTCCAGGAACCAGCGGGCCGTGAGCGGATTTGCCACGTTCAGCGAGAAATCGCCCATGCAGGGGGCCAGAGCCGTGAGCTGCTCCAGCTGGTCGGCATTGCGCACCAGATAGCCATCGGCTTGGGCCTTCAGCAGCGGCGCCAGGCTCCACTGCTCATCAGGCCGGCAGATGCGCGGCCCCGTGAGCCAGATTCCCCCAGGCCAGGCCCCACGGCCGATGGCAACGGCCTGGCGAAGCTGGGCCGGCTGCTCCAGATCGGCAATCACCCGATACACGGGTTGGTCCAGCAGGGCCTCGAGCTGATCAAGGCTGCGCACCAGCACGCTGAGTTGCGGATCCCCAGCCTCGTGCTTCTGCAGGGACTCATTCTTGGCAGGGCCCGATAGAACCGGTGTGACGCTGTTGGCCGGCCTTACCTGCACCGGCGGTTCTGGCCTGCTGGCCGCTGGTGCCAGCAAGTCCACCAACTGACGACGCATCTGATTCAGTTGCGCCACGGGCAGGAACAGTTCGCCCTCCAGATCCACCACCAGGGAGCCCAGCTCCCAGGGGGTGCCCCCCAGGCGCCCCAACTGCTGCGCCAGGCGCTCGTGATCCAGGCCGGCGCCGCGGGCGGGCTCCAGGGACTGCTGTGAATGCACCTGCCAGGGGCCACCGGGGACTCCTTCAATCACCTCCACCTGGAGGATGAGCGGCTCGCCCAGGCGCCCCCGCACGCGGATGGGTAGGGATCGACGGCGCTCCGGAACAGGTTGCTGGGCCAACCGCTGGAACGTCTTCTCCAGTTGCGGGTCACTGGTGAGCCAGCAGGGGCTGCCGGTGCCCAGCCCGGCTGTGTCGATGCGACCCGGCCCAAGCCTGAGGGCCAGCCGTCCGCCGGCACGGGGCTCCACTGCCATCAGCCGTGCCCCCACCTCGCGGGGAGGATGGAGGGGGTCCGTGGAGCCCACCTCCAACACCACCCCATCGCCAGGTTTCAGGGGAGTCAGGCTGCGCAGCACCAGCCAGCCTCCAGGCTCTATGCCTTCAAGTCGTCCCAGCCAAGGGCCGCGCTTCTTGCTCCAGCGGCCGTGCACCAACTTGCGGTGATTCACCCCCTCCAGCCAGCCACTGCTGAGCCCCCTGGAAAAGCTCAGTTCCAGGTGGCGGCGCAGCTGATCCGGTGGATCAGCGGAGTTCTCAGGGTGGCTGTCAGGGCGGCATTGATCCAACCCCTGTCGATAGGCATCCGTCACCGCAGCCACGTAGGTGGCGTCCTTCAGGCGGCCTTCAATCTTGAGACTGGCAATCCCTGCTTCCACCAGTTGGGGCAGCAAGTCCCAGGCGGCTAGATCCTGGGGCGACAGCAGGTAGCGCTGATCGCCGAGCTCCCGCTCCTCACCGTCCACGATCAATTGATAGGGAAGCCGGCAGGCCTGGGCGCACTCACCGCGGTTGGCACTGCGTTGCCCCAAGGCTTCACTGGTAAGGCATTGGCCCGAATAGGCCACGCAGAGGGCACCATGCACGAACACCTCCAGGGGGATCGGTAGGCCGCGTTGATCCAGTTGCTGGCGGATCCGGCGGAAATCCTTGAGGGTGAGCTCGCGGGCCAGAACCACCCGCTCACAGCCCAGCTCCGCTGCCATGGCCACCCCAGCACTGCTGGTAATCGACATCTGCGTGGAGGCGTGCAGGGCAAGCCTGGGGGTGAGCTGCTGGGCCAGTTGGGTGAGGCCGATGTCCTGCACGATCAGGGCATCCACCCCAGCCGCTTCTGCCGCCAGCAACAGCTGAGACGCCTGCTCCAGTTCATCCGGGAACACCAGCACGTTGAAGGTGAGAAACCCCTTCACCCCTCGGCGATGCAGCCAGTCCATCACCTCCGACAGGTCGGCCTGTCGAAAGTTCTCAGCGCGCAGGCGGGCGTTGAACGCCTCAACACCGAAATACACCGCATCGGCACCGTTGGCCACCGCGGCCTTGAGGGACTCCCAGCACCCAGCGGGAGCGAGCAACTCCGGCAAGACCTTGCGGGGCTCCATCAGCGATCCAACCGCTGGGCTGGCTCAAAGGTCTTGAGGGCCTCGGCCGAACCCTCAAAGCGCCAGTGCCAGGGTTCGTAGCTCACGCCCTGGCCATTGCCAACGGGAAAGGACAGGCGAAAGTGAAAGCGATTGGCATGGGTCTGCAACCAGGCAAAGGCCTCGGTGGTCTCAAACGCCACCGAGAGGTTGGTGGCGGGACGGCGGGCATCGCCCAAATCCACCGCATAGCCCGTGCTGTGTTCTGAATACCCAGGTGGAGCACTCACCTGAGCCCGTTGCTGGGCGCTCTGGTTGCGCTCGGATTTCACGTCAAAAAAGATGTGCTTCTGGCTGGCGATCGAACGGAAAGCACTCAGAACCAGCAGGTCAATGCCCTCAGCTCGTGCTGCCTCCTGCATGGCCACCAGAGCTTCTGCGGCATCGGCATGGAGCTCCAGGCCAGGGGCAATGCTCACCAGATCAGCGTCCGTGGCCTCGCCATAGGGGAAGTGGCCGAGCAACCGGCCATCCAATCCCGGGCGAGCGCTCAAACCCTGAACGGGAGGCGGTGCCAGCAGCCGACGTAGGGGCTGGGGAAACACAATCAGTCCAGCGGCACAGCCACCGAGCAACAGGGCGGCGGCCACCAGGCCACGGCGGAAACCGCCCGTGCGGCGGAGCGCCGGGGACACGGTGCGACGGGCCAGGGGGATGTCGTCCCTCAGGGCTGACGGAACCCGACCGGCGCTTGGCAACCGACTCACCCCAGCATTGGCGTTGGCCGATCGTAGGCCGATGGCTCACACACGCCAGCAGCAGACGAATCAACAGTGTTAGCTTCGCCCCAACATCCTTCTGGCGGAGCGGGTTTCAAGATGTTGCGAGTCGCGGTGGTGGGCGGCGGCCCGAGCGGATCCTGTGCTGCGGAAGTGCTGGCCAAGGCCGGCATCCAAACTTGGATCTTCGAGCGCAAACTCGATAACGCCAAGCCCTGTGGTGGCGCCATTCCCCTGTGCATGGTGGCCGAATTTGACCTGCCTGAGTCGATCATCGACCGCAAGGTCCGCAACATGAAGATGATCTCCCCCTCCAACCGCGAGGTGGACATCAACCTGGAGAACGAGGGCGAATACATCGGCATGTGCCGTCGCGAGGTGATGGATGCCTTCCTTCGCGACCGTGCCGCCGATCTGGGTGCTCACCTGGTGAACGGTCTCGTAACCAAGATTGATACCGGTGCCAACCGCCAGGGCCCTTACACCCTCACCTATTCGGACTACGCCGCCGGTGAGGCCACCGGTGAGGCCAAAACCCTTGAGGTGGATCTGATCATTGGCGCCGACGGAGCCAACAGCCGTGTGGCCAAGGCCATGGATGCCGGCGATTACAACGTGGCCATCGCCTTTCAGGAGCGCATCAAGCTTCCTGCCGAGGAGATGAAGTATTACGAAAGCCTGGCTGAGATGTACGTCGGCACCGACGTTTCTCCTGATTTCTATGCCTGGGTGTTCCCCAAGTACGACCACGTGGCGGTGGGCACCGGCACCATGCAGAACAATCAGGCCCTAATCAAGAGCCTGCAGGAGGGCATCCGCGAGCGTGCCAAGAAGCGCCTCGTGAACGGTGAAGTGATCAAGGTAGAAGCCCATCCGATTCCTGAGCATCCACGCCCCCGCCGGGTTGTGGGTCGCATGGCCCTCGTGGGTGATGCCGCCGGCTACGTGACCAAGAGCTCTGGTGAAGGCATCTACTTTGCCGCTAAGAGCGGCCGTATGTGTGCCGAGCAAATCGTGGAATCCAGCGCAGGTGGCACCAAGGTGCCCACCGAGGCTGATCTCAAGAAATACCTGAAGAAGTGGGACCGCCAATACGGTGCCACCTACAAGGTTCTGGAAATCCTGCAAAACATCTTCTACCGCAACGATGCGGCTCGCGAGGCTTTCGTGGAGATGTGTGATGACAAAGACGTGCAGCGCCTCACCTTCGACAGCTACCTGTACAAGCGGGTGGTAACCATGAACCCCTGGCAGCAGCTCAAGCTCACCCTGCTCACCCTCGGGTCTGTTCTCCGCGGCAACGCCTTGGCACCTCAGGGTTACAAGCCCGTACCCAGCGCTGTGCGCGAAGACGCAGAAGTGAACGCGATGCTGGCAGTGAGCACCATCAAAGGCGGAATCAAGGTGCGCGGGCAGAAAGCAGCCCAAACCGCCTCAGCAGCAGCCGAAAACGATGAGCGTGAACCGGCCCTCGCAGGCAAAGGCTGAGATTCAGCGTTTGACAAAGCGCTAGCGCGTCAGTTCTCAAAAGAACCTGGCTGGAGCCAGGTTCTTTTTTATGCCTAGAAACTGGCTTGAAGAGCCGTATGAATCGACACCAATTGCTTGGCTTGGCTATCCCAGAGAATCAGCCTGAAGCAGGCTGGAATATCTCGAATTCGCAAATAGGTGCAGCTCTCTAGGAGGTGGGCATGGGCTTCGTGGCAGGCCCGTAGCCGGTAGTTGGGAATCCGCTCACAGAGATGGTGAATACTATGGAAGGCAATATCAGCGGAGAACCAGTTCAGAATTGGCGGCAGCAGCAGGTTGCTACTACCATCAATGGCACCCTTGAAATAACTCCACCCATCCGTTCCATGGGCATAGGAACCAGGGTAGTTGTGCTGGACAAAGAAGATACAGATGAAGATGGCTGCCGAGAAGGTCATCACAGTGGCGTAGCACGACCAGAACAGGCCGTAGCCCAGCCAGCGGCCCATCAGCCACCAGCTACCGAGAACAACAAGATTGTTCAGCACGAGATCGTAAAACTCACCGGCGGTGTACCAATGGCCAGAACGAAACTCACGGGTGAGCCTGGGAAGCTCTGTCCATTTTCGCCATCCATTGGTGGCCAGATGCCGCAGCATGGTGCCCCCCCATTGCCACACACCCAGAATCAACTGCAACCTCGGCCGCAGGATGAGATAGAAGAAGCCACCGGGGAAGAGCATCAACGGATGCCTAGTGATGGCATAGCGCCGTTGTTCAGCGGGTGACAGCTTTCGAAATTGCTCAACACTGAGTAGCGCTGAGGGCCCGCGATAGAGCTCCCAGTTGCCATTGTGTTTGTGGTGAAAGGCATGGCCCCGTGACCAGGGGTACTGGGGGATGGCATTCACGCCACCCAGCAGGAAGCCAGTAAGGCGATTCAGTTGGGGACTCGACCACAGCGAATCATGGCCGCAGTCATGCATCAGCGAAAAGCTGCGGGCGGAGAACAACACCAGCAGAGCCAGGACGGGTAGCAGCAGCAGGCGTACGACCCCGGGTGCTGCTGCCAGGGAGGGCACCATCGCCCAGAGCACTGCGGTTGGCACCAGGGTTGTGACCAGTTGCCAGGCCGCGATGCGGTTGTCGCGCTGCCGGAAGCCCACCAGGTTGAAATCCCGGCGACTGCGGGGCTGAACGGACATCGGACGTACGGTGACGCCCTGGAGGCTGGAAGACGTGGAGTTCAGGTGATTGCCCTGGCACTCAGGTGCACCAGGTCACCTGCTCAAGCCTCAGCCTACGCAGCTCTGACCTGCAATCAGCCGGAAATCCGGCGGAAATCCGCCAGAACTGCCGCCTGGTTGCGCAGCACACCCAACAAATTCAGTCGGTTCGTCCGTACGGCTGCGTCGTCGGCCATCACCATCACGCTGGAATCTCCGTCAAAGAAGGCGGCCAGGGCCTCTGCACCGGCGCTCAGCCCCACCGCCAACTCGCGATAGCGATTAGCGGAGGGTCCGGTGGCGATCGGCTCCAGTCCACTCAGCACCGCGAGCATGGCGGCTTCACTGGGCTGTTCAAACAGCGCAGGATCCACAACCCCAGTGGCACTGAGCACGGCAGGCTCCAGGGTTCCCTTGTCCGCCAAACGGGCTGCTCGAGTCACCACAGCCTGAACAGCGGCGAGATCCCCCGTGAGGCGAAGCTCTGAAAGCAGCTCCACCCGCTGGCGGACATCGCCGGGATCTCGGATCACCCTCTCCAGAGCCACGCCGTCACCTGCCACGGCCTGAACAAGATCCGGATCGAAGCTCTCCTCCTCCAGCAGGCTCACCAGGCGCTGGCGCAAAAACTCAGCCAATTCAGCGCTAAGGCCAGCCGCATCCACCTGGAAGTGCGGCAGCAACTGGCCCCAATGAACGGTGGCCCGTTCCAGCAAGGCCAGCAGATCGAAGCTCCAGCCGCGGTTCCAGAGAATCTGCAAAAGGCCATTGCCGGCCCGGCGCAGGGCATAAGGATCGGAGGAGCCGCTGGGACGCTCCCCCTTGGCATAGATGCTTAACAACAGCTCAAGACGTTCGGCTAGTGCCACCACCGCGCCGGCGTCGGAGCTGGGCAGCTGGTCGCCAGCACCTTTGGGCAGGTAGTGCTCCACCACGGCCAGAGCCACCCCACGGTGTTCACCCTCGGCCAACAGATACTTGCCCCCCATCAGCCCCTGCAGCTCGGGGAACTCGCCCACCATCTGGCTCACCAGATCGTGTTTACAGAGGTGCGCGGCACGGCGGGCATGCTCTGCGGCCGTCTGGGCCAGGTTCAGCTGCTCGAGCACCACATCGGTGAGCCACTCCAGCCGTTCCACCCGATCGCGGAGGGAACCGAGCCCCTCGGCAAAGGTGACCCGGGCGAGCTGATCACGGCGGTCGATGCTGGGCACGGCTCGATCGGCCTGCAGAAAGAATTCGGCATCCGCCAGGCGTGCCTTGAGCACGCGTTCATTGCCACGGCGCACCGTCTCGGTGGCGGCGGGCAGGCCATTACCGATGAACAGGAACGTGGGCAACAGGCTGGTGCTGGCCTCCAGGGCGAGGGGGTCAACCGCAGCGTCTTGGCGGTAGAGGGGCACATAGCGCTGGTGGGATCGCATCACCGTGCTGAGCACTTCCGCGGGTAGGCCCAGGTAGTGGCCATCCACAGAACCCTCGATCAGCATAGGGGCTTCCACCAGGTCCGTGAGCTCTTCAAAGAGGTTGTCTGGCAGGTCGGGACGGCCCTGCAGGGCGCCAGCCGCCTGGGTAACGGCAGAGCGAATGGAATCGGCTCGACTGCTGCGTTGCACCTCCACGCCCACCCCCGCGAGGGTCTCGGCGTAAGCCTGGGCAGAAGGGATCACCACGGAGTCGGCCAGCAGGCGATGGCCACGGCTCAGGTTGCCGGCCTGGACCAGCGGATCACTGCCCTGAAGCGTGACGGGAATCACGGCTGAATCCAGCAGCGCCACCAACCAGCGCACCGGGCGGGAAAAACGACTCTCCCCCTCGCCCCAACGCATAAAGCGACGTCCCTGCAACGCCTGGATCCACTGGGGAATGTGTTCGGCCAGCACCTCCACACTGGAGCGTCCCTGCTCCAGGACACGGGCAAACACAAACGGGCCCTTCGGAGTGTCGCGAACCTCCAGGGCAGCGGGCTCAATGCCACAGCGCTTGGCAAAGCCGATCGCCGCCTGGGTGGGCATCCCATCCTTGAAGGCCTGGCCTGCGGGGGGCCCCTTGCGGTCTTCCTCGAGATCGGCGGCGTTGGCTGGCAACTCCTCCACCAGCAGAGCCAGCCGGCGTGGGGTGCTGGTGCAGTGGATCAACCCATGGCCCAGACGCTGCTCTGCCAGGTCGGAGCGGACCCTCTGCTCCAGCTGTGGCAGGGCAAGGCGTGCGAAATCGGCGGGGAGCTCCTCGGTTCCAATCTCAAGAAGAAAGGTCGACACAGAGCAGGCCACGGCAGCCAAGCACTGTATTGAAAGCCCTGCGCCCGAAGCCCTGCGCCCGTTTCGCTACGGTCGAGCGAGGTAAGTGGCGACGCCGTGACCGTGACTCCAGGGCAGACCTCAGAGGGCACCGCTGCCGATCCGGCCTTCTCTCCCTGCCTCGCCACTGGAGCCGAGCGCACCAAGTTTGAGCAACTCAAGGCCGACAGTGGCTATCTGAAGGAGCCCTTGGCCACCGAGCTGGCCAACGACAGTCACCATTTCACCGATGGGGCAGTGCAGCTGCTGAAGTTCCACGGCAGCTATCAACAGGACAACCGCGAAAACCGGGTCAAGGGCCAGGACAAGGACTGGCAGATGATGCTGCGTCTGCGCAGCCCGGGGGGCCGAATCCCTGCCGCCTTGTATCTGGCCATGGATGATCTGGCCGATCGCCTGGGCAACGGCACCCTGCGGGCTACTACCCGCCAAGCCTTTCAGATGCACGGCATCCGCAAGGAGAACCTCAAGGAGGTGATCGGCACGATTGTGCGCTCCATGGGCTCCACCCTGGCCGCCTGTGGTGATATCAATCGCAATGTGATGGCGCCGGCCGCGCCCTACGAGAAGGGGGCCTATCCGGCTGCACGCCAACTGGCGGACGACGTGGCTGATCTGCTCACACCAACGGCCGCCGAGGGGTCGTACCTCGACCTCTGGGTGGACGGGGAACTGTCGTACCGCATCAAGCCCTCGACACCGGTGAAGAAGGTGCGTGCCCGTCAGCTGGAGGGCAAGGTGTTCAGCGGCGACACCAACGAACCCCTGTACGGCGGCACGTACATGCCCCGCAAGTTCAAGTGCGCCGTGACGGTGCCCGGCGACAACTCAGTCGATCTGCTGACCCAGGACATCGGGTTGGTGGCCTTCGCCGATGCCAGTGGCGCCCTTAAGGGCTGCAATGTGTACGTGGGTGGCGGCATGGGGCGCACCCACAACAAGGAGGAAACCTTCGCGCGCACGGCCGATCCCCTCGGCTACGTAGCTGCTGAGCACGTGCTCGACCTGGTTCAAGCGATCGCAGCCTTGCAACGGGACTACGGCGACCGCCAGACCAGGCGGCACGCCCGCATGAAATATCTGATCCACGATCGGGGCATTGCCTGGTTCAAGAAGGAGCTCAAGACCAACTACTTCCCGCACCCGATCAAGGGGTTACGGCTTGAACCGACCACCAAACTGCAGGATTACCTCGGCTGGCATCGCCAGAGCGCCGGCAAGTGGTTTGTGGGCCTACCCCTGCTCTGCGGCCGCCTACAGGGTGAACTGAAACAGGGACTGCGGCAGTTGGTGGACACCTACCAACTGGAAATCCGTCTCACCCCAAACCAGGATCTGCTGCTCTGCAACATTGGCACCGCCCAGCGCAGCAGTGTGAGAGAGGCCTTGGCAGCCCTCGGCATCACGGCTCCGGAGGCTCCCCCCCTCCTGGCCCGCCACGCAATCGCCTGTCCCGCCCTGCCCCTCTGCGGATTGGCGGTGACCGAAGCTGAGCGCATCCTGCCGGATGTGCTGGAGCGGCTCGATGGCCAATTGCGGCGCTTGGAGATCGAGAAGCCGATCCTCGTGCGCATGACCGGCTGCCCCAACGGTTGCGCCAGGCCTTACATGGCCG
Organism: Synechococcus sp. HJ21-Hayes; assembly: GCF_024345835.1. Classification (GTDB taxonomy): domain Bacteria; phylum Cyanobacteriota; class Cyanobacteriia; order PCC-6307; family Cyanobiaceae; genus Vulcanococcus. Next base: position 175,965 of record NZ_JAGQBW010000003.1, on the reverse strand, counting down.
AACTGGGCCTGGTGGGGGATGGCGTTGACCAATACCAACTCTGGCTAGGGGGCACCCCGAACCTCAGCCGGCTGGCCGAGCCCTACGTAGAGCGCATGCCTCTGGAGAAGCTGGAAACCACACTGGAGCCACTGCTGCTGGGCTGGAAGGCCGTTGGCGGTCGGCGCAGCTTCGGGGATTACGTCGCCAAACTGGGCCGGGAACAGGTTGAACATCTCCTCACCACGGGATGAAGCTCCCCGCGATGACGGTCAGTCGCCCTCCGGTTGCTGCACCAGTGCTGGCGATGGCGCCCGCTACTGGGCTCAGCAAGTCGTAGGCCAGCGCTCTGGCGAGCTCCATGGCATCGAGCGAGATCGCTGAACCGTTGGCTACAAGCCAGTCCAGCCCTTCCCCTCAGCTCTCCAGCCAACGGCCGTAGCAGGCTTGGGGCTGATCCTGGCGCCAAGCCCACAGCTGATCCCCCCAGCTGAAGTGCCACCACTCGTTGGGGTGCTGGGCAAAACCGGCTTCCCCCATGGCATGCCGCAGCAGGCATCGCCGCCGATGCCATTCTTGGGCTTGCTGCTTCACGGAGATCTCCTGGACTGAGTCAGCAACCTCCAGGTAGTGATCTGGTGCTGATACGGCTCCGATCGCATCGATGGCGGAGCCCATGCTCGCAACCATGCCGGAGCCATCGGCAAGGGTAAGGTCCACCGCGGCACCGGTGCTGTGGGGTGGCGGTGTGGCGGGATCCTCACTGGGCGGGGCCCAGAAGCGCCCCACCTCCGCCACCACCGCGTCCAACAGGGCAGAGGGTTGCTCACGATCCACACCAAGCCGGGCGCATTCCTCGCCGATGGTGTGCTCCACCATGAATCGCTGCACCGCCAAGGGCCGCCAGGCATCGAAAATGGCGAGTCGCCAACCTGGGGCTGCGGCCTGCAGCGCCAGCTGCGCTTCTAGCAGGCGTTCCACCACGGCCGCTCGCAACCGGAAGGGCGAGGCACCCGCTCCGTAGGGGGCTCCGAGGCCAGCGTAGGGATGGGGCTCGAGCCGGAGCAAACCGGCGGGGAGCTCCACCAGGGGCTCAGCACAGTCGTGGATGGGAACCGGACTCCAGGGACGCAGAGCCATGGCGGGAAGGCGGCGCCGAAGGGTGACTAATTCAACCGCGCGCCCTGGCTCACCCTCTGGCGCTGCTGAGCCAGAACGGTGGCGAGGGGCTGGTGGTGCTGCAGCGTGGGGTCCTGCTGCATCAGGCGTTGGGCAACGCTGCGGGCCTGCTCGAGCACATCGCCATCGTCGGTGAGGCTTGCCAGTGCCAGATCCGGCAGGCCGCTCTGGCGCGTTCCCAGGACGGCTCCGGGCCCCCGCAGTCGCAGATCCATCTCAGCTATTTCGAAGCCATCGGTGGAGTGCACAAGCACCTCCAAGCGCTGCCGTGCCATGACATTGCGGCTGTCATTGATCAACAGACAGTGGGAGGCGGCTGCACCCCGGCCGACACGGCCCCGTAGCTGGTGCAGCTGGGCCAGACCGAAGCGGTCGGCATGCTCGATCACCATCACGCTGGCTTCTGGCACATCTACACCCACCTCCACCACGGTGGTGCTCACCAACACATGGCATTCGCCGCGGGCGAAGGCGCCAATGGCGCCCTGCTTGTCGGCACTGGGCATGCGGCCATGCAGCAGCCCCACCTGGAGGTCGGGGAAGACCTCCTCGCTCAGCTGGCGATGCACGTCCACGGCAGAACGCAAATCAAGTTTTTCCGATTCCTCCACCAGGGGCAACACCACGTAGGCCCGCTGCCCCTGGGCCACCTCCTGGCGGATCAGGCCGTAGGCCTGATCCCGCTCGCCGGCCTTGAGCATGGTGGTGCGGATCGGCGTGCGCCCAGGGGGAAGCTCATCGATCTGGCTCACCTCCAGGTCGCCGTGGAGGGAGAGGGCCAGGGTGCGCGGAATCGGGGTGGCGGTCATCGTGAGCAGGTGGGGCTGAAGCCCCTTATCCAGCAACCGGTTCCGCTGGGCCACGCCGAAGCGGTGCTGCTCATCCACCACCACCAGCCCCAGGCGGGCGAACTGCACGGGATCCTCCAGCAGGGCGTGGGTACCCACGAGCATCTTGAGGTTGCCCTGGGCCAGGTCTGCCAGGAGCTCCCGACGCCGCCGGGCCGGCGTTGATCCCGTGAGCAGAGCGCAGGTGACATGCAGCTGCGGCAACCACTCACACAGCTTCTTGTAGTGCTGCTCCGCCAACACCTCGGTGGGGGCCATCAGTGCCCCCTGGCAACCCGCATCGATGGCGGTGAGGAGTGAGGCAATAGCCACCACGGTCTTGCCGCTCCCGACATCCCCCTGCACCAGGCGTGCCATGGGCTGCTCGCCCGCCAGATCCGATTGGATCTCCGCCAGAACCCGTTGCTGTGCGCCGGTGAGCGAGAAGGGGAGCAGGTCCAGAAAGTCAGCCACCAGGCTGGTGGAGCCAGGGGCTTTGGGCAGGGCCAGGGGGGGCGCCGGCCGGGTGGTTAGCTCGCGGCGTCGCTGCAGCAGGCCCAACTGCAGCAGCAGGAATTCGTCAAACACCAGCCGCCGCCGGGCGGCACTGAGGGATTCCTCGCTTTGGGGCTGGTGGATCTGGGCCAGGGCCAGGGACAGGACCATCAAGCCCTCCAACTCCAGCAGGGCTGGCGGCAGGTGATCGCCCCAAGCGAGGGCAGCCGCGACCACCGACTCCACGGCAGCACGCACTTTCTCGGCGCTGAGCCCCTCAGTGAGTCCGTACACAGGCAACAACCGGCCGATGTCGCGGCTCTGGAGGGGAGCGTTGGGGTTCTCCAGCACCTCCATCAGAGGGTCCTGAAACACAGGCCCGTAGGGCGTTTCCTTCACCAGGCCACTCACCGCCACGGTGGCGCCGGGGGGATACAGGCGCTGCTGCCCCTTCAACCAGCCAGGCGAACTGAACCGCTTGCCTGCAAAGAACTTCGACACGCGAAGCCTGCCTGTCACATCCTGGAGCTGCAGCTCCAGGATCGAGAGATTGGGATTACGCGGACTAGTGAAGCTATTGGTGCGGCGCACGGTGGCCACGATCGTGGCGGTGCTGCCAGGCACCAGCGCCGCAATCCGCACGAGATTGGCGTAGTCGAGGTAGTCGCGCGGGTAGTAGCGGAGCAGATCTGCCGCCACAAACAGACCCAGCACGGCAAATTTCTCGGCCGTCTTCGGACCCACCCCCCGGATCTGCGAGAGGGGGGTGTCCGGTTGGATCCGCTGAACAACGGCCGGTGTCTGCACCAACCGCAGCCGCGGGGGAGCTACCGGCAACACAGGCTGCTGGGAGCGGTGCAGCTCGTGCAACAGCTGGCGACTGCGCCGGACCAGGATCTGGCGGCTGGCCAGGCTCCGCTCGGGGTAGGCATCAAAGGCCCCGGCCAGCTCCACCAAGGCCTGGCCCTGGGGTGGGGTGACACTCCCGGGATGGACCCGTAACTCCCGAGCCATAAAGGCATGAAAGCGTTCGCGCCGCCCCTGGAGATTCTCAAAGCCGCGCTCGACCTCCAGTTGAAGGGCCTGCTGCAAGGGGCGCAGCCAGGCCTCCAGCACTAGGGCCGGTCCGCCGGGTTCTGGGGTTGGGCACTGTCCTGCAACCACTGCTGCTCCGCCTCGAGGGCCGAAACCCGGCGCTGCCAGTAGCGGTAGCGCTCGGCCATTGTGCGCAATTGACGCTGGCGCTGTTGGAGCCGCTTGCGACAGGTGCGCAACTTTGGTTGCTGAAATTCCAGGTCGCCGCTGCGTACCAACAGCGACAGGACTTCCGCTGGAGCCGTGCCGGAGGCGGCTGCCGGGATGGGCAGAGGCAGGCGCAGCAGGTTCATGGGCGCTGGCAACACCTCCACCTGGCCCTGCAGCACCGCATCCAGCAGGTTCAGGGGCAGCAGTCCCTGGGCAAGGCCGGAGCGCATCAGTTCCACGTTCACGGCGTGGGAAAGGTTGCGCAAGCGGCGGCTGAGGGCCTGGTCCAGGTGAGCCCACCAGCGGAGCTGCAGGAGGGGATCACGGGGTAGCTGGGTACCGGTAACGGCTTGGTCGTGAGGGCTGAGTTCGGGCTGCACCGCCACCGACAACTGCAACGAGGCCTCCTCCACTTGAGGAGCTTGCTCCGGTGGATCAGCGACGGCGGGCATGGGCTCCTGGCCCAGGCCCTCGGCGGCCATGGCAAACAGCGATTGCAGCAACTCCAGCTCCTCGCCCCTTGTGGGGGGGGAGGCGGTGTCCTCGCGCTCAGGGGGCGTGCGGTTCATCCCAGCCAGGCCAGGCAATCCTGCCTCAAACAGATCAGCGGACAAGGGAAGGTCCAACCCGAGGGTGATGGAGCCCTGGGTCGCAGCTGGCTCGGAAGCCGAAGCCAAAGAAGCGAGCGGGGGCTCAGGGTCTTGATCGGCCACGAGGGCATCGATCAGGCGCTGCCGCTGAGCACGCTGCCGCTGCTGCTCACGGCGCTGCTGCTGAGCCGCAAGCCCCATCAGTTGCTCCACGGTGAGCAGGGTGCAGCAACGCTGCACCAGCCCCTGAAGGCGCTGCTGCAGGGCCGTGCGGCGTTCGCCGGACAGCTGGCCGTAGCGCTCTGGCACCACCTGGGTAGCCAAATGAAAACAGGCCTGCTGCACGGCATGCAGCAGGCCATCACGCAGGACCTGGAGATAGAGAGCCAGCTCGCGATATAGACCGGGCGCCAACTGCTCTTGCCGCTCCAGCAGCAGAGCGAGCTGGCGATTGGCCTCGATCAGGGGGCTGGCATTGGGATCCAAGGCCAGAACTCAGGCCGCCTGCATAGCAGCCACTTCAGCGGCGAAGTCCATCTTCTCCACTTCAATGCCTTCACCCAGGTTGAAACGCACGAAGCGACGCACCTGAATGTTTTCGCCCACCTTGCCGGCCACCTGCTTCACCATTTCAGCAACGGTGATCGAGGTGTCCTTGATGAAAGCCTGATCCATCAGAGCCAGTTCCTTGAGGCGCTTGCCAATGCGGCCCTCAACGATCTTCACCTTCATCTGGTCGGGCTTGCCAGCCAGGTCGTCACGACCCATCTCGATGGACGTCTCACGCTCGGACACATCGGCGGGGATATCCGCGACGTTCACAAACTCGACGCCAGGGCAGGCCGCGATCTGCATGGCCACATTGCGCAGTAACTCCTGGAACACCTCGCCACGGGCGACGAAGTCGGTTTCGCAGTTCACTTCCACCAACACCCCCACGCGGGCGCCGGTGTGGATGTAGCTACCGATAGCACCTTCAGCGGCCGTGCGGCCAGACTTCTTCTCGGCTGTGGCAATGCCCTTCTGGCGCAGCCATTCGACGGCCTTATCGGCGTCACCGGCGCACTCAGCAAGGGCCTTCTTGCAATCCATCATGCCTGCGCCAGTCTTGTCGCGCAGTTCCTTAACGAGCTTGGCGGAAATCTCAGCCATGGGTGGGGTGGGAATCGGTTGGGGCGGGTTCAAACGGAATCAAAAATCCTGGAGCTCCCCCGTAGGAAAGCTCCAAGGGGCCCAGGAGAGGTGCGGCATCACGCCGCAGATCAGCCCTCTTCCTCGTCGTAACCACCGCGCTGGTCATTGGCGCCATGGCGACCTTCGTTGATCGCATCGGCCAGACGACCAAGCACCAACTGCACGGAACGCACAGCGTCGTCGTTGCAGGGGATGGGCACGTCGCAAAGGTCGGGATCGCAATTGGTGTCCAGCATCGACACCAGGGGGATATCGAGCTTGCGAGCCTCGAGCACAGCGTTGGTTTCGCGGCGCTGGTCCACCAGCACCACCACGTCGGGCAGGCGTCGCATGTTCTTCAGACCGCCCAGATACTTCTGCAGGCGCTCTAGTTCACGGCGCAGCACTGCGGCCTCCTTCTTGGGACGCATGGCGATGGCACCGGAGCTCTCCATGCGTTCCAGGTCCTTGAGGCGGTCGATACGAGCACGCATCGTGGTCCAGTTGGTGAGCATGCCGCCCAGCCAGCGCTGGTTCACGTAGGAGGCACCGCAACGGGTGGCTTCCTGGGCAATCACCTCGGAGGCCTGCTTCTTGGTGCCAACGAACAGGAAGCGCTTACCACTACGAGCGGCGCTGCGCGTCCACTTGTAGGCGTTGTTCATGCAGACGGCGGTCTGCACGAGATCAATGATATGAACACCGTTGCGCGCGCAGTAGATGTAGCGCGACATCTGGGGGTTCCAGCGGCGGTTTTGGTGCCCGAGGTGGGCACCCGCCTCCATCATTTCGGCGAGGGTAACAACAGCCATTGTTTGAGGGGTTTCGGGTTCGCCTCCACCTGCCAGGGATCTGGAGCAAGCCAAGGCAGAGAATTCGCCGAGGCTGGTGTCGCTCAGATCACCCGAAACACGCAGGTGTGCGGAGTGAATGTGGACTCCATCACCTTACCAAATGGCCTGGAGTCACTCAGGCCAGACCCTCCGCCCGGGCTTCGGCGAACAACGCCCGCACACCGATGCGGTTGAGCGGTAGGCGGAGCAACTCCATCGCCAGTCCGGGCTTGCCGTGGCGGATCAGCCAGGCCAACAGCGGCCGCAGACTGCGCTCATTCACCAGGCCACCAAGGGTGAGCAGTTCCCAGAGCAGCCGATGCAGCACCGTGAACTGAATGATGAAACGGACCCTGCGGGTGGGGTGCTTCCGGTAGAACACAAGGCCCATCTTGGCTCGCTCACCCTCCACCTGGATCAGGCGTGGCACCTGCTCGAGGCTCAGGGCAGGGTGCCAGTGGTAGCCAACCGCCTCAGGGCAGCGCACTAGCACCACACCCATGCGCCGCAGGCGCTCACCGAGCTCCAGATCTTCCCAGCCGTAAAGGCGGAAGTGGGTGTCGAAGAGTCCGCTCGTCTCTAGCACCTGTCGGTCGATCGCCACATTGCCGGTGGCGAAATAGGCCCAGGAGAGATCCCGGAGCTTGTGGGGCTCGCTGGTGGGGTTCTCAAAATTGGCGGTATTGATCACCGCGCCATAGGTGAAGCTGAGGCGGTTGCCAGTCTGCTGCCACTGTCGCTGGAGGGCGCGGGCATGGCTGAGCAAAAACGTCTCCGTCACCACCAGATCGCTGTCGATGAACACGATCACGTCACCATCGGCATGCTCCACACCGCGATTGCGACCCGCCGCTGGTCCGCCGTGGTCCTGCTGGATCAACCGCACATGGGGATAACGAGGCGCCTCCCGCTGCAACCAGGCCACGGTGTCATCGGTGGAACCGTCGTCCACCACCACCACCTCGTAGCCACTGATGCAGGCCTCCAGCCGCTGCTGTTCGAGGGCCTTCAGGCACTTCTCGAGGATCGGCCTGCGGTTGTAGGTAGGAATGACGACGCTGAGAAACATGACCAGGTCGACGGGGGAGGAGGGAGAGGCCAGGGAGGTCACAAAAAAGGGACCCCGCAGGATCCCCAAGACTGAACCAACACGCGGGGCAGCCGATCAGTCGGCGGCACCACCATTGTTGGCGGTACCGGTGACGCCGTTGCCAGCGCCTTCGCCACGGCCGTCATTGCGCAGCTTGCGCTTCTTGAACTTGCGGGCGTAGGCGCGATTGCGCTCTTGCTTTTCCTTCTTGAGGTTGCGGCGCTTGGCCATAGCGGCGGCGAAAGATCTGGGAGAACCACCACCCTACTGAATGGCGTGCAGCTAGGGGGGTGTGAGTCAGGCCTGTGAGAGCGCCAGGGGCGTCAGTTGGCCTCCACGATGCGGCCATCTTCCATGCGCAGGAGCCGATCGGCGATATCCAGGATGCGCGGATCGTGGGTCACCATCAGCACGGCACAGCCCTGGTTTTGGGCCAGGCGTTGCAGCAGTTCCACCACTTCACGACCCGTGCGGGAATCCAGGGCGGCTGTGGGTTCATCGGCAAGTAACAACCGCGGTTGAGCGGCCAGGGCTCGAGCAATGGCCACGCGCTGTTTCTGGCCGCCGGAGAGATCATGGGGAAGTTTGTTCAGCTCATCGCCCAGACCCACCGAGCGGAGCCACTCGCGCGCCTGATCGCGGCGGGCGCGATAGCCAAGCCCAGGCAGCAGATCGGCGCCCATCTGCACGTTCTGCTCGGCGGTGAGGCAGCGCAGCAGGTTGTGCCCCTGAAAAATCATGCCGATGGAACGACGCAGCTGCTGGCGTCGATCACGGCTGGAGTGGGCCAGTTCCTGGCCCAGAACCCGCACCTGACCCTCCTGCACCTGGCGCAGGGCGCCCACAAGAGTGAGCAGAGTGGTTTTGCCGCAGCCCGAGGGCCCTGTGAGCAACACCACTTCACCGGCTGCTACCGCGAGATCCACCCCCTGCAACACCTGACGACGCGTGGAACCACTGCCGTACCAGTGGTTGAGATCGCGTACCTGGATCGCCATCAGAAGATCTCGGCGGGATCAGCGTCCGCCAAGCGGCGCATGGCAAGGGTGGCGGAGCCCATGCACATCACCAGAATCATGGTGAACACCGTGAGCGCCCGGGGCGTGTCCATGGCCACCGGCAGCTGGGTGGCGTTGCGGATCATCAGGTAAAGCCCCTGGCCCGTGGCATAGGCGGGCAGATAGCCGAGCACGGCCAGCAGCAGGCCCTCCCGCGCCACCACCCCCAGCAAGCTGGTGAGCTTGTAGCCCATGGCCATCAAGGTGGCGTATTCCGGCAAGTGATCACTCACATCCGAATAGAGGATCTGATACACGATCACGCAGCCCACCACAAAGCCCATCCCAGCCCCGAGGGTGAAGATGAAGCCGATGGAGGTACTGGTGCGCCAGTAGTTCTTCTCGAACTCCACAAAACCAGCTTTCGTGTACACCTTCACGTCTTGGGGGAGGGTGGCCTGCAGCCGGGAGGCCGCGGCGGCAGGGTCTGCACCAGGTCGAAGGCGGATCAAACCCAGTTCGATGCTGCCCGGTGGGGTGTTGGGCAACAGCGAGAGGAAGGTCTCACTGCTGGTGATCAAATTGCCGTCGGCGCCGAAGGAGGGGCCCAGGCTCACCAGGCCAGCCACCCGAACCCGCTTGCCCCCCACCTCACTCTCCACCGTGCGGCCCTGGCGGTACCAATCGGCCACCGGTCCGAATTCGGGACGCGAGCGCTCATCGAACAGCACCCGGCCCCGCTGGCTGAGCACCTGAACCTTCTGGGCCAGGGCCGGATCGGTGAACAGGGGATCCACCGGCTCAAAGCCCAGGGCAAGGATCGAGCGGGTGGCGCGGGTTTCGGGATTGCGCCAGAGCAGAAAATTCCAGTGAACGGGGGTGATCCCCTCCACATCCGCGTCGGCCATGGCCTGCACTAGGCGGCGGCGGGGGAAGCCGGCCATACTGATCGAGCTCATGGTGCGGGGGCTCATCAGCACCAGATCGGCATCGAAGAGCTTGTGAACCGTCACGCTGGCGTCGAACAGGCCATCGCGGAATCCCAGCTGCATGAACATCAGGATTCCAGCGAAGCTGATGCCCGCCAGTGCCACCAGCAGGCGCACCGGCTGACGAGTCAGCAGCAACCACGACAGGGGAATTCCTCGTGCCCTCCACAGGGCACTCATAGAGGCCAGAGGATTCACGCTGGAGAGCTCATGGGGTGAAGCGGGCAATCACTTTCAAACCCGCCAGATCACGCACCTTGGCCACGGCACTGGGATCCAGCTCCAACCTCACCTCCACCACCCGGGCATCGGCATCGCCGGTGGGATCGGTGGACAGAACCTGACGCTGACGCACCTGGGGACTGATGCGCAGAACCCTGGCCTGCAAGGAGCCGTCGAAACCACCGTTCTCACTGGTGAGGCGCACGCTCTGGCCTACCCGCACGCGATCGATATCGCTCTCGTACACCTCCGCCACGGCCTCCATGCGGTCGGTGGCACCCAGCTCGAGGATCCCCAAGGCCTCAGGACGCTCTCCGGGGCGGCTGGTGATGCGCAACACCGTGCCGGCCATGGGCGCTCGCAATTGGCTGAGCTGCAGATCAGCCTGCACCTTGGTGAGCTGGGCCCGGGCCTGGGAGAGATCACCCCGCAGGGCGATCAGCTTGATCTCACGGTTGTCGAGGTCGCCGGTGGGGGTGGCGCCACCCTTGGCGAGGCCCCGGTAGCGGCGGGTATCGCGCTCCAACAGGGTGAGTTGCTGACTGAGATTGGCGATGCGGGTTTGCAACAGGTGCTGATCGGCTACCAGGCCCGGCCGGTTATCGAAGTTGGCGAGCACCTGCCCCTGCTGCACCCGATCCCCTTCCTGCACGAACAGCTCCGTGATGCGAGGACTGCCGCCCATGCCTGTGATCGGAGCGGCCAGCCTGCGCACATCACCAGCGGGTTCAAGTCGGCCGAGGGCAGAGACGCCTTCCGGCCGCAGCTGAGCCGGCGATGGTGCAGGCCGAGGCTTGGCGGCCGGCTTGCTGCGCAGCAAGGCGCCTAGGGCCAACAACAGCACCAGAACCCCACCGGCGAACAGCCAGGGGCGTCGCGTCAACCTCTTGGCCATCACCCCGCCAGCACCGGATCGTCGAACAGGAGCTCCTCGATGTAGCGATCCGCCCACTGTGGATTGAAGGCCTTCTCGAGCACCCGCCGCGTCTTGTCGTTGCGTTTCTGTTGCTGGCAATAGCTCAACTGACCCTGATAGCGCTTCACCGTATCGGGGTGGTCGATCGCCTGCGGTTCAGCGGTGCGGCTGGCCTGGGCCAACACCTCCAGAAACTCCACCACCACGGCGATGAACTGCTGCTCTTCCTCGGCGTCGGCGGGGCGCACAAAGCGCACGTAAGGGGAGAAAATCGTGCCCCACTCAGGCAGCTCCCGTTCCTGGCTGAACCGCCGCTGGGGCAGAGCCGCCAGGGGGGCCGCCACGGCGGCGGGCAATTGAGCCGTGACGGGGGAGAGATCCACAATCGCCGCAGACACCACACCGCGGCCGGCCACGATGTCGGCTCCGAACACGGGCAGGTCGTAGCGGGGGTCCGGGAAAAACACGCAGTGGAGGATCTGCAGCCCGGCGCCCAGGCGCGCTGTTTCCAGGTGGAGTTTGCGCAGGCCACGGCTGCGACGCAGTTCATTGCGAATGAACAGGGCCTCGCCGTCGAGGCTGCCGCTGATGGCCTCCAGCTCAGGGTCCACCGCCAACGGGGCCAAGTCCGGCAGCGTGTCCCAGCAGCCGCGGATGCGGTCGGCCAGAGCGTCCACCAGGGGATGAATGCCCAGGGCAGATGTGGTCATCGGCAATCTCCCTGCCACCAGCTCCGTGATCCTGCCAGCAGAATGCAGATCACGACACAGCCCGTCACGGCTTTGCCCCACTCGCCCTCACCTGCGGCCTCACCTTTGCCGGAACCGCTGCGCCAGCAGTTGAGCAATGGGGTGGAGCTGGTGCAGCTCGACCTGCCCCAGGCTCCGGTGATCTGCATCGATTTCTGGTGCCGCGCCGGCAGCGCCTGGGAGAGGCCGGCGGAATCCGGCCTGGCCCACTTCCTCGAGCACATGGTTTTCAAGGGCAGCAATCAGCTGCCAGCCGGTGAATTCGATCGGCAGGTGGAGGCCCTCGGTGGCAACAGCAACGCGGCCACCGGCTTTGATGACGTGCACTACCACGTGCTGATTCCCCCTGCAGCAGCGGCCAAGGCCCTGGAGTTGCTGCTGGATCTGGTGCTGCAACCGCGGCTGGATGGGGGCGATTTCGCCATGGAGCGCCAGGTGGTGCTCGAGGAGCTGGCCCAGAGCGAAGACCAACCTGAGGAAGTGGCGTTCCAGGAGCTGCTGCGGCGTGCCTGCCCAGACCATGCCTATGGGCTGCCGATCTTGGGGAGGCGCGAGGCCCTCGAGGACCACACACCGGACAGCATGGTCCGGTTCCACCAGCGCCAGTACAGGGCAGATCGCTGTTGTCTGGCGCTGGCAGGCCCCCTCGCGGGACTTGATCTGTTGGCGCAACTGGAGGATTCTCCCCTCGGCCGCCTGCAGGCCAGCACAGAAACCACTGCACCCTCCGGCCTGGTTCTGCAGCCAGGCGACCACACCTTGGAGCTGCCTCGCCTGGAAGCGGCCCGCCTATTGATGGCCTGGAGGTTGCCCGCTGCAGCCCAGCAGGATGCCGTGGTGGGCGCCGACCTACTTACCACCCTGATGGCGGAGGGGCGGCGCAGCCGGCTGGTGGAGCGCTTGCGGGAACAGCTGCGGTTGGTGGAGAGCATTGACCTCGACCTGAACGTGTTGGAATCCGGCAGCCTTGTCCTGCTGGAGGCGGTGTGCGAGGCCGAGGTCATCGAGCGGGTGCAGGCCGAAGTGAGGCGCGTGTGGGAGGAATTGAGCCAGCACCCAGCCCAGGAGGCTGAAGTGGAACGAGCCCGCCGTCTGGTGGCCAACGGCTATCGCTTCGGACTGGAGGCGGCCGGCTCCGTGGCCGGGATGCTGGGCAACAGCAGCCTCTGGGGCAGGCGCCACAACCTGCAGGCCCCGCTGGACTGGATGCAGTACTGGGACAGCGCTCGCCTCAGCCAGGAGGTGCTGCCCCTGCTCAACCCCGAGCAGGCCTTTTGCCTACGGGCGGTTCCCGCATGAGCGCTGTCATGCCCCTGCATCCCCAAGTGGAGAGTCGCCAGCTACCAGGCGGATGCCCACTGTGGCTGCTGCATCGCCCAGGACCCGCGATCCTCTCGGCCAAGTTGTGGCTGCGAGGAGGCAGCAGTGGTGACCGCCCAGGCGAGCGGGGAGCGGCCCAGCTACTGGCCGGGGTACTCAGCCGCGGCTGCGGGCCCCACAGCGGCGATGCCCTCGCCGACCTGGTGGAGGGTTTGGGCGCTGGGCTGCGCTGCGAGGCCGCCGAGGACGGCACCCTAATCAGCCTCAAGTGCGCCAGTGAGGATGCGCCGCAGCTGTTGCCGTTGTTGAGGCAACTTGTGCAACAACCCTGGCTGGTGGACGACCAGATCGCCCTGGAGCGCCAACTGAATCTGCAGACCCTGCAGCGCCAGAAGGAAGACCCCTTTCAGCTGGCCCACGACAAGCTGCGCCAGCAGCTCTATGGCGACGGCCCGTACGGCCACGACGCCCTGGGAGTCGAGCAGGAGCTGAGGACCCTGGATCGCGCTGCCCTAGAGCGCCATGCCAGTCGGCTCGGTAGCGACGGAGCCGTGCTGGTGTTGGCGGGCCAGATCCCCATGGATGTCGAGGGACTGCTGGAGGGCGCGGGGCAACCGGTCTGGACGGTGGCGGCACCCCAACGCCGGCAGGGTCCAGCCGGATGCACCGGGGAGCGGTTTACCGCCAGTGGCGATGAAACGGAACAGCTGGTGCTCATGCTGGGGGCCACCACCGTGCCCCTGGGCGCCAGCCAGGCCCTGGCCCTGCGGCTGCTCCACTGCCACCTGGGCATCGGCATGTCGAGCCGGTTGTTCGTGGCACTCCGCGAAGAGCATGGCCTCGCCTACGACGTGGGGGTGCATCACCCGGCCCGCCTGGGAGACGCCCCGTTTGTGTTCCACCTCTCCAGTTCCAGCGAACGGGCCGAAGAGGCCACCCGTGAACTACTGAATGAGTGGCAGCGGTTACTGGAGGTGCCGATCAGCGTCGCGGAACTCGAGCTGGCCCTAGCCAAGTTCAGTGGCCAGGAGGCCTTGGGTCGCCAGACCTGCAGCCAGGTGGCCGACCGCCATGCCCTGGTGCTGGGCCACGGCCTGGACTTCGATTTTGCAGACCGCTGCCTGGAGCAAGCCCAGGCCCTTACCCCAACAGATCTGCAGACAGCTGCACGCAGCCTGCTGGCCCGGCCCTGCCTGAGCCTCTGCGGCCCCGCGCGGGCCATCACGGCAGCCGAACGGGTGTGGCAGAAGCACCCGCTAGCGGGTTGAGATCAGCCCTCCGGCTTCACCCGCTCGAGTTGTGCGGCGTCCAACAGAAAGGTGCCTCGGCGGAACCGCACCGCCAACAGCCCCCCCGCCCGCAAGCCCACCACCTGGCCCAGCTCCGTGGTGTCCACCAGATCGGGCGGCCGCAGCATTGGCATGGATTCCGCAGTTTTCAGATAGGAAGGGGCCTGAACAAGCCGGACGGCCATGCCAATGGCCATGACCTGGGCGGTGGGCTCCGGCGAGGCTTCAGGGTTCGGCATGGGTTCGGTGCTGACAGCGGGGTTGCACAGGGCCCACTCTCCTGCAGGATGGGCGCAACCTCCAGCCCTTCGTGCGCGCGCTAGCCAACTGGAGCGGTGCCATTGCAGGCCTGCTGCTGATCATTACCGGTGGCCTGGTCCAGGCGGCCTGGCCTGGTGTAGCTGCGACTGGCCTGCAGCTGATCCCCTTGCCCATCACGCTGCAGGTGCCTGGTCTGTTGCTCACGGCCCTGGTGTGTGGGCCGAGAGCGGCGATGCTGGCAGGTGTGGCCTACATCAGCCTGGGCCTGTTTCAACTGCCGGTCTTCCACTCCGGCGGTGGCCTGGCCTATCTGCTGGATCCAGGCTTTGGCTATCTGGCCGGCTTTCTGCCGGCCGCCTGGGTCACAGGCCGGCTCGGCAAGCAACAGGGCATGGACAACCTGCTCAGCCTGGCGGGGGCAGCGATCATCGGACTAGCGGTGCTTCAGCTGTGTGGCATTGCCAACCTGCTCCTAGGGACCCTGGCGGGCCGCTGGGGCAGTGGTCTGCCGCAGTTGCTGCTGAACTACAGCCTTGGGCCGATCATTCCCCAGCTGCTGCTCTGCTGCGCCGTGGCCGTGCTAGCCCTGCCCCTGCGTCACCTGCTGCTGGTGGAGTCATGATGTCATGGCTCCTGAGCGCTGCGAACCGTGGTCGGCTGGCCGCCTTCACCACTGCTGCAGCGGTGGTACTGATCGACCAACTGAGTAAAGCCTGGGCCCTAGAACACCTCTCCGGGCATGGTTGGGCTCCCCTGCTGCCGGGTCTGGTTCGGATGCAGCTGGTATTCAACAGTGGTGCAGCGTTCAGCATGCTGCGGGGCAGCACCACCCTGCTGGCGCTGGTGAGTCTGATGGTGGCGGTGGGCCTAGGGGTGTGGATTCAAACCAGCCCTCCTCTGAGGCGCTGGCAGTGGCTGGGAACAGGTCTGTTGCTCGGGGGAGCCATCGGTAACGGCATCGATCGCTGGCGCCTCGGCACGGTGGTTGACTTTCTGGAATTCGTGCCCTTCACCTTCCCGATCTTCAACGGGGCGGATGTAGCCATCAACCTGGCGGTGGCTTGTCTAGCCGTTGACCTACTCAGACGCCATGGCCAGCCGCTTCGCTGACGGCCTGCGCCGCCTGGTGACGCCTGAGGAGGCCTGGCTGGAACTGCAGCAGCCAGGCCACTCAAGCCAGCGCATTGCCCTCCTGCCAGGTGCCTATCGCATCGGCCGGGATCCAGCCTGTGAGCTGGCTCTGCCCCACAGCGCCGTGAGCAAACAGCATGCCGTGCTTGAGCTGCAGGGGCGCCAATGGTTGCTGCGAGACAGAGGTTCCACCAACGGCCTGTGGTGGCGCGGACGGCAGGTGCGCGAGCTGTTGCTGGCCGATGGCGATCGAGTGGGCTTTGGACCGGGCACGGAGTCGGAGTTGCCGTGGTTGGTGTTTCATCAACCAGGCCAGCAGCGGCTAAGCAGCGTGGCCAGAGCGGGGGCGATTGGGCTGGCGGGGGTCGCGGCCGGCGGCCTTCTCAGCCTGGGACTGTCCTTGCTGCAAGGTCCCCTGCGGGGCAATCTGGCCAGCGTGCGGGGCCCACTCGCCCTCTACGACGGCAACAACAAGCCGTTGAATGCCGCCGAATCGAGTCAGCATCGCGAACACAGAGCCCTGAGCAGCTATCCAGCCGTGCTGGTAGACGCCCTGATTGCCAGTGAGGACAACCGCTTCTGGTGGCATCCCGGCGTGGATCCCATCGGCACGGGCCGTGCCCTGGCCACCAACCTGCTGGGGGGCCGGGTGCTGGAGGGCGGCAGCACCCTGACCCAGCAGCTCGCGCGCAGCCTCTATCCCGAGCAGGTTGGGCAAGGAGAAACCCTGCTGCGGAAGTGGCGCGAGCTCCTAGTGGCCCTGCAGCTGGAGGCTCGATTCAGCAAGCATGACCTGCTGCTCAACTACCTCAACCGGGTTTACCTTGGGGTGGGCTGGGGCTTTGAGGATGCCGCCCGCAGCTATTTCGGCAAGCCGGCCTCACAACTCAACCTGGAGGAGGCGGCCCTGCTGGTGGGGCTGCTTCCCTCCCCTAACGGCTACGACCCCTGCACCAACCCGCAGGCAGCCCTCGATGCCCGCAACACGGTGCTGCTGAAGATGGCGGATACGGGCAAGATCAGCCACGACGCGGCACGCCGCGCCCGCCGCCAACCCATCACCCTCTCGCCCCAGGCCTGCCGTGGCGCAGGATCAGGACCTCGCCGACCGGCGCCCTTCTACACCGATCAAGTGCGGCGCGATCTGGATGGTCTGCTCGGCGCCAATGTAGCCGCCGAGGGCAACTTTCTCGTGGAAACCCACTTGGATCCACTGCTGCAGGAGGTGGTGGAACGGCGGCTGCGGCAACTGCTATCCGGCACGACGGGGGTGGTGAGTGAGGGGGCGGTAGTGGTGCTAGATAGCCGCAATGGAGGCGTGCTGGCCATTACCGGTGGCCGCGACTACAACCGCAGCCAGTTCAACCGAGCCAGCATGGCCTTGCGCCAGCCAGGCAGCACCTTCAAGCTCTTCCCCTATCTGGCTGCCCTGGAGAAGGGCATCAAGCCCAGCGACCCGGTGAGCTGCGGGCCACTGGAGTGGGGGGGGCAGGTGTTCCGCAGTAGCTGCGGCGGCAGTCTCAGCATCGCCTCGGCCTTTTCAAGCTCCAGCAACACCGCAGCCCTGCGGATAGCGCGGCGAGTGGGCCTCGATCAGGTGGTGCAAAAGGCCCGTGATCTGGGCATCACCACTCCGCTCGAGCCGGTGCCGGGCCTGGCCCTGGGCCAGAGCGAGGTGCGGTTGATGGAACTCACCGGCGCCTATGCCGCGGTGGTCAACAACGGCCTTTGGCATCCCCCCAGCACAGTGCGCAAGCTCACGGATGCGGAAACCTGCGGCCAGCTCGAAAGCCAACGCTGCCGCAGCCGCCAGGGGTCAGGCCAACGGCCGCTCAAACCTGGGCGGCAGGTGATCAGCAAGGCCACGGCCCAGCAGATGCAGAGCCTATTGCGCGGGGTGGTGCGGGGCGGCACCGGCACAGCGGCCTCGATCGGGGGGATGGAAGGCGGAAAGACCGGTACCACCAACGAGGGCCGCGATCTGTTGTTCGTGGGCTATGAACCTCAGCGCCATTGGGTGATCGGCATCTGGCTGGGGAACGACGACAACCGACCCACCGGCAGCAGCAGCGCCTTGGCGGCCGGCCTCTGGAGCGACATCATCCGCTCGGCCGGTAGCGGCAGCCTGCAGCCCAGCGCCAAGCTGTGAGCCTGCAGGACCCAGCCCTGCCCACCACGCTGACACCCTCGTGCCCTGCACCACCAAACCGTGAAACTGCCGCCGCGCCTCTGGATCTGGCTCGGTGTGGGCCTGGTGATTCTGGTGGCCATCACCGCCGTGCTGCAGGCCGTGAACAACCTGCTGTGGCAGATGAGCTATCTACTGCCGGGTTGGCTGGTGGGGCCTACGGCCCTGTTGGTTTTCGGCGGCAGTGCCCTGGTGTTGGGCCGGCTGGCCTGGCCTTGGCTGGTGGATCTGCGGCGTGGCCGGCAATCCGGCAGTGGTGCTCCCGGGGGCCTGCCGCCGCCCCCCGGTAATCGCCAGGAAGCAGCCCTTCAGAACCTCAAGGCGATCGACCAGTTGCTCGCCCGCATCCGCGACGACGTGCAACGCGAGGCCCTGCAACAGGAACGGGCCCGGGTGGCGGCCGAGCTGCAGCGCGGCGATGTGGTGCTGGTGGTGTTCGGCACCGGCTCCGCCGGCAAGACCTCCCTGATCCGCGCCCTGCTGCAGGAGGTGGTGGGCCAAGTGGGCGCAGCCATGGGATCTACGCAGAAGTGCACTAGCTACCGCCTGCGTCTGAGGGATCTGCAGCGGTGCCTGCGCCTGGTGGATACCCCAGGAATCCTCGAGGCCGGCCCTGAGGGCCAGAACCGGGAACAGCTGGCACGCCAACAGGCCGCCCAGGCCGATCTGCTACTGCTGGTGGTGGATGGAGACCTGCGAGCCGCCGAATACGCGGTATTTGAAGCGCTGGCCAGCCTGGGCAAACGGCTGATCCTGGTGCTGAACAAGTGCGACCTGCGGGGAGAGGATGAGGAGCGTCGTCTGCTGGGCTTGCTGCAGCGCCGCACCGCCGGCCGCATCGCGTCAGACGACGTGGTTGCAGCCAGCGCAGCCCCCCAGAGCGTGCCGATGCCAGGTGGGCGCCCACTCCAACCCCAGGCGGAGATTGAAGCCCTGCTGAGGCGCATTGCCCAGGTGCTGCACAGTGACGGCGAGGAACTAATCGCCGACAACATCCTGCTGCAGAGCCGGCGGCTCAGCGATGCCGGGCGGCACTTGCTCGGAGAGCAACGTCAGAGCGATGCAGAGGCGATCGTTGATCGCTACGTGTGGATCAGTGCGGGCGTGCTGGCGGTCACGCCGCTGCCGGTGGTGGATCTGCTGGGCACCGCCGCGGTGAATGCCCAGATGGTGGTGGAGATCGCCCGGGTCTACGGCGTCAGCCTCAGCAAGGTCACCGCCCAGGAACTGGCGGTATCAGTGGGGCGGACCCTGGCCAGTCTGGGGGTGATCAAAGGGGGCCTCAGCCTCATCGGTGCCGCACTATCACTGAACCTGCCGGCCCTGTTGCTCAGCAAAGCCGTGCAGGCTGTGGGTGCAGGCTGGCTCACCCGCATCGCCGGCCGCAGCTTCATCACCTATTTCCAGCAGGACCAGGACTGGGGCGATGGAGGCGTGCAGGAGGTGGTGCAGCGCCAATACGACCTCAATCGCCGCGATTCAGCCCTGCGTCAGTTCCTCAACGCAGCCCTCAGTCGGGTGGTGGAACCGTTGCAAAGCCAGGAGAAGGAGCGGCAACTGCCCCCCCAGCGTCCGCAGCGCTGAGCCCGAGCGCTTCAGGGGGCGGCGGCAGCAGTGGTCCGCGGGAGTCGAGCACGGTGATCAACACCAGATAGGCCATGGCGATCAGGATCGAGAGGGCGCCGGTCACGATGGCCACCCAGCGGCCCCGGGCCTGCCCTTGGGGAGGATTCAAAGGCTCGGTCATGCTGATAACTCCAGAAGGGAAGCCTCCACCACGGCGGCGGTGGCCAGCAGCTCCGTGTCCGTGGTGTGGGGGTTGCCCAGCACGGCCTTGAGATGGTGGCGGCCAGCGTAGTGAGGGCGCGAGAGCATCAGCTGCTGGTCGAGCAAGCGTTGGCGGGCCAGGGCCGACCACAACTCAGCCTGCAGCGCCGTGGTTCCCGTGGGAGTGAAAGCCAGCAGGTGCAGCGGCCCGGCCACACAATCCAGAGGCAAAGGCTCCAGCAGGGCCTGCAGCCGTTGGCGCCGGGCTACCGCGCCATCGAGCACGGCCGCGATGCCCTCCATCCCGAGCTGCCGCAGGCCGAGCCACAGCTTGAGCACCTCGGCTGGGCGGCTGCCCTGCAGGCCGCACTCACCGCCGTGGGCCTGGGCCCAGCTGGGCTCCATGTAGGGGAGCCCCGTGGCAAAGCAGGCGGCCAGCAGCTCCGGTTGGCGCAGCAGCAGCAGCGAGGAGGTCTTGGTGATGCCGAGCAATTTCTGGGGGTTCACCGTGAGGGAGTCGGCCAGGCCCAGCCCTGGCACCCGCTGGCGGTGGCGCTCACTGAGGGCAAACACCGCACCAATGGCTCCGTCCACATGCAGCCACACGCCATGGCGGCGGCAGAGGGGGGCGATGGCCTCAATCGGATCCACGGCCCCGCGCACGGTGGTGCCTGCAGTGGCCACCACGGCCAACACCGGCTGGCCCTGACGGGCGTGCTGCTCAAGCGCCTGGGCCAGGGCCGCCACATCCAGCTGGCCCTGCCCGTTGAGGGCGAGGGGCTGCAGGGCCTGGGGCGGCAGGCCCATCACCGCCAACGCCTTGGCAATGGACACATGGGCATCGGCACTGCACAGCACCACCGCATCGGCACAACCCTGCAATGCGGCCTGATGACGCGCCACCACAAGGGCCATCAGGTTGCTGAGGCTGCCGCCGCTGGCTGCCACACCACCTGCCTGAGAGCCAAGGCCAAGGCTCTGGGCCAGCCAACCGGTGAGGCTGCGCTCCAGGCGCGACAGGCTGGGCGACAACTCCTCGGCCAGCAGATTGTTGTTCAGACCGGCGCAGATCAGGTCGGCCGCCACCGAGGCCGTGAGCGGCGGCGGGTCCAGGTGCGCCATGGCACCGGGATGGCAGGGGTTGTAGGCACCATCCATCACCAGCTGCAGATCAGCCAGCAGGGTGTCCACCGGGAGGCCGACGCCGTGGGGAGCCACTTCCGGCAGCACACTCAAGGCTGGCAATGGGGGGCGCTCCGCCGCGCTGGCCCACCAGCGGCAGAGTTGATCACTGGCCCGGTGCAGGAAAGCCGCCAGGGCCGGATCCGCCGTGGTGGGATCGGGGAAGGCCGCCAGGGCGAGGGAGGGCTCGGGCTGGGGAGCTGGAGCCAATGGCCAGGCATCAAGGGCCCCCCATCCTCTCGCCCCGTGGTCCCGAGTCCGGGGAGCTGGCAATCTCAGGGCAGCCGCCGCAGCCCCCTGAGCCCCACCTGCCAGCTGGATCAGGCCTGGATGGAGCGGTTACTGCGCCGCGCAGCCCAGGTGGGTGCCGACGGAGAGATACCCGTGGCCGCGGTTGTGTTGGATGCCCAGGGCCGGGCCATCGGCTGGGGCAGCAACCGGCGAGAGCACGACCAGAACCCGCTGGGCCATGCGGAACTGGTGGCCTTACAACAGGCGGCCCGCTTACGCCAGGACTGGCGCTTCAACGATTGCACCCTGCTGGTAACCCTGGAGCCCTGCCCCATGTGTGCCGGTGCCCTGGTGCAGGCGCGCATGGGGCGGGTGGTATTCGGCGCCAGCGACGCCAAGCGGGGTGCCCTTGGAGGTTGCCTGGATCTGGCCGAGCACCCGAGTGCCCATCACCACATGCAGGTGGTGGCAGGCACCCGAGCCCAGGATTGTGGGTTACAGCTGGAGCGCTGGTTCAGGCAGCGGCGGCAGCAGCAACGGGAGCGGCGGAACGGAAGGCCGGCAGCTCCTGCTCCAGAAGGTTGAGCAGCAGATCCACATTCTCCTCGCGGCTGTTGTAGCCCATCAGGCCGATCCGCCACACCTTGCCGGCCAGGACACCGAGGCCGCCGCCCACTTCGATGCCGTGCTTGTTGAGTAGGTGCAGGCTGAAGGCCTTGCCATCCACCCCCTCCGGGATGCGCACCGTGGTGAGGGTGGGCAGCCGCAGGGCATAGGGCACGTGGGGCTCCAGGCCGAGGCGCTCGAGGCCAGCCCAGAGGCGCTCAGCACAGGCTCGGTGACGAGCCCAGACGGCCTCCAGGCCTTCCTCGGCGATCAGGCGCAGGGCCTCGCGCATGCCGAAGTTCATGTTCACCGGTGCGGTGTGGTGGTACACGCGATCGCTGCCCCAGTACTGGTTCAGCAGGCTCACATCCAGATACCAGTTGGGCACCTTGCCCTGGCGGTTCGCCAGCTTCTCTTCCGCCCGGGGACCCATGGTGAAGGGGCCGAGGCCAGGGGGACAGCTGAGACCCTTCTGGCTGCAGCTGTAGGCGAGATCCACCTTCCAGTCGTCCAGATAGAGGGGCACCGCACCGAGGGAGGTCACGGTGTCCAGCAGCAGCAGGCAGTCGTACTGGCGGCAAAGGTCGCCGATGCCATCCATGGGCTGGCAGACGCCGGTGGAGGTTTCGGCATGCACCATTGCCAGGATCTTGGGGCGGTGCTGCTTCAATCCGGCTTCAATCTCCTCGAGGCTGAAGGCTTCGCCCCAAGGCTTCTCAATGGTGTGAACCTCGGCCCGGTAGCGGCCGGCCATGTCCTGGAGACGCAGGCCGAAATAGCCCTTTACGGCCACCAGCACGGAGTCACCGGGCTCCACCATGTTGGCGATGGTGGCCTCCATGGCCGCGCTGCCCGTGCCACTCATGGGCAAGGTGAGGCGGTTGTCGGTTTGCCACACGTAACGCAGCAGCTCCTGCACTTCGCCCATCAGGGCGACGTAGAGGGGGTCCAGGTGACCGATCGGGGTGCGGCTCAGGGCCTGCAACACCGTGGGGTGAGCATTCGAGGGGCCTGGTCCCAGCAACAGACGATCCGGCGTGTCGATCGGGCCGAGCTGGAGACGGTGCCGATCGGACACGGGGGTGGTGATGGAAGCCAAGGCCTGGGTCAGATCAGATGGAGTGGAGCCTACGTAGCGGTGGGAGCCTCAGCGGGCCCGCACGTTGGTGTCGGCCAGGCCGCGGCAGAGGTGCTCGAACGGAGCCCGCACAACGGTGTTGAGGGTGGCGCCGTCCGCCAGGCCGGCATCCGCCAGCTTTTCGCAGACCACATCGGCCATGAGGGCGATGCTGCGGACAGTGGGGCCGGTGGGCACACCCAGGCTCTTGTAAGTGTCGTCCAGGCCGTTCAGCACCCGCTCATTGAGGATGGTGCTGTCGTCAGCCACAAGGGCGTAGCTGGCATAGCGGAGGAAATAGTCCATATCGCGCAGGCAGGCCGCCCAGCGACGCGTTGTATAGGCGTTGCCACCGGGCAGCAGCAGCTCCGGATCGGCCTGCCAGAGGCGTTGGCTGGCCTCCCGCACGATCTCAGCGGCTTCGCGATTGATCAACTCAACGGCGGCCAGGCGAACGGCGGACTGGGAGTAATACGTGGCCACGCGGTCGATCGCCTCGCGATCGAAATAGCGCCCGAGCTGGTCGTACCGACCAATCAGACCGGTGATGGCATCGCGCATGGCGTGAAGGATCGACGCACCTGAGCCGGAACGTAGCACCTGAAAACCGCCAGATCCCTTGCCCGACGATCGATCTGGCGAATCTGACAGAAACGGTTACGCAAGCGCCAGCCTCCTGCCACCGCATTTTTGGTTACACCGGATACACAGTGGGCACCTGTTGATCCGTACGGTCCCGCGACGCCCGGTTCCAGGCGGGCATCACCGTTCAGCCTCCACCCGATCACGTCATGGCCAAAACCGCCCAGGACGTCCTCCGTCAGATCAAGGACGAGGGCATCGAACTCGTTGACCTCAAGTTCGTGGACCTCCACGGCAAGTGGCAACACCTCACCGTGTGCGAGGACCTGATCGACGAGGCCGCGTTCAGTGAAGGCGTGGCTTTTGATGGATCGTCTATCCGGGGCTGGAAGGCCATCAATGAATCGGATATGGCGATGGTGCCGGATCCGAACACCGCCTGGATTGACCCCTTCTACAGCCACAAAACCCTCAGCCTGATCTGTTCGATCCAGGAACCCCGCAGCGGTGAGCCCTACTCCCGCTGCCCGCGGGCCCTGGCCCAGAAAGCCCTGGGCTACCTGGCTTCGACAGGCCTGGCCGACACCGCCTACTTCGGACCTGAGCCGGAGTTCTTCATCTTCGATGACGTGCGCTACAAGAGCGCCAATGGCTCCAGCTTCTACAGCGTTGATTCGATCGAGGCGCCCTGGAACAACGACCGCCTCGAGGAGGGCGGCAACCTGGCCTACAAGATCCAACTGAAGGAGGGTTACTTCCCTGTCGCTCCGAACGACACCCTTCAGGACATCCGCAGCGAAATGCTGCTCACCATGGGCGCCCTGGGTGTTCCCATTGAGAAACAGCACCACGAGGTGGCCACGGCCCAGCACGAACTCGGCATCAAGTTCGCCGAGCTGATCAGCGCGGCCGACAACGTGATGATCTACAAATACGTGGTGCGCAACGTTGCCAAGAAGTACGGCAAGACCGCCACGTTCATGCCCAAGCCCGTGTTTGCCGATAACGGCAGCGGCATGCATGTGCACCAGAGCCTCTGGAAAGGCGGCCAACCCCTGTTCTGGGGTGAGGGCACCTACGCCAACCTCTCCCAGACCGCCCGCTGGTACATCGGCGGCCTGCTGAAACACGCCCCCAGCTTCCTGGCCTTCACCAACCCCACCACCAACAGCTACAAGCGCCTGGTGCCTGGCTTCGAGGCGCCGGTGAACCTGGTGTACTCCCAGGGCAACCGCTCCGCCGCCGTGCGCATCCCGCTCACCGGCATGAACCCCAAGGCCAAGCGCCTGGAGTTCCGTTCCGGCGACGCCCTCTCGAACCCCTACCTTGGCTTCGCCGCCATGTTGATGGCCGGCATCGATGGCATCAAGAACCAGATCGACCCGGGTGATGGCACGGACGTGGACCTGTTCGAACTCTCGGCTGAGGAGCTCGCCAAGATCTCCACGGTGCCGGCCTCACTGAATGGCGCTCTGGAGGCCCTCAAGGCTGACAAGGACTACTTGCTGGCCGGGGGTGTGTTCACCGAGGACTTCATCGACAACTGGATTTCAATGAAGTACGAGGAGGTGCAGCAACTGCGCCAGAGGCCCCACCCCCACGAATTCACCATGTACTACGACGCCTGAGTCCGCCGCTGAGCCCAGCTCCCGCCGGCCTCAGCCGTGGCGGAGCTGGGCCATGGCGCTGTCGTGCAAACGCTTGGCCTGGGCATGTTGTTCTGCCCAGGCCACGGCCTGGCCGTGGTTGTCGGCGGCTTCACTGGGATCCGCGTGGGCGACAAGCGTGGAGAGCAGGGCCGCGCGACGTCGGGCCTGCTGCTGCCGCGCCCGCACCCAGGCCACATAACTGGGCTCGCTATGCCATCCAGACATCGGGAGTTCGGGGGAAGGACGCGGAGCATCCATGGGGTTCGAGGTTCGCTGATGGATTCATTCTGTAGCCGTTGCTACCAGGCTGAGCCCCGGTCCATGATTCTTGATCTGGGTTCAAGTTGATACCGACGTTCAGTGCCGGGCGAGCCCTGGGATCGTCCACGGGCCAGCCTTGAATCCGCTGGAATGGATTCCATAGATGCGCACACCTGCGATTGATGGCGGATCCCGTAACCCGGCTGGCTTACCAGACCCTGCAACAGGGCAAGAGCCTGGTGGGGCTTGCCCACAAGGAAGTGAGCACCAAGTTGATGGAGGTGTTCGCTCCCGAGGGGTCTCCGAAAACGGTGCCAGTGCCAGCGCGGATGCTCGCCGACCTGCAGGCCGCCCATAGCCGCCTTCTGGATACCGACTGGCAGGAGGCCGAACAGGGTCTCTACCCCACATCCCTTCTGTTCGACGCCCCATGGCTGGAATGGGCCAGCCGCTATCCGCTTGTTTGGCTCGACATGCCCTCCACCTGGAGCCGGCGCAGCGAGCGGAACGTGAATGACCTGCCCCAGGAGATCAATCGCGACGATTACCCCGACTACTACCTGCAGAACTTCCACCACCAAACCGACGGCTACCTGAGCGACCACTCGGCCTCGCTCTACGACCTGCAGGTGGAGATCCTGTTCAACGGCACCGCTGAACCGATGCGGAGACGGGTGATCAAACCCCTGATCCAGGGCCTGAAGCGCTTCAGCGATCGCAGCCCAAGCCAGCTGCGGGTGTTGGATGTGGCCACCGGCACGGGCCGGACCCTGCGGCAAGTGCGGGCAGCCCTTCCCCAGGCCCAGCTCGTGGGCCTGGATCTCTCTCCTGCCTACCTGCGTCAGGCCAACCGCTGGCTCAGTCAGCTCCCCAACGAACTGCCCCAACTGGTGCAGGGCAATGGCGAGGCGATGCCCTTCGCCGAGGGCAGCATGCAGGGCATCACCTGTGTGTTCCTGCTGCATGAGTTGCCGGGTGAGGCCCGTCAGAACGTTTTGGCCGACTGCTTCCGCGTGCTGGAGCCTGGCGGCGTTGTGGTGCTGGCTGATTCAGTACAGATGGCGGATTCCCCCCAGTTCCAGCCGGCGATGGAGAACTTCAGGCGCGTGTTCCACGAGCCCTACTACCGCGACTACATCGGCGACGACATCGAAGCCAGGCTCCAGGCCGCCGGTTTTACAGGCATCCGGGCCGAGTCCCATCTGATGACGCGGGTGTGGAGCGCCATCAAGCCCTGACATAGGCCATCCGCCGGCCCACCAGCTCAATAGGGTTGTGCGAACTCTCAGCGGTCGGAATGGCAAATCCGTTCAGCGTCCGTTGGCTCGCCGGCTGGACCTTTCAGACGGTGTTCATGGAAGGCCGGGTGCAGGTGGAGGCCCATGGTTTTGGCATCTGCCTGCGCACCCCCGTGCAGCCGGGTGAAAGCCCCACCGCCGCGGCGGACCGCCTTGTGTTGGCGGAAGACCAGCGGCGCCGGGCGCTGCACAAGGCCTGGCTGCGCAACCAGGGATTGCCGGACACCGCAAGCGCTCCAGCCCTGGAGAGTGCCGCCGCCGAAGCAGAGATCACACCGTTGATGCCCGCAGAGCTGCAGCCGATCATCCGCCTGCCGGCCTGATCAGCAAGCCTCAACGCTTCAGCCACACCGCCAGAAGCAGGCCCAGGCCTCCCCAGCGCAGCCCTGTCCACACCACCTGCTCTGCCCAGGCTTCACTCTGCAGCGGTTGGGGCAGAGGGTCGAGCACCCGTTGCGCCAGGGCCATGCGCTGGCGTAGGCGCCGGGCCCGCAGGCTGTCATCACTGGCCTTGAGGCGCTCAGCCTGAGACACCTGTGCCATCAGTCCAGCCAGCTGATGCAGCCAGCGAATCGGCTGAAAGGGGGAGCGCGGCTGCTGTTGCATCCCGTCAGGATGGACCGAACCCCGATCCTGCGTCCAGTGCTGTCGTCGACCATGGCCTCCCCAAACCACTGGCCCGAAGGCAGCCGCGAGGCTGCCGAAGCCCTGCATCGCCAGCTGGTGATCGGCGACCGTGACTGGCACGCCCTCAAGGGCCAGCCCCAGCGCCGAGGGGCCGAGCAGCTGGCCGCCGCCCTGGTACAGCTGCTCGACGAGGCCAATGGACCCGCCATTCGGGGCAGCACCCCGCAGCGGCAACAGGCCATTGCCCTGGTGGAACATGCCCTGGCTTGGCTGCAGGGCAGCCTCAAAGATCCCGGCTGTCCCAGTCACGGCCGCTGATCAGCCGGCGCCCACCCGCCGCACCGCCACCTGCACGCGATTGCCCCGGCCGCTCCAGCGCACGTCGTCGAAGCACTGGTGAATCAGGAAGAACCCGCGGCCGCAAGCGGCATCCGCCTGGTCCGGGAGCTGGCCGCACCGTGCCGCCGGGGCTACACCACAGCCCTCGTCCTGCACCTGCCACACCACCCAGCGGGGCGTCACAATGCGGCGGATGCGAAGGCATTTGCGCGGGTCGTTGCCATTGCCGTGACGTACGGCATTCACCAGCACTTCCTGCAAGCCCAACTGCAGCGCTGCCAGTTGCTCGGCGCCCCGGATGGGCTCCAGCAGCAACTCCAGCAAGGGCGAGAGGTGCAGCGTGGATGGGGTAATGAAATCAGCCCAACGCAGCGCCATTCAGCTGAAACAGCAGCGGGTCACCAGCCGGGTTTGACCCTACCCCGCGGCCATCAGGCTGTCAGCCGTTGTTGCACCCCAGGATGGGAGAGCAGGGCGTCCATCAAGCGCACCCCGCGCAGTTGGTTCACCAGCGGCAAATGGCCCTCCGGAGCACCCAAGGCCCAGGTGAAGGCGGAGGGATAGCGCGTCCAGACACCGTCAAGCTTCCAGCCAAGCTTGGGCCAGAGCCGATCCCAACGGCCAGCAACGCTGCGCAGCAGCCGCAACTGCACCGAGAAGCCGAAGCGGCCTTGGGAATAAGTGAGCCAGAGGCGATCCAGGCTCTGCAGGTCTACCGCTGCCATCGGTGGCACTTCGGAGTAATAGACGTAGCCCCGCTTCACGGCAGCGGCACCGGCCATCTGGCGCAGGATCTCGCTGGTGAGACGATCGGCCTCTTCAAACTGCAGCAAGCTGAGGGCCTGCTGCAGCGGGGTGTAATCGATGCCCTGGGCACTGCTCACCGCGAGCCAACCCTCGGGGTGGCGCTGCCGGAAGGACTCGCTCAGATCGTCGGGCTGGGCCAGCAGTAGCTGGATCAAGGTGCCCGCAGCCCAATCGTCGCCGGTGGCATCAAGCCGATTGAGCAGCTCGGGAATGCAGGGACGAATCTCAGCGCTCCGCTGCTGCACCTGGGCCAGCAGGCTGCGGCGCTGGCGCACGGAACTGGAGAGAAAACGGTCCAGCAGTTGATCGGCGCTGGCGGAGGCGGAGACGGGAGGTCCGGAAAGCATGGGGGCGAGCTGACCTGACGGGGAGCCAGCGTTGGCCCACTATGTCAGGCCAGACCGGCAGTCGAGACCCCCCTTCCATGGCAGAGCGGCTGGCGATCGAAACCTTTCTGCAGGGCAGCGGCCCCGTGGTGGATGTGCGCACCCCCGCAGAATTCGCCCAAGGCCACATCCCAGGGGCCCGCAATCTGCCGCTGTTCAGCGATGGCGAGCGGGCCGAGGTGGGTACCGCCTACAAGCAGCAGGGACGGCAGGAGGCCGTCCAGCTGGGGCTGGCCCTCGTGGGCCCCAAGCTGGCGGCGCTCGGCACCACCCTCACGGCCTGGAGTACGGAAGCGGCTGGAGCTCTACTGGGCATCCACTGCTGGCGCGGTGGCATGCGCTCCGGCAGCATGGCCTGGTTGGCGGACACCCTGGATCTGCCCTGCACACTGCTGGAAGGGGGGTACAAGGCCTACCGCCACTGGGTGCTGGCCCAACTGGAGCAGCCCTGGCCTCTCCAGCTGCTGGGGGGACGCACGGGCACCGGCAAGACCGACCTGCTGCAAGCCCTGCGTGATCGGGGCGTGGCGGTGCTGGACCTGGAGGGACTGGCCCATCACCGCGGCAGCAGCTTCGGGAACCTTGGACTGCCGCCCCAGCCCAGCAACGAGCACTACGAGAACCGGATCGCGGCTGTGTTGCGGGCCCAGGTGGGAGCCACGGCCATCTGGGTCGAGGCGGAGAGTGTGCAAGTGGGCCGTTGCCGCGTGCCGGCAGGGGTCTGGCGCCAGATGCAGCAAGCACCATTGCTGGAGATCCAGCGCCCCCTTGAGGAACGTCTGCGCCACCTAGTGGCCGTGTACGGCGTTCAAAACCCTGAGGCCCTAGCCGAGGCCACCAGCCGCATTGGCAAGCGCCTGGGACCGCAGCGCACCGCGGCAGCGCTGGAGGCCATCGCTCGGCGCGATTGGAGTGAGGCCTGCCGGCAGATGCTCGACTACTACGACCGCTGCTACGACCGTGAGCTCGAGCAGCACGGCCAAGGGGTCGCTGACAGGGTGCTTGGCAGCGTGGAGCTGGGGTTCAGCAGCGCCGCCGAGGCCGCCGCTCAGTTGCTGGCCAACGGAACCATGCAGGCCGAGATGGGTTGAGTGGCACTGCCTAGGATCAAATTTTCCAGGGCATCCGATGGCGGCGATCCAGTTCTTCCGCGGAGTTGACGAACCCGTGGTTGCCGACATCCGCATGACCCGCTCCCGCGATGGCCGCACCGGCCAGGCCATGTTCGTGTTCGAGCAACCCCAAGCGCTCGCCCCCGAAACCCTTGGCGACATCGGTGGCATGTACATGCTCGATGAGGAGGGTCAGCTGGTGACCCGCGATGTGAATGCACGTTTTGTGAACGGCAAGCCCGCCGCGCTGGAAGCCACCTACACCTGGAAAACTCTGGAAGATTTCGAGCGCTTCATGCGCTTCGCCGAGCGCTATGCCGAAACCAATGGCCTGGGATTTGCCAAGAAGAGCGACGAGGCGGCCCAAGCCCAGAACGCCGAGCAGGACTGACGCTTGAAGTTCGGCCAGTGGCTGGGACTGATCGCCATAGCGGCAGCACTCGTGCTGCTGTGGAGCCTGCGGGATGTGCTGATCCACGTGTTTGCCGCGATCGTGCTGGCCATGGCGCTCTGCACCCTCGTGGGCGTCGTGCGTCAGCGCCTGGGCTGCGGGCGCCCGATCGCGCTCCTGCTGACGCTCGTGGGGCTCCTGCTGCTGGCGGTGGTGGTGAGCGCCGCCGTTGTGCCCCCCTTTGTGCAGCAGTTCCAGGAGCTACTGCGTCAGCTGCCTGCAGCGGCTGCGCTTTCGGTCAAGCTGCTGCGCCAGGCCCTGGATCAGAGCAGTCGGATGATCTACGGCAAAGAGGCCCTCCAATGGCTGCAACAGACCTGGACTGCGCCCTTGGCTGACCCCGGCCTCAGCAGCGGGGTGGGGCGGCTGTTGGGCTTGGCGGGCAACCTGGGCAGCGGGCTGGTGCAGCTGCTGTTTGTGGTGTCGGTGGCCGTGATGATCGCGGTTCAGCCCATCGCCTACCGCGAGGTGGCCGTGCTGCTGGCGCCATCGTTCTACCGGCGCCGCCTGCGCCAGGTGCTGGTGCACTGCGGCGAGGCCCTCAGCAGCTGGATGGGTGGCGTGTTGATCAGCTCCTGCTGCGTAGCCCTGCTGGCGGGCATCGGTCTCTCGCTCCTCGGGGTGAACCTCGTGGTAGCCAATGCCCTACTGGCGGGCCTGCTCAATGTGATCCCGAATGTGGGCCCCACCCTGAGCACGATCTTCCCGATGTCGGTGGCGCTGCTGGCCTCCCCCTGGAAGGCATTGGCCGTGTTGGGTCTCTACGTGCTGGTGCAGCACCTGGAGAGCTATGTGATCACCCCATCGGTGATGCATCACCAGGTGAAATTGCTACCAGGCCTCACCCTGATCGCCCAGTTTGTGTTCACCGTGCTGTTTGGCCCCCTGGGTCTGCTGTTGGCCCTGCCCTTGGCGGTGAGCCTCCAGGTAGTGGTTCGGGAGGTGCTGATTCACGACGTGCTCGATCCCTGGCGCCAACAGCGCCTGGCCAGATGAGCAGTCGGTCCTGGTTGGGGCTACTGAGCCTGATCGTGCTGGGCCTACTGGCCTGGGAACTGCGCTGGGTGCTGTTGGTACTGTTCGGCGCCGTGGTGCTGGCGGTGGCCCTGGATGTGCCCGTGAGCTGGCTGCGCGGGGTGAGCCGCCTCAATCGCCCAGCCGCGCTGGCGATTGTGCTGGCCTTGATCCTGGTGGGCGGGTGGAAACTGTCGGAGTTGCTGCTGCCTGAACTACTGCAGCAGGTGAATCAACTCACCCAACTGGTGCCCACCCTGGTGCAACGCCTGAGCCGCCTGGTGGGCGGCTTCACCATGCTGGAGAGCCTCGAACAGCAGCTCCAGGCCTTCGCCACCTGGGACAAATTGCAGCCGATCGGTGCCCAGTTGCTCGGCTTCGCCGGTGGTGCCGCCAACGGCACCATCCAACTGCTGTTGATGGTGCTGCTCGCGGTGCTTCTGGTGCTCGATCCCCGCAGCCATCAGCGCTTGGTGCTGGCGGCCACGCCCAATAGCTATCGGCCCCAGATGGGTAATCTGCTGCGGGAGTGCCGCGAAGCCCTGGGGGGCTGGCTGGCCGGCATGACCATCGCCGCCAGCACGGTGTTTGTGCTCACCTGGGCCGGCCTGGCGGCCCTGCAGGTGCCCCTGGCCCTGTTGAGTGCCCTGGTGTGCGGCCTGCTCACCTTTGTGCCCACCATCGGCCCCACGGTGGCCAGCCTGCTGCCGCTGGCAGTGGCCTTGCTGGTCTCACCAGCCAAAGTGCTGCAGGTGTTGCTCTTGCGCCTGGCCCTCCAGAACGGCGAGGCGTTTCTGCTCACACCGCTCCTGTTGAGCCGCACCGTGAATCTCCTGCCCACGGTGGCCCTGATGGCCCAATTGAGCCTCGGGGCTCTGCTTGGGTTGCCCGGCGTGTTGCTGGCCCTGCCCCTGGTGGTGGTGCTCCAGGTGGTGATGGAAAAGGTGGTGGTGGAACAGGTGATGGACCGCTGGTAACGAACCAGCCCCAACAACGTCCGGTGAAGCGGATCAGCGATAGCGCCGGAACAGGGAGGGCAGCAGCACCAGCACAGCAATGGCCAAGGGATGCTGGGCAGGCAGATAGACCAGCGAGGTCCAGGTGAAGTGATCTGCCAACAACCTCAGTTCCCCGCTGAGATCGGCCAGGGCTAGACCAGCCAGCAGCAGGGGAACCCAGCTAAGGCGGCCTAGGGGCGTCAACGGCGCGCGAGCAGGGGCAGCAAGGTGGGCGCCACGCCAATGCTCGACCAGCTCCCCACCGCGATCCCGGTGGTGAGGGCGATGGCGAACCAGAACAGGCTGGCGCCACCGAAGAAAATCAAGCCCAACAGGGGTAGCAGGGTCGTGAGGGAGGTATAGAGCGAGCGGGTGAGAGTGGCATCCACGGCCACATCCACCTGGTCCACCAGCGGCAGGGCGGCCAGCACGGCTTTCTGCTCACGGATGCGGTCGAAGACCACCACGGTGTCGGTCGTGGAATAGCCCGCCACCGTGATCAGCGACACGGCGAACAGCGAATCCACCTCCACCCCGAGGAACAGGCCCAACCAGGCGAACAGGCCGCAGGTGATCAGCACATCGTGGGCCAGTGCAAACAGGGCCAGGAAGGCAAAAATGCGGTCGTAGCGGAAGGTGATGTAGGCGGCGATCAAGGCGAAGCTCACCAGCAGGGAAAGCACGCTGCCCTTGAGCAACTGGCTGCCCAGGGTGGGGCCAATCGTGTCCACAGAGGTGCCCTTCGGGTTCAGCGGCCCGGCCATGGCGCCGATCGTCTGAACCACGGCCTGGGTCTGATCGGGGTCGAGATCCGGCAGGCGCAACACCAGGGAGCGCCCCTGATCCAGCACCTGCACGCCAACACTGGAGAGGCTGGGGGCCTTCTGACCCACCTCCACCGGCAAGCTCAGCTGAGCGAGGCTCTCCTGGATGGCACTGCCGGTGATGGCCTTGCAGGCTCCGGGCTCGCACTGGCGCTCGATCTGAATCTGCGTACCACCGGTGAAGTCCAGGCCTGGCCGCAAGGGGGAATGGATCTGGGGATTAACCCAGCTCAGCACCAGGCCGATCACGCTGAGCAGGCAGGCCAGGCCTGAGCCCAGCCAGGCGGTGCGACGATGGCGGCTGATCCGGAAACGGGGAGCGGGCAGAGGGCTGCCGGCGGGGGCGGAGGAGGCAGTCATCAGGCGGGGCTTCCGCTCGAGGCGGGGAGCTGGGTCGCGGGCAGGAAGTAGGTGGAGCGGCGCAGGGCCGGATAGCTCATCAACAGCCGCAGCAAGGTGCGGGTGCAGGTGAGCGCCGTGAACAGGCTGAGCACCAGGCCAAGGGCCAGGGTCACGGCGAAGCCCTTCACCAGGCCAGTGCCGAGGGCAAAGAGGGCCACACAGCTGATCAACCCAGTGATGTGGCCATCCAAGATTGAGGAGAAGGCCAGGGAGAAGCCCGTATCAATGGAGCGGATCAGGGAATTACCGCTGCGCAACTCCTCCTTCACCCGCTCAAAGATCAGCACATTGGCATCCACGGCCATGCCGATCGAGAGGATGAAGCCGGCGATGCCCGGCAGGGTGAGGGTCACCGGCACCAGCGAATAGAGGGCCAGGTTGTAAAGGGCATAGAGGCTGAGGGCCACCACCGACACCAGCCCGGGGAGCCGGTAGACCACCACCATGAACACGGCCACCAGGGCCAGGCCCGAGAGGGCGGCCACCAGGCTGCGGCGCACGTTCTCACTACCGAGAGTGGCGCCGATGGTGCGCTGCTCAATCACCTTCACCGGCAGGGGCAGGGATCCACCACGCAACTGCACCTCGAGATCGCGGGCCTCCTCGGAGCTGAAGTTGCCGGTGATGCTGGCGGACCCCCCGGTGATGCCAGCCGCCTTGAACTCGGGGCCCACACTGGCTTCGCTGATGGGGCGGTTGTCGAGCACGATGCCAAGCAGCCGTCCGGTGCCGGCGATGCCCTGGGTGAGCTTGGCGAACTGCTCGCCGCCCTCGCGGTTGAAGGCCAGGGTCACATCCCAGCCGGTGCCGGTCTGCTGCTGTTGGCGGCCGGCGCTCACCAGGTCTTTACCGGTGAGCTGCGCCGGTTCGAACAGGGTCACGATCTTGCTGTTCACCGTGGCCAGCAACAGCTCGAGCTGGTCGGTTTCGCTGCTGCCGGCGGGCACCTGGATTCCAAGGCCCGTCAGGGCCTGAGACAGATCTGCAGCGGCGATGGTGGCCTTGGGGGCCTGCGGCTCACCGGCTGCATTGGCACTGGCCTGGGCCTGGCGCTGGTTGAGCACCGCCTGGGCCTGGCGCTTCAGTTTCAGCAGCCCCTGCATCTCCTGCTCGGTGCCGGGCTTCTGGGCCCGAAACTCCAGCAGGGCCGTGGTGCCCAGCACCTTTGCGGCTCGGCTGGGATCCTGTTCGCCAGGCAGCTGCAGCACCAACTGGTCATCGCCCACGGTCTGGAGGGTGGATTCCGACACGCCCAAGCCGTTGATCCGGCGGTCGAGCACTTCCTTCACCGCCTCCAGCTGCTCCTTCTGCACGCTCTTGATCGAGCCGTTCGGCAACACCTGCAGCGTCAGCTGACTGCCGCCTTGGAGGTCAAGCCCCAGCGGGGGCGGGTAATTCAAAACAAGGGCCCCGGCGGCAATCGCCAGGGCCAGGATCAGGGCGAGCCACCCCTGTTGACGTGCCATTGAGGACCTATCCGGTGGTGATCAGACCTGGCCGGCCTTGAGGGCCTTGGCCGCGTCCACAATCTGGTGGGGCTGAATGATCGTGAGGTTTTCCAGGGCGCCGTTGTAAGGAGTCGGAATGTCCTGGGAGGAGAGACGGATCGGCCGGGCGTCCAGATCGTCGAAGCAGTGCTCCGTGATCAGCGCAATCAGTTCGGCGCCGATCCCACCGGTTTTCATGCACTCCTCCACCACCATCACCCTGTGGGTCTTGCGGATGGAGCGGGCGATGGTCTCCATGTCGAACGGCTTGAGGCTGATCAGGTCGATCAGCTCCACGCTCACGCCGTCCTTCTCCAGCTGCTCCACAGCCTTGAGGCAGTGGTGGCGCATGCGGGAATAGGTGAGGATCGTCACGTCGCTGCCCTCGCGCACCACGTCCGCCTGGTCGAGAGCACAGGTGTACTCGCCGTCCGGGATGTCCTCGGAGAGGTTGTAGAGCAGGACGTGCTCAAAGAACAACACCGGGTTGTTGTCGCGGATGGCGGCCTTCATCAAGCCCTTGGCGTTGGTGGGGGTGCTCACCGCCACGATCTTGATGCCGGGTACGGCGTGGAAATAGGCCTCAAGGCGCTGGCTGTGCTCCGCCCCCAGCTGCCGGCCCACGCCGCCGGGACCGCGCACCACAGTGGGGATGGTGAAGTTGCCGCCGCTGGTGTAGCGCAGCATCCCCATGTTGTTGGAGATCTGGTTGAAGGCGAGCAGCAGGAAGCCCATGTTCATGCCTTCCACGATCGGGCGCAGGCCCGTCATGGCGGCGCCCACGGCCATGCCTGTGAAGGCGTTCTCGGCGATCGGGGTGTCTAGCACCCGCAGCTCGCCGTATTTCTCGTAGAGGTCCTTGGTCACCTTGTAGGAGCCGCCGTACTGGCCGACGTCCTCGCCCATCACGCAGACGTGGGGATCGCGGGCCATCTCTTCATCGATGGCCTCGCGCAGGGCGTTGAAGAGAAGCGTCTCTGCCACGGCGGGAAGGCGATTCCGGCACAAGACCGGTGGTGCCGCCAACTTATCTCAGCCGCCTGCAGCGAAGGTGGCCAAGAGCAGCACCGAGAGCAACATGCCCGGCGAGAGCAGCAACACCAGCAATTCCAGGTCGTGGGCGGTCATGGCCGGCGGCAACGCGCCCCTGCAGGCTAGGGAGTTTCTTCGGCCTGTCTCCAACCCGGCATCAGACTTCGAATAAAGGTGAGAAACAGCCCCAAGCCCACAAAGGCAAAGGTGAAGGTGGCCAGGAAGGTCATCCCCACGAACAGGGTTTTCAGAAACGTGGCGATGCTCTGGGCAAAGCGCACGTCGTAGTGGGGCGGATGCTCGGCGTAGTAGCCCACCACCCGGTAAGAGAGCTGCAGGGCACACCAGCCCAGGCCGAAGCTGGTGATCGAGCCCGTGAGAAAACTGAGGGGTCCCTTGCGCTGCCGTGGTGTGGTGGCGTCACCCGCGGTAGTGCTGGCAGTTTCGCGGGCGATTTCACTCGCGGTTTCGCTGGCTTCGCTCACGGCAGCAGCACGGGACGGGAGGTCATCCCAGGGTGACACCACAACCTGTGCAACGGCAGCACCAAGCCTCAAAACCAGCGGCCGCTAGGTCCACAGCCAGCTGGGTGTGGGCGGCAGCGGCGGCTTCAGCATTGGGGAACAGAGCAAACAGGCTTGGGCCCGAGCCACTCATGGCCACCGCCAGGGCGCCGGTGGCCTGGCGCAACAGAGCCAGACCCTCCCGCACGCTGGCCACCTCCGGCTCCACCACCGCCTGCAGGTCGTTGCGGATGGGGGGCAGCGCGGCCTCGCCGCGCAGCCCGGCCAGCAGGGCCCCCGTGCGCAGGGCCTCGCGGCGCTGCTCGAATTCAACCTCCGCCTCGAGGTAGAAGTCGCTGCGTAACTCCCGGCAGCGGCCGTAGGCCCAAGGGGTGGACACGCTCGCCTGGGGGTGTTTGATCAACAACACCCCCAGCGCCGGTGCCGCCTCCAGCCCTGCCGGTTCGAGCTGTTCGCCCCGACCGAAACACAGCTGGGTGCCCCCCGCGATGCAGAAGGGCATATCGGAGCCGAGTTCAGCGGCCATGGCGTGCAGCTGGGCGCTACTGAAGCCGCAGCCCCAGAGGTGATTGAGCCCCACCAGGGCCGCAGCACCATTGCTCGAGCCCCCCGCCAGGCCGGCCCCGATGGGGATGCGCTTGTGCAGGTGGATGGCCGCCCCCAGCTCTGGCAGGCCCACCCGGGCGCGCAGCAGCTCTCCGGCCTTCACCACCAGATTGCTGCCATCGGTGGGCAGATCCTGCCGGTCGCACGTGAGGCTGATCGCACCATCAGCGGTGGGACGAATGCTGAGCTGATCGGCCAGGTCGAGGGTCTGCATCACCATCGCCAGCTCGTGGAAGCCATCGGGCCGCAGGCCGAGCACCTCCAGATGCAGGTTGATCTTGGCGGGGGCGCTGACCAGCAGCTCAGCCATGGATTCAGGCATCAGGCAGTGAGCCGATTCAAACCCGCCGCCAGACTCACCCAGGCCAACGGCGCCACCTCCTGAGGCCGCTGCTGCAGGGTGATGCCCGCCTCCCGCGCCAGGATCTCCAGCTGATCAGCCGGCAGCAAGCCCATCAGGGTGTTGCGCAGCATCTTGCGACGGGCCGCAAAGCAGCGGCGCAGCAACTGCTCCACCGTGCGGGCCAGGGCAGGCTCCAGCCGCTGCTCCGGCGGCAGGGGGTCCAGGGCCACCACTTCGCTCATCACCTTGGGCGGTGGCTGGAAGCAGCGGGGTGGCACGGAGCACACCGTGGCGCAGTGGGCCAGCAGCTGCATGCGCACGCTCAGGGCCGAGAAGGCGCTGCTGCCCGGTTTGGCCCGGATCCGTTCCCCCACCTCCTGCTGCACCAGCAGCACCAGGCGCTGGTAGGGCTCGGCCACGGGCCTATCCAGCCGCCCCACCAGCCGCTCCAGCAGCGGGCCGGTGATGTTGTACGGGATGTTGGCCACCACCTTGCGGGCCTGGGGCAGCGCCACCGCCAGGACATCGCCCTCGGTGAGTTCAAACCGGGGATCAGTGCCGAAGCGCTCGCGCAGACCTGCCACCAGATCCCGATCGAGCTCCACCGCCCTCACCGCCGCCGCCGGCGAGGCCAGCAATCGCTCGGTGAGCGCCCCGCGCCCCGGCCCCACTTCCAGCACGGTGTCCGCGGGCTGAAGTTCAGCGGCGGCCAGGATCTTGCCCAGCACGGATTCGTCCATGAGCCAGTGCTGGCCGAAGCGTTTCCGGGTGCGGTGGGCCGCAAAGGTCATCGAATCGGGCGCACACGGGCCGCCAACTACATTGCCGGGCCGCCCGGCCGGGCATAAACAGAGAGCAGCCCCTGCCGTTTCCCCATGGCCCTCGGCCGTAGCTCCCTGCTGTTCAGCGCCCTGCTGCTGGCGGCCCTACCTCTGGCCGCCCGGGCCGGCTCCGTGACAGCCGAATCGATCTGGGACAAGGGCAATGCCCTGCAACGGGCCCAGGAGCAGGTGCCACGGGGGGCCACCGTGACCGGCAGTCGGTGCACCGAAGTGAACGTGCAGACGGGCAATTACCGCTACATCTGCACCCTCACCTACACGGAGATGCCGCCCGCCGCCGCTACCCCCAACGGATCCAGCGCACCGATGCCTTAACCGGCGGCAGGGGCACCAGGGCGCACACCAGCTCCAGGCTGCAGTTGGCATAGCGGGGATGCTCCGCCAGCCAACAGCCATAGGCGGCGGCCAGGCGTTGCCGTTTGCGGTGATCCAGGCTCGCCACCCCCCAGCCATCGGGCCCGCAGCGCTGGCGCGCCTTCACTTCCACCAGCAGCAGGCGGCCCGGTTTATGCAGCAGCAGATCCAGCTCTCCCCAGCGACAACGCCACTGGCGCTCCAAAATCCACCAGCCCTGCTGGCGCAACAGGCGCAGAGCCCGCTGCTCGGCCCAATCCCCCTGGCGCTGCTGCGGGGTGCGCGACATGGCCTGGCCCTGAACCTGCCTGAGGGTTCCCCGGCGGCAGGACTGTTGGCCGAGCTCAACCGGGCAGCTGGCCGCGCAACTCCTTAAGGCAGTACTTGCAACCGCCTGTGGTGACCAAGTGACGCTCGGGGGTGATGGCGATCAGCCGCACCGGATGTTCGCGGCAGCGAATCTTGATCGGGGTCTTAAAGCTCTTGTACACGATGGCGCTGTAGTCGTAGCGCTCCCCAAAGCGGGCCTTCGCCCGGGCCAGAAAGGTCTCCCTGTCGATCGGGTTGCCCATGGCGCAGCATTGGCGCTTGCGGAGGCTAGGCGACTGGGGCAGCGGGACCTGTTCCCAGCGGTCCGTCCCCACGGGAGCTGCCTAGGGTTGCACCAGCTCCAGTTCCCCGATGATGCGCCGTTTGCTGCGTGCCCTGGCTCTGTTGATCCTGCCGCTTGTGTTGCTATGCAGCGCCGCGCGACCGGCCCAGGCCGCCATGGATTACGCCAAGCAGGTGCTGATCGGCCACGATTTCGCCGGCAGCGACCTGCGCGGGGTGACCTTCAACCTCAC
Organism: Synechococcus sp. HJ21-Hayes; assembly: GCF_024345835.1. Lineage (GTDB taxonomy): Bacteria > Cyanobacteriota > Cyanobacteriia > PCC-6307 > Cyanobiaceae > Vulcanococcus. The sequence continues at coordinate 136,805 of NZ_JAGQBW010000003.1, read as the reverse complement.
CAACCTGCGCGATGCCGACTTCCATGCGGCCGATCTGCGCGGCGCCAGCCTGTTCGGGGCCAAGCTGCAGGACGCTGACCTCTCGGGAGCCGACCTGAGTGACGCGACGCTCGATGCAGCGGTGCTCGATGGCACCAACCTCAGCAACGCAGTGCTGGAGAACGCCTTCGCCTTCAACACCAAGTTCAATAATGTGCAGATCGCAGGCGCGGATTTCACCAACGTGCCCTTCCGCGGCGATGTGCTCAAGACCCTCTGCGCCTCAGCCAGCGGCACCAATCCCCTAACCGGCCGCGCCACCAAGGACACCCTGGAGTGCCCCTGAGATGAGCTTCGATGCCCGCAGCCTTGAGCGACTCCAGCAACTGGGCCGCAGCCTGCCCAAGCCCCTGCCAAAACCGCAGGCGCCGAGCCCGGCCGACACCCCCGCCTCGCAGAAGCGCCACCGGGTGGAAATCGAAACCGATCCGGATGCCCTGTTTCGCGAGCTGATGCTGGTGAGCCCCGATGGCACGGTGCCGCCCCACCTACTTGATCGCCTCAAGCAGGCGGAACGCGACAAGTTGCACAGCCAGCAGGAGGCCCAGCGCCGGGCACAACAACAGGCCCAGCGACAGGGCGGCCTCAAACCCCGCGGTGCCGCCAACGAACTGCGGCCCAACCAGCAGCGGCGCAAACCGGCCAGCAGCGAGGAACTGGAGCTCTACACGGCCTTCCAGCACTTGCTCCTGGAGGGCGACGAGGAGGACACCTGAGCCGCAAGGGCCATCGAGACCAACCCCAGCGCCACTCAGTACGCACGTACTAGTATCAAGGTCCTGGTCGGTTGGCCGTGCTCGACGTCCCGTCTGCCGAAGCGCGGCTATGCCTGAGCTCCGCTGAGCTGCTCGGCCCCCTGCGGCTCGAGCGCAACGCCCTGCAGCTACCCCTCGCCGGGGACACCGTGGCTGCTGGCTTTCCCAGTCCCGCGGACGATTACATCGACGTGGGCATCGACCTCAATGAGGTGCTAATCCGCCATCCCAGCAGCACCTTCTTCCTGCGGGTGAGTGGCGACTCCATGACCGGCGCCGGCATCCACCACGGTGACCTGCTGCTGGTGGATCGCAGCCTGGAGCCTCGGCCCCAGCGCATCGTGGTGGCGGTGCTGGATGGGGCCTTCACGCTCAAGCGCCTCACCCGGAACCGGGGCCAGCTGCGCCTGGAGGCTGCCACCCCCGCCTCCCCGCCGCTTGAGCTGCACCAGTGCGGTGACGTGCAGATCTGGGGGGTCGCCATCCACGTGATCCACCCGCTCTGAACCCTCCAGCCATGGCCGATGCCCTGGTGCTGATCGACGGCAACAACTTCTACGCCTCCTGCGAGCAGGCCCTCGATCCGGCCCTGCTGGGCAAGCCAGTGGTGGTGCTCTCAAACAACGATGGCTGCGTGGTGTCGCGCAGTGCAGAGGCTCGCCATCTCGGCATTCCGATGGGAGCTCCGGCCTTCCAACTGCGCAACCTGTTGCAGCGGCAGGCAGTGGTGGTGCGCAGCTCCAATTACGCCCTCTATGGCGACATGAGTCAGCGGCTGATGAGCAGTCTTGAGCTCTGGCTTGCCGGCCTCGAGGTGTACTCGATCGACGAGGCCTTCGGACGCCTACCCCGGCCCCGCCATGGCGATCTGCAGGGCTGGGGCCGGGAGCTGCGGGCGCGCATCCACCGCGACTTGGGCCTGCCGATCGCCATCGGCATTGCCCCCAGCAAGGTACTAGCCAAGCTGGCCAACCGCATCGCCAAGGGGGAGGTCGAACACGCCGGCGTGTTCGACCTCGGCAGCAGCCAGGACCCCGCCAACTGGCTGGCGGGCGTGGCCATTGAGGACGTCTGGGGGATCGGCCGCAAACTCAGCCGCTGGTGCCGGCTACGGGGAGTGGCCACGGCCCTGCAACTGCGGGACATGCCCAGCGGCGAACTCAAGGCCAAGGCCGGCGTGGTGGGGCTGCGGCTGCAGCAGGAGCTGCGCGGCATCAGCTGCCTCCCCCTCGAGGAAGGCCCCAGCGCCAAGCGGGAAACCTGCGTGAGCCGCAGTTTCAGCCAGCCCATCGAGGCGGAGGCACCCTTGCGAGAAGCGGTGGCCAGCTACGTGGTGCGGGCGGCAGAACAACTGCGGCGCCAGAGACAGCGAGCCGGCCGGCTCACGGTGTTCGCCCGGACCAGTCCCTTCAGCTCCGGCTTCTACAGCAATGCCGCCAGCCTGGCCCTACCCGTGGCTAGCAACGACACCGGGGTGCTGCTGGCGGCCGCGCTGCAGCTGGTACCGGCGCTGTACCGGCCCCACAAGCGTTTTCAGAAAGCCGGCGTACTGCTGCAGGAGCTGCAGCCAGACTCGCAACTGCAGCACCACCTCCTAGTGCCCTTACCAGCGGAGCAGCAACAGAGGCGCACCGCCTTGATGCAGTGCGTGGATCAGCTCAACCGCCGGTACGGCAGCGGCACCGTGCGATGGGCCGCCTGCGGCCTGAAACCCACTTGGATCATGCGGCGCGATCACCTCTCCCGGGCCGCCACCACACGGCTCAGCGACGTGCCCACGGTGTGGGCTCTTTGAACACAACAGTGGCGCTCAGATCTGGCGTTACTGCTTGATGGCCTGGTCCTTGCAGAAGCTCTTGGCCTGCTCAATGCTGTCACGGGCCTTGAGACGCTGAACCACGCAAGTGCAGGTGGCCTCGATCATGCCGGTGGGAGCTATCTTACCGGCCTTGCTGATCTCCTCCTGCATGTCCTTGCTGCAGTAGTGCATCACCATCTGATCCATCATGTTGGCCTTGGCGGAGCCGCCAGCAGTGGCTGCAACGAGCACGCAGGCAAGGGCCGCCACAGCGGGACGAGACAGCAGAACCATCGACAGACCTGAGCAGAACAAGGCTGTGTCCTAACAGATGTTCAGGGGGGTTTAGGCCGACAAGGCATCAGGCCGCTGCGCCGGGCTGCTGGCCACCCCACCGGCCACTTCCTCGTAACTGGCCCGGCGTTGCTGATCCAGATGGGTCACGTGCTTGCGCTCATTGTAATAGAGCTCTTGGAACTTCAAGGCATCGCTGTTGAGGTCGGCGAACATGGCATCAATGCGGGTCTCCATATCGAGGCCGGGGTTACTCAACCCGGTGTTGACACCAGCCGCGAAGTTCTCCTCCGTCTGGGCTTCCTCCAGCAGGCGGGCAATGCAGTGCTCCAGGGTTTCCAATCGCTGACTGCTCCAGGCATTGAGCAGATGGCGGCAACGCTTGAGGCTGCGCTGCCGCTCCAGCGCCGCCGTGGCTCCCCGCAATTGCAACAGGGCCTGGGAGAAAGCCATGCGCTGCACCTCGGTGGGTTCCAGCAAGGGGGTGAGGCGGGTGAGCAGGGCGCTCTGCTCCACCAGCAGCTGATCACCCAGCAGCCGAGGCAGATCGAGATCGGCCAGGTCGTGGCCCGGATCGGTGCCGCGGTTCACCGCCTCGAGGCGGCCAGCGCCGAGGTTGTCCTCCTCTAGGCCACCGATGGCAGCCCAGAGCTGGCGGTGATGGGCAATGGCGAAATCGTCGAGCTCACGGCGACGCAACTCGGCCCGAATGGCGCCGCGGTGCATGGGGCAATGCAGGTAGAGCCGCAGCAGCTCCGCCTCGGCCCGCTCGCGCAAGCCCGCCTCACCAGGTTGCTCCCATTTCTGGGAACGACCATGCCAGCGCTGGCCCTTCACCTGCTGCCGCAGGTCGTCCTCGAGCTGAATGGCGAGTCGGGCCTGGCCGCCGCTGAGGCGCTCGGCCACCTGCTGCAGATAGCGGGAGCGCACGGCACTGGCGGGCAACTTGCCCAGGAGCGCCACCAGGGCCGTCACCGCCTGCTGGAACTGGTCCACCTTGGCCAGGTCCCGCCCTGCGAGCACCTGGTCGATCTGCCAGTCGAGCCAGAGGGGCGCGGAATCCAGCAACGAGCGGTACTCGCCAGCCCCGTGCTGATGGAGGAACTCGTCGGGGTCCTTGCCGGCGGGCAACTGCAGCACCCGCAACTCCAGCTGACCCTGCAGGGCCAGCTGCTCCACCTCACCGATGGCCCGCTGGGCAGCCCGCACGCCGGCGCCGTCGGTGTCGAAATTGAGGATCAGGCGCTTGCTGTCGCAACAGCGGCACAGCTGGGTGATCTGCTGGCTGCTGAGGGCTGTGCCCAGGGCGGCCACAGCGTTGGTGATGCCGGCGGCATGCAAGGCGATCACATCGAAGTAGCCCTCCACCACCACGGCCCGGTCGTCCTTGCGAATGGCAGGGCTGGCCTTATCGAGGCCGAACAGATGCTTGCCCTTCTCAAACACCTCCGTTTCCGGGGAGTTGAGGTATTTGGGTTCGCCGCCATCAAGGCTGCGGCCGCCAAAGCCGATGATTCGGCCCTGGCGATCGGCGATCGGCACCATCACCCGATGGCGAAAGCGGTCATAGAAGCCATCACCACCCTTGCGGGGCACCACCAGGCCAGCGGCCTCCAGCAGCTCCGGGGCCAGGCCCTCCACCTGCTGCAGGTGGCTCAGCAGGCCATCCCAGCGCTCAGGCGCATAGCCGAGCCCGAAGGCCTCCAGGGTGGTTTCGCTCAAGCCACGGCCCTCGCGCAGATAGCTCAGGGCAGCAGCGCCCTCCGGGGAGCGCAACTGGGCACGGAACCAGCCGGCCGCCAGGGCCAGGGCCCGATGCAACTGCTCACGGCGGGAGAGCTGCTGGCGCAGGCGCTCCTGCTGGGGGCCCTCCAGGGTTTCAATCGGCAGCTGGTACTTGCGAGCCAGCTCCAGCACCACATCGCTGAAGCTGTTGCGCTGCAGCTCCATCAGGAACTTGATGGCGTTGCCGCCGGCCCCGCAGGAAAAGCAGTAATAGAACTGCTTGGCCGGAGACACCGTCATCGACGGTGACTTGTCGTCGTGGAAGGGGCAGATGCCGACAAACTCGCGCCCCTTCTTCTTGAGCACCACGTGCTCACCAACCACATCGACGATGTCAGCGCGTTCCTTGACGGCCTCGATCGTGCGGGGATGGAGACGAGGGCTGCTCAAGGGCGTGGAGACGGCAAGGGAGCACGATTCTGACGGTTCCGGTGGGAAGCGACCCACGGCCCCTGCCAGAGTGCGCCCACAGCTGAAAATGGGGCCGTGAACAGCCGCAGCGCGCGCTGGCGCTCACAGCGATGGAGCCGCTCACTGCTGGCAGGGCTCCTAGGGATCCTGCTGATGGTGATCGGGCCCTGGAGCCCGCTATGGGCAGGCCCCCCGCCGATGCGCGCCAGTGGCCCGCCGGCCATTCCGATCAGTGAGCAGCCCTTCTATCCCGAGCTGCTGGCCGCAGCCGCCCGCTGGAGCGATGCCCCCCTGGGCCAGGTGGTGGGGGAGAGCCCGCGGGAAACGCTGCTGAACTTCTATGCCGTGATGGCACGGGTGGCCAACGAGCTCGAGCTCGCCACCCGCAATCCTCAGCAGGACCCAGGCCTGTTCTGGAGCCCGGCAGCGCGCCAGCGGATCGACACGGCCCAGCAGCTGTTTGAACTGGCGGTACAGGCGCTCGATGCCAGCACATTTCCAGAAAGCGTGCGCGACGACATGGCCGATGAGGCAGCCATGCAGCTCAAGGAGGTGCTGGATTACGTGTTCACCCACAGCACCGTGCCAATCACGATTCCGGATTCGGTCGGGCTCAAAACCCTCAACAACCAACGCAGCCAGGCAAGCCAGAACTGGACGCTTGCCGATACAGCCATCACCCTCACCAGTGAAGCGAGCGGACAGGAAGGGCGCACCGGTTTTGTGTTCTCCGCCGGCACGGTGAGCCAAGTCGGCCGGATGTATCGCGAAATCAACGACAAACCGGCAATACAACAACCGTTCGCCACTCCCGATCTTTACAGCGACTACATCTACACGCCGGGCTATCTAGCCGCACCGAAGTGGTATCTAAGATTGCCGGACAATGCGCGCCGCATTCTAGAGACGGCCATCGATGGTCAAACGCTGCTGCAAATCTGCGCCGCTCTGGTCATCCTATTGCTCTACGGCTGGATGGTGCTCACTATCGTCCGCCGACTCTTCTACACCTACCGCTACTGGAAAAACAACGAGAACGAGAAGACGTCACTGCATGCATGGCATCAGGACAACATGGCATGGTATCGGGTGCTGCTCGTTCTGCCGATACTGCCGCTCACAAGACTGAGCGAGATCGCCATCGACGACTACGTGAACTTCACCGGCGCTCCGCTGGTGGTGGTGACCTATCTGTTCTTCATCTGCTATTTCGTTGCCAGCAGTTTCTTCTACTTTTTCCTATTCGAAGCCCTAGGCCGCAGCATCTCGGAATGGCTAGTGCGCTTGCGGGGCGGCGGGTCAGGCACAGATCTGCAACTGCGGCGGGTGAGCAACCTGGTGATGCCGGTGTGCAGGGTGCTGGGCGGCTTGGTGGCCACGGTGTTGATCTACCGGTTATTGATCGTGCTCGGTCTGCCCTCCACCACCGTGCTGGCCTTCTCGGCCGTGCCAGGCCTGGCGATCGGTCTGGGGGCCTCAAAGCTATTGGGCAACCTGTTCGCGGGCCTCTCCATCCAGACAGACCGGCCCTTGCGGGTGGGGGAGTTCTGCCGGATCGGCGACAACCTGGGCTATGTGACCAAGATCGGCCTGCGCTCCCTGGAACTGCAGACCCTCGAAAGCCGCGTCACCATCCCCAACGCGATCGCCGACGAGGAAACAATCGTGAACTATTCGCGGCGCAGCCCCAATTCCGCCGCCACACCGATGCAGTCACTGAATGTACGGATCACGATCGAGCAGAAACTCTCACCCGAGCAGGTGGACGACCTGCTGCAGCTGGTGCGCCGCCACGTGGCAGGAAGTGCGGATCTGCTGGAACCGCTGGTGAGCATCGAGCAGAACCAAACCGATGAGCTCACCCTGATCTGCTTCGCGATGGTGACCCTGCACGACTGGAGCTCCTACCTCCGCGTTCGCGAGGCGCTGCTGATGCGGCTGCAACAACTGGTGGAGCAGGTTCGACTCTCCACCATCACCCTCGGGGTGAGCTACGACACCACGGCCAAGCAACTGCAGCAGCTTCCGGATCTGATCCGCTCCGTGGTGAACAGTGAACCATTGATGGAACTGCAGTCCTGCCGATTCATGACCATCGGCGCGTTCAGCTACGACATCGTGCTTCGGCTACACGGCGGCCACGCCAGCTTCGCCGCATTCAAAAACGCGATCCACCAACTCAACCAGGCGCTGCTGATCGCCCTGGCGGCCGCCCAGATCGAGATTCCCTTCCCCACCCAGTTGCAGCTGCAGCGCGACGCGTGAGCAGTGATGCCAGGCCAACCATGGCCCCGCTGCTGCAAATGGTGGCCAGCGCCCTGGCCTTCAGCCTGATGGGGCTGTGCGTGAAGCAGGTGGGCGGGCGAATCCCCGCCGCAGAAGTGGTGCTGGCCCGGGCGATCGTGAGCGTGGCCCTGAGCTGGTGGCTGCTGCAGCGGGCGGGAGTGGATCCCTGGGGCCAACGGCGGGGGCTGCTGATCGTGCGCGGGGCCATCGGCACCGCGGCTCTGCTGTGCGTCTACGCCGCCCTGGCCCAGCTGCCGATGGCCTCCGCCACGGTGCTGCAATACCTCTACCCCACGATCACAGCCCTGTTGGCCTGGCTGATGCTGGGGGAACGGATCGGCAAGCGGGTGTTGCTGGCCATCGCGCTGGGCTGGACGGGGGTCCTGCTGGTGGCCCAGCCTGCAGGGCTGCTGCAGGGGGCGGCAGCCTTGCCACCGCTGGCGGTGCTGATCGCCCTGGCTGGCGCCCTATTCACGTCCCTCGCTTACGTGAGTGTGCGCTCCCTGGGGAACAGCGAGCATCCACTGGTGATCGTGTTCTATTTCCCACTGGTGGCCCTGCCCTTAAGCCTGCCCCTGGTGGCCCTCGATCCAGTGCTGCCCACACCCAGCGAACTGCTGTGGCTGGTGGGGGTGGGGGTGTTCACCCAGGTGGGGCAGGTGTACCTCACCCGAGGCCTCACGGCGTTGCCCGCAGCCCAGGCCACGGCGATCAGCTACGTGCAGGTGGCCTTCGCAGGCCTGTGGGGCTGGCTGGTGTTTGGCGAGAGCATTGATGGCTGGACCGTGGCCGGCGCCGTGCTGGTTCTAGCGGCGATGCTGGTGAGCCTCAGGCGCTCTCCCCCTTCAGCGGCAGCGGATAGGTGAGCCAGTCCTGGGTGGTGCCATCGGCGCTGCCGCTGGGACGGGCCAAACGCCAGCTCTGGCCGCGCTCGCCGCGCTGCAGGTAGAGGTCGAAGGCGCTATCGACCCGGATCGGATCGCCGGCAAGGCGCCAATCAAAACGGCCAGTGAGGTGCAGCCCCTTGGCGCCGCCAATCGCCATGGCCTGCTGGGATTCCACCCGCACCCGGCTCACAAGCGGCTCACCGCCGGCCTCCAGGGTGAGGGCACTGGCGATCGAGCGCTGGGTGAGATCGATCTGAAGTGCAAGGGCCGAGAGCAACACCCTCTGGGGCAGCTGTCCCACGCTGCTGCAACCGGCCAGGCCGAAGGCCATCAACAGCGAGAGCAACAGGGCGCAGCAGCTGGCCAGGGGGCGCCGCAGGCAGGCCGGGGTTGTCAGACCGGGCAGCATGGATGGGATTCAACGCTCCCCCATGATCGGCTGGCTGCAAGGGCAACTCACCGATCGCTGGCAGCAGAACAGCCGCTGCGGGCTGTTGCTGGTGTGCCAGGGGGTGGGCTACGAGGTGCAGATCAGCCGCCGCTACTGGGAGCAGCTGCCCGGCAACGCCAGCACCCTCACCCTGCATGTCCACCAGGCGATCCGGGAGGACAGCTGGACGCTCTATGGCTTCGAGGCCCGGCACGAGCGCGACCTGTTCCGCGAACTGGTGGCTGTGAGTGGCGTGGGGCCCCAGATGGCCCTCGGGCTACTGGGCAGCCTCAGCACCGAAGACTTAGTGCGGGCGATTGTGCAAGCCGATCTGCGGCTGCTCAGCAAAGCGCCAGGGGTGGGCAAACGCACGGCAGAACGCCTGTCGGTGGAATTGCGCACGAAGCTGCAAGAGCGCTTCGGCGCAGGGTTGGACCTGGTGGACCCCCTCGACGAGGGCGGGGGCGACGAACGGGGCGACAGCTTGCAGGCTGGCGTGCGGGAGGAGTTGCAGCTCACCCTCTCGGCCCTGGGCTACGAAGCGCTCGAAATCAACCGAGCCCTGCGGGCCGTGGCGGGCCAGGGGTTGGCGGAGGAGGCCGACAGTGAGGCCTGGCTGCGGGAAGCGCTGCGCTGGCTCTCCCGCCAAGTGGCCTGAGGGCTGGCGTGACCATGAGGCGGTAAGTTGGTTGTTTGCACCGTCAGGGCCCGACGCCGCGCATGTCGCTCGACACCACCAAGAAACAAGAACTGATCAACACCCACCAGACCCACGGCACCGACACCGGTTCCGTGGAGGTTCAGGTGGCGATGCTGAGCGAGCGCATCAGCAAGCTGAGCGGTCACCTGCAGAACAACATCCACGACTTCTCTTCCCGCCAGGGGTTGCTGAAGATGATCGGCCGGCGCAAGCGCCTGCTCAGCTACCTGCGCAGCAGCAGCGAGCAGCGCTACAGCACCCTGATTCAGAAGCTCGGCATCCGCGGCTGACGATGGCAGCTAAGGGGAAAAGCCGCAGCGGTTTGCCCGCAGGCAACTCAGGCGGCGGTGGCATGGTGCCCAAAGCACCCCAGCCTCCCCAGGCCAAGCCACGCAGCAAGCGCGAGCAGGGCGTTCCAGCAGCCGTGGCCAATCGCATGGCCCGGCGCATTGCCCTGGCTACTGGAATTCCCACCGTGCTGGGAATGTCCAGCTTCATTGTCAGTTATCTGGTGGTGAGTAAGGGCATCCTGGATATTCCCCCCGCCGTCACCCTGGTGACGTCCGGGGGCTTCTTTTTGCTGGGTCTAGTCGGGCTGAGCTACGGCGTGCTGTCCGCGAGCTGGGAAGACGCCCCCGGCAGCCTGCTGGGGTTCGAGCAGATCAGGGTGAACATCACCCGCCTGCGCAGTTCGTTCAAGCGGCCACCAGCGGCGAGCTGAGCCGGGCCCGGAAGGCTTGAGCCGTGAGGGTGTGGAGGGCAGCGCTGCTGTCCTTAATGCAGAACTGGTGGCCAAGGCGCACGTAGCGAATCTGATCTTGGTGGCGCACCATGGCCACCACCGGAACGCGGATTCCGGCGTCGTCCTTGTCGGTGCGGTGCTGGTTAAGGCACTCGCGCAGTTTGTGCTGAACGGTGATATCGCTGGCCTCCTCGGCCTGCAGCTCGACCATCAGGAACTTGAGCTCGTCAATCACGCGGCAATCGTCCACGATCAGCTGCACCTGTTCATCGCGGCGATCCACCGATGCCCAGATCAACAGCCGGGCATCAACCATCAGATGATCCGCTAGGCGGGCGTAGGTCTTGGGGAACACCACCGCCTCGCAACTTCCACTGAGATCCTCCAGCTGCAGCACAGCCATGCGGTCGCCCTTGCGGGTGGTTACGGGCCGCAGGCCGGACACCATGCCTACCACGCTCACGCGGGCCTTGTCGGCCTGCTCCTCCAGGCTGCCCAAGCCCACAGCCGAGAGCAGCTGGATCGGCCGAGTGAGCTGCTTGAGCGGGTGGTCTGAGAGGTAGAACCCCACCAGCTCCTTCTCCAACCGCAGCTTTTCCGTAGGTGGGTAATCGGCCACCGCCGCCGCCTTGGGGGCCGTGCTGAGATCACCGCCAGGGGAACTGGCTGCGGGCCCAGCATCCGCACCACCACCCAGCAAATCAAACAGATTGCCCTGGCCGCTGGCGCGATCCTTGGCCCGGGAACTGGCCCAATCCATGATCAGATCAAGATCCGCCATCAGCTGGGCGCGGTTGGCACTGGACTCGAGGCCATCCATGGCACCGCAGTGGATCAGGGATTCCACTGAACGGCGGTTGAGGGTGCTGCCCGGGATGCGATCGCAGAGATCAGCGAGGCTGCGGAAGGGGCCATCGGTCAGACGCGCCTCGAGCAGGGCGCGAATGGCGCCATCCCCGAGATTGCGTACGGCCGAGAGGCCAAACAGAATGCGCTCGCCCACGGGGGTGAAGTCGATGCCGGAAGCATTCACATCCGGTGGCATCACCTCAATGCCCATGGCATTGCAATTGGAGATGTAGCGTTGCACCTTATCGGTGGCGCCGGCATTCACCGTGAGCAAGGCCGCCATGTAGGCGACGGGATAGTGGGCCTTGAGATAGGCGGTTTGGTAGGTCACCGCGCCATAGGCGGTGGAATGACTCTTGTTGAAGCAGTATTCGGCGAACAGCACCATCTGTTCAAACAGACCTTCCGCCACCTTCGGATCGACACCGCGCTGCGTGGCCCCCTGCACAAAAATGCTCTGGTGTTTCTCCATCTCGCTCTTCTTCTTCTTGCCCATGGCCCGGCGCAGCAGATCGGCTTCACCGAGGGAGTAACCGGCAAGATCCTGCGCAATCCGCATGATTTGCTCCTGGTACACCATGATCCCGTAGGTCTCCTGCAGGATCGGCTCGAGCTTGGCGTCCACGAAGTCGATCGCTTCGCGGCCATGTTTGCGGTTGATGAACTTGGGAATCAGGCCCGCATCGAGGGGCCCCGGGCGGTAGAGGGCCAGGATGGAGGAAATGTCCTCTAACGAGGATGGTTTGAGATCGCGCACGATCTGGCGCATGCCGCTGGATTCCAGCTGGAAGATGCCCTCCAGATCGCCACGGGCCAGCAAGCCATAGGTCCCCGCATCGTCGAGGGGAAGCTTGTCGGGGTCCACCGTCACGCCCGTACTCTGCGCCACCAGATCGATCGTCTTGTCGATCATGGTGAGATTTTTCAGGCCGAGGAAGTCCATCTTCAACAGCCCCATCGACTCCACGTCTTCCATGAAGTATTGGGTGATCACCTGACCATCGTTGTTGCGCTGCAGCGGCACCACCTCGTCGAGAGGATCAGCAGCGATCACTACACCGGCGGCATGGACACCGAATGTTTTGTTGGTGCCCTCGATGCGCATGGCCATGTCCACCCAGCGCTTCACCTGGGGATCGGCCTCGTACTTCTCGCGAAATTCCGGCGCTGGCGAGTCAGCTCCGATCATCTCCTTGAGCTTGGCGGGCTTACCCCGCACCACAGGGATCAACTTCGCCAGCCGGTCGGCATCGCCATAGGGAATATCGAGCACACGGGCCACATCCTTGAGCACTGCCTTGGAGGTCATGCGGTTGAAGGTGATGATCTGGGCCACCTTCTCCTCGCCGTAGCGGCGCGTCACGTAGTCGATCACCTCACCACGGCGCTCGATGCAGAAGTCCGTGTCGATGTCGGGCATCGACTTGCGTTCCGGGTTGAGGAAACGCTCGAACAGCAGCCCGTTGGTCACGGGGTCAATGTTGGTGATGCCGAGGGCATAGGCGACCAGGGAACCAGCCGCGGAACCACGGCCCGGGCCCACTGGGATACCGCTTTCACGAGCAAAACGGATGTAATCCCACACCACGAGGAAGTAGGTGGGGAAGCCCATCTGCTCCATCACCTGCAGTTCAAAATCGAGCCGCTCGCCGTAGAGCGGCTCAAAGACCGCTTCTGGGCCAAGCTCGAGGCGATCGCGCAGGCCCTGCTCAGTCACGTGGCGCAGATAGCTCACCGCCGTGTGCCCATCTGGGATCGGGAAGCGGGGCATCTGGTAGCGGCCGAGGATGTCGTAGTCCTCCACTTTTTCGGCCACCTTGGCGGTGTTGGTCACGGCCTCGGCCACCACCTCCGGCTCGAGGTGATCGGCAAACAGGCCGAGCATCTCGGCTTCGCCCTTGATGAATTCCGTGCCCGTGTAGCGCAAGCGCTTCTCATCGGTCACGAGCTTGCCGGTAAGCACACACAGCAAGGCGTCATGGGCCTCGGCGTCGTTGCTGGTGAGATAGTGGGCATCGTTGGTGGCGATCAGGGGGATCCCCAGCTCGCGAGAGATGCGCACCATCTCCACATTCACGATCCGGTCTTCAGGAGAACCGTGGTCCTGAATTTCCAGGTAAAAATCGTCGCCGAACAGTTGCTGATACCAGCGGGCCACATCGCGGGCCACATCCGGCCGGCCCTTGAGGATGGCCTGGGGAATCTCACCACCCAGACAGGCCGTGGCCACGATCAGGCCCTCACTGAACTGGGTGAGGGTGGCCTTGTCGATGCAGGCCCGCGAGAAGATGCCTCGGCCACGCATGCCGCGCAGGTGGCTGATGCTGGTGAGCTTCACCAGGTTGCGGTAGCCCACCGCATTTTTGGCCAGCACCACGAGGTGGTAGCGCCGCTCCTTCTTGGGGGGATTGGGGTCATCAAGGGAACCATTGATGACATACATCTCGTTGCCGATAATCGGCTTCACCGAGCTGCCCTTGCAGAGCTTGAGCAGCTCGATAGCGCCGTACATCACGCCATGGTCCGTGAGGGCTAGAGCCGGCATGCCCAGCTCCTCGGCCCGCTTCACCATGGCCGGCAGCTGACTGGCCCCATCCAGGAGGCTGTAGTCGCTGTGGTTGTGGAGCGGAACGAAAGCCAAAACGCGCCCGGTGCTGGTTCAAGGTTAAAGCTCAGGCGCAAGATTCAGGGCCCGAAGCGCCGATACCGGCGCTTGAGACACCAGATCTGGGGTGACCCCTCAGGGCACGAGGGCCGCGTCGGGCCGCTGCTCCATCACCCGGGCGCTCTGCTCGTAGTGGTAAGCCACCTGCAGGAGGCGTTCCTCCTGCAGCACCCCGGTGATCAGCTGCAGGCCAATGGGCAGGCCGGCCAGATCAAAGCCACAGGGCAGGCTGATGGCCGGGAGGCCAGCCATGTTGGCGGGGATGGTGAGCAGGTCGGCCAGATACATGGCGAGGGGATCCTCCGCATGGGCACCAAAGCCAAAGGCGGTGGTGGGGGAGGTGGGGGTGAGCAGCACATCCACCGCATCAAAGGCACGGTCGAAGTCGCGCCGGATCAGCGTGCGCACCTGCTGGGCCTTTTTGTAATAAGCGTCCACGTAGCCGGCGGAGAGGGCATAGGTGCCGATCAGGATGCGGCGCTGCACCTCATCGCCGAAGCCCTCGGCACGGCTACGGGCGGTCATCTCCGCCAGGCTGGGGGCATCGGCCGCGCGGTAGCCGTATTTCACACCGTCGTAGCGGGCCAGGTTGGCGGAGGCCTCCGACGGAGCGATCACGTAGTAGGTGGCGATGCCATCGTTGAAGCGGGGGCAGCTCACATCCACCAGCTCGCAGCCAAGGGCTTCCAGCTGGGCAGCGGCCGCCATGACCGAGGCCTTCACCTGGGGATCGAGCCCCTCGGCCTCAAAGCACTCACGCACGATGCCTACCCGCAGGCCCGCCACCGGCTGGCTAAGGGCGGCGCGGTAGTCCGGCACGGGGGCCTTAAGACAAGTGGAGTCGCGGGGATCAGCCCCGGCGATCACCTGCAGCAGCTCGGCGGCATCGGCAACGCTGGTGGTAAAGGGACCCACTTGGTCGAGGGAACTGGCAAAGGCCACCAGGCCATAGCGACTGACGCGGCCGTAGGTGGGCTTCAGACCCACCACGCCGCAGAAGGCCGCGGGCTGGCGGATCGAACCGCCGGTGTCGGAGCCAAGGGAGGCCACGCATTCACCAGCCGCAACGGCAGCGGCGCTGCCGCCCGAACTGCCGCCGGGCACCTTGTCGGTGTTCCAGGGGTTGCGGCTGGCACCGAAGGCGGAGGTCTCGGTGGAGCTGCCCATGGCGAACTCATCGAGATTGGTCTTGCCGAGCATCACGCCGCCGGCCTGCCAGAGGCGCTCGGTGACGGTGGACTCGTAGGGCGGCACGAAGTTCTCCAGCATGCGGCTGGAACAGGTGGTGCGGATGCCCTTGGTGCAGAGGTTGTCCTTAATGGCCAGCGGCACCCCGGCCAGGGGCGGCAGGGGTTCGCCTGCGGCCCGCAACCCATCGATGCGATCTGCATCGGCCCGGGCCCGCTCCGAGGTGACCTCTAGGTAAGCGTGAACCGAAGGCTCAACCGCCTGAATGCGGCTGAGGTGGTGATCGGTGAGCTCCCGGGCGGACACCTCGCCGCGCTTGAGCTGCTCGCGCCACTCGGCGATCCCCATCGACTCTCAGGTGCGTTGCTGGGTCGACGCTATCAGTCAGCACCGGCGGCAACGGTGAGGGGCTCGCCCCGGCGGGTGCGCAGGAGCGTGTGGCTCAGCTGGGCGGAACCTTCACTGCGCAGATCCGCCAGGAAGGGCGGTAGAGCCGCCTCCAGGCTGCTACGACGCACATAGGGCCCGAACCAATAGGTGACATCCGGCTCACGGGTTTCGACCCGGGCCCACCAGGCCAGGCCCAGGCCGTTGGCAACACTGCGCAGGGGCCAGAGCAAGGACGTCATCGCAAGGGGTGGTGATGGTGTGCATTCTGCCGGTGGGCTGGGGTGTTGGCCGTAGCCAGACCAACTCCCACTGGCCTCAGAGTTGAATGTCGCCAGCGAAGCCCGCAGCGGGGCTGGGGCTGAGATCGAAGGAGAGGTCCACAGGAGCGGCAGGGGCCTCGACCGCCACCTCCTCAGCGACCTCCTCAGCCAGCTCGGCAGACACCTCAGCCGCCACTTCGGCAACCACCTCCGCCACCAGGACGGAGGCGAATTCCGCTTCCTCGGGGCTAAAAGCGTTGTCGTCCTCCAGCTCGTCAAATTGGTCGGCGGCCACCAACGGTTCGGGAGTGGCCAACTGGGGCCGCACGATCCGCGGGGCAGGCGAGGAACCAGTGATGTTCTTCATCCAACCGCGGCGGGCCACCTCGTAGAGCACCATGGCCGTAGCCACGGAGGCGTTGAGGCTGGGGGTAGCACCGCGCAGCGGGATCCGCACGAGTTGGTCGCAGTGCTTGCGGGTGAGCATCGACAGCCCGGAGCCCTCGGACCCGGTGACGATCACCAGGGGCCCATCGAGATCGGCCTCGGTGAGCGACACGCTGCCCTCTCCGGCCAAACCAATCACCCGATAGCCCTCTTCCTTGAGGGTTTCCAGGGAACGGTTGAGATTCACGACCCGGGCTACGGGCAGATGCTCGAGGGCACCGGCTGCCACTTTCGCCACGGAGCCGGTGAGGCCGGCACTGCGCCGCTGGGGCAGCACCAGGCCATGGGCACCGAGGGCCTCGGCACTACGCACGATCGCACCCAGATTGTGGGGATCGGTAATGCCATCCAGGGCCATCAACAGGGGGGGCTCACCGATGTTGCGGCAACCATCGATCAGCGTGCCGAGATCCAGGGTGTCGGCGGCAGCAGCCTGCAGCACGATGCCCTGGTGCACGGCGCCATCGGTGAGCTGCCCCAGGCGAGCCCAGGTCACCTCCTCCACCAGCACCCCACCGGCTTTGGCCTCCCGCAGCAACTGCATGAAGCGCGGCTGAAAGCGCATCTCAGCAGTGCACCAAATGCGGTGGATGGGCCGGTCGCTTTCCAGGGCCGCCTGGGCGGCGTGGCGCCCCCAGATCAGGTCGTCGGCGGGGCCGGCATTAAAGCGGGTGGAATCGCCCACCTCACCCACGGGCACCTCCACGGCAATGGCACGGTCGCGGTCGCGCGGTGGGCGGCGCTCCGCAAAGGCGGGGCGAGCGCCGAACTGGGGGCGACCCTGGGGGCGCCCAGGACGGAAAGAGCCGCCATCCGGGCGGGGGGCCGAGAAGCGGCGGCCCTCGGGGCGGGGGCCCCGATCCGGACGACCGACACCACCCGCTGCCCCACCGCCGGCAGCACTGCGGTCGTCGAAGCGGCCAGCCGGACGACCCGGACGCCGCTCGGGCCGACCGGCACCGAAGCGGGGACCATCAGGACGGCCGCCGGACTCGAACCGGCGCGGACCACCATCGGGGCGACGGGTGAAGGGCTTGCGACCGGCAGCGGGGCGGCCTTCACCCATGGAACTGCGACCACCACGATCACCGCGGTCGCCACGTTCTGGGCGATCCCCACGGTCACTGCGCTCGGGACGGTCGCCACCCTCAGGGCGCCATTCGCCTCGGGGCGCAAAGGGCCTGGACCCGCCACGGCCGCCGTAAGCGGGACGTGCCGGCTTGCCACCACCGCCACCGCCACGGGCGCCACCGCGTTCGCCGCCCCTGTAGCCACCACCCCCACCTGCGCCAGCTCCCTGGCCACGGTCAGGGCGGCGATCAAAACGAGGGCTCATATCAAGCAGGCAATGGGTTTATGGGTCGGCGTCCTCGAGTTGATCCAACAGCTGCGCGAGCCGGCCGGGATCCTGAAGAAAGAGCCAGCCCACCATTGTCTCAAATCCCGTCGCACGGCCATAAAGACCGGCCTCCCCCTTGCGAGGACCCCGGCCAGCCCGGTTGCGTCCCCTACGTACCAGCTCTAGCTCGGCGTCGGTCAAAACACCGCTGGCTTCCAGTTTTTCCAGGGCTGCCGATTGGGCATCGGCCCGCACATCCGCCACCACGGCCCTGTGAAGATCGGCACTACGGCCAGGTTGCCGGCATCGGCGCAGCCGCTGGTGCAACTCCCACACGGCATCGCCGAGCCAGGCCAACTGCAGGGGGCCCAACTCCACCTGCACAGCTGGAGGGGAGAGCTGGGCCAGCCAGCTGGCCGTGCCGGACTCAGGCGGCGATGGCGCCGAGGGCGGTGTCGAGATCGGGCTGGAGATGCAGGAACTCCTCGAGTCTCACCAGTTTCACCGTCTGCACAACCCGGGCATTGCCAACCACCAGAAACTGAACCTTGGCGTCGTTGCACTGCTTGGCCAGTTGCACCAGCACGCCAAGACCGGAGGAGTCGATGAAATCGATACGACTCAGATCGATCACGAGGGGATGCGCCTTGGCGGGTCGGTGATCGGCGATGAAGGCGAGAAACTGCTTGTCCGAATAGGCATCCAGCTGGCCTGTGAAGCTGAACAGCACACAGCCGTCCTGCTGCTCGTAGCCGCCCCTGAGGGACACGGTCAATCGCTGCAGATCAGTGATGGCTACTGGCCTCAAACGTGACAAGCGACCGAAGTGTAATGACGGTTTCGGGCTTGGGAGGCTCCGCAACAAATCAGTTGCGTCAGCGACGCTCCGCCATCAACGCCACGAAGCGGCCGAAGTGGTGATCGGCGTCGTGGGGACCCGGGCTGGCCTCCGGGTGGTACTGCACGCCAAACAGGGGCAGACGCCGGTGAGCGAGGGCAGCCACGGTGCGGTCGTTGAGGTTGAAGTGGGTGATGTCCACTTCGGCGGGGTTGAGGGAATCGTCAGCGAGGGCGAAGCCGTGGTTCTGGCTCGTGATCTCCACCAGGCCTGTGCTGCCGCAGGGGTGGTTGAGGCCGCGGTGGCCATAGCCAAGCTTGTAAGTGCTGCCTCCGAGGGCCAGGCCGAGGATCTGGTGGCCAAGGCAGATGCCGAACACCGGCAGATCGGGCTGCTGCACCAGGCCCTGGGCCAGGGCGATGCCGCTGGTTACAGCCGCCGGATCACCGGGGCCATTGGAGAGGAACACCCCTTCGGGCTGCAACGCCAACACCTGCTCGAGGCTGGCATCGGCCGGGAGCACCGTTACGGCACAACCATGGGCCGCCAGGCGCTCGAGGATGGCCCGTTTGATGCCGAAGTCGATCGCCACTACGCGGTAGGGGGTGGTGGGGACGCTCTGGAGCCGCTGGTCGAAGGCAGCAGGGCAGAGGCTGGTCCAGGTGTAGGGCTCAGCGGTGCTCACCGTCTGGGCCAGGTTGAGGCCGGCCATCGAGGGGGCCGAGCGCACCTGCTCCAGCAGCTGCTCAGGGCTACGGCCATCGGTGCTGATAGCGCCATTGATGGCACCGCCCTCGCGCAGGTGCCGCACCAGGGCCCGCGTGTCGATGCCGCTGATGCCCACAACGTTGTGGCGCTGCAGCCAAACATCCAGGGTGTCCTCGCTGCGCCAGCTGCTGGGCACGGGCGCCAGTTGCCGGGCGATTACGCCGCGCACGTGGGGCGCATCGGCCTCCTGATCGGCGCTATTCACACCGGTGTTGCCCAGTTCGGGGTAGGTGAAGGTCACCAACTGCCCCGAGTAGCTCGGGTCCGTCATGACCTCCTGATACCCGGTCATGCCGGTGTTGAACACCACCTCTCCGATGGCGGTGCCGCTGGCGCCGAAGGCTTCGCCGCGCAGCACCAGGCCATCGGCCAGCACTAACAGGGCGGGGTTCGGGGAGGGGGCTGTCGTCATAGGCACCCATCATCCCGCAAGGCCTTTCAGGCCAGGGCCGCGCGCAGCGCTTCCAGCCGTTGCCAGGCCGCACCGCTGGCTAGGGCCTCCAGGGCGGGGGCCACGCCGGCGGCCACGCTCTCCGCCCCGCCCGCGGCCCAGAGCACCAGGGCAGTGTTCAGGGCCACCACATCCCGCTGGGCCACCGTGCCTCGGCCTTGCAATACAGCTTCCAGGATCGCCTGATTGCAGGCCAGATCGCCGCCGGCCAGGGCCTCCGGAGGAGCCAGATCCAGGCCCAGGACAGCGGGATCGAGCTGCTCGGTCTGGACGGCCCCGGCTTCGATCAGCCGCAGCTGGCTGGTACCCGAGAGGGAGGCCTCATCCAGGCCTCCATGGCCATGCACCACCACCGCACGTTCCAACCCCAGCCGGGCCAAGGCCTCGGCCATGGGGTCGAGCAGGTCGGCGCGGGCCACACCGAGCACCTGGAATTCTGGCCGCAGGGGATTCACCAGGGGACCCAGCAGGTTGAACACTGTGCGCACCCCCAGGGCCCGGCGCAGCGGTGCCAGACCCACCAGAGCTGGATGCCAGCCGGGGGCGAACAGGAAGGTGACGCCAGTGTCGGGCAGCACCTCGATCACTCGGGCCGCGGGGGCCTGGAGGTTGATGCCCAGGGCCTCGAGCACATCGGCGGAGCCCACCTTGCCGCTGGCACTGCGGTTCCCGTGCTTGGCCACGCTGACGCCACAGGCCGCTGCGGTGAAGGCCACGGCAGTGGAGATGTTGAAGCTATCTGCCCCATCCCCACCAGTGCCACAGGTGTCCACCAGAGGGATGGCCGGCCGATCCCCCGGCAGGAGGCAGGCGGAGCGCAGCACCGCCGCCATAGCACCCAGCTCCTCGCCGTTCACCCCCTTGGCCCGCAGGGCCGCAAGCAGGGCACCCGTGAGCACGGGATCAATGGTTTCTGCCAGCCAACCCTCCATCAGGGCAGTGGCCTGCTGCGTACTGAGCGAATCGCCGCCGAGCAACTGCTCCAGCAGGGGGGGCCAGGGAAGGGCGGCGGCCATGGCGGGAGCTTGGGGGAGCAGGAGATGTAGCAGAAATTGGCCGAGTGGGAGCCGATCAGGGACTGTCCTGATCGGCGGTGTCGAAGCCGGAGCCCACCGCCTGGGGAGCCACCTCAGCGCCGGGTCTGTAGCCCGCCGCCCAGATGGCACGGCAGCGCTGATGGAGCTCATCGCGGCTGAGGCCCCACAGCCGCAGGGTCTTGGCCAGATCGTCCTGCAGATCGAGCGCCCCGGGAAAACCGGAGTAGCGCATCAACAGCCGACCCAGATCCACCAGCTGGGCATCACTGGGCTGCTGGGCGGCGAGCAGCTGGTCCACCAGGTCGCGATCGGTGGCGTAGAGGGGATGAGCCTGTTGGTCCTCAGCCATGGGCAGCTGCAGCGGCCGACAGCATCGCCCAGGTTCCGTAGGTTGGCGGCACCTTCAGGCACTCCATGGCCGCCATCCGTCTCGGCCTGATACGGCGCTATCTGCGGCCTTACAAGCGAACGGTGCTGATCGGCGCCCTCGCCCTAGTGGTGGTGAACCTGCTGAGCGTGTCAATTCCGCTGCTGGTGCGCGGCGTAATCGACGACCTGCAGGACGGCTTTGCCGTGAGCGATGTGATCCGCCAGGCCGCCCTGATCGTGGCGCTGGCCACGGTGATGGGGGGCGTGCGGCTGTGGTCGCGCATGCTGGTGTTCGGCGTGGGCCGCCAGGTGGAGGCCAGCCTCAAGCAGCAGATCTTCGATCACATGCTGCGCCAGGAGCCGGGCTGGGTGCAAACCACCGGTAGCGGCGAGGTGATCAGCCGCGCCACCAGCGATGTGGAGAACGTGCGGCGCCTGCTGGGCTTTGCAGTGCTCAGCCTCACCAACACGGCCCTAGCCTATGCCCTCACCCTGCCAGCGATGCTGACCATCGACCCCTGGCTGAGCCTGGCGGCCGTGGGCCTCTATCCGCTGATGCTCGCCACGGTGCGCCTGTTCGGCGGCCGCATGATGAAACAGCAGCGGCGCCAGCAGGAATCGCTGGCCCAGCTGAGCGATCTGATCCAGGAAGACCTCTCCGGCATCAGCGCCATCAAGATCTATGGCCAAGAGGCCACTGAGCGTCAGGCCTTCGCCGAGCGCAACCGCGCCTACCGCGACGACGCCCTCAACCTGGCCCGCACCCGCAGCACCCTGTTCCCGCTGCTGGAGGGCATCTCCTCGGTGAGCCTGCTGCTGCTACTGGCCCTGGGCAGCGGCCAGCTGGAGAGCGGCCGGCTCAGCATCGGTGACCTGGTAGCCCTGATCCTCTACGTGGAGCGGCTGGTATTTCCCACCGCCCTGCTGGGCTTCACGCTCAACACCTTCCAGACCGGCCAGGTGAGCCTGGAGCGGGTGGAAGAGCTGCTGCGACGCACACCCTTGATCCAGTCACCGGTGCAGCCCCAATCCATGCCCAGCCGCCAAGGGCCGCCAGCCGCGGCGGCGGTGGAGGCCCACAACCTGTGCGTGCGCTACGGCGGCGCCGAGCGCGAGGCGCTCCACAACGTGAGCTTCCGGCTGGCGCCTGGTGAGCTGGTGGCGGTCGTGGGACCGGTGGGCTGCGGCAAAACGACCCTGGCCCGCGCCCTGGGGCGCATGGTGGAGGTACCGGCAGGTGCCCTGTTCCTTAACGGCATCGACATCACGGCGGTGGATCTCGAGAGCCTGCGCCGCCAGGTGGCCCTGGTGCCGCAGGAGGGATACCTATTCACCGCATCCCTAGCGGACAACCTGCGCTACGGCGATCCCCAGGCAAGCCAGGAACAGGTGGAGCAGGCGGCGATCCAGGCCCGGCTGGAGGGCGACATTAAGGGCTTCCCCGATGGCTACTCCACCCTGGTGGGTGAGCGGGGCATCACGTTGAGCGGCGGCCAGCGCCAGCGCACAGCCCTGGGCAGGGCCCTGTTGGTACAGGCTCCACTGCTGGTGCTCGACGATGCCCTGGCCAGCGTGGACAACAACACCGCAGCCGACATCCTCCAATCGGTGCGCAGCCAGCAGGACCGCACGATCCTGATGATCAGCCACCAGCTCTCAGCCGCCGCGGCCTGTGATCGGGTGCTGGTGCTCGACAACGGCCAGCTGGTGCAGCAGGGGCACCACAGCGAACTGCTCCAGCAACCGGGCACCTACCGCCGCCTGTGGGAGCGGGAGCAGGCCGAGGAGCAGCTGAGCCGGGCGGCTTGACCGAAGACTTGTAGTGCTGTTGCAGACAACCGCCCTGGCCGTGGCTTAGCTGGATCTACCGCTCGGCGCCACTGCTGCCATGACCACCGGTGTGCCCCCCTACCGCCTACGCTGCACCCTCACCTTCGGCGACATCTACGGCCAGATCCTGATCTGGATGCTGGTGATCTTCGTGAGCTTGGCGGCGGGCCTGGCCCTGATGGGAGCCAGTAAGCCGATCTTCGCCCTGGTGGGCGTGGGCCTGATCCTGGTGCTCTCGCTTCCCTTTCTGCTGTTCGCCTTCACCACCACGCTGCTCAACCACATCTCCCTGGAGCCCGGCACCGGCAGCGGCGGCCCTGCCTAGGCTCTCCAAAATCTGCTAGCCCGCGGTGTTCGGACTTTTCCAAGGGATGGGCGCCAACAAAACCGCCCTCGTGAGCCCCGAAGCGGCCCTGCCTGGTCGCGCTGCAGCGATTCCCACCTCGGAACGCCACCTGGTGCTGGGCACCGCCCTGAAGGCACCGCTCAGCAACAGCCAGGACGAAGCCCTATTCGCCTGCGGCTGTTTCTGGGGAGCTGAAAAGGGCTTCTGGCGTTTGCCGGGGGTGATCAGCACGGCCGTGGGTTACGCCGGCGGGTTCAGCCCAAACCCCACCTACGAGGAGGTGTGTTCCGGTCGCACCGGCCACACGGAAGTGGTGCGGGTGGTGTGGGACGTGAACGCCATCGATTTCAGCGACCTGCTCAAGCTGTTCTGGGAATGCCACAACCCCACCCAGGGGATGGCCCAGGGCAACGACACCGGCACCCAATACCGCTCCGCGATCTATGCCAGCAGCGATCAGCAGATGCAGCTCGCCATCGCCAGCCGTGACCACTACCAGACCCTGCTGAACGCCAACGGCAAGGGAGCCATCACCACCGAGATCGCCACCAACAATCCGTTTTTCTTCGCCGAGGGCTACCACCAGCAATACCTGGCCCGGCCCGACTGCCGCCCCTACTGCTCCGCCCAACCCAGCGGGCTGCTGCTGGACAACCAGTGGGCCGGCTGCAACTACAAGCTGCCGGCTGCAGTATGGCGCCACTACGACTGGAGCATCAGCCACTGCGTGCTGCGGGGGGACAACGCCCCCATCCAGCTATGAGCCTGCGGGCCGTGGCCATCGTGCCGTTGCTGGCCCAGGCCATGCACTCCCCCTGGTGGGAGGACTACGCCATCAAGGATCGCTACCTCTGCCGCGACAAGGGCATGGTGGTGCTGGAGCGCAATGACGCCCAGGCCTCCCTGATCCATGGCCCCAACCGAAGCACCTTCTTCCGCGAGCGATCCGAGCTGCCGGGCCTCCACTACACAGCCGATGACATGCGCCTGATCCTGCGGGGCGACGAACTCACGATTGAGCGGCTGCCCCAGCGGCTGCAGTGCCTGCGCACCGAGCAGGTTTGAGCCCCACAGCCCTTCCCCCAGCATGAATCCCCTGCCCGACCGCACCGTGATCGTGGGACTGATCGCCACCCTGGGCCTTGTGTTTGCCCTGGTGTTCTGGTTCGTGAGGTTGAGTCCGTCCCAGGAGCCGGCGATGCTCTGGCGCCAGGAGCCCCCCACCTCCCAGCGCGGCCTGATTTGACCTCCTGCGGGAGAATGGGCCCAGAGACGACTCGGACCTCCGGGCCACCCCTCCCTTCGCCTGTGGATCCCACGCCTCCCCCAGCCCATACGTCCGACATCGACAGGCGCCAACTCCATCCCCTGCCTAAGGGGCTGGTGGAGCTCTATGGCCTGCTTGCCGTGCTGTTCGTGCTCGTGCCCGAATGGATGGCCGGTGGAGCCCTCTCCCGCTTCGGAGAGGGGCGCCAGGGCAGTGCCCTGCCGATCACCGCCGGTGCCTGGCGCCGGGTGCCGGAACTACGGCTCGCCTCCATGAATCTGGCGCAGCTGCGCAGCCTGGCCCGGGAGCTGCGGATGGCCGGCTACGCAGGGCTCAACCGTGAGCGTCTATCCAGCCGTTTACTGCGCCGAATTCAGGCCAGCGGCGGCAAGGCGCTGTGATAATTTCGTTCTCGCCGGGGCGTAGCGCAGCTTGGTAGCGCACCACTTTGGGGTAGTGGGGGTCGCAGGTTCAAATCCTGTCGCTCCGATTGACATCACCGGTTCATCAACCACCAGCCGCCCTTCCCCGGGCGGTTTTTTTGTGTCTGCGGAACTAGCCAGGGCCTCGCTGGAGACCCTGGCTCACTCGAGCCGCGTGGACACCCCGTAGCAGGCCAGCCAGCGGTTCACCCGCCCGCGCTGGCTCGGGGGCACCTCCTGCAGCAACTGGGAGAGTTCCAGGGCGCCGAGGCGGCGCAGATCGCGCACATCCACGTGCCAGAGGGCCTCGGCTTCGCGAATCAGCCGCGCCCAGGTGCGAATGTCCTGCCAGCGCCGCACCTGCTGGTGCAAGCAGGAGCCACCAGGGCTCCCCCTGGGATAGGCGCCTCGAACCATGGATGGTGCCGCGGGCCCTCAGCATGCAGGCTATGGCCCCTAGAGCACAAAACCGCCGGTTGGGCTTCCTGTTGCTGAAGCAAATCAGGCCGTGCGGCGCTGATCCTCCACAGCCACCACGGGAAAGGGCAGCAGGGAGGCCTCCCGCTCTGAGAGGCGGCGGCTCCAAGCGCCGTTGATCGGCTCATTCCAGCGGAAGCCGGCCTCGCGAGCCTTGTGGCGCTCGTCATAGGAGAGGCGGGCCCGGTAGAGCCGCCGGGGTTCCAGCCCTGCCTGCAGCATCGGCTCGAGCTCGGGGCAGCGTTCGAACACCTGGGCCAAGTAGATGCAATCGGTAAGGGCCCGGTGGGCCGCCCACACGGGAACCCCGTAGGCCAGGGCCAGATCCCGCACTGAGGGGTTGGCCCGCAGATGGCGGTCGGCCGGCCAGCGCAGATCCTCCATGCTGCAGACCCAGGGCTTGGAGATGGCAGGCAGCACCCCCTGACCAAACCACTGTCGATCAAAAGCTGCGTTGTGGGCCAGAACCGCATCAGCGGCCGCCAGCATCGCCTCGAAGCACTGCAGGGCCGCCTGCCATGGCTGGGGACGTTGCGTCACCGCGGCCGCAATGCCATTAACAGCTTCGGCAGCATTGGCCTGGCAAGGCAGAAGAAACGACACCTGGCTCAGCACAGCCCGGTGGGGCACATCAAAAAGAATCGCGCCCACTTCGATGCAGTGGTGCTGCTCCGAATCGAGCCCGGTGGTTTCCGTATCGAGAATCAGCAGCCGCTGCAGCCCCGGGGCCTCTGGCTCCGGGCAGCTCTCAGGCCCTGGGGCTGCAATGGCTTCTGAAGAAGGTGTAGGCGCTGGTTCTGGAGTGGGAATCGGCGCCGGAGCCGGGGGTTCCATCGCCGACACCAAGGCCAATAAGTCGGTCTGCTCCCAGCCCGATGGGCTGGGGCTATCAGTGCCTGGATTCCTGCTCGGGTCGTCGCCGGCCGTGGCCATCACCTGCTCCTGGGTATGGCCATGATCCCAGCTCAAGCGAGGCTCTGCCTAGGGTGCCAACATCTCGAACCCTGCTCCCGTGGCCAAGGCCCTCGCCGCCGGTGACCGTGCTCCCATGATTGCCCTGCAGGATCAAGCCGGTGTGGAGCGCCGCACCGATCAACTGGGCGGCCAGGCCCTGGTGCTGTTCTTCTATCCCAAGGACGACACCCCAGGCTGCACGATGGAGGCCTGCGCCTTTCGCGACAGCTACGCCGACCTGCAGGCCATGAACGCCCAAGTGTGGGGGGTGAGCGGTGATGACGCGTCCAGCCACCAGCGCTTTGCGGCGCGCCACAACCTGCCGTATCCCCTCCTGGTGGACCAGGGCAACCAGCTGCGCCAGGCCTTTGGAGTGCCCAGCGTGCTGGGCTTGCTGCCGGGCAGGGTGACCTATGTGATCGATGGCTCCGGCGTCATTCGCCATGTGTTCAACAACCTGCTGGATGGCCCCGCCCATCGCCGTGAAGCGATCGCAGCCCTGCAACGCCTCCAGCAGGAATGAACTGGCAGCAGCAGGGCAGCCTCTGGGGGCTACAGCCGGAGCGCCCCCGCTACCTGATCGAGTTCATCGGCGGCAGCTATCTCGCTGCCACCCCCCAGGTGAGCTACCGGCGCCTGCTCGAATCCTTCGCCCGCCAAGGCTGCTGCGTGCGAGCCTGGAGCTACGTGCCCGGCTTTGATCACCAGGCCCAGGCCAATCAGGCCTGGAAGCTGTTCCGGGCAGCGCGGGAGCGCCAGCCCATGGCAGGAGAGTCCCTGCCCATGAGGCTCGGCCACAGCCTCGGTTGCAAACTGCACCTGCTGGCTCCGGACAACGGCAGGGGCTCCTCCGGCCTCGCCGCCCTGAGCTTCAACAACTTCTCCGCCGAGCGAAGCGTGCCCCTGCTGGCGGAGCTAGCGCCACGGCTGGGCATCAGCACGGAATTCAGCCCCTCCCCTGAAGAAACCCTGCGGTTGATCGCCCGCGACTACCGCCAGCCCCGCAACCTACTGGTGCGTTTCAGCCGCGATGCCCTCGATCAGAGCCAGCGGCTGCTGGCAGTACTGCAGGCCCGCCAAGAAGACCGCTCCAAACTGGTGGAACGCCCGGGGGATCACCTCACCCCAGCCAGTGCAGGCTTGCGCCAGAACCTGCTGGGTACCTGGGCCGATGATCCGGCCCGCCAACGCCAGATCGATGAGCTAGCCGAAGGCCTACTGCGCTGGTGGCAGGGCGGCTAAAGCTCACACCCGCAGGGCATCCAGCACCGAGCGATCCTCGAGGGTGCTGGTGTCACCGCTCACCTCCTGGCCAGCGGCCAGGGAGCGCAGAATCCGGCGCATGATCTTGCCGCTGCGTGTTTTCGGCAGGGCATCGGTGAACTTGATCACATCGGGTTTGGCAATCGGCCCGATCTCCTTGCCCACATGGCTGCGCAGTTCTGCCAGCAGGGCATCATCACCGCTACGGCCGGCCTCCAGGGTCACAAAGGCCACGATGCCCTCGCCCTTGAGATCATCGGGCCGGCCCACCACGGCCGCCTCTGCCACGGCGGGATGGCTCACCAGGGCACTCTCGATTTCCATCGTGCCGAGGCGATGGCCCGACACATTGATCACGTCGTCGACACGGCCCATCACCCAGAAGTAGCCATCGGCATCGCGGCGGGCGCCATCACCAGCGAAATACAACCAGCTGCCATCGGAGGGCTTGATCTCTTCCCAGTAGCTCTTGCGGAAGCGCTCCGGATCGCCGTGCACGGTGCGCATCATTCCCGGCCACGGACGCCGCACCGCGAGGTAGCCGCCCTGATCGGCAGCCTGGGAGTTGCCGTCATGGTCCACCACGTCGGCGGCAATACCCGGCAGGGGCAGGGTGGCGGAGCCGGGCTTCGTGGGTGTGGCGCCGGGCAGGGGGCTGATCATCACGCCGCCGGTTTCGGTCTGCCACCAGGTGTCCACGATCGGGCAGCGGCCACCGCCAATCACGTCGCGATACCACATCCAGGCCTCGGGATTGATCGGCTCCCCCACCGTGCCGAGGATGCGCACAGAACTCATGTCGTACTGATCCGGCACCGCGCGTCCGCTCTTCATAAAGGCACGGATCGCCGTGGGCGCTGTGTAGAAGATGCTCACCTTGTGCTTCTGGATCACCTCCCAGAAGGCCCCGGGATTGGAGGGGCGCGGCGCACCCTCGTACATCACCGTGGTGGCGCCATTGGAGAGCGGCCCGTACACGATGTAGCTGTGGCCCGTGATCCAGCCCACGTCGGCGGTGCACCAGTGGATGTCGTCCTCGCGGATGTCGAAGATCCACTGGAAGGTGAGGTGGGCCCAGAGGTTGTAACCAGCGGTGGTGTGCACCACCCCCTTGGGCTTACCGGTGGAGCCGGAGGTGTAGAGCACAAACAGGCGGTCTTCACTCTCCATGGGCTCGGCCGCGCAGTCGGCGCTCTGGCCGTCAACAAGGTCGTGCCACCAGTGGTCCCGGTTGGCCTGCATGACGC
This sequence comes from Synechococcus sp. HJ21-Hayes, assembly GCF_024345835.1. Classification (GTDB taxonomy): domain Bacteria; phylum Cyanobacteriota; class Cyanobacteriia; order PCC-6307; family Cyanobiaceae; genus Vulcanococcus. Next base: position 108,271 of record NZ_JAGQBW010000003.1, on the reverse strand, counting down.
AGGTGCCTCCGGCCCCGGCCAACCTCTGCACCACCAGCACCGCCTGCACACTCGGCGCACCGCCGTTCGCCCCCAAGGCTTCATCCACGGCTGGTTTCAAGGGCACGGGCTTGTCCTTGCGGAAGCCGCCATCGGCGGTGATCACCGCCTTCACCTCGCCATCAATCAGGCGATCGCGCAGGGCATCGGCCGAAAAGCCACCGAACACCACCGAATGGGGGGCGCCGATGCGGGCGCAGGCCAGCATGGCAATGGCCGCCTCTGGCACCATCGGCATGTAGAGGGCCACCAGATCCCCCTTGCCGATGCCGAGGGCCTTGAGGGCATTGGCGGCCTTGCACACCTCGGCATGCAGCTGGCGGTAGGTAAAGGTGCGGGTGTCGCCCGGTTCCCCCTCCCAGATCAACGCCGTCTTGTCGGCCCGGGGGCCATCGAGGTGCCGATCGAGGCAGTTAAAGCTCAGGTTGGTGCGGCCACCCTCAAACCAGCGGGCGAAGGGAGGGTTACTCCAATCGAGCACCGTGTGAAAGGGTTCAAACCAGTGCAGGTGCTCCCTGGCTTGCTCGTCCCAGAAGGCATCGGGATCGGCCTCGGCCCTGGCCGCCAAGGCCCAGTAGGCCTCCAGCGAGCCAATCCGCGCCGAGGCGGCCAAGGCCGCCGGGGGATCAAACACCCGCTGCTCCTGCAGCACCGATTCGATCGTGGGCCCCGTGGATGCGGCAGCGGACTGGACCTCTGTCATGGCGGTGGGAAGCAAGGGTGCAGCCGATGCGGCCTATTCAAGCGAGGAACAGGCGCCAGAGGCCCTGCTGTAACAGGCCAGGCCTGTGGTCGTTGAGAATGGCGGCATGGTTCGACCCGCCGCCTGCCTGTTCGACCTCGACGGTCTGCTGCTCGACACCGAGCCGCTGCATGCCCGGGCCTGGAGTGAAGCGGCTGCCCATTTCGGCAGAAGCCTGGCCCCGGCCGAGTTGCTTGCCCTGCGGGGGCGGCGACGGCTCGATTGCACCGCCCAGGTGCTGGCGTGGATCGCGGCCGATGGCGGGCCAAGCCTCAGTGGCGATGAACTGCTGGCCGTGCGCCAACCCATTGCCGAGGCCCTTTTGGTGCAGGCGCCACCGATGCCGGGTGCGCCCGAGCTGGTGGCCCGCTGCGCCGAGCTGGCCATCCCCATGGCCATGGCCACCAGCAGCGCCCGGCAGGCCGTGGCCCTCAAGGCGGCAGCCCACCCCTGGCTGGAGCCGATCCGCACGCGGGTGCATGGCGACGACCCCGAGCTCAAGGCCGGCAAGCCTGCCCCGGATGTGTTTCTGCTGGCAGCGGAGCGGCTCGGGGTGAGGCCAAGCCAGTGCTGGGCCTTTGAAGACTCCCTGGCCGGGGCCCGTTCGGCCGTGGCCGCTGGCTGCCAGGTGATGGTGGTGCTCGCCGCCGACCTCCACCCCAAGGACTATCCGCCGCAGGCACGCTGTCTACGGTCGCTGCGGGAGCTGCCGTTGGACGACCTGGAGTGAGCCGGAGGCCTAGTACAGCCGGCTGAGCACGAACTCCGGCAGGGCCAGCAGGGCGCTGCGGCTTTCGGAAGCAGGCAGCCAGGTGAGCGCTTCGCGGGCTTCATTGGCAAAGCCCTCGGCCAAGGCCCGGGAGCGGGGGATGGCCTCACTGCCCCGAACCAGCTCCAGGGCCTGCTCCAGATCCCCCTCCTGGCTGAACTCGCGCTCAATCAAGCCCGCCAGAGCAGGACGCTCCTCCAGGGCATAGAGGGCAGGAGCGGTGAGATATCCACTGGCCAGATCACTGGCGGCGGGTTTCCCCAGCTGCAAATCGCTGCCGGTGAAGTCAAGGATGTCGTCCACCACCTGGAAAGCCAAACCCAACTGGCGGCCAAAGCGATAGAGGGCATCCAGATGGGTCTCCGGCAGCCCGCTGAGCACGCCGGCCGCCCGGGCGCTGTTGGCGATCAGGGAGGCGGTTTTGCAGTAGCTCTTTTCGAGGTAGGTCTCGAAGCTCTGGCCGGTGTCGTAGCGGAACAGGCCCTGCTTCACCTCGCCATCGGCGAGGTCCATGATCACGCGGCTGAGCAGCTTCACCACCTCGAGATCGTCGAGGTTGGCCAGGTGCCAGCTGGCCTGGGCGAACAGGAAATCGCCAGCCAGGACCGCCACCCGGTGATTGAAGCGGCTGTGCACCGTATCCACGCCTCGGCGGGTGGAGGCCTCATCTACCACGTCGTCGTGGACGAGGGAGGCGGTGTGGATCATCTCGGTGATCTCCGCCAATCGCCGGTGGCGGGGGCTGAGCTCGCCATCGCTGGAGAGGGCCCGGGAAATCAGCAGCACGATGCCGGGGCGAATGCGCTTGCCCCCGGCGCTGAACAGGTGTTCTGCCGCAGCCTGGAGAATCGGATGCCCAGCACCGATCAGGCTGCGCAAATCGCTGAGCAGAACCTCGAGGTCGGCCTCGACGGGCTGGAGCAGCTCTGCGACCGTTGCCATGACCCCCTGCGGTGCGGTGATCCTAGAAGGCTCAGACCACTGGCCGCAGGCTCAGAGGGGATGAAGCGCCAGGCTGGTCGATCCATCACACATCCAGCTCAGCGCCTGGCTGGCGGCCGTGACCCCCACCAGCCGCTGGGCAGCCTGATCAAAGCCGTGGGGATCGCCCGTGGTGAAGAAGCGATGGCAGGGCTGGAGCTGATGCCGGCGCAAGCCGCGATAGGCCAATACCTCACCGAGGTGGCGAGCCACCGCCGGCGCCGGATCCAACACCGCCAGCCCAGGACCCACCAAGCGGCGGATCGTGTCGATCACGAAAGGGTAGTGGGTGCAGCCCAGCACGATCGTGTCGGCACCGGCCGCCAGCATCGGCTGCAGGAATTGACGCAGCTGGCCCTCGCAGGCAGGGCCATCCAGCTCCCCCCGTTCCACCAGATCCGCCAGGCCGATACACACCTGCTCCACCACACGCACATCGCAGGCGTGTTGGCCCACCGTGGCGCGGTAGAGCTCGCCTTGAAAGGTGGCGGGGGTGGCCATCACCCCCACCACACCAGAGCGGGTGAGGGCTACCGCCGGCTTCACGGCGGGCTCGAGGCCCAGGATCGGCAGCTGGTGAAAGCGTTGCCGCAGCCCGCGCAGGGCCACGGCGGAGGCGGTATTGCAGGCCACCACCACGGCCTTGCAGCCATCATCCACCAGGCGCTCGGTGATCCGCTCGCAGAACAACTGGATCTCCGCCGCCGTGCGGTTGCCATAGGGCACATGGGCGCGATCAGCGAGGTAGAGCGTGGATTCGCCAGGCAGCTGCTCCACGATCTGGCGCCACACACTCAAGCCGCCGACCCCGGAATCAAAGATGCCGATCGGCGCTTCACTCATGGGTTCTGAAGGAAGTAATTCAAGATTCCCGTGGCGATGGCCACCGCCATCCGGCGCCGGAAGGCTGGATCAGCCAGACGCGGGGAATCGAGCTGCCCCGTCACGAAGCCCATCTCCGCGAGGGCTGCTGGCATCACGGTGCGGCGGATCACGAAGAACCGACCGGGCCGAGCCCCCCGATCCGGACTCCCCGGGGAGATCGCCAGCATCTGCTCCTGCACCGCCTGGGCCAGGTTGCGGGAGCGGGCACTCTCGAAATAGAAGGTCTCGATGCCGTTCACATCCGGCCGGGCCATGCTTAGGGCATTGGCGTGGATGCTCAGGAAGGCATCGGAGCGGCTGTTGTTGGCCAAGGCCACCCGGGGCGGTAGGTCCACATCCACCTCGGAGGTGCGGGTGAGCAGCACCTGAATGCCCTTGGCCTGGAGCAGCTGGGCCACCTGCAGGCTCACATCCAGAACCACATCGGTTTCGCGCAGCCCACCGATGCCCACCGCGCCGGGATCCGGGCCGCCATGGCCCGGGTCAATCACCACCTTGTACCGGCCCCGGGGCACATCCGGCAGGGAGGCCGCCGAGGGCACCGGGCCGCTGGGCAGCACGGCGCGCTCAGGGACCGTCGCCCGCCAACTGGGGGCCGAAGGGGCTTCGAGATCACCTTCCCCCAGGGGAGCAAGGCCGGCGGCCACGGCGCCGAAGTCCATACGCCAGCGATCGCGGGACGTGCCCAGCAACTTCAGCCCGCGGGGGTCGAGGCGGGTACCGGGTTGAAACTCCACCACCAGCCGGGTGGTGCTGGCATTGGGCCTACCCACCCGCACCTGGCGCACCACGCCGGAGCCGGGGATGGTGCGGGTGCGCTGCGGAGCGCCGGGGAGATCAACCCACACCCGTGGCCCCACACCGCCCCGCCCCTCTTCAAAGAAGGCCTGGGCCGAACTGTTGGGAGAAGTGCGCAACTCCAGGGCGCCTTCGCGGTTGATCCGCCAGGCCGAGAGGGCACTGCCAGCCCAGGCGGGCAAAGCCATGGCCAAGCTGCCCAAGGGCACCAGCGCCGCCACCAGCAGACGAATTAGCAACAACCGCCGAGATCCTGTAGCCCGCATCACCGGCTCAGAACAGGGCTGGACGACGATGCCTCAGGCTCGGCATCTGGGCCTGGATGCGCTGGCGGTGGCCCACATCGATCGGAGCCACCGCCTGGCCCGGCCCCACGCCCGCATCGGCCAACACCGTTCCCCAGGGATCGATCACGAGGGCGTGGCCATGGGTCTGGCGGCGGCCGCCGTGGCTGCCCGTCTGGGCGGGTGCCACCACGTAGGCGGTGTTCTCGATCGAACGGGCCTGCAGCAGCACTTGCCAGTGATCCTTGCCGGTGAACGCCGTGAAGGCGGCAGGGATGAACAGCACGTCGGCGCCCTCTTCGGCCAGGTGTCGGTAGAGCTCAGGAAAGCGCACGTCGTAACAAATAGACAGGCCCACCCGGCACAGGCCTGGCACCTCCACCACCGGCGGCAGGGCATCACCGGGCTGCACCGTGGCGGATTCCCGGTAAGTGTTGCCGTCGGGCAGATCCACGTCGAAGAGGTGGATCTTGTCGTAGGTGGCCAGGATCTGGCCGTCGTTGCCCACCAGCTCAGCGCGGTTATAAGTGAGCCGCTCGCCGGCGGGCACGGGGTAGCCCCCGCCAAGCAGGGTCACCTGATAGCGGCGAGCCATGGTCACCAGAAAACGCTGGGCCCGTTCGGCCAGAGTGGGAGCGAGCTCGAGGCGGCGCTCGTCGTCGCCCATGAAGGCGAAGTTCTCGGGCAAGCCCACCAACTCGGCGCCGCGCCGGGTGGCCAGCTCGATCTGCTCCTCGGCAGCCGCAAAATTGAACTCTGGATCCGGCGTGCTGGTGAGCTGAATCGCTGCCGCCAGAAAGCTTGTCACCGCTGGATTCTCGCCGTCGTCGGCACTGTAGTGGGCGCGGCTTCAGCCGGCCTGAATCACCCCGGGACTGGTCTGGGTTGGCACGATCGTGAGTGTATCCACCGCAGCACAACAGGCAAAGTCGGCATCGTGGTTGCCGATTCCGATCAGGCGCTGGCCGTGGCTGGCGGCCCGCAGACAGGTTTCTGGCTCATGGCGCCACTGCTGCCAGAGAGCCAGGGCCGCGAGGGCCTCATCATTGCCGCAGCGCACCCCAACGTGGGGCGCCACCGCCAGCTCCATGGCCGCGGACACCACGGCTCCGGCTGCCAGGCTGTCCTCCAAGGAGTAATCCCCCTCCCAGCCACTGCCCACGATCCACACGTTGGTGGATTCAGCAGCAATCAGCCGCTTGGCCACGGCGGTGCGGTTGGGCAGGCAGGCCGTCACCAGAAGGGGCACGGGCCGCACCTTGTCGAGGGAGCGTGTGCCGTTGGTGGTGCTCATGAAGATGCGCTTCCCTCCCACCACGTCGTTGGTCACCGCCAGGGGCGAATTGCCGAGGTCGTAGCCCTCCACCCGCTTGCCACCGCGCTCCCCGGCCCGCAGGCAGAGATCAGCGGGCCAGGCGGCAGCGGCAGCATCCAGGGCGCCGAGATCGGCGAAGGCCTCGATCGCCTCCGCACCGTTCTGCAGCGACCAGGCAATCGTGGTGGTGGCCCGCAGCACGTCGATCACCACCGCCGCATCGGGGCCGGCCTGGGCCGGGGGCTTCAGCGCCGGGACGCACTCGGAAGTATGGAAGTAGGAGATCAGCACGGCCGCCGCCAACGGGGTGGGTGCGTCAGAGTAGGCACCACGAGGCAGGCAATCGGGAGTTCGTGGCCATGGGTTCGGCCAAACGCGACCTGCGCGGCTTTCTCGGGGTGCTCGAGCAGCGCGGTCAGCTGCGACGCATCAGCGCTCCGGTGGACCCCGACCTGGAGCTAGCCGCCATCGCCGACCGGGTGTTGAGTTGTGGTGGCCCGGCCCTGCTGTTCGAGAACGTGATCGGCTCCTCCATGCCGGTGGCCGTGAACCTGCTGGGCACCCAGGAGCGGGTGCTGTGGAGCATGGGCATGGAGCAGCCCGAGGAACTCGAGGCTCTAGGGGAACGGTTGGCTCTACTGCAGCAGCCCCGCCCCCCCAAGGGCCTCAAGGAGCTCACCCGCTTCGGGGGGGTGCTCTGGGATCTGGTGAAAGCCCGCCCCGATCTCGATCTCACCCCTCCCTGCCACCAGCAGGTGTTCAAGGGCGATGCCGTGAACCTCGATGCTCTGCCGCTGCTACGGCCCTGGCCAGGCGATGCCGGCGGAATCATCACCCTCGGCCTGGTGATCACCAAGGATCCGGAAACCGGCGTTCCCAACGTGGGGGTCTACCGGCTGCAGCGCCAGTCGGTGAACACGATGACCGTGCACTGGCTGAGCGTGAGGGGCGGGGCCAGGCACCTGCGCAAGGCGGCGGCCATGGGCAAAAAGCTGGAGATCGCCATTGCCATCGGCGTGCATCCCTTGCTGGTGATGGCGGCGGCCACACCGATCCCAGTGCAGCTGAGTGAGTGGCTGTTCGCGGGTCTCTACGCCGGCGAGGGCGTGCGGCTGGCCAAATGCAAAACCGTGAACCTGGAGGTGCCCTCCCACAGCGAGGTGGTGCTCGAGGGAACCATCACCCCCGGGGAGGAGCTGGCCGATGGCCCCTTCGGGGATCACATGGGCTTCTACGGCGGGATGGAGCCCTCCCCGCTGATCCGCTTCCAGTGCGTGACCCAGCGGCGCCAGCCGATGTTCCTCACCACCTTCAGTGGCCGCCCCCCCAAGGAGGACGCCATGCTCGCCATTGCCCTCAACCGCATCTACACGCCGATCCTGCGCCAGCAGATCCCGGAGATCGTGGATTTCTTCCTGCCGATGGAGGGCCTCAGCTACAAGCTGGCGGTGATCGCCATCGACAAGGCCTATCCCGGCCAAGCCAAGCGGGCGGCCATGGCCTTCTGGAGCGCCCTGCCCCAGTTCACTTACACCAAATTCGTGGTGGTGGTGGACAAAACCATCAACATCCGCGACCCCCGCCAGGTGATCTGGGCCATCAGCGCCCTGGTGGATCCCCAGCGGGATCTGTTCGTGCTGGAGAACACCCCGTTTGACACCCTGGATTTCGCCAGCGAGCAACTAGGGCTGGGGGGGCGCCTGGCCATCGATGCCACCACCAAGGTGGGGCCCGAACGGCGACACCCCTGGGGAGAGCCCCTCAGCCGGCCGGCGGAGCTGGAGGCCCGCATTGATGGGCGCTGGAGCGAACTGGGGCTCGACGACCTGGGCCAGACCAATCCGGATCCCGCCCTGTTCGGCTACACCCTGGAGCACGTGCTGGAGCGCCTCGCAGGGATGCGACCCAGCCAGCCCAGCTGATGCTGCGCAAGGCGGGAGTGCAGGCCCTGCGGGCCCTGCTCGAACTGGCCGCAACCCCGCAGCAATGGCGCTCCGTGAACGAGATCGCCGCGGCGCAGGATCTACCAGCACCGATGCTCGAACAACTGCTACTGCAACTGCGGCGAGCCCAATTGGTGGAGGCCCGGCGGGGGCGCCTGGGTGGCTACCGGCTCGAGCGCCATCCCCGCGAGATCGCCGTGGGCGCCGTGCTGCAGGCGGTGGGGGCCCAGCCGATGCTCAGCCAACCCGCGGAGCCAGCGGAGTTTGGCCGCGCCGAGGAACGGGTGATGCTCAGCCTCAGCCACCGCCTACACCAGGCCATGGAGAGGGAATTGGCGGCCCTCACCCTGGAGGAACTGATCTACGACCTGCGCAGCTGGCAGGAGAGCCTCAGCAATGACGGCGGCCTGATGCTGGGCTGAGGTTGGCGCTCAGCTGAGGGCCGCGCGCTGCAAATACACCCGGATCAACTTTTCATCCATCAGGCCGGAGCGCGCCACCGGGGCCTCATTGCAACGCTGAAACAGCTCCAGCAGGCTGGCTGGAGTGAAGCTGAAGCCCCGCTGCGCGGCGATGGCGGCCACCTCGTCGGCGGTGCACACCTCGTTGAGGCTGGCCCGCAACTGGGCATCGGCCTGGATCTGCCCGAGGAAGGCAAAGACAGCGTCGAGGTGTTCGGCCACGGGCCAAGGGGAGTGCTGAAGACGTGTTAGCGGTAACTGGGCCGAACGGCCACTGCCTACGCTCGCCCCAGACGCCTTGCCCCGATGCCGCTCGCCCTGGGAACCACCGCTGGCCGCAGCCTGAGGGGCACGGTGCGGGTGCCGGGCGACAAGTCGATTTCGCACCGGGCGCTGCTGTTCGGTGCCATCGCCGAAGGCACCACCCGGATTGATGGCCTGCTGCCCGCCGAGGACCCGCTCAGCACCGCCGCCTGCCTGCGGGCCATGGGGGTGGCGGTGTCGCCGATCGAGGCGGGGCAGCCCGTGCTGGTGGACGGGGTGGGCCTCGACGGTTTCCAGGAGCCGGAGGATGTGCTGGATTGCGGCAACTCCGGCACCACCATGCGGCTGATGCTCGGCCTGCTGGCAGGCCGCAGCGGCCGGCATTTCGTGCTCAATGGCGATGCCTCGCTGCGGCGCCGGCCGATGCAGCGGGTGGGCGGCCCCCTCAGTGCGATGGGGGCCCGTATCTCCGGCCGCAGCGGCGGCAACCTGGCACCCCTGGCGATTGCAGGGGTTCCCCTGCGCGGCACCACGATCCACACCCCGGTGGCCTCGGCCCAGGTGAAGAGCGCCATCATCCTGGCGGCCCTCACGGCGGAGGGCTGCACCACCGTGATCGAACCGGTGCAGAGCCGCGATCACAGCGAACGGATGCTGCGGGCCTTTGGCGCCCAACTCAGCGTGGGCGGGGCCGGCAACACGGAGGTCACCATCACCCCCGGCGCCAGCCTGCGGGGCCAGGAGGTGGTCGTGCCCGGCGACATCAGCTCCGCCGCCTTCTGGCTGGTGGCTGGTGCCATCACCCCCGGCGCCGACCTCACGGTGGAGAACGTGGGTCTGAACCCCAGCCGCACCGGCATCCTCGACGTGCTGGAACAGATGGGGGCCCGCATCGACTTGCTCAATGCCCGCGATGTGGCAGGCGAACCCGTGGGCGACCTGCGGGTGACCCATGGCCCCCTGCAGGCCTTCAGCATCGGCGCGGAACTGATCCCGCGGCTGGTGGATGAAATCCCGGTGCTCGCGGTAGCGGCCTGCTGTGCCGAGGGCATCAGCCGGGTCACCGGGGCGGAGGAATTGCGGGTGAAGGAAACCGACCGGCTGGCGGTGATGGCCCGTCAGCTGGGGGCCATGGGCGCGCGCATCGAGGAGTTCGCCGATGGCATGGCGATCCAGGGTGGCGTGGAGCTCCACGGCGCCGCCGTGGACAGCGAGACCGACCACCGCGTGGCCATGAGCCTGGCGGTAGCCGCCCAGATCGCCCGGGGCGCCACCAGCCTGGAGCGGGCGGAGGCAGCGGCCGTGTCCTATCCCACCTTCTGGGACGACCTGCAGCGCCTGCAGGCCTGAGCCATGGGCGGCGCCTAGATTCCCGGCCAGTTACCGCTTCCCGCCGATGCTCGCCGTTGCCGTTCTGGCCGCAGGGAAGGGCACCCGCATGAAAAGCGTGCTGCCCAAGGTGCTCCAACCGCTGGCAGGCGCCACCCTGGTGGAACGGGTGTTGGCCTGTTGCCGCCCCCTGAACCCGGAGCGTCAGCTGCTGATCGTGGGGCACCAGGCCGAGCGCGTGGAGGCGTCCCTGGCCAGCCACCCGGGCCTGGACTACGTGCTGCAACAACCCCAGAACGGCACGGGTCATGCCGTGCAGCAGCTGCTCGAACCGCTCGCCGGGTTCCAGGGGGATCTGCTCGTGCTCAACGGCGATGTGCCGTTGCTGCGCGAGCAGACCATCCAGCAGTTGCTGACCCAGCACCGCGCCAGCGGCGCCGCCGTGACACTGCTCACCGCGCGCCTGGCCGATCCCAGCGGCTACGGGCGCGTGTTCGCCGATGCGGCCGGCACCGTGTCCGCCATCGTGGAGCACCGCGATTGCAGTGACGAGCAGCGGCTTAACAGCCTCACCAACGCCGGCATCTACTGCTTCAACTGGCCGAAGCTGGCGGAGGTGCTGCCCAAGCTCACCACCGACAACGACCAGGGCGAGCTCTACCTCACCGACACCGTGGCGATGCTCAGCCCGGCCATGCACCTGGAGGTGGCCGATGCCGAGGAGATCAGCGGCATCAATGATCGGATTCAGCTGGCCCAGTGCGAGGCCGTGCTGCAGGACCGGCTGCGCAAGCATTGGATGGCCGAAGGGGTGACCTTCGTGGATCCCTCCAGCTGCACCCTCAGCGATGGCACCCGCTTTGGCAGCGATGTGGTGGTGGAGCCGCAGTGCCATTTCCGCGGCAACACCAGCATTGGCGATGGCTGCCACATCGGCCCCGGTTCTCTGCTGGAGAACGCCCAGGTGGGCACTCGCGTGGAGGTGCTCTACTCCGTGGTGCGGGAGGCCAGCGTGGGCGACCACTGCAGCATCGGCCCCTTCGCCCAGCTGCGGCCTGGCGCGGAGCTAGCCGAAGACTGCCGGGTGGGCAACTTCGTGGAGATCAAACAGAGCCAGATCGGCGCCGGCTCCAAGGTGAATCACCTCAGCTATATCGGCGATGCCGACCTGGGAGCAGGGGTGAACGTGGGCGCCGGCACCATCACGGCCAACTACGACGGCGTGAACAAGCACCGCACCGTGATCGGCGCCGGCAGCAAAACCGGTGCCAACAGCGTGCTGGTGGCACCGATCAACCTGGGCGCCAACGTGACCGTGGGGGCAGGCTCCACCCTCACCAAGGACGTACCCGCCGGAGCTCTCGCCCTGGGCCGGGCTAAGCAACTGGTGAAGGAGCATTGGCAGCCCCCCAGCGCCAGCTGAGCCGCTGGGGGGTGGGGACTCGCTTCAGTCCTTGTCGCTCACGCCGAAGCAGTGCATCAGGGCATCGCTCCAGCTGCTGATGCCTTCGAGCTCGTGATCGTGCGCCTGGCTCAGGGCTTCGGCGTGCTGGCGCAGCAGCACGGTTTTGCTGAAGTGATGGCCATGGCTGGCGGCCACACCCACCACCTCATCGGCATTGGCAGCGGCCCTCAGTTGGCTGCGCACCGCGGCATCCGAGCCCACGAGGGAAGCAAATGCCTTGAAGGAGTCGAGGGTCATGCGGACCGGGATGTTTCGCCCACAACCCTAAGGGACCCGCGATCAGCGGCGATGGCATTACCAGAGCGTGCAAGCAAGGAACTCCGCGATGTAACTGGCTGATCGCGATCACAGATCTCGAGACCATCCTGCCCGCTGGCTGAACGGATTCGACCAGCATCCGATCGCGAGCACCACAGGGATTGCCCCCTATGGGGGTAGTACTCGTGCGCTCTACATGCTGAGCACTGGAGAGGGAAAATCAGGCCCAACGCAGACATCCAGTCACGGCCAGGAGTAGAAGTACCTAGCCGCAATAAACGCAACAGATCAATAATCTCAGTTTGTGCATGAGTGGATCCATCAGTGCACCATGAAGCGGTGCAAGACACCGTCACGCCATAGGCTTTGACCAGGCCAATCTCAACACTTTTCCCATGGAGAACATCGATTCCCATCTCGCCAAGGATCGGACTGAGCTTGAGCAGGCACGGCGCAGCGGCGATCAAGCCAAGGCCGGACATCTCGAGGCCGAAATCAAGGATTTAGAGGAGTACAAAGCCCACCATCCTGATGAGCAGAAGGATCCCAGCCCCCTCGAACTCTATTGCGATCTCAACCCCGCAGCTCCGGAGTGCCGGGTCTACGACGACTGACCAGCCAGCACCGACGACCATCGCTCCCGTGAGTCATGAGCCTGACCCCCAGCATCACCATTGGCGAACTTGAAGCCAATTATCAGCTCTATTGCAAGGCGATGAAGATGCTGATCGCCGAGAATCGCAGCCTCAAGAAGATTCAGCGCACAGTCTGCTGGAGTCGGTTGGACACCCTGCACCACTGCCTGCCTCGCCGGTACAAAGTGGCGCTGGCCATGAAGGGGCTCTTCTTTCTGCGCTGCCTATGCGAGAGCTTTAGTGCACCGAATCTGATCGGCTGCGCCGTCACAGACGAGGCCTCCCTGAAACTGGTGGTGCTTGCATAGGGTGATGCCATCCCCCAGGGGTACAGCGAGGCGGAGTGGATCGAAGCGGTGGTAGCCGAGGCCGATTACATCGAAGACCAGAAACCGCTGCAGGCGGCCGTAATTGCCGTGATGGGCCACCACTCCTATCGCAGCCCATCCCTGCGCACCGGCACGCTGCCCTATCTGAGCTGCCCGCGCCTCACGCCCCGGGAATACGAGGTGCCCGATCTGTTGGCCAGTGGTCTAACGGACAAGGAGATCCCAAAGCAGCTGGTCGTGAGTGAGGAAACTGCTCGCACCCACACCAAGCGGCCCTGAAAACCCTGGACGTGAACAACCGGGTGCAGGCCGTGCTCAAGGGCATGCGCTGCGGGATGGTGCAGCTCTGAGGGCTCAGCCCCTGGGCAGCGGATCAGCCCAGCGGGTGGCCAGTAGCGGCAGCATCTGTTCCAGGGCCACGCCCCGGCTCGCTTTGAGCAACAGCTGATCGCCAGGCTGGATCCAGGTGGAGAGCTGCTCCGCTGCCTCAGCCGGGCTGGACACCAGCGCCAGCCGGGGCAGCCCCGCGGCAGCCGCCAACATGGCTTGGCCCTCGGCACCAGCATCCACAATCACGAGCCCGTCGAGGCCCAGCTCCCGGGCATGCTGCGCCACACGGCAATGCAAGGCCACACTCTGATCGCCGAGCTCCAGCATGGTGCCGAGCACGGCAAAGCGGCGGCCGGGTTGGCGTTGCAACAGGGCCAGGGCCGCCTGCACGGCCTCCGGGGAGGCGTTGTAGGTCTCATCGAGCACCGAAACTCCGCCGATGCTGAGGCGACGGCTCCGGCCTCCCGGCAGATCCACCTGCAAGGCCTCCAGTGCAGCGACGTTGAGCCCCAGTTCACTCGCCACAGCGAGGGCCAGCATCAGGTTGCGGGCATTGTGTTGACCCTCTAGGGGCAGCGGCAGCACCGTTCCGGCCACCTCCAGGGTCTGGCCGCTGGCATCCAGCCGCCCCACCCAATCGGCCTGGGATTCATAACCCTCCCCCTCCAGAGCCACCCGCAGCACCCGCCCGCTCCACACCGCAGCCAGGGCGACTTCCAGCACGGGATCGCCGGCGGGAATCACCACGCAGCCCCCGGGCTTGAGGGCCGTGGTGATCTCACACTTGGCGGTGGCGATGGCCTCCCGGCTGCCGAGCCGGCCGATGTGGGCCGTGCCGATGTTGGTGATCACCGCTAGATCCGGCTCAGCACAGACGCTGAGGCGCTCAATCTCGCCCAGCCCGCGCATGCCCATCTCCACAACGAGCGCCCGGTGCTTCTCACCGCTCTTGAGGAGGGTGAGGGGCACACCGATGTCGTTGTTTTCATTGCCCACACTGGCCAACACCGGGCCAAGGGGCTGCAATACCGCGCGAATCAACTCACGCGTGGTGGTCTTGCCGGCAGAACCCGTGACCGCCACCACGGGCAACGCCAACGCCTGGCGGTGCCAGAGGGCCAGCTGCTGGTAGGCGGCAAGGGTGTCATCCACCAGCCAGTGGAGCAAGCCGGGCGGCACCTCCCCCTTGCGGTTGCGCTGCACCAGGGCCGCCTGGGCCCCCAGCGCTGCCGCTTGCGGCAGGAAGCCATGGCCATCGAAGCGCTCGCCCACCAGCGGCACAAACAGCTGGCCCCGCTCCAGAGTGCGGCTGTCTGTGCAGATCGGACCCAGGATCTGCGTGCCATCCACAGACGCGCCCAGGGGCTGGCCCCAGTGCTGGATCAACTGGCTCAGCTGCATCGGCTTCAGGACGGGCGGGGCGCTGTGAGCACGATCATGCCGCTCCCCACCAGGGCATCCCGTGCCAGCAGGCCAGAGCCTGAATCGCGCAACAGCAGATGGTCGTAGCCCAGCTCCTGGGCCCACTGTTGCCATTGATCGGCCCGCCGTTGCTGCTCAGGAGCCGACAGTCCCAGGAAGGTGCTACGCACCTGCAGGGTGAGGGTGGCCGCGGCCGGTTCTGCGGTGGCCGCCAGGATCAGGCCATTGGCCTCCGGGCGCTGCAGCAAGGAGGCCAGGGGATCAGGCGCAGGCGTGGGTGCGGGCTCTGGTGGTGCTTGCGCGTCCAGATCGGGGATGGGCTCAGGCTGCGCCGGCAAGTCGGCCCCGATGGGCCGTTCAGGTTTCAGCCCTAGTTCAGGTTGTGGCTCGAGCACCGGTTCACCTGGCCCATCAGCCTCCGGCGCCGATAACAACTCGGTAGTCGCCATCGGGCTGGGAGGCGTTGCGCGCGAGTCATACCAGCGCTGCACGGCCAGCCCCGCGGCAATCACCAGGGCTACCGCCGCGGCGAGCAACAACGGCCAAAAGAGGGGGACGAGGTCCGGGGGCCACCAGCGGGGCCGTGGCAGGGAGCCCTCGCCATTACGGCGCCAGAGCTCCCGAAGCCGCAGGCCCAGGTCTGCCCAGACAGCCCGTAGGTCATCGCCCAGGGCGGTCCAGGGGTTGCGATAAGAAGCCGGCAGATCGGAGCGCGGCGGCTGGTTTGCCAGGGGCTCACGACCCATGGACCGGGACGCCCTCAGCCAAGGTTGCGGCGTCGCAGCAATGCCAGCGGATTGCGGAAGCCAGCTCCCACCGACGCCGGCGCCTCGGCCTGAGCATCGACCCCCTGGCGACTGGGATCGGCATCCTGGCCAAGGGAGAACTGCCCCACGGCCTCCGCATCCGGGCTGGGCTCCTTGACCCCCCGCACTTCCCTGTAAAGGCGGTCGTACTCCAGGGCCGAGCGCTCCCAGCTGAAGTTGGCGGTCATGGCGCGCTGCTGCAGTTCACGCCAGCTAGCGGCATGACGAAAGGCCTCCCAGGAGCGCACGATCGAGGTGTAGAAGTCGAGGGGGTCGTAGCGGTCGAAGCAGAACCCCGTGCCGCTGTGGTGGCGCGGATCATGGGGGGGCACAGTATCCACCAAGCCACCCACGCGGCGCACCACGGGGATGGAGCCGTAGCGCATCGCCAGCAACTGGCTGATCCCGCAGGGTTCAAACCGGCTGGGCATCAGAAAGGCATCGCTACCGGCGTAGATCAACCGCGACAGGGCGTCGTCGTAGGTGAGGAACACGGCGAAGCGGCCGGGATGGCGCGCCGCCATCTGCCACAAACCCGATTCGAGGTTCCGATCCCCCGTGCCAAGCACCACGATCTGACTGTCGGAATAGGCCAACACGCGATCGGCAACCTGCAGCAGCAGGTCCACACCCTTCTGGTCCACCAGCCGGGTCACCATGCCCATCAGGAAGGTTTCAGGATTCACCGCCAGGCCCATGCGCTCCTGCAGCACCTGCTTGCAAACAGCCTTGCCGGCGAGGTTGTCAGCGGAGTAGCTGGCTGGGAGGGTGGCGTCCGTAGCGGGGTTCCAGTCGTCCTGGTCAATGCCGTTGAGGATGCCGCGCAGCTTACCGCTCACGTAATTGAGCAGGCCATCGAGCTGTTCGCCGTATTCCGGCGTGCGGATCTCCTGGGCGTAGGTGGGCGACACGGCATTCACCCGATCGGCATAGAGCAGAGCGGCCGCCATGGTGTGATCCCCCTGCATGTACCAGGGAACCCAGGTCATCCGCTCAAGCTTCCAGCGCCAGGGACCCTGGTACTTGAGGTTGTGGATGGTGAACACCGTGCTGATCTCGGGGTCCTGATGCATCCACACCGGAATCATGCCGGTATGCCAGTCGTGGCAATGGAGCACCTCCGGCTTCCAGTGATTCCAAGCGAATTCAGCCGTGGCACTGGCGAAGAAGGTGAAGCGCCAGTCCTCGTCCTCACCGCCATAGATGCGCTCCGGGTCAAACACCGGATGCCCCACGAGGTAGAGCGGCAAGCCGTTACTCGGGTGGCGCGTCTCATAGACGGCGAAGTCTGTGCCCATGGTGTGGCCCCGCCACACCGGTTCTGCCGGGATGTCGAGCTTGGCCCACAACCGGCCGTAGCCCGGCATCATCAGCCGCACATCGTGGCCAAGGGCCTTCAGGGAGGGGGGCAGCGAGCCCACCACATCGCCCATGCCACCCACCTTCACCATCGGGGCGCATTCAGCTGCAGCGAACAGCACGCGCATGGCAGGACCCGGCTCTAAGTGGGGCCAATACTACGGGCGGCGTCCGGGTTGATCCCTCAGGGCAGCACGGTCACCGGTGTGCCCACCTGCACCCACTCGAACACCTCCTGCACGTGCTCTTCGTAGAGCCGCACACAGCCATGGGACACGGCCCGCCCCACCGTCCAGCGATGGGGGGTGCCGTGGAATCCCGCCACGGTGCAGCCCTGCACAGCGAGGTAGCGCTCACCATCCCAGCCCTGACGCCCGGAGCAGTCGCGGTGGAACCCGATCCAGCGGCTGCCCAGGGGATTCTGCGTGCCTGGAGGAATGGCGGCCCCTGTGACCGGGTGTTCCCACACCGGGTTCACTTGCTTACTCAACACCTGGAAGCTACCGGCCGGGGTTTCCCAGCCCACCGTGCCAACGGCAGCGGGATAGCGGCGCTTGAGGGTGCCGTTCTCTAGCAGCATCAGTTGCCGCTTCTGCCGGTCAAGCACCAGCTGCAGGCCGGACAGTTGCAACAGGGCGGGAGGCACGCTGCGCAGGGCCACCGCATCGCTGATCTCCGGAGCCGCCGGGGGAATCGGATCGGCCTGGCGAGCCCGCAGGGGACTGGTGGGCACCAGCACAAGCCCTGCCAGCAACAAGGTGCGGCCCACAGGGGATGGCAACCGCAACACGACGGCGGAACAGCAGATCTTTGCTACTCCTAGCTAGGGAAGCCAGGGGGAGGACGAAAAATCAGGGTGGCGTTTCTGCAGAAACGCGTTGCGGCCCTCCTGGCCCTCTTCCGTTCGATAGAAGAGGTGGGTGGCCTGGCCGGCCAGCTCCTGGAGGCCTGCCATGCCATCGGTTTCGGCATTGAAGGCCGCCTTGAGGCAGCGGATCGCCGTGGGGCTGTGGGCCAGCACCTCCCGGCCCCAGGCCACCCCCTCCTGCTCC
Source organism: Synechococcus sp. HJ21-Hayes (assembly GCF_024345835.1). GTDB lineage: Bacteria > Cyanobacteriota > Cyanobacteriia > PCC-6307 > Cyanobiaceae > Vulcanococcus. Next base: position 90,805 of record NZ_JAGQBW010000003.1, on the reverse strand, counting down.
AGCTGCTCCAGGGGCACCACGGCATTCACCAAGCCCATGCTCAGCGCCTGCTGGGCGTTGTACTGGCGGCACAGGAACCAGATCTCCCGGGCCTTGCGCTGTCCTACAAGGCGCGCCAGGTAACTGGCCCCAAAACCACCGTCAAAGCTGCCCACCCGGGGGCCTGTTTGGCCGAACACGGCATTCTCCGCCGCCAGGCTGAGATCACAGAGCAGGTGCAGCACCTGACCGCCACCAATGGCATAGCCCGCCACCAGGGCGATCACCACCTTGGGCAGGCTGCGGATCAACCGCTGCAGATCGAGCACGTTGAGGCGGGGCAGGCCGTCATCGCCCACGTAGCCACCATCGCCGCGCACGCTCTGATCCCCCCCTGCGCAGAAGGCATAGCCGCCGTCAGCGGCGGGGCCCGCGCCCGTGAACAGCACCACCCCGATAGCCGGGTTGTCGCGCACCCGCGAAAAGGCATCAAACAGTTCGATCACCGTCTTGGGCCGAAAGGCATTGCGCTTGTGGGGCCGGTTGATGGTGATGCGGGCCAGGCCCTCCTCACTCAGGTCAAACAGGATGTCCTCGTAGGTCCCCTGCGGGATCCACTGGGGGCTGGCCTGGGGGGAAGACGGCGGCATCAACGCGCAGCAGACGGGGCATTCAGGCCATTCTGCGGCGCAGTTGCTGGCGCAGAACCGCATCCTGCTGGCGGTTCGTCCGCACCTCCAGCAGCGCTACGGGCTGCTCCAGGGCCCAGCCGAGGGCAGCGGCCAGGCCATCGCCATCCTCCAGGCTGCAACTGGGCACACCATGAACTGCCGCCAGGGCGGGATGGCTCACGGCCTGGGGCATGGCAAACAGCCTCTCGAAATCCAGGGGAGCCCCAGGCACCTGGCGGATCGGCAACTGCTCAAAGATGCCGCCGCCGCCGTTCTCCACCACGATCACGGTGAGCTGCACGCCCTGGGTCCGCAGCTGCTGGGCCCAGAGCCAGCCATTGCTGTCGTGCAGCAGGGCCAGATCTCCGCTGAGCAGCACCAGCCTGCCCAGGGCCAGGGCCAGGCCACAGGCGATGGAGAGGGTGCCGTCGATCCCAGAAACCCCGCGAAAACCGAACACCGGCCGGTGGGCGGCATCGGCTCCACTGAAACTCTCCCAGTCCCGCACGGGGCTGCTGCTGGCCAACATCAGGGGCAGCTCAGGCGGCAGCAGCCGGCTCAGGGCTCGTGCAAGGGCGGGCTCATTGGCGGGCCCCGCAACGGGCAAGGCGCGATCTAGGGCGCCCTGGGTCCGCTGATCCGCAGCCAACCAGCGCCCGGCCAGGCCCCGCGCGGCCGGGCTCGCTTCAGCCGGCCAGGACCCGTGGGGCCAGGCCTCCAGCCAGGCCTCCAGCCCTGCAGCCCAGCGGAGCGTGGCCGTGCCGCTGGCATCGAGGTTGCGGGGGTCCTGTTCCGCAATCAGCAGTTGCGGGCCGGCGCTCTGTGCGACCCACTGCTGCAGGCGGCGACTGGCCGGCATGGGACCCAGCCGCAGCAGCTGTGGGGCGGCGAGCCCGGTGGGGGGGTCAGCGAGTAGCAGGTCGTAGCCGTGCACCAGCTCCAGTCCCGGCCAGCCCCGCAGCCCCGAAAGGGCATCGGCCAGTACCGGCCAACCCGTGCGCTGCTGCCAGCGCAGCAGGGCAGCGGCAAAGGGCGGCAGCTGCGCGGCGGTGCCGCGCCAGGGGCCCGCCACCACCACACCGGCCCCATCGGGATCGAGCACTGTCCAGGGATCCGGGCCCTGCTGGCGGGTGGCTGGGCAGGCCGTGGCGCCGGCAGCGAGGCCCGGGAGCACCGGCTCAGCTGCGAGCCACTTCAGGCGCTGGAGCGCAGTGGCATCGGCATGGAGGGGTTCCTCCAGGGGCAGGTTCAGGTGCACCGGCCCGAGCGGAGCCCCCATGCAAGCGTTCCAGGCCTGGCCAGCCAGGGCCTCAATGGCGCTGGCTGGCATCGCCGCTAGGCCCTGGGGATCAGCGGATCCAACCAGGCGACAACTGGCCTTTAAGAAATCCTCCTGGTTCACGGTTTGATTGGCACCGCAGCCCTTCAAGCGAGCTGGGCGATCCGCCGTGAGCAGCAGCAACGGCACGGCCCCCATGTCGGCTTCCACCACCGCGGGCAACAGGTTGGCCACGGCCGTACCGGAGGTGGTGACTAGCGCCGCAGGAGCACCATCGGCGCGGCCCAGGCCCAGGGCCAGGAAGCCCGCGGACCGTTCATCCACAGCCGTGAGCAACTGCACTCCATGGGCGGCTAACAAACCTGCAGCCACCGCAAGCGGCCCGGAACGACTGCCAGGGCAGAGCACCAGGCGCCGCAGCCCCAGGGCACGCAACGCCTGCAGCAGCGTGAGGGAAGCCCGCAGGTTGGCCTCGGCGCTGCAGGGGACGGCGGGGGCAGGCACCGGAACAGCCAGGTGAGCAGGATGAGGCGATCATGCTGAACGGTCCGCGGCCCATGGGCGAAGCCCCCCCGTCATCCCCCTCTGGTGTCAAGGCCTGGCGGTCGGTGCTGCTCTGGCTGGCGGCAGCGCTACTGCTGCGATGGGCCGTGATCGAACCGCGCTGGATTCCTTCCGGCTCGATGCTGCCAACCCTGCAATTGCAGGACCGCATTCTCGTGGAAAAAGTGCGGCCCCACCTCGGCAAAGGCCTGCCCTATGGAGCGATCGTGGTGTTTCACGCGCCGCCAGCCTTGGTGGAGGGGGGCTACGACCCGAAAGCCGCGCTGATCAAACGGGTGATCGGTCAGCCCGGCGACCAGGTGGCCGTTGCTGGCGGCAACCTGATCCGCAATGGTGAAGCGGTGGCTGAGCCTTGGCGGCCCGAGCCGATCAACTACAGCTTCGGGCCCGTGACTGTTCCAGAGGGATCTCTGCTGGTGCTGGGAGACAACCGCAACGCCAGCCTCGATTCCCATCTCTGGGGGCCGTTACCAACCTCGGAAGTGATCGGCACGGCGGTGTTCCGCTATTGGCCTCTGAACAGGCTCGGTCCGATTCGGTTCTCCGACCTCACCCGTCCCGATCGCGATGAACAGCTGGGGTAGGGTGCAACCGTGACGCGGAGCGCACCGGAGATGTTCAACCCGGAGTTCCTGACGAGTGATAGCGAAGCCGCGGGCAGCAATTCGCTGATCCAATATCTGCAGGAACAGTCTCCCGATGTTCTGCAGCGGGTCGCCCGCTCGGCCAGTGGCGATATTCAGGACATTATTCGCCACAACGTGCAGGGGCTGCTGGGGATGCTTCCCGGCGAGCACTTTGACGTCAAGATCACCGCGAGCCGTGATCACTTGGCCGGCCTGCTGGCCTCCGCGATGATGACTGGCTACTTCCTGCGCCAAATGGAGCAGCGCATGGAGCTGGAGGCCAGCTTGATCGCCGATGGCGACCTCGATGCAGATCCCGGCGAGCTGAAGCTCTGAACGCGGGGGCGCTTCCGGGTTGAACCGCGTTAGTGGCACGGCATCAGACTCCGGGCTGCTCCGGCACAACACCGCTACGCAGCAACAAGGCATCCAGCTGGGCGAGATAGGCCCAGTTGCCCTCCTCTGGGGCCCAGGGGCGCGATTCAATAGCCTTGACCAGCCCCTCCAGCTGGACCGCTGAACAGGGCACGGGCGCGTCGTAGTGGGCCGGCACCACCCAGCGGATCTCCTGCCACTGCGCGAGACGGCGCAACCAGGCCAGCAAGGGGTCACGAGCCCTGGGAAACACCAGCCGCTCGAGCACAGGGGCAATCTGCAGGCAGGGCTGCCCCTGGTGGAGCAAACCATCAAAGGCGGCCTCCCAGCCCGGCTGCCAGCGAAAGGGATAGAGACCGAAGTAGCTGCGGGGGTTGCGCAGGCCCGGCTGAAAGGCCTGGGTCAGCAGCTCCTGGAGCTGGGGCACCGCCAGTACATCCGGGCGTAGGTACGAGGCAAACAGCACCAGCCGCTGCCAGCCACGGCGCCGCTGGTCCGCCGTGTCCTGCAGGGGCTGATCGCCCCGATCACGGGCATGGAACAACAGCGGGGTGGGGTCGGCGTTGAACAACTCCGGCGGCTGCGCACCAATGGCCACAAGGGCATCGGTGAGCAGCAGGGCCCCACTGGTGCGGTGCAGACAGGCGAATTCCTGGAAACGGCCCAGGCCCAGATCGATGGGACCAAGGGACTCCCAACACAGTTCATCCCCATGGGGAAACCCCTGCTCCGCCAGCACCCGGGTACGACCCACTGGAAAACCCAACCAAGCCAGGGGCAGGGGAAGGGGAAAACTCCACTGGCCGGGGGTCACCCACACCTCAGCCTCCGGGAAGGCGCGAGCCATGGCCGGCACGGGCAGCTTGTGCTCTAGGCCTGAGGCCGTGGGCAGCACGATCGAGCGCACGGGTCCGTGCTGATGTTCCAGGTCGCGGAGCTGTTGCAGAAGTTCAGCGGTGGGTGCCACGGGGGCGTAGAGCATGAGCCCACCGCGCACCCGTGCCACAGTCATGCGGATCGGCACCGCGACATAGAACACGCCCTGGAGCTGCTCAAAGCTCCACAGCTCTCCAGGGATCAGCTCGCGCACCACGGTGCGCCTTTGGCCATAAGGGTAGAGCGGCAAGAGGGGCCACCAGGGCCAGTGCTGATCCAAGCGGGGAGCGGGGGGCTTCAGCCATTCTCGCTGCGGGCTGGGCTGGTCCGCGGACGAGGCCAGGGCACAAAAAAGCCCCCGCCGTAGCGAGGGCGATGGAGTCGAGGCGCCTAGGCCCCGATCAACCGATGGCCGGTGCGGTCATCGCCACGGGCACAACATCCGTTGCCGCCAGGTCGAGCGGGAAGTTGTGAGCATTGCGCTCGTGCATCACTTCCATGCCGAGGTTGGCGCGGTTGAGCACGTCGGCCCAGGTGGGCAGAACTTTGCCCTGGGCATCCAGGATCGACTGGTTGAAGTTGAAGCCATTCAGGTTAAAGGCCATGGTGCTGACGCCCATGGACGTGAACCAGATGCCAACCACGGGCCAGGCAGCCAGGAAGAAGTGCAGGCTGCGGCTGTTGTTGAAGGAGGCGTATTGGAAGATCAGGCGACCGAAGTAACCGTGGGCAGCCACGATGTTGTAGGTCTCTTCCTCTTGGCCGAACTTGTAGCCGTAGTTCTGGGACTCAGCCTCGGTGGTTTCACGCACCAGGGAGGAGGTCACCAGGGAGCCGTGCATGGCGGAGAACAGGCTGCCGCCGAACACACCGGCCACACCCAGCATGTGGAAGGGGTGCATCAGGATGTTGTGCTCAGCCTGGAACACCAGCATGAAATTGAAGGTGCCTGAAATGCCCAGCGGCATACCATCGGAGAAGGAGCCTTGGCCAAAGGGATACACCAGGAACACAGCCATGGCGGCCGAGAGCGGGGCGCTGTAGGCCACGCAGATCCAGGGACGCATGCCGAGGCGGTAGGAGAGTTCCCACTGACGGCCCATGTAGCAGGAGATGCCGATCAGGAAGTGGAACACCACCAGCTGATAGGGGCCGCCGTTGTACAGCCACTCATCGAGGCTGGCCGCTTCCCAGATGGGATAGAAGTGCAGGCCGATGGCGTTGCTGCTAGGGATGACAGCACCGGAGATGATGTTGTTCCCGTAGATCAGCGAACCGGCAACGGGCTCACGGATGCCGTCGATGTCGACGGGGGGAGCGGCGATGAACGCCACGATGTAGCAGATGGTGGCCGCCAGAAGGCAGGGGATCATCAGCACACCGAACCAACCCACATAAATGCGGTTGTCGGTGGAGGCAACCCACTGACAGAAGCTTTCCCAGCTACTGGCGCGGCCGCTGCGGATGGCAGTGGACATGGAACCGAATGAGTACAGGGTGGCCACAGGATGTGGCAGGGCCACGCTACGGAGGCAAGCCAAACAATTCCAGGAGGAAAAGTTAAGTTCGCAAGCGATAATTGTTATTCATGAAGTACTTCATGACACCTTCATGAAGTTAGCTAAAGCCTTGTTCTTGGCCCTGGGTTGGCGCCGGGTTCGTCCCCGGTGGCGTCACGCGGCTGGCAAGGAGGGCACCATCCCAGCGGAGCCGCCGCTGCCCTGCTGGCGCAACCACTCCTGCCCCTGCTGGAGAAAGCTGCTCCAGTTCACTTTCTCCTCTTCGGCGGCCCGCGCCACCAGCAGAGGCGCCTGGCGCTGGAGCAGTGCCTGAAGCTCCGCTTCAGGCACCCCTGAGGCCAGAGCGAGGTAGTCGGCCATGGCACGCCCCACCACCCGGGTGAGATAGGCGGCACTGAGGGCCTGCAGGGCACTGCCCACCAGCCAGGTAGCGCCATGGAGCCTCACCAGGGAGGCCAGGGCCTGGGAGCTCCACTCCACCACCCCCAGGGTCAGGGCCGCCTTGGCCAGCTCAGCGGCGGCGGCCTGCAGCTGCTCCAGGGTCCAGGAACACTCCCAGAGGCGGGCCATCTCCTGAAGCATCAAGCCATTGGCTGCGGCCAACACCAGCAAATCCAGGCTGGGCAGAGGGGCCATCACCACCCCTGCCGCCACGGTCCACTGGGTGCGCTGGAGTAGCCCCTGGCAGCGCTGGCGCCGCAGCCCTTCCAGCTCAAGCTGCCAGACACCATGCAACTGTTCGAGGCAGCGCCGCTGGGTGTGCTCCAGCTGTTGCTGGCCGGAACCCGCCAGGCTCTGGGCCAGCGGGGCCAGAGCCTGGGCCAAAGCCCCAGGCTCTGCGGAGCTCCAGGCCAGCCAGCGGTCCCGCAGCTGCTCGGGCAGCTGCCCGTTCAATTCCCGCTCACGAGCCGACCAGTTAGCGCAGGCAGTGCGCTGCACCAACAGCCAAACAGGCTGCCCCTGGGGCAGGGCCTCCAACCAGCGCAGATCGGAGGCCCGCAGGGGCAAATCGAGGCAATAGAAAAGATGGTCGCAGTGGCGGAAGAACTCGGGCCACTGCCAGTCCGGGCTATAGGCCGAAAGCGGGTGGGTCCAGTGCAACCTCAATGGCAGAGCCGCGCGGCAGGCTTCAGCCAGGGCCGTACCAAGACTGGGATCGGGGAGCTGAGAACCCACCACCGCGACATCCAGATACCCGCGCTGCTGCCGCGCCCGCAGCACCGCTAGGGCCTGCTGCCGGACACTCTGCTGGTCGGCGCAGGCCTCCACTCCCTCCAGCCGTTCAAAGGCCGCTAACACGGTGTCGCAGCGCTCGAGCCAACCCGCAGCGGTGCGGGGCCAGCGTTGAGCGCTGGGCCGTCGACGCCCCCGCAGCAACCACAGTCCACCGGCCGCCACCCCAAGGCTCACCAACGACGACAACTGGATATCCAGGCTGTCCAGCACCAGCCAACCGCCCACGAGCGGCAGCGCCAGCGGCCACAACCGCCGCAGGGCCATGGCGGGCAGCGGTGCCGACACCGTGAACGGTTGGGGTGCCGCAGGAGAGGGGCTCAGAGGTGCAGTCAACGGGAAGCGGAGGCTCGCGCCCTGCCGCCCCGGGCAGCAGGAATGAGCCGTTCTGGCGCTGCCTCTCTAGCTCAACTGGTGCTCTCTGCCCAGACCCAATAGCTTGGGCAGTGCTTGCGGTTCTCCAGCTGGCCCATGGCAGCCACCACCCCAACCCTGGTCAGCCCCCACCGCAGCGACTCGCGCCGTGAGGTGAAGCGGGCCTTGCTGATCGCCCTCGGCGTGAATGTGGGCATGAGCGTGCTCAAACTCGCCGTGGGCCTGAAAAGCGGGTCGTTGGCCCTGCTGGCGGACGCCATGCACAGCGCCACCGATGGCCTGTCCAGCCTGCTGGGCTTGATCACCAATGGTCTGTCCGATCCCAAGCCCGACCGGGACCATCCCTACGGCCACGACAAGTACGAAGCGGTGGGCGCCCTAGCCATCGCCGGCTTCATCCTGTTCACAGCCGTGGAGATCCTGCGCACAGCCGTGGGGCGAATCGTCACGGCTGTGCAGCCCCTGCGCCTCGATGGCCACGATCTGCTGGTGTTGTTGATTGTGCTGGGCTGCAACCTGCTGCTGGCCGCCTACGAGCGCAGCGAGGGCAAACGACTCAACAGTCCCCTACTTCTGGCCGATGCCAGGCACACCAGCGGCGATCTCTGGACCACCGTGCTGGTGCTGCTAGGCCTGAGTGCCGTCCTGGTGCTCAAGCAAACCTGGCTGGACGTGGCCATGGCCATGCCCCTCTGCCTCTTGCTGTTCCTGTCCTGCTGGCGGGTGCTACGCGCCAACCTCCCCTGGTTGGTGGATCAGATTGCCATCGCACCCGAGGCCATCCATGAAGTGGCCATGGCGGTACCCGGCGTGCTCAATGTGCATGACATCGCCAGCCGCGGTGTCCTCGGCCAGCGGGTGTTCATCGAGCTCCATATGGTGGTGGATGCCGATGATCTGCCCACCGCTCACCGGATCACCGAACTGGTGGAAGAGCATCTCCAGGCCCGGTTCGGCGAGGTGCGTTGCACGATCCACCTGGAACCCCGCGAATACGCCATCCCAACCATCACCTTCCGTGGGGCCCATGGCTGAACTGGCCTCGCTGCTCACCCCACGCCTGCAGGAGCGCACCACCGCCCTGATCGCCGACCAGCAACAGCACAGCACCTGGGAAGGCAGCCGCCCAGTGCTATTGCTCGAACGCTGCTGGCTGCGGTTGAAGGTGGTGCGGGTGGATGAGCTGGCCCAGGTCCTGCCCCCTGATGCCAGCGGTGAGGTCCCGGAGCTCGAGCGGTTCCGAGCTTTGCGCCAGGCGGGCCGCAGCAGCCAGCAAGCCCAGGAGCAGTGTTGGGAGGAATTCGGCCGGGAGGCCTGCTCGGAGGCCCTGCGCCGCTTCTGGCATGTGCAGGATGCAGGCAACCAGGGTTGGACCCTCACCCACTACCTGCGACTGGTGGATCTCTACCGCCGGCAGGTGGAGGCGCCAGGCCCCTCGCCGGTGCCCCTGCTGGTGTTGGCCCGCGGGGGCAGCGACGAGGTCCATCAACTGCAATGGTGCTGGCCTCCGGCCACCCCCATGCGTCACACTTGCCCCTGATTTAGATGGGTGTGCGGCCATGGCCGACGGGATCAACGAAACCAACCAGGAAGCGCGCGGCGACGGCCGCTCCGATGGTGGTCAGGCTGGTTTTCGCGGCGGTCGCGGCAACCGCGAGGGTGGCGGCCGTGATGGGGGCAACCGTGAACCCGGTGGCTTCCGCATCCGCCTGAGCGACAACGAGATGCGTGCCGCCCGTGCCGTGCAGGAGGCCTTCGGCCTGCGCTCCACCGTGGCCGCCCTGGGCCTCTCGATCCGCACCGTGGCCCAGCTGCTCGAGGAGGGCAAGCTCGAGGAACTGGTAGCCCAGCAACGGGCCGCCGGTGGTGCCCGTCCCCAAGGGGACCGTGAGCGTCGCGGTGGCCGCCCCGATGGCCGCGGTGAAGGCCGTGGCGAGCGTGGTGGCAGTCGCCCCAATCCCTTTGCCAGGCCGAGCCGCCCAGCGGCCCCGGCGGCTCCAGCTGCGGAGAGCGACGCCGCTGCCGCCGCTGCCGAGCCTGCGGAAGCGACCGAGCCCGCCAGCGAGGTGGTTGCCGAGGCCGGCAACAGCGACGCCTGATCCAATCGAGCCGGCGGGGTTCGGCCAGACGGCAGAATCCCGCCAACTTTTTCGTTTCACTGATGCAACGCGCAAGGGTTCTCTCCGGGGTTCAGCCCACCGGCGCTCTGCATCTGGGCAACTGGCTCGGTGCCATCCGCAACTGGGTGGATCTCCAGGACAGCCACGAGACCTTCTTCTGTGTGGTGGACCTGCACGCCATCACCGTGCCCCATGACCCGAGGCAACTGGCGGCTGACACCCGCAAGACCGCCGCGCTCTACCTGGCCTGCGGCATTGATCCGACCAGGAGCACCGTGTTCGTGCAGAGCCATGTCGCCGCCCACAGTGAGCTGGCCTGGTTGCTGAACTGCGTCACGCCACTGAACTGGTTGGAGCGGATGATCCAGTTCAAGGAAAAGGCCCTGAAGCAGGGCGATCAGGTGTCCGTGGGCCTGTTGGATTACCCGGTGCTGATGGCCGCAGACATCCTTCTCTATGACGCCGACCTGGTGCCGGTGGGTGAAGACCAAAAACAGCACCTCGAGCTGGCCCGCGACATCGCCCAACAACGCATCAATGCCCGCTTCGGACACAAGGACGCCGATGGGGAACTGATTCCGGTGCTGAAGGTGCCCGAACCTCTGATCCTCAAAGAGGGCGCCCGGGTGATGAGCCTCACCGACGGGCGCAGCAAAATGAGCAAGAGCGACCCCAACGAGGGGTCTCGCATCACCCTGCTGGATCCGCCTGAAGTGATCACCAAGAAGATCAAACGGGCCAAAACCGATCCGGTGATAGGACTGGAGTTCGGCAACCCCGAGCGCCCGGAAACCGACAACCTCCTCGGCCTCTACGCCATCCTGAGCGGCCTGGGCCGGGATGCCGCCGCTGAGGAGTGCGCCCAGATGGGGTGGGGGGCCTTCAAGCCGCTGCTGGCTGAAGCCGCCGTGGAGGCCCTACGCCCCGTGCAGGAGCGCTACGCCGAACTGAGCGCCGATCCCGCCGAACTGGACCGCGTCCTGGCCCACGGCCGCGAACGGGCCGAGACCGTGGCCCAGGCCACCCTGGAGCGCACCCGCGAAGCCCTCGGCTTCCTGCAGCGCCATTAGGTCCGCACTGATCAATCCCGAAGGATTGATTAACTTGCCTAATCAGAAAGCCGCATCAATCCAGCCCTTCGGCAGCACAAACCATGGGGCAAATGGGACCACCCCAGAACCAGCAGGCCAGGAGCCTCTCAAGGATCCCAAGCGAGTCCCAGCAAAACAGGCGAGCCCTACGCATAGCAAGACCCGTTTGTCCAGTTCGGCTCCCGGGGGTCTCGCCCTGGACCCTGCCTGAGCAACAAGCTCTCTGGAGTCCTGCTTCCTTCAGTGCTTATGGTTCGCCGCTTTCCTGCCAAGACCCGCGCCCCCCTGGCGGCCTGCTGCGCTGCGTTCGCCCTGCTGGCCGCCGGACCCTTGGTGGAAGCGCTGGACAGCAGCAGCCAGGCAGCCACTCAGGCAACCACCCAAGCCGCTCCCCTGGCCGAGAAGCCGCACGTCCAGAGCTACGCGATCACGCCCAAGCGGCGGGCCCTGTTGAACACCATCCGCTATGCCGAGGGCACCTGGAAGCGGGGCAGCCGTGAGGGCTACCACACCCTCTACGGAGGGGGGCGATTCGCCAGCCTGGCCCGCCATCCGGAGATCGTGGTCACCAAGCGCTACACCAGCGCAGCAGCGGGCGCCTACCAGTTTCTGCCCACCACCTGGAAGGAAGCCTCCCGCAAGCTGCAGCTCGAGAGCTTCGATCCCGCCAGCCAAGACCAGGCCGCCCTCTACCTGATCGACCGCCGCGGCGTGCTCGACAGCATCGACAGCAGCGGACTCACCCCGGAATCCATAGCCACACTGGCCAAGGAGTGGGCGTCCTTCCCCACCCTGGCCGGCATGAGCGCCTACGGGCAGCCCGTGAAACAGGCAGAAGATCTCACCCGCTTCTACCGGGAAAGCCTCAAGCGTGTTAGCAATCCGGCCTGAACCTCAGGGTTCGCGATAGACAACACGGCCCCGCTCGTCGTTGCCCACATCCAACAGGTGGTCGTGGAGCAGCCGCTCCAGCTCTTCCCGCACCCTCTCCCGCGGGGTCTCGGCCGGCAAGGCAAGCTCCAACAGCGCGTCATTGAGGGTGAAGCCAGCAGGCCCACTGCGCCGGGCCAGGGCCAACAACTGCCGATCAAGGGGCAAACGCGCGCTGCCCGCAGGCCCCAGCCCATCCAGCTTGGCCAGGGCCTGCTCCAGCAGCAGCGGCTGGTTGGCCTGGTTGGTGAGCTCGGGGATCAGGAAGAGATCCACGAGTTGACCGATGCCACACAGGCCAAAGGTGAGCAGCCACAGGGTGCCGCTGAGGGGCTTGCGATTGTAGAAGCGCTGCAGGCCACACACGCCCACCAGCCCTAAGGCCCAGAGCCCGTAGGCCACCGCCACAAAACGCCGCTCTGGCCATTGCAGGCGGTTAGCCATCGAATCCGCTGAGTCGGGGGGGCATGGCCGGTGGTTCCGGCGCCTGGGGCAAGGCCACGCCGGCGCGGCGCAGCAGGGCCGAGAGGCTCCAGATCCGCATCATCAGGCGATGCCAGGGGGCCATGGCGTCCATGTCCACCGCCATCGCCGTGGGGGCGGCACTGCGCAGGGCGCGGGCGGCCGCCAGTTCCGCCAGAGCAACCTGAATGTCACGCTGCAGGGCCTCCGCTTCACCGGGAGGCAGCAGACCCTCGGGAGTGCAATCGAGCAGCACCAGGCCACGGCGAAACCAGTGGTCGAAGTCGCCAAACAACGACTGCAACAGCTGATCCAGCAGCTCGACGGAATCGGGGGAGGGGGAGGGAATGGTCACGTCCTTAGCCTAAGGAGACCGATTTCTCCTGCGTAGGATCAGGGTTGCCTGCCTCCCTGCCGTGACCGCGACCCGCTCTGCCGATTCAGCCCTGAGCAGCAGCGACGCCACCACCACGACCCCAGCCATCACGCTGCCCAAAACCAGCGAGAGCCCCCAGCTGCTGCGTCTTCGCCACTCGATGAGCCACGTGATGGCCATGGCGGTGCAGAAGCTGTTCCCGCAGGCCCAAGTGACCATCGGCCCCTGGACCGAAAGCGGTTTTTACTACGACTTCGACAATCCCGAACCCTTTACGGAGACCGATCTCAAGGCCATTAAGAAGGAGATGGGCAAGATCATCGGCCGCCGGCTGCCGCTGGAACGGATCGAGGTGAGCCGCGCCGAAGCCGAAACCCGGATCCAGGCCCAGAACGAGCCCTACAAGCTGGAGATCCTGGCGGGCATCCAGGAACCCATCAGCCTCTACACCCTGGGAGAGGACTGGTGGGACCTGTGCGCCGGCCCCCACGTGGCCAACACCAGCGAGCTCAACCCCAAGGCCTTTGAGCTTGAAAGCGTGGCCGGTGCCTACTGGCGGGGCGATGAAACCAAGGCCCAGCTGCAGCGGATCTACGGCACCGCCTGGGAAACCCCTGAACAATTAGCGGAATACAAGCGCCGCAAGGAAGAGGCCCTGCGCCGCGACCACCGCCGCCTGGGCACCGATCTGGATCTGTTCTCGATCGAAGATGAGGCCGGCGCCGGCCTGGTGTTCTGGCACCCCCGGGGCGCCCGCATGCGCCTGCTGATCGAAGACTTCTGGCGCCAGGCCCATTTCGACGCGGGCTACGAGCTGCTCTACACCCCCCACGTGGCCGACATCAGCCTGTGGAAAACCTCAGGCCACCTGGATTTCTACGCCGAGAGCATGTTCGGCCCCATGCAGGTGGATGAGCGGGAATACCAGCTCAAGCCGATGAACTGCCCGTTCCACGTGCTCACCTACGCCAGCACCCTGCGCAGTTACCGGGAGCTGCCGATCCGCTGGGCCGAGTTGGGCACCGTGTATCGCTACGAGCGCCCCGGCGTGATGCACGGGCTGATGCGGGTGCGCGGCTTCACCCAGGACGATGCCCACGTGTTCTGCCTACCGGACCAGATCGGCGATGAGATCTTGCGCATCCTCGATCTCACCGAACAGATCCTCTCCACCTTCGATTTCCGGAACTACGAGATCAACCTCTCCACCCGCCCGGAAAAGTCCATCGGCGACGACGCCGTGTGGGAGCTGGCCACCAACGGCCTGATCGAGGCGCTCGATCGCAAGGGCTGGGCCTACAAGATCGATGAGGGCGGCGGCGCCTTCTACGGGCCGAAGATCGACCTCAAGATCGAGGATGCCATCGGCCGGATGTGGCAGTGCTCGACCATCCAGCTCGATTTCAACCTGCCGGAACGCTTCCAGCTGGAGTACGTGGCCGCCGATGGTACCCGCCAGCGACCGATCATGATCCACCGGGCCATCTTCGGCTCGCTGGAACGGTTCTTCGGGATCATGACCGAGAACTACGCGGGCGATTTCCCCTTCTGGCTGGCACCCGAGCAGATCCGCCTCCTGCCCGTCACCGATGAGGTGATGCCCTACGCACAGCAGCTGCTGGGGCAGCTCAAGGCCGCGGGAGTGCGCGCCACGATCGACCACTCCGGCGACCGCCTCGGCAAGCTGATCCGCAACGGCGAGCAGATGAAAATCCCCGTGCTGGGTGTGATCGGCGCCAAGGAAGCGGAAACCCAGAGTGTGAGCCTGCGCAGCCGCCGCGACGGTGACCTGGGCAGCGTGGCTGTGGCGAACCTGCTCAACGCAGCCAGCCAGGCCAGCCAGGACCGGTCGGCTGGCCTGCAGCTCTGATCCCAGGCCACTCCCATCACGCTCGGAACTGCCATGACCACCATCCTGGCCGGGGATATCGGCGGCACCAAAACCCTGCTGGCCACCTACCGGGTGAACGGTGATCAGCTGATCGAGCAGCGCCGCGAGCGCTACAGCTCCGCCGAGTGGCACGACTTCTCCGTGCTGCTGAACCACTTCCTCGAGCCATTGTCGGATCGGCCCCAACGGGCCTGCCTGGCCATTGCCGGCCCCGTGCAGGGGGGGCGGGTGCAACTCACCAACCTGCCCTGGATGCTGGAGGAACACGCCCTCCAGAACGCCTGTGCCATTGAGCACCTGGAGCTGGTGAACGACTTCGCCGTGCTCATCTACGGCCTCAACCACCTGCAGGCTCACCAGCAGCACACCCTGGTGGACAAGCCTGCGATCTCCGGGGCACCGATCGCGATCCTCGGCGCCGGCACCGGACTCGGCGTAGCCATGGGAATCCCCGGCCCGCGGGGGCTGATGGCCATGGCCAGCGAAGCCGCCCATGGCGAGTTTGCCGCCCGCACCGACGCGGAATGGCAGCTGAAGCAATGGCTGCTTCAGGATCAAGGGCTAGAGCGCGTGTCAATTGAACGGGTGGTGAGCGGCCCTGGCCTGGGGCAGGTGTTCCGCTGGTGCCTGAGCCAGCACACCGGATCCACCCCCCATCCGTTGCATCAGCCGAGCCAGCTCTGGGCCACCAGTACCGCCGCCGCTCCGGATCGGCCCGATCTTCCGGCTCTGGTGGCCGCCGCAGCCCAGTCGGGGGATCCACTGGCCCAACACGCCCTCAGCATCTGGCTGGGCGCCTACGGCAGCGTTGCCGGTGATCTGGTGCTGCAATCCCTCTGCCTGGGGGGGCTGTGGATCGGCGGAGGCACCGCCGGAAAGCTGCTGGACCAGCTAGCTACGGAGGCGTTTCTTGGGCCGTTTGCCCACAAGGGCCGACTCAGCGCGGTGGTGAACCAGGTGCCGGTGAAGGCCCTCACCGAAGCCGGGGCCGGCCTGTTCAGCGCGGCCTGCCGCGCCCGGATGCTGCTGGCGTTGTAACCGGCGGGTGGGACACTGAGCCCCAGCAGAACGGATCGCATGGTGCGCCCCCGCATCGGACAGGGGGTTGTGGTGGACGTACCGGCCACTACAGCCAATCTCGGCCCAGGATTTGATTGTCTGGGAGCAGCCCTGGATCTGAACAATCACTTCGAGATGCGCTGCATCGAGGGCGATGGCGAGCGCTTCGAACTGATCATTGAGGGCAGTGAGGGCTCCCATCTCCGCGGCGGCCCAGACAACCTTGTGTACCGCGCCGCTCAGCGGGTGTGGAAGGAGGCCGGAGAGCAGCCGATTGCCGTGGAGGCGCGGGTCCGGCTGGCGGTGCCACCGGCCAGGGGCCTGGGCAGCAGTGCCACCGCCATCGTGGCCGGGCTGATGGGTGCCAACGCCCTGATCGGGGAGCCGCTCAGCCGCGAAAAGCTGCTGGAGCTAGCCATCGACATCGAGGGGCATCCCGACAACGTGGTGCCCTCGCTGCTGGGAGGGCTCTGCATGACCGCCAAGGCAGCCTCACATCGCTGGCGGGTGGTGCGCTGCGAGTGGTCACCGGAGGTGATGGCGGTGGTGGCGATCCCGTCCATTCGCCTCTCCACCAGTGAAGCCCGGCGGGTGATGCCCAAGGTGATCTCCATCCCCGATGCCGTGACCAACCTCGGCTCCCTCACCCTGCTGCTGCAGGGCTTGCGCACAGGCAACGGCGATCTGATCGCCGATGGCATGCATGACCGGATCCACGAGCCCTACCGCTGGGGCCTGATCCAGGGCGGCCGGCAGGTGCGCGAGGCGGCCATTCAGGCCGGGGCCTGGGGCTGTGTGATCAGTGGCGCGGGCCCAAGCATCCTGGCGCTGTCTAAAAAGGAGAGCGCCGGTGCCGTGAGTCGCGCCATGGTGAGGGCCTGGGAGGCCGAAGGCGTAGCGTCGAGAGCTGAGGTACTGCAACTCCAGCAGGCCGGCAGCCGCTGGCGCCACCTCTGAACCGAAGCCCTAGGCCAGCAGCCCTGAGTACAAATACCCAGGTCGATCGGCTAGCGTTGGCTCATCGAGAAACAGACAGCCGCGTTGCTGCAAAGCCCATACGCTGACTGTTGACGGCCCACTTCCAGTAACCCAAGCCAAGGCTGAGATGGACGCCAACCTGCCCCTGACGGCCGCGTCCACCCTCTCCGACTCCTTTCCCTGGCTGAGCCTGATCACCCTGCTTCCAGCGGTGGCAGCTCCGCTGTTGATGCTCCTGCCCGGCGACGGCACCGATCCAAAACTGCCCCGCACCGCTGCTCTCGCCGTGCTGCTGGCGGATCTGGTGCTGATGCTCTACGTGTTCAGCCAGCACTACGACGGCTCCGTGGCGGGTCTGCAGCTGGTGGAGCGGTTCGCATGGGTGCCCTCCCTTGGCCTGGAGTGGTCGCTGGCGGCCGATGGCCTCTCAGCCCCCCTGGTGGTGCTCTCCGGCCTGGTAACGCTGCTCTCGGTGGCGGCCAGCTGGAATATCCAGAAGAAGAGTCGCCTCTACTTCGCCCTCCTGCTGGTGCAGGCCTCCGCCCAGGCGATGGTGTTCCTCTCCCAGGACTTCTTGCTCTTCTTCCTGGCGTGGGAACTCGAACTGGTGCCGGTGTATCTGCTGATCGCCATCTGGGGCGGCCACCAGCGCCAGTACGCCGCCACCAAGTTCATCCTCTACACCGCCACCGCCTCACTGCTGATCCTGCTGAGCGGCCTGGCCCTGGCCCTCAACGGGCCCTTCACCCTCAACCTCAGTGAGCTGGCCGCCCGCAGCCCCGGTGGAACCTTCGGCCTGCTGTGCTACTTGGGCTTCCTGGTGGGCTTCGGCGTGAAGCTGCCGATGTTCCCATTGCACACCTGGCTGCCGGATGCCCACGGCGAAGCCAATGCACCGGTATCAATGCTCCTGGCCGGGGTGCTGCTCAAGATGGGCGGCTATGCCCTGCTTCGCTTCAACGTGCAGATGCTGCCGGAGGCCCACCTGCAGCTGGCTCCAGCCCTGATCGTGCTGGGCATTGTGAACATCGTGTACGGCGCCCTCAACGCCTTTGCCCAGGACAACGTGAAACGCAGGATCGCCTGCAGTTCCGTGAGCCACATGGGCTTTGTGCTGCTGGGCATCGGCGCCGTGGACAGTCTCGGCATGAGCGGGGCAATGCTGCAGATGATCAGCCACGGACTGATCGCCGCCGCCATGTTCTTCGTGACCGGGGTGTTCTACGAGCGCACCAAAACCCTTTCAATTCCCAACATGGGCGGCCTAGCCAAGGCCCTGCCCATCACGTTCGCCTTCTTCGTGGCTAGCTCCCTGGCCTCCCTGGCCCTGCCGGGGATGAGCGGGTTCGTCAGCGAAATCACCGTGTTCCTCGGGGTTACCAGCAATGACGGCTTCACCGTGGGTTTCCGCGTCATCACCGTGGTGCTCGCCGCCATCGGCGTTGTGCTTACCCCCATCTACCTGCTCAGCCTCTGCCGCCGGGTGTTCTTCGGCCCTCGCATTCCCGCCCTGGCGGTAGTGGGCGACATGAAACCCCGCGAACTGGTGATTGGTCTGAGCCTGTTGGTGCCCACCCTGGTGATCGGCTTCTGGCCGCGGGTGGCCATCGATCTCTACGAGGCCACCACCACCGCTTTAGCCACCAACCTGGCCAGCCACACCGTGGTGGCGATCGGTCGGCTTCCCGCCCTGGGCTGAACGGCACCAGAGCTCGAATCTCCGCTGAAATGGGGGGATCTCCGATGGCCGTCCCTGCGGCTCGATTCCCTGATGTCCGGCGCCAGCAGCACCGCCAGCCCCATCCCAGTACCCGCAATCCTGCTGGGGGAAGGCCTGCCGCCGTTTGAGGCCATCACGGCCGAGCAGGTGCAGGCCCACATCCCCGCGTTGATGGGGCAGCTGCAGGATGAGTTGTCTGCCCTGGAGCAGCAGCTGGAGCAGGCCCTGAGCAATCGCACCCCCCTGGCGTGGCACCAGGTGATGGACCCCCTACAGCGCATGGGGGAACGCCTGCGCTGGAGCTGGGGCGTGGTTAGCCATCTCAATGGCGTGTGCAACAGCCCCGAGCTACGCGAAGCCCACGCCAGCCAGCAGGCGGCGGTGGTGCAATTCGGTAACCGGGCTGGCCAGAGCCAGGTGATCTATCGAGCGCTGCAGCAGCTACAAGGGCAAAGCAGAGACCTTGATGCCACGCAAGAGCGGATCCTGGTCGCCGAGCTGCGCGACATGCAATTGCGCGGGGTTGGCCTCAGCGGCGAGGCCAAGGAGGCGTTCAACGCCGCCAGCCAGGAGTTGGCGGAGCTCTCCACCCGCTTCGGCAACCAGGTGCTGGATGCCACCAACAGCTGGACCCTCAGCCTCACCGGCCCCAATGACGTGGACGGGCTGCCCACCAGCCTGCTGGACCAACTGGCCCAGGCCGCCCGCTCCGCTGGAGCGGAGGGCAGCACGGCGGCGGCGGGACCCTGGCTGCTGGGCCTGGACATGCCCCGCTACGCCCCGTTCATGAAATACAGCCGCCGCCGCGACCTGCGGGAGCAGCTGTACAAAGCCCATGTGGGCCGCGCCTCCGGCCAGGGCGAAGGCAGCGCCGCCGACCTCAACAACTGGCCGCTGATCGAGCAGATTCTCAGCCTGCGGGGCCAGCAGGCCCAACGCCTGGGCTATGCCAATTGGGCCGCAGTGAGCCTCGCCGCCAAGATGGCCGATTCCCAAGCGGCGGTGGAGCAACTGCTGGAGGAGCTACGGCGGGCCGCCCATCCCGTGGCCCAGCAGGAACTGGAGGCCCTGCGGGCCTGCGCCGCCCGCCACGGCGCGCCGGAGGCCTCGGACCTCAAGCCCTGGGATGTGTCCTACTGGGCCGAAGTGCTGCGCCAGGAGAGCTTCGAGCTCGACAGCGAGGCCCTACGCCCCTATTTCCCCCTACCGCGGGTACTGGAGGGCCTGTTCAGCCTCTGCGGCCGCCTCTTCGACATTCGCATCGAGGCAGCCGATGGGGAAGCCCCGGTATGGCATCCGGATGTGCGCTTCTTCCGAGTGCTGGAGGGAGCCGGCGCGGGCGCGCGGACCGGCAAGGCCATTGCCGCCTTCTACCTCGATCCCTACAGCCGCCCGGACAGCAAGCGCGGCGGCGCCTGGATGGATGAGTGCCTGGTGCGGTCGGTGCAGGCCGATGGCACCCCGGTGCTGCCGGTGGCCTACCTGATCTGCAACCAGAGCCCACCGGTAGGGGAGACCCCAAGCCTGATGACCTTCGAGGAGGTGGAAACCCTCTTCCACGAGTTCGGCCATGGCCTGCAGCACATGCTCACCACGGTGGAGCGGCCCCAGGTAGCCGGCATCAACGGCGTGGAGTGGGATGCGGTGGAATTGCCCAGCCAGTTCATGGAGAACTGGTGCTACGACAGGGCCACTCTGCTGGGCATGGCGCGCCACTGGCAGACCGGTGCAGCGCTTCCGGAGGAGGAATTCGCCAAGCTCAAGGCCGCCCGCACCTTCATGGGCGGGGCCGCCACCCTGCGGCAGGTGCACTTCGCCCTCACGGACATGCGGCTGCATAGCCAGTGGCACCCGGGCTGCGGCCAGACCCCCGAGCAACTGCGCCGCCAGATCGCGGCCAGCACCACGGTGCTCCCCCCCATCGATGAAGACGCCTTCCTCTGCAGCTTCGGCCACATCTTCTCCGGCGGCTATGCAGCGGGCTACTACTCCTACAAGTGGGCCGAGGTGCTCAGTGCCGATGCCTTTGAGGCCTTTGAAGCTGTGGGCCTCGAGAATGAAACCCAGATCCAGGAGACGGGTCGTCGCTTTCGCGACACGGTGCTCAGCCTCGGCGGCAGCCTTGATCCCAAGGCTGTGTTCGAGGCCTTCCGCGGCCGCCAGCCCTCCAGCGAGGCGCTGATCCGCCACTCCGGCCTGGTGACCGTGTGAGCCAGGGCCCCGGCCGGAGATCCATCCCGATCAAGGGGCCAACAGCACATCCGCCAGGCGTCCGAGGGCCTGCGGGTGAAGAATCAGCTGGCGATGGGTCCACACCGGCACGGCCTGGCGCGGACCGACGGGCAGCACCGCCCGCCATCCCGGAAACACGGTGAGGTCAGTGAGGCAGTAGAGGCTGCGGCACTCCACCCGATGCAAGGCGAGGAGGTCGGCATCCAATTGGCGCAACAGCGGACTGCCGATCTTCATGTCCGCAATACCCGCAAAGAGTGCCCGGGGCACCAGCTGGGCCGCCAGCGTTCCCTGCTGCGGGCTGCCCAGGCAGGTGAAACGGCGCAGGCGCCGATGGCCACCCAACAGTTGCAACCAGGTGCGGCCGATCACGCCACCCATGGAAAAGCCCAGCAGATCCAGGCGGGTGGCCGGATCAAAGCGGGCCTCAATCAACGCGTCCAAGCGCGCTGCCAACTCAGCAATGGGGGTAGCCCCCAGGCGGTGGGGCAAAGGGGGCGCGTAGAGCTCCAGATCCGGGCGCCGGTGACGCAGCTCCTGCTCCAGACGGCGAAACAACTGGGGGGTATCCCACAGCCCATGGATCATCACCAGCGGCGGTGGAGCCGCCATCAGCGCCCGTGGCGGCAACGCGACACCGCCACGGTGCCGGAGAAACCAGGAACCGGCGCTCGACATTTGCGCAACTCCACCTGCATGGGCACAGGCCCGTAGAGGCGCTCCAGGCAATCGAGAATCTGCTCGCTGTAGTGCTCGATGGTGAGGCAGCTGATCACGCGGGCCTGCTGTTGCAAAGCAGTAATGGCGAGGCTGTAGTCAAGGCTGCAAGCCAGTACGTCGCGGGTAGCCGCCTCGCCGAGATCGAATCCCAGGCTGAGATCGAGCTCGAACCACTGGCCAAGCAGACGCTCCTGCTCCAGCACCCCCACATGGGCCCACAGGCGCAAGCCGCGCACGAGGATCTGATCGCCGGTCACAGGGGCAGATCGCGGTGGGTGAAGGCGCGCTCACCACTGGCGTAGTGGGCGGCGATGTGGCCATCGCCGCGCAGCAAGTAGCGATAGGTCACCAGACCCTCCAATCCCACCGGCCCACGGGGCGGCAAGGTTTGCGTGCTGATGCCCACCTCAGCTCCAAAGCCGTAGCGAAAGCCATCGGCAAAGCGCGTGGAGCAGTTGCGATACACACCGGCACTGTCCACCCCACGCAGGAACTGCTCAGCAGTGGTGTCGTTGGTGGTGCAGATGGCATCGGTATGGCGCGAGCCATAGCGGGCGATGTGGGCCAGGGCCTCCTGCTGATCAGCCACCATCTTCACCGCCAGGATCAGATCGGAGTATTCCGTTTGCCAGTCGTCGTCGCTGGCGGGCTTGGCCACACCGAGCTGCTGGGAGGTGGCATCACCCCGCAGTTCCACACCAGCAGCCTCGAGCGCCGGGATCGCCATCGCCAGAAACGCTGGCGCCACATCGCGGTGCACCAAAAGGGTCTCGATGGCGTTGCAGGCCGCGGGGTACTGGGTCTTGGCATCCACCACAACGGCCACCGCCTGGGCCATATCCACCTCCCGGTCGACATACAGGTGGCAGATGCCATCCGCGTGGCCCAGCACCGGGATGCGGGTGTTGTCCTGAATGAAGCGCACCAGCTCATTCGACCCCCTGGGGATGATCAGATCCACCAGCCCATCAAGTTTGAGCAACGCCAGGCTCTCCTCACGGGAGGTGAGCAGGGTGAGCGCGTCGGACGACACCGCCGAGGAGGCGAGCCCCCGTTGCAACGCCGCAACGATGGCGGCGCAGCTACGGCTGGCCTCACGGCCCCCCTTCAGGATCGCGCCATTGCCGGAGCGAATCGCCAGGGAGGCGATCTGCATCACCGCATCGGGGCGGGCTTCAAAGATCACACCCACCACCCCAAGCGGCACACTGAGGCGCTCCAACACCAGGCCCTGATCCAATTCCCGGTGGAGCTGCCGCACACCGAGGGGATCTGGCAACTGCGCCACCTGGCGCACCCCTTCAATCGCCGAGCTGAGTTTGGCGGGATCGAGCTTGAGGCGTGCCACCAGTGCCGGCGCCAAACCATCGGCCGCCGCGGCCTCCAGATCGGCACGGTTGGCCGCCACGATCAAGGCAGCCGAGGCCTCCAGGGCATCGGCCATGGCCAGCACCGCCTGGTGCCGCTCGGGATCGCTGCACTGGCCAAGGGCCACGGCGGACCTTCGCACGGCGATGGCCCGTTGCAGCAGTTCTGGAGAGGGATCAGGAACGCTCACGCGCAGATGCAGGCTCTGGGCGCATCATCCCAGTCGGTCCAGCGCCAGCTTGGCGGCCCCCAGACGACCAGCACCATTGCCAAGGGCACAGGAGCGGATCGTGAGACCCGCGCGGCTCTCCGCCTGCACCCGCCGGTTCACCTCCGCCAGAACCGCCGGCATGAAATGGACGCTGGCGGCACTGAGCCCCCCGCCGATGAGCACCAGCTCAGGGGTGAGCACATACACAAGCGAACTGATGCCGATCCCGAGCCAGCGGCCATAGGTGTCCCACACCGCAAGGGCCTCGGCATCACCTTGCTGGGCACGGAGCGAGAGCTCTTCCGGCGGCAAGGGCGACAGGCGCCCCAGGGCAGCGATGCTGCAGTACTGCTCCAGCGAACCGTTGTTACCGCTGTTGCAGGCAGGCCCCTCTGGATCCACGCAGATCAGACCGGGCTCAGCAGCGGCACCCCCGTGGCCCGTGAACAGGTCGCCGTTCAGCAACACCCCGCCACCAACGCCGGTGCCGAGGGTGAGCAGCACCACATCCCGGCTGCCCCGGGCAGCCCCACACCAGGCCTCCCCCAGCAGGGCACAGTTGCCGTCATTGCCGAGGGTGACCCGCCGCTGCAACTGGGGTTCCAGCCAATCCGCCAGGGGAACGTTCTGCCAGCCCGGCAGGTTGATGCAGATACGAGCCACCCTCCCAGCCGCATCCATTGGACCGGGCAACCCGATGCCCACCCGATCAGCCAGATGGGCGGGATCGAGCTGGTGCACCGCCTCAGCAATGGCCACACTCACGGCCCCAGGCATGGCGGGCTGGGGAGTGGGCACCTGCAGAACATCCAGCTGTTCACCCTCGGGGCTGAAGCGGCCGAGCTTGATGGCGGTGCCGCCGAGATCCACACCAATCAGCTCGGGCATCGCAAGCGGGGCCAGGGGCGCACCCGCCAACCCTAGAAACGCAGGAAAATCTGCAGCTGGCTCTGCCAGCGCCCCTCGGTATCCACGGAGGTCTGCACACCCAGCAGATCACTGGCCTGATACCGCACCGTGACCTGCGGCGGAATGTCGCTGCGATTGGGGGCGGCGAGCACGGAGACGTTGAAGCGCTCCGTGAGGTCTAAACCGATCTCAGAACCGAGCACCAACTGGGAGGGAAGGCGGCGGGACCGGTTTTCGACCGCAACGGCCTCCGCCGGGGTGAAGTAGGTGGGGTACAGGGCGAAGGTGAGCCTCTGGCCAAAGGCCTCGCTCAGCCCACCCACCAAGGGCGACAGCAGCGACTGGCCCAGCACCGTGGCGAGGGCGGCCCCGGCATTGCCACCGATCAGACCCACCAGCGAATTGCCGCCCACCAGCGCCAGGAGGCGATCCTCAGGCAGTGGCGGCGTGCTGCTGAGACGGATGTTCTCGGCCAACCGATCAGCGGGGCCCGTAGCGGTGAGCATCACCTTCACCAGACGCAGTTGATCGATCGCGCTGGTGGGCTCGGCCACGTTCCAGTCGTAGATGCTGGAACGGCTGGCGTCAGTCGTGCCCAAGGTGTCCGACACGCGCGTCCGCAGGGCGATGTCGATGTAGGGAATCAGTCCAAGCGAGGGCGTGAAGATGGCCACGTTGGGGGCCCTGGGATCGAGGCTGAACGTGGTGGTGAACAGGCCCAACCGACCGTTCAACAAGCGCACCACCCCACGGGCCTGAATGGAAGGATCCAGCCGACCGGAGAGGGTCAACACACCACCGGTGTTGAAGTTGAGGACGTTGGGTACCGTCACGGCCAAGTCAGGCCCAAACCGCAGTCGCAGGCCGTTGAGGCTGATCAACGGCAGATTGGGAACGGTCTCGCGCAGATCTCGGCTGGTGTTGCTCTCCAGGTCGGCACCCATCACGACCAGGGGCTGGCGGAAGTCCCACTTCGCTTCCAGCAATTCCCGGACGCTGACGGGTTTCCGGGCCTCGGTCTCCGTGGCCAGCTGCCCGGGCCGAACATTGAGGCTGCCACGACTGAGCTGCAGCTCTCCGGAGAGCACTGGTCTCACCAGGGCCCCACTCACCAACACCATGCCATCCACCTGGGCCCGCAGCCGCGGCACGGCAAAGGGGGCCTGCTTCAACTGCAGCTTGAGCAACCGTGGGGCAGCCGTTCGCTCCTGCACCAGCGCCAGCTGACCGGAGCCAGAGAGCGAACCGCTGGGGCCCACCCTGGCGGTGAGCTGCTGCAGTTCCAGTTCCTGGAAGTCGAACAACACGGTGGCCTCCAGATCGCGAATGGTCTGGCCGGCCACGCGAAGCACACCCTTCCTGAAGCGCAGGAAGCCATTGGCGATAGGGTCGCTGAGGCTCCCGCGGACCAGAAGCTGGAGGTCCGCATCACCTTGTTGCCACTGCACGCCCTCGCCGCCGAGAGCGGACAGAAAGTGCAACCCATCGCCACGGCTGGAGAGCCGCAACTCCAGGCCGGTGGCATCGCGCTGGAGGGGCACCTGACCCCGCAAATCGAGGCTGTTGGCGGCCCCGCCACTGCGCAGTGACCAATCGACGGCGATGGCCTGGGGCTCCAGGCGTACCAGGCCCCGCTCGAGGCTGAGGGAACGCCCCTGCAGTTCGGCCTGCTGGAGACCCAGGGAAGCCTCCAGCTCCGGGCGAGCGCCGCCCAGCTTGTAGCGCCCCTGGGCCATCAAGCCCCCCCGCAGGGAGGCCGGCACCGGCGAGAGCAACGCCAGCAAGGAGAGGGGCAGATGCTCAAAGCTGAAACGGCCTCCCCCCTGGCGCAGGGGGCCCTGCAGCCGAACCGTGAAGGGCTCAGCGCCGAGGGCCAGATCGCGATCATCCCGTTGCAACCAGAGATGGCCGCGGGCGGCCAGGTCCAGCACCAGGCGATCTGCCCTGGAGCCCTGCAGGGTGAGATCCGCATCCACGAGGCCCTCCAGATCGGCCAGAGCCAGGCGGCGCCCCGGAGCGTTCTGCACAGCCAGCGACTCCGCCAGCCGCGCTTTGGCTGCCTCGAGGGCCGCCAGTTGATCGGAGAGGCTGCCACCGAGGGTGTCGATCACCAGGGTGCCGAGATCCTTTGCCGCTCCAGGGGGTGGTTGCGGATCACCACGCCACAGGGGCCATGCGGCGAGGAACTGGCGCAGCAGGGGGGAGGCCAGCTGCCGTCCCTCGAAACGGCTCCAGATCGAACCACCCCGCTCTCCCTTGAGCTGCAGGCCGATGCGAGAGGCCTGGTCCGCATCCAGCGCTCCACTCACGCTGAAACGACGGTCCCGGTACTCGCCGCTGGCCACCAGCCGGCGTCCGCGCACCCCCAACAGCACGGGCTGGTCCACCTGCACCGTGCCGCGCATCCACAGGGGTTGCAGATCCAACACCCCCCGGCCACTGAGGCTGCCCTGCAGGGGTTGGCGGGTAGAGCGGGGCCCCATGGCCAGCTGCAGGCCATTCAGGGGGAAGGCCGATGAGATCCAGGTGTAGCGGCTGGGACTGCCGCTGAAGCTGAGGTTGCCGCCGCCCCGGCTCAGCTGCACGGCCCTGGGAAGCCAGCGGCGATCCAGGAGGGCCTGCAGGTTGCCGGGGGCTGCCGGGGCTTGGGGCACGAGGCGAAGGTCTCCCCCACCCCCGCTGCGGGCCGTGAGGGCGCCGCTCCAGGTTTCGTTGAGCAGCACGGGGCCGGCCCCAGGGGCCTGCATCACCAGCTGGAAATCGGGCCGCAGATCCTGGAACGAACCGCTGATCGATCCCCAGGCATCAAGCTGGCCATGGAGCTTGGAGCCGATCAGTGGCGCCAGGCGGGCCAGGGGATAGCGGCGTAGATCCAGCTGCAGGCGCAAGGCGCCGATCTGCACCCCAGGGGCACGGCCGAAGCCCAGGGGGAGCTCCCCCTGGGCCGTGAGCTCGGGGGAGCTCAGGCTCTCCAGCTTGAGCAGGCCAGTGGCCCAACGCAGGCGCGCCCGGGTGGAGCCCAGCAGGGGATTGTTGGGCTGGTGCAGGGCCAAGGCCAGCTGGGGCTGGGACAGGCTGCCGCTGAGGTCCAGCTCGGCATTCACCCGGGCTGAGGGGCCCAGGAGCTGGCGCAACGCCGGGTGCAGTGTCAGCAGATCTGCCCCCAGGGTGAAGGGGTCGCTGGTCACGGCCAGGCGGGGCCAGAGCTCGCCTTTGGCCCGCAGCTGGGTGTCACCACGACGCAGGCTGAGCTGGCGCAGGTCCAGGCGCAAGCCCCGGCGGCTCTCCAGGACCACCAGCCCGAGCAGATCGAACCGGCGGGGGGGCTGGCCCCTCACCTTGGACACCTGCAGGCTGCCGCTGAGGCGCAGGTCGGGGTGCCGCCACGGGCCCGACAGATCCGCCCGGAACCGGTGGCCCGCTGCCCGGTTGCGGGCATCGAGCCGCAGCTGCACACGGCCGGCCTGAGCTCCCCCCAGGGCCAAGCTGCCCTGGGACTGGCCCTGCCAAGCCCCCATGCGCAGATTGGATCGCCTGAGCAGCAAGCGCTGGGCTTCACAGCCCAGGTCCAGGCGATCCGCCTGGAGCGGTGCCGGTAAGACCCCCCAACGCCATTGGACCCCATCAATGGCGAGGGCGCCCTGGCAGCGGGGGGCGGCTGCCTCCTGCGGCGATGCCAACTGCCCCGGTTGCTGCAGCAGGATCCGGCCGTGCACGCGGCCGTCGAGCCGGCCCGACAGCTGGCGCTGCAGGCCACTGGGCAGCAGAGGCACAAGTGGGGCCAGACGCAGCTGCTGCGGCATCAGCTGCGCCCGCCAGGCACGGCTCTGCCAGTTGCCGGCGGCGGCAAACCGCAACTGGCCGCCCTGGGCCAGCCGCGCAGCACCACTGAGGCTGATCTGGCGGCGACGCAACTGGAGCTCACTCTCTCCCTGCAGGCCGAAGCGCAGCGGTGCACCAGAAGCATGGGCCAGGGTCACCTCGGCTGGCCCTTGGAGGTGGATGCGCAGGGACAGCGGGGGCGGCTCGCGGCCGGGAGCCATCGCCCCCAGGCTCCAGTAGGAGCCCTGGCTGTTGCGGCGCAGCTGCACCCGGGCGTCACGCAGCTGCAGCGGAAGCACCCAGGCACGCTGCACCAGGCTGCGCAGGGGGTCGAACCCCACAGACACCCCGGACACAGCGATGGTAGAGGGG
Organism: Synechococcus sp. HJ21-Hayes; assembly: GCF_024345835.1. GTDB lineage: Bacteria > Cyanobacteriota > Cyanobacteriia > PCC-6307 > Cyanobiaceae > Vulcanococcus. The sequence continues at coordinate 63,046 of NZ_JAGQBW010000003.1, read as the reverse complement.
TTATCGAGCCCCGGCTGAAAGCGGCTGGACCCAGCACTGAGCCCCCAGGGCCTCAGGCCCTGATAGGGGCCAAGCTCCAGGGGGTGGCCCATGGCCCGCCCGACCTGGCGTTCCAGCCACGGCTTGAGCTGGCGGTAGAGGGCCGCACCCGCCGCATCGGCGCCGAACCAGGCGGCCCCCAGCAGGCCAAAGGACAACGCCAGGCCGGGAACCACACGGCGCAAGGTGCCGGGGGAAGAAGCGGTGGAATCCTCAGGCTGCAGCCCCATCGGCCCGTGGCAGTCAGCGGCTGAGGAGGCCGCAATATAAAGGTGATCTTTCCTGCCCCCCGATCCGACATGCTTGCCGATCCCCTGCTGCTGACGGCTGGCCAATGGCTCGGCATCGCCGGTGGGGTGCTGGCCGTGCTCACGGTGGTGGGCTTTGTGGCCCGCTGGGGCATCCGCTTCCGCCTGGTGGGCGTCACAAGTTTCACGGTGCTGCTGTCGGTCTCCTGCCTGGCCTTCGCCATCAGCTACTCACCCCGGGCCCAGGTGGTGGGAGCCGTGAGCGTGCCGGTGGTGTACGACAACGGCAGCGATCTGGTGATCGCTGCCGCACCGGCCAACATGGAGCCAGAGGCTTTCCAGCCCAGTGTGGAACAGGTGGCTCTCAACCTGCGGGGCAGCGGCCGCAAGACCGACGACGACCTGGTGCATGTGCGGCTCCGCCGGGTGGAGCCCGCCGGTGCCGGCAGCGATCGACCCGTGATCCTGGCCGAGGCCATCCGCGATCTGCGTGACGGCAGCGTCACCCTGGTGCCCTGAGCGCCGCTCGCCTCTACCCGCTGCCGAGCCATTTCCGCAAGGAACAGGCTGCGCTTGAGGCTGCCGGCATCACCAGCTGGGAGCAGTTGGCTCTGCAGACGGATACCCAACTGCGCTTGCTCTGCCGCAGCGGCGGTGCCCTGGAACGGCAGCTGATCAAATTGCGGGGCCAGGCCCGGCTGGTGGTGCAGGTGGGCCTGGAACCTGAGGAGGCGGCCCTGCTGCTCTACGCCGGCATCGCCAGCTGCAAGGGGCTGGCGGAGGCCTCACCCCAGCAACTGCTCACCCAGCTGGGACGCCTGGAACGCTCCCTATTGGGCATGGCGCCCGCGCGGGTGACAGCCGCCACCCTCAGGCGCTGGATTGGGCAGGCCCAGGCGGCGTCCAGTCGCTCCGGGAACTGACCCACACCCGCCGTGGGCGGCATGCCGCCACCACTGAAATGGAATCACTCCCTCCCGGCAGGCCACCCGGCCCGCCCCGCCGTGACCCATCGCCTGTCCCGCAGCCTGCCCATGGCAGCGGCTCTGCTGGCCAGCCTGGCGGCTGCTCCCGCTCTGGCCAACTCCTCGCTGCTGGAGTCCGTGAAGCAGAACCCCCAGCGGGCTAAGGCCCTGTGCACCGAGCTGCGCGCCCTGAATGCCCAGGGCCTCTCCTACACCTCGCCCCAGGCTGTGGCCCAGCTGGCTGCTCGCCAGGGCCTGAGCACCACGGACGCGGAGATCCTCAGCACCTACGTGGTGGGTCTGCACTGCCCGGACGTGCGCTGAGGTGCCGCAGGGCATCGCCAACATTGGCGTGAGCGACGCGCGGTTCACCACCCGCGACGGCACGACCTTGGTGAGTCGGGTGTGGCGCCCCAGCGGCCCCGGGGCCTGGCCCACCCTGCTGATGCGTCAGCCCTACGGCCGGGCGATTGCTTCCACGGTGACCTATGCCCATCCCCACTGGTACGCGAGCCATGGCTACGCCGTGGTGGTTCAGGACGTGCGAGGCCGGGGCTGCTCGGAAGGCCAGTTCGGGGGCTTCGCCCAGGAGGGTACCGATGGTGCTGAAACCCTGGGCTGGTTGCGCAGCCAGAGCTGGTGCAATGGCCGAGTCGGCACCTACGGATTTTCCTATCAGGGCCTGAGCCAACTGCTCAGCAACGATCCAAGCCAGCTGCCCGATGCCCTGGCACCCGCCATGGCCGGCTTGGATGAACGGCGCCACTGGGCCAGTAGCGGCGACGCCCACTGGTGGGCCCTCGGCCTGGGCTGGGCCCTGCAACTGGCGGCGGAAAGCTGCCGGCGGCAAGCCAACACCAATGGTTGGCAGGCGATCCGTTCCAGCCTGGCCAGCGGGGCTTTTCTGACGGATGGGCTAAGCCTGCTGCGGCAACACGATCCCCGTGGCATGGGCCTGGCCTGGCTGCAGCGGGATCCCGCCGATCCAGTGGGCTGGACCCAACACGAGCCCCTGGGTGCGATCTGGAGCCGGCCCATGCTGCAGATCGGCGGCTGGCACGACCCCTACCTGGATGGAGTGCTGGAGCTCTGGCACCGAGCCCACCAGGGCAACAGCGACCAGCGCCTGCGCATCGGCGCCTGGACCCACCTGAACTGGCAGGGCGGCATTGACAGGCTGCAGCTGGCCTTCTTCGATCGCCACCTCAAGGGCTGCGAGACGCCCCGGCATGACAAGGCCAAACCCCCAGGTGAACTGATGGCCGACCTGGGCACAGGCCAGTGGTGCGCCCGCTCCCCCCGGGTGAGCAGCGGCCAGCACTGGGGCCTGGTGAGCGACGGCCTGGCCGCCATCGATGCCAGCGAAGGGGTGCTAGGGACCGGACCCAGCCGCGGCACAGTGGTGCTGGTGCACGACCCCTGGAGACCCCTACCCGGCAGAGGCGGCCACCTAGGCCTCGATGCCGGCGTGGTGGACCGGGCCGACCTGGACAACCGCGCCGATGTGGCCTGCTTCAGCTCAGCCCCGTTCGGCAAGGCCACTGAAGTGTTGGGCCGGCCACTGTTGGAGCTGCCGGTCTGCGCCGATCAACCGGGCTTTGATCTCTGTGTGGCCCTCTCCGTGCTCAACAGCCGGGGGGAGGTTCGGCAGGTAAGTACGGGAGTGGCCCGCTTCCTCGGGGCCAGCTGCCTAACCCTGCAGACCAGGCGGGTGGCCTTACAACCACTGCTGCTCACCGTGCAACCCGGCGAACGGCTGCGTCTCTCCGTAGGAGCTGCCGCCTGGCCCCAGATCGCGGTGAACCCTGGCACCGGAGCGATGCCCCAGGGCCCCAGCGGTATGGACCATCGCGTGATCGGCCTAGAACTGCATCTGGCGGGCGCGCAGCTCGGCATCCACCCAATGGTTACGGCAAACTGAGCCGACTTCCAACGAGCTCCAGTGATGCTGCGCTCCCTGAGCCCCACCCTCGCTGCCCTATCGCTGGTGGCAGGCATGGCATCCCTGGCTCCCATCCTTCATCTCACGCCCCCTGCCGCCGCCCAAAGTGCCAACGGCACACCTGCTGCGCCTGCCCTGAGCGTCGAGCAGGCCCGGGCCGCGGCGACGCGCATCCTGGAAACCATCAAACGCGGCGACGCCAATGCCCGCTTCGCTCAGTTCGCGCCAGAGCGCCAAGCGATCACCAGCCCCTCGATGATCGCGGCCACGATGCGCAGCCAGCCCAAGCTGCTGAGCTATGAGCTGCTGAGCGTGCGCAGCGGCTTGAACAGCAGCACGGTGGAGGCCGAGATCCGAACGGCCGCCGGCGATCGCGTTGTGTTTATGGTTCTGAACCCTCAAGGGAAGATCACCCGCTACTACATCGACCGCACCGACGACGACACCAGCAAGGTGGCTCGGCAGTTCGTAGAAGCCGTGAGCACCGGGAACTTCATCACCGCCAACAGCTTCCTGAGCCCTGATTTTCAAAAGGAGATCCCCCCGGAAGCCCTCCAGCGCAAATGGCTGGGACTACAGCGGATCACTGGCAACTTCGTCCGCGTCGGACGGGCAGTCGAATCAGGCGAAAGCACCCCAGACACCCGCCTGGTGCTGGTGAACGTGGAATTCAACCGCCTCACAGACAACCTGTTCGTGATCCTCAACGGTTCCAATCAGATCACCGGTGTTGACTTCCCCGAAGAGCCTGCGCAACCGCAACCGGTTCGCTGAGGTTCAGCGGCAGCCGGACCTGAGCTCCAAGGGAAAAGCGGCCTAAGCTCCCAGCCACGCTTTTGCGCTCAAACCTGTGCTGGCTCAGCTCAACTGGATGGTGGACGATGCCCAGCGCCTGGCGGAGTGTCGCCACGACCACCCCTTTGCGGTGCTGGGTCCTCAGCCCCAGGAGAACGGCAACTGGGTGGTGCGGGTGTGGATGCCCGAGGCGGAACGGGTTGAACTGCTCACCGGCGGCAATGCCATAGCCACGAGCTGCCCGCACCACCCCTGGATCTTTGAGGCGGAGCTGCCCGGCGATCCCGGCAGCGTCTACCAGGTGCGGGTGCTGCGTGGCGGCATCGAGCACGTGAGCCACGACCCCTGGGCCTTCCGCGAGGAGTGGATGGGCGAAATGGATCGCCATCTGTTCGCCGAAGGCAACCACCACCACATCTGGGAGCGCATGGGCGCCCATGTGGTGAGTCTCCATGGGGTATCCGGCGTGATGTTCTGCCTGTGGGCACCGAACGCGCGCAGCGTGTCGGTGCTCGGCAATTTCAACGGCTGGGATGGCCGCCATCACCCCATGCAGTCCCGCCTAGGGGGGTGCTGGGAACTGTTCGTGCCCGGCCTGAAGCCCGGCGAGATCTACAAATATGAAATCCGCACCCAAGCGGGCCACTGCTATCAAAAAGCCGACCCTTACGGCTTCCGCCACGAGGTGCGTCCCAACAACGGCTCCATCATTGAACCCCTGGCGGGTTACCACTGGGGCGACAGCGCCTGGATGCAGGAGCGGGACAGCCGCAACCCCCTCGACCAGCCGATCGCGGTGTACGAGATGCACCTGGGTAGCTGGATGCACGCCAGTGCCTATCAGCCCTACATCGAAGCCGATGGCACGCCACGTGCGCCTGTGCCAGCGGCCGATCTCAAGCCCGGTGCCCGCCTGCTCACCTATCCCGAGCTCGCCGATCGGGTGATCCCCTATGTGAAGGCCCGCGGGTTCACCCACATCGAACTGATGCCCATCTCGGAGCATCCCTTTGATGGCTCTTGGGGGTATCAGGTAACGGGGTGGTACGCGCCCACCAGCCGGTTCGGCACACCGGATGAATTCCGCGCCTTTGTGGATCGCTGCCACGCCGAAGGCATCGGCGTGATCCTCGACTGGGTGCCCGGCCACTTCCCCAAGGATGCCCATGGCCTGGCCTTCTTCGATGGCGCCCACCTCTACGAGCACGCCGACCCCCGCATCGGCGAGCACAAGGAATGGGGCACGCTGATCTTCAACTACAGCCGCAACGAGGTGCGCAACTTCCTGGTTGCCAACCTCGTGTACTGGTTTGAGCAGTTCCACATCGACGGCATCCGGGTGGACGCGGTGGCCTCGATGCTCTACCGCGACTATCTGCGGCCCGATGGCGAATGGATTGCCAATGAGCACGGCGGCCGTGAGAACACCGAGGCGGTGCGCTTCCTACAGCAGGCCAATCATGTGCTGTTCCAGCACTTCCCAGGAGCCCTCTCGATCGCGGAGGAATCCACCACCTGGCCGATGGTGACCCAGCCCACCGAGATCGGCGGCCTGGGCTTCAACCTCAAGTGGAACATGGGCTGGATGCACGACATGCTCGATTACTTCGAGCTCGATCCCTGGTTCCGCCAGTTCCACCAGAACAATGTGACGTTCTCGATCTGGTACGCCTACACCGAGAACTTCATGCTCGCCCTCAGCCACGATGAAGTGGTGCACGGCAAGAGCAACCTGCTCCACAAGATGCCAGGCGATGACTGGCAGAAATTCGCCAACGTGCGGGCCCTGCTGGCCTACATGTGGACCCACCCCGGCAAGAAAACCATCTTCATGGGGATGGAGTTCGGCCAGCGCGGCGAATGGAATGTGTGGGGTGATCTGGAATGGGACCTGCTCCAGCACACCCCCCACCAGGGCCTGCAGCGTCTGGTGGACGACCTCAACAGCTTCTACAAGTCGGAGCGGGCCCTCTGGGGCGACGACTTCAGCGAGTACGGCTTCCAGTGGATTGATTGCAACGACAACCGCCACTCGGTGATCAGCTTCATGCGGCGGGAGAGCACCACGGGCCGCTGGCTGGTGGTGGTGGCCAACTTCACCCCCCAGAGCCACGCCCATTACCGGGTGGGGGTGCCGATGGCGGGCTACTACAGCGAGGTGTTCAACACTGATGCTGAGCGCTATGGCGGCAGCAATCTGGGGAACCTGGGCGGCAAGTTCAGCGACACCTGGGGCATCCACGGCTACGAGAACTCCCTCGACCTCTGCCTGCCTCCCCTCTCCGTGCTCGTGTTCCAGCGGGATGAGAAGCGCAGCCAGGAGCTGGATCAGGAGGTCTGTGACGAAGCAATGGAGACCGCCAGTTGGAGCGCCACGATGGGGGGGCTGCTCGGGTAAGTTCGCGGCTCGCGCCGAACTCACCCCATGACCGGAACCGCCCCCCTGCTGCTGCGCGCCGCCCGAGGTGAGCAGGTGGAGCGGCCCCCGGTGTGGATGATGCGTCAGGCCGGCCGCTACATGAAGGTGTATCGCGACCTGCGCGATCGCCACCCCGGCTTCCGGGAACGCTCGGAGAACCCCGATCTCTCTTACGAGATCTCGATGCAGCCCTTCCACGCCTTCAAGCCCGATGGCGTGATCCTGTTCTCCGACATCCTCACGCCCCTGCCGGGCATGGGGATCAACTTCGACATCATCGAAAGCAAGGGCCCGATCATCCAGGACCCGATCCGCAACCTGGCCCAGGTGGAGGCGCTGCGGCCCCTGCAACCGGCCGAGACCATGCCGTTCGTGGGCGAGGTGCTCACCCGCCTGCGCAGCGCCGTGGGCAATGAGGCCGCCGTGCTGGGTTTCGTGGGCGCCCCCTGGACCCTGGCCGCCTACGTGGTGGAAGGCAAGAGCTCCAAGAACTACGCCGTGATCAAGGCGATGGCCTTCCAGGAGCCCGCGCTTCTGCACCGGCTGCTGGATCACTTCGCTGAATCGATCGCCACCTACCTGCGTTACCAGATCGACTCCGGTGCCCAGGTGGTTCAAATGTTCGATTCCTGGGCCGGTCAACTCAGCCCCGCCGACTACGACACCTTCGCGGCGCCGTACCAGAAGAAGGTGGTGGATCTCGTAAAGCAGACCCACCCCGATACGCCCTTCATCCTCTACATCTCGGGTAGCGCCGGGGTGATTGAGCGGATGGCCCGCACCGGTGTCGACATCGTGTCGCTCGACTGGACTGTTGACATGGCCGAGGGCCTGGCCCGCCTGCCCGAGCATGTGGGTGTGCAGGGCAACGTGGACCCCGGCCTGCTGTTCGGCACCCCCGAAGCGATCCAGGCCCGCATCGACGACACCGTGCGCAAGGCCCGCGGCCGCAAGCACATCCTCAACCTCGGCCACGGCATCCTGCCCGGCACCCCTGAGGAGAACGGCCGCGCCTTCTTTGAAGCCGGCAAGAGTGTGATGGAGCGCATCGGAGCGGCCGCTTGAGCAGCGCTCCTGCCCGCATCCTGATCACGGGGGCCTCGGGCTGCGTTGGCCAGCACATCGCGGAGCAGCTGTATCGGGAAACCGATGCGGAACTGCTCCTCTGGCTGCGGGATCCCGGCAAGCTCACGGCCGTTCCTGCCAACGATCCGCGCATCACGCTGCTGGTGGGCGACCTTCGGGATGTGGCCCCACAGCAGGACCTGATCGCCTCCGCCAGCCGGATCATCCACACCGCCACGGCCTGGGGAGATCCGGAGCGAGCCCGCCAGGTGAACGTGGTGGCCGTGAAGGAGATGCTCGCCGCCGCCGACCCGGCGGTGCTCGAGCAAGTGATCTATTTCTCCACCGCCAGCATCCTCAGCCGCGATTTGGAGATCCTGCCGGAGGCCATGGCTTACGGCACCGAATACATCCAGACCAAGGCCCAGTGCCTGCAGCAACTGGAGCAACACCCCCTGGCGGAGCGAATCGTTGCCGTGTTTCCCACCCTGGTCTTTGGCGGGAATGTGAATGGCAGCGGCCCCTTCCCCACCAGCTACCTCACCGCCGGCCTCAAGGAAGGGGCCCGCTGGCTGTGGCTGGCCAAGTGGCTGCGGGCCGAGGCCACGTTCCACTACATCCACGCCGCCGATATTGCGCGGGTGTGCGTGCACTTGGCCACCCAGCCCCACCAGGCCAACCCTGAGCCGGGCCAGGGTGCCGTGCGTCGGCTGGTGCTAGGGCAACCGCCGGTGAGTGTGAATCACACGGTGCAGCGCCTCTGCCGTTGGCGGCGCAGTTGGTACCCCCCCATGGGGGTGGATCTCCAGGGCTGGCTGATCGAGGGCCTGATCAAGCTGCTGCGCATCGAGGTGAATGCCTGGGATCGCTTCTCGATCCGCCAGCGCCACTTCGTGCACCAGCCCGTGAGCCCGCCGGAACGGTTCGGCCTGGTGAGCCATGCCCCAACCCTGGAGGCCGTGTTTGAAGATGCAGGCCTGCCCCAGCGAGGCAGGCTCTGAATTGTTGCGAACCTCTTCAGCAACCACGACGCAGGTGGGTGCGGCCCCTTACCTTGATCGGGTTGAACGAGCACCCATGCGCCGTCTTCTTTCCCTGATCGCTCTTTGTCTGACGCTGGTGCTGGGCGCTTCCCCCAGCTTCGCCGCTGATGCCGACCACGGCGCCCAAATTTTCAGCGCCAACTGCGCGGCCTGCCACATGGGTGGCGGCAACGTGGTGAACGCCGAGCGCACCCTCAAGAAAGATGCCCTCGAGGCCTATCTGGCCAACTACAGCACTGGCCATGAAGAGGCCATCCAGTACCAAGTCACCAACGGCAAGAACGCCATGCCCGCCTTCGGCGGCAAGCTGAGCGCCGGCGACATTGCCGACGTGGCGGCTTACGTGGAGTCCATGTCTCAGAAGGGCTGGGCCTGAATCCCAGCTGCGGTTGGCCTTCACCCAGCCCACACTCTTGCCGCCCCAACAGGGGCGGTTTTTTTTGTCCTGATGATTGATGGGCTGGAGCTGCCCAAAGGCAGGGGTCGGCGTCATGGTGGGGCTCCCCGCGGAGAGTCCATGAGCCGCCACGAGCTCCTGCGCTTGATCAAGGATGCCAAGCAGCTTGATGGCCTGAGCCGCCAACTGCATCGCTGTGCCAGCTGGCAGGAGTTGGGCCGCACGGCCCAACAACTGGGCTATGGAATCTCAGCGGAGGATCTCAGCACCGTTGAGCAGCAATCCAAGGCCGCAGACTTTCTGCGCGAAGCCCGGCTGCGCCCGATCGCAAGGCTCAGCTGAGTTCGCGTCGCCGCGCCAACACCGCCAGGTAGAGCTCCTCCGGCACCTCGCGGATGTCGTACTCACTGGGCAGCACCCCGTGGGCATGGCGATGCACGACCAACCAGCAGTTGCGCTCGGCATCCCGGCTGGTGGCATCGAAGCCAAACGACTCTTCGGCCAGTTGGTTCACCAGCGCCGTGGCCGTCTCGTCAGTCATCCGCCACACTGGGCCCATCACGATGTGGGCCATCATGCCGACCCCTGCCAGCTTCCGCGTGCGCACCGCCTGGACTGGCGGGCTGCTGCTGGCGCTGGGGCTGGGGCTGGCACCAAGCCGTGCATGGGCTCAGCTGGGTCCTACACCTGACGCGATCAATTGGCAACAACGCAGTCTCGGAGCCAGATGCCCCTTGATTGTGAAACCGTCGGCAACGGCCTTTCAACCGTTGCGGATCAAGCCCTCGGAGGTGGCGGCCAAGAACAAGTCGGGCTGTCTGTCGGCAGGGGATGCGATCTACGGACCTGATGGTTGCCCCCTGCGGTTGTGTGGTGGAGAACAAGGCGTGATCCCCCTGCCTCGGCGTGACAGCACTCTCCCGCAGGGATCTCCCCAGCTCCCGGCTCCCTAGGCCGACTCAGACCTGCTGAGCAGCGATCAACCCGCCGACAAGCGCCCATTAGCCGAAACCTCGCCACACTGAAGGGGCTACCTCCCTCATCGGCCAAGTCATGAAGCAACCGCATCACGGCTTACGCGGCGCGTGCGGCTTGGCCGCGGGCGTTGCCACAGCGACCGCGCTGTTCAGCGGCCTGCCCATGCTGGCCCAGGTGAGTGACGCCAACGTCCGCGCTGTGAATCTGGCTCGGAACTGGGCGATCACCACGAACGGGGGCTTGTCGGTGTACGTGCCAGCAAGCTGCATGTTTAAAACCGCCGATGGCGGTGGCTCGTGCCTCGTGCAAAGCAATAGCCAGGGCTTTTTCTTCCGATTCCGGGGAGGAGCCCCCGGCTGGCAGCAACTGGGCACAGCGGCCACGCGAGAAACCGATGTTCAGATCTCGCCCGATGGACGCACCGTCGTGAATGTCTCTTACAACGGCAGGCCACGCTGACGGCAATCCGGCGAACTCTGGCGGTGTTCCTCACTTCAGGAGAGAGGACCGAATCGGGCCGTTCGGTTCTCCTGACCGCTCATCCCAACCAGCCCCCATACGGTTTCTGCACCCAGTTACCACGCCATGCATCCCACAGCTGAGCTGTTCACCGAGAAGGCCTGGGGCGCCATCGTGGCGGCCCAGCAGTTGGCGCAACAGAAGCGCCAGCAGCACATGGACACCAACCATCTCGTCGCGGCCCTACTGAGCCAGCAGGGGCTGGCGGGTCGGATTCTCGAGAAGGCAGGGGTGGATGTCGGCACTCTGCTGCAGAAGGTGGAGGCCTACACCGCCGCGCAGCCGAGCCTGAGCAGTACGCCCGAGAACGTGTACCTCGGCAAAGACCTCAATGCCTGCCTGGATCAGGCCAACACCCTCAAGGGCGAGTTCGGCGACAGCTACATCTCCATTGAGCATCTGTTGCTGGCCCTGGCCAGCGACGGCCGCTGCGGCAAACAACTGCTCTCGCAGTGCGGCGTGGACGCCGCGAAACTGCGGCAGGCGATCGAAGCTGTGCGAGGCAGCCAAACCGTGACCGACCAAAACCCCGAAGGCACCTACGAATCCCTGGAGAAGTACGGCCGCGACCTCACGGCCGCAGCCCGGGAGGGCAAGCTCGATCCGGTGATCGGCCGCGATGAGGAGATCCGCCGCACAATCCAGATCCTCAGCCGCCGCACCAAAAACAACCCGGTGCTGATCGGCGAGCCCGGCGTGGGCAAAACCGCCATCGTGGAGGGTCTGGCCCAGCGCATCGTGAATGGCGATGTGCCCCAGGCGTTGCAGAACCGTCAGCTGGTGTCGCTCGACATGGGCGCCCTGATCGCCGGTGCGAAGTACCGCGGCGAGTTCGAGGAGCGGCTCAAGGCCGTGCTCAAGGAGGTGACCTCCTCCGAGGGGCAGATCGTGCTGTTCATCGATGAAATCCACACCGTGGTGGGGGCCGGCGCCAGCGGCGGCGCCATGGATGCCAGCAACCTGCTCAAGCCGATGTTGGCCAGAGGCGAACTGCGCTGCATCGGCGCCACCACCCTCGATGAGCACCGCCAGCACATCGAGAAGGATCCGGCCCTGGAGCGTCGCTTCCAGCAGGTGTTCGTGGATCAACCCTCGGTGGAGGACACCATCTCAATCCTGCGGGGCCTCAAGGAGCGCTACGAGGTGCACCACGGCGTGCGCATCGCCGACAACGCCCTGGTAGCGGCGGCGGTGCTGAGCAGCCGCTACATCGCCGATCGCTTCTTGCCCGACAAGGCCATTGACCTGGTGGATGAATCAGCGGCACGCCTGAAGATGGAGATCACCTCCAAACCTGAGCAGATCGACGAGCTCGATCGGCGCATCCTGCAGCTGGAGATGGAGAAGCTGTCCCTGGGGCGCGAATCCGATGCCGCCAGCCGGGATCGCCTCGAGCGCCTGGAGAAGGAACTGGCCGACCTGAGCGAGCAGCAAAGCACCCTCAACGCCCAATGGCAACAGGAGAAGGGCTCGATTGATGAGCTCGGCGCGATCAAGGAGGAGATCGAACAGGTGCAGCTGCAGGTGGAGCAGGCCAAGCGCAACTACGACCTCAACAAGGCCGCCGAACTCGAATACGGCACCCTGGCTGAGTTGCACAAAAAACTAGCGGCCAAAGAAGAGGCACTCAATGCCAGCGGTAGCGAGAAGACCTTGCTGCGTGAGGAAGTCACCGAAGACGACATCGCCGAGGTGATCGCCAAGTGGACCGGCATCCCGGTGGCCAAGCTGGTACAGAGCGAGATGGACAAACTCCTCCACCTCGAGGATGAACTGCACACCCGGGTGATCGGCCAGGCCCAAGCCGTCACGGCGGTGGCCGATGCCATCCAGCGCTCCCGCGCCGGCCTGAGCGATCCCAACCGACCCATCGCCAGCTTCCTGTTCCTCGGCCCCACCGGCGTGGGCAAAACCGAGCTCTCCAAGGCCCTGGCCAGCCAGCTGTTCGATGCCGAGGAATCGATGGTGCGCATCGACATGAGCGAATACATGGAGAAGCACGCCGTGAGCCGCCTGATCGGCGCCCCTCCGGGCTACGTGGGCTACGAGGAAGGCGGCCAACTCACCGAAGCGGTGCGGCGCCGGCCCTATGCGGTGATCTTGTTCGACGAGGTGGAAAAGGCCCACCCCGATGTGTTCAACGTGATGCTGCAGATCCTCGATGACGGCCGCGTGACGGATGGCCAGGGCCGCACGGTGGACTTCACCAACACCGTACTGATCCTCACCAGCAACATCGGCAGCGCCTCCATCCTCGATCTGGCCGGCGATCCGGCTCGCCACGGCGAGATGGAAGCGCGGGTGAACGAGGCCCTGCGGGGCCACTTCCGCCCCGAGTTCCTGAACCGCCTGGATGAAACGATCATCTTCCACAGCCTCAAGCAGGAGGAACTGCGCGAGATCGTGGAACTGCAGGTGCAGCGGCTGGCCAAGCGCTTGGCGGACAAGAAGCTGGAACTACAGCTCAATGCCGATGCCCTGGATTGGTTAGCCGGTGTGGGCTACGACCCGGTGTATGGCGCCCGGCCGCTCAAGCGGGCCATCCAGCGTGAACTGGAAACCCCGATCGCCAAAGGCATCCTGGCTGGGACGTTCACCGCGGGCCACACCATCAGCGTGGATGTGGACAGCGCTGGCGAGAAGCCCAACCTACGGTTCCAGCAGTGCGAACCAGCCAAGCTGCCGGTGTTGGTCTAAACCAACAGCTGGTTAGAGCAGCCGATCAATCCGGCGGGCAAGCTCCACATCCAGGTTTGAAAGTCCGCCGGTGTCGTGGGTGGTGAGTGCAATCACCACCCGATTCCAGACGTTGCTCCACTCCGGGTGGTGACCCATGGACTCGGCCACAAGGGCCACCCTGGCCATGAAGCCGAAGGCCTCAACGAAGTCAACAAAACGGAGCTCCCGCTGCAGCTTGCCGTTCACCAAGCTCCAGAACGGCAGCTCACTGGACAGAGACGTGATCTGTGCGGCGTTCAGGGGAACGGCGGTCATGGCGAGGGGAACGTCAACCGAAGTGGTCATGCTGGCGCAGCGCTCCATCGCGAGTGTCGAGGGCTAGATCGTGCAGCCGATCAATCAGGAGATCCATCTCCGTATCGGCCTCATCTTCATGACCAAGGGCGTGGCGCCGCTGGACCTCTCCAGCCAGACGCTCAGCATTGCGCCGCGCTAACAGGGCGGCCGCCCCCCCGACCGCGGAGGGGGCCTGCCGAGCGGGTGACTGCCCAGCCAACACCCCATCCCGCAGCTCCAGGACGATGCCCCGCAGCTCCCGCAATTCCCGGCGGAGCGCCGTCAGATCCGCCTGCAGAGCGGCCACAGGGTCGGCAGTGGGAGACATGGTGGAATCGGCTAGCGCCCCCATCTCACCACGGGGATGCCCCATGGAAACAAGGACCCAAGCGCCAGGGCCGACCATCACCTCCATCACCAAGCAGGTGGAGCGTCAACATCCTGGTGCTACCAGCAGTGCGAAGCTCCCAGAAATCAATCGCCTGCCAGATGCCCAGGAGCTGAAACTGGTGGCCGTGATGTACCGTCCTGGCGCCAAGTCCGCCATGGTCCACACCGACAACGCTCCTGATTGGCACTTGTGCTCAATCACTTGATTGACGATCGATCACTGCAAGTGGATGACGTCTCCCTTGCATGCCACCCGTACAAGCGATCAGCGAGAGGCACAACAGTCGGCTGACCATTGGCGTTGTGGCTCAAATTGACTAGCGGCGAGAGCCGGACGGGAAATAGCCTCTCTGATCCAGGCGGAGAAGCAGTTCCAACCCAAACGGTCGGACATCACGGTGACGGAACCCTTCTCGCGATCGGCACGGGCGAGATAGGGTCGTGTTGTCCGTAGATACACACTGCCTGAGGCAAGTGGAACACAGACCAAAGGCTCGATATCTACAAGTTGGTACCCCGAGGCCGTCAACAAAATGTTCTTCCGGTTGAGATCCCCGTGAACAAGCCCGGAAGCCCAGGCTTGCTCGAGAGCATCCTGCAATTGTTCCAGATAAGGCAGCATTGCCGTACCAGTGCGATGGGGCAAACGACGACAGCATTCCTGAATAACCTCAACGGTCAGCCCCGATGAGGACAGCTGCACCGCTCCGACCTCGAGGCGAGGAACCACTGGGGAGTCACGACTAAAATCCACCCAGCGCGAAAGACGATCCAGGGCAGTCTCTCTTTCCCGGGCATGGGGGTAGTGGTATCGCTTCAGAATCCGTTGGCCCTGCCGCTGCAGAGAGACCTGAATGGCCTCCTGCAGCAGTCGAGGGGACTGGGGCGACTCAGGGCTTTGCCGGTTCAAGCCCGAGCCCTTCCCAGACGGTACCTTCCAGGGAACGGTGGGTGTAGGTGTAGCCACCGCCAGAGAAGCCGCAGTTCATGATGCCCGTCTCGAATTCACCATGGTCATAGCCTTGGAGGATACAGACGTGCTCATTATCCATCAGCGGCAGACATTGGATCAGTTCCAGATCCAGATCAACGGCTGCACTGAACTCGCAGCCCAGACTTCCCTTAATATAGGTTGTCTGGGCCGGAGCGCAGAAGTTGAATTCGATATCTGCTGTGGCAACGGAGAACAGTAGACGATCACGCCATACTCCTGTCTCGCTAATCGCCTCCAAGAGAGTAGTCAGAGCTATCCACTCATTCCCATCCAGACGGAAGCGGACATCCTCCTCCTCTACACTTCCCGAGGCGAAGGACTGCCCACCACAGTAATGAAGGGAAGCGAAGAGTTCTGGTGAATCTGAGGGGCGCACCAGAACCTTCACCAGTCCGGGATCCTCCACACCGAGAATGCAGATATTCGCCAGGAGCTGCTGGCCGAAACGACTGAACGTTTCGACCACCTCTTCGGCCCAAGTCTCTTCCTCCTCGATGCGTGAGCGCAGTTCGTCCAAGTCGGCGACCTCATCGATGTCTTCAGGCTGCTCGATCTCCTCAAACAGACCGTAGTCTCCGCAGACCCCCAGAGGGGTATGCACCAGCACCCCAATCGCTTCGGGTGCAGCGACTGGTAATTGCCAGGTCAATTCCAGCAGTTCATCTTCAGAAGCTTCAACAAACTCAACAGAACCCTGTCCCGCCTTACAGCACAGTTCGAAACCCTCAACGTGGTCATATTCCCAAGGACGACGCACGTTGTCATCGTATTCATCCTGGTAATCCAGTTCACCCTCGTCGTAGGCCGGGAAGAAATGCTCGGCGATGGCCTTGAGATCCTTGATCTTGCTGGCATCTTGGCGCTTCCAGTCCCGGTCTTTGGGGTCCCGATAAATGGTGTATTCCTTGCCATCCAGAAAGACAGTCCCTTCGTCTGCACCTGTGGGAGGAATGAAGTAACGCTTGTCTTTACCCGAATCACCAATTTCGGTCTGTTCGGAATGGTGATGCACCGCACTCAGGAAAGAAGTCGTGGCTGGGTGTTCCCCATAGCCGTTCTCCACTTCATCCTGAAGAGTGCCGACGAAGTAGGGCACCAGGGTAGGGGACAGGATGAGTTCGGACCACTCGCAGCCCCCCGCAACTCCCTTGAGTCGCACCACCTTGTCATCAAGCGTGTAATCGTAAAAATGCGACTCCCCCTCGTAGCCTTCAAGAGCCCAGACGGTGATCTTACCGATTGCGAACAGCGATCGTACGAATTCAGGACAGCCATCGGCCTTGAGAATGGCCAGCTGAGCGGCACCGCTCATCCGACTGAGGAAGCCGGGGTCCTCCACCAGCAGGAGATCGAATACTGGGTTGCGGAGCACCTCATTCGGGTAGTCCTCCGCCAGCGTCAGGAGTTCCTCTAGGGGCGTCTCTGGGTTCAGCGCCTGTGCGCGGAGATCGGGTGTGGTTGCATCAGATGACATGACTCAGATCTCAAGAAAAGGTGAACAACAAACGGGGCGGATAAAGCTGGAGGCAGTTCAGGGGGGATGGCCCCGCAGTCGCACCACCTCACCAAACGGGAATTCTGAGGAATCCAAACCGCCGGGGATCACAACCCAGAGCACCGGAAGTTCTGGCTCGGTTTCGGGGAAAGAGCCATAGCCATCGGTGAGGTAAATGCATACTGCCTCCTGATGGCGACTCCAGGTATCAACCACAGCGCGGAAGAAGGGACAGAAATTGGTTCCGCCACCCCCTTCCGGCATGGGAATCTCCGAATCGACATCCAGCGAGTAGGGACCGTAGCAGTCGGCATCTGCATACCAAAGCTGACAGCGCAGCATCGGGTAGGCCGAGAGAATGCCGAGCAATTCGCCCATGAATAGTCCAAGTTCTTCTGTACCCACCGAGCCACTTGTATCGATGCAGCAAAACACCTCAACGCTTTCACCTTCCAGCCAGTCGAGGTAAAGACCCTTGTAGAAGAAGCGCCGGTCGAAGCCACAATAATTGTTGGGAGTATGGACTAGGTAGCGCCAGAGCTGGTTTCGCCAATCCAGTTCCGGCTCAGCCACAGCCAGCAGATGACGACTGATGCCGATCGGCAAATCGCCGCGGGACTGGCTGCGGGCCATAACGTGGGCCTGCTGAATCGCCTGCTTCCAGTGAGCCTCCAAAGCCTGGCGCGCATGCAGCCCCATCAGCTCATCACCGCTACCGGCTGCCTGGGCTCCTCTGCCTGCAAGAGCATCGACATCTCCCTGGCCACTCGTCTCGGCGGGTCCCCCGGCAAGCAGATCTGACAAGGGCAGCGTGATTGTCTCGCCCCGCTGGTGCAGAAGCTCGTAAATTTCTTCGGCGCTCAGATGCTCCAAGTCGGGCCGATGAACCGCTCCAGCTGGCACCTGGGTGTTGCCGTCGGCAACGATCATGCCGTTCACCACGATATCGGCCGCGATGTTGAAGCGTTCAAGCTCGCGAGTCCCCCGACGGATGGGGTGCATCAGCGCAGCATGCAGCAGTTCGTGCAGGAACAGGCCATCCCGCTCGGCGGGCGTCAGAGCCTGAAAGGCATCCGGATTGAAGTAGAGGGTGCGGCCATCGGTGGCTGCGATCGCCACCGCCTCGGTAAACCGGATCTCGGCGAAGAGGGCCAGCGCAGCAAAGAACGGGGCATGGATCCGCAAGCGCAGCCGCGTGGCACTGATCAGCGCATCGAACCCGCCATGTCCTCCTGTCATTGACGGAGGAGCTCCCGGTAATCCCGTAAAAACTGCTGGAGCTGAGGCTCCTTTGCCACGCGTTGGGCCAGCGCCCCCAGCTGACCCTTGCGCCGCATCTGGCCGATCAGGTCACTGGCGAACAGCTGGACCCACTCAGCTGGCGCAGCCTCAACCAGCCACTCGAAGGCGCGGAGTCCCTGATCGGCGTCCGAGGCCCGCAGCGTCAGCCCCAGGGTGGTGGCGTAGCGGCTCGAGGGTTCCTCGGGGAAGGGGATGCCCGCACCTTTACCTCCCAGAATCCGCTCCAGATTCGGGAGATGGTCATAGATCCTGAGATAAGCCCGGAACTCGGAGGCCGCAGCTTCGCCAACCGCCGAGTCGACGTCCAGTCCCGCCAGATGCAGTCGGCTGGCCATCTCCCAGCTGCGCGGCGAGGGCCAGGCTGGTTCCTTGAGACTGATCTGGTGCAGGAGCCCTGACCGGAAGGAGAGAAAGGCCAGCACTGGCTCCGCCAGCCCCCGATTGAGGGCATAGGCCTTGAAGCTGTCGAAGTCCGCTCCGACACTGAGGTGCAGGAAGCGGTTGGCCAGGGGCGCCGGCATTTCGAACACTGAGGCCCGGTCCTCCTTGCGATTTCCGGCCGCCCAGATGAACCAGCCATCGGGACCTCGTAGCTGCCGACACGCCGGTCGAGGATCAGCTGCTGGGCCACTCCCTGCATCGCTGGGGGAGCCATGTTCAACTCATCGAGGAAGAGAATGCCACGCCCTTCCCGCGGCAAAAATTCCGGCGGGTACCAGGCGGATATGCCGCTCTGGGGGTTGGTCTTGCTGGCGGGAATGGCTACGGGCAGCCCACGCAAGTCCGTGGGTGCCAGCTGGCTGAGGCGCACATCAATGAAGGCCAGGTTCGAGGCCTCGGCTACCTGGGCGACGATGCTGGATTTACCAATTCCCGGCGGGCCCCAGATCATTGGGCTGAGAAGCATCTGATGGTCGACCAGCCGCCTTAGGTAGGCCATCAGGTCGGCGGGCTTGAGCGTCATGGAGGTCCGAGGCGGATGGGTCAGCGTTGATGTGCAGCCATCAGCTGCGGGTGCTTGCGGTGGTGATGACGTCAGGGTGTAGTGGTCGCCATCGAGCTGGTTGCGGCGGTTCAGCATGAGCTCCGCCGGCGCATCCTCGAAGGCCGGCAGGCGATCGAGGTAGTCCCGCAGCACGTCACTGCGGAAGCAGCGCGCAAACAAGTTCCAGCGGGTGGCCTGGGCCTCGTCCTGCCGCTGAGGAAGGCCAGCGGCAATACGGGGATAGCCCTGCTGTTCTGGCGTGTACTGGGCGATGTAGGCATCGATGTCGCCCATCGCCGTGGTCACGTCCTGAAGGCCGAGCTTCACGGTCCACTGCCGCGAGCTTTCCTCGCGCTCATGGGCGTAGGTGGGGCCGCCGGAGCCCCAGCCCACCTGTTGCCACTCCTGGCGCGGCGGCACTGGAACCGGCTGCTCGGCCAGCTGCTCGAACCGGGACTTGAGCAGCGCCAGACCCTCCGGCCCAAGCGCCTGCTTCAGCTGCCCAATCACCCCGTCGAAGACCCCATAGCCGTTGTCACAGAAGGCCTCGAACACCTGCTCCGCCAACGTGGCGGGGTCAAGCGGTGCCGCCTCGGTGAGCCGGCCCAGCTCCAGCAGCAGCTCCGCCAGTCGCTCGGGCCCCAGGGCAATCAGGGTCTGGCTGGTCAGGGCGGGGGAACGGGGCACCGGCAGGGAGCCACGGAACGACGCCCCAGGAGAGGGCCCCGATTCTGCCGTGGTAGCTCATGGTGCCATCAGGCAACCTATAAGCCGTTTAAGCTGTCATAACCCACCTTCGTGCTCGGTTCGACGGCTTGCCCCAGCTCAGTCCCCTCGTTCAGCACCCGCCGGCGGCCCTGGAGCAGGCCCTGCAGAGGCTGGGCCGCAACATCCGCACCGCCCGGCTGCGGCGCCGCTGGCGCCTGGAGGATGTGGCCGAGCGGATGGGCGTGAGCCGCTTCACCGTGGCCGATGTGGAGCGCGGCAAGCCCGGCACCTCGATAGCCGCCTACCTCGGTGCCCTCTGGGTGCTGGGGCTGCTCGATCAGCTGGCCGAAGTGGCCGATCCCGACCGGGATGCGGAAGGCAAGGCCCTGGAGGCCGCTCGCCAGCCCGGCCAGGCCCCTCGCCGTCAACGCTTCGACGACGACTTCTGATCCTCCTCGCCCAGCTCTAGCGCTCTCCTCTCATGCCATCGGATCTCGAGTGCTACGTCTATGTGGTCCTGCCGGGCAGCACGGCGTTCGTCACGGCGGGCCGGTTTTCGCAGAGCCGCGATCGGCAGGGGCAGCCGGTGGGCACGTTCGTTTATGGCCGCCGCTACCGGGAGCGGCCGGACGCGGTGGAGCTCGATCCGGTGCAGCTGAGGCTGCGACAGGGCCCCTTCGAGAGGGCCCGCCTGGGGGGCTTCTTCGGGGCGCTGCGCGATGCCCTGCCGGATCACTGGGGACGCCGGGTGATCGCTCGCCATGGCGGCCTGGGGGAGCCCAGCGATTTCGATCTGCTGCTGCTCGGACCGGACGATCGCTGCGGTGCGGTGGGCTTTGGCCGCGGCGTTGATCCACCGGCGCCACAGCGCCGCTTCCACCGCACCCTCGATCTGGAGCGCATCAAGCAGGCGGCTGATGCGATCCTCCGCGAGGAACCCCTACGCGCAGGCTCGGCCCTGGAGCAGGTGGAGGAACTGATTGGCCAGGCCGGCACGTCGATGGGCGGCGCCCGCCCCAAGACCACCGTGGAGGCCGATAACGCCCTCTGGCTGGCCAAGTTCCCGGCGCCTTCTGACACCTGGAACCAGCCACGGGTGGAGCACGGCCTGCTGTTGCTGGCCCGCCGCTGCGGGCTGCAGGTGGCCGAAAGCCTCCTCACCAGAGTGGGAAACGCCGATGTGCTGCTGGTCAAGCGCTTTGACCGCGACTGGAGCGTGAACGGATACCGGCGCCATCGCATGGTCAGCGCCATCACCCTGCTGCAGGCTGATGACAGCGCCACCGATCGCGGCAGGTGGTCGTATCTGCTGCTCGCCGATGAGCTGCGCCGCGTCAGTGCTCAGCCGACGGTGGATCTGCGGGAGCTGTTCGGCCGGATCTGCTTCAACGCCGCGGTCTCGAACATCGACGACCACCCCCGCAACCATGCGCTGCTGGCCAGGTCAACAAGCTGGCAGCTCAGCCCCGCCTACGACCTCACGCCCGCACCGTTGCAAGCCGAGACCCGCCGCGACCTGGCCATGGCCTGCGGCCTGGTGGACCGCAGCCCCAGCCGCTGGGCCAATCGCCGGGCAATTCTGGCCGGGGCCGGTCGCTTTCTGCTCAAGCCGGCGGAAGCCGAAGCGATCGCCACACGGATCTTCGACGCCGTGGCCAGCAGCTGGGAGGCCACCCTGCGTGAAGCCTCGGTGAGCCCCGGCGACTGCCAGCGGCTCAGCCGCGCCTTCCTCTACCCGGGGCTGGAGCTGGATCCGGAGGTGGTGGACTGATGGCAGGGCCACTGGTCAGCACCCGGCACGGGCACAATCCACCCATGCGCCGCTCGTCCCCCACGATTGACTTCAAGCGCCTGTTCAAGCTCCGCCTGGTGGTGGCCCACCATGGCGAGATGGACGCAGCGCGTTGGTGGAACACCCAGGGGGTGCTGGGACCTCGCGGCGTCTCGGTGCTGAAGCGAGGCTTCCCGAAGACCCATTGCTTTGCCCAAGCACGGATTGTGTTCGAGGTGGCCCGCAGCCGCTGCCACGAGCTGTTCGACCCGCCAGGCTGCATAACCCTATGGAGCCTGCCAGCGGCGATCGAATGACACCGGCGACTCCCACGAGCGCGCGGCTCTGAAAGCCCTGTTGAGCACGATGGAACTCGAGGGGGTGCTGATCCAGACAGATGCCCTGCACACCTCGGCCGCGTTGTTCAGCTCGCCACAGAGCAGGGCGCCGACTTGCTCCTGACGGTCAAAAACAACCAGCGCCGGCTGTATCAGCAGATCCTCTCCCAGTTCCGCGGCCACAGGCACTTCCCCGGTGCTGACCAGCTCAACGATCCAGCTGGCACCCACCCAGCGCTCGCGGATGGCGTCAGTGGCATTGGCCCCGCGACACCCAACTCGGTGAGGACGCCCACCGCTACAGCCAACGGAATGGTGTTCAGGTGCTGGCCCTGCTGCGCACCTTGGCCCTCAACCTGTTGCGCTGCAACGGCTTTCGCTCAATCCGGGCTGGTCTGATGGCAGTGGCGCATGACATCGGCCGGACGCTCGGCTGGGTCGGCGCCCAGCACTGCAGGAACTCGATGAGATGACATTCAGTCAGCCCTGATACACGTGGAAAACTCTGGGCGGCTTTTGGGCGCAATTGCGCCCGTTTAAGAATATTTTACCGCCAAAAGTTACTCGGATCCACTGCAGCGCAGTTGGCCTGCACTATTTCAGGAAGCCACGAGTAGTTCGTAGCCGCCTACAACAAGGCGAAGGCGCCGTTCAACTGGTCCGCCACGGCGGATTCAATCCTGGAGAAGCTCCAGCGAGTTTGCACGCAAGTCTCCGGGACGGGACATTAGGCTTGCAGGCAGAAGTCCACAGCGCCATGACCCCTCTGCGCACCAAGGCCCTGCTCAGCCTCAGCGCTTTGCTGGTGCTGGCGGGTTCGATCGCCCCTGTCCAAGCCCAACGGGTGGTGCCAAAGCTGGGAAACATTTGCCCCATGGGTTATGTGGACACCTTGAACGGCAAATGCAGCACCTTCGGGTTGATGCAGTACACGGTGCAACCCACCAATGGCCAGGCCTGCCCCTCCGGCTGGATGAACGTGGGCGGCGAATACTGCCGGAAGAAATAACCGTGGCCGCTCTCACCCTGCTTTACGACGGGGGCTGTCCGCTCTGCCTGCGCGAGGTGAAATTCCTGCAGCGGCGCGACCTGGCGCTGCACCCCGAGGCCCCCAGACTCGCCTTCGTGGACATTGATGCAGCCTCCTACAACCCATCGGACCATGGCGGGGTGAGCTACCGCGAGGCCATGGGACGAATCCATGCCCTGGGTGCCGATGGCACGGTGCTCCAGGACCTGGCCGTGTTCCGGGCTGCCTATGAGCTGATCGGCCTGGGCTGGCTCTATGCGCCCACCACCTGGCCCCTGGTGGGGACCCTGGCGGGCTGGCTCTACGGCCTCTGGGCCCACTGGCGCCTGGCCCTCACCCGCCGCCCGGACCTCGACACGCTCTGCGCCTGCCGTTCAGAACCGCCGCTCAATCAACACTGAGGCGATCTGGGTATCGCGCAGCAGCAACAGCAAGGCGCCGATCAGGCTGAGCATCGCCAGCACAAACAGGGGCACCACAATCGCGGCAAGGTCCACCACCGCCACAGCGCTCACGAAGGTGACCGCCACCACGGCCGCCACCAGCACGCCGGTCACGGTGACACTCTCGATCGCCCGGGTGAGCAGCCGCATCCTGCGTTTCAACACCTGGAGGTCGTCGCCCTTGGTCGGCAGGGTTTGGCTCTGGAGGTGGCGGGCGCGGTCGAGCACGCGGGTGAGCCGGGTGCTCAACACCCCCAAAAGGGCGGAAATGCCAGTGAGCAGGAACACCGGCGCCACCGACAGCTGAATCGCCCGGGCCAAACCCAGCACGGGCGAGCCATCCCGGGGCTCAGCGATCACAGCCAGGGGGAGATCGAACACAGCAGGCACCTGCCTTGGCCCACCCACTCAAGCGAGGCACACCGGGGGCCGCCAGCCGCGGGTTAGCCCAGCAGCGGAGTGAGCAGGGCCAGGAGCGCACCAACGGCAGCAGCGCCGCCGATCACCTGGAGCACGCTCCAGCCCAGCCGCAGCTGGGCCCAGAGCGCCAGGGCCACCACCAGGGCTGCGGCGGGATTGAAGACACCGGAGGGCCAGAGCACCGGCCCAGCGAAGAACACCGCCAGGCTGGCGATCACACCCACCACCACAGCGGTGATGGCACTCAGCGGTGCGCCAAAGCGCAGATCGCCGCGACTGGCTTCCACCAGCGGAGCCCCGGCCAGGATGAACCCGAACGACGGTAGGAACGTGAACCAGACCGTCACCAGTGTCGCTGCAATGGCTAGGGGCCAGTTGCCGACGCCAGCGCCGAGGCCCTGGTTCCAGCCGCCCATGAAGCCCACAAAGGCCACCACCATGATCAGCGGGCCAGGAGTGGTTTCTCCCAGGGCCAGGCCATCGAGCATCTGGGAGGCCGAGAGCCATTGGAACTGCTCCACCGCCCCTTGGGCCACGTAGGGCAGCACCGCGTAAGCCCCACCAAAGCTGAGCAGCGCGACGCGCGTGAAAAAGCGGCCCATCACCGCCAGGATGCCGTTCCAACCGCCAAAACTCGCCAGTGCGGCCAGGGGCAAGAGCGTCGCCAAGGCCCAGACCAGCAGCGTCACCGCCAGCCGCCGTTTTGAGAAGCGGGCATGGTTCGGGGTTTCGGAGTCGTCGTCATGAAGGGGGCGAGGCTGATCCTGCCGAGCGGTGTTCGATCCGGTTCCGTGGGACTTGATCGCCAGCAGCAAGGAGGGTCGCCAACGGGCGGCTAACACGCCGATCAAACCAGCGGTGAGCACCAGCAGCGGATAGGGCAGCTTGAGCAGGGTGAGGGATAGGAACCCCGTGATCGCCAGCCCCACCAGCAGGGGAGTGCGAAGGGTGCGACTGCCGATTCGCCATGCCGCCATCACCACAATGGCCAAAACCGCGGGCTTCAGCACCGCAAACACGGAGACAAGGAGCGGCAGCTGCCCCCAGAGGGCATAGATGAAGGCCAGTGCGGTGAGCACGAACACCGAGGGCAGCACAAAAAGAGCACCGGCGATCAGCCCTCCGGGCACACCGTGCATCAGCCAGCCGAGATAGGTGGCTAGCTGCATGGCCTCAGGACCCGGCAGCAACATGCAGTAATTGAGGGCATGTAGGTAGCGCTGCTCCGAGAGCCAGCGCCGCCGCTCCACGAGCTCACGGTGGAGCAGGGCGATCTGGCCTGCAGGCCCACCGAAGCTCACCAGCCCCAGCTGAAGCCAAAAACGGGAGGCATCGGCGAGGCTGACAGGCTCCATCATTCGCCGGGCACGGCCACCGCTTCCATGGGAGCCGGGCGCACACCATGGCGACGGCGCTGCTGCAGCGCACCGGCGCAGAAGAACAGGGATTCACCGGCGAGAAAGGGCTGCCAGTACTCGTCGGTGGTGAGGGGCTCGGTGCTGAGGATAGTCACCACATCGTTGGCCGTGGTGAGCACAGAGAAATCCACCTGCAGCGGGGGATCCACCAGGGTGGCGCTGTGAAAGGGGGCCCGGCGCGTCAGCCAGTGCAAGCGGCTGGTGGCGGTGGCAAAGAGCCATTGGCCATTGCTGATCAAGGCATTGAAGGTGCCCCGTTCGGCCAGCTCGGCAGCGCAGCGGTGCAGCTGCTCAAACAGCAACAGCCCATCGAGAGGATCCACACCGGATTGATCGAGCTGCTCGAGGAGCCAGCAAAAGGCAGCCTCGCTGTCGGTAGAGCCGAACGGGCGGTAGAGATCCCCCACGGGGATATCTCCACTGAGGTTGCCGTTGTGGGCGAACACCCAGGTTTGCCCCTGCCAGCTGCGGGCAAAGGGGTGGCAGTTCTCCAGAGCCACCGATCCCTGGGTGGCCTTGCGGATGTGGGCGATGCTCACCAGCGACTTGGGCGAACGGTCCGCCAACTGATCGGCGAGGCCAGAAAAGGCGGCAGGAGCGTCCTCCCGAATCAAATTGAGCCCGGAGCCATCGGGAGTGAAACTGGCCAACCCCCAGCCATCGGCATGTTCGCCGCTGGCACCGCCGCGACGGCTCAGCCCGCGAAAGGAGAACCCCATGTCGGTGGGAGTGTTGGCATTGAGGGCCAGCAGTTCACACATCCGGATCAGCGCGACTTGGCAAACAAGCGGTCCCAGAGGCCGCCGTTGTCGAAGAACTCCTTATTCACTTGGGTCCAGCCGCCGAAATCATTCACGGAGAAAAACTGCTTCACAGGCGCAAATCGCGTCTTTACCCGTTCCCACACGGTGGGATTGGTGGGGCGGAAACCCTCATCGGCGAAAATCTGCTGGGCCTCATCGGTGAAGAGATAAGCAGCAAGGGCCTCAGCAGCCTTGCGGGTGCCCTTGCGATCCACCACCTTATCCACCACGGCAACGGGGCCTTCGATGCGGATGTTCACCTCCGGCACCACAAAGGGCGCCTTGAGATCACCGGTTTTGGTGGCCAGGATGGCTTCATTTTCGTAGTTCAGCAACACGTCACCCTGATCCCGCTTCAGGAAGACATCGGAGGCCTCACGGGCATCCTTGGGCAGGTTCTCGACGTTTTGGTACACCTTGGTGACGTAATCCTCAGCCTGCTGCTGGCTGCCACCAGCCTGGCTGACCGAGCCCCAGAGCCCCAGGAAGTTCCAACGAGCGCCGCCAGAGGTCTTGGGGTTGGCCGTCACCACCGTGACGCCGGGCTTGACCAGATCGTTCCAGGTGCGAATTCCCTTGGGGTTGCCAGGCCGGGTCAGGAAGGCCACCGCTGAGTTGGTGATGATGCTTTCGCTAGGCAGCTCCTTCTCCCAACCGGGCTGAATCAGACCGGCCTTCTGCAGCTTGAGCACATCTGCCGAGAGTGCCAGGGTGGCCACATCAGCATCCAGGCCATCAATGATGGCGCGGGTCTGGGTGCCCGATCCGCCGTAGCTCGTGCGGATCTTGAGCTCCTGCCCGGTCTTGGCTTTCCAGTCGGCCACGAACTTAGGGAGAAGGCGGTCGTAAGCCCCCTTGGTCACGGCGTAGCTGACGACCAGCAATTCCTGCTGCCCACCGGCACCATCCTTAGCGGAGGGGGCCTTGGAGTAACCGCAGGACACCAACAGGAGCGAGCCGCCCAGGGCCAACAGAAGTGGGCGCAACCGAGACGAGGTGATTGCCACGTAAACCGATCGACAACAAGACCTCAAAATTACCACGGTTAGACGGTCGGCAAATTGCAGCGTTTGACTCCAGGGGAAAAGCCCCGGCTGGACGCCGGGGCAATGGGTGCAGGCCGCGCTGTCAGGCTCTTGGATCAGCGGGTCTTGGCAAAGATTTGATCCCAGACCCCACCCTTGCCGAAGAACTTCCGCTCCACTCCAGCCCAACCACCGAAGTCGCCCACCTTGAAGAAACTCACGTCCTGGAATTTCCCCTTCGCATAGGCCTTGCCCTCCGGCGTGGTGGGCCGGAAACCGTTGTCAGCAAACACCTTCTGCGCGGCAGGCGTGTAGAGGAAGCGCACGAAGGCTTCCGCCACCTTGCGGCTGCCCCTGCGATCCACCACCTTGTCCACCACGGCGACAGGCTGCTCTGTGAGCACGTTGGGGCTGAACAACTGGTAGGGCGTCGTCCATTCCCCTTTGCGCCTCGCCAGAATTGCCTCTGTTTCCCAGTTCAAAAGCACATCTCCCTGGCGGCGTTTGACGAAGGCATCGGTGGCTTCCCGGGCATCCTTCGGTAGCACGTCTGCGTTCTTGTAGACACCGGTGATGAAGCTGCGGGCCTGGGCCTCCGTACCGCCTGTGCGGGTGATGGCACCCCAGAGGGCCAGGAAGTTCCAACGGGCACCCCCTGAAGTTTTCGGATTGGCGAGCACCACATCGACATCTTTGTTGTCGAGGTCTTTCCAACCATTGATCTTCTTGGGATTGCCCGGCCGCACGAACACCGCCACGGTGGAGTTGATCGGCGTGGAGCCATAGGGGTTCTCGCGCTCCCAGCCAGGATTGATGAGACCAGCCTGCTGAATCTTGCTCACGTCTGCAGCCATCGCCAGGCTGACCACGTCAGCCTCCAAACCGTCAATCACAGCTCGTGTCTGGGAGCCTGAGCCGCCGTAGCTACCCTTGAAGCTCACCACCTGACCGGTCTTCTTCTTCCAATCCGCGGCAAAAAGCTTGAAGATCTGGTCGTAAGCGGTTTTGGTCACGGCATAAGACACCACAGTGAGCGTCTGGGGCTTGGCCGGTTGCTGAGCTTGAACCAACGACGAGCCCAGGGTGACCGAGACCGTTGCAGCCAGGGGCAACGCGGCCAAACCGGTGAGCAGTAACTGGCGACGGAGCGCGCGCCGCCGCGAGGAGAAGCTATCCACGGTTTTACGATCGGGAACGAAAGGAAGGTATCGGGCACCCTCGCCTGGACGACGTGCCTCAAAACACAAGGGCAGCCGATCAACGTCCGCGTGACGACGCTGCACGGACCTGGATGTGCCCAGAAATACCGGTAAGCCCATTGGGATATCGCATACTAAAGGCCGTTGCTCGCCCCCCATGGCCTGTTGCCTGCGAATGCCGTGGTTCCACGTTCCATCTGCCACGAACGCACCGCCCCTTCACCCTGCGACGCCATGACCGCTTCTCTGCTGAAACGACCCTTGCGCCTGACGCTTCACCCCCAGGACGCCCTCCCAGAGGGCATGAGCTGGCGTCTACATGAGGGCTATGTCCGCACAACCACCTGGGACCTCGACGGCGAGAGCATCACCCTTGGGCTCTGGGGCCCCGGTGATGTAATCAGCTCGGAACATCCAGCTCTGGAACCTGTTGAATTGCAATGCCTCACCACTGTTGTGGTGGAGCACCTTGTGTTATCGGGAGAGGATGAACGCCGCTACCTGCGCAGGGAGCGGCAGATGCTTGCGGAACTTCATACCATTCACCGCATTCGCTCCGGTGAACAGCGGCTCCTGGCGCTACTGAGCTGGATTGGCCGTTCCTTCGGACAGGTGAACAGCCATGGATGCCGGCTATCGCTGAGTGAACTGAACCTCACCCACCGCGCCTTGGCCGATCTCTGCGGGCTCACCCGCGTGACGGTGACGAAGCTACTCAGCCGGTTTCGCCTGGAAGGGCGTTTGATCAGTGTGAGCGATAGCGATCTGCTGATTCCAAGTCAGCCCTGACCACCCACTCTCGATCAAGCAGAAGCCATCGGTGCACCTGCATCGATGGCCCCAATGTGGGTGGGCTGTCCTGCCTCAGATCACAAAGTCCGGCACAAAAGTACGAGCCTCACGGCTGGTGATATGGAGCTCATCACCAGCTTTCAGGGCTCGGTAATCAACCCGTTCCCGAGGCAGCTGAGCCATCAGCACCTCACCGCTGGCGAGGATGAGTTCGGCCTGAATGTCGCGGCCCATGTGGGTGAGGCGACGCAACACAGCAGGTACGCTGCCGTCCTGGGGATGGCGATGCAGTTCCAGATCGTGGGGTCTGATGAACACATCCCCCTGCGTTTGACTGTTGGCCGCAAGGGGCACATGGGAGGGCAGGACATTCACGGCCCCCACAAAACTCATCACGAAAGGGCTCGCTGGCTGGTCATAAATCTCAGCCGGTGTGCCGATCTGCTCGATCTTGCCGTGGTTCATCACCACAATTCGGTCGGCCACCTCCATGGCCTCCTCCTGATCATGGGTCACGATCACGGTGGTGACGTGCATCTCATCGTGAAGGTTGCGCAGCCAAGCACGCAATTCTTTGCGGACCTTGGCATCGAGGGCGCTAAACGGTTCATCCAGCAACAACACCCTCGGCTGCACGGCCAATGCCCGGGCTAGGGCCACACGCTGGCGCTGCCCGCCAGAGAGCTGGGAGGGATAGCGGTTGCCGAAGCCCTGCAATTGCACCAGCTCCAAGAGTTCATCAACGCGCCGGCGAATGGCCTCATGCTTCCAGCCACGCAGCTCCAACCCAAAGCCCACGTTCTGGCGCACGGTGCGGTGCTTGAACAGGGCGAAATGCTGGAACACAAAACCCACCTGGCGCTCCTGAACCGAGCGGGAGGTGGCCTCTTCACCAGTAATCCAAATGCGGCCCGCATCGGCCTCCTCAAGGCCAGCAATCAGGCGCAACAGGGTGCTTTTGCCAGAACCGGAAGGCCCCAGCAACGCCACCAGGGAGCCCGTCTCCACATCAAGGCTGACTTCGTCAACGGCCTTGAAGGAGCCGAACTCCTTGCTCACACCGGCAACCCGGATACCCATGACGACAGCCAAGGAAGCAACACCGAAAGCCTAAAGCATTGTCCCTTTCCCCACCGGCCTACCGTTGAATGAGACCGCAAGCGGTGATACGGTCCGCCCATCTCGCCGACCATGCTCATGGCACCTGCAATCCCGGCTCGCCGCCGGGGCTTCACCTGGCCGGGCTGGCTGCAGATGAGCTGGTCATGGCGGATCACGTGGCTCTATCTGGCCCTGGTGCTGTTCCTGCCCCTGGGGACCATGGCCCTGAAAGCCGCCGCCGTAGGACCTAGCCAGTTCTGGGAGCTGGCTACCACGCCGGAGGCCTTGGCCACCTACCGAATCAGCTTCGGCTTGGCGCTGCTGGCAGCGCTGCTCAACGGAATCTTCGGGCTCGTGATCGCCTGGGCGCTTGTGCGGTGTTCATTTCCGGGCCGGCGCTTGTTGGATTCCCTCATCGACCTGCCCTTTGCCTTACCCACAGCGGTGGCGGGCCTGGCACTGGCAGCGATCTACAGCACCAACGGCTGGCTCGGAGCTCCGCTGAATGCGCTCTTTGGCCTCAAAGTGTCGTTCACCTGGCTGGGGGTGGCGATTGCCATGGTGTTCATTTCACTGCCATTCGTGGTGCGCAGCGTGGAGCCGGTGCTGGAAGCCCTGGAGCGTGATCAGGAGGAGGCCGCCTGGTGCCTCGGAGCTAGCCCTCGCCAAACGCTACTGAAGGTGGTGCTGCCCCAGCTGATGCCGGCCATCCTCTCTGGTGTAGCCCAGGGCTACAGCCGTGCCGTGGGTGAATACGGCTCAGTGGTGATGATCTCCTCCAACGTTCCATTCAAAGACCTGATCACTCCCACCTTGATCATCCAGAAGCTGGAGGAATACGACTTCGCCTCCGCCACGGTGATCGGCATGGTGATGCTGCTGTTCTCGCTAGTCAGCCTGCTGCTGATCAACGGATTGCAGGTGTGGGGGCGTAACTGGGAAGCCAACCCCGCCCATAACGTCTAAGGCGACTGCGATCCACTCATCCGCCTGAACCCTGTCTTTCGCTGAGCTCCCATGCGTGCGTTCTTGCGCTCTCTGCCACAAGCCTTTCCCAAACCTTCACCCTCCTTCCTGATCCCCCTGATCGCGTGCCTCTACGTGGGCATGATCATCCTGCTACCGGCCCTGGAAGTGGTGGCTGGAGCCTTTGCCAAGGGGCTGACGCCCTTTCTGGAAAATTTCCAATCGGAAGACCTGCGCTCCGCCGTACTGCTCACGCTGCGCTGCACCCTGATCGCCGTACCCGCCAACACGATCTTTGGATTAGCGGCCGCCACCGCCATTGCCCGTCGCCAGTTCCCTGGTAAAGCTCTACTGCTCAGCGTGATCGACCTGCCTTTCTCGATATCGCCGGTGGTTGTAGGCCTGATGCTGGTGCTGCTTTACAGCCCCACCAACGGCCTGCTGGGCGGCGTGGTGAGCACCCTGGGCTGGAAGATCATCTTCTCCTGGCCAGGCATGGCCTTGGCCACCATCGTGGTGACCTTTCCCTTCATGGCCCGGGAGGTGATCCCCCTGTTGGAAGAGGAGGGCTGGGATCAGGAGGAGGCCGCCCGCACTCTTGGAGCCAGCAACTGGCAGGTGTTCTGGAAAGTCACCCTGCCCTCGGTGCGCTGGGCTGTGGTGTACGGCCTGATCCTCACCACCGCCCGCGCCCTGGGTGAATTCGGCGCCGTGGCCGTCGTGAGCGGCAACATCGCCGGTCAGACCCAAACCCTTCCACTGTTTGTGGAAGACGCCTACAAGCAGTACGACACCGAACTGGCCTACGGCGCTGCCCTTGTGCTGGGCGGCGTGGGCTTGGTGTCGCTGCTGCTCAAGCTGGTGGTAGAGCAGCTGCTCGGCAGAGCCCGGGAGACGGAGCCGATGAACTGAAGGGTTAGCGCTGGCCATCAGGCTGGCGAAGAGGAAGACCAGCCGATCGCTGCGGCAAGCTGGCTGGATGCCCTGGACGCCCTACGCCGACTGGATCTTCACGGTGGTGAGCACCGGCAGCATCCTGCTGATTGCCTGGCTGGTCCTGCGGCCCAGACCCTGAGGGCCAAGCGGTTTGGGAGGCATGGCCCCACGACAGCCGTGTGGAACGCAACAGGCGGGTGAGCAGAAGGGCGCTTGCGTGCAGGGAGAGATGGGTGGTGCCATCCCCTTCAAGGCTGCTTGGATGGATCGCGCTCTTCAGAGCTCCTTGAACGGAAGAGTCAAGGGTTCTGTTGATACAGAAGCTCAAGCCGTTCACGGCTGAAATCCACGTAGAGCACCTCCTGGCCAGGTTCGGGGGCCTCAGGGTGAAGCATTCGGGGTTGCTGAGTCGATGAGATCGGACCCCGGCCGCGTGGCCTGCGAAGAGATTGCGTCATCAACGCAAAGGCACCACCGCCGATCGCCGCAAAGCCAATGAGATAAACAACAGCCAAAAGGTCGTTCATGGGCCGGCCAGCACGGAGCTCAGCCTAGTGTCAAGAAATGTGAAACGTGACCCCGACGCCCTTGATTGAGGGGCAACGCCCGGGCCCACGCGGACGGGGTGCGCACTGATTTAAAATGTTAAGGAAATCCAAGCTTGCAGCCCAAGACCCCCAGATATGCAGCAACCCGCTTGACGCCTCCCATCACCCTTCTCTCGCGCCAAAGCGGCTCTGGGGAGCCCATCTCCGCCGATCCGTACCCCAGCAAGGCAGAGCTGCTGGGCTGCCTGCCATCGGATTTAACCAAGTTCCACCCGCTTAAGGCCTGGGGAAGCCTGGCGATGTCGGTGGGCCTGTCGCTGCTGGCCTATGGCGTTGGCACACAAATTCCATTAACGCTGAACGCCAGCCTGCTTTGGATCGTCTATGCCGTTGTCACAGGCACCGTGGCGATGGGCTGCTGGGTGATTGCCCATGAATGTGGCCACAACGCCTTCCATCCCAATCGGCGGCTGGAAACGTGCGTTGGCTTTCTGTTGCACAGCGTGCTGCTGGTTCCCTATTTCAGTTGGGTTCGCAGCCACGCTGTTCACCATGCCCATTGCAACCATTTGGAAGGCGGTGAAACCCACGTTCCACCGAGGGACAGCTCCACCTCAGGGCGCATCACTGAGAAACTGAAAGCCCAGCTGGGACCAAAGCTTTTTGGCAGCTTGTCATTAATCAACCATTTGCTCCTGGGTTGGCCTCTGTATCTATTCCTGGGAGCCACTGGCGGCGAGGATTATGGCTCTCCCACCTCCCACTTCTGGAATGGGGAACCCTTTGCCAATGGCCAACGCGCGCTCTTCCCCAAATCATTCCGGGGCTTGATGATCCGTTCAAATCTCGGTTTGCTGGTGATGCTGCTGGCATTGGTCTTCGCGGCAATGCAGACCTCAGCGGTGCGCGTGATCTGCGTGTATGGCCTTCCCTACTTGGTGATTAACTTCTGGCTGGCTACCTACACGTGGCTCCAACACACAGATATCACGATTCCACATTTCTCCAATGAGCAATGGTCGTGGACCAAAGGTGCCCTGCAAACCGTTGACCGCCCCTACGGGCCAGTGCTCAACTTCTTGCATCACGGCATTGGTTCAACCCATGTGTGTCATCACGTTAATTCCCGAATTCCCCACTACAACGCCTGGCGGGGCACGGATTTGCTGAGAAGGCGCTATCCGGATCTGGTGCGCTACGACTCCACTCCTATTCATCAAGCGTTGTGGCGAATCGCCAGCCGCTGCGGAGCCGTGAGCCGGAATCCCACAGACGGCGCCTTTTACTTTTGATCAAACTCGGCAGCACAAAGCACTCCCAGCCTCAGTCCGTGAACTCGGGTGATCACAACACGGTGATCCGGACAACGTTGCGAGGCCAGAGCCACGGCGTGCGTCTGTTGCTTGAAGACCTCGCGGCATCCCGCAACTGAGGAGAGCAACAGGAGCACCAAGAATCCCTCATGCGTCATAGGGGTGGGGGATGTTGGTGAGCTGGCCGCTTTTCGCCTGGCAATCGGCTTCTCGCCGCTGCACATAGGCCTGCTGCTGTTGCTCAACATGGACAAGGGCAGCAGCCACCGCACCGGCCTGGATTTGCTGGCCGCCGGAGCCCTTCTGGGGCTGGGGATGAAGGAACTGCTGGATCAGTTCTGCGCCATGCCACTACCACTGCTGCTCGCCATCAGTGCCGCCCTGGAGGGGGCTAGACCCGACGCTCTGTTCCTGTTCACCAAGACGGCCTGCCTGGCAGGGCGATGCCTGTTCTGCCTGATTCAGAACACCCAGTGGGCGAGTGGCGTTGGCACGCTCCATGGTTGTGTTCGAGCGGCACAGCCATGACCATCCCGGGCCTTGGCCATCACAGTGGACACGGTGGTTCCAACGTGGTGCGTAACCGGCAGGGGCGGATCCGTCTTGCACCGAGCAAAACCTGATCAAGCTGACATCAGTTCTCAGGGGGGAATCAGCATGACCAGGGGACATGCACGTCAATGGTCCATGGGTGCGGGCTTTGTATCGGCCCTGCTGTTCAGCCATGGCGTTGCCGCTTGTGCAGCACCAATCACACCAGCCCATCCACCGGCTCCAAGACATGGGCCGATGGGCCAGCAGTCCGCAGATCAACACTTCATGGTGATGATGATTCCCCATCACGATGGGGCGATCGCGATGGCTGAGCTGGCGCTCACCCGCGCCAAGCGTCCGCAACTCAAGGCCCTCGCGCAGAAGATCAAGGCCAGTCAGACGGCAGAGAATGCCCAAATGCGCCGCTGGTACCGGGAGTGGTACGGCACCGACGTGCCGGCATGGACAGCCGGTGGCATGGGGACAGGGCATCCGGGCATGGGAACAGGGATGGGGATGCCTGGAATGGCCACCAGCCTTGAGGCACTGAAGCTGGCCCCCGATTTCGATCGCGCCTTCATCGAGCAGATGATTCCCCATCACCGCATGGGGGTAATGATGGCCTCCCATGCCCAGTGGAAGACCCAACACCCCAAGCTGCGGGAGCTGGAGGCCGCCATGGTGCGCGTACAGAGCCAGGAGATTGAGCAGATGGCGAGGTGGTATCGCCAGTGGTATGGCACTTCAGGCCGCTGAGGGGTTGCGTCCGCCGCAGTCTTCCCAGCTACTGGGTAGCGCATTGAGCTCCTGGTGCAGATGTCCGAGCCACGAGTCCCGGATTCGGATCAGATCCTGGAGCGGGATGTCCGTCACCTTGAGGGTGCGGATCAGAGTCAGCGGCGCGAACACCTCGCCGCGACACAACCGGTCACCACTCTCACGGCGGCTGATGGGCTGGATCAACCCACCATCGCCTGAGACGTGGATCGTCTGAACGGTGAGTTCGAAGCGCTGCGCCATCTCGCCGACTCTCAGGGGCTCAGCCGCCACTGGACCCTCCACTTACAGGAGGCTGCATCGTATCCATACACCTTGGCCGGGGATCGGCGCACTGGCGAAGTCGATCATGCCTTCACGGAAGGCATAACACCGCTGCAGATGGGGGGCAGTCGTTGATATCTTGTGATCTCCTCGAAGGGGCGCTTGACTACTCCGTTGTGATGGGCAAGCACTCTCCGAGGTAGGGGTATCGAGGTGAATGTCGACTCGCTAGATCCTGGAGTGACTAGGACTGTAAAGGAATAAACTGGTCCATAGGTCCATGCAGAATCCTTCAAGGAGATGTGCTGGCAGTCTCCGCAGATTTGCAGCTTCCCTGCTCACATCCATCGCCGTTTTCCCATTAGCCATGCTGACGTCCCTGCCCGCGATGGCATGGCCGAGCCAAGCCAGGGCAGCCGCCAAGGGAGAAGAAGGACACCTGAAATCGTCCCATGGCGAACTCCCAAGTGATGCTGAGCACCAACTCAAAGGCAAAGCCAAGCAAATTGGTGCATAGCTTCGGGTGAACTGGCCATTGCCATCCTCGATCAGACCCATGCCTACCGACCAGACACTTTCACGACAAAATCCAACAATCATACTTGAGTCAATTGCAATCATCTTGGTCATCCTTTGGCTGCTTGGAGTCGTCACCTCATTCACGCTAGGAGGACTGATTCATGTGCTACTAGTGATTGCCATAGTTACCATCTTGCTACGGTTGATCGGCGGCCACTGAACACAGACACCTTGCATTGACAAGCATGAGCAACATGAATCCTTTCTTCATCTGCAAAACGATTAAATCATTCGAACAGGCATGTGCTGACCTGAAGCAGTCAGTTGCATCCCATGGATTTGGAGTACTAGCTGTGCATGATCTCGGCGATACCCTACGCATCAAGGGCATCGAGTTCCACGAAAACTGCCGTGTGTTCGAGGTCTGCAATCCTCACCAGGCAGCCAGAGTGCTAAACGCTGACATGGCGCTGAATATGGCACTTCCCTGCAGAATCTCTGTCTACACAGAAGACGGCCAGACTCGGATTGGCATGATTCGACCAGTAGACATGCTAAGCACCCTCTCACACGATCCAGATCTCATGGATATTGCACAGCAAGTAGAGGATTCGACCAAGGCCATCATCCATGCAGCGGCTTCATCTACGGCGCTCTGAGTGGGCACCAACCAACCCTAATGCCCAAATGCAAATCAAGACCTGACATCAGGACAACACTTGTGGATCATTTGCCTGGGCTTGACCCGTGGGAATTCCAGCATTTCCAGCAGGAGCTCCAAGAATGGACCTTCTTCGAAGGCCACCATATGCACAAGAGTTGGCAGTTTGCAACGTGCCAACAAGCCATGCGCTGGTATGCATTGGCCCAAGAGATCACCGAGCGCCATGGAAAAGATTGCTATTTTTTCCTGGGTCATGTCGGCAGCGGCAGGATCGAAACTGACATTATCAATCATATCCATGGCCATCTAACCCGCGATGATCTCAACGTTGCCATGATGTTGAATTCAATAACGTTAGAACCGAACCAAAACAGAGAATCCGCAAAGGATGCCACACGCGACAAGCTTCCACGACCTCCGAAGCAAGCTTGCTCCCCAATCCAGCCTCGCTCCTTGAGCAAGCCGTCAAACACCATGGATTCGGGGATGATCTAGCAAGAAAACTCGGATCACAGACTCGGCCTAGCTAAAGACCCTCGATGACGTCATCGACTGGCTTGGTTTTGCCCTTGACTTTGTTCTAGTCACCCTTGAGCTTGAGGCCAGCCATCATTCCTTCCTAGGCTTTGGAATCGTCAGGCTGATTAATTTGGACGAACACGAATAGGTCCGTTGTATTCCACCGTTGAGATCGTGCCGTTTGGGGACATCAGGATCACGGTTTCAAGCGTTGCTGGTTGACGGCGGGCAGACCAGCCAGGAGCTCCGCCAAGGAAGCGAAACCGATCACCCTCGGCCGTGTTCGACACCAGGCAGCTGGCAGCCCCACCCTGTTGCGCAAGCATAAGGGCGGCGGAGCGTTTCAGCATGGTTGTGCCTGATCTGAGCAGATTGCTGAAGCCAGCACCTGCTGCGATCAACTGGATGGTGCACAGCCTCTGCGGATTGGCCCTGCTTATGGCACCTTCTGGAGCAGCTTTGCTCGTCAAGATGACACGGTGAGCACGCCTATGTGCGTCGATACCCATGCGGCATTCTGCTGTATCTCAGTTCACCATCAATTGAGGGCTCTCACCATTGGATCTCATTTCGCTCATTGTTGTACTTGTTGTCGTTGGCGTACTGCTATGGCTGATCAACACCTACATCCCAATGGATAGCAAGATCAAGCAGATCCTCAACATGGTGGTTGTGGTAGCCGTGGTCGTTTGGCTGCTCAATGTGCTTGGCCTCATGAACTCGATCCGTGGAGTTCGGGTCGGGCGCTGAATGGCAGCCTGCCATCAGAATCGATGTGTCCTGTTGACTCGACTTGCACGCCGGGAATGGGGACAAGATCAATCTGCTGTTTTCTCGTCCCCATGGATCGGGGTGATCAGGCTGGTAGTCATCACGAGAGGTATCACCTCCCAGGGCGAGCATTCCTTTGATGTCGTGGCTTCGTTGCTGCTGGCCCGCGTGCACATAGCGGTACGCGTCCTCTTGCAGCTGCGTATCCCGCGGCCAGTGCCACCCGTTTTCAATGCTCCAGCGCTGGCGGATCAGCCGTACTAAGGATTCTGGCTTGGTCCGCAGGCTCGTGAGGAGGTCGTGGGCTCTTGGCCCTTGATGGCCTCTGCGGGTCACGAAGGTGTCCCGGCCATGTTGTTGTGCCTTGGAACTGGCGCCGCAGGGTTGTCTGGTTGCCTACTCCTTCGGAGAAGACTGCGTCTATGACCGTCAGGGGCACGTCGGGCCCCTTGGCGAGGCACCAGCGAAAAACGCTTGCGTGGTGTGAAGAGCATCCGCCTGGATCAAGGTGCTCTCAAGCTCAAGGATGCTGAGCAGCTGCTCCAAACCTACTGCCCCACGTCGTTGACACCGGGGATGTGGCAGCTGGCCATCGGGCATGGCCTTGAGGAAGCTGATCAGAACGAGAAGAGGGCATCGAATTGGTAGTACTCGGGTTTGTCGAGACCGTCGTGCTTGAGCATGCGGCGCAATTCGAGAATCTCGCGCCGCTGGGCCACGATGATGTCGCGGGCAAGTCGCGAGATGGTGGGGTTGGTGCTCTTCTTGAGGGCATCATGGGCCATCACCAGCGCACCGCCATGGTGGGCGATCATTCCCTCGAGAAACCAGATGACGCGGTTCTGCCGTGTGGGCGTAGAGCCCATCATCTGCATCGCCTGGATGTGGGCGGCGCTCATGCGCTCCAGGCTCTCGATGCTGTTGGGATCGCCACCGGTCTTCAGGGCTACGGGATACAGCGGCGCTTCGGGATACCAGGCTTTGCGCCATTGCCCCATCGCCTTGATCTCCTGGGCCTGCTCACGCCAGATCGACTTGGCCAGTGCGCCCACACCGGGCTGGCCGATGTCGAACACAAACTCGCTCATGCGCAGGGCGCCTGTGTGGTGCTGCACCATGCCGTCGAGCCAACGCAGGTCGTAGGTGCTGCCGGCCGGACCGAGCTCATGGTGATGGGCGGCGGGCGGCGTTGATGCGGGGGCAGGAGCAACCATCTGCTGGTGGCCGTGATGGGGATCCAACTGGGCCCGGGCGGGGACTAAGGCCGCCAGCAAGCCGAACAGCGCCAGGGAGAAGAGAGCAGGGCGCATCGCCAGAACACGGACAAGAGGTCAGCCTTACCATGCAGTCTCCCCTAGGTGGAGAGTCAAGTGGTGCTTGCTCGGTCCCTCCAGATCGGTGTGGTGGCCAGCCGCTCCGGCCTCACCGTCAAGACCATCCGCTTCTACTGCGACGAGGGCCTGATCCAGCCGAGCAGCCGCAGCGAGGGCGGCTACCGGCTCTTCGATGAAGCGGTAGTCGTGGAACTGGGCCTGGTTCGCACCCTGCGGGCCATGGAGCTTCCTCTGGCGGATGTGCGGCAGATCCTCGAGGCGCGGCGCTCGGGCGCCTGCACCTGCCGTGACCTGAAGGCGCGGATCCGCCGCAAGGCCGGTGAGATCAGCGAGAAGATCACAGCGATGCAGAACCTGGAGGCCGAACTTTTTGCCCTACTCAACAGCTGGGAAACCTGTGGAGGCCGCACGCCGGCTCCTCCCACTCCGGTGCTGGTCACCGCCGAGCGCTGAGCAGGGCGTTCGCCACCTGACTGGGGCGGCCTGGGGAAAGCCCTGGCAGCTTCAGCGGTTCACTGTGCCGAACCACTGCTAACACCAGCTCCCGCAGCTTCGGGAGGGACGGTGCTCCACTGGGCATGGGAAGCCATCATCACGCCCATGCGGTGGTGGGGCAGGCACTGTGCCTGTAGTCGGCAGCGTGAAGATCGCCCGCGCTGGTGCCTTGGGAATCGTGCTCGCGGATGCTGGTCCGCTGGAGCTGGCGGAGGAGCGGCACCTCGGCACGGGTGACTGGATCGTCCAGTGGAGGGGTGATGACAGTCGCTGAACAAGCCTGCACATCGAATGACCGCCTGCCTCTCACCTGCAGCAGATGTGGCGGCGACCATCTTCAGCCAACGAAGCCCTGTAGACGAGAGGTGGACCAATTGGTCCAGTCCTACGCAAGACAACACCAAGACCAACCTTGCCATTCTTGAAGACAAGCAGTGCGAAGTGCTTTCCGGTGGAAGCTCGCGTGCAGATCGCTATGTAACCAGAATCAGGGACTCCTACAACACCAACAATAGCTACAACTTCAACAGCAACTACAACAGCCTCAACGGCAGTGGCATCTATGCGATTGGTTCCACCCTGAGCTGAGATCGCTTTTTAGCGATGCTCGCTGTTGTGGAGTAAGCACCTGCTTGCCTCCTTGGCTCGTGGGTTGACCCCCACGAGCCTTTCTCGTCCGCCCCTCATCTTCTTTCGCTAAATACGGATTTAGAAATGCTCTCAAAATCTACTGCATCCATGCAACATCAAGATCAAGGCCTGTCTGCAATTGGAGATGCCGAATGCAGTCAGATTCTTGGCGGCAGAAAGCGCCCAACCTCGTCCCCGGTTACAAGCACACAGCCGCCTTCCGTTTCGATTAGCCCAAGCATCTCAGTGAGCCCAACCATCATTGTGGTCCCATTGCTCACATCTTCGACCAACTCATTTAACTTTGTTGGAAACAGCAACGCGCTTAACGGCTCCTCGACGATCTTCATTTAGGGATATCCAGGCATTTTCATCCTGGGTGCCGGCCAAGCCCCTAGCCACCCCTCCTGGTTGACGTGCACTCAGGATCTTCTTGCCTGCGAACAGAAGCAGACGTGTAAAGTTAGATGCATACATAACCTCCGAACAAGAGGCCTCTTTTTGCTGTCCCGGGTGTACAGGGAAATGCCCTATCCCGCCACATCGGGCTTTACCTTCTCCGAGGCGTCTTTTTGCCCATTGCAACCGCAGATGCCTGCAATCCAAAGTTGCGCATCTCTTCGCATGATTCAAATTGTCTCATGCACTTTAAAGCCAAAGATCTTCTTTGCAGCCGGGTGACAATAGCGCAACGATGAGCCATAGCTGCTGCCATGTAGGCCATCACAATGATGCAGGCACGACAACCGGAGACCGAGGTCACTTGGAAACAGCCAAGCCCGACAAGGACCTGATATTGCCGTAAATCTCCTGCACATCTGCAGCACTCAGAGAACCAGTCTAGACCCATCGTGAGATCAGAGTAGCGATGGCGTGACAGGCCACTGGTATCCGGTCTCTGCTTTGGCAGTGATCCAGTCGCTCCATAGGCTCTGACATCGATCCACGAACCTTGCGGACCTGATCATGAACAAGCTCCAATTCAAGGGTAAATGGCACGAGTTGAAAGGAAAACTCAGGCAGAGGTTTGCCGATCTCACCGATAACGACGTGAACTACGCAGAGGGCCAGGAAGAGGAATTCCTAGGCCATCTACAGAAGAGGCTCGGCAAGAGCCAGCAAGAGATCTCCGAAATGCTCAACACCCTTTAAGGAGCTCTTTAATGCTCAATTACGCCATAGCCTTTCTTGTCATTGCAATCGTCGCAGCAGTCCTTGGCTTTGGTGGCATCGCCGGATCT
This sequence comes from Synechococcus sp. HJ21-Hayes, assembly GCF_024345835.1. Lineage (GTDB taxonomy): Bacteria > Cyanobacteriota > Cyanobacteriia > PCC-6307 > Cyanobiaceae > Vulcanococcus. The sequence goes on along the minus strand of NZ_JAGQBW010000003.1, from coordinate 21,896 downwards.
GCTATGAGCATCGCCAAGATTCTGTTTGTTGTGTTTCTCGTGCTTGCCTTGATCTCCTTCGTCGCAGGCCGGGGCAGCGTGCTGTGAATAGCGGCATGAAGCACGACTCTCTTGTCAGATAGTCAAGATCAGAACACAGTAGCGATGATTGGCCGCATCTTGACCATTCTTGGTACTGATGAATGGGCGGCCACAGTCTTTGCCTATCGTCAAACATCCTGTACCCTTCGCCATCCTCGCCATGAATAACCAACTGCGTACTCTGCGCCAGCTTGCCGCCACTTGCTTGGGCATGGCCTTCAGCTTTCTGGTCTTAACGACCATGCCGCTCTTCAGCTCTCCCGCCCAAGCCTCAAGTGCCTTCATCTTCAGAGCATCTACCATGCCCTTTGCCATCACCGCAGGCCGCGTCAAGGCTGAAGCGAAGGAATTTGAAGGCAAAACTCAGGAATCGATTGGTAACGTCACTGGCAACCAGGGAGATCGTCTTGCCGGCAAGGCGAAGCAGGCCGAGGCCAATGTCCGCAATGCCGTCGAAGACGTCAAGGACAAGGCCGGAAAGGGCTGAGCCAGGATCAGCTCCGGTGCGATCCAGCACATTGACCCATAGGCAAACCACCGGGAACCTGCTCTCCCCTGCGGTGCACCACGGCTGACCCAGAACGAAGGGTCCAACAGGAGAAGAAAGCCGAGATGGGGCCACCGGCAGGGCCGAGGCCCTAGATCAAGGCATACCGCGGAGGGCTGGGCTCACAGCATTAGGGAGTCAGCAACGAACAACCCCATAGGGTTTCGCGGCCTTTCCCTTGCAGTGGTGACTCAGCTTGGTGTCCATGGTCGCGCTCGACCACCAGCAGGTCGCCCTGACGCCAGCCCAGGGGCAGGCGCTCCTGACCTGGCCAGGACAGGTCCAACGCTCCGGGCTTTGTCTTGTTCAGACCTCTGCTTGGAGCACATGCTGCATCACCTCCAGCAGTCCATCGGCCAGGGGGCGATGCGCGGCGAGCTTGGTGCTCCAGATCGATCCCGACAGGAGGTCCTCCGGGCTCACCAGGCCCAGGTCCTGGCCCTCCAGCAGCTGCAGCTGCTCCAGCGGCACGGACAGCTCACCTCGGAACACATGGGCCGTGCGCCGATGGATGTGATGCACCATCACCAGCTCCAGGGCTGGGGGCTGCCAGCTGATTTCCTCCAGCAACTCACGCCGCAGCGCCTGCTCCGGCGTTTCGCCCGGATCAAGATGCCCGCCAAAGAGTCCCCAGCAGCCGGGCGCAACGATCGTGGGGATCTCGTCGCGGAGCTGCATCAGCCAGCGGCCATCCCGCTGCAGCATGGCGAGGGCGACTTCAATGGCCATGGCGCAGGCTCAGGCTGCTGCCGACCGGCGCCGCTGCGTGGCGTAGACCGCAGCTCCACCAGCCGCCAGCACCAAGCCACCGCTGATGGCCAGGAACACCAGGGTCTGCAGCAACAGGAGGAAGATGCCCAAGGCCGAGCCGGCCGCGATCTGCACCCTGGCCTTGATCAGCAGGGTGAGCAGCAACAGCACGGTGGCCTTCAGGGCGAGCACCTTTGCCGTACTGAGCGGGCAGAAGGGGTTCAGAAGCACGGGGTGATCACGGGTATCCCCATGCTGGCGGGCCGATCCGGCAACGGCGGGTTCACTCAAGCCTTTGATCGCCATGGGCTTCCACTTCCGCCGCTCTGCCGGCCTGGGCCCACTGCGCTTCAACGTTGCCAAGGGCGGACTGAGCGCCCTCTACGTCGGCGGAGATGGCAGCTCGTTCAACATCCCGGTGAGCCGCAGCGGCCAGGGCTCCCAGCAGGGCCGGCCGAAAGTCAGCCCTGTGGGCGTTGGGCCTCCGCTTCAAAGCAGAAGCTCATTGTCAAATCACAAGGTCTATGCGCTGGCCCTGTTCACGAGCTCAGCTATTCCTAAGGTTAGATCTTGTCCTCAAGCCATCGAATGCAAGAATCAGGAGGGCAACAACTGTGCTGAAGCCGGGGGGTTACGCAGCGAATCAAGACCAGCCCTGAGAGAAGAGAATCTGCACAACATCCAACCCATACCTTTTACCTCCCTATTACCTCCCTACTATTGGGGCGTAGCCGCCCCTTGGCACTCCAACACCAATGCCAGGGTGACCAGAACCAAGGCAAAGGCCGTGGTGCCTGGCCACTGCCAATGGCTCCAGAACACAGAAATCGCAACCGAACAGGCTGCCGCTCCGAGGTAAGCCGTGAGAAACAGCTGGCCGCTCATGCGGCTGCGGGCCGCCGGATCAAGGGCGTAGATGCGGGCTTGGTTGGCCACAAAACTGCCCTGCACACCCAAATCCACCGCCATCAGGCCCAGGGCCAAGGCAGCCAGCGAGCTGGGCCAAACCCCTAGCACCACCACGCCCAAGCCGGCGCAGGCCACACCCCAGACCACAATCCGATCCGGGCCATGGCGATCCACCAAGCGCCCCACCCCTGGCGCCGCCAGGATGCTGGTCAGGCCTACGAGGCCAAAGCTACCGATCAGGGCTGGGCCCAGATGCCAAGGGCCTGCGCTCAAATGCAGGGCCACCGCACTCCAGAGGGCCATGAAGCTGCCAAACAGCAGGGCCTGGGTGAAGCAGGAACGCCGCAGCCGGGCATGGGCGCGCCAGAGCTGCAACAAGGAGCGCTGCAGGGCCCAATAACCCCGGGTATCCGCAGGGGGCAAGGATGGCAGCAGGCGGCGAAACAGCAGCGCCAGCGCCACCATGGCCACAGCAGAGATGGCATAAATCGCGCGCCAACCCCACAGCTGGGCCACCACACCGCTGATGCTGCGCGACAACAAAATCCCGCTGAACTGGCCGCTGAGCACGATGCCGAGCATGCGGCCCCGCTGGTGCTCGGGGGTGAAGGCGGCGAGGAACGGAGGCAACAGCGAAGGAATCAGGGCCATCAGGCCCAGGGCAAACCAGCTCACCACCAGCAGCGGAAAGGTTGGCGAGAGCACCACAGCACCACAGGCCAGGGCCATACCTGCGGCCAGGAGGGCGAGCATGCGCCGCCGCTCGGTGCCATCGCCCAGCGGCAGCAGCAACAAAAAGCCCAAGGCCATGCCGAGTTGGGTGGCCGTCGGCCCCAACAACACACTGCCGGCTGGCAGGCCAAAGGCCACCTCCACGGAAGGCAATAACGACTGGGCGTAGTAAGGATTGGCCACGCTGATTCCCACCGCCATGGCCATCAGACCAAGGGATGGCAGCGGAGAACTGGATGGGGAAGAGGATGGAGGCAGTTCTGGCTCCTGCGGCGCCAACAGATTGGAGACGTTGCGCATAGCGGGGCGTTAGCTCAGGGGGGCCATCAGGGGTGACACTCCACCCCCAAATCAAACAGCCAGCGGCCGGGGGCTTCTCCTGAAGGATCAAACCAATACTGGGCCACCAATTCCAAAAACACCGCCTTGGGCAGGCGATCGGGGGGCAAATCAAACGCCGCCAGCATCCGCGCCAGATTGGACTGAATACCCCCAGTTGGCTGGCCGAAGGCACTGGCATAGGCCTCAAGATCAGCCAGATCCAAGCAGCCATCACCATCGAGGTCGAGGCAATCAAAAAATCGACCCGCTGATTGGGCGATAAAGGCACGCGCCTGCAGAGGCAAGCGGCCAAAAGCCTCGATCACCACGGCATGGGAGGCCACAAATTCCTCCTCATCCACGACTCCATTGCCATCGAGATCGCGCCTTTCGACTTCATGGCTGTAGGTGGACAGCAGCAGGGCGAGCAAATCGGGGAAAGGCGTCGGGCGATCACCCCAGCGGCCATGAAGCTCCTCCGCAACAGGTTGGAAGTCACCTGACAGGGAATGGCTACCGTCGCGATCGCGGTCGTAGAAGCGGAAAAGGCGCCGGTAGCGCTCGACCAGTGCTTGAGGAATCGGCATAGTGGCGGTCCCTAGGAGAAGCGAATCATCAACCGCTCAAAGCCACGGAAGCGATCGCCCACCAGACGCTTGCTGCGCGCTTCATCCACCTCCAGGCGTTCGAATCGTTCAACCCAGGCTCGCAGCACCGCCCGCAGCTCCAACCGGGCCAGGTGAAGGCCGAGGCACTGGTGCACGCCAGGGGCAAAGCTGAGATGGGGATTGGGCTGGCGATCCAAGAGGAAGCGATTGGGTTCAACGAACACACGCGGATCGCGGTTGGCAGCTCCCACCAAGGCCGTGACCGAATCGCCGGCAGGGATGCGGCAACTGCCTAGCTCGATCGTTTCGCGCACCGCGCTCACATTGAGTGCCTGGGCTGGCGGATCAAAGCGGAGCAGTTCTTCCACGCAGCTGTTCAGGAGAGACGGCTCCTGCTTTAAACGTTGCAGGAGTGCAGGTTCCCGGGCCAACTGCAAAGCGGCGTTGCTGATCAGTAGGGGCACGGTGTAGATGCTAGCTGAATAGAAGTTGCTGGACACGATCAGCAGCAGCTGCTCATCACTGAGCTCGATGGCATCTTGGGGGGTACCGATCAGTCGACTGAGGACATCGTCCCCGGGCTGGCGGCGGCGTTCTTGCAGCAGAGGAACAAAGAAGCGGCGGTAAACGTCCATCGCGGCATCACCTCCGCTGGCCGTCGCTTCCGTTTGGGTGAGACCACGGGCACGCACAAAGCCGCCAACGTGCTCAAGCACCTGGCCTTGTTGCTCGCCTGGCACTCCCATGAGATGGCCTGTAACCACAACGGGTAGGGGGTTTGCCAGCAGAGGCATCAGGTCGATCCATTCACCCGTCTGTACCCCCTCAAGCCGCTGGCGGAGGAACTCAATACAGAACTGATCAAGCGCTTCCAGGTCGATCGAGCGGAAGGCCGCCATCACGTGGTGCCGGACCCGCCCATGGACCTTGTCATCCATAAAGGGAAGATCTCCCTTCTGACGCTGGAAAATGCGCTCGTCTCCAAATCGCTGGATCAGCTTGTCCAGGTGGTCCTGGCGGCTGCAGCGGTCATCCCGCATGTGGGCTTGGCACTCCGGATGACCGAGCACGACCCAGAGGCCGGGACCCTCACACCACTGCACAGGATTTTCTTCCCGCAGGGTTGCGTAGATGGGATAGGGATCGGGATGCCCGGGCAGGCAAGGATCTTGTTGGAACGCGAGGCGCTCGGGGGAGCTGAGGATCATGGCTCAATCATCGTTGATTCAACCCATAGGAGTCAGCCATGCCTTTATCCATGATCAGCAAGGCCTTCTCCTTGCGCCTGAGCTCCTGATGGAGTCGCTTGATTGCCTTCTGATCCTGGGCACGGAGCTTCTCGAGCTCCTTCTGCTCTTACGGCTCGGCGAACTCGCCGGACAGCGTCTACAAGGCGAGCACTGGCTTTTCGTTGGCATCCTGGGACGCCTGGCGCCACCGTTCAACCTGCTCCAGGTACCAACCCCAATCACCGCTGTAGGCGCTGAGCTCGGTGGCATTGAGCCCTGCGGTCTCCAGCACCACTGTGAACGTTCCCTGGCGCTCCTTGCAACCGCCAGGCCTTCCTCCAGTTGTAGAGGGTGACCACGTGAATACCCAGGTCTGCTGAGATCTGAGCGACGGTCTGGCGGTGCGGCGGACTCATCCGCCTTCTCACATCAGCGTTGGCGGCCTCGCTGTAGCGACGCATTGGTCTGCTCCATCAAGCCCCCTGGTGTACTGATCAGAGGGGTGATAACTGTCCTGAAATCGGGGGCCACAGCGGATGACTGGCCGGACTCCGATCCTCGATCGGGACGTCGGAGAACAGGGAACCGGCGCGCTCCTGTTCACCTCGCAGCAAAGGGTAGGCAGTTGACCCATTATCGTCGAGACGGGCGGCTTCTTTAGCGAAGTTTTAGATGAAAAAGTAGAAGCTTAAAGACAAAACCGGTGAGCGGTGCGCTTTAATGCAGATTATTCATGCGGCAAAGATGAAAAGTTCCTCAAACAACAACCCATTAAAAGCACTGGCCTATTTTGCGATCCTTAGCGCATACCCCAATTGCCTCGCGGCTGACACAACGATTAACGGTGCTCAGACGACGACTCAGGGCCCCATGGTGCCAGAGCTAAACGGCAGCGATTCACTAACAGTCACAACAAATGGAAGCATAAGCGTCACTGACGACGATGCCAAGGGCATTAGCGCAACAGGAGGATCGAATCAAATCATCAACAATGGAAGCATTCAGACGACTGGAAGCGGCGCCGTAGGTAACGCAGATGGGATAAGCGCCACTGGCGGATCTAGTGTCATCATCAACAATGGAACCATTCGGACATTCAAGGATTCAGCTCGGGGGATAGGCGTAAGTGGCAATAGCAATGCGATCATCAACAATGGCTTAATCGAAACCGTATTGTCAACCGGCATATCAGCCGCAACGGGCAGCAATTCAAACCGGATCATCAACAATGGCACAATCAGGACGACTGGCGATGATGCCGAAGGGATACGCGCCAACGGAAGCCTAAATACGATTACCAACACAGGGGTTATCATCACAACAGGTGCATCTACTTCTCCCGGAGAAGCAGCAGGCATCAATGCTGGCGCCGGAGCAGGCGGCGGATCGAACTCAGTCACCAACTCGGGAACAATTGTTAGCTATCACGGAAACTCAATACACTTTTCAAGAAGCGGCAACACATTAAACCTCCTTAATGGCTCATTCCTGGGCGGGGGAATTGAACTTGGGTCAGGCACTCAGGTCAGCATCACGACCGGCGCCAACCACTCAAAGCTCATCAACTACTCCGGCACACTTAGCGGCATCAGCGCGAATGGCCCTGTTCCAGTCTTTATCAATACATCAACAAAGCAGCTTGCAACTTACGAGCCAACATTCTTTGCCGCCTCAACTGATGCCTTGGGGGATATGACAAGCACCATATCCTCACTCACGCCTGGGCGCTTCAACGGAACCAATAAAGACTATCCGTTGTGGGCAAGAGGCTTTGGAATGACATCGAGCTACTCAGGATCGGACGCAACCCTGAGTAGAAAATACATCTACTCTGGCGTCGCAATGGGCTACGATTTCATGCGCTCCAAAAGCTTGATGCTGGGCGCACTAGGTGGATATGGACAGACAAGCCTAACAACAGACGGCAGCGCGATGCAGTCATACAACAACTCGAGTGACGATGGCTTCTTGGGGCTTTACGGACAAAAGCGGTGGAAAGATCTGAGCCTCGACTTCGCACTCTACGGAGGCGTTCAAAGCTTTAGGCAACAACGCTATGTCAATGACAACCTGGCATACCTCGGTAACTCCAGCACCCAAGCATCGTTTCGTGGCTGGTGGCTGGCACCCGAGGCAGGTATTACATACAAGGCAGGCGAACTCAATGGCTGGAGCTTGCTGCCCACAGCTCGGCTGCGCTACGCCCAGCAATGGATGGGTGCCTACACAGAATCTGGTGGTGGCTCTGCCAATGCCACTGTGAACGGACGAAACGTCGCCATCGGACAAAGCTTCGTTGGCATCGGCACCCGGAGAATGCTGAAAACAACCTTGGGCAAAGACACCAAGATGGTCCTAGAAGGGCAGGTGGGCTACCTGTATCGTGGAAGCGTTGGTGCCAATACGGTAGGTGTCACCATGATTGGCCAGTCGCTGGCACTACCCACAGAAGTTGTTAGCCGTCATTCTGTTGCTGTAACGGCCGGTGTGACGATTGATCTTTCAAGTGCGGTTGCTCTGAAGATCAGGGGTGATGCAGCCGTTGGCAACGGTATCAATTATGCTGCTGGTGGATGGGCTGGACTGAGCGTGAAGTTCTAGCTTGCGTCCCGCCGGTTGGCGCAAATCTGTGCGCGACAATCTGGAACATCCATTTCGCGTGACCCAATGACAACTCGGACTCCAGAACTTCTGCCACCGGGGCATCAAGAAGAATAACCACAAACCAAAGACACTGTTCGCCTTGGCCAATATCTATAGGGTTCGATGCTAAATCGCTGTGCCGGCGTAAATTGCAGGAGTTGTGCGATTAAACTCTGCAGAATATGGACTGTGGCTGCCACAACCTGAGCTGGACTGGATTTTCTGGACAGCCCCCATCGTTAACCTCTGAGCCGGGGCACCCACAGCCCTGAGTTGCTGTTTAGCGCAGACGGATTAGCCGCAAGCCCCTGATCGCCACTAGGCGGCAGGGAATTCAGGTTGTCACACGGCGCAGGTGCTTCGCGTGATCTGTTGTTTCCTTGCCGCCGCCGGGACGTGTGGCGTTGGTTCATCACGCACAGCCCCCCTCCCGCGGCTGCGGTGGCACGGCTCTGTTGGGGCTGCTTCAACCGCCTGGCAGCCTGCTATCCCCGCTTTGCAGGAGCGGTCAAGGCCTTGGCCCCTGCTCACCTCGAGGCCTTCTCCAGGGGGCTTCCGCTCGGCCTTCCAGGTGCCCGATGCCCAGCCCCTGACTGACGGACACATCTCATCAGAGACGGTCATGCGATCGCCAGCAGCAGCCGATGGATGCGAGCAGGATCTCGCAGGCCACTGCGCTCCAACTGGATGATTGCCGATGTCTGGTCGCGGAAGAGCTGCTCGGTGCAGAAGCGTTGGCCATCGGCCCAGACCAGATCCAGGCTGGATTCCAGGTTGCTGACCAGCGATCAGGGCTCAGCGGCTGTGATGCCAACGGGTCTGGCCAGAACCAGATTGGCCCGGTGGCCGCCATCCCAGAGCCGCACATCCCGAAACCCACGGCAATGGCCGCGGGGCAGGCGTAAACGCCGCACCTCACAGCGCCAGCGCGACTGCTGACTCAACCAACCGAGCAGCTCGCCACTGGGATGCTCCAGCGTCTGCCAGAGCAGCGGAATCGCCCTGCCGTGGCAGACCACGGAGAGCACCACGACGCAGAAGAGGTTCCAGAGCATCGTGGTGTCAAGGGCCAGATGCAAGGTCTGGCCTGGCTTTTGCCACTGCTGAATTGCCCAGAGCACCAGCGGGCCGTAGAGCCCGTCGGGACCGATCTGACCGTTGGCGAACCAACGGCGGCAACGGCGCTGCTAGCTGGCGGGTAGGCAACGGTTCAGCGGGATGAATCGCTTCTCCTGGTCAAAACAGACGGTCTGGTTGAGGAGCAGGCTGGTGACCAGCCAACCCAACAGCACCAGGTGACGCTCGTCGCAGACGGGGCGAAGCCGGTGAGCTCAGCATGGAGCCGGGCGTGGGAATCCACGAGAGATTGGTTTGGTGTCGCAACCCCAACCTTTCATGGCTCCCTGCCCACCCAATGACTTGAGACCCATTCCGGCGCAAACGCTCTTGGGCTTGTGTCCGTCAGTCAGGGGGCCATCAACCGAATAGCCGATAGCAGGATCAGACTTAACAACCCACTCTTAGGGTGATTGGACCTGATTTCAAACGTTCATCGACCATGGTGGTGTCCCAGACCCAATCCTCAGAATCCCTGTCGCCTGAACACCAGCGCCTGGTGGAGGCCGACCAGGGGCACAAGCCATGGAGAACATGGGGGCCCTACCTGAGCGAAAGGCAGTGGGGCACCGTACGCGAAGACGACAGCCCCGATGGCAATGCCTGGGAATCCTTCAGTCACGATCAGGCACGATCCCGCTCCTACCAATGGGGAGAAGACGGCCTGGCAGGCATCAGCGATGACCGCCAGCTTCTTTGCTTCGCCTTAGCGCTCTGGAATGGCAACGATCCGATCATCAAGGAACGCCTCTTTGGTCTGACCAACAGCGAAGGGAACCATGGCGAAGATGTCAAAGAATATTATTACTACCTCGACTCAACGCCAACGCATTCCTACATGCGTTTCCTCTATAAGTATCCGCTCAACACCTTTCCCTACGATGATCTTGTCACCGTAAATAAGGCAAGGTCGCGCCATGAGCCAGAATACGAACTAATCGACACGGGAATTTTTGATAACAATGAATACTGCGATATTGAAGTGGAGTATGCCAAGGCTGATCCGGAAGACCTACTGATCCAGATCACGGTCCACAATCGCTCCGATCAACCGGCCAGCCTCGCTGTTTTACCCACCCTCTGGTGTCGCAATACTTGGACGCAAGGCGGCAATGCGAGACCCTTGATCCAGGCGCAGCCGGGTGAATCAGGTGCAACCAGCCTCTATGCGAGCCACCCCGACCTTGGCGATTTCGTGCTGCACTGCCAGGGGGCTGATGAACTGGTGTTCACGGACAACGAAACCAATACAGAAGTTGTATTCCAACAACCCAATCAATCTCCCTACACCAAATGTGGCATTAACCGCTACTTGGTTCATGGCGAAACGGCAGCTGTCAACCCATCCCAGCGCGGCACTAAGGCATCCGCAGTGCATCACCTCTCGATTGGTGCCCATGCCTCGAGCACAATCCGCTTACGACTGACCAAGTCAACGCCTGACTCAAATAACGATTCTGCCTATCACGACTTTGATCAGATCTTCCATCGCAGAAAACAGGACTGCGATGACTACTACGCCAGGGTGATGCCAGCTGGATTAAGCACCGAGCAACAGCTGGTGCTCAGGCAGGCCGTGGCAGGGATGCTGTGGTCCAAACAGTTCTACAACTACGACATTGCGCCCTGGCTCCAGCAACGTGGGATTGACCCACTGGGTGCCATGAACGGCCAGGGATTCAGAAATCAGCAGTGGCATCACATGAACAACTGTGATGTCATCTCCATGCCAGACAAATGGGAATACCCCTGGTACGCGGCCTGGGATCTTGCTTTCCACGCCATGACGTTTTCACTCGTGGATCCGAGCTTCGCCAAGCAACAGCTCAGCTTGATGCTGAGCAGCCGGTACCTGCACCCCAACGGGCAAATTCCAGCCTATGAGTGGAACTTCGGCGATGTCAACCCACCCGTGCATGCCTGGGCAACCTATCTCGTCTACTTAACCGATGCAGGACTTCACGGACAACCTGATCATCAGTGGCTGAAACAAAGCTTCCACAAGCTTCTGATTAACTTTACCTGGTGGGTGAATCGCAAAGATGCCGATGATAATAGTGTGTTCCAAGGTGGCTTCCTTGGTCTCGATAATATTGGCATTTTTGACCGCACTGAATCGACAGAGATGGGCGGCCGGCTCGAGCAGGCCGATGGCACGGCATGGATGGCCTTCTACGCCCAGACCATGGTCAATATCGCCGTTGAGTTGGCTCGAAGCGATGAAATGTATCGCGAATACATAGCCAAATTCATCAGGCACTATTTAAGAATCGCCCACGCGATGGTCAATCGCAATGCGAGCGAGAGCATGTGGGATGAACAGGATGGATTCTTTTATGATGTCCTCCGCAAAAGCGACGGCAGCTCAACTCGGCTGAAAGTCAGGTCGATGGTCGGGCTGATTCCATTGTGCGCCGTACAGGTGTTCGAGCAGGATGTCGTGGAACAATTTCCAGAAATTGGCGATATCTTGCAACAGATGCGGGATAAATACCCAGACCAACAAAGCTCTTTTCACGACATCAGGCTCAAGGGCTATGCCAACCGACAAATGATGTCAGCCCTCGATGAAACCAATCTTCGCCGCGTGCTCAAGATCATGCTCGATCCTGATGAGTTTCTCAGTGACCATGGCATTCGCTCGATCTCGAAACGGCATGAACGGGACCCCTATCGCTTTGTCCACAATCAACAGGAGTACGTTGTCCAATACCTGCCGGCCGAGTCCGATTCAGGCCTATTCGGCGGCAACAGCAACTGGCGCGGGCCGATCTGGATGCCAGTCAACTTCGCGATCATTCGCTCCTTGACTGTCTACTACACGTATTACGGCAAGGACTTCAAGGTTGAATTCCCAACAGGCAGCGGCCAGATGGCGAATCTCTATGAGATCGCCGAGCATCTCGCGCACAGACTCATCTCCATTTTTACACGCAATGCTGAAGGCCTTAGACCAGTCTTTGGCAGCCAGCAGACCTTTCAGGGCGACCCCCACTGGAAGGACCATCTGCTGTTTTATGAGTACTTCCATGGTGATAATGGAGCCGGCATTGGTGCCAGCCACCAGACGGGATGGAGTGGTCTGGTGTTTAATTTGATTCACTACTTCGCCGCCAACACCCAGGAGAGTCGGTTGGCGAGTGGCGGCAATACGGGACTCATGCCTATTCAGCGCTATGGCGTCGATTGAAGGAGAGTGGCAGAAAGACTGCCTGAGTTCACAGTCCCAGGGACATTAACAACAGAAGCCATAGAACGGCAAATGCCCAAGGCAAAACAATGTGCGGCAATGAACCATGATGCAACGTCGATGGATGATCACGAAGGGCCTTACTTGATCCAAGCATGGGAACCAGCATTGGGCTTTTAACGATGTCGTTAATCAGCATTGACAAGAACGCGCGCCTGTTTCCAAGTGGCCTGCGCACGCGCTCGGCAGCCCTAATGGCTATTGCTACAGTTACACAACAGAATAGACCCAAAAGAGGTAGTGCAATTCGCAAGAGATGGGCACTGGAGGAATGATCACCTGAGCCCAAAAGGACAACAAAAGCGGTTACCAGAAAGGATTGAGAGGTGAAAAGCCAAGACAAACGATTCAGTATCCATTGCTGCTCAGCCATGAGCAGCTGCTCTATGTGTGCCGCAAGGGCTAGTGCATCCTTTAAGTCAATCCCATCAATTGGCCCATGAAAGCTGTCATCAGGCATCGGCATGATTGAATTCAATGCAGACAAGAAGTTTTTTCTTAAAACGATTTAGCGGGAGCATGCTCCCTTTTTTGAAATCGCTTTGGGATCTGCAAAGCTTTAGGCTTCATGGTGGCGAGATTGGATCTTTATACTAAAGTGGCCTCAATGCTATGACGAAGACACTCTAATTGTCAATGGGCAGAGCACGTCTAAGGTGTCTACTGGAGAATGGATCAGTCGATGCTCTGATCACTGCAGCGTGAAACGCAGCCATGACGCTGGCCATTCCTGCTATACACCAAGAACAAGTAGATTAACAGATTCTTCAAACAGAATTTGCCCGGAACCATAGAAGATACTGGCCCTACCCTTTGAAGCAGCATCAGAGTCATTTGCTTCGCTTGCAACGGGCTTAAGTTCTTTTCTCCGCAATAGTTGTCGTAGTCCATCCTTTCATGTATCACTGCACTACGACCAGACGGCGGATGTCGTGCCGTCTGATCAAGGAAGCCAGTTGATCGAGCTCACGGCGTTGCGGCAAGCAGATGCACCCCACTCCCGGGAAGCAGTGGTGGATGCCGAGCCCACTGCGGCGCGTTGAGAACCGCGGCTCCAGCCCAATCCATACATCGCGGCCCCATGGCTCTGGCCGACCCAGGGCATAGGTTCCAGCCGGCAGCGGCGCCCCATTGCCTGGGCTCCAGCGACGGTCCAATCCCTGGCTCTGGCCGGCGCCGCTGGCTGCAGCCCAGCGTTGCAACACCTGCTTGCCCTGGCGCCATTCAAGCCACCAGATCCGATCACCACTGGAAAAGCGCTCCTGGGTCGGTCGCAACAGCAGTTGGTGCTCAGCGGCGATGACAGGCCCAATCAGCAACGGCAACAAGACCGCAACACAGCCAGCCAGCATCCTGTTCAGGTGGGGTTGCAGTGAGGTCATGGGCTTGATGTCCAGACCTGCTAATCCTGGACCATGCAACAGCATCTCCACCAGATCGAGGTTTCGACCAAAGGCCCAGGCTTCACCCGTCTCAACGGGGAGCTCAACCGCTGGATTCGTTCCACTGGCATGCAGCGGGGCGTGCTGCACCTGAGCTGCTTGCACACAAGCTGCAGCCTGACCATCAATGAGAATGCCGATCCCCGGGTGCTCAAGGATCTCCAGGCCTGGATGGATGCGGTGGTTCCGCAGGATGGCCGCGGTCCCCTGGACGGCAACGGCAAGCGCACCCCCTATCTGCACGATGACGAGGGTGACGACGACATGCCGGCCCACATCCGTACGGCACTCACCGCCCAGACCCTGACGCTGAGTCTTGATGGCGGAGAACTGCTCCTAGGCATTTGGCAGGGGGTTTACCTCTGGGAACACAGGGCGAAACCGCAACGGCGGCGAATTGCCTGCCACATCATCGGCGAGTAGGCAGCACGGGCGGCCGAGCCTTCACCCGGCGAGCCTGGATGCGCCTAAATCGGTGGATGATTGACCTTGCCTGCCAACTGGCCAGAGAAGAGCGAGCTCACCGATTGCGTCCTTGAGGGGCTGCTCCAGCTCCATGAGGAGCTGTCGGTCGATCCCGAGGCGCCTTGGTACGTGGGCACACCGGATCAGACCCAGGTGCTCCACGGCGTTGGTGGATGCCTGGTACGAGGGCGGTCGCTCAAGCCTGCTGCCGGTGGCCTGCACCGGTGAACTGGTCAGCAGCAGGCATGGCGTGGCTTGAGCACTCACGGGTTGGCGGCTCGAGTCTTTTGAGCAGCCTCCGGCCTGGCTCAGCCGGTTAACGGCGACCAACCCGATTGACGCCACCATTGACGTTTGCGCCTCGACCGGCGGCACCACCACTGGCAGGGTCGGGATAGGCGCTCAGGCGGCAGCCCTCCCAGGTTTTGGGCAGGGTCCAGCCCTCAGGGGTGAGTGGCATTGAGGCGAGGCAGAGAACCCTTGAGGGTTCCGGCGGGGTCACACGAGTGGCTGCTTCTTATCAGTGGGCGCCGATAGGGTGAAGAGACTGCCGAGCCATGGATGTCGTACCGCATACGCCTGCTCGAAACCGACGAGGGTTGGTCAGTGAGTTGCCTTGATCTGCCCGGCTGTCACTCCCAGGGCGACACCCGCGATGAAGCTCTGGCGAACATTCGCGAGGCCATCCAGCTCTGGCTGGAGGTCGAGGCAGAGGAGGCCGGCGTGAAGACAGTGGAGACGCTGGAGCTAGCGGTCTGATGCCGCGCCTGCCAGGGGTCAGCCAGAAGGAAGCGGTTCGGGTCTTTCAGAAGCTCGGCTTCCGCGTTGTTCGTGAATCCGGCCACATGATCATGAGCAATGGCGAGCGCCGCCTGGTCATCCCTCGCCATGACCCGATCAATGCCATCACGATGGGCGCGATCGCCCGCGATGCAGGCCTGACGCCTCAGCAATTCCGCGAGCTGATCTGAGCTCGGCCCCGGAACCCTATGGCGCTGTTCGTTGACGCAGGCCATGGAGTCCCGCCGGCTGGTGGTCTGGATCTCCACCGGGATCCTGGGATTCCAGGGCGCCACGTTGGCGTTTGATGTGCTCAACTGCACCGCCCTGAGCTGGCTGTACGTGCGGACGCATGGGTTGCCGGTGGTGGAGCGACAGCCAGAGCAGCCCTCCGCCGGATCAACAGCCGAGCAGCCTGTGGCGCTGTTCTGCACTCGGCCCCAGGGCCGCATTGATGAGGCGGTGAGCCAGGGGCTGAGCCTCCTTGCCAGGCTGGCCCTGAGGCTCAACGCCGCCTGAGGTTTTCACGCGAGCACTGGGGTGCGCGCTCAAGCTGCTGCCAGGGGCGGGCGCAGGCGTGGTTCATGGCCTCCTCGCACCGTTCCAGGTAATACAGCAGCGGGCTATTGGGAGACGGGAACTTGCGGCGGAAGTGCTCGCCTGGCTTGAGCAGGCCGGCGGAGCGCCAGCGATGCAGGGTCCCTGCCTGACGCTGCACGGACCAGTGCGGGGTGTGGGTCATCGGTGTGGATGCGAAGAACAGGAGCTCCTGGGGGCAGGAGATCTGCGATCGATCCGTCAGCGGAGCAGCGAACGGAAATGGGTGCGTTTAGGGATGACGCAACACGGGATCGCAGCCGTTGAGGCTTGGTCGCACGGGAGGCTACTGGGGCTGGCCATGCCAACTCCGGGCAGTCCCTGACTGGGTTAGCCAGCGCAATCCGAACGTGTTTTTGAGCGGGATTTGAGCGGAAGATCAAAGCCCAATCCCTGAGAAATCAATCGGGGCGACAGGATTCGAACCTGCGACCTAGTGCTCCCAAAGAGCTGATAGGGGGTTGGCCGTATTTAGCATTTCTAGTGATAGCAAGGGATCTCGGCGACGCTGACCTGCCTTGTCCTGCCTGTTTGCGCACATCTTGCGCACATCTTGCGCACATTTGGCCCATGCTGGTCTTGGCTGCTCCGGTGACCCATGCCGTCTGTCCGTTTCGAAGAGTCCTGGGTTCCCGGGTTCCGCAGCGCGGTGCGCACCTCGACAGCCGAGGGCTGGAGTGTGCGTGAGCATCGCGGTGGGATGCGACTCCAGGTGCGGCATGCCGCCGGCTCGATGCAGACCGTCTCCCTGCCATTTGATTGGGCGCGTCGCTCCACCGGCGATGCCCTGGTGCGGATTCGAAACATCTACGCCTTGGTGGATGAGGGGCATTCGATCCGCTCAGCGGCAGACCTGCTTGAGGGAAAGGCGCCGGTGACCCTGAAACCCTGGCGGGAGGCCGCTGAGCGGTTTCGAGAGCAGAAGATCCTGCACGGCAATGCCATCAAGCCGAGCACCTGGGAGAAGAACTACGAGCCGGTGATTGCCATGGCAGTTGAGCTGCTGAGCAGTCACAGGGCGCCTGGTCGGCCCGATGATCTTCTGGATCAGTGCATCCGCGAGTGGGAGCCTGGCAGTCGGGCGCGGCAGATCCGTGCTCAGAGCCTTAGTCAGTTCCTGCGCTACTGCGTTGAGCGTGAATCCTTTCCTGACTTGTGGAGCCCGCCAGCTGATCTGCGTTCCCATGTGGGCGTGAAACATGCCAACGGATCGCCAAGTCGCAAAGGGGATCCACTCACCGATCAGCAGCTCATCGATTTGCTTGCTGCTTTGCCGGATGACGAGGCCGGCCGGCGCTGGAGCGATGCCATTCGGCTTTGCAGTGAGCTGGGCCTACGGCCCATCGAGTTGTTGTACCTCTCGATCCGGCGTGATCCGAGCACCCGTGAATTCCACTGGTGGTGCGGCTATAGCAAGCGCAGCGGCGGCGGTGCCACAGAGCCGCGACGCCTGGAACCGCTTCCTTTGATTGACCAGGACGGTGTTGTGCAGAACTGGGATCTGCTCAACCGTTGGTTGACTGGTGACATCACGCTGCCCCCATTGGAGAGCGGCAATGGTGCGGCCGAATGTCTCAAGACCTACCTCAACCGCCAGACAGCCTGGACCCAGCTCAAGGCGGTGATGGCTACCGCAGGTGAGCGACTGGTTCCCTACAGCTTCCGTCACAGCTACAGCCTGCGGTGCCACCAGCGGGGTATTGACGGCGGCTCAGCGGCAGCGGCGATGGGACATTCCTACGAGGTGCATTGCCGCTCTTACCCGTGGGCCTCTGAGGCCGGCGTCGTGGCCGCGTTCAAACGAGCCCGGGCCCAGGCTGTGCCAATCAAGGGCTGAGCCTCAGGGCTGACCCTGATCTTTACCGCTGACCGAACCGCCCAAAGCGAGTCCAGCCAGGAGGCTCAGCCCTTGGTTCACCGCCTCATCAATGCGGCCCTGGGGGCGAGTGCAGAACAGAGCTACAGGGTGCTCGGTTATTGGTCTGGCGGAGGGTCGCTGTGGCTGTCGCTCCAGCGCCGCCAGCCCATGGGCTCGCACGTAGAGCCAGCTCAGGGCGGTGCAGTTGAGCAGGTCAAAGGCCAGCGTGGCTCCCTGGAACCCGAGGATCCCGGTGGAGATCCAAACCACCAGGCGGCGGGAATCCATGGAGTGCGTTCGAACTGCTTGAAAGGGTTCCGAGGGCGCCGGAACCCTCAAGGGTTCTCTGCGATTCCTCAATGCCACTCACCCCTGAGGGCTGGACCCTGCTCAAAACCTGGGAGGGCTGCCGCCTGAGCGCCTACCCCGACCCCGCCAGTGGCGGTGCTCCCTGGACCATCGGCTACGGCCACACCGGTGCGGAGGTGGTGCCGGGGCTAACGATCACGCAGGAGGAAGCGGAGGCCTGGCTCAAGCAAGACGTGGCCGAGGCTGCCGGCGCAGTGGATCGACTCTTCTCCGGCGTCACCCTCACGCCGCATCAGCGCGATGCCCTGATCAGCTTCTGCTTCAACGTCGGCGCGGGAGCCCTTGAGCGTTCCACCCTGCGGCGCCGCTGCTTGGCTGGCGAATCGCCTTCGGTGGTGATCGCGCAGGAGTTGCCGCGCTGGTGCAAAGGACCAAACGGGCCGGTGGAAGGGCTCAAGCGGCGGAGGGCTGCAGAGCTGCAACACACTCAAGGGAATGGACAAACCACACTGCCCTTACCTGCCGCTCAGGCCAAGCAAGTCAGCCCCTCTGCCCTGATTCAGCTGGCAGTTCCCTACCTGAGCCAGAACGACAGCGCCACCAGCCAAGGCCCGCGCATGTGCTTCTCCTCCAGCTGCGCCATGGCCGCTGTTTTCCTGAAACCGAGCGCCCTGAAAGGCCCCGGCCAAAGGGACGATCAATATCTGGCGTTGGTGCAGCGCCATGGCGACACCACCGATGCCAATGCCCAAGTGAAGGCCTTGCAGAGCCTCGGGTTGCAGGCGCGCTTCCGCACGGATGGCTGCATTGAACAGCTAATGAGCAGCTCAAGCGGGGTATGCCTTCCCCGGTGGGTTGGCTGCACAAGGGCCCTGTCTCATCCCCTTCCGGAGGCGGCCACTGGAGCCTGGTGATCGGGTGGGATCCAGCCCAGCGCCAGCTCCTGATCCACGACCCCAATGGAGAAGCCGATCTGGTGAATGGCGGCTATGTGAGCACCGCCATCGGCAGTGGCCAGGGCCTGCGCTACTCCGAGCGCAACTGGGGTCGCCGCTGGATGGTGGAAGGAACCGGAACGGGTTGGTGGATCGAGATCAACCAAGGGGCCTGAGGCGCCCAAGCGGGGAACACTTTCTTCAGTTGCTCCGAGTTCCATGAACTACAACCCAGCCATGACACCCATCCCCCTGCACAACGATCACCACGTACGAGTTGGCCTGGAAGCGCAGCGTGCTGGGCGATGTACAACGCCCTGCCCACAGAAGCCAATCGCTATCAACTGGTGCGCTTGGAGCGTTTGCTGCAGAGCCTTTGAGTGGCAGATCTGGTGTTCAGCGTGTTACACTCGAACCACTTCAGAGGATGACAACCTGCAATCCAGCGGAGGTCCATCAAGGCCTCCCTTTTTTATGGGAACAATGGGGTGAATCAGCCTCGCGACAGGCACTGAAGCGCGTTACGGTCAGGTCGATTCAATCTCAGCTTCCATGCTCGCCGGCTCTGAATTGCTCGCCAAAGTCAAGGAACTGGGCGATGCCTCGAAATCCGATCTGGTGCGCAGCTGCGGCTACGTGAGCACCAAGAAAGATGGCAGCGAGCGCCTGAACTTCACCGCCTTCTACGAAGCCCTGCTGGAGGCCAAAGGCCTGAGCCTCGGTAACGACGGCGCTGGCCGGGGCAAGGGTGGGCGCAAGCTCAGCTACACCGCCACCGTGCAAGGCAACGGCAACCTGCTGGTGGGCAAGGCCTACACCGCCATGCTCGATCTCAAGCCGGGTGATGAGTTTGAGATCAAGCTGGGCCGTAAACAGATCAAGCTGATTCCCTCAGGCGCCGTAGAAGAGGACTGAGTCGTCTGACCCAGACGGAGCCGCTGTCAATCAGCGGCTCTTCACGCAGTAGCTCCCGGAGCTGTACCAGCCCAGTGGACAGCTGCTTCCCGTTTTTTGAATGGCTTGCCGCTGGTTGCTGGGGCTGCTCACGCAGTACGCGCCAGAGGTGTAGAAGCCGATCGGGCAGCTACCGCCAATCTTCTCAAGGGCACCACGGGTGTTGCCGGTCTTGGACGGAGCGCAGTAGCTCCCAGAGGCGTAATACCCCAGCGGGCACCCTCCCACTTTTGGGAGGGGTTGCACGGGCTGTTGGGCCAGGGACTGAATAGGTATGAGCAGCAAAAGAGCCGCCAAGGGTGTTTCAGGCCTCATGCTCAATCCACCCTGAACGTGACGGCCATCACAGCTGTGATGTCCTTATCAACGGTACTGGTGTCGTAGGACCCGAAATCAGCCGTCTCCGTGGAATTGGGAACCGTGATCTGGAAGGTGCCCGTATCGGCATTGGTGATCGCACCAATGCTCGAACCAGCCTGGCGGGCGATAGCTCGGGCGCGGTTGCGGGCATCACGCGTTGCTTTGGCGAGCATGTCCACTCGCTTTTCGGCAAGCTTCGTGTAGGTGTAAGCCGGTTCGTTGATGGTGAGAGGGACGCCTTGACCGATCAACTGCCCAATTCGACCAGAGATTTTGTAAATCCTGTCGACGTCCCAGCTACCGATCAGAACGGCCTGTTTTGTCGTCCATACGGTGGAGCGAAGCTCACCTGTACGGGGGTCGCGAACGATCTCCTTTTCTGACTTCACAGAGTCCAGCTCCAGTTCATCAGGCTGAATTCCTTGAGCCTTCAAGAAGGCAACAGTCTTCTCAACAGCAGGTTGAAGACCCTGGTACGAAGCCTGCTGAGTGGGACCGCTCTGGGTGACTTCAACAGACCAATCAACATAGTCAGAGGTGATGCGTTCGGTACTGGCACCTGTCACCGTGATCGTGTCATTCGCATTGCGGATACCCCTCACAAGGACTCCGCTAGCCGTGGTTAGACCGAGGCCGAGAACGGCCATGGCGAAGACAAGTGGTGGAGTACGTCTAAGAAAACCCCATGTTGCGCCAAGAGCTGAAGACGCGAGCTGACGGGAAGGAACAAACCGAGCCATGCGAGAGGAGAACGAAGACTTGGGGACCACAGGGTGCCAGCGGCCATGAACTCAAAGTATGCCCGGGAGCCCGTGGAGGCATATGGCTCGTGCGAATAACGCCTGGCTTCCCACGTGCAACCAAAGCCGAAGCTCTCTTCAACTATTCACGGGATGCATAACACTCCAAGGAGAGCATCGCAGCTTTAGGGTCGTATGAGAGATGCCAGGAGATGATGGATGATGCCAAGCTCGTGCGACGAAGACGATCTACATCAAGACAGAGCTAGCAGGCTATCTTGCCTTCGGGCAGCTGTCGGAGGAGCAAGTCAGGCTATTGAATGCGTCCTGCAGGGAGCAGCAAATCAGCAAGATATTGCTCGAGATTCTTGAAAATACTGACGGCAACCTAGAGGAATGCGAGGCCTTGCTTGTGAGCGGCTCTGTTGGAGACACTGGAAACGAGGGAGTCATCGCAGATTCGGAGACTCCCATTATTGGCGCTCCTCAGAACGCAGACGGGTCGTTTCAAGACGGAGTCTTCGTTGTCAACACGCAACCCTCGAAGTGCTCTATCTCATTTCAGCTCGACCCAGGAAGCATCTATGACCCAGCCTTACTTGAAGAAACTTCCATCACCGTTTTGGTCCCGGAGGCGATAAGCCATGGGAAGCGCGGTCACCCCTGCTACAGAGTGACAACCGGATATTCTTATGATGGCATAGAGATTGAAGAGTTCAATGATCACGAGAATTTCATCACTCGCGGAATGGAAGGACATATTATTTTCGTTGCAGCGCGATATGGCAATACAGTTTTTTGTTATAGCAGCTTCAATGGCAAGGAAACATGGCCTGATCTAGATCTCGCCGCGGAGCTGCTCACTTGACGCCATGAATCATGTTTCCGTATGGGCTGAGCTAGCCGAGCCGGACCATCAAGCTCTCTGCGCGGTCATAGCCTTGTATCCGGGATATTGATGCTCAGCAATGCGCCGAGCCTCTGCCTGCCCAGTAGCTTGAACTTGAACGGTCATAGTGCGACCCTTGTCAATGAGCTTGACGTTCCAAGTTTCTTGAGCCATGTGACACGAGCCAGAAGCTCATTCAGTATAAGCCGGGAGCGCGAGGAAGTAGTGAGCCCATTGCGACTAGTCCCTTGACCCAGGGCTGATTCAAAGTTTCAACACAGGTTGGGCTGCGGCTGTCGCCGTACCAGCGCCAGCAGTGCCGTGATGTCGTGCATCACCGCCTGCATTCCGGCTCGAATCGATCGAAAACCAGCCAGCCTC
>NZ_JAGQBW010000029.1 GCF_024345835.1 Synechococcus sp. HJ21-Hayes | reverse complement strand
CGCCTGGCCGGTTTCGACTCGATCCGCGAGGGCCTGCAAGCGGTGATGCATGACATCAAGGCACTGCTGGCGATGGCGCGACGACAACCAGAGCTCAACCCGTGACCACACTTTGAATCAGCCCTGGGGCCGCTCGGCACCCGATAGGGCGGGTCGCCAGCCACGGTGTCTGGCGGGAGCTCTTGCAGTGTCACCACATCGAGCAGGTCCAGCTGTAACAGAGTCTGCCAGTGCTGCTGCTGCCGGCGTCCAAGCGTCACCCACGCCGCAGCAACTGCAGCCAAGGCGTATGGCCGAAGCGTTTGCCAATCGGTTCATCGGTCAGGCGCTGCAGCCCAAGCTCAGCCGCCAGGGCCCGGTAACGACGGCTCACGCTCGGCTGCGACAACCCGATCTGCGCCGCGCTGGCGGTGGTGCTGCCGGTGAGCTCCAGCAGATCCACAAGTTGCAGATCGCGGAGCACGGTGGGGACGCGATACGTCTCGCGAGACAGGCTGGACAACGAACGACCTGGGCTGGATCCCGTCAGTTTTTGGCGACAACTTCGATCGTCGGGCCCGGATTGTGCGAACGACCGCTGGTGATTCGCACAACAAGCGTTCAATCGGTGGCGCTTGCTTTCAGGATGGGGAGATGACCTCAGCTCCCCTGCGCTGCCATTTGCTGATCGGCCCGCCCGGCAGCGGCAAAACCACCCTGGCGCAGCAGCTGGCCCCGTTGCTGCGGGCTGAAACCGGCGAGCCCGGCCTGGTGCTCTCCACCGACGCGATTCGAGAAGAGCTGTTCGGCGATGCCGCGGTGCAGGGCCCCTGGGACGAGATCCGCACCGTGTTGCTCCAGCGCCTGAAGGCCGCGGTGGAGGCCGGCAGGCCGGTGATCATCGACGCCACCCACGCCCGCCGGCCCTGGCGACTGCTCTACACCCAGGTGCTCCAACTGCCCCGGCCGGTGGAGTGGGTCGGCTGGTGGCTCACCACACCACTGGAGCAGTGCAAGGCATGGGCCCTGCGGCGTGAGCGCCCGGTGCCCGAGGCGGTGATCGAGGAGTTCCACGCCAGCCTCAACAACCGCTTCTTCAAGCCTGATCGCGCCGAAGGCTTTGCCACGATCGTGGCGCTCAATCCCGCCGCTGGTGAAGGCAGCACCAACGCCGATCTGCAGCATCGCCTGGCCGGTCTCGACGGGCGCATCCGCAATGCGCTCAACAGGCAGCGCGCCATTGAGCCGCACCTGCACCGCTACGCACGCCTGCTGGATCTGGAGCGGTTGCTGTTTCTGCTACGCCTGCTCACCAGCTTCAACGGTCTGGATGCGAGCGATCCAGGCACAGCGGCCGAGCTGCTCAAGATCTGCAACCCCGAGCCCCAGGGCGACCTGGCGGAGCGCGCCGCCGCCTATCTCGCCAGCTGGAAGGACGTGCACGGCGGTAACAGCGATGGCTACGGCGATGCCGAGGCCATCCGCGCCGACCTGGCCTGGCTCGAAGCCAACGGCTTATTCCGGCTCGATTGGCAGGCTGACCAGCCGATTGGTCTCGGCAGCGCTGGCCCCGCACACGGCAGTTCGGTGAATGGCGGCTACCCGGCCCTCGCCAGCCGTGAGGTGTTTCAGCGCGTGTTCACCCTGCTGCGTCATGTGCTCAAGCAGCCATTCGATGCGCCGGAGCCGTCGTCACCCGCACAGCCAGAAGCCCCCGCCCCGGGCAGGGCGAAGAGGGCTCGGCGCAGCAGTGAGGAATTCAGCCCCCTCTACCGGCACCTGATCAGCAGCCTGGAGGATCTGGAGGGCAGTTACCGGAGCGATCAGGAGGCTGCCCTGCGCTACGACGTCGAGCATGTGCTCGTGCCCTATGGCTTCCTGGCGCCGGTCAAAGGACGACCCCAGAGCCGCCGGCAGGGTTATGCGATTGGAACAGCCTTGCTCTCGGCCGATCAGCTGCTGGAGGTGCACGCCCAGCTCAAGGCGTCCCTGGATCGCCTCAGCGACCAATCCCAGAAACCACTGCTGCTCAGCCTCGAAGATCGGCTCCAGCGCGCTGGCATCCTGCGGGCCGATGGCATGCCCGACCGGCTGCGCCAGCCCAAGCGCACCCTGGCCCATCGCTCCTTCACCGAGGAAAAGCCCGGCACTCTTGCCGAGCCTGAGATGGCCGCCAGGGTGGAGCGGGCAATCCGCGATCGCCGCCGCATCTGGCTGCGACACCTACCCGATCCGGTGAGCGAACAGCAGAAACAGCGCGGCGATGACGGCCGTTTCCGCGCCTGGCCGCTGCAGCTGTTGTTTCACAACATCAGTTGGTATCTGGCGTTCGAAACGGTTCCGATCGGCCGCAGCGACGGCCTTGGCCTGATCCGCATCCTGCGGGTGGATCGGCTAGTGATGCTCAATGAAGACGGCAACGCGCGGCGCAACACCGAACAGGAGCATGAAAAGGCTCTGGAGCGGTTGCAGCGGCTGCAGCTCGTGTGCGGTGGGTTGTACTTCGGCGACTCGATCGACGATCAACTGGCGGTGATGGCCCCGGCCAATGGCCGCACCGCCAAGCCGCCTTGGGGCGTGCTGCGGTTCTCCTGCACGCCCCAGGTATTTCAGCTGATTCGCGAAGAACCCCATCGCTTTCCGCCAGAGCACACCGCCCATGCCTCTCTGCCGCCCAATCCGGCCGGCGACAGCCACCCCCATCCGGTGGAGATCCGTCTGCCCAGCTGGACGATCGAGCGCGACTGGGACCTACGCAACTGGCTGTTCCGCTGGGGTGCCGGCATCCGCATCGAGCAACCGCTGGAACTACGGGAGTTGCATTTGCAACAGGCCCGAGAGGTGGTGGCGCTGCTCCAGGGGTGACGCAGACTTGATAGACCGTGTCTACCAGTCCGGTTAGCCTGGTTGCAGTCGATCCTCGTCGTGATGGCCGTCACCCCACGTCTGAGCTGGAATCTGCGGGTGACGCCGGACGATCAGCAGCTGATTGAACGTGCCGTCAGCGCCTCAGGCCTCACCCGTACCGACTTCGTGTTGCAGGCCGCCCGCGCCGCTGCTCAACAGTTTCTAGTAGAGCAGGCCTGGTGCACTGTGGACCCGGAGCGCTTCGAGGCATTTCAACGGGCGCTGGATTCTCCCGCCAAGCCCAATGAGCGCCTGCGCCAAACCATGACGGCCCCCAGGCCCTGGCAGGCCTGATGCCTCTGGAGGCGCCGCAGCCGCTGACAGACCAGCACCGCACGGCCGGTTTTGACTCCGGTGACAGCAGCCTCAACCAGTGGCTCGAGCAACGAGCCCTGGCCAATCAGCGCAGCGGCGCCACCCGCACGTTCCCGGCCGGTTCCGGCGCACCATGCCAGACCCCATCCCTGTGGTGGTGCTGGCCGACGCGTTCGAGCGGGTGCTGCAGGCCAGTGAGCAGATCGGCGTGAGGGGAATCCTCGTGCACGCCGCTTCTGCAGCAGCCCGCAGCTTCTATCTCCACATGGGTTTTGATCCTTCGCCCACGGATCCCAACACCTTCCTTCTGCGGTTGGTGGATGTGAAGGCAGCGCTCAATCCCTAAGGGATAAAACCTGCCCCTGCAAGACCAAGCCGTTGCAGTCATCTGCAGAACCGTTGCAAGGCTGCAATGACCTGATCAGGCGTGTCCTCCAGAGCCATGGCTTCCGCTTCGATACGCCACTGAACGGATCGTGGATGGTTGGTGCGATTGGAGGCAAGCGCCTTCTGAATGTCAGCTCTCACAGATGACGGCAAGCCGTAGAGCCTGGAAGCTGCCAGTTCAAGAGTTCGTTTGCCGCTGCGCCTCAGGCGGCAGCCTTGCGCGACATGGGCAGCTTCGTGGGCCACGGTTTGTTGCAGCAGCAATCGAAAGGCCGATGGGTCGCCATTGAGCTTGGCAATGCGATCGGTGCAGATCTTCACCGTAGGCTGCCCCCATGTGTAGTAGCCCACGACATCCTGCTGCTTGCAGATTGTCGCATTTTCATCAATTGTGAAGCCCTTTTTCTTCATCGCGGTCACCAGGTCTTGGTAGGCGGGATCGAGATCCCGTACCCAAGCTGGATCACGCCGCAGGGCGAACGACACCAGTGGCGCACCCTGTTCAGCGCGCTCGATCGAATAGCCAAAGCCCAAGCCGGCGGCAAAAAGGGCAACCATGATCTTGGAGCTGATCATCGGAAAACAGCCTTCACGCTGAGAATGCATGCATTGGAATGCTGGGCTTTGGCGCCTTCACGAGCTTCGGCGTAGTTAGCCGCATAGCCATCAACCGTGAAGACCTTCCCTGCCACCCAGCAGGTGACGCGGCATTTCATGGCGTCTGTTGGTTGGGATGAATGACTGGCCCATCACAACTCCGCAGTAGACCCGCTGAAGCCCTCCTCCTGCGAATCACCAACCAGAGCTAACAGCTCGCGATCCAGACAGAGATCGTCTCAAACGCCTGGGCTGCCGGGCCTCGTCGTTCGCAGAAGCGGCCGTGTTGCGGCGACTCGCCAAGCGGAAGCTGGGTTCAGCGCAATGAGCCCTTCGGCATGAGCAGCCTCCTCCTCGATCAGATCCTGGCCACCGCCAGCCCCTTTGATGACGTCTTCGACGGGGAGTGGCTGCCTTGCGGTCCAACGCTTGAGCCTCTGCCGATCTGGACCCACTGCGGGCGGCGCATCGATTTAGAAGCCCGTTGCATCGGTTGGCAGCCCTTGGCGCTCCGCCAGGCCATCAGCGATATAGAGGCTGTCTGGAATGGCACTGATGATGCGGCCTGGGAGAGCGACGCGGTGCAACGTTGACGGCCCTAGTTCTGAACGCCTCAGCTCTTCACCACGTCATCGACTGCCGATGGACAGCCGGGCCACATCCAGCTGCGCTATGGCCTCTTAGGCAAGCACTTCCATGTGAGCTGCTCAGACAATGGCTCTGGCATCGAAGAACTCGCCGATCTGCGCGTCGTCGACCTCCCCCACAAGACCGACAGCCACCTCAAGCGTGGCCGCTTCGGGCGCGGATTCAAAGTAGGGCTCTGCATTACTGAACAAGCACGGGTGGCCAGTGGCCACCAGCCATTGGAGTTCCTGCGCGACAACGGCGAACGCATCAGCGATCAGGCCTTTCTACCCGTCGCCGTCAACGGCACACAGGTGCACATGCAGATGCCATGCCCAGCGGAGATTGCTGCATAGCTGGATGGCTACTTCTCACGTTTCCCGGTGCCAGAAGGGGTGGACCTGAGCATCAATGGGTGTCAGATTCTGCTGCGCCCAATCGAGCGCCGATGTCTATGACCGAGGCGGCAAGGGCCTGAAGTAGCCGAGCCGGCGTGCGGCAATCCACTAGGTGCCCACCGCTGAGCACGAATAGGTCACCGTCTACGAGATGGGCATCCCGGCGCTCCGCTGGATTGGAGCGCACCCTTCCACTGCAACTTGTAACAGCGCGTTGCGATGAACCCCAAATCGCGATGCGGTGGTGTGTGTCTGCCTCGTGAAGCTGCATGTGGCCTTCCTGCCCGCTTTGCTGGAACAGATGGATGAGGCCGCCGTGAAGGACGGAGTAGGTGAGCACCGCAGGTCGGCGCTGCGGTACGGCCGTGCACCAACCAATTCTGACGCGGGCTTTTGGGGAGAATAGTTCCCGTTCGGTGCCGCGGGTTGGCTTCCATTATTGCGATGAGGATGCTCGCAGTCTTGGCGTGCAGGTCGTCAACGTGACCCTCAATGCTCTCGCAGGCCGGAGCCGTGCAGATGCTGTAATCAGGAAAAGATCATGTCGATCAGGCTCTGCCAATCGTCGTCGATGTCCTCCATCGCTAGGCCCAGCGATTCTGCAGTACTGTTGATCTGGGAGTCGATGTGAGTGAGTACGTGCTGGCGAACGGTTTCAGCCAGCTGATGCAGTTGATCGGGAGTCATGAAGGGTGATGGGAATTAGATGGCTCGGTTCTGAAAGATGCAGCACCGGAAGCATCCAGCCACCTGAGGCCACAGAAGGTGAGCCGGGCTGCGCCGAACTGGGCTCCATTGCAAGGGTTAGGTGCTACAGGGCTGTTGTTCTTGTGCGAACGACTATGGACTCACCGTCATTCGCACTGCCAGGCATGCGCGTGCCATCACACCCGAAAAGCTGTGCGCATTCACTGCGGTGCAGACGATGACGACAACCTCTCTTCACGGCCTCAAGGGGCAAGTGCTGCGCCTGCGGGGCGTGGTGGATCGATTCGGTGGCTTTGAGCAGCAGGGAAAGGTGCAGCACACCTTGTGCGTACGCAACCTGGAACTGGCCGGCAGCGGGGAAGCGCTCGAACCCGATCACTGGTGGTTCCGCTTGCGGCAGCCGTGGTGCGAGGCCGGCGTGCAGGTGGGCGACACGATCGTCTTCACTGCCAAGGTGAGGCACTGCAGCAAGGGCAGCCACGACCCAGCCTTGGCGGATGGCACCAGCCTGCGTGCACGGCAGCGGGTGATCGGCTTTGGTAGCCAGGTTCGCGACTTGGTGGTGCAGCGCCGCGGGCGCGCCCAGCAGCTACTGCTGAACGCCCTCGAAGAACAGCTACGGCGCGAGGTGCTGCTTCGGCAGGAGGCTGAGGACGCCGCCCAGCGCCTGGCAATACATCGCGATGCCCTGCTTCGCGAGCAGGAACGCCTGCGCAGCCAACTGGCCACCTGGAAGGCCCGGTGTCAGATCCTCGATCCCGGCCTGGCCAGCGAGGGCCGGCCTCGGGCCCCACGGGGTGCCCGTCACTGCCGGGGCTTCCAGCACGTGGATCGGCTGGTGCCGATGCAGCGGCGCCGGCCCGTGATTGCGGCCTGATCCATGTTGGCTAGGCATTCAGATCAACCTCGTGTCATAGGTCCATCGGCGGACAACAGTCGGCTGCAGAAGATTGCAGGCAGGGTGACCGGGGTTGATCAGCAGGTTCGCTTCCTCCGGGATGATCACGGATGGAACCTGCGCGAGCAGTGCTCGCCTGGATGCCAGCCACTGACTTCCCCATGCGCAAGATGGTGGTTCAGGCGGACATGCAGACCAACCGGAGCAGTCCTCCGGCTGAAGGATGGTGCGCTGCTGCCAGTGTTCGAGAGGAATGTCAATCTCAACCAACCAGCGTTGCAGGGGCAGCGACAGATCACCGCTGATATGCACCAGGGTCTCCAGGCAGGCGAGCGCGATGGAACCGGAGGTGTACACCACAGGGACGCCGAGCGAATTCCAGCGGCCGGGATCCTGGGCTGCACCAAGGCCGCTGAGATCATCGGCCTGCCAGCTGGGGCCCTGAGTTGCGATGCGCCAGATGCGGTGACCTGTGCTCACATGTAGGAACCGGAGCGCTGGGCACCGATCAACCGTGCCAGCTGTTCACGGCCGTCAGCCGTGTCCATGAAGGAAGCGGGGGCCTGACCACCAAGTGCACGGTTGGGCTGTTGCGTCCATGCCATCAGCCAACGGGCAGCATTCACTGGCCGACCATCACCGCAGTCGCGAATGATGGATTCCACTTGGCCAATGAGCCGCAGCAGGGCCATCAGCCGCTCCGATTCATCAGGGCTGAGCAA
Organism: Synechococcus sp. HJ21-Hayes; assembly: GCF_024345835.1. GTDB lineage: Bacteria > Cyanobacteriota > Cyanobacteriia > PCC-6307 > Cyanobiaceae > Vulcanococcus. The sequence goes on along the minus strand of NZ_JAGQBW010000029.1, from coordinate 11,276 downwards.
GGCCTGGTTCTGCAGCTTGCGGTTGATGGTGGAGAGCTTGAGGCCTAGGAGATCGCACAGAGCGCTCCTGCCGAGCCCCGTGGCTTCCTCCGTGCAGCGCAGCCAGCTGGCGGGCACCCCCTGTCGCAACATGGCCACGCGCTTGGCGACAGTGGCTTCGTACCACTGAAGGGGCGAGGGCATGGGCAGCCCAGATGGCCCGAAATCCACAGCGGCGACAGAGGCGACCATTGAGACTCGCTCAGCTGGGATTCCAGTTTATCTCAGTTGAGCGAGTGTCAAGGGTTCAGCGCACGCTACGGGTTGCAGGGTCAGTTGTGCGGTGGTTCTGCTGCTCCCTCTGCATTGTCTCGAGCGATCTCCGGCCGGACATCAGAGGCACCCACAGCAGGGCCAGGGCCACATCACCGGTCCTGGCGGCGTGATTCAGTGATGCCGCTTCTGAGTAGCGTTTTCTTGCCGCGCAGGCAGATCAGGCTGGAGTTAGGCATGGGTGGCCAGATGGAGCAGCCGTGGAGCCTGCTCGCCTGATAAGCGACGGGCACCGGTGAGCTGGGCGATGCAGTGATGGCAGTGACCAGGACGCGGCGAGCTCACTTGATGGTGTGATGGGAATGACAGCGCAGGCGTTCAACCCGCCTGCCGCAGCCAGGCGGCCAGGCCGGTGCGGTCGATCAGGGTGCAACCATGAAGCTGGGCCAAGTGCACCGCTGCCGGCGAGAAGGTGCTGTTGGTGACCACCATCGCTTCGTTGCAGCGGTGCGGTGCCATCCCAGCCACGGCATCGGCCACGGCACGGCGCCCCACCGGGCTGCTGTAGCGCTTCACCTGAACCGCGATGCGGCGGCTTCCACGGCAGGCGATCACATCGACGCCCATATCGCCGGAACCCGGCGTGACCTTGGTGCGGTATCCCAGCCCGGCCATGACATCGGCCACCGCCTGTTCAAAGGCATGGCCGCCGAGACGATCAAGGGCCTCCAATTGCGGTTTGCGGGATGTCTTGCCAGCGCCATCGCCGTTGAGGGCGGCGAAAAGCACCAGCAACACCACCAGTACCGCAACCCCAGCGAGCAGCGGAATAGCCGTGCTGTTGGCCAGCTTGAGCACAACGACCCCAACCAATACAACGCCCAGGCGATGGCAGCCAGAGATGGAACGTCGATGCCGGCGGCGAGCCATGGGAGAGCGGTGTTGAACGGAACAGCGCCAAGTTGCCGACCTGGCAGCAGGCCTGGGGTGATTCGGTGCGAATGACGATCTAACCTTGGATAGGACTGAGATGCGGGCATCCGACCAACACAAGCAAGCCATGCTGACCCCCCTGCGCTGCCATCTAGTGATCGGGGCCGATAGCGCTGAACGATCCAATCTGGCTGCGTTGTTGGCAGAACTCGTGGGCGGCACCGTTCACCGCCCTAGCGATCCCACCACGACCTACGACCAACCACTGGAGCGCCAGCTCCTGCTGGCGGCGTTCAGACCAAGTGTGCCGCTCGTCGTGGATGGCAGCCACATGGCGCGCCACCAGAGGTTCGGCTTTCTGCAGGCCGTGGAGAGTCTGGCGTTGGAGCAGCCGGTGCGCTGGCTTGGCTGGTGGATTCAGCCTGATGGCAAGGTAACCGGTGCCGAGCGCCATTTTGCACCGGATCGGGCCGAAGGATTTCTGCACATGGTGCAGCTCAAGCTCAACATTATCCCCGATCTAGGCCAGCACTGCAGGATTCTGCTCGGTCTGGAGCCGCAGCCTGCGAAAACAGAGAGCAAGGTGGTGCCGATCGAGGCATCCATCAGGGGTGCTTCTCGGCGGATCCAAGCCTTCAAGCTGCATGCCTATTCACGCCTGCTCGACTTTGAGCGGCTGATCTATCTGATCCAACTGCTGTTGCATGATCCGGATCTCAGGCTTCCCGAAGCCGATCCGGCCCATGTGGAAAATATTGAGAAGAGAGCTGCTCGCTTGCTGGCGATTCACCACGGCCATTGCTATGGCGATCTTGAGGCAGTGAAAGCCAATATGAAATGGCTAGAAAAACAGGGATTTCAGAGGCCTGACCTGCAGACCGCAACAATCGAGCCTGGGCCAGCCAACGCTGAAATCCGCATAGAGCAGCAGGATGGAGTTGGCTTTCCCTCCACAGCTCATCTCGGCGTGTTTCAGCGTCAGCTCGGCTTGATTCGCTACCTGATTCAATGCCCATACGATCAACCAACCAGGTCTCCCGACACAACAACTGAGTGGGATCGCATGGAGGCGCGACAAAGAACCAGGCGCCGGGGTCACCTACCGGGATTGCAGGGTCAAGACAGCTTGATCACCCAGCGCCTATCGGGGAGTCTTCATCAAAAGGTGGCTGAGGGGGAGCCCACCGATGCTGCTGAGGCCAAACGTGTCGCAGAGCGAGCCGAAAGGCTGGCAGCACGCGACGTACCGCTGCGTGATCACCTGCTGCAGAAGTTAGAGCAGGCCGGTGTGGCCTATGACGGCGAGCTCAGACGCTTTGACAAAGACATTGAAACCCTGATCACCCCTTACCAACTTCGCACTGCCATGGGACACTCCGCTGCCAAGTCCGCCAAGAATCAGAACCGCAACGGCTATGCACTCGGCACGGCAGTATTCACGGTGGATCAGCTTACAAACCTGCATCAGCTGATCACACAGGCATTCGATCGGCTTAAGGATCCAACCCTGCTTGATCTCAAGGAGTCGCTCGACGAGCGTTTGAGTTGGAGTGGTATCAAGCTAGAAGAAATCTTGCCGGTCCGCTCATTCGCCAATCGATCGATCATCGATCCAGAGAAAGTCAACGCCGAAACGATGGCCGCTGATGATGAGATGCTGAAGGTAGAGCATGCCATTCGGGAACGCCTGCAGATCCGCCTGCGGCGCACACAGGATGCTGCTTCTCACAGCGACAAGGCATGGCCACTAATGATTCTATTCCACAACATTGGCTGGTATCTGGCCTATGAGAACGTGGCAACACGTGGCCATCACGGCTTGATCCGAATCTCCCGACTGGATCGGCTGAAACTGCAATCCGTGCTAGATGCCGACATCGGCTCTAGGGAAGCCCTGCAACGCCCCTTGGAGGATGCCCAGAGGGCACAAGAGCGCCTCAGGCGTCTTTGCAAGCGCACGGGTGGCATTTACCTCGGTGATCGGCTGGATCTGCAGGAGGAAATCGTGGCCGCCAAGCTGGACCCAGACAGGGTTGAGCAGTTGCTGCGGAAGGGAACGCTGGTGAAGGTCCGCTTCCTCTGCACCCCAGCAATCTTCACCTTCATACGCGAGGGCAACAACCGCTTCCCCAAAAAGCAAATGAAGGTCTCCGGGCCGCTTGTGAGTGACATATGGCAGCCCAACCAGTTCAGCCAATTGCAGCCAGTGGAGGGCAGCCATCCGTATCCCGTGGAATTGATCCTGCCTTGCTGGACGGTTGAGAGAGATATCGATTTTAGGCGCTGGCTATTCGGCTTTGCCGATGGTGTTCGTATCGAGGAGCCTGCGGAGCTTCGGGAGCGACATTTGGACTATGCCAACAGCATCCGCGCTCTGTACGACGATCCGGCACAAGACTAAGGGACCTACGGCAGTGGGGCGCAATGCCTCGACAGGACAAATCGATCAGAAGCAGTACTTCCTAACAACATATTGAACCTTCTCTGGTTTGTCTTCCATGTAGAAGGCTTCGTGATCGATCAACGCCAGCCTGGAATCGAACGCCACAACCTTACGCAGCCCAGCCTGCCTAGATGCAGCGAGGATCATCGTGGAACGTTTCAAGCCAAATGGCGCCAGATAACCCGTTCCGTCCTTGCAGGCCTGTGCCAAATGAACGGATTCGTGCATGAGAGTCTGGTTAATCATCTGATCCTGCTCCGAGGACTCCGTCGCCTTGATCCGGCTGGTGCAGATAGTCATTTCCCTGCGACGAGCATCAAAAAATACCAACGATGTCATACCGTCGACAGATGAGTCCATTTTCAATAATTCGCGCCTTCCGCACGATCATCTTATGCACCCGCAATTAGATCGGATTCAAATAAGCTACGTATTCCATAACAAGAGTCAATGGATAATCAGCCAAAAACTGCGGTTACGCCCATGATTCTTGCGTTTGGGTATTGAGCCAGCGCAACTTTTCTGGCCTCCTCGTAGTTGCGGGCGAGGCATTCAACGTAAAACATCTTGCCTGCCACCATGCAGGTCACTCGACACTTCATTGGTCGGAATCAACTGGCGAGGTCATCCCAGCTCAGCGGCACACCGACTGGTGGTTGTTCCGTGCGAATGACGCTCTGCTCCGCAGCCTGCACTGTCATTCGCACCAGAAGGCGCAACTGATGCGGCTTTCGCCTGCAGGCTCCAGAGCAGATCCCTCCATCCGCCGTGCTGTTCGACAACCCTGAAGCCCGCAGCCTTCTGGCCAACCGGCAACGCCGCACCCCCTGCGTGCTGTTGCTCGACCGCTCCTATTCGATGCAGGGAGAGAAGATCCACCGACTGAATGCCGGGCTGGATGTGTTCCGTCAGGACATTCTGCGCAATCCGGTGGCGGCCCAGAGCGTTGATCTTGCCGTGATCAGCTTCGGGCCGGTGAGGTTGGAGCGAGACTTTGCTCCCCTCAACGAGAGCGAAACCTTCCAGCTGCAGGCTTCCGGAGCCACGCCCCTGCGCGAGGCCCTCGAGCTAGCGATGCTCAAGGTGACCGAGCGTAAGCACAGCTACCAGCAGCACGGGATCAGCTACTACCGGCCCTGGATCTTCCTGCTCACCGATGGCGAGCCCACAGACAATGACGGCCACGGCTCTAACGGCTATCGAGCACTGATCCCGCCGCTGGAGCTGGCGGCACAGGAACAGAAGTTCACGCTGTTCACCGTTGGCGTCAATGTGTCGGCCCATGGGCGGACTGTGCTCGATGAACTCAGCCGCCCCTTCAATGGTCGTTGCCTCGATCTCGACAACCTCAAGTTCGAGGAGATGTTCCTGTGGCTCTCGGCCAGCCTCAGCCGCGTGTCCCAGTCTGCCCCCGGCGAGCGTGTGCAGCTGGTTGATCCCCGCGTCGGCGACGACGTCTATGACGGTTGGGTGCTGTGACCGGCGTGCCCCGCTTCAGCGGTGCTCAGCACCGCGGTGAGCGCCATGCATCTCTGGGTGAACCCTGCTGCGATGCCCTGCTGCTTCCGCGCCGGAGTTTCGGACTAAGCGGTTTTGTGCTGTGTGATGGAGCCGGTGGCAGCCCCGCCGTGGCGCGATCAGCTCAGGCCAGCGCCCGTGCGGGATGGCAGGCCCTGTTGCGCTTGCGGCGCGATCTGCGGGGCCGGCCGCTGCCGAGGTTGCTGCGCCAATTTCAGGCCCGCTTGCTGCAGCGACGCGGCCGTGTTCCCTTGCTCGATCACACCCTGTTGGCCTGCTGCTGGGACCGCCGGCGACTGCTTGTGCTTCAGGTGGGCGATTCCAGCCTGTTGATGCGTCAGAACGGCACCTGGAGCTGCCCGATCAGTCCGGCCAAGGGCGACTACGCCAACCAGACCACCTTTCTGCGCAGCGACACGCCGCTCAGTGCCATCCAGCTGTGGCAGACATCGGCGGCGTGTGTGGATTCCGTGCTGGCCTTTAGCGATGGCCTTGAGAGCGCCTTTCTGGCCCCCCCGGCCCCGGGGTGCTCCACGCCGCAGGTGAACGCTCCGCTGGCTGAGCTGGTGGTTGCCGAACACCAACGCCGCCAGGGCGGCCGTGGGTACGCCGACTGGTTGGCGCGCTCCCTCGCCGATCCAGGCCTGGCCGAACTGTCCGACGACGACCGCACGCTCGTGATCGCCAGCCGCTGACCATGGAGCAGCCGTTCATCACCGACAGCGGCGAACGCCTCAACCTATGTCTGCAGGGGCAACACCGTCTCGGTGCCGGCGGTCAGGGCCAGGTGTTTCGCAGCACCCTGGCTGGCGGGCCGGTGGCCGTGAAGTTGCTGCGGGAGGTGGATGCAGCGCGCCTGGAGGCCCTGCGCCAGCTGGCGCCCACCTGCGCCGCCTACGCCACCCTGCCGCTCGCCGTGCTGCATCACTGGCACAGCGACGCGCGAGCAGAACCGGCCGGCTATGTGATGCCTTGCATCGATCCAGACGCCAGCCTGTCCGCTGCCCGCTTGTTCAACTTCGACGAGCTGCAGCGGCTGCGGCGCTTCACCTGGCGCGATGCCGTACTGGCGGCACTCTTGCTGGCCGAATCGGTGGCTGGTTTGCATGCACAGGGCGTCGTGGTCGGCGACCTCAACCCGGAGAACGTGGTGTTCACACCAGCAGCAGGCCCGGCCCGCTGGCGCGCGGTTCTGCTCGACAGCGACAGCTTTCAGATCCGTGGCGCCGATGGGCGCCAGTTCCATTGCGGAGTGGCCCGGCCGCTCTACACCGCACCGGAACTGGTGGGCTGTGATCTGAGCCGCACCTGGCGTGATGTGAGCAGCGATCACTTCGCCCTGGCGATCCTGATTTATCAACTGCTGCTGCACGATCACCCCTTCGACAACGTCATCAACCCCGCAGAGCCTGATCTGCCGATCAGCGAAAAAATCCGTCGGGGGTTGTATCCCCATGCCGCAGTTGTACCCACCGGCCTGAAGGCGAGCCCTGCACGGCCGGCACCACAGGAGGTGTCTGCAGCCCTGGCCGAGGCATTTCAGCGCAGCTTTGCTTCCGACCCCCCGCGGCGGCCTGGTGCTACGGAATGGGTGTTGCTACTACGGCAACTGCATCGTCAGGTGGTTCCCTGTCGCCATACCCCCCATCACCATCACCCCAGAGATCAAGCCTGCCCGTGGTGCGCGGTGGAGCGGCGCATCGGCCATCCGATCTGCCGCTTTCCCAACACGGCTCCCTCTCCCCAGGCAACGGCCATCCCGGCCAACACCAGCGAGCACTGGGCGGAACTCAAGCCAGCCCTGCGCAGCGCCTTTGAATGCCATCACCAGCGCGCCCTCGCGCTGCTCGCGAGCCGCGAAGCCATCGCCCAACAACTGCTTGACGGGCAACGTGAGCTAGCGACCCTGCTGAACTGCCACGGCGGCTCCGGCCACTGGGTCGATCAGGCAAAACTGCAGCAACGCCTGAACTCCTGGCGCAGACGTCTGATCGGCCTGTTCGGTAATGCCGATGTCGCCACGGCACGCCGCAACGCCTTCGATCGCCTGATCCGGCTGGCCGACACCAATAGCGATCTGGTGCACCAGCGCTACAGGCAACTACAGAAGCAGCGCAAGAATCTCCAAGGCCAGCTCGCAGCACTGGAGTTGTCGGCTCTGCTTGAGCTCACCACCAGTAGCGATCCGGCCATCGTGGCGGAGTCAAGACTTTCGGAAGCGGCCAGCCAGATCCGTGAGCGCTGGCTGCGGGACCAGCTCAGCCGGGAGTCCCTGCGGAGCTGGTCGATCGAAGGCTTTGGTGAGGCTCGGCTGAGGCTGCTGGAGAGCCATGGCCTGTGCCATGGCGACCAACTGCGCACCCATATCGATCGCTTGCAAGCTCTGCCTGGAATTGGATCCGGGCTGCAGCAACGCCTGCGCTCCCATCTCAACCAGGTGCTGCAACGGCTGAAGACCCAAGCAGGTGTCGTCGGCATCGGACCGGAGCGTGACGATCTGCTGCCGCTACCGGAGCTACTGGCCCTGCAGAACGGCGAACAACAACTACAGCAACTCACCCAATCGGTGAAGGCCTTCACAGCGGCGACTGCCGCACTTGCGGCAACGATCCAGGATCGGCGCAAGGAGGCAAAGGTTCTGCTGGAGGCCTTTGAGGAGCTCTGCTGACTGCTGCAATCCGTCGTTCGCACAGGTAGGGCGGCCATCTGCAGCGCAACAGCCACGCTGATTGCAGTTCAGCCCAGAACCTGATGAGCCCGAGCAACGAGCAGCCTCTGAACCCCTCCGCCGATGACGCCAGGGCCGCCAGCGGCCGCTACCGCTTCCAGGCCGGCACACCGGTGGATCCCGACGATGGCCTGCACCCCGAACTGCGCAGCAGCGCCTTCAGCTGCATCCCGTCTACGCCGGCCATCGCCATTCCCGACAGCCCGCAGCAACTGCTCGCCATGCAGGAGAACAAGCCCGAACGCCACGAGAAGCGTGTACAACCCACCAGTCCCAAGGTGAACCAGGTGCTGGAGCAGATCAAGAAGCTCGATACCAATGCCTATGAGGATCAGCAGATTGCCCTGGCCCTGGTGCGCCATCTCGAGCGCTATCACGACAACGTGGTGGAGGACATGCAGGACGACAGCGCAGCCGACCATGCTCAGATCGTGAGTTGGGCGATCGATGCCGACCGGCTGATGCGCTGCCGGATGTTGCTGGAAAGCGTCGACCTCGACTGAAGGGGAGCGACGCCTTGCTCCCGTGCGGTTTGGGGTGCCACTACCCGAATGACTACGGCATCGAAGTGGATGCGATCGTGCAGCTGGAACAAGCCGCCGCCAACCTCAAGCGTTTCTCAGAGCAGATCGACGGCGAACGTTCCGGAGCACCGGCGTTGCTGGCCGTGATCGGCGGCAAGGGGTACGGCTATCGCTGCACGGATAGTGCTGCGGTGATTCCCATAGGCGCCCTGGGGCCATAGGCAACCGAGCCGGAGACGAGCTCACACCGAAGCGGTCTTAGCGTCATCCGTGCGCAATACCACCTCGATGGCCACATCTCCAAGCACGGTGATCCGGGTGTTTCTCTCCTCCACCTTCGTGGACTTTCAGGAGGAGAGGAGTCTGCTGGTGAAGCAGGTGTTCCCCAGCTTGCGCCGGCGAGCGCGATCACGCGGTGTGGAGATCGTGGATGTGGATCTGCGCTGGGGTGTGACTGCCGAGCAGACCGAACGCGGCGAAACGCTACCGCTGTGCCTGGCGGAGATCGATCGCTGCCGGCCCTATTTCATCAGCCTGCTGGGTGAGCGCTACGGCTGGGTGCCACCGGCCGATCCCACCTATTACAAGCCGGCCCTGCTGGAACGCCAGCCCTGGCTGAAGGAGAGCATGGGTGGTGCCAGCCTCACGGAGCTGGAGATCATGCATGGTGTGCTGCGCCATCCGGAGATGGCGGGGCATGCCTTCTTCTATCTGCGCGATCCGGCCTATGCCCAGGCCCAGCTTGAACCGGGCTGGGTGGCAGACAACCTGCAGGAGCGGCAGCGACTGATGGCCCTCAAGGAGGAGGTGCGCCGCAGCGGCTTCCCGGTGTGCGAGGGCCTGGCTACGCCACAGGCGATCGCCGAGCGAATCGAGGCGGATCTGTGGGCCGTGATCGAGCGGGAGCATCCGGAGCAGGAGCCCCAAGATCCTTTGCAGCGGGAGGAGCAGCGCCACAGCGATTACCGGCGGGCCCGCACGGGGCTGTACCTGGGTGGCGAAACAGCGATTGCTGAGCTCGAGAGCTGGATTGAAGCGGGCGAACAGCGGATCCTGATCACGGGTGAATCCGGCGCGGGCAAGAGCGCATTGATTGCCAACTGGCTGGAAACGCATCAGCGGAGCCATCCGCAGGATCTGGTGTATGCCCACCACCTGGGCTGCACCAATGATGCGAGTGCAATTCGGCCCTTGCTGGGGCGGCTGATCGACACCGCTTCGCTACTGCTGCTGGAGGAGAAGCAGTTCGCTGAACCGCTGAAGGTGCCGCAGGATTGGTGGGAGCTGATGGCGGGGGTGGCTGAAACGCTGCGGAGCCTGGGGCGCTGGTGCGAACAGCAGGGCAGGCGATGGGTGTGGGTTCTGGATGGCCTGGACCGGCTTGATCCGGATGATCAAAAAGCCCTGCCCTGGCTCCCGAAACAGCTGCCCGCTGGAATCGTTGTCATAGCCAGCGGCCTGGCCTGCCAGGCCAGCGAGATCCTGGACAAAAGAGGCTACATAAGGCTCACGATTAGTCCCCTGGGGCGAGTGCAGCAGGAGAAGCTGATCCAGCGATACTTGACGCGATACAACAAGGAACTCGATGGCGGCTTGCTCCAGCTGATCCTGGATCACCCCCTGGCCGGTTCACCGCTGTTTTTGAAGGTGCTTCTGGAGGAGCTGCGCCAATGCGGACGCCACGACACCTTGCAACAGCAGTTGGCGTTCTATTTGAGCTCCCAGACTGTGGATGACCTGTATGAGCGGGTGCTTGAGCGGCTGGAGAACGACGGCAGCGGCGAGAACGTCCGCAAGGTGATGACAGGGATCTGGGCCAGCCGGGCGGGCCTTACGGAAACGGAACTGCTGGAGATCACGGAACTGCCGTCATTGCAATGGGCACCGATCGATCTGGCTCTGGAGAAGGCATTCGGGCGCAACGGCAACCGCTTGGTGTTTGACCATGACTACCTGCGCATTGCGGTGCAGGGCCGGTACCTGCCGACGGACGAGGAGAGACGCCAGGCGCACAGCGTGCTGGCGGATTGGTATCAGGAGCGTAACGGCTGGGATGAGCGCGATTCAGAGGAGCTGCCCTGGCAGCTGCAGCAGGCGGGGCGCCTGGAAGATCTGCACGACTGGCTCCTCAAGCCCTGGGTATTGGCAAAACTGCAATGGGATCGCGGCAGCCGCGAAACCATCAACTATTGGTTGCTTGTCAATGACCAGGCCAATGGCGAGCTGGATGAACTCATCGCGGAAGCGGTGGGAATGGAGATTGAGGAACGGAAAGACGACGTTGAGGACCAGATCTGGTTTGTGGATCGTATCGCCGTGTTGCTGGATGAAGCGGGGCTGTACCGCGAGCTCCTCTTACACCTGAGAACTCTGTCACTGGAGCTTGAAGAAGCAACAGACAGAGAAGAAGCATCGATGCTCAGCAGCCTGGCCTGGTTGGCCGATGTCCACCGTGGGATGGGGAACTACAACCAAGCTGAATCATTGTATCTGCGCTGCCTGGAGGCCATGGAGCGGCTACTGGGGCCCGAGCACAACGACGCCCTCACCACCGTCGGCAATCTGGGACTGCTGTATTCCTACAAGGGCGACTATGACCAGGCGGAGGCCTACTGCAGTCGTTGCCTAGTGGCACAAGAGCGTCTACTAGGACCCGAGCACCCCTCCACCCTCACCACCGTCGGCAATCTGGGACTGCTGTATTCCTACAAGGGCGACTATGACCAAGCGGAGGCCTACTACAGCCGTTGCCTAGGGAAGCTCTGGAAAACCCCAGCGATCCACGGGACAATGGTGCTGTGATCACAGGCCAGGACTGGATTGATGGGTGGCAAGCAGCTCGGCTTCTCGGACTACGAGCTGACGACGGCCAAAAAGC
>NZ_JAGQBW010000028.1 GCF_024345835.1 Synechococcus sp. HJ21-Hayes | reverse complement strand
GCTGATCAGATCGAGATCGGTTGCGGCAGAAACGCTTTGGAGCACTGAGAGGGGGCAATTCCACCGATCTCACCCCATGCTCGCAGCCATTGCAAGAATGCCTGTGACACACTTTGAATCAGCCCTGCCCACTAACGGGGCGATGATCTCCTTATTGATGCGGTCGCCAATCTCCGCCTTGCCTTTGAGGGCCACCATGTCAGTGAAACTGGATCCCTCGGGGATTACCAGCGGCGCATAGGGCTGGCCGGCGTACTTATCGCTGATGTATTTGATGAACAGCAGCACCAGCACATAGTCCTTGTACTGGCTTGCATCCATGCCGCCACGCAGCTCATCGCAGCTGGCCCAGAGCTTGGAGTAGAGCTCGGATTTACGGATCGCCATGGTTCAGGCACCCTCCTTTTCTGCGCAAGCCAGCAGGGCGGGAGGTATGTCTTCCAGCCAGCCCTGCCGAGAGAGACGTTGCAGCCGGCGGCTCAACTCTTCGACCTCGCGACTCAGGGCCGCACCTTCCTCCTCCAGGTCTTCGGCACGCTGGAGCTCGCTGGGGTGGGGGATCACGATGGGCAAGCCCTTCACTGCCCCCATAGGGACGAAGGCCACTGCCGTTCCCTGCCCGGCCTTATCCAAAAGGGTCTGTCGCACTGCACTGCGGAGATACTGCAGCAGAGCGGCCGGGGTGAGAGGGGCGTTGGGCCGCATGCGGACGACGCAGAAGGCCTGGCCGGGCACCGTCGGGTGCTCGAGGTCCTGCACTATGGCCACCTTGCCAGGGCCACCCTTGATCGACAACAGCACATCCCCCGGCTCCATCTGCTGCTGACGTCTCTTGGCGAGGGTGGCTTCCGGCAACTGGGCCTGCCAGATCACCCATTCAAAGCTGGCCCGACTCATTTTATTCGGCCTCATAGTGGTCATCAGCAGTGAGTAGAGATGTCGAAGTCGTAGGCGCCACCACGAACCCTCCATCGAGAAGAAGAACACCATGGTGCAAGATTCGGCTTGGGAGACCTGCTCATCAGTGCTGAATCCGAACAGTGTGCGGGAGTGGATGGAGACGGGGTGGGGGTGGGGGGGGGGGGGTAGGAGATCAGATGACAGCGAAGGTTCTCATCACATCTGCTCGACAAATACCTTGCTTCGTTCGGATATTTCGTACTCATTAGTCCCCCACCGGCGACGCACAAAGTCCAGACCCTTCTCAAATGTCACGAGACAAGAAGATTGATCGGCAAAGACGAGCTTTAATTCACGCGCATGGTCAAGCCTGGGTCCAGGTACGTTGCAATTGCGCCAGCACAAATGGAAGTTTGGGTGATTCTGAATCTGCTCAGCGATCGCATGTTTTCGCGTTAAGTCATGACCGTCCTGGAACTCTTCTCTCAATTGGTTGGTATGGATTGAAACTTGGCTGTCATTTATCAGCCATTGACCAGTTAGTAATTGGACGAAGAGATGCGCATACTTCCCCCTCTGCTTCTCAAAATACCTGTCATAGTAGTCCGCAGAGAGTAGCTTCTTGCCTTGAAGAACAGATTCAAGTCCCATCATGCTGCGAAGATCATCCACACTGTATGCACGGTTGGAAACGGCAAAGCCGAATGCCTTGGTGCCTGGGTCTTCCAGCTCTGAAGCAGCAACCTGCCTACTTGACTTTTTCAGCGCCTGAATCTTCAGATGTGCATCGCCAACTCCTTGCTTGCTCCTGGTGATGATGCACTTCAGACCTTGATCAGGCAGATTCAGAATCTGCCCTGCCACAGCATTTGAGGATCCGTGACCAAGGCAGAACATCTGCGCAGAAGAATCAGGATGATGATAAAGATCTAGATAGCCCGAGTCGATCCAATCGGCCAGCTTGCGTCGAATGAACTTGCTAGCGGAGGTCCCTTCGTTTGCGGGAAGCTCACTCAAAACACAAAGCACTGGCTGGTCATTTGCTTTGTGAGAATCAATCGCTCGTTCTAGCTGGCGCATTTTTAGATGAGTCTTTAGATCGTTCAGCGCGAAAGCTGTGCCTTGACGAGCCGTGGCCACATACTGAGACAAGAGCTCGTCTAGTTTCTCGGTATCAAAGTAGCTGGAGTGACGAGCGAATGCACGCTGGAACTGATCTGGGTTCAGCTCACCAACAATAGGCTCGAGGAATCGACGAACAAGGTGGCGATCCAATTCAGCGTGAAAACTCTGATTCGAATAGGTCCGCAAGCAGTTGTAACAACTGGCTTCACACGAACAGGAGCTGACCAGCTCAAGAGTTCGCTTGAGGACATCGTCAAACATCTCGGCAATCTTCTTGCTATGGCCAGCTCCGGATGCGACGTTGTCATAGATGACAATCTCGGCCGCGTTGTAGTTGTTTTCTATAGGACGAAACAAACCATCAAGCTCAGACCGATCGATATCAATGACGTCAGAGGCAGCAGCAAGTAAGGCGTAGGTCAGCGAGCGCCAGAAACTTGACCCATCGCGAGCAGCCTCGTCTGTCGCCTCCTCGCCCTGAGAAACGGACTCAACGCTGTTTCCTGATTCAAGATTCAGGATTTTTCCAAGTAGGCGAGGCGGATTCGCGTCCTCGGTGAAGCGGAGTTTTAGGAAGTCACTACGAAACTGGTGGGCGAGATGGAATAGTGTCGCCTTTCCAATGCAGGCCTTGCCTGTAATTGGATTGTTATGCTCTGGCTTACGTTGATCCGTACTACTCTTATTAGATCTCGGCCTTGTAGCCTTGATCTGGGATGACAGGTCTAGACCGCAGTATTGACATAGCCAGTATCCGCTTGATGCAAAAGACCCGGAACGACCACGGGGCCCCTGGTTAGACAAGAAGAAGATTCCCGACCTACAAGACACCAGCTGGTAATACTTATTGGGCTCCATAGCCGTTAGATCAATATCTTGTTCGGATCTTTCTTGAGCAAGAAAGACCTGCGAGGTTGGTTGTCGTAACGGTTTTCTGAACGGCGTTATCTTTGGAGCCTGTGACCAGTCCGTGCTAAACTTTCGAGGGACAATATAAGCCTTACCGATCCCGAGTCTACCTCCTGCTTTCACTTCGACGCCGCAGACTTGGCAAGATAGTTCGCCATCTGGATTCGATAGATGCTCTTCTATGTCTTCTTTTCTGTTCTTTTCTACAAATGCATTGCATGAGCTGCATACCCAGTAGTAGCGAGTCTTAAGATCACTAGGTCTGACTACTGCTATGGATCGGTGGACTCGATCATCGACAACGACTTCCTGACCAGGTGCATACTCCGTAAGCGCGAGGCGGCGGTCTCTCTGTAGACGATGTCCACCACCTGCCCAAAGATGTGTATCGTTCTTCTGAGTCAGAAGCTGTACTACATCAATCGGAAATCCGTAAATTGGGAGAATAGTCGCCTGAGCCAGCAAATCATGAAGGCTTGCCCCACGAATTTTTGCAAGTTCTGCGATGCACCCCTTTTCAGCTCTAAACAATTGGTCTCTTCTGCGCAGAGACTCCTTGTCCCGCTTTGAACTCAGCTCAACTGATTCATCTAGTATATCTTTAAGGGTATTGAACTGACTATTCCAGTCAAGGGCTTGGTTCTTCGCAAAGTCAAGAATTTCTCCTGACATATCACTCAGGAGTTGTTGACACGAAACCTCCGTACCCAAAAGGGTGAGAACTAACCTACAGTATGCCTGTGCTTCGTTGCCGCCAAGCCATAGGTGCAGACTGCTGCAGTAACCAGCAAGTTGTTCGATATCAACCGCAACAGCCTCTTCAGCGTCTGGTAGACCAAGAAAGTCTCCAACGGTGAGATCCTCTGTTCCAAGTTGCTTAGATCGCAAGAAAAAGCCAATTAGTTCAGCCTGTACATGGCGTTTGGATATGGCATAGTTGCCAATATCCAAACTGGGAACCTTATTGGAGCCGGCAATTAGATGGCGAGGCTGTTCGAAAAAATAGCGATCATGAGGGCGCCGCTGACCGTACATCACAGTGACCGCCAAGCCATCGGCTCGACGTCCCGCTCGTCCAGCCCGCTGCTGGTAATTGCTGACGAATGGAGGGAAGTTGCGAAGTGCCACAACCTGCAGTTCGCCGATATCGACGCCGAGCTCGAGGGTCGTTGAGGAACTCAGCAGATTGATCTCGCCAGCACGAAAGCGGTTTTCGCGTTCAGACAGCTCTTCCGGTTGTAGTTGGGCGGTGTGCTCTTCGGCTGTCAAGGAGATAGGTCGACGTTGAATCAGGGAGACATAGTGTTGCTTGACCAAATTCCCTTCTTGACGCTCCCTCAAAGACCCCTGGCATTTGTGGGCCGGGCAGCGAAAAGCGTTTGGAACCTGGCTGATCTCCAGCAAGCTCAAGCCTGGCTTGTGAAAGATCTGCTTGCACTGAGGGCATTCATACCAATCAACATCTGATTTTGAAAGAATATTTTTTCTCCATGCTAACTGAAAGCCCTGACCTGGCGAGAGAGCAAGCAACCAGCTGGCGACAAGGGCATCAAAGAGTTCATTCATCATATCCCCACTGGGAATATAGCCAAGCCCCTTCTCAACCAGCCGAACTAACCTATTCTGATTCTGATTTGGCTGCCCATCCTTTCGGTTCGGCTTGGGTTGAAACGAAATTACATTCTTGTCATTTTTATCTTTGACAATCTTAGCCTTTTTTAGAAATTTCTTTGGTTGCCCCTTGGCTCCCAGAATCCCTGGCCTACCAGTTGCATCATCACCACCAGTCTCGCTGTAGTAGTTCGAGGCATCCTGGATATCGACAGCGCCTAGAAGACGGATTTCATCGGTCAAGCCATAGAGAAAGACCCGAGCCCACTCTCTTCTCCACCTGTCATTCCAACCAAATATTGCGCATGTCTGATCAATAAGCTGGTCTGGAATCTCGTCCACGTGACAGGCCACCAGGCCAAGGGCCTCCATGGATGTCCTCCTGGCCGACGGCAGACCAAACTCACAAAGCAAAACCTCGCGAGATCTCCTTGCAGCAAGCTTGTCAAGATCCTTGGCCGCTCTGTTCATCCTAAGATGTTGACTCGGTTCATTGCTGGCATAGCTCTTATGATGAAGCTCGGGGTCTCGATCCGGATGGGGAATGGAAGCCTCCCTCAATAGATGACTTAATTCTTCTTCGACATCTGTGATCGTGGCTGACTCATCTGCAGCCACTTTTAAGAAGGCTTTCCAGATACTCTGACGATACAGAAACTCTGTATGCGAGCGTTGAAAGTCTGAGGCAAAGTAAGCCGCATCCTGACGGCCATCTGAAAACGTAAGAATCTTCGAACTGGGCTTTTCGATCTTGGCTGCTTCGTCATGAGCCGTACCCGCAGGCTGATGGCCAGTCTCGCTGAGCAGATCAAACAAGCGGTCGATAACCACAGACAATGGTGCATCGGTAAAGGACGTGAACCGACTCATCCAGGTCTGCCGCATCCTCCTGGCACCACAGCCCGGGCAACAGTTCGGAGATGGATCAACGCCCTCTGTTTCAGGCTTAGCCTTAGGCTTGACATAGCGGTACAGCTGAAACACTTCCGTCGACAGCAACCTCTCTGTCTTTGAAGCGCTTGCTTCTGTTTCAAGTACTCGCCAATGGCCGCTATCTTCTGTGACCAGCATGGACTTGAGCTGGTAGCCACCATTCAAAGTAATGACCTTTTCTGAAGCCGTAGATTCCTCTTCAACTTCATCATCTTCACCTGTTTCTTCGTCGCTACTGAGGAGCTGCCTCGGGACAGGTGTTAACACCAAGATGCTCTCGTTCTCCTCGATATTCTCTATCGCGCGCGGAACTTCTGCCAGCATATTGGCCTTGTTTACGGCGATGGAATAGACCTCGCCGCATTTTCGGCACGAGGATAATTCCATGACTGGCCCCGCGCAGGATTCGCAGTGCGTGCGGCGATCCAGAAACAGCCTTCCGTAACCCATCACATTTCGGGTGTGTTCATCGCTTGCAGGAGCACCAGGACAGCGAGGGTTAATGCATGCAAACAGCCCCTCCATGCTTCGATACAGCAGATGCAACCGCACGGGAACGAGCGGCTGTTCATCCGGTCTGAGCCGTGCACTGGTCACGATCTGGACCAGATTGGAGAGTGCCTTCAACACACGCGGCAACTCCTCCGCTTCCACGTCCCCATCCAGTGAACGCGGAATCGTCCACAACTCAGTACTTGTTGCGACTTGGGTCCACGGCAACGGACCGTTGCCAAGAACCTTCATTAAGCGACGAATATGGGGATGGCCGGCGAATGCGTGCCAAAGGAACATATGGACGTCATCCCCAGCAGCCTTGTGCGCAGCTTGCATTTGCGCAGAGGGAACCAATCCCTTG
This sequence comes from Synechococcus sp. HJ21-Hayes, assembly GCF_024345835.1. Classification (GTDB taxonomy): domain Bacteria; phylum Cyanobacteriota; class Cyanobacteriia; order PCC-6307; family Cyanobiaceae; genus Vulcanococcus. Next base: position 13,459 of record NZ_JAGQBW010000028.1, on the reverse strand, counting down.
AGAGCTTCTTTGGCAGCCTCTACGGATTTGGAGATAGATCCAACATCAAGCGCCTCATAATGTTCATACAGCTCTTCGTCTGGACATGAATCAACTTCGTAAGTTGGACCGAAGCGCTTATCTGGGCTCACTCTGGTACCCCAGACTAGATGCTGTTCGCTGAAGGATTCATCGAACAGTTGCGAGGCAAAGCCGCAGACTTTCTTCTTGATCCCTACCTGACGAGGATCGCCTAAGGAAGCACTGGTAGCAATGGCTTGAATCTGGCCACTTGTTTCAATGCCCATTGACAGCTTGAAGCGCCGCAACAACATCGCCACCTCTGTACCCGTAGAACCGCTATAGGTATGCGCTTCATCCAGAATCAGCATGCTGAAATGCTTCGATGACTCGAAGATATCCCCTCTTTCTTTTGGCCGCATGAGCATATGCTCAAGCATCGAATAGTTCGTGATCAATATCTGAGGAGGTGTCCTCCAAATCTCCTCGCGCGAAATGGCTTGAACACGCATCACCCTCGCTGCGGCTTGTTCAACAAGCTCAGCGGGGGGAAGAACTTTCATCCTCTCTTGTTCAACAGCATCGAACAGAGAGAGCAACTCTGTACGCTCCGTTCCTATCAGCTCACGGCGTAGCGCTTCTTCAGCTTTGGCATGAGTCTTTTCAGTCCGACTTGTATAGAAGCCAAATCGAATCAGATTTAGGCCTTGTTCCTGTTTGCATAACAGCTTCCGCAGCCTTTTGACCTGGTCATTGACCAAGGCATTCATCGGATAGAGAATCAACGCTTGCATGCCCGGGCGAGGATCCTGGAGCAGCCGCTGCAGCATTGGGATCAGGAAGCATTCCGTCTTACCCGAGCCGGTTCCTGTCGCCACAACGATGTTTGCCTGGTCCTTGACAGCCGCTACGACAGCTGCCTCCTGATGCGCGTACAACGGCCTATCGGCTTCAAACAGTTGGAGCATCCTCTGATCGAGGAGACCCTCGTCCGTCAACTGCCGAAGAGTCCTGCCAGCCTCATACGGTTGATTTCCCTCCAGGTAGGGATCTTGTGAAATCCTCCCCGGCTGCCTCAGTAGTTCCTCGAACCCTCGCCTAAGAGCAGCGTCGTTGATCGGGTAGGCAGCAAGGAGATAGTCAACCAGGCTGTTCCGGGTTTTGGTGGCTGCAGAGACGGCGTCGAGGGGCATGGAGAAAGTGGTGAGGTACTAAAGTCGGATTCTTAATCAATTCATCGGCTTATTAATTCCCAACTTGCTCTCGAGCAGCTCAGCTATTAAGCTTTTGTATTTAGACTTTACTTGTAGATATCTGGATTGCCGTTCATCATTGCCACCCTTCGTCTGCGACTTAAGCGCAATCTCATCAGCATACCTGGCCAATAATACGCAATAGTCAAATGGCAAGTGGCTCTTTATATTGATCGGAATTCGACTATCTATGTCAAGTAGTCGTGCGGCATTGGCATCAAGATCAATGCGATACATGGCGAGCAAAGCTTGCTTCCGTTGTAGTCTATAAAATGCATCCGGAGTCGCCCAGAAGTATGAGTATGTGGATTGACCGAATCTGATTGATTTCTCTTTGATGCGGCGAAGTTGACTCATCTCACTCGGCAGTGCCTCGGCAAGGCTGACCCATCGCTTATCAAAGAAGTTCATGCGACGAGGAACATAGGCATCCATTCTTGTGCTGTTATCTTCCTCACAAAGCTGTTCCGCCATAGACAGATCGACCTGGGTTGGTAGCTGTGGCTCAGGCAGAAACTCAAAAAGCATGTTCTCTGTTTGAACTGATATTCCACGAGATTCAAGGATTTCTCTGGATTCATCTGCACTCTTGCTGGATTCCATAATTCTTGTTTCGACATCACAAACTGCATCGATTAAATCAATAACTTCGTTCATGTACGCCCGATCACCAACATACTTTGCGCGAAGGGGAACCTGCCTTTCAACGATCAAGCCCGGTGGGGCCATTCGGAAGTTCTTTCTTCCTTCTCCTTTTGACGCAATCTCAAATTCACTCTCAAGTACTTCAAGCTGTTCACTAATTCGCCTTGCTAATAACTCCCTTGCCTTTGCTTCTTGACTGGGTGGGAGTAATGCCCCAATCCGTTCACTGATTTGTCGGTAGGTCAGCCCGATCACCTGTCTAGGATCATCAGGCTTACGAGCACTCGACAAGAGCGTGATAATAAGTTGCTTGAGTTCGGATGTTCTCATTCTCTTCCTCGGCTCCACTCTGCACTGAAGGCAAGACCAGACTTCCCTCCTGTTGACTTTACCAAAGAATCCAACTCAGCACGTAACTTCTCTTTGCATTCGTTTTCGATATCAGGAAAGCTCATCCTATGAAAGACAAACCTAGTCCCACGAGCAAACTTCCCTTCGGGATACTCTATTGCCCTAGCATCTAGATGGCCGAATCGCTCCTCCAGCAAATCCTTAAGCTCCTCAGCCATCATCTTTTGGATGTCAAAGCTTCCTCTGTCACCGTATACGACAAGCTCGACTCTGTCGACAAGCCTTCTTCGCTGAGCTGGTCGTTTGTTTGTTTCTATGGCAGAAGTATATTGTTCTTGTTTCGATGCTTGATCGCTATGGCTGGGAATTCCAATTATGACCGCCAAATCGTATTGACTGATAAACCCCTGTCTTTGGATCGATAGCCTCGCTGATTCTTTTGATAAAAGATACGGTTCGAATGCGGCAATCGGGATCTTACAGCTACCCGAGTGATCCGCTGAAAGAACTGGTGAGTGGCTTTCACCATCGCCATCTAGGCGAACGCGGATCTTTTCATGTGCCCACAACCCATGTATCAGCCACTCAGCATTCCAGAACTCTTGAGTCTCTTGGAAGACGAGGGGTGACACGTCTCTCTCGAGGTCCAACACCTTCAATCTATCTTTATAGCTACATTTAGCTTGTAATGGTGTCGGATAGATACTTTCGATGTCGGGCTCTTCATCTATAAGGACTTGTTTGGTCCATCTTCGATTCCGTCCACTCAGGTTGTCGAAATAAGATAACCTAATTGAATAGTGGCCTGGGTCGGCAATATGACTCCGTACTCCTGCCTGCTGCCAACTTTCCGTAGAAGGCACCCGAATCGATCCGATGGGCATGAAGAACTCATCATCCTCAATCTTGTACATTTCAATCTCTGCATCTGTGACTGCGGGCGGAAGCCATAGTTCGGGACTTTCTGGCAGCATGACGAATCTATTGGTTTGCCATGGGGTGCTCAATCCTTGAAGAAGTGGCCTACTGTTCGATTTTTCAACATCAGGGTCCACCCAGCAAATATCAAACCTCTCGCCTGTGTCATTGGTAAGAGAGATTGTTTCAGATTCCTGTGGTGGGCTCGTCTTGGCTAGCTCAAGGAGAAGCCATCCCCGGGGTCTTGACACACCTATTGGCTCCTCGCTTTCAGCTTCAATGCCGTCCGATAGGACAACATCCCAATGACGCCTGAACAGGAAAAATAATGTGTTGCCACTCAGGGCTGCATCGTTGATGATTTGATTTGTCTCGGAATTAAATAAAATATAGGGTTTGCTGCTCGGCAAGCCCTCGCAACTCCACTCAGCAAGAACTGCATCATCGAGGCCTTGGTGCCGAAGCCTTAATGCATATTCTTCGTCTTCACTTTCAATCTTAACTCGTAGCTCTGGGATAATCAGGTTCTCATTTTCCTTGTCGATATCAAGCTCGCCAACAACCTGCGGCAATCTCTCCTTGGTCTCAAGGCTAATTGCGCAGTATCTCTTATGGCTGAGGCGTCTTGACTTCTCGACGACAACTGATTGGCCAGGAAGGACCAACTCGAGATAGCAGTCCTCATCGTCAAGATGAAGCATGACCTTCGGAGAGATGCCTTTCAAGGTCTCGGGTTTCCCTTTCCGCTCTGATACGGCTTGGCTTATCCCTTGCGATTCAATCTCTCGTCGAATAATTGCCGACAACCATTCTTCCACTTGTTCGCCTTTCTGTACAAGATCAATCTGCTGCTTGAGTGCGGCCGCGAACTCAGGCGTGAACTTGCCTTGATAAAGTAGCGTGGAAATAAGTTGTAGGTCGGCAATTGCAGATGAAGCTTTCCCTGCTTTGACTCTTCCTAGGAGATCATGCAATCTCTTTCGATCAGAGCGACATGGAAACGAAAGCTTCCAGGAATGCGAAATAATCGAACGCCTGGGATCCGTCTTTGGCAAGATGAGCCGTCTATGCGCCTGGGCATCAAAGACATCGTTTCTGTCAAGCCATTTTGAGAGTTGTTCCCAGGCTGCTGGGAGATTCCCGCTTAGAAATTGTGTTTCATTCGAACCATACACGTCATAGCGCTCATAGCGCTTGTGAAACTCACCCTGCTCAAAGGGGGACGGGAATCCTTGCGCAATAAGACACGTCGTCCAAAGGAAAGCAAAATATCTTGGCGGGCCAGGGCTCTTGTAGTCCCATGTCTCTAATCTCTTGATGAGAAGACGCGCGGGCGATAAGCCGTGATTGACTGAGAACTCGCGAACACGGTCGACAAGTGCCTGAGCTATCTCGGCGGGAGCAGACTCCCTATCGCCGGTCACGAAGGCAAGATCTTCTTCGGTTGAAGGAATCCCCTGACTACTATTTTCGTTTGCTTTTTGAACGAAGCAATAATCAAGCAGCTTGATGTTCCAGTGATGCTCTGACCAGTCAGACCAGTGCGCAGGTATCGCTCTCAGGAATGGAGCAAACTGCTCGGCCTGTTCAAATTCGTTATCCAGGTCAGCATCCGCAGGGTCATCTCCAGATTGATCCTCTCTTTTCCCTTCGCGCTCAAGCCTTCTAAGCCTTGCCAGTTCTCGTCGCTCTTCTCGTATCTCTTCTGCGCTCCGTTTAAGTTGCTGACTGCTTGGAGCGTATTTCTGCCTGGTTTGATCCGCTGTTGCATCCCGGCGTGCGTCGATTGTGGCTCTTTGCGCTTCTGGATCTGCTTGCGTTTCATCGATCAGTGCTTCCACGACAAGTGCTTTTGACTCATCAGCAGATGAGTCTTTCTCCTGATCCTGGCAAATCCCCTCATCTTCGAGAGTTGGCCGGCTGAGTCCTGGCTCAGAATCTGGTTCCTCTTCTTTATTGAGTGGTTTCTTGGCTTCTGTAAGCGGACGCGCTGCAAAGAACCTTTGGATTTGTTCTTGTAAGTTTTGCTGGCGCAGGAGCTCTTCTTTGCTGGCTGGTTCTGCAGCAGTGGAGCCCTCTTCTAGCTCTTTCTGTTCCTCCCTCCCCGCTTGCTCTGCAGCAGCCTCCAGCCGGGCCATTTCGGCAGCGGCTTCCTTGGCTTTGCGCTCAGCCTCCTTGCGCTCGGCTTCCTCACGCTGAGCCTTGGCCTCTGCCTCCAGCCGGGCTTTTTCGGCAGCGGCTTCCTTGGTTTTGCGCTCCGCCTCCTTGCGCTCGGCTTCCTCACGCTGAGCCTTGGCTTCTGCCTCCAGCCGGGCCTTTTCGGCAGCAGCTTCCTTGGCTTTGCGCTCCGCTTCCCTGCGCTCAGCCTCCTCACGCTGAGCCTTGGCTTCTGCCTCCAGCCGGGCCTTTTCGGCAGCAGCTTCCTTGGCTTTGCGCTCCGCTTCCCTGCGCTCGGCTTCCTCACGCTGAGCCTTGGCTTCTGCCTCCAGCCGGGCTTTTTCGGCAGCAGCCTCCTTGGCTTTGCGCTCCGCTTCCTTGCGCTCAGCCTCCTCACGCTGAGCCTTGGCCTCTGCCTCCAGCCGGGCTTTTTCGGCAGCAGCTTCCTTGGCTTTGCGCTCCGCTTCCTTGCGCTCAGCCTCCTCACGCTGAGCCTTGGCTTCTGCCTCCAGCCGGGCTTTTTCGGCAGCAGCTTCCTTGGCTTTGCGCTCCGCTTCCCTGCGCTCGGCTTCCTCACGCTGGGCCTTGGCTTCTGCCTCCAGCCGGGCTTTTTCAGCAGCAGCCTCCTCGGCTTTGCGCTCCGCTTCCCTGCGCTCAGCCTCCTCACGCTGGGCCTTGGCTTCTGCCTCCAGCCGGGCTTTTTCAGCAGCAGCTTCCTTGGCTTTGCGCTCGGTATCTGCCTTTTCTGCGTACCTAGAGAGAAGCTGCGCTCTTATCTCTGAAACCTTATCCCTGTCAGATGTAAGCGGTAACTTGATGCCCTCCATTCGGAGTAGCTGATCCGCGATTCTTGTCTTCAGCCGGTCTCGTCTTTCTGGAGATGTGATCCGGTAGGTGAGTTCATCAAATATTCCGAGCAATCTGAATGCTTCTGAAGCCGAGGACGATTCATCTGCTAGATCCTCTAGCTCTTCTAATGAAGACTCGATGTAAGGCCGTTTGTCTGATGAAGTAATGGCGTGGTAAAGCCATCTGCCCAGACTCCTAAGGCTCACCGTCTCATTCCTCCTCTTCGCTAGAAGACGTCACAGCACTTGCCAGTGGCAAGTCCCATACACAACTGCAGCCGCCTACCAGCTGGCTGTTCGACGCCAGCGCGATGCGGTTCGTGGCGGCTACGCCCCAAAGCCGCCGCAGCACGCGGAACAGGGGCTTGGTGGGATCCAGGCCGTGCAGGGCGGTCAGCCGGGATGCTGTTTCCTTGCGAGTGGAGAGCGTGCCCTTCCCCAGCACGTTCTCCTCCAGGATCGCCGCTCGGTAGGACTTGGCTCGAGCGTCAACCGGCACGGCCGCCAGAAGCGTCTCCAGCTCGCGGAGCATCAAGGTCATGCTGGTGTGCGGACCGCTGTCTGCCACCCGGAAGCCCAGAGCCGTCAGGGCGGCATGGGGCTTCGTGGTTCTCGGCGGCTTGGGTGCTGAGCGACGGGCGGGCATGCAGCGAGGGGTCAGGGCTGCCCTGGGAGGGCCGTTGTGAAGGCCGTACCGAGGTGGTCTGCGGATGCAGCTCAGCAGCGTTCTCACATCAGTCTGCTCCATGGCAACGCCTGGCAGGACCTGGCTTTTGGAGGATTCACGATTTCCCCCCCGATTTATACGCCGGCTGCATAGATCCGCTCGAGGGCTATATGCCACACGCCCGGCTCCGCGGGCACATTGCCGCTTCGCTACACCGCTGCTGCCTGCTGGCCAGGACCAGCCGCCCCGGGAGCCTGCTGGTGCTTGGCTGACGCCTCTCAGACCTGTCGCATCGCCGCATCCAGCCCCTCCACCACCGCCGCAAAGAAGGGCAGATCCAGCGTGTCCACCGTGTCGCTCATCTGGTGGTAATGCGGATTCCGCATAAATGAGGTGTCGGTCACCATCAGGGCGTTGTAGCCCGCATCCCAGAACGGGCTGTGGTCGCTGAGGCGCACATCCGGAATGGCTCGGCCGCCGTTGGGCACCGGCAACACCTTGGTGGGCACGTGCCGCCCCATCGCTCGGGCTAGCCCCGGCAGCAGTAGGCCGGCGCCGGCGTTGGCGACCAGGGCGATGAAATCGCCCCGATCGCCGTACACCGCCTGCATCGCAGGGAGCGGATAGCTCTGCTCGGTGCTCGTGTAGGCGAGCATCTCCAGGCTCACCATCAGCTTCAGGGGCTGCCGGGCTTGGCGGAGCTCTTGCGCCAGGGCCGCGCTGCCCACCATTCCCCACTCCTCCTGGTCGAACGCCACCAGCCAGATCGGCCGGAGAGGCGGATCTGCCGCCCAACGCTGCGCCAGCTCCAGAAGGGCCGCCACGCCGCTGGCGTTGTCGTCGGCACCAGGGGAATGCAGCGGTCCGTCGTAGTGGGCGCCCACCAGGAGTGGCGCGAGCTGTGCGTCTCGTCCAGGTAGTCGCAGGATCAGGTTGACGCCTTCTTCTCCTGAGGAGGCAAAGCGGTGTTCCTCCAGCGGCCCCAGCGGCGCCAGGCGCTCTCGGATGGCTTGGCGCACCGCCATCAGTCCGAGCGGACCCCAACGGGCATGTCGCGGCACGGCGATCTGATGCAAGTCGGCGAGCAGGCGGGCATGTACAGCAGTGCCCATGGGCTCAGGCCAGGATCAGGTCCACCAGGGTCTGCCAGTCATCGTCGGTGATCTCCTCCGTGATCCCGAGCTCCTCCATGGCGCTCTGCGCATACATGTCGAGGCTGTTGAGCAGGCTGTCCTGCACAGCCTTGGCGATCTGATCGAGTTGCTCGGAGGTCATGGTGAGCCGACTGTTGTGTCATGGATCAGTTCATTCGACTTAGGTGTCCGATGCAAGGTGGCTTGCGCGAACGACCACTTCCGGGAATTGCGATAGGAGCCTTTTCTTGCGTCCTGACTTACTAAAGGCTGTCATGTCTCCGGGTCTCTCGCTCCTCGGCTTGGCTGTAACCCATGCCAGTTCGTAGTTGACGCAATTCCCTTATGATCTGTCTCATTTGATCCCAGTTGCGCTGACTGACCGCCTCCTGAAAGTCGAGATAGATGCTGATTAATTCAAATTCACCGTCCGTTCCCTGGCCACCTTGAATGTATCCATTCGCCTGTGTGTCGTAGCCTCCTTGGCCGTGGTCTCCCCAAAGCATGCAGAAGTGCCCTATGGCTTCTGGGCACAGCTGCCTTGTGAATTCGCTATGCGAAAAGTCAAAACCGTCCAACGATTTACTTTCTCTCGCAAGCAAGCGCTTCTCGGCTTCAGCTTGCCGTGCCAGGGGCTCGGCTTCCAATCGAGACCGATCCTCTGACTTGCGCGGGAGATTGCTTCCGAAGTCTTGCTCTTCGTTTCTCGTGGATTTTGCATTCACATCTTGTTTTCGCTTATCTTTGGACAATTCTTCGAGGTCGGACACTGATGCATGGGCTTAGTTGGTCACGCCATCCTATTCTTCGTTAGCCACCTTGGGTGGTTTGTATTTGAGATTCATGCGCGAGTTCACCGAGATCTTGACGTTCGCACTTCGAGGGGTTTGGCATCGACCCATATATGCTCTTTCGCCCGTGACCATGTTGCGATGTCAGCGCTGGCAGCTATGGAGTGTCGCCCTTGCCAGCGACAGCACTGTTGAAGCTCATCAAATGACGCCGTTTGCAAGACCTTGGTATATGGCGAACAGCCGAGGATTTTCTAGCAGCCGCTCCTGATAACTTGGCTGCTCATCGCCTTGCTCGTCAGCGACGGCTTGTTGGTAAAGATCAGGTCGACAAGCTCAACAACCAGATCCACATCCAACTCTAACAGTATTCAGATCATTCGACCCCGTGATCGAGCTGCTGATCCGGTGCGCGGGTGACGGTGATCTGCTCCACGCGCACCAGCCTGGGTTGTTCATCAGCTGCCGCCTCGTAGCTCCCGTTAACGCGCACGGCGACGTTCAGCATGGCAATGATCTTGCCGTCGTAGATCGGCTCGTAGATGCAGCGCATGCCGCTGCTGGCACCGCGACCGCGGATCTCGAAGCGACGGGCATCCAGGTCCACCTCACGCAGAACACCCTCGAAGTCTCCATGCCCTTTGAGCCGCCGGCTGTTGGGGGTGTTCAAGCTGCGGCCAAGAATCTGTCGGCTCTGCTTGGTGAGGGGTTTGGCTGGTCCCAGGTCTTCATCGGGATGGGGGCCGCTCAGAAACAGCTCATCGATCGCTTTGTTCCGCGCCGATGGCGCTAACCGCCTGGCCGCCACCATCACCGTGTCTCGCACGGCTGGATCGGGGAACAGATCGTCGATGGCATCGCTGACTTGGTCGTTCTGAATCAAGCGTGGAATCGCAGGCAGGCTCTGCACGGCGGTTTGCACGGCCCGATACAGGTCATCGCTCACCCCAGGCAGAACCGCCTGGCCATCGGCCCCCACGTCTCCCGGTTTCGGCACACGCATACCCACTGGAAGGGGCCACGCCGCTTCCATGGCACGCGCTGCCGCGGCTGTGTAGTGAGCCAAACGTTGGTGCGGACCGTTGGGAAAGCATCAAGACCGGCGGCTGTGAGCGGATCACCAGTGGTGAGCCGTCCGCACGGCAACCAACCGGTGATCGACGTCAGCCTGGAGTGACTGCGGCCCTGTTCGAGTGGATCTTTTCGACCTGGCCCCCTAGGGTCAGACTAAGCCCACAAAGTTCCCATAAACTTCAATGGTTCGCTAGAAGGCCTACAGGCTCTGGTTGGTCAGTTGGCCATACCGTGCCACTGGGAACACAAAGGCAGTTTTGAGCTCTGCGTCTTCGACGATGACCGCAGCAATCTCAAGCTGAACTGGTGGCCACAAAGCGGCGCTCTGCAGCTGGTGGGAGACCCTGAGGTCCGGATAGGCGTGCAGGCGAAACTGGAGGCACTACTGAACTCCTGACCGGCTCTCGGCAGCCTCTCAGCTAACCCAAACCGCATCAGCAAAACCACTGGATACCCAGGCCGTCAGCATCGAAAGACTCAGCAGCGCGGTATGCGCGATCAGTACCCCACAAGCTCGAGACGCACCGCAAGAAGCGCCGCGCCGGGCACCTCGTGCCCTATGCGGAGTCAGACGACCACCTGGTCCTGAAGGTGATCATTCCGAGCCGCAGAGCTCAGCGCCTGTACACGACCGATCCATCTCACGGAGAGAACGATGCCTGAACACAATCCTGTGCTCCCGCTGGAAGCCGGCGAGCAGCAGCTCCTCGACGTATTCGAGCAGGGTGCGTTGACCAGCGTGGCCACCCCTGCACTGCTGGATGGCCTGCGCCAATCCGCCAGGGCCACAGGACAGAAGGATCAGCGCATCAACATCCGCCTCTCCAGTGGTGATCTCCAGGCCATCCGAACCCGGGCACTACAGGAGGGTGTACTTTATCAGACCCTGATCCGCAGTGTTCTGCACAACGACGTGAGCGGCACGTTGCAGGAGCGCGTCGCCGTGCAGTGACGGCCTGCCATCACTGGCATCAGTGAACTGACAGCAGTGACGGGATCCATGCACCGACTAGATCGGCCATCAATCCATCTCAATGCGGCCCTGATGATCTTGAACCCAGCGCGTGAAGGCCGATCGATCCATCTGGCCGCTCGCAACGGCCAGGATCACAGCTTCTGACTCATCAACGTCTGCCCTCAGCTCAAAGCCGTTGAGCAGAAGCGTGATCTCCATGGCTGCATGCCCGATCCGCTTGTTGCCGTCGACAAACGGATGGTTCTGGATGAGGGAGAAGCCAAGAGCTGCGGCTTGATCCGTCAAGCTCGGATAAAGATCAACTCCAGCAAAGCTCTGGCGAGGCTGAGCCAGAGAAGCCTCCAGCAATCCCAGATCTCGCAGACCAGGAAGGCCGCCACTCTGATCGATCAACCTGCGGTGCAGGGAGAGCACCTCGGCCAACGTCAGCCAGCGCATCAAGCCAAGCGGCGGTAGAGCTCAGCGTTCTTGTCGAGCACGCGTTGGGCAGCGGCCTCGAAATCATTCGAACGTTGTGCCACCAGATCGCGAACGGCGGCGGCGGCCAGGTCGACCGCCGTGACCTGCAACTCCTTGGCTACCTCAACCAGAGCCTGCTCCTGCTGGGGATTGAGATCGATGGCGATAGTCATCACGCAGTGACCCGAAACAGGCTGCGTCCAGGATGGCAGCGGATGCCAGGGATGTGGCGCGGATAAGCGGATAAGACGTTGAGCCGCCAAACGGAACCATGAAAACCCCGCAGCACCTGCTGTGGCTCCTGGGCTGGCTGCTCAACCGGCTACCGCCTTGGTGCGCAGGCTGGGCTCCCCGGGCCGTGCTTGAGGCGGCTTACCGCCAGCAGTTGCGGGATTGGCTGGAGCGCTGAAAACGCCCAGGGGGGTCCTGTCGTCACTGGCGACAGTGGAATGACAGCAGTGACACCCAAGAGCCCAGCCCCAAGAGGGTGAGCCGTCCGCCAGATGCACCCCACCAGCTCCAGACGCACCGCAAGAAGCGCCGCGCCGGGCACCTTCAGGATCGCCCCTGGTCAAGGGCTGACGCGAGGCGAGTGACTGGTTGGTGTGGCGCGATCGCCCCGGCGTTGCCGGTGCTCAGCGCGCATCGGCTGGAGGACTCGCCCCTTGACTGGCGGGGCAGTCCTGCAGGCGTCCCGTCGCTGCGCCGCAAGGCGTCAGGTCGTTATGGCTACGCATGTTCTGGGGTATGGCCCCGAGGATCCGGTGGCCCTGGTGGAGTCCTGCTACCGGGCCGTGGCGTTCATCCTCGCCACCCACACCGCCCGAGGGCTGCTGATCCCCAGGCCCTGGGTCAATCACCCCTATGGGGAGGAAGAAATCACCCTGTTGGAAGAGGAGCTCCTGCCTGCAATGGCGTTGTTCCTCGCCCGGATGGATGCGATTGATCGGGTGATCGAGGCCGATCAGGACGCTGAGGTGGCTGCCCATCAGGCCCTTGAGGCCAGCTCAGCTGCCAGGGCCCTTTGAGGGCAGGGCCGGCCCCTGGCCGGCCTTTTCTGCTGTGCCTAACTACAGCTCAAACCCCGGGCACTTCCGTCACTGCCATCAGTGAACTGACGGCAGTGACACCTACCAGCTGGGGAGCTCCAGACGACTCATCACGGTGGCTTCCGTATCGATCCAAGCCACAAAGCCAGGGGCGCGTTTCATGTCGCCTCCTGCCGTCGCTGCCGGCAGTGCGGTGACGCCAGTGCGGTTGATCGGGATGAGCCATGGCCCCGTAGCAGGTGCCAGAGGCTATGGTCGGCGAGTCATATTTCCTGTCGTGGACTTGGTTCTGGCGGATGCACTTGCCGGCATCAACGCAAACCGATACCCCCGAGCAAGCCGGCGATGAGACCGATCGGCGTACCGATCAGAGCAACAGCCACCTCCCTCACCTTGGGGTCTTCGTGCCTCCAGGCCGTGATACCACCAAAGAGGATCAAAATACCGCTAAAGAGCACCAGAGAATTAACAAGCTTGTCTTTCGTTTGCCTGCTTGATTCCCTATCTTTACTGTTATCCCTGGCATCAATCAGGGTGATCTGCTCATGAATCGAGAAAGTACCAACAACCTCTTCTGGTCCCTGACCGAGAGGGGAAATATGATCGCGATCAGTCACAGCTAAATTGAAACCAGTTCTCGCTCTTTATCTTTGCTCCGTATGATCACCTGCTCCTGATTCATATTGGCCATTTTAGCAACTCGATAGAGTGCAATTGCACGGCGAAAAACCTCAGCTTTGGAGAGGCCTGTGCGCTGAACGATTTCATCGAACTCGCTAGCAAGCTGCTCCGTCATGCGCACGTCAAATCGTGTTTCAGCCATGGTTCAAGCTCCTGCCTTCTCGGGTGAGTGAGCCCCGACGAGGGCGGGGCTTGTCGGATGATGCTCCGGCATTTCTCCGTACATCTAGCGCGGCTGTCGCCTCTCTGGCGACAAAGCACAGGATTCGTCACCGCCTGGGCAAAAAACCGTGGCGAGCAAGGGTCCTGTCATCACTGGCGGCAGTGGACTGACAGCAGTGACACCCAAGAGCCCAGCCCCAAGAGGGTGAGCCGTCCGCCAGATGCACCCCACCAGCTCCAGACGCACCGCAAGAAGCGCCGCGCCGGGCACCTTCAGGATCGCCCCTGGTCAAGG
>NZ_JAGQBW010000027.1 GCF_024345835.1 Synechococcus sp. HJ21-Hayes | reverse complement strand
CCGGTGGGTTGAGCGCCTCGGTGGTGCAGCTGCCCGAGGGGCAAGACGCTGATGGCTTGCTCCGGGCTCAGGGGCCAAAGGCCATGGAGGGCTTGATCGCCTCTGCCCGGCACTGGCTGGAGTGGCGTCTTGATCGTCTCTTGGCACCTCTGACAGCGAGCACCGGTGAGGCATCACTCGAAACCCTGCAAGCGGTCGAGCGTGACGGGATGGCCTTGGTGGAGCAGCTCCCTGATGGGGTGTTGCGTCGCTCAGCGGAGCAGCGGCTGGACGTGGCTCTACGCGGTAGCGGCGAGCAGACCTTTGGGACCTTGCCTCCTGCCGTTGCTGTTGTTCAGCCGTCCGCCACGACAGCCCGCCATCGCGCTGAACGCCGCGCCCTGCGGTTGTTTGTGCATGCCCCGGAATGCCGTGAACTGCTGCAGTGCCTCGCGTTTCAGGACCACGCCTGTCGGGCGGCCATGGAGTGGTTGAACAGCCTGGCGCTGGTGGCCATGGAGGGCTCCATTGCTGTGATGGCGCTGGAGTTGGCGGGCCACCTTCAAGGCGCCGTGCAAGTCGAGGTCAATCAGGCCGCCGCACCTGGACCTGATGTGATCGCGGTCTTGCACCGCGCTCATGAGGTTGAACTCCAGGCCGTCCTGGATGCACTCGAGCCAATTACGACTTGAGCACTCAGACCCCGACCCTGTTTTTAGGACGCAGGACGGTGAAAGCGCGTCAGTAACTGATTGGCAGGAGACGGTTGACCCTCAAGGGGGTCGATGGATAGGGGCCAGAGTCTGAACAGGTGCTCCCTCGCTGATGCTTGCCCTGATCGGCATCGACTGCGCCACGCAGCCCAACAAGGTGGGGCTGGCGCTGGGGGAACTGGACGGCGAGCGGGTGCGGCTCAAGACCTGCAGAACCGCGAGCCCCAAAGAGAGGCCGGAATGCATCGTCGCTGGCTGGATCAAGCAAAGCGAGAGAGCCTTGCTGGCCCTCGATGCCCCACTCGGCTGGCCGATCGCCCTGGGGCAGGCCCTGACGGGGCATCAGGCAGGAGCAGGCATGGATGCCAGCGCCCATGCCCTTTTCAGGAGACAGACCGACGACGCCATCCATGAACGTTTCAAGAAGCGCCCCCTGGAGGTGGGAGCCAACTTCATCTCCCGAACGGCTGTTGCGGCGCTCGATTTGCTCGAGCAGCTCAGGCGCAGCTCTGGTGAGCCGATCCCAATGGCCTGGTCTCCAACAGATCTGAACACCATCGCTGCCATTGAGGTCTATCCGGCTGCAACCCGGCTTGCTCATGGTTCACCGGGCAAGGGGGGCTCGATGGATGGACTGGAGCACTTGTTGGATCTCTCCGATCTGGGCGGCAGGCTCCCGGCATCTGCCGACGCCATCGATGCCCTGGTCTGTGTGCTCGCAGCAGCGGATTTCATCCGAGGAAAAGCACGGCCTCCTGTGGATCTGGAGACCACCAGGCAGGAGGGCTGGATCTGGACGGCGGAAGGAGCAGACCCAGCCTGCGCTTGAGCGGCTGCTCACCAAGGCAATGGACCCCGACCCGCAGCTGTGTTGCAGCCCACCTGCGATCCCAGAAGTGCTCCGAGGGGAATGGCCCAGGCACGGCCGTCATCGCGTGACATGGCATAGGCAACAGCGCCACCGCCAAGGCCACCGATCAGGCGGCCGGTGTTGCAGCGCTGGGCCTGTTGCTCCGGGGTGAGGGGCGGGGTGCCGTAGGCCTGGTACCGGTTACCCACTGGTGCTCGATCCCCCGAGCCGTAGCCATTGCCGGCATCGCCCGTCCACCAGGGGCGCGGGGGTGCAGGGGGAGCGGGATAGTCCTCAACGCTGCCAGTCCAGCGGGACTGCGGGATGGGCCAGGGGCGCGCCACCGCGATTTGCGGCACCAGAGCGCCGATTGCGGCTGAGACGCCGAGGCAGCTGAGTGCCGCCTGACGCCGCCAACGGCGCTGCAGAGCGATAAAGGTCATGACGATCTGGTCAGTGTGTGAGGAGGCCAGAGGGCAGCGGCGCTGCTTGACCTGTCACCAGCCAAATCCGATCAACCAGAAGAAGAGTGACTGAACCTTGATCAGGATCTGACCAGATGCGACCAACTCTCGACCTCGACGTTGTTGATCGAGGCTGTCCACAGTCTTGGATCCATCCCCCGGAAGCCGTCGGTCAGGACTGCGACCTGAGGTACGCCTCGATCATCAGCTCCATACCCTTCTGGGTGCGGCCATGGCGGCGAAGGCCTTGATCGGCCCAGGCCTGGTCCAGTTGTTCGCGCAGGGCCTCCGGAATCCAGCAGGAGAGCATCACTTTGCCGTCGCGACTGGAGGTGCAACGGCGCTCGGTCGTAGCCATGGAACCCTTGTGCACATGTGCACAAACTACGATCCCGCCGCCGAGCTCGCGGCATCCCCTGGCCACAGGGGCCCTTGATCGCCCAGAATGAAAACCGTTCTCGCAGGTGTCGGGTTCGATGGAGCGGCAGATGGCTCAGATCCCGGTCACGGTGCTCACCGGCTTTCTGGGCGCCGGTAAAACCACGCTGCTCAATCACATCCTGAGCAACCAGCAAGGTCTGCGCAGCGCCGTGCTCGTGAATGAATTCGGTGAGGTGGGCATCGACAACGAGCTGGTGGTGGCCACCAGTGACCAGATGGTGGAGCTCAGCAATGGCTGCATCTGCTGCTCCATCAATGGGGAACTGCAGGATGCCGTCCATCGCGTCCTGGAGCGCCCGGAGCCCCTGGATTTGATCGTGGTGGAAACCACGGGGCTGGCCGATCCCCTGCCGGTGGCCATGACCTTCATGGCCGGCGACCTGCGGGATCACCTACGCCTGGATTCGATCATCACCCTGATCGATGCCGAAAACTTCAGCGCGACGTCCCTGGACAGCCCGATCGCCCGTGCCCAGGTGGTCTACGGCGACATCCTCCTGCTGAATAAGGCGGACCTGGTGGATGAGGCTCGTCTGGCGGAGGTTGAGGCGGAGCTGCGGGCGATCAAAACCGACGCCCGCATCCTGCGGGCCAGTCGTGGGGATGTGCCGCTGGGATTGCTGCTGAGCGTGGGCTTGTTCGAGAGCGATCGCTTGGCCGCCTTGCAGGCGCGAGAGGACGACCACGCGACACACCAACATCACGACCTCCACGACCATCACCATCACCACGACGCGGGGGGCCATGACCACGCGCACACCCCGGAGCTGGAGGGGTTCAGTTCGGTGAGCCTCTCGGTTGAGGCCCCCTTCCATCTGCGTCGCTTCCAGGACTTCCTCGACAACCAGCTGCCCGAATCGGTGTTTCGCGCCAAGGGCGTGCTCTGGTTCCGTGAGAGCGATCGCCGCCACCTCTTTCACCTTTGCGGCAAACGCTTCACCATTGACGATTCCGACTGGCCTGAGCAGCAGGCGCGCCACACCAAGGTGGTGGTGATCGGCAAGGATCTCGATCAGCCCACCCTCAAGGCCCAGCTTGAGGCCTGTGTCGCGGCGCCATGAGCCACACCGTGCTCCTTTCCGGGCCGCCTGGCTGCGGCAAGACCACGTGGATCCTCAGTCAGATCCAGAGCCATTCGGGACCATCTGGCTATCTGCGCCTTGCGGGCTATCCCGACGAGGGTCTCGCCCAGGCCAGAGACGGCGGGATTGATCTGGCCTACCTGCAAGACCAGTGCCCGGAGCTGCTGGATCTGGGCGATCCGGATCTGGCCCTGGCACCCCATCCCGCCGGCCTGCTCGCGCTGATCGAACTGCCCCAATTTCATCCACCTGCGCAGACCGGACTGGCAGGGATGGATCGGCGGATTTTGCCGCAGCTGGAAGCCCTGCATCTCACTCCCGATCACCATCTGCAGTTCGGTCGAGACCCTGAGCTGCCCCGACAGGACACGCTGGACTTCAGCCATCTGCAGGCCTGGAGCCTGAACCTCAACGCCACCGTCTGGGATCCCGACAGCCTGAGCAGCTTCTGGTTCGAACTCGTGAATGGGGCCTATGGCGATGTGTACCGCGCCAAAGCCCTGATGAACCTGCCGGACGGCCGGGCCTTCTTCTGCAACTGGATGGTCAGCCAGGAGGGATCTCAGTTCCTGCCCCTGCAAACGCTCGCCCCACCTGACGGTCGCCCGGAGCGCCTTTCGCGCCTGGTGGTTCAGGGGAGGGACCTTGACCCAGCGGCGATCGAGGCGACCGTGCGCGACTGCCTGCTCAGTGATGCCGTGCTCGAGCTGCAACAGGCTCCCCTGCGTCAACGCCACACCCCACCCACTCGTTCTGCCTGATCGCCATGGCTCACGCCGTGATCTCCTGCCTGCACGCCAACCTGGCCGCCCTGGAAGCGGTCCTGAGCGACATCGATCAACGGGGCATCACCACCATCACCTGTCTGGGGGATCTGGTGGGTTACGGCCCCCAGCCCAATGAGGTGGTGAACCTGGTTCGGGAGCGTTCCATCCCCAGCTGTCAGGGCTGCTGGGATGAAGACATCATTGAGGGGCTGAATGCCTGTGAATGCAGCTACCCCTCCCAGCTGGCGGAACGGCGCGGTCATCAGGCCCATCAATGGACGGCCGAGCAGCTGAGCGAGGAGAACAAGGCCTTCCTCGCCAGCCTGCCGATGACCTTGCGACGCGATCGGCTGCTGTTTGTGCATGGAAGCCCCAACAGTCAGCACGAATACCTACTGCCGGATATGGACGCCTTTGCTGCTCTGGAACGGGTCCAGACGGCCGACGCCGACACCCTGTTCTGCGGCCATACCCACCGCCCCTACGTGCGAGAGCTGCGCGATGGCGTCATCCGCGTGCGGGTGCAGACGCCGGCGGATCCGCAGGCAGCCGCCGAGCGTGAGATGGCCTTGCCCGTGCGCCGCATCGTCAACGCCGGCTCCGTGGGTGAACCGCGACACGGCAACACCCACGCCACCTATGTGATTCACGACGAGGCCACCGGCAACGTCGAGATCCGCGAAGTGCCTTACGACGTGGAGCGCACCTGCAGGGCCATCGTTGAGGTTGGACTGCCGCCGGTGTTCGCCTGGCGTCTGCGCCATGGCTTTGAGTACGCCGAGCGGGCCGATGACGCCAGCCACGTGTGTGAACGCTGATGGCACGCTGGGCACTGGTGAGCGGGTTGCAGGGCGACCTTGCGCTCTACGAGGCGATTCAACGGGATCTGCGCCAGCTGGGTCGAGTTGACACCCTGTTTGTGTTGGGTGATCTGATTGGTCCCGATCGGGATGCCAATGCTCTCCTGGATCGGCTGCAGGATCCCCGCCGAGGTGAGCTGGCGCCTCAGTGCATCTACGGCTGGTGGGAAGACCAGTTGCTCGCCGAACGCGGCTATCGCGGTGAACGGCGGGCTGACCCTCTGCGTCAGCAGTTCGGCCAGGCTGCCGTGGAGGCCCTGCAAGAAGCCGTGGATCCAGGGCATCTGGCCTGGCTGGCAGCCCTGCAGTTCGGCTTCATTGAACTGGATTGCGCCCTGCTGCATGGCAGCTCCGCCGATGTGGGCGATTGGTTGGGGCCGGAGAGCTCACCGCTGTTGCTGTTGGATCGCCTCACCCGCATGGATGTGAATCGCCTGTTCACCGCCCGTAGCGGCGAGCAGTTCTGCGTGGAGCTGGCGGGCGGGGGGATCGCGTCCACCGTGCGCGATCTGGCCGGTGAACGGCAACTTCAGCAGGTGGTGCCCCAGCGGAAGGTGATCGGCATCGGCGGTGGGCTCCGCTACAGCCTCTACGACCCAGGCAGCGAGCGGATCGCCTTCCGGAGCGTGGGCCAACAGCCTGGATCCCGCGGTCGGGGCTTCGCATGACACCGGCATTCGGGGGAACCGCCGAACGCCTCCAGCTGGATCTGGGAGGTCATCGCCTGGGGGTCATCCTGGAGCGTTCCGGGCCCCGATCGGCACCGCTCTGGTTGCTGCTGCCGGCGCTGAGCACCGTCTCCAGTCGTGGCGAGTGGAAGCCCTTGGCGAAGGCCGTCGGTGATCAACGCCATCTCGTCAGTTTTGACTGGCCGGGTTTCGGTGAGAGCGATCGCCCAGCCATCACCTACGACGCGTCTTTCTTGCGTTCTGCACTCCGGGCCGTGTTGTCCTATCTGCGTGCGATCCACCCAGGTCGCATCACCGTGGTGGCAGCCGGCCACAGCGCATCCATTGCCCTGGGCCTGGCTGGTGAATGGTCGGCTCGTTGGCAGAGCCTGGTGGCGGTTGCCCCCACCTGGCGTGGGCCACTTCCCACCATGACCGGCTGGCCGCCCCAACAGTTCAGCTGGCTGCAGCAGGTGATCGCCGCACCGCTGATCGGACCGGCTCTATACCAGCTCAACACCAGCCGAGCCGCTCTCAAGCTGATGTTGCGGCGTCATGTCTGGCTGGACCCTGACCTGTTGACCCCACAGCGGATTCGGGAGCAACAACAGCTGGCCCGCCGCCCGGGGGCGCGCTTCGCGAGCGTGGCCTTTGTGAGCGGTGGCCTTTGTGAGCGGTGGCCTTGATCCAGCGGTCGATCGAGCCTGGTGGCTCCAACAGGCTCGGATGCTGCAATGCCCTCTGCAGCTGGTGGTGGCCGCCCAGGCACCACCGCGCTCGCGATCTGAAATGGAAGCCCTCGCCGCAGCGGCGGATCAGGTCAGTGTGGTTCCGGGGCGGCTGGGCCTCCACCAAGAATTTGGCGCCCTCCTGGCCCGGCAACTGCTGGGGAACGTCGCGTCGATTGACTGATCACCAACGCCACCACAAAGCCCAGGAATTGCACCATCACCACACACGGGCCTGAGGGCAGGTTCGTTAAACCCGATCCCAGTAACCCCACCAGGGCGCACCCTCCTCCCAGAAGAGCTGAACTGACCACATAAACAGGAAAGCGACGGCTGAGCAGGCGGCCTGCGCAAGCAGGAATCACCACAAATGCACTGATCAGCAAGACACCCACCGCTTTGATCGAGACCGCCACAACCACCGCCAGCAAAACAATGAAGGCCAGGCGGTGCCAGCCGCTGCGCACACCCATCGCCCCGGCGAGATCGGCGTTGAGCGTGAGCAGAACCTGAGCGCGAAGGCTCAGGCTCAGATACAGCAAAGCAACCAGAAGCAATCCACCGATCACGCCGAGATCCACCCAGCTGATGCCCAGAATGTCGCCGAACAGCAGCTGTTGAATCCCACCGCGATAGGTCTCCACCAGACTCAGGGCAAGCACAGCAGCCGCCAGCGAGCTCGAATACACAATGTTCAGCAGTGCATCGGTGGGCAAGGCGCTGCGTTGCACCAGTTGATGCACCAGCAAGGCGAAGACCACGGCAAACGGAATCAACACCAAGGTGGGATTGATCCCCAGCAAGATGCCCACGGTGATTCCCAGCAAGGCCGAATGGCCAAGCGCATCGCTGAAGAACGACAGCTGGCGCAAGACTGCAAAGCTGCCCAACAAACCACCCAGGCTGCCGGTGAGTAGACCTCCCACCAGGGCACGTTGCATGAAGGGTTCGGCCAGGATGGAGGCCAGGGCGGCGGCGTCAGCCATGGTGCTGATGCCGGTAGGTGATCATGTGGGGCCCGTAGAGCTCATTCAGGCTCTGGGGGCTGAGGGCGTGATCGGGGCTGCCACTGCAGCGCAACCGCCGATTCAGGCAGAGCACCTGATCACAGCTGCGGCGCACCATATCGAGATCATGGGAGATCTGCAACACCGTCCACCCTTCCTGACGCCGCAAGTTGAACAGCAGCTGTTGGAAGTGCTCATTGGAGGGCGCATCCAGGCCCGCCTGAGCCTCATCCAACACCAACAACTGGCGGGGGCGCACCACACAAAACGCCAGGAGAACTCGCTTGAGTTGACCGCCTGAGAGCTCACTGAGCAAGCGCTGGCCCAGTTCCTCGCAACCGGTGCGCTGCAAGGCCTGTTGCACCGCAACATGGCGGTTGCGCTGATCCTTCCAGGGAAGGCGCAGCCCTGGGGGGTCAAAGCCGAAGCCGACGAACTCCGCCACGGTGAGCGGGAAACGCCCTTGCAGAGCCAGAGTCTGGGGCACATAAGCGATCTGGGCCCGGACGGCTCGAGGCAGCTGCCCATCGATGCCCAGCGGTTGCCCAAGGATTTCCACCGCACCGGATCGCCGGGGCACCAGCCCCAGCAAGGCGGCCACGAGGGTGCTTTTGCCGGCACCATTGGGCCCCACCAGGGCGGTATCGCTTTCCGGGGCAAGGGCGAAGGTCACGCCCTCCACCGCAAGCCGGCCGCTCCGCTCAACGCTGAGATCTTGGACCTGCAGGACGGGCTGACGCATCAGGACTCAGCCACCAAAGGCCTGGATGAGATCGGCCACATTGCGGCGCATGACCACAAAGTAGGTCTGAGGGTCGCTGGCGGACTGGTCTGAACCCGTTTCGAGGGGGTCGAACACGCTGATCTTGATGCCCAGATCCTTGGCGAGGGTGTTGAAGGAGCGCTGACCCTCCTGCGGTTCGCTCAACAGGGCCTTGAGCTGGGTTTGCCTGACCTCGGCGGCCACCCGCTGGAGGTCAGCAGGGCTGGGGTTCAGCTCCGGCACATCCACCAGGAAATCAGCCTTGAGGTTGTAGCGCTGGGCGAAGTAAGGGGCGAAATCGTGGAAGGCAATGAACGTCTTGCCGCGATAAGGCTTCAGTTCGGTGGCGAGTTCATCGTTCAGCGCCCGCAGCTCTGCGGTGTAGGCCGCTGCATTGCGCTTGTATCCCTCAGCGCAGCTGGGGTCGGCTTTGACAAGGCCATCGCGGATGGTTTCCACCTGCTGAACAGCCCGCAGCGGATCGAGCCAGATGTGGGGATTCACCGCTCCATGGGCATGTTCATGGCCCTCGTCCTCTCCATGTTCATGGCCGTGCGCCGCTTCTTCTTCCGGCGAGTCGATGGTGGCAATCCCGCGGCTGGAATCAATCACAGCCAGCTGGCTGTTGCCGGCGGAGGCCACCAGCTTGTCGAGGAAGCTCTCCATCTCCAGCCCGTTCTTCACGAGCACGCGGGCCTGGCGCAGCGCCGCCAGATCTCCTGGCTTGGCCTGAAAGTCGTGGGGGCCTGTGGTCGGTGGGACCAACGCCTTGACCGTGGCGCAATCCCCGGCGACGGCGCGGGTGAACAGGGTGATCGGCAGGAAGGTGGTGACCACCTCGATGCCCGTCGTCTCGGAGGGCTGATCAGCCTGTCGCGGAGCGCCACAGGCCACGAGGGATGCAGCCAGGAACAGGGCGCCAGGCAGGCGCCAAAACCGCAGACCCATCACCATCTGAAACGCCATAGCGATAATCGTTCTCATCTTATGGATTGGCTTTGAAGCCGCCACCGGCCCGTGCATTCGAGCGCTCCGCCGCTGGTGTCGTCACCGGCCACAGCCACCAGCGCCCCTGGGCATCACCAGCCGCCAGATGCCGTCCATCGCCACGCCAGCCGAGGTTGTTGAATCCGGCTCCCTGACCTTCCAGCACCTGAAGCAAGTGCCCTCTTCCGTTCCACAGAGCCACCGTGCCGTCCACAGAGGCGCTGGCCAACAAGGTGCTGCCTGGAGCGAAGGCCAGTCCGCTCACCCGGCGTTGATGACAGAGCAAGGGCTCAGGGCGCCAGGCCTTGGCGCCCTGGTTGATCTGCGTCCAGAGGATCACGGAGTCGGCCGCAGCGCTGGCCAGCAGGGGAGCCAACCGTCCTGATCGGTCGCTCCAGGCCAGCAGGCGCACCTTGGCGGGAAAACCACTGAACTGCCAGGGTTGACCAAGGCAGTGCTCGGGCCAGACCAACAGCGAACGATCGAGAAGCCCACAGGCCAGATGGTGCCCGGGACCGGAAAAGCTCAGCGCCAATCCAGCTGAGGCGATGCTGTTCCGCAGCGGTGGTTCGCCCGAGGGCGCTTCTGCAGGTCGCCAGAGGGTCAGCTCCCCTTGGCAGCTCGCGGCCAGCTGCCCCCCGTCGCGGCTCCAGGCCAGCGATTGCACGCTGCCCGGCAGAGCAAGCGGGTCTTCACGCCATTGCCGCAGTGCTCCATCCCAGAGGCGGACCTGCCGTCCGCTGGCCACTGCGAGCAACAACCCATCGGGTTGCCAGGCCGCTGCATCGATCCAGCCACCGCCCAGAGCCATGGGGTCCATCGCCAGGGGCCTGACTCCTGTGCCGCCCAGCTCCCACAGCAACAGCTCACCGCTCTGGCCGGCGGCCATCAGGAACTGGCCGTCGTCGCTGAAGCCCACCACATCGAGGCTGCTGTTGTGCTCGCCCCGCAACAGCTCCTCGCAGCCGGCGCGGAAATCGAGCAGGAGGAGTTCGCCACCGGCGCTGGCGATCGCCAGAAACTCTCCATCGGCCGACCAGGCCAGGGCCGTGATCGGTTGCTGCAGATCCCCGCAGAGCCGCTCGCTCACCAAGGGCGCCTGTGCCATGGCTGAGTCAGGCCACACAGGCTGCGAAACCGGCCCGCAGGTCATCGTGTTCCAGATCGCGACCGATGATCACGAATTCGGTACGGCGCCGCTCACCGTCGTGCCAGGGACGATCGAAGTCACCGTCGATCATCATGTGCACCGACTGGAGCACATAGCGCTCATCCTTACCAGCCAGCTGGAAGATGCCCTTCATCCGGAACAGATCCGGTCCGCGGCTGCCCACCAGATCAGAGATCCAACGGCCGAGCTTTTCGAGGTCCATGGGTCGCTCCTCGACCAGGGCCACCGAGCTCACGGCAGCATCGTGCTCATGGTCATGCTCCTCGGCCAGGAATCCTGGATCCAGACTCAGGGCGCGCTCCAGTTCAAAGGCCTCAACACCGAGGATCTGATCCATCGGCACATTGGCCATGTGGCTCGTGAGCAGACGGGCCATGGGGTTGATCGCCCGTACCCGCTGTTCCACCAGCTCCCGTTCGGCGTCATCCACGAGATCGGCCTTGTTGAGCACGAGCACATCGGCGAACGCCAGCTGCTCCTGGACCTCTTCGCTGGACCAGTGTTCCTGGACGTGGAGCAGATCCACCAGGGTCACCACCGCATCGAGCCGCAGCTCATCGCGCAGGTCTTCATCCACAAAGAAGGTCTGGATCACAGGGGCTGGATCCGCTAGCCCGGTGGTTTCAATCACCAGGTGGTCGAAACGGTCGCGCCGCTTCATCAGGTTGCCGATGATCCGGATCAGATCACCGCGCACGGTGCAGCAGATGCAGCCGTTGTTCATCTCAAAGATCTCTTCATCGGCATCCACCACCAACTGGTTGTCGATGCCCACCTCACCGAACTCGTTCACGATCACCGCCACCTTGAGCCCGTGCTCGTGGGTGAGGATCCGGTTGAGCAGGGTGGTCTTCCCGGCCCCGAGGTAGCCGGTGAGCACGGTCACCGGTAAACGCTCAGCGGCGGGAACGGGGCTGGAGAAGGCCATGGCCAGAGGAGCCGGATCACAGTCCGACTGGGAGTAAGAATGGTTCTCGTTCTAGCAAGACCTGAGGTTCCGGTCAGGCTCGATGGGCTCCGTGATCACCCAACCCCGCCAGCAGCACCTGCTTCATGTGCTCCAACAGGCTGAGTGCGAGCTGAGCGCCCAGGCGCTGCATCAGCGCCTCAGGGCCACCAACCGCTCCACCGGGCTGGCCACGGTGTATCGCGGTCTCAAGCTGTTGCAGCAAGCCGGGCTGATCCGATCCCGCAAGCTCGCCAATGGCGAAACCCTCTACGCCCCCGTGGAGCGAGACGACCACCACCTCATCTGCGTGCAGTGCGGCGCGATCCAGGCCTTGCCGCACTGTCCCCTGGGCACCACTGGTTTGGGCCTTGGCGCTGTGCTGTTGCAGGGGTTCAGGCCGCTGTTTCACACCTTTGAGGTTCATGGCCTCTGCAGCCGCTGCCAGCACCAGGAGGCCTGTCTGGATGGCTGATCTGGTGATTGCCGGTGCCGGGCCTCACGCGCTCAGCCTCTGTTGCCAACTGCTGCAGAAACGACCGGCCTTGCGCCGACGCCTGCGCATCCTCGATCCGAGTGGCCACTGGCTGAACCGTTGGCAGCGGCAGATGCGGCAGTTCGAGATTCCCTGGCTGCGCTCACCCTCGCCGCACCATCCTCATCCCAATCCGAACGCCCTTCGCAGCTACGCCTATGGATGTCATCGCAGCGGTGAACTGGAAGGGCCCTATGGCCAACCCCATACCGGGTTGTTCAACACGTTCTGCATGCAGGTTGCCGAGGAGTTCGGCCTGGCTGATGCCGTAGAGCCCCTGGCTGTGGAGGCTGTGGTTCTCGGCCGCTCCTCTCGCGATCGGCTTGGACTGACGTTCAGCGATGGATCCCAGCAGGAGGCACGTCATCTGGTGGTTGCCACTGGACCCACAGCTCCTGTGTTGCCCTGCTGGTTGAACGGGCTGGCAGACGGGGGCTACCCGAGCCCTGCCTTGCAGCACAGCCAGAATGTGGACCTTGAGGCTTGCGGCGATCTCAAGGGGCAGGACATCCTGATCGTGGGTGGCGGCCTTACCAGCGCACACCTCAGCCTTGGTGCGATCAGGCGTGGTGCGCAGGTCACGCTGCTGATCCGCCGCAACTTGCGGAGCAAACCTTTTGACGCCGATCCCGGCTGGCTGGGGCCGAAATACCTCAAGGCGTTCCAGCGCGAAACCTGTATGCGTCAACGCTTGCAGGCGATTCAAGGTGCCCGCGATGGAGGCTCCGTCACTCCACCATTGGTTCATGCCCTCACGCAGGAACAGAACAGCGGCAGGCTTTCCCTGTTGGAGCACGCCCAAGTCCAGGCTGCCAATTGGCTTCACGGTCGCTGGATCGTTCAGTTGCAGGGCAGCGGCGCTGAACTCTCAGCGGATCGTCTCTGGCTGGCTACAGGTCATCACGGCGGTGTCAGTCACCATCCCTTGGCCGCTCAACTGCAGCACCAACGACCGATTGAACTTGTTGATGATTGGCCCGTGCTCAACGACGATCTGCGTTGGCCGCGGACGCCTGTGCACCTGATGGGTGCCTTGGCCTCACTCCAGTTGGGCCCTGCGGCTCGCAACCTGTTCGGAGCGCGAGAAGCTGCCCAGAGGATTTGTCGGACGTTAATCAAGGCCTGATCAATCGGACTTCACGCAACCGCGCTGGACGTTGCGCGCTGACCCCGCGGATTAGGTGGCAACGCTGTTTGGCCCTTAGGAAGCATCGGAGAGGGGTCTGATGTGACTGTCGTGTTGCAGCTGAACCGATGATGGGTTCTCCTCCTGTTGCACCAGCTTCCAGTGCTTCGCCATCTGAGCTCCCTCTTGCTTCTGGCTGCTTTGAGCGGAGCAGCGCAGGCCGCTCCCTTCAGCTACGACCCCGTGTCGTTTGCGGGCTACGCCAACCAGGTGTTCAAGAACAAGGGGCAGAAGATCTTTGTGCGCAACCTTGGAACCTGCATGCGGGAGGGCAAAGACCGCAGCGGCTACCGCTGCCTGAGCGGTGAGCTGCTCCAGGATTTGCCCACGCAAAAGGGGCGAAACTTCTGCAAACTCGATGCGCTTTGGTACGTACCTCTGAGCAAGAGCGTTCAGTACCGCACGGCCAGCTGTCAGTTCAAAGGCGATCAACAGCGGATGATCGAGGGTGGTCAGCAGTTGCTTCGCAAAGGGCTCGAGCAACTGGAGAACTACAGCCGATAAGTCGGCGAGGTGCGCCCCTCCCTCGCGATGAGGAGGAGAGAGTCTATGCGCGGCGGCAGTCGTTGTTCCTACGCAAGCGGTGTGCTCCGGTGCTGACACAGAAACGGACCTACCGGTTTTGCTGCCTCGCTAGCCGATCAGCCGGGCTGACGCACGATTGCTGGAGGGACGCTAGATAGTGAAGTCGAATCGCGATCCCTCCGCGTTTGAGCGGCGACTGTTCCAATACAACTCAGTCAGGCTGAGCGGGTGCTCAGGCACGGGGTCGGGCGTCTGCCGCTACGACTACCAGCGTGGCGACCAACACTTTGTTGTTGTGACTGTCTCGGGCCTTGATGGACATGGGATCGTCCACAACACCTTTGAGATGGAGTGAGCTTCACGTGGTGATGGATCATCTGAACGCCGGCTACTTGCAGCTGGGCCTGTTTGCTCTGGCCTTCGGTGGTTTGCAGATCTGGTGGATCAGCAGCACGCTTCGTGGCCGGCGCCGGGCCAGGCCGATGAATCAGCAGGAGTTCAAGCGGAGCCTGGAAAGGATCTGGGCCCGGGAAGAGCAGCGCCCGTGAGGCCTTGGATTGTGTTGGTCTCAGCCGCCTTGATTGGAGGGTGTGCCACCACGCCATCGGTTTGCCTCGATGGTGGGCGATCCTGCGCGGCGGCCCAGGCACCGGCCGGGATGCGCAGTGTTCGCAAAGGCCACCGGATCATCCGCGCCGACTGGCTGGAGAAGACCAACAAAGAATCGGGTGTTCCTGATATCGGCATCCGGGCCGAGTGGGCACCGCTGGTGGAGCGGGAGTGAATGGAGCAGCGATAGAGCTGACAATCCACCATGCCTTCAGCAGCATCGTGGTGTTGCAGGTTCACGACACGTGCTCGCAGGAAGTTTGGCCCTCCTGATCGGCCTGAGTGATGTCCAGATCCAAGGGATCTGTGCTCGATGGAGCAACCGCCGCATCAACGGATCTAAGGCCTACGGGATGCTTCAGCTCAAGAAGTTGCCTCCAGCTCCCTACCCCGGCGCGACACAGGCTGACCGTATGGATGCTGCTGTGGCACAAGTGTGCAGATCCCGGCTACAGCTTCCGGGAACCTAGTTCGTTGCAGCAAGCGCACGCCGTAAGCGCTCAGTCGCCACCCGGCGGCGGAATTTGAGGATGTCACACGGCTCCAGGGCTGCGCGAGCCGGCGTAGCCGCTGCGCGGACACCGGCCCTGGCGCTCGCGTGATCATTATTTTTCTTGCCGCCGCCGGGAAGTGTGGCGTTGCTTCATCACGCACAGCGTCTTCCCGCGGCTGCGGTGGCCCGGCGCCTTGGGGCCTGTCTGATGCTCCTAGAAGCGGCTGTGGTGGCTGCGTTCTGGGCGCTTGATGGGTGCTCGGCTTTCAGAAGAGTTGCCCCGCTGCTGATGCCCTAGGTGCCTGGATCTAGAGCCGTAAAGATTCAAGAAGAGAGCACGCAAAGCCCCGTCTCAGCTGGCGCATAGTACGCCCGTACTGATACAATAAAGAGGTGATCAAGGGATGGCCTCCGCTGTAGCCGGAGCCCTTGAAAAGAAATCCTTCTGCGCTCTTTTTCCTTCCATGCTTTCTCTTGCCCAGGCCGCCGCATTGGTGCCGCCTGATGGTTCCCTTCTCGGCTCGCTGTTCCTCCCTGGTAGAGGCCAGCTGGTGATCGTGGCCGGTGGTGGCCGTGATCTCACCTGGCCCTCCGAATTGATCGCCACCCATCTCCTGCGTGCCACCCGTGGCCGCCTGGTACAGGCTCTGCTCCATGGCGCTGCCCGCGGCGCGGATCAAGCCATCGCCGCCGCTGCCGATCAGCTCGGTTGGCTTCAGATCGCCTGCCCTGCTGCCTGGCGCGAGCACGGCCGCGCCGCTGGGCCGATCCGTAACCGCCAGATGCTCGATCGCTCATTGGATCTGGCCTCCGCTCTCCCCCTGGGCGCTGGCCTTCTGGTGATCGGCTTCCCCGGTTCCCGTGGCACCGCCTCCCTGGTGGATCAGGCCCGCCGCCTCAGCCGGCGTTCAGCCATCCCGATCGAGGTGATCCAAATCCCTGCGGCATAGGCCCGCTGCTCCATTTCCTCCTCTTCCTCCTTTCTCCTCACACCCACCCCCCAAGCCATGTCTGTCGCGATTCCCGTCACCACCCCTCCAGAGCTCACCCCCCAGCTCCCCACCCTCTGGGAGCTCGGCGCTGATCTCCAGGCCGAAACCTCCTGGATTGCTCGCCTATCCGAACGTCTCGACACCGAGGACGACGACGAGCGCGCCCTCGCCATTGCTGATCTCGAGGAATCCCTCGCCCTCGAGGACAACAAACGCGATGCCTTCCTGCGCAAAGCCGATGCCACCTGTTGGGTGATCGAACGCCTCCGCGCAGAAGCGAACTACCACTCCGGCCAATCCAAGCGCTTCTCAGTCCTCGCCAAGCGAGAAGACAACCGCGCTGACGCCCTCGAATCCACCCTCATCCACCTCCTCTCTCGCCTCGACCCATCCGCCACCGCCCACAACCTCCTCGATCACCGCCTCACCTCCCGCACAACAGAAGCCATCGAGATCGACGACCCCGATCTCCTCCCCCCAGATCTCCTCACCACCCAAACCACCACCACTCCCAACAAAACCTCCATCAAGGCCCGCATCCGCTCCGTCATCTCCTCCGCCATCTCAGGCCTTCCCAAAGCAGAAGCTGCTCACCTCGCCTTCTCCCTCTCCGCCACCGCCATCCCCGGCGCACGCCTCATCAAACGCCGCCATTGGTCCATCACCTAGCCCCCAGGGGGGCCTCGATATGGGGTTTTGCAGTGGCGGGCCCCACTCCCTTTTCTCACTCCACACACACCGATTCATCGCCATGGCCATCACCTCAACCGCAACCTCAACCGCAACACCTGCGACCCACTCGGCTCCCATCCGCCGCAGCGTCACCAGTCGGCCAGCTTCTGCGCTTGAGCAGTTGCGCGCATCCCTCAGCCAAGAGGCAGATGGTGCTCAACCATCGCCCCCACCGGCGACACCCCACGACCAGGGTGCCCTTGGTTCCGTAGCCGGCTTCTCCACACGGCAGATCGCCCTGCTTTCTGCTCCGCTCGATCGCGCCAACGTGCGCCAGCGGGAGCAGGGCCGCAGCCGGGTGAGCTATCTCGAGGGTTGGCAGGTGATCGCAGAAGCCAACCGCATCTTTGGTTTTGACGGCTGGCAGCGCTCCACCCTGATCAGCCGCTGCGTGGCCGAACACGAGCGTCCGATCGGTCGTGATCGCAAAAGCGGCTGGGGTGTGACCTACATCGCCCGCGTGCGCATCACCATCACCGCCGGCCACCGCACGCTCATCCGTGAGGGCTCCGGCGCCGGCCATGGCATCGATACCGACCTGGGCCTGGCCCATGAATCGGCGCTCAAGGAAGCCGAAACCGATGCCACCAAACGGGCCCTGATGACCTTTGGCAATCCCTTTGGCCTGGCGCTCTACGACAAGCAGCAACGCCAGGTGAGCAGTTCAGCTGCGGCCACCGATGGCCCACTGGAACCTACAGCGATCACGGCCCTGCAGGAGCGGATCAAGGCCCTGGCCCCTGCTCACCTCGAGGCCTTCTCCAGGGGCTTCCGCTCGGCCTTCCAGGTGCCCGATGCCCAGCCCTCCCTGGCGGGGTTGATCACCACCAGCCGCCACCAGCGCTGGATTGAGGGCTTCCTGGCGGAGGTGATCGAACCCAGCAGAATGGCCTCATGACCGCGTTGAACGCGCCATCGATCGAGCAGCGGCTGACAGCGATGGCAGCCCTGATCCACCAGGCCATTCCTGGCAGTGAAGTTCGCCTGTTCGGCTCCAGGGCGCGCGGCCAGGCCGGGCCTGACTCCGACATCGACCTGCTGATCACCGCACCGGATAGCTGGCTCGAGAGCCATCACCGCTTTGAAGTGCTGAATGCTCTCTGGGACCAGCTCGCCCAGGCGGATGTCTCCCTGGATCTTCTGCTCTACTCCCAGAGCGAATGTGAGGCCCGCTGCCACTGGCGCAGCCACGTGATCGGCCGCGCTTATCGCGAGGGGAAGCTTCTCCATGGCCCTCTCTGAGGCGGAGGGCCTGCTGCGGATTGCTGCTGCAGACCTTGAGACAGCAGTGGCATCCAGCGATCCGACCGTGTTTCGAGAAGGCGCATGGGGCTTCTGGCTGCAGCAGGCGGTGGAGAAAGCCCTCAAGGCCTGGTTGCTCCACCTGGGGGAGGGCGAGCTGCCGCTCACGCATGACCTGCGGCGGTTGCTCCGGCTGCTGGCAGCTCACGCTGCGGTGGCGAGTGACTGGAGCGATCTCGGCGTTTTGACTGTGTACGCCGTGCAGTTCCGTTATGACGCCGATCCAACGCCGCTGGAGCTGGAGCGCACTGCGTTCAATCAACGGGTGAATGCGCTCGTTCTCCACGTGGAGCAGCTCCTGCGACCACCATCTCCACCACCGCAGGCCTGATCCGCCCCCCGGGAGCAGCAGAAAAGGCCGGCCAGGGGCCGGCCCTGCCCTCACCTGAGCCCTGCGCCTACAGCAGCCTGATGGGCAGCCACCTCAGCTTCCTGATCGGCCTCAATCACCCGATCAATCGCCTCCACCCGGGCGAGGAACAACGCCATTGCCGGCAGGAGCTCCTCCTCCAACAGGGTGATTTCTTCCTCCCCATAGGGGTGATTGACCCAGGGCCTGGGGATCAACAGCCCCCGGGCGGTGTGGGTGGCGAGGAGCATTTCCACGGCCCGGTAGCAGGACTCCACCAGGGCCACCGGATCCTCGGGGCCATACCCCAGAACATGCGTAGCCATAACGAACTAACGCCCTACGGCGCAGCGACGGGACGCCTGCAGGACTGCCCCGCCAGTCAAGGGGCGAGTCCTCCAGCCGATGCGCGGTGAGCACCGGCAACGCCGGGGCGATCGCGCCACAGCAACAGCTCACTCGCCTCGCGTCAGCCCTTGACCAGGGGCGATCCTGAAGGTGCCCGGCGCGGCGCTTCCTGCGGTGCGTCTCGAGCTGGTGGGGTGCATCTGGCGGACTGCTCACCACTGGTGATCCGCTCACAGCCGCCGGTCTTGATGCTCTCCCAACGGTCCGCACCAACGTTTGGCTCACTACACAGCCGCGGCAGCGCGTGCCATGGAAGCGGCGTGGCCCCTCTCAGCGTGCCCACTGCGTCAGAGGCGGCAAGGATCAGGCCAGGCCGCTCCGCGGTCCTTGCCGCCTCCGCCACAGCGGGCCTCGGTCGGGGTGTTCCACGCCGTTTCCTTCCATGGCACGCCCCACCGCTCCCTGCTGCGAGATCCGCACCCTGGTGCTCCACACCTACCCCGATGGC
The DNA here is from genome assembly GCF_024345835.1 of Synechococcus sp. HJ21-Hayes. Taxonomy (GTDB): domain Bacteria; phylum Cyanobacteriota; class Cyanobacteriia; order PCC-6307; family Cyanobiaceae; genus Vulcanococcus. The sequence continues at coordinate 4,169 of NZ_JAGQBW010000027.1, read as the reverse complement.
ATCAAGGCCTATGGCCATGAGCGCATCACCACCCCCATGGGCCGTCGCGGCAAGCCCGTCAAAAAGCTGCGCCTGATCCCGGCGGAGAAGGCCTATGCCCTGGCCCGTCATTTCCAGGGCCGCTTTGGCACCACCGTCTCGGTGATTTGAGGCGCTGCAGGGAGGCTCCGCCTCCCGCCGGCCGGTAACTCCGGCCGGTTGTCTCAGTGCTGGCGGTGGGTTTGGCGGACTGTGATCCACGGAACCTGGCGCACTGCAGACGCCCTTGGCATGGTGAAGGACCCAGGGCTTTCCTCCGATGAGCTGGTCCGAGCTGGAGCGTTTTGTGGCCGAAGTGGAGGCCGACGTTGCCCTGCAGCGGGCGCTCCAGCACTGCCGCTACCCCTTCAGGCTTTCACAGGCCTCCCCATCACCATCCCCATCGAGATAGCTGTGCCCCTGCCGCAGCAACACCTGCGCCTGGGCATAGGAGCCGATCTGCTTGCAGGTGTAACGCCGGCCCGATGGCGCAGAAGAGCTTGAGCTGGGCTTTCGTTGGCGGGACCTGTACTCCCACGGCCGCTGCACACCGCCGCTCACGCCCCACACTCCTAGCCCTTTGAGCCGCGCCTCGGTTTCCAGGCGGCTGTAGGTCTGCCGGACGCAGCCCTGGATGTACTGCCAGTAGACAAACGCTGCACCGGAAGCCACCAGGGCTTGGTTCAGGTTGCGGCCGCCTCGGGTGAGTTCGGCCACGGCGCGGCCGTAGCGATCGGTGGCTTTGATGCGGAGCTCCACGCTGCTTCCAACCGGCGCCAGGGCCTGCAGTTGTTGCCGGGCCTGACTGCCAAAGGGAGCCTGGCTGGATTCCGGAGCATCGATGCAGGCCAGGCGCACGTTCAAGGTGCGGTTGCCCTCGCGTACCCGCATGGTGTCGCCATCGCCGATGGAGAGCACGGAGGCCGTCCGTGTCTGGGCGAGCAGAGCAACAGCTGCCAGTGGCATGACCAGGGTGATCACGCTTCTTCTGCCGCCAAGCGTTCCGCATACCCCGCCGCCCACACCGCTGGAGCCAACCCACCGGGTACCAGCCGCCGATAGCTCTCGCTCGCGAGCACCTCACTCACCGACTCACCAAGGCGTTCCACCGAGCGGCTTTTCGGTAGGCGGTGCTTGAGCTGTTGATGCATCCGCAGCAGGTACCAGGCCGATCCCTCAAGGCCGGCGTTGAATTTGCTCCACATGCCGGGATCGCGTCGGGCATCGAGCACCATGTCGCCGGCGTTGTGGGCCTTGTCGGCCGCCGTCACCAAGAGAGACGCCTCGGGCTTGTGCTCGAGGGAGGCGATGTAACGGGTCTTGCGCAGCAGCCAGGGCTCCTTCTCCCCTCCACCAGGCGTGCCGTTGGTGTCGGTGCAATCACGCACGATGTCCGCGACGGCACTGCCAAAGCGCTCGGCGATGGAGGTATGGCTCTGGCCGGCGTCCTCAATCGCGTCGTGCAGCAGAGCGGCGATGGCCTGGTCTTCCGTGCCCCCGTCTTCCCACACCAGGGCGCTGACGCTGATCAGATGGGAGATGTAGGGGATGGCCTTGCCTTTGCGGCGCTGATCCCGGTGGATCTGCTCAGCCCAGAGCAGTGCTTCCCCGTAGCGGGCGCTCACGCTCATCGAAGCCTTGGCTGAGGGATCACCATCCTGCGGTGCTTGGGCTGGTTTTGGTTGGGCGTTGGTCATGGCAGCTCCATCCAGCCGCAGACGCGGCTGCAGATCTCGAGCACCAGCGGATCCCGCCGGCAGATCAACACCACAGCGCCGTTGCGAGCGCTACGCACCTCAACCAAGGCCAGGGATGCGGCCTCTTCAGCGGAGAGCTCTGGCACCTCCTCCACGGCAATCGCATCAAGCAACTCCAGGGTCAAGAGCGGGCGCCATTGATCCTGCTGTTGGCGGCCCATGCGCACCCATTGGGCCCAGGGCACGCCGGAGAACCCCGCCTCGAGCTCCCTGCCACTACCGATCCGCAACACCCCACCGGCCAGCCGGTGGTGGTTGATGCCGCGCCTTAAGAACGGGATCCAGGGGGCATCGGCAAAGCGGCGGCCTAACGGCGCATCGCTCTGGCGTGCAAGCCCAAGGTCGCGAGCAACCGAGCGGTAGCGGCGGCTCACGCTCGGCTGCGACATGGTGAGCATCTCCGCAGTGGCGGTGGTGCTGCCGGTGAGCTCGAGCAGATCGAGCATCACCAGATCCCTCAGGGACGACGGGATGCGGTAGGGCCGGGAATCGGCAGTGGCGCTCATCAATGCGCAGTGGATGGCTCCGCTCAGCTTTTGCGGCCAAGGCGCGATTCAGCCCAATGTCCGTGCGAAGAACCCCGGCTCCGGTAGCGCCCGATCGTTCTTCGCAGGGCAGGGCCGGCAAGGCCGGGCCGGGATGCCCATGATGCGAACACCTTGGCTGTGGACATGGCCGCCGCGCTGCGCTGCCACCTACTGATCGGCCCGCCTGCCAGCGGTAAGACCACCATTGCGGCGTTGCTGGCGCCGTTGCTTGACGCCGAGCTGTTCTCCACCGACCGCATCCGCGAGGAGCTCTACGGCGACTCGATGATCCAGGGCCATTGGCATGAGGTGGAAGAGCGCCTGCACGCCGGTGTGCAGCGCTGCGTGGCCGAGGGCCGCTCGGTGTTGATCGACGCGACCCATGCGCGGCGTCCCTGGCGCCTGGCCTTCACGCAGCGGCTGGAGCTTGCTCGTCCGGTGGAGTGGATCGGCTGGTGGCTGCGCACGCCCGTCGAGGTGTGCCTGGAGTGGAACCAACAGCGCGCGCGCCGGGTGCCCGAGTTGGTGGTGCAGCAGTTCGCAGCGGCCCTGAACGACCGCGACTTCCAGCCCGACCGCCAGGAAGGTTTTGCTGCACTGGTGGACTTCGATCCCTCGCTTGGCGCCGATCTCAAAGCGGATCTTCAGCTGGAGATCGCTCGCCTCGATAAACGCATCGCCGCAGCCCGCAACCGCGAGCAGGCCAAAGAGCTGCACGGCTACTCACGCTTGTTGGATCTGGAGCGACTGCTTTATCTGATGCAACTGCTCAGCCGCTTCCCAGGGCTGAGCGCTGGTGATGCCACCACCCGCGCCGAACTGGAGGCGATCTGCAATCCGCTTCCAGAAGGCTCGATGGCCCAGAAGGCGGCGGCGTTGCTCGCTCAGTTGCGGGGCGAGTGCTACGGCGATGTGGAGGCTCTCGAAGCTGATCTGCTCTGGCTGCAGAGCCAAGGGTTCCTTGATGCAACGCCCACGCAGCAACCCCTGGAGCCGCCGATGGCCCCGGTGGAGCTGAGCGAGAAAAACCTCGGTGGGTGGCCGCCGATGGCGGACCGCAGCGTGTTCATCCGCGTGTTTTCACTGCTGCGCCATCTGTTGCATCACCCCTTTGATTGCGAAAAGGGCGTGCCGCTGCCCGAACACCTGATTGCCCAACTGGCTGGGGTCTACATGCCCGGTGAGGCCTCCACCCTGCGCAAGGACGTGGAGCGTGTGCTCACGCCATACGGCTTCCGGACCCGCAATGACAACGTGCGCCACGGCTACGGCCTGGGAACGGCGGTGCTTTCCGCCGCGCGCCTGCGGGAGGTTCATCAGGTGGTGAGTCAGGCGGCGGGGCGACTGGGGGATCCCACCGCTCAGGACCTGTTGGCTGAGCTGGATGAACGCTTGCGCTGGGGAGGTGTGCTGCGCGAAGACGAGCTGCCGGTGCGGGTGTTCGCCAACCGCTCGATCGTGCATCCCGATCTGGTGCGCCGCGACTCGCTGGCGGTGCCCGAACAGGCCGAGAAGCTCGAGGCGGCGATCGCAGGCGGTCAGCGCGTTCTGCTGGAGCGCTTCAGTGATGCAGCCGAGCACGGCGAGGAGCCCCGAGATGCCATTCGGGTGTGGCCGTTGCAGCTGCTCTTTCACAACATCGGTTGGTATCTGGCCTACGAGGACGACGCCATTGGCCATGACCACGGCCTGATCCGCACTGAGCGTCTCGATCGGCTGGCTCTGCGCCAGGTGGAGAGCCAGGGCTGATTCAAAGTGTGTCACAGGCGCTCTGGCCGGGGCTGTCAGCATGGGTTGAGCTGAGCGGGCTTGCCCCTGCTTTGTGCCTGAAACTGCTGCTGCCGCAACCGATCTCGATCTGATCAGC
>NZ_JAGQBW010000026.1 GCF_024345835.1 Synechococcus sp. HJ21-Hayes | reverse complement strand
GCCCATCCCATGGGCAAGCAATGGATGCCTTGCGCCAAACACGGCCAGGCCACCGGTTCAGCCCACAGCCACCACTGAGCCCACAGCATGAGCAACTGCGGTGAGCCTCCCAAGCTGGTGGCCTTTGGAATCGCCCCCCTCGGCATCATCTCCATCGGCATCGTGCCGATGGGTGTGGTGAGCATCGGCGTGGTGCCCATGGGTGTGCTCAGCCTCGGGGTGGTGGGCATGGGCGTGGTGAACGCCTGCGTGGTGGGCATGGGCGTGGTGGTGGCTGGCCTCAATGCCATGGGGATCTGGTCGCTCAGCCCACCAGGCAACGGCCATCAACACCACAGCAGCGGGGCTCCCCAGGAACAGCTGATGGCCTACCCCAGCAAGCAGGTGGCGCTTGAGAAAGCGCGCGCCCTCGGCTGCGATGGCGTGCATGCCATGGGCAATCTCTGGATGCCCTGCTCAGAACATCCCAGCCAAACGTCCACACACCAACACTGATCCATCTCCAACCACTACAGCCACCTGCAGAAAGCCGAAGCCCTCGAGTCGTACTAACGCGACAATCTGATCAGTTACTGCGGCAACCCCGTTAGCTGGAATACGGGTCCGTTCACGCCACACCACTGGCCCGTGGCACAGGCCGCTGAAAACCAGCCATGATGCTGACCCTTGCTCCCAGGCCTTGAACCGCCTCGCCAGCGCCTGGGCGATCTTCCAGGGCCTGCTGCTGGAGGCACTGCCCTTTCTGCTGATCGGCGTGCTAATCGCTGGCCTGGCCCGCTGGCTGGCCCCCGGGGGGGCCTGGTTGCGGAAACTACCCAGCCATCCGCTGCTGGGCCCCCTCACCGGTGCTGCCCTGGGCTTTGCCCTGCCCGCCTGTGAGTGCGGCAACGTGCCCGTGGCCCGGCGGTTGCTGGCGGGTGGAGCTCCAATAGGAACCGCTCTTGGCTTTCTGTTTGCCGCACCGGTGCTGAACCCGATTGTGCTGGCCAGCACCTGGGCCGCCTTCCCGAACCAGCCCTGGTTGCTGGCGGCCCGGCCCCTGGGGGCCCTGCTGCTAGCCCTGCTGTTGGCAAGTGTGCTGCGCCTGCTGCCGGAGGGCGAGCTTCTCAACCCTGTGCTGCTGGAGGAACGGCGGCTCACCCAACCGCTCCAGAGCGTGGGCCTGCTGGAGCGGCGCTCCGGCCTAGTGGGGGCCGCCGCGGTGCCGGTGGCTGCGGTGCCCACGCCGCGGCCACCCCTGGCGGAGGTGTTGCAGCACAGCAGCCGGGAATTCCTCGATCTGGCGGCCCTGCTGGTTCTGGGCTGCGCCATCGCCGCCCTAGTGCAAACCCTGCTGCCACGCAGCTGGCTGCTGGCGGTGGGGGGATGCCCACCCTGTCGGTGCTGAGCCTGATGCTGCTGGCGGTGGTGGTGTCGGTGTGCTCCAGCGTGGATGCCTTTTTGGCCCTGGGCTTCGCCGCCCAGATCACCCCCGGTGCCCTGCTGGCCTTCCTCGTGCTCGGCCCGGTGGTGGACCTCAAGCTGCTAGGGCTGTTCGGCGTGGTGCTCCAACCGAAAGCCATTGCCCTCACGGCCGCGGGGGCCAGCGTGGCCGTCCTGCTGCTGGGGCAATGGGTGAATCTGCTGCAGCTGTGATGCGATCCCTCAAGGTCGCCCCCCTGGCCCTCGGACTCTGGGGACTCGTGCTGCTGGTGAGCAGCCTCAGTGGCCGCCTCGACCTGCTGCTGCGGGGAGCATTCCACCCCCTGGTGGGCCTGAGCGGCGCCGCCCTGATCGCCCTGGCTGTGCAGCACCTGCGGGGGAGCGGCCAGCCCCAGCGCCCACGCCTGGCCTGGGTGCTGAGCGGGGCGGTGGCGCTGCTGGTGCTGCTGATCCCGCCCAATCCCTCCTTCAGCGATCTGGCGAGTAACCGGCCGGCGGAGCTGGTGGAGGAGCCGGCGCTGAGCTTTGTGCTCCCCCCGGCCCAGCGCAGCCTCACCGACTGGGTGCGCCTGCTGCGCAGTCAGCCGGATCCCAGCCTCTACTCCGGGGATCCCGTGCGGATCAGCGGCTTCGTGCTGGCCCAGGAGGGAGATCGCCCCCAGCTGGGGCGGCTGCTGGTGCGCTGCTGTCTCGCGGATGCCACCCCGGTGGGCCTGCCGGTGCGTTGGCCCAATGGCTACCTGCCCAAGGCCGATACCTGGCTGGCGATCCGCGGCTCCATGGGCGTGGAGCAGGACAACGGCGAGAGTCGCAGCGTGGTGCTGCCCCGCCAGATTCGCCCGATCCCCCGGCCGGCGCGGCCCTTGGAGCCATGAGGCAAGCCCTACGGCGAGCCTGGCTGGCCCTGGCAGCAGGCCTGGCTCTCGCGGGCGTGCAGCAACAGCTGCTGCTGCGCCGGCCACCACGGCTGCTGGAGCTGCAGTCGTCGACGGCCAGCTCCGGGCCCGCCGCCCTGCGACTGCGCTTCAGCCGGCCCATGCAGCGAGCCAGCCTGGCCCGCTCCAGCCAGCTCGAACCCTCCCTGGCCCGGCGCTGGCTGGGGGAGAGCAATCCCCTGCGCCTGCTGCTGGATCCGGGCCAGCGAATCCCTGGCCCCCTCAGCCTGGCGCTGGCCGGCCAGGACGCCCGGGGGCTGCCGCTGCAACCCCAGCGCTGGCGCTGGGATCCGCGGCCCTTCCTCTTGGCGGTGGTGCCCGTGCCCGGCGGGGAACAGGTGCAGCTGCAGGGGCGCGATGGTCGCTGGCGACCCCTCAGCCCGGTGTTCGCCCGCATCCCCAACGTGATGCCCCTGGGCGATGGCTCGGGCCTGGCGCTGCTGAGCGGCGATAGCCAAAACCACCAGCGGCTGTGGATGCTGCCCCTGCAGCAACGCAATCTGGCGCCTTGGCAGCAGGGGCTCACCGAACCCCAAGCGGGGGCCCTGCAGCCGCTCAGCCCAAAGCCCCTGCTCTTCGCCCACCTGAGCAGCAACCGCCGCGGCGATCTGCTGGTGCAAGCCGGCAGTGCCGCCCTGGAGCCGGGCACCACGACCCTCTGGCCCCGGCATGGCCAGCGCCAAACCCTCAACCAGAAAGCCTCCGGCCCGATGCAATTGCTGCCGGAGGGCGGCGGGGTGGTGGTGCCTGAACTCGAAGGCCTGACACTGCACTCCCTGCCGGGGCAACCTCACCGCCGCCAGGTGCTGCCGGGCAGCCGCGACCTCAGCAGCTTCTGTCCAGTGAGTGGCCGTGCCCTGCTAGTGCGCCACTGGCCCGACTACCGCCGCTCCCTGGAACTGGTGGAACCCGGCCAGGCACCCAGGCAGCTGTGGCTGGGCAGCGAAGCCGTGCTGGCCAGCGCCTGTGATCGCGGCGGCGAGCGGGCCTGGCTCGTGATCAGCGACTGGGCCCGGGGCGCCCAGCTACAACTGCTGGCCCTGAATCGCCGCGGCGCCGTGATGCGGCAGCGCAGCCTGGCGGGCTGGGAGCTGGAACCCGGCGCGCCGATGGCCCTGGATGCCACGCGCCAGCAACTGCTGCTCAGCCTGCGCTCCCGCCAAGGGGCGGCCCGCTCTGAGGCCCAGCCGGTGCTGATCGATGCCTCCAGCCTCGCGATCCAGCCGCTGCCCAAACCCGTGCGCCTGGCCCTATGGCTACCCGCCAGCTGAACGACGGGCCTGGAGGGCCGCCAGGGGCAACAGGCCCATGCAAAGCAGACCGATCAGAGGCCCGGGCGGCAGGTTCACTGCTGGCTGGATCGCCACGAGAAAGCCCGTCCCACTGATCGCCATCCCCACCAGGGCCGAGCGCGCCAGGGCCTGGCGGAGGCTGGAGGCCCCGCCTAGGGCCACCAGGGCCGGGGCACCCATCAGGGCGATCACCAGCACCACGCCCACGGCGGTCATGGCGCTCACCACCGTGAAGGCCGTGACCAGGGTGAGCAGCAGCCGCAGCCGCCGCACCGGCAGGCCAGCACCGGCCGCGCCGAGGGGATCCACCCCCAGATACACGTAGTGGCGGTAGCGCAGGGCCAGCAGCAGCAACACCGCCGCCAGGGCCAGCAGGCTGCGCAGCAAGTCGGCGGGTGCTGCGGCCAGCAGATCACCGAACAGCACCGCCTCGAGATCCACGCGGATCTGCAACAGGGGAATCAACAGCACCCCAAGGCCAAGAAAGCCTGCCAGCACGGTGTTGAGCACCGCCTCATCGCCCCCCTCACCGGGGCGATCGCCGCGGCTGAGCCGCTCCGCCAACAAAGCCCCGGCTACACCGCTGATCACACCGCCGAGGCCCGGGTCCCACTGCAGCGCCACCGCCAGGGCAAGGCCTGGCAACACGGCATGGGACACGAGATTGGCGAGGAACAGGCGCCGCTGCACCAGCAGCAGAGTGCCCGCCAGGGGACACAGCCCGCCGATTACCAGGGCCAGCAGCAGCGGCAGCAGCCACCAGACACGCTCCATAGGATCACTTCACTCCGCCCCAGCCGGCCCGGCCATGTCCACCCAGGTTGCCGCTCCGAGCGATCGCCAGCAGCTGTTGCTGGCCAAGTTGCGGCTGGCCGACCGAGAACTCTCCGGCCAGGACCTGCACGCCCTGCTGCGCCAGGGGCCCCAGGCCATGGGACTGGCCACGGTGTATCGCCACCTGCGCCAACTGCAGCAGCGGGGGTTGATCCGCTGCCGCCACCTGGCCAGTGGCGAAGCCCTATTTGCCCCCACCGAGCGGGACGAACACCACCTCACCTGTGTGAACTGTGGCGCCACCGTGGCGCTCGAACACTGCCCCATGCACGATGTGCACCTTCATGGCGAGCAGAGCTCGGGCTTCCAGCTGCTGTTCCACACCCTGGAGTTCTTCGGGCTGTGCCGCAGCTGCCAGGAACGCCAGGCCGGTCAAGCCCAGCCGAGCTAACCACAGCAGTGGTTGCCCACGCGCAGGTCGCCGAGGGCATGGCGCACCTGCTGGGGGGTGCCGTCAGACAGCAGGCAGCGATCGAGAACCAGCACCCTGTCATAGGCGTCGAGGTCGCGGCCCCAGTCGTGGCTGCTCACCAGCAGGGTGAGGCCGGCATCGCGCAGCTGCCCCATCACCTTCAGCAGCTGCGTGCGGGACGGGGGGTCGATGGCGGCACAGGGTTCATCCAGCAGCAGTACCCGGGCCGGTTGCACCAGGGTGCGTGCCAGCAGGGCCCGCTGCTGCTGGCCGCCGGACAGTTGATCCAGGCGCCGGCCGGCCAAACCCGCCAGACCCACCCGTTGCAGAGCGGCCTCCACATCGCAACAGCCGGGGCGCTTGGCGGCCAGCCGCCCCAGGGCCACCAGCTCGCGGACGCTGATGGGGAAGTGCCAGGCAATCTCGCCCCGCTGGGGCATCAGGGCCAGCTGCTGCCGCACCAAGGCGGGAGTGAGGGACACCCCATCCAAGCGAATGGCGCCCTCCTCGATGGGGAGATTGCCCTCGATGGCCTGGAGCAAGGTGCTCTTACCGGCGCCGTTCGGGCCTACCAGGGCCGTGAGCGTGCCGGGGTCCAGCGCAAAGCTCACCCCATCGAGGGCCAGGTCGGCGCCACGGCGCACCCGCAGCTGGCTCACCTCGAGGGACACGCAAGACCGCCAGAAGCACACCAACGCTAACGACCACCCAGGGAGCGAGCCTCCCTTGAGAACCATTATCGTTCCTTGAGCAGTGGCGGTGTTAGTCGCCAATCGTTGCCATGACTGCCCCTCGGCCCCGTGCCTCCAGCCTGCGCGTCGCCGCAGCGGCCAACCTCGGCATGGCCCTGGCCCTAGCGGGCTGCAGCGCCCCTCAGCCCCCCGAGGTGATCGCCGCCGATGGGGTGCTGTGCGACATCACCCAACGCCTGGCCGCCGACGACCTGAGGGTGAGCTGCCTGCTGCAGCCCGGCGAAGACCCCCACCAGTTCCGCCTAACCCCCCAACAGAGCCGGGAGCTCAGCCAGGCCCCCCTGGTGCTGATCAACGGCTATGGGCTCACCCCCGCCCTGGCCAGCCACAGCGGCGCCCTGGCCGTGGCGGAACGGGCCGTGCCAGACAGCCCCCAGCTCACGGGCCCGCCACCAGACCCCCACCCTCAGCACGACGGCCACCACGCCGAGGAGCCGAGCGAAGCGCACAACCACGGCGACCGGGATCCCCACGTGTGGCACGACCCCAGCCAGGCCAGCGCCATGGTGCAGCTGGTGGCCCGGCAGCTCGAGCAGCTGAAGCCAGCGGCCAAGGACCGCATCACCGCCCGGGCCCAACAGATGACAGCGTTGCTCGGGCAGCTCGACCGCTGGAACCGCCAGCAGTTGGCCAGCATTCCCACGGCCAAACCCCTCGCCAGCGGGCACCGCGCCTTCGCCAGCCTGGCGAAGGCCTATGGGCTTGAAGAACTCCCCCTGGTGGATGGCATGAGCAGCAGCGATAGCCTCCGCCCCCAGGCCTTCCAGGCGGTGCTGGCTAACTTGCAGGAGAAGAAGGTGCCCATGCTGTTTGCCGAGCAGCAGCCAGCCAGCAAGGCCCTGCAGCGCATCAGCAGCCTGAGCGGCGTGCCCCTGGCCCCCGCCCCTCTGGTGGCCGATGGTCTGGCCAAATCCAGTGCGGGCAGCGGGTCCAGCACCTTGGTGGCCACCCTCACGGCCAACACCTGCCTGATCGTGAATGGCCTGGGCGGCCGCTGCAACCAGGCCAGTGGCAAGAGCCTGGCGCAGCGCTGGCAAGCCATCCGCTGACAGCCGCAGTGTTGCTACTGAGAGTCGCTTGCAAGAAGACGGGCGCTCCGTCTAGGTTGCGAGCCATTCTCAACAAGGCTGGTACTGGGGCGATGGGTTTCCGCTTTCTCGATGGCCATTCCGAGGGTTCCATCCGCCTGCCAACGGGGCACTCAGCCCTGATCAATCCCTGCCAGGACTCCACCGGCAGCGCCATGGAGGTGATCGATGGCATCGCCCGGGTGTTCTGCCCCTGCGAGGAAACCGAGGGGATGACCATTGCCTTCCTGCAGGCGGGTGAATCCCTCCGCACAGATCGTCTCTGCAGCGACGGGGTGTGCGTGGAAGCCATCACACCATTGCTGTTCCGCAGCCTCAGCAACGGGCAGCCCGGTCAGGGCGTGGATCCCGTGAACGAATGGACCCTCCAGCTGCTGCGCATTCGCCATCTCGGCACTGCAGAGCAACGGCTCCATGCCCTACTGGGGCTCCTGGTGAACCGGATGGGCAAGCGCTGTGGCGACTGGTGCGTGCTGCCCTTCCGCCTCAAGCACGAGCGCATCGCCGAGCTGATCGGCACCACCCGCGTCACGGCAACCAAGCTGTTGTCCAGCCTTCGGGTGAGCGAGCAACTGCACACCCCCACTCAGACCCCTGGGCTCTGGCTGGCACCAGAACTAATCGCCGCTGCACCCCTGGCCGCCTGAACACCCGAACCCGCCATGAACCAGACCAACGGCCACCCAGCACTGCATCAGGCCAAGACAAAAGGCTGCAAGAAGAAAAAATGTTCCAACTGGAAGGGTGGGCAATGCTGCTGCGGTCGTGAGTGAGGCGGCCGGCTCCAGCGACGACGGCGGCGCCTGTCCTTGCATCCGACACAAACCGGCAACCGGGCACCGACTTCCCCGTGAGAACCGTTATCATTATACCGCTGTCAACTAAGGCACCCTTCCCTGTTGGGCGTCGTGACCATGAACAGATTCCAGAAGCTGCTTCTGGCGCCTGCCGCCCTGGGCCTGATGGCTCCTGTGGCTGCATCCGCCGCCGACCTGAACATCGCTGGCGTCAGCCAGTACGGCTCCGAGGAGCAGGTGACTTCGATCACCCAGTTCTCCGACGTGCAGCCCACCGACTGGGCGTATCAGGCTCTGAGCAACCTGATCGAGCGCTACGGCTGCGTTGCGGGCTACCCCAACGGCACCTACAAGGGCAAGCAGGCCATGACCCGCTATGAAGCGGCCGCCCTGCTGAACGCCTGTCTCGACCGGATCACTGAAGTGACCGACGAGCTCAAGCGCCTCATGAAGGAGTTCGAAAAGGAACTCGCCGTGCTGAAGGGCCGCGTGGATGGCCTCGAGGCCAAAGTGGCCGAACTGGAAGCCACTCAGTTCTCCACCACCACCAAGCTCAGCGGCATCGCCACCTTCGTGCTGGGAGCCAACAGTTTCGGCGGCACCGGTACCTCCAACCTGCAGGCCCAGGCCCGTGCCACAGAGGGTGGCACCAGCTTCAACTACGACGTGCGCCTCAACCTCGACACCAGCTTCACCGGCAAGGATCTGCTGCGCACCCAACTGCGGGCCGGCAACTTCGCCGACTCCGGCTTTGGCGGGGGCGGCACGGTGGGAACGAACGATGCGGCCCTGTTGCTGAACCAGTTGGAGGTGGCCTTCCAGCAGGACTGCGGCACGGATACCGACTGCGGCGACGTGGTAGCAATCCAGCGCCTCTTCTATCAGGTCCCCGTGGGCAATGCCCTCACCCTCACGGTGGGCGGCAAGGTGCGCCAGGACGACATGCTCGCCATGTGGCCAAGCGTGTATCCCTCAGACACCCTGATCGACTTCTTCACCTATGCCGGAGCTCCCGGCGCCTACAACTCCAACCTCGGCCCTGGCCTGGGGCTGTGGTGGAAGCAAAGCGGTTGGAGCGTTAGTGCCAACTATGTGGCCGGCAACGGCGACAACGGCACCCCCAGCGCGGGAGGCATCGGCACCAGCGGTTCTGAACAAACCGGCACCCTGCAGCTGGGCTACAGCAACGACACCGTCGGCATTGCCGCTGCCTACACCTATTCCAAGGGAGTTGGCGTGGCGTCTGGCACCCCCTTCGCCGTGCTGAGCACCTCAGGCAACGGTGATCGCTTGCTCGGGCTCGACACCAGCTCGACGATGAATTCCCTGAGCCTCAGCGCCTATTGGCAGCCCAGCAACAGCGGCTGGATTCCCTCGATCAGCACCGGCTGGGGGCTCAACACCACCAGCGAAACCAACCCGACCTTCAACTTCAATCAGCTGCAATCACAATCGTGGTATGTGGGGCTGCAGTGGAGTGATGTGCTGCTCCCTGGCAACAAGGCCGGCATGGCCGTGGGCCAACCCACCTTCGTGACCCGCTGCGGCGACGCCTGCGAGGGCACCCCTCAAGACGCTCAGTACGCCTGGGAATGGTGGTACGGCCTCCAGGTCACGGACAACATCACCGTGACGCCCTCCATCTTCTATCTCAGCAACCTGTTGGGGCAGGTGGCGAAACAGGAAACCGGCAACGGTGTCGCCAGCCTCAGCGACTTTGGTGGCCTGGTGAAAACCACCTTCAAGTTCTGACAGCAAGCAGTCTCTTCACGCCCCCCAGCCATCCGGCATCAGGCCGGAATGCGCAGACGAGCCTCCAATCGCTTGAAAATCAAGGACGCCGTCGTTGTCATGAGCAAATACACCAAGGCAACAGCAATGTAGATCTCAAAGGCTTTATAGGTGGTGGCCACCATCAACTGCCCCTGTCGGAATAATTCATCAAAGCCAATCACAGCCGCCAGGCTTGTGTCCTTAATCAAGGTGATGAATTCATTGGCCAGGGGCGGCAGTACACGACGAAGGGCTTGAGGAGCAACCACAAAACGCATCCGCTCCAGTGGACTGAAGCCCAAGGCATCGGCGGCCTCCCATTGACCGCGATCAATCGATTCAATCCCGCTACGCAGCGTCTCAGCCAGATAGGCAGCCACATTCAGGCTCAGAGCCATAACAGCTGCGGCCACCCGATTGATCGTAAAGGGCACCTCCATACTCTGAATCAGAGCTGGCAGTCCGAAATAGATCAGAAACAGCTGCACAAGCATGGGGGTACCCCGAAAAAAATCGATGTACACCCGGCACAGCCTGTGAGCCAGCGGCCAAGGAGCCTGCAAAACCATGGCCAGACCCGTTCCGCCCAGCAAACCAAAGCTGAAGGACAGCCCCGTGAGCATCAGGGTGACGCCAGCCCCCTTAAACAAGTTGCTCAGCAGTAACCCCAGATCCAAGCCCACAAAAGGAGCTGCGGGTTGATTCAGCTCTGGTGCCAGCGCAGGTAACAGCGGTGGCTTGGCAGCAAACCACTGGCGATAGAGGGCCGCATAGCGACCGCTATTGATCAAAGATTCCAATCCACGATTCACAGCGGCCTGGATCGGTGAGTTCGTGGGCAGAGCAATGCCGTAATACTCAGTGCTGAGATGCTCGCCGGCGATCCGCAAGCCGGTGAGCTTCGCCTGATCAATCGCATAGAGAATAGCCGGAACATCACTCACCACAGCATCCGCATTGCCATTGGCCAGCTCCTGCAGGGCCAATGGTGTGGAATCGAAATTGCTCACCTTGGCGGCCGGAACCTTGGCAGCTTCAAGGGCACCGGTGGTGCCGATCTGCACGGCAAGTCGTAGACCCTTGAGATCCTTGAAGCCACTGATCTGAGGTCCGCCATCCCGCACCACAATCGCCTGACCAGCCTGAAAATAAGGACGGCTGAAATCGATGGCACGAGCTCGCTCAGGAGTGATCGTCATGGCGCTGATCGCCAAATCGACACTGCGAGACTGCAGAGCTGGAATCAGGCCATCAAAGGGCAGGGCCACCAACTCGATAGGATGACCAGCCTCTTTACCTAAGGCCTGGACCAGCTCAATATCAAAGCCGCTGATCGCGCCAGTCTGATTGTCACGAAATTCAAACGGTGGGAAGGTTGGATCCGTGCCCACTTTCCAAGGGGTCGATGGCGCCGCCCATGCGTTGCCGAGCAGGCCGACGGCCAAGAGCCCAATCAATACCGCGGCAATGACGCGCCACAACGCAGACCTTCGCTGCATACTGTGCTTCAGACGGTGCGCCATGGCTCCTGCATCTCGTTCGTTTCCAGCATGACGCTCACTTCTACCTCAGAACCTGTGCTGCAGTGCAGTGACCTGCACAAAAGCTACGGCGACCTTCAGGTGCTGCGCGGAGTCAGTGCCAGCGTGCATCCAGGTGATGTGGTTTCCATCATCGGGCCCTCAGGCTGCGGCAAAAGCACCTTTCTGCGTTGCCTGAATCGGCTGGAAAGCTTTCAGCAAGGGCAGCTGCAGGTGATGGGTGACGATGTATCGGGGAGCGAGCTGCACTGGCGCCAGCTGCGACAACTCCGCATCCGCGTGGGGATGGTGTTCCAGCAGTTCAACCTGTTTCCTCACCTCACAGTGCTGGACAACCTGGTGATGGCACCCAAGCAAGTTCTCAAGTTATCCATTGCGGAATGCCAGCAACGGGCACGCCACCACCTCGCCCAAGTGGGGCTTGCCGAGCGTGCCGATGCCTACCCGGGCCAATTATCCGGCGGCCAGAAACAACGGGTGGCCATCGCCCGCAGCCTTTGCATGAACCCAGCCGTCATGCTGTTCGATGAACCCACCAGCGCCCTCGATCCAGAGCTGGTGGGCGAGGTGCTGCAAGTGATGCGACTGCTCGCCGAGACCGGCATGACCATGCTGGTGGTGACCCATGAGATGCGCTTCGCACGCGAGGTTTCGAGCCATGTGTTGTTCTTTAACAATGGCCTGATCGAGGAGCAAGGCAAGCCATCGGACGTCTTCAGCAATCCCCAAAGCCACCGATTGCGCAGCTTTCTCGATCGGCAGTAGCACCGTGATGGCAAACACAATCATTCATGGCTTCAAGACAACATCACCGAGCCGATCCCGCCAGCCCCAACGATTAAAACCAGCCAAAAGCCTGATTGCGGCAGCCAGCAGCTTGGCTTCTGTGGCCATCGTGCTCCATGCGATCCCTGCCTGCAGGCTTGCAGCCGCCGCTGAACTGATGCCAGCGGCCACCATCGATGGCGATGTGGATCGATCCTCCAGCAGTGATCAACAGATGCCCACAGCTGCCCAGTTCTCCGACCTGCAGCCCACCGACTGGGCCTATCAGGCGTTGAGCAATCTGATCGAGCGCAACGGCTGCGTTGCGGGTTACCCCAACGGCACCTACAAGGGCAAGCAAGCCATGACCCGCTATGAAGCGGCCGCCCTGCTGAACGCCTGCCTCGACCGGATCACGGAAGTGACCGACGAGCTCAAGCGCCTGATGAAGGAGTTCGAGAAGGAACTCGCCGTGCTGAAGGGCCGCGTGGATGGCCTCGAGGCCAAAGTGGGCCAACTGGAAGCCACGCAGTTCTCCACCACCACCAAGCTCAGCGGCATCGCCACCTTCGTGCTGGGAGTCAACAGCTTCAGCGGCACGGCCACAGACCTGGTGGACCGAAGCCAAAGCAGCTTTGGCGCCACAACGTTCAACTACGACATGAAGCTGATCATGGATACCAGCTTCAGCGGCAAGGATCTGCTACGAATCAGACTACGAGCTGGCAACTTTGACTCCACCTCAAACAGCTTTGGCGGTGCTGGACCCAGCACCCTATCGCAGCTAGAAGTAGCGTTCCAGGAACAATCCGGGGCCGACAATATCGGGATTAATCGCATCTATTACCAATTACCAGTTGGAGACTTCACCTTCACCATTGGCGGTCGCGTGGAGCAAGACAACATGGTGGCGATCTGGCCGAGCCTCTATCCAAGCGACACGATCCTTGATTTGATGACCTTTGGGGGATCCATCGGCGCCAATGACCTGGATATCGGCGTTGGTGCTGGCGTGTGGTGGCAGAAACACGGTATTGCCATCAGCACCAATTACGTGGCAGCCAATGGCGAGCTGGGCGATCCAAGCGACGGTGGTATTGCCACCCAGCAAGCCGGTGGTACGGGAACGCTTCAAATCGGCTATGCCGCCAAGCAATGGGCCATCGCCGCGACCTACGCGGCCATCCAGAATGGTGATAATCCGATCCCATACGGCACCAACTTCGCGCTGAAAAGCTTCAACGTTCCAGGCAACACCTCCGCCTTTGGTCTTGGCGGCTACTGGCAACCCACAGAACCCGGCTGGATCCCCTCGATCAGCGCCGGTTGGGGAATCACTGCCACCCGCTACACCACCAACACAGATAACGCGAACCTCGTGGGTGAAACCCAATCCTGGAGTGTGGGATTGATGTGGGACGACGCCCTCCGGAAGGGCAACGTGTTCGGGATGGCCGTTGGCCAGGCCACCTTCGCCACCAGCCTCAACAGCGGCAAAACCCCCAACGACAGCAATTACGTGTGGGAATGGTGGTACAGGATCCGGCTCACCGACCACATCGCCTTGGTCCCGGCGCTCTTTTATCTGAGCCGGCCCTTGGGCGCTGACACGCCAGCAAGCCAGAGCTTCAACCAGCTCGGCGCCCTGGTCAAGACCAGCTTCAAGTTCTGAGCCAACGGCGTGATCAGCCCTTGGTGCCAGCCAACCAAGGGCCACGGGGGATCAGACTCGGATCCAACGCTCCCTAGCCCTCCAGCGCGTGATTGCCAACGTCACCACCTCCGAGCCCAACGCCCTGATCCAGCCGGACCCCACCGCCACCGGCTTGCCGGTGACGATCCTCACCGGCTTCCTCGGAGCTGGCAAAACCACCCTGCTGAACCACATCCTCAACAACCAGCAGGGGGTGAAAACGGCCGTTCTGGTGAACGAATTCGGTGAGATCGGCATCGACAACGACCTGATCATCGCCACCGGCGAGGACATGGTGGAGCTGAGCAACGGCTGCATCTGTTGCTCCATCAACGGCGAGCTGCTGGAGGCGGTGTACCGCATCCTCGAGCGCCCCGAGCCGGTGGACTATCTGGTGGTGGAAACCACTGGTCTGGCGGACCCCCTGCCCGTGGCCATGACCTTCCTGGGCAGCGATCTACGCGACCAGACCCGGCTGGACTCGATCATCACCCTGATCGACGCCGAGAACTTCAGCGACGAGATTCTTGATGGCGAGGTAGCCCGCGCCCAGGTGGTGTATGGCGACATCCTGCTGCTCAACAAGTGCGACCTGGTGAGCCCAGAGCGCCTGGAGGAGGTGGAGGGGCGCCTGCGGGAGATCAAGACCGACGCCCGGATCCTGCACTCCGTGAAGGGGGAGGTGAGCCTGCCCCTGCTGTTGAGCGTTGGGCTGTTCGAAAGCGACAAGGTGGCCGCCCAGCAAGACCACGAGGACTGCGACCATGACCACGGGCACTGCGTGCATGAACACGATCACGAACCGCAGCACGACCATCAGCACGACCACGGCCACTCCCACCACCACGATCACAACGCCGCTGATCACCCAGGCGCCGATCACCTCGCTATCGAGGGCTTCACCTCGCTCTCCTTCAGCAGCGAGGGGCCCTTCGCCCTGCGCAAGTTTCAGAACTTCCTCGACAACCAGCTACCCGCTGGGGTGTTCCGGGCTAAGGGCATCCTTTGGTTCAACGAGAGTGCCAAGCGCCATGTGTTCCATCTGGCGGGCAAGCGCTTTTCCATCGACGACAGCGAATGGAGCAGCCCCGAGGCCCGCAAGAACCAGTTGGTGGTGATTGGCAAAAACCTCGACCACGCCAAGCTGCGCAAGCAACTCCAGGCCTGTGTGGCCAAGGACGCCGGCAAGGGCTTCGCCTGAAGCGATACTGAGGATCTGCACGGTTCCCCACCCACCCCTGCACCGGCGCGGACCGGACCAGCCATGCCCTCCTTTCCCACCCGTTCCCTGGCCCTCACCGGCACAGCAGGCTTCGGCCTCAGCCTGCTCTCCGCCCTGCCGGTCGGCGCCCACGGCAGTGCCGATGCGGGGGCCATGGCTGGAGCCCTGCACCCGCTGCTGGGGCTCGACCACCTGCTGCTTCTGGTGGGGGTTGGCCTAATGGCCGCGCGTTTCGGCACCGGTGTGCTGGTCTGGGCCCTGGGCGGCGCCCTGGTGGGTGGCCTGTTCGGGAGTGCCGGCGGTCACCTACCCGGAGCCGAGCTGTTGGCAGCCTTGGCCGTATCCGCCCTGGGGCTGGCCCTGCTGCTGTCCCAGCGCCTGAGCCTGCGGCTTCCCGCGGCGGTGGTGGCTGGCAGTGTGGCCATCCACGCCATGCTCCATGGCCAAGAATCCAATGGCACGGCCCTGTGGTGGCTGGGAGCCCTCGTGGCCTCCGTGGCTGTGGTGAGCGTGAGCCTGCAGGCGGGTCGCCAATTGCCCCCCCGTTGGAGTCTGATCACCGCCGGTGGCCTGGCCCTGGCCGGCGGTGCCCTGGCACTCGCGCCGCTCTGAACCAAACCGCAGCGGTGGGCACACCACTCCAGGTGAACCCGGCTACGCTGAGTCGACCCCGCGCCAAATCTGATGGCCGATGTTGTGCTTTTCGCCGCTGTGCTTGCACTCTTCGGCCTGGCCTACTGGCTCACCGCCGGATCGGACGATGACAACGGCGGTGGCGGCTTGATGCAACCGGTGCTGGTTCCGGTGCGCAGCCAACGCCCGACTCGCTGATCCCTAGCCAGGGAAAGCCCCCACCCCGGGGGCTTTGTTGTAGGGGCCGTCAGGTGGCTTCCGCCGCAGCGCAGCTGCGGCACAGAGCCCGGACATTCAGCACACACTCCAACAGGCGAAAGCCGTGGTGCTCAGCGGCCTGCTGGCCGGCCTGCAGCACCGCCTGGCTCTCGAATTCCTCGGTCAGCCCGCAACGCACACACACCAGGTGGTGATGGTCGCGATGGTGATCGCCAGCGGCGAGTTCAAAGCGGCGCCCACCCTCGGGCAGCTCCAGCTCCCGCAGCAGATCCATGGAGCTCAACAGCCGCAGGGTGCGATACACCGTGGCCAGCGACACCCGCTCCTCAGCCCTGAGCAACCGCTGATGCACCTCTTCGGCGCTGAGATGGGTGCCCTCGCCGATGCGCTCAAACAGGGCCAACACCCGCTGGCGCTGGGGCGTGAGTCGCTGTCCCCGGCCATGGAGCGAACTGCGCAGAGCCTCGGGCTGCAACTCGGGCGCCGGAGCTGAGGGCATGGCCAGCTCAAGGGTTTGTTCTCAACAGTAACGCCTGTTGCGAACCGTCGCCAACCCGTTCAGGCCGGCGGCTGGTCCAGCCGGGCTACACCAGCCCCCAGCAGATCCGCCAAGGTGGTGATCAGCCGGTAGCTGATGGCCACCGCCAGTAACGGTGCTTCCGGCACAGCCACCGCTAGCCGCAGCAGCAGCACGGCTTCAAACACCCCTAGGCCTCCGGGAGCACCGGGCACCACCAGGCCTGCGGTCCAGGCCAGAGCAAAGCCCGCCAGCCACCCGCCCCAGCCCAGGGCAACAGAGAGATCAAAGGCCTGCACGCAACAGGCGAAACCGCCGAAGCGCAGAAGCACAAACGTCAGTTCGGCCAGCAGTGGCGGCCAGGGGTAACCGGACAGCTGCAGGCTGTCAGCGACCAGCTCCAGCAGGGCCCCGGGCGCCTCCTCCAACAGTCCGCGGCCTACCAACTGGCGGGCGCGCTGGCGCTCCAAGCGCTCCAGAAGCGGATTCAGCCAGCGGGGCAGCAGCACGAGCAGCGGTAGCAGGCACAGGAGGCTCAAACCGGCCTGCCAGCCACCGAAGGGCACCAGAGCCAGGGCCGCCACGGCCATCACCAGCGGATCCAGCAGCACCGCCATCAGGGCTTGGGGGATCGCCAGCGGCGCGGCCACTGGGGCATGGACCGCGCCATCAGCCCTGTGGAGCGCCCGAACCCGTGCCACCAGATGCCACACCCCTCCAGGGAGGTATTTGCGCAGATTCGAGCTGAGAAACAACAGCACCAGGGGTGCCCAGCGGGGTTGCAGGCCCAGCCACCGCAGGCCCACCCCCCAGGCCAGGCCGTTCACCACCAGGCTCAACAGGCTGACGCCCACCCCCAACAGCAACCAGCACCAGCCCTGGCCATCGAGGCTGAGCTCCAGCAACTGGCGGCCATGGGCCAGGAGCGCCGCCAGCAGAAAACCAAAGCTGGCCAGGGTCACCCACAGGCGCGCGCCCCCTGGCAAGGGCGACAGACGCTGCAGCAGGGGAGCAAGGGCAGGCAGGCGCTTCAACATCAGGGCGTGGTCTTCGGGGTCTCCAGCAGGGCCAGCACCCACCGGCGCACCTGGGCCAGCGGCAGGCCATGGCGACGGGCAATGGCTGCCAGATCCTCATACTCGGGCTTGGCGGCCAACCCACCATCAGGCCGCTGGGCCCGCTTAATCCGCACCGGTCCCCAGGGGGTCTCGAGGTTGTGGCCGCTGCGGGGCAGAGCCCAGCGCTGCTGCAGCTGCTCCCGCACCCCCAGGCTGCTGCCATGGCGCCACCACACCTGGCGCAGGGCAGGCCCAAGCTCTGGGGCCGCCAGGGCCGTGAGCAGAACGCCGCAACGGCCCTTCTTCATCTGCACCGACTGGCTGAACACCTCGACCGCCCCCGCCTCCCGCAGCTGCTCCGCCAGAAAGGCCAGGTCTTCAGCGGTGGCATCATCGATCTGAGCCTGCTGCAGCAGCAGGGGCTCGAGCCGGGCGGGATCGCTGGCTGGCCCTGCCACTGAGGCCTGCAGGGGCTCGGCCAGCAGCACCCGCAACAGGTTGGGGCGATCCAGCTGGCGACTGCCGAGGCCGATGCCCACCGCCCGGGGCACCAAGGCGGGCGGCTGGGCAAAGCGATCGGCCCAGGCCGCCATCAGCACCAGGCCCGTGGGGGTGGTGAGTTCAGCGGCGGGGAAGCCCTCGCTGGAGGCCAGGGGGACGCCGCGGCGGCGGGCCAGCTCCAGCACCGCCGGAGCGGGCAGGGGCAGGAGCCCATGGGCCGTGGCCACCGCGCCATGGCCCGCCGGCGGCGGCGTACATACCACCTGACTCACGCCGAAGTGCAGCAAGCCAGCGCACACCCCCACCACATCCACCAGGGCATCGAGCGCCCCCACCTCGTGGAAGTGCACCTGGTTTGGAGCATGGCCGTGCACCGCGCCTTCGGCCTCGGCCAGCAGCGTGAACACCTGCAACACCCGCTCCTGCAACGGCGGCGGCAGCGGCGCCGCCACGATCCGCTCGCGCAGCTCCAGCCAGTGGCGATGGGGAGGGTCGGCCTCGAGCGACTCCACCGCCAGGTGCAAGCCACGCAGGCCACCGCTGCGGCGCTGCTCCAGCTGCAGGCGGTAGCAACCCGCCAGACCCAGGGCCGCCAGGGGTTCGGCCACCACCGCCTCTGGCAGGCCCAGATCGAAGAGGGCCGCCAGCAGCATGTTGCCGGCCAGGCCCGTGGGGCAGTCCACTACCGCCAGGGACGTGGGCCACGTCATGGGAGCAGCCGCGGGGCCTGCTGCACCAGCAGCTCAGCCTGCTCCTCCAGCTGGAGGCGCCGATCCCGCAGCCACTGCTCCACCTCGCGGCGGGCGCGGCGCTGCTCCCGCTGGGAGGTATCCACATCAAACCCCGAGAGGCCCCAGAGCCGGCCCAGCAAGGCCCGGTCGTCCACTCCACCGCGGGAGGAGCCGTAGATCAACACTTCCGCGGCCATGCCGGCCTGCAGAACGCGGCTCCAACGCCGCAGGTCTTCAGCGGGGAGCTTGGCGTGGGCCGGGGGCTCGAACTCCGTGCTGCCGTTAGCGGCCAGCCCCTGACGCAGACAGGCCAGGCTGCCCACAAGCACCTGCTTCACCGGCAGGTTGTTCTCGGCTGCCACCAGCAGGTGACCAGCCTCATGGATGGCAATGCGCCGCAGCCGGGCCGTTCCAATGCCGGCGGGCAAGGTTTCCGCCACCAAGTGGCCGCCCAGGCCACCGAAGCGGGCTGCGTCCAGGGTGAGGGCGGCAAAGCCGCCGCCAAACGCCACGGCGATCAGCCAAGGGGACACCCCCACCAGCGGACCGACCACCGCAGCCGCCGTAACGCCCGCCACGGCCACCCCTGCCGAGAGGGCCTCGGTGGAGCCGGCGGACCCCTCCGGCCGGCGCATACTCAGCGGCCCCGCTTTCCGCCGCGGCCCTTGCCACCGCGCTGGGGCACCGGGCCGATCACCTCATGCTGTTCAAGGTGCAGCAGCTGGCCCTGGCGGCGCAGGTCGAGGGCCACGAAATGGCGCAGATTGTCCATCGGCAGCTCCCCCTTGAGCTGGAGCTTGAAGGGGGTGGGGCGGCTGCCATCCGGGCGGGGCTGTTGGCGGATCTTCACCACGATGTCGCCGTCCTCCGGGCGGGTGTAGATCAGCTCACCGCGCACGGAGAAGTAGTCGTCGCCCTCGGGCAGCTCATCACTGGGAGCTGCAGGGGCATCGCCGGAGCCGGCTGCCTGGGTGGCGATCTCGGTGGCCGCCAAGGTGCTGGGCTCCCAGACGCCCACCAGCTGCAGATGCAGCTGCTCGGCCTCGCGGTAACGGGGATAGGCCACCCAGAGGTGGGACTTGCCCAAATCGAGATGACGCCGCATCAGCGTCAGGACGCGGCCCAGCACTACGGCTTCAATGTCCGTGCCGTCGTCGGTACGGATCACACCCCGGGTGAGCTGCTCGGGATCGGCGGGGATGTAGGTCCCCCGCACCACACCGATGGCCCGGTACTGCATCGGTTCGGTGACCGGGGAAATGGGATGGTGACGCATCGTGGCTGGAACCCTCTGGGCGCTCGTGATGACCTGGGCCCGGCCGCCAATGTAACCAGCCCCTGCGGAGGCCCCAGACTTGGCGCCACCCATTGGCTCCACCATGCCGCCTCGCGTGAGCGCCCCACCCCGCCCGGCCCTGCTGATGGCCCTGGGAGCCACAGCCCTGGTGGCGGTGTCCCTGACGGGGGGCTGGTGGCTGGGCCAGAGGAGTGGCGCCGATAGCAACAACCGCTCCCAAAGCGCCCTGGAACGCCAGGCCAATCTGCTGCAAGACCGCCTCGCCGCAGGCTCCGCCAGCGATGCTGACCGCCAACAACTGGTGCAGGTGCTTCTGGCCCTCGGCGACCAGAAGCAGGCCACGGTGTTGCTGGAACAGATGGCCGATCAGCAGCCGGAGCAGTGGCAACTCAGGCTCCTGCTGGCGGAACTGCGGCGCAACGGCAACGACCGAGCCGGCGCTGAGCGGGAAGTGCGCCAGCTGCTCAACCTCAAGCCCGATCGCCTTGAGGCTCTGCAGCTGATGGCCCTGCTGCAGCTGGAACAGGGCCGCGGCCAACAGGCCAACGCCCAGCTCAAGGCCCTGCTGGAGAAAGCCAGCAAACCCGTTGTTCAGCCGAGCGCCATCCCCATCGGCCTGCTGCTGGGGGATCTGCTGCAACGTCAGGGCCAGAAAGGGGAAGCCGAGGCCCTCTACGCCAAATTGGCGAGCGCTCTACCGCGGGATCCACGGCCCCTGCTGGCCCTGGCCCTGCTGCAACAGGAGCGGGGCGACACCAAAGCCGCCCAGCAATCCTTGGCCCTGGCCCGCAGCCGCCAGCCCGATAAGAACGATCCGCGTCTGGATCAAGTGGCTACCAGCTGGGGCCTCAGCAGCCTCAGGGGGCCTTCACAGCGGCCGCCGGAGTCGACGACTGAACGTTCAGCTCCTTGAGGGCCGCATCGATCGCGTCGGTGGGGTTGGTGGCGTCGTCCATGGCGGTGCCCTTACGAATCTTGTTCATCAGATCCATGGGGTTGCCGGAATCGAGGATCGTGCCGCCCTTGGTAGAGCTGTTGGTGCCACTGGGGCCGTAGTCGTAGAACTTCTGTTGCTGGGTGGACATGCCAGCGGCGTAATCGGCCCGGGCCGGCCCCTGACCCAATAGCTCGGCAGCTCCAACAGCCACGAGAACAGCGGTGGCGAACGGGGCGAGGCGGCGATCCATGGCCTGCGCAAGTGTTGGACGTAGGCCCATGCTAGGTGCACCATCTGGCGCCTCTGGAATTGGTGCACCATGGGGCACCATTTCCGCACACTGGCGCGCTGCGCCCAGCGAGCCTTGCCCCCCCTTGATCCCTGCAATGCGTATTGCCAGCTGGAACGTGAACTCGGTGCGAACCCGCCTGGATCAGGTGCTGGCCTGGCTGCAGGAGGAGCAGCCCGAGGTTCTGTGCCTGCAGGAAACCAAGGTGACCGATGAGCTGTTTCCGCGGGCAGCCTTTGAGCAACTCGGCTATGCCACAGCCATCAGCGGCCAGAAGGCCTACAACGGCGTCGCCATCCTGAGCAGGCTCCCCCTAGACGACGTGCAGATCGGCTTTGACGCCCTGTTGCCCGACGACCCTGAAGCTCCTGGCCTAAGCGAACAGAAGCGGGTGATCAGTGCGCTGATCGATGGGGTGCGAGTGCTGAACCTCTATGTGCCCAATGGCAGCGCGCTCAAGAGCGAGAAATACCCCTACAAGCTGGAATGGCTGGCCTGTCTGCGGCGCTACCTGGCGGCCCAGGAGCAGCAGGGGGATCCCCTCTGCATGCTGGGCGACTTCAACATCGGCCCCGAAGCCCGCGACCTGCCCGATCCCGAGCGCCAGACCGGCGGGATCATGGCGAGTGAACCTGAACGCACCGCACTTCAGGCCGCCCTCGACGGGCGCCTCATCGATGTGTTCCGGATGTTCGAACCCAGCAGCGGCCACTGGAGCTGGTGGGACTACCGCAGCGGCGCCTGGGACCGCGATCAGGGCTGGCGCATCGACCACATTTATCTGTCTGACGCCTTAATGGACTGCGCCACGGGCTGCGTGATCCACAAGCGCACCCGCGGCAACGAGCAGCCGAGCGACCATGCCCCCGTGGTGGTGAACCTGGCCTGGCCCCAGGCGGATGGCGAGGCGGACAACGACGACTGGGTCTGACGACAGGCCTGGCCTTCAGAAAACCAAGGCATCCGCGGGCAGCTCCACACCCCTGACCTTCAACTCCACCAGGCGCCCCAGGGATTCGCCGCAGCTCTTGGGTGTCGGGAAGATCTTGCCGGGATTAGCCAGCCCATCGGGATCGAAGGCGCGGCGCACCAACTGCATGCTGGCCAGGTCGTCGGGGCTGAACATCCAATCCATGTAGCAGCGCTTATCGCTGCCCACCCCGTGCTCGCCGCTGATGCTGCCACCGGCCTCGATGCAGAGGCGCAGGATTTCACCGCCGAGGGCCTTCACCCGCTCATTCACCCCGGGATCTCCGGCGCGGTAAAGGATCAGCGGGTGCAGGTTGCCATCCCCGGCGTGAAACACGTTGGCCACGGGCAAGCCGTGCTCACCACTGAGCTGCTCGATGGCCGCCAGCACCCCCGGCAGTGCGGTGCGGGGCACAACGCCATCCTGCAGGTAGTAGCTGGGGTACTGGCGGCCGAGGGCCGTAATGGCGGATTTGCGGCCTTTCCAGAGGCGGGTGCGGGCCTCCTCAGTCCAGGCCTGGCGCACCCCACCGGCGCCCGCTTCCAGGCAGAGGCGGCTGGCCAGCTCCACCGAATCCTTCACCTCCAGGGCGTGGCCATCCAGCTCGATCAACAACACCGCGGCGGCATCGCGGGGGTACTCGTCCACCCCGAAGTAGTCGTCCACCGCCTGAATGCAGAGGCTGTCCATCATTTCCATGCCGGCAGGCAGCACCCCAGCGCCGGTAACCCGCCGCACCGCCTCGCCGGCCGCCTCCATGGAAGGGAAGTCGGCGAGCAGCACCGCCACGGTTTCAGGGGCACGCAGCAACCGGAGGGTGATGGCCGTGGCAATGCCGAGGGTGCCCTCACTGCCGATGAACACCCCGCGCAGATCGAGCCCTGGCATCTCCGGAAGGCCGCCCCCGAGGGTGGTGACGGTGCCATCGGGCAGCACCACCTCCAGCTCCAGCACGTGGTTACTGGTGACGCCGTATTTAAGGCAGTGCACGCCACCGGAGTTCTCGGCCACGTTGCCACCGATGCTGCAGGCCACCTGGCTGGAGGGATCGGGGGCGTAATAAAAGCCCTCGCCGGCCACGGCCCGGGTCACCCAGCTGTTGATCACACCGGGCTGCACGGTGACCCGCTGGTTCTCCAGATCCAGGTTCAGCACCCGACGCATGCGGCTGGTCGCAATCACCACGGCGTCCTGCTCGGCGAGAGCACCGCCAGAGAGGCCGGTGCCGCTACCCCGGGCAATGAAGGGAACGTTCAGCTGGGCGCAGCAGCGCACCACAGCCACCACCTGCTCGGTGGTTTCGGGGAGCACCACCAAACGGGGCTGATGGCGGGTCAGGGTGAGGCCATCACAGTCGTAGGCCAGCAACTCCTGACGGGCCGCCACCACACCGCGGGGGGGCAACAGGCT
This sequence comes from Synechococcus sp. HJ21-Hayes, assembly GCF_024345835.1. Classification (GTDB taxonomy): domain Bacteria; phylum Cyanobacteriota; class Cyanobacteriia; order PCC-6307; family Cyanobiaceae; genus Vulcanococcus. The sequence goes on along the minus strand of NZ_JAGQBW010000026.1, from coordinate 1,859 downwards.
GCGCAGCTGGCGCTCAATCAAGCCCCAATCGGGGGTCACGGCCACTCTTCAGGCGGTGCCAAGACCTTAACGAGCTCCACGCCACTGGACCGCAGGGGCCTCAATTGCGTAAGGATGGGCCACGCTTGCGCCCCTGAGGGGCTTCAGGCACCCTTCACCGTCTGCGGATCCCGCCTTGACCTCGGCCCCTGTTTCGGCTCCTGTGCACAACACCACCCGGTCCCAGGAACTCTTCAGTGCCGCCCAGACCCTGATGCCTGGTGGCGTCAGCTCACCGGTGCGGGCCTTCCGCTCGGTCGGCGGGCAGCCGATCGTGTTCGACCGGGTGAAGGGCGCCTACGCCTGGGATGTGGACGGCAACCGCTACATCGATTACATCGGCAGCTGGGGGCCCGCCATCTGCGGCCACGCCCACCCCGAGGTGATCGCCGCCCTGCATGAGGCCCTGGACAAGGGCACCAGCTTCGGCGCCCCATGCGCCCTAGAGAACACGCTCGCCGAAATGGTGATCGAGGCGGTGCCCTCGGTGGAGATGGTGCGCTTCGTGAACAGCGGCACCGAGGCCTGCATGTCGGTGCTGCGGCTGATGCGCGCCTTCACCGGTCGCGAAAAAATCATCAAGTTCGAGGGCTGCTACCACGGCCACGCCGACATGTTCCTGGTGAAGGCCGGCTCCGGCGTAGCCACCCTCGGCCTGCCGGATTCCCCCGGCGTACCCCGCACCACCGCCGCCAGCACCCTCACCGCCCCCTACAACGACCTGGAGGCCGTGAAGAAGCTGTTCGCGGAGAACCCCGGCGAGATCGCCGGCGTGATCCTCGAACCCGTGGTGGGCAACGCCGGCTTCATCACCCCGGAGCCGGGCTTCCTGGAGGGCATCCGCGAACTCACCAAGGAGAACGACGCCCTGCTGGTGTTCGACGAGGTGATGACCGGCTTCCGCATCAGCTACGGCGGTGCCCAGGCCAAGTTCGGCATCACCCCCGATCTCACCACCATGGGCAAAGTGATCGGTGGCGGCCTGCCCGTGGGCGCCTACGGCGGCCGGGCCGACATCATGGCCATGGTGGCTCCCGCCGGCCCCATGTACCAGGCGGGCACCCTGAGCGGCAATCCCCTGGCCATGACCGCCGGCATCAAGACGCTTCAGCTGCTCAAGCAGCCCGGCACCTACGAGCGCCTGGAGGCCGTGACCCAGCGCCTGATCGACGGAATCCTGGAGGGCGCCCGCAGCGCCGGCCTGCCGATCACCGGCGGATCGATCAGCGCCATGTTCGGCTTCTTCCTCTGCGAAGGCCCGGTGCGCAACTTCGAAGAGGCCAAGGCGGCCGACACCGCACGCTTCGGCAAGCTGCATCGCGCCATGCTCGAGCGCGGCGTGTACCTCGCGCCCAGCGCCTTCGAGGCCGGCTTCACGTCCCTGGCCCACTCCGACGAGGACATCGACGCCACCATCGCGGCCTTCAGGGAGTGCTTCGCGCTGGTGGCTTGAGCCAAGGCGGCAACGAAACCACTGGGCCTCAATCATGAATTGAGGCTTTCACCTTGAGCCATTGCAGCCATCAGGCTTTGCATGCAGATCAGGCGGAACTCCGATATTCAGCTGGCCTGAGTACTTTGACACTCTCAATCCCTTTGTGCCTGGTTTTGGCGCTATAGACAAAACGAGAAAAGATCAACTCCAGGATGCGCTGGTGCATGCTCACGCGGTTCAACGCCTCCGGGTGCCATGCAGGGCTGATTCAAAGTGTGTCACAGGCATTCTTGCAATGGCTGCGAGCATGGGGTGAGGTCGGTGGAATTGCCCCCTCTCAGTGCTCCAAAGCGTTTCTGCCGCAACCGATCTCGATCTGATCAGC
>NZ_JAGQBW010000025.1 GCF_024345835.1 Synechococcus sp. HJ21-Hayes | reverse complement strand
TACTCCTGCAATATCCGTCGCTAGTTCTGTCTCGCTCTGGCCAATCGCAACAATCAGCGCATCCTTCGCGGTGGTCAGCGCAGTGCGCGTCAGAACATCACCGTCGATACCGGCTTGCTTGATACGGTCTTCTGCCTGGCCCAGCGCAGTAATTACTCCTGCAATATCCGTCGCTAGTTCTGTCTCGCTCTGGCCAATCGCAACAATCAGCGCATCCTTCGCGGTGGTCAGCGCAGTGCGCGTCAGAACATCACCGTCGATACCGGCTTGCTTGATACGGTCTTCTGCCTGGCCCAGCGCAGTAATTACTCCTGCAATATCCGTCGCTAGTTCTGTCTCGCTCTGGCCAATCGCAACAATCAGCGCATCCTTCGCGGTGGTCAGCGCAGTGCGCGTCAGAACATCACCGTCGATACCGGCTTGCTTGATACGGCCTTCTGCCTGGCCCAGCGCAGTAATCACTCCTGCAATCTGTGTGCTGATCTGACCGCCTAGTAAACCCACCAATTCGGCAAGATCTTCAATTTCAGCCCTCAATCCACCAATCACATCCTCAGCAGGAAGAAAATAAGGGCGATCTACCGGGAAAGCAGCAGAAGCAGGCCCCCAAGTAGGAGCTACTCCTGTAACCTTGCTAATCTGATCTGACAGAGAGAGATATGCAGCCGACTGATCGGCATTGAGGACAACTGTCTGGCCAGAAGCTTCAACAAACCTCAGGTTGATCGCACCACCATTTGGCAACGATGCCGTTTCGATATAATCGGCGATCGCGGCACCACGATCCCGGATCACAACCTGGCCAGAGCCATTAACTCCATCGATCTGAACCCAGCGATCGCCAAGCTGGCGAGCCGTGGCAGCGGTGAGTGTGAGAGCACCATCGGCAGGCAGAGCACTCGTAGCCACCTGGCTGGTAACGGCCAGGCCAACAACTCGATCGTCCAGCGTGCCGAAGCTGAGAGCTCGGATGATGTTGATCTCGGAATCACGAATCACCACGCCATCACCAGGATTGGCGTAGGCGGGCAGATTCCGGAACTGGGCCACGGTGAGCACCAGCTGATTGAGTGGCAAAGGCTGATTTTGTCCTGATGGAGCCGCAGTCTTAACCTGGATATCTTTCACCACATCCGGGATCTTCTTCTCCAACATCGCCGCGATATTGGCACTGCTATCCACCACTGCTACTGCGCCCTCAATGCGCCCGTCGAGGCGATCGAGCACAGCGGCCGTGATCACCGTTTCGCCTGCATCCGAACGGCTGCTGGCACCACCATCGGTGATCCGAAAGCTAAAGCTATCCAAGCCATTAAGCTTGGCAATGACATCACCAAACTGAGAAAATAGATCCTCAATCTCACGAGCCGTGCCGCTCACCACGAACTGCACATCAACAAAGGAATGCTCCGCAAGGATCGCGGGCAGCGATCCGGCATCCTTAGCCCCCTGCAGTTGCAGATATTGCTGAAAACTGAGCTCGGCCACACCAGTGGGGTCCGAACTGGAAATGGCAGCCAGCGCGCTGAGATCCACGCGGGTCCCCTCGGGTGCGGTGGCCGCCAACAACAACTCAGCAATCCGAGCGGGGGTATCCACCACGCTGAAGCGGCCCGGCGGCAGCACCGCACCGATCTCCAACAGGCTCTGATAGCCATCCACAGTGAGCGAAACCGCTGGCGCCTGAAGCAGCAACGGACGGCTGGGGCCAAGGGATTCCTTCAGCACCCGCAGACGGTCCAGATCGGCCAAGCTGAGCGGTTGATTGCCCGATTGCATCTCGAGCGACACCTCCACGCACTTGATCTGGCTCACCAGATTGGCCGTGCCAGCAGCATTGCTGCTGCCGGCCCAATAGCCATTGAGCACCCCCGTGGAACCAATCAGGCCTGAGTCGAGCAGTTCGCGCAAGCTGCCGCTCACAGCGAACGACACGTCAGTGGCGGCCAACAATCCGGCCGTTGTATCGAACGTGTTCACAGAGCTGGCCGTATCCAGCTCCTTCAGCCGCGCCACCGACACCTGCACAGGCTGGCGATCGGTGAGCTTGAGCTCCGCAATCGAGCCGAGCTGCTGTGTGGTGAGTTGGGGCAGGAGCAAACTGATATTCGCCGCTGAATCGCTCAGAATCAGGCGTGTGGCAGCCGAGGCTTCTGCCAGCCCGTTCACGGTGCCAGCACTCACGGTAAGCACCCCTTCAGCCGGCAGCGAGCGGAGCTCCTTGGCCGTCAGGGTCACATCGCCGGCGTTGATCAACAGGTATTTACCCGAGTTGCCAGCCGCTGATTCACCGCTCAGGGTGTAGTTGCCGAGCTGCTTACCAGCAGCAGACAATTGACGGATCAGATCCCCAGTGATCCTGAACCCATTCACCGTGATCTGCGTGGTGGACGTTGATCCAGCACTGGTGATGTAGTTGTTAAGGGTGGTCACACCCGTGGCTTGGGCCGAAACGTTAGCCTCAGTGATCACACCCACCCCAGCCGTGGGGTTGGTGGTTGTGAAAGCGCCACTGAGGATGCCACCTGAGCTCGCCGCAATGGGCAACGGCAGGGTGAGCAACTGCAGGGCACCGGCGTTATCGGTGGCCGCCAGTGGGGTACCGGCCGGACCCACCTGAATGTCGTTGGTGTCGGTAACGGTGATCAGCGCAGCGCTGGCATCACTCGTGCCCAGACCATTGCGCCGGGCAATCTCCTGGAATTCAGAGGCACTGAGGTTGACCTTGACCGTGCCATTCAGGTTGGACAGCTGCCTGATCGCTGACCAACCACCATCCGAGACGATGGTGGGAGTGGAACCCACCGTGTTTGAGAGAGAAAAACTGGTAGCGGCGCCGTTTTCCGGCGCATCAAACAGCGGGGAGGAGAGCGAGCTTGGGTCCTGCCGGTCCCCCTTGAACGCCGTGAGCTGGTAGGAGAGAGTCTGACCGGAGCCAGCGGTCTTCACGGCAGCCTGATCACCGGTTACCACCACCGACTCAGCCGTCACCACCAAGGCGTCGGTGAACCCCTTCAACCCGGGGTCGTTGACAAAACTGAAGCCGCTCGCCACCAGGGCGCTGTAAACCGGTGCCGACAGCGTGACGGCCGCTTCCCCGCCGGCCAGAGCGAATTGGAAGGGCAGATTCCGGAGGTTACTAGCGGTTCGTAGGGCGGCCGCACTGGCAACGCCAGCAATCCCCCCCTCAGCAAAGCCCGTGGGCGTGTCCACGACCAGGACTCTGTCAATACCGCGAGCGGTGACCACCTGGGCCAGGTTGGCCAGCTTTAAACCCTCGAGAGAAACGATCAGCTGGGCCATACCAGAACCGTGAAAAACTCAATGAGCCGACCTTATTAGGGAAGACCCCGAACTAGCCAGAGACAGGACACCAAAGTGGCCGAAGACGCATCAAATCCGTTAATTGAATACGCCGCACAGCAGGCATACCCGCAAGCCAGCAAATGATATGCATATTACGCATATTGCGTCAATCCCGATTGACAACGACCGTCGCGTAGCCAAAAATTGACTACAAGAATTGTGCTTCGCATTGCAGCCCTTTGCTGATCTCTTGATTTTCGATGCCGTTGAGGGGTTCAACAGCACTCTCAAGGCATCGGACCTGCTGGACATCCCGCAGAGCTCGATCTCTAGGCGCTACAGGCAATTCGCCGCCACCCTGAGGCTGCAGCTCTCACGCCAATCGGGCAGCTACCAAGTGGTTCAAGGGCAATGCGTTCTGCAACAGATGCGCCAGTTAGCGCAACGATTTCGTTTCCTCCATCAGCTGAACCGCTGGGCGGCGCACCCCTCCTTACAGGTGCTCCTAACCCAGCAATCAGGGCAGATGCCGGGCCAGCACCTCAACCTGCCCCAGGATCACTGGGAGGCCTGGCTGCAACGCCGCACGCTCGATCAGGTCCTTGATTGCCAGATGAATGCCCAGACAAAGATGAGCCTGGTGCTAGTGCTGGAACCAGCGAGCACAAACCAAAAGCTGGTGTCTCTGGGAGCCTGGGCCCAAGTGGGTGGACTGGCGGATGCCGTTCGTGCAGCCGGGTTAGAGCCTGCCCCTCCTCACCAAAACAGTGCTGCGATAGCCAGCCTCAAGCCCATCCCCAGACATCAAACATCCAACTCCGTTGCCCTGCAACAGCGAATTGTTGCGGAGCTGGGCCTGAGCTGGCGTTACGGGCCATCGATCCAGTCACTGGATCCACTGGCACAAACCCAGCTCCAACATTTTGAACGCCTGATGCAAGCAGCGCTTGGCTTCGAGCCATTGGCGCACCTCCGCGACAATCATGGCCTGCCAGATCTCGATCTCAGTGTGCTGTCGCTGGGCTGAGGCCAGGTACGATTCCACCTTCCTCTACCTGTTTGAGCCGGTGGAGCTCGAGCTGCTCTTTGGCCTGCTCAGGGAATGGATCCTGGTCCATATCGGTGATCAGAACAAAGATTTCAAGCAGCTGCTCTGTGATAGCAAAACCCTGCAGGAATCAGCCGCAAGGCTCGATGGTGCCGATGGTGCGACGCGCTTTGTCACCCAGGTGACGCTCCATGCCAGGGAGCTGAGCGTAGCGATCGCCCAGGCCTCCTTTGATCCCGGCGAATCCAACGAGCGCGCCGCACTCAAGTGCCTTCTCGGAACCCTCGAGCTGGAGGACGTACTGATCCAGACAGGCGCCCTCCACACCTCGCCCGCGTTTTTCAACTCGCCGCTGAGCAGAGCGCTAACTTGCTCCTGACGGTCAAAAACAACCAGCGCCGCCTGGTTCAGCAGATCGTCTCTCAGTTCCGCGGCCACCTGTTCATCACCACCCTGCGCACCAGCCCGCCAGCGCTGCTGCACCTGTTGCACTGCAATGGCTTTCGCTCAATTCGTGCTGGCCTGATGGCCGTGGCATACGACATCAGGCGCATGCTCGGCTGGGTTGGCATCAGACCAATGGAAACGGGTTGAATTGGCCTTCAGTTGGCCCTGCCTCTCTGCCCTACAGCTGACCTGTGGATTACTCAACTAGTGGTAATCGGGAGTATGCCGCAATCAACTGGCTTGTTGATTTTTCGAGGTGCCTTAAAGCACCTCTAAACCCTCGGAAGGGGAGCACGAACCCAAACCAGAGGGCCACGCCCCCCACCACCCCTCGCCGGTGAGAGCGGCTGTGACCCACACCAACCAAGGCTGGCTCACTGGCCCGAGCGATGGCTCCGAGCGTCTGCTCGCACACGGCAATCACGCAAGCGCTTACGTTGCCAGGCAGTGGCTCGCTTCCGCACCTGTGACCCTGCGCCTCACCAACACCCTCACCCGCCGCGTTGAGGAGTTCCAGCCTTTGGAGCCGGGCCAGGTGAGCATCTACTGCTGCGGCGTCACGGTGTACGACCTGTGCCATCTGGGCCATGCCCGCAGCTACATCGCCTGGGATGTGTTGCGCCGCTATCTGATGTGGAGCGGCTACCGGGTGACGTTCGTGCAGAACTACACCGACATCGACGACAAGATCCTGGGCCGCGCCGCCGCCGAGGGCAGCTCGATGGACGCGGTGAGCGAGCGCAACATCGAGGCCTTCGTGGCCGACATGGCACGCCTGAATATCTTGCCGGCGGATCGCATGCCCCGGGCCACCCGCAGCCTGGATGCCATCCGCCAGCTGATCGGCGAACTGAAGGCCAAGGGCGCCGCCTATTCCGCCGATGGCGATGTGTACTTCGCCGTGATGAAACACGCCGGCTACGGCAAGCTCTCTGGCCGTGATCTGGCGGAGCAACAGCAGAACGCCGATGGCCGCGTGGCCGATGCCGAAGAGGCCCGCAAGCAACACCCGTTCGACTTTGCCCTGTGGAAGGGCGCCAAACCCGGCGAGCCCAGCTTCCCCTCCCCCTGGGGCCCCGGCCGTCCCGGCTGGCACATCGAGTGCTCGGCGATGGTGCGCGAGGAACTGGGCGACACGATCGATATTCACCTGGGCGGGGCCGATCTGGTGTTCCCGCACCACGAGAACGAGATTGCCCAATCGGAGGCGGCCACCGGCCAGGAGCTGGCCCGCTACTGGCTGCACAACGGCATGGTGAATGTGGGCGGCCAGAAGATGAGCAAATCGCTCGGCAACTTCACCACCATCCGCGGCCTGCTGGATTCCGGCGTGTCGCCGATGACCCTGCGCCTGTTCACCCTGCAGGCCCACTACCGCAAACCGCTCGACTTCACCGCCGAAGCCCTCGAGGCCGCCGCCACCGGCTGGAAGGGCCTCAACGCCGCCCTCGGCCTGGTGGCCACCGCAAGCGCCACGGCCACCGCCACCCCAGCCGAGCGGCTTCAGCCGGAGCTCGCCGCAGCCCACGCGCGCTTTGCTGCCGCCATGGACGACGACCTCAACACCTCCGCCGCCCTGGCGGTGCTGTTCGAGCTGGCCAAACCCCTGCGCTCCCTCGCCAACCGCCTGGAGCGCGGTGATGCCGCCGCCGCTGTCGAGGCCACCAGCCCCGCCCTCGCCGCCCAGGGGCAGCTGCTGCTGGAACTGGCCGGCGTGCTCGGCCTGCAACCTGAAACGTTCGATGCCGCCCAGGCCGCCGAGGCGGGTCCCAGTGATGCCGAGATCCAGGCCCAGATCGCAGCCCGCCACGCCGCCAAGGCAGCCCGCAACTTCGCCGAAGCCGATGCCATCCGCGCTTCCCTCCAGGCCCAGGGCATCGAGCTGATCGACAAGCCCGGTGGCCTCACCGAATGGCTGCGGAGCTGAGCCGGGTGGGCTCTCGCGTCAATCGTCGCCGTCGGGGCTGGGCGCAGGGGCTTGCTGCCCCTGCATCATCTGCTCGATCTTGCGGATGCGCTGCAGGGTGGTGGTCCACACCTCGCGCCTGAAGCCGGGTTCGCACTGCTCCACCAGCGGCTCGAGCGCCTCGCCGCGCTCAAACGCCTCCCACAACTCCCGCTCGAGCTTGGCGCGCTCGATGAAATTCCAGCGCTGCAACCAGCCCGCCATGCACCCTCGATCTGCACTGGGCCCAGTGTGACCGGCCCACCGGCGGGGATGCCTTCGCTGACGCTCTCCAGAAATGGTGCACAGTGGTGCACCATTTCTGGACACAGCCGAAAACACACCTCCCAGCCCAGTCGAGACGGGGAACCCTCAAAGGCGAGGCCCCCATCCACAAGCCCGCCATGCCGTTGCCACTGCGTCGCCGCCAGCAGCAGGTGCTGCTGCGCCGTTGGAACCATTCCCTGGCGGTGCGGCTACTGGCTCGGCTGCTCAAAGCCACCCACTACCGCGAGGGCATGGAGCTGCAGCTGCAACTCCGCGACGACGGCAGCCTGCTGCTCAGCCCCCTGCATGGCTTCAACCGGCTGCAGTTCAGCCAGGAGCAAGCGCAGCGGTTCGAGCGCCAGGCCCGCAGCGCCCCCACCTGGCCGCTGCTCCGCTCCCTGGCACCCTCTGCAACAGCGCCCGTCCCCCCAGATCCCGGCCCCACCTATCTCGACACGGGGGTGGTGCTGCGCTTGATCTGCCATGAACCGGGCAGTAGCGCCCAGTTGCGCTGGTTCGGCATCGAACAGCGCCAGCTCGTGAGTGCCAACCTGCTCTGGATCGAGGCCACTGCAGCCCTGCAGATCAAGCCCCCCGAGGTACTCGCACTGGGAGCCAGCCATGCCTGGCTGGAACACCTCCTCGGGGGCGGCGGCGTGGAGCTGGTGCCCCTGCAGCCCGAAGGGGTGCGGGAGGCCGCCGCCCTGCTGGTCGATCTCCGGCTGCAGCTCCAGCACCCCAGCCAGGCCCAGCATCTAGCCGCAGCCCTGCGCAGCGGCTGTCACCGGCTGATCAGCGGGGATGCCGCGCTCTGCCAGGCCGCCAGCCACTGCGGCCTGATCGTGCATGCACCGGAGGATTGGCCACCGCGGCTGTCCCACCGCCGGTAAGTGGGAAACTGACCCCACTTGCTGCGGTGCCGTGAAAGCCCTCTCCGTGTTGGGATCCACCGGCTCAATCGGCACGCAAACCCTCGAGATCGTGGAGGAGTTCCCCGATCGCTTCAAGGTGGTGGCCCTCACGGCGGGCAACAACCTCGCGCTGCTGGTGGAGCAAATCTGCCGCCACGCGCCCGAGGTGGTGGCCCTGGCCAACGGCGAGCGCGTGGCCGAGTTGCAAGCCAGGCTCAACGCCCTTGAGCCCACAGCCCGGCCCGCCCGCCTGCCGGAACTGCTGGGGGGCAGCGATGGTCTCTGCGCCGCTGCCGCCTGGCCCACAGCCGATCTGGTGGTCACGGGCATCGTGGGCTGCGCCGGCCTGCTGCCCACCCTGGCCGCGATCAAAGCCGGCAAGGATCTGGCCCTGGCCAACAAGGAAACCCTGATCGCCGCCGGGCCCGTGGTGTTGCCCGAGCTGGCGACATCGGGCTCGCGGCTGCTGCCGGCCGATTCCGAGCACTCCGCCATCTTCCAGTGCCTGCAGGGCACCCCCTGGGCCGACACGGCCCGTCTGTCCACCGGCGTGCCCACCCCTGGCCTGCGCCGCATTCAACTCACCGCCTCCGGTGGTGCCTTCCGCGACTGGCCCGCAGCCGATCTGCACAAGGCCACAGTGGCCGATGCCACCAGCCACCCGAACTGGAGCATGGGCCGCAAGATCACGGTGGATTCGGCGAGCCTGATGAACAAGGGCCTGGAGGTGATCGAAGCCCACTACCTGTTCGGCCTCGACTACGACCACATCGAGATCGTGATCCACCCGCAATCGATCATCCACTCGATGGTGGAGCTGGCCGATTCCTCGGTGCTGGCCCAGTTGGGCTGGCCCGACATGAAGCTGCCGATCCTCTACTGCCTCAGCTGGCCCGAGCGGCTGGACACCCCCTGGCGCCGCCTCGATCTCACCGAGGTGGGGCAGCTCAGCTTCCGTGCCCCCGACCCGGCCAAATACCCCTGCATGCAGCTGGCCTACGCGGCCGGCCGCGCCGGCGGCACCATGCCGGCGGTGATGAACGCTGCCAACGAGCAGGCTGTGGCCCTCTTCCTCGAGGAACAGATCCACTTCCTCGATATTCCCCGCTTGATCGACGTGGTGTGTGATCGCCACCAGCCCGACCTCACCGCCGCCCCCTCTCTGGACGATGTACTGGCCGTGGACGCCTGGTCCCGTCAGGCGGTGCGTGAGGCTGCAGCCCGGCTGAGCGCCAAGGCCCCGGCGGCGCTGCCGGCGTGAGCCAGCCTGAGATTGCCCACCACCTGCTGCTCTGCGCCACCCCCGCCAAGGCGCTCTGCTGCCCCGATCCAGCCGTGGGGGCCGCCAGCTGGGACACCCTCAAGCGCCTGGTGCGGGAGTGGGGCCTGGAGGATCCTCAGCGCCCCGGGGGCATCGTGCTGCGCACCAAGGCCGACTGCCTGCGCATCTGCGCCGAGGGCCCGGTGCTGCTGGTGTGGCCCGAGGGCATCGTCTACGGCGGTGTCACCCCGGAGCGCCTCGAGCGCATCGTGCGGGAGCACGTGATCGGCGGACAGCCCATCCACTCCTGGATTTTGCAGCGACGGCCCTTCAAGGCCCTGGCACTGCAAGCGCAGGCAGCGGAACCCCCAGGAGCTGGCGGAACCAGCGGGCGGTGAGCCGGTCGCCCCAGTTGCCCTCGGGGCCATCGCACACGGCATGGAAGCCGTTGTGCCCTCCCCGTTCCGTGAGCAGCACCTGCAGGGATCCCTGTTCCGCCACCTGCTGGGCGGCGGCCACGGGCACCCACGGATCGTCCTTGGCGTGCACCAGCAATAGCGGCGGCAATGGCTCCGGCTGGTGCAGCAGCCGCTGCAGGGGGCTGGCAGCCGCGTAGTAGTGATCCACCGAGCTGTAACCCCAGCGGGGGGCGGTGATGGCGGCATCGAAGGCACGGATGGTGTGGGGGCCGCCGCCGGCCCTCAAGGCCTGCTCCTCGCCAGGATCGATCCCGAAGGGATCCGCCAGGGTTTGCGCCACCAGGCGTTTGAGCAGCCAGCGCTGGTAGATGCCGTTGCGGGGCCGCTCGATCTGCTGGGAACAGGCGGCCAGATCCAGCGGACTGCTGATACACACCAGCCCATCGAGGCCGCCCGGCTGCTCCAACACGGCATTGAGCAACATCGTGCCCCCCAGGGAAATGCCCATGCCGAGCAGCGGCCGCCCCGCCGCCAACCCGCGGGCATGGCGCAACACCGGCAAGAGATCGGGATTGCAGTTGGCCGCATAGGTGCCCGGGGCCAGGTGGCGGCCAGGGTCTGCCCCGCGCAGGTTCAAGCGCAACACGCCGAAGCCAGCCTGCTGCAGGGCCCAGCCCATGCGCCGCAGACCCTCGCGCTCACTCGAGCCGCCGAGCCCATGCAGCAACACCACCAGCCCCAGGGGCTGCTGCCCCCCCGTTGGACTGTCCTGCAGGGCCAGCAAACGATCGCGGCCACCCACAGGAATCTCCAGCGGCACGCCCGTATCGGGCGGCAAGGCCGCCGGCCGCAGGGTGTCGCGCAGGGTCTGGAGGTCGCCGTTCCACCAGGGGGCCCGGGGCCGGAACGGCGCCAAGCCCAACTGGTGAGGAAGCATCAGCGCCCGGCGGTCACCGGCACCTTACCCACACCGAGCGTGCGCAGTTCAGCGGTGAGCTGTTGCAGCACCGCCTTGGCATCGCCGAACACCATCGAGGTGTGGGGCAGCTCGAACAGGGCATTGCGGATGCCGGAATAGCCGGCCCCAAGGCTGCGTTTCACCACGAACACCGAGCGAGCCTGATCCACCTCCAGCACAGGCATGCCATAGAGCGGACTGCTGGGATCGGTCTTGGCGTGGGGGTTCACCACATCGTTGGCACCCAGCACGATCACCACATCGGTGCGGGGGAAATCGGGGTTGATGGCCTCCATCTCGATCAGCTGCTCATAGGGCACATCGGCCTCGGCCAACAGCACATTCATGTGGCCCGGCATCCGCCCGGCCACCGGGTGAATGGCATAGGCCACCTCGATGCCAGCGCTCTCCAGCAACCGGGCCAGCTCCTTGAGGCTGTGCTGCGCCTGGGCCACGGCCAGGCCGTAACCGGGCACGAACACCACCCGCTCCGCCGCCTCCAGGGTGAGGGCGCATTCCTCAGGGGAACAGGAGGTCACGCGGCTGTAGCTCTGGTCATCGCCAGCCGCCTGAGCCGCACCCCCGCCAGTGGTGGTGCTGGCCCCCAGGGCCCCGCCAAACAGCACGGAGGTGAGCGAGCGGTTCATGCCGGTGCACATCACCTGGGTGAGGATCAGGCCGGCGGCGCCCACCATGGCGCCCGCCACAATCAACAGCTGACTGCCCACCACAAACCCTGCCGAAGCGGCCGCCACGCCGGAATAGGAGTTGAGCAGGGAGATCACCACCGGCATGTCGGCACCGCCGATGGGCAGGGTGAGGCCGATGCCCAGCAGCAGCGAGGCCGTGGTAACGCCCGCCAGGGCCACCGGTGCGGCCAGCCAACCCATCGGCCAGGCCAGGCCGAAGGCCAGAGCCGCGGTCGCCAGGGCGATGTTCACGGCATGGCGAGCCGGGCGCTGGGTCCAGCCAGGGGTGGCCAGCCACTCCTGCAACTTGGCCATGGCCACCAGCGAACCGCTGAAGGTGATGGCCCCCACCAGCACAGACACCAACACCGACACCAGCTCAAGCCGGTTCAAGGCCGCCCGGCCGCCGGCCGCCGGCAGTGCCGCGGCCCCCAGGGCCACCAGCAGCGACGACATGCCACCGCAGCCATTGAACAGGGCCACCACTTCGGGCATGGAGGTCATCGGCACCCGATAGGCCACCAGGGCTCCTGCCCCGCCACCGGCCGCCAGGCCCAGCAGCATCCAGCTCCAGCCCGTGAGCCCCTGCTCCAGCAGCAGGCCCAACACTGCGAGCACCAGGGCCACCGCCGCCAGGCCGTTGGCCGTGCGGGCCGTGCGCACCTTCGAGAGGCCCTTGAGCCCCAGGGCCAGCAACAGCACGGCCCCCAGATCCAATGTGAGGTGCAGCATCAGCCGTTCCCCCGTTGGCGGAACATCGCCAGCATCCGGTCGGTCACCAAGAACCCTCCAACAACGTTGAACAGTGCAAAGCCCAGGGCCACGGCACCCACCAGCTGCAAGGCCGGGGTGGGGGCCTGGGCAATCAGGGCCAGGGCCGCCAGCAGCGTGATGCCGCTGATGGCATTGGCGCCACTCATCAAGGGGGTATGCAAGGTGGGGGGCACCTTGCCGATCAGCTCGAAGCCCAGGAGGCTTCCGAGCAACAGCACCCAGAGCGCTTCACTCATGCCACCACCTCCTGGCGGGCGGGCCGCAGGTCGTTGCGGCGGCACACACCCTGGTGGGTGATCAGGCAGGGATCCAGCAGCGGGTCCTCCGGATCGAGCTGCAGTTCACCGTCCTTCAGCAGCACCTCCAACAGGGCCGCCAGGTTGCGGGCATAGAGGGCACTGGCGTGTTGGGGCACCGAGGCCGGCAGGTTGGAGGCACCGATCAGACGCACGCCATCGAGCAGCACCTCCGCATCGGGCTCCGAGCCGGCGCAATTACCCCCCTGGGCCACCGCCAGATCCACCACCACCGCACCCGGGCGCAGCAGGGCCAGCATTTCGCGGGTCACGAGCACCGGCGCCGGCTTGCCGGGCACCTGGGCGGTGGTGATCACCACATCGGCCTCCTGCAGGTGCGGCGCCAGCAACTGGCGCTGGGCCTCCAGGAACACGGCTCCGGCCTCGCGGGCATAGCCGCCCACTTCGCCGGGGGCCTCCTCCAGCTGGGGCGGCTCGATGAAGCGCCCCCCGAGCGACTCCACCTGTTCCCGCGCCGCCGGGCGCACATCGCTCACCTTCACCATGGCGCCGAGGCGGCGGGCCGTGGCCACCGCCTGCAGGCCCGCCACACCGGCACCGAGCACCACCACCTTGGCGGGCTGCACGGTGCCGGCCGCCGTCATCAGCATCGGGAAGAAGCGATCCAGGGCCGCCGCCGCCAGGAGCACCGCCTTGTAGCCGGCGATGTTGGCCTGGGAGGAGAGGGCATCCATGGTCTGGGCGCGGCTGATGCGCGGCAGCAGCTCCAACGCCAGCGCTGAAACCTGCCGGCTCTCCAGCTGATCCATCAGGCCGCCATTGCGGAAGGGATCCAACAGCCCCAGCAGCAGGGCTCCAGGCTTGAGGGGCACCCCCGCCAGCTCCGGGGCCTGCACGGTGAGCAGCACATCAGCGGCGGCCCACAGCCCCTCCGCCTCGGTGCTCTCGCCATCGAACAGCTCAGCCCCCGCCTCGGCGAAGGCCGCATCGCTGTAGCCCGCGGCTTGGCCAGCGGTTCGCTCCAGCCACACGCTGCAGCCTCGGCTGCTGAGGCGTTTCACGGTTTCGGGGGTGGCCGCCACCCGGGTTTCTCCCGAGCGCCGTTCCCGAGGCACCAACACACGGATCAAGGGGCAGGCCTACCAGGCATTCCATTCCCATTGATTGGTCGGGAACACACCAACGGCAACGGAAACGCTGGCTTTGTCCGCACTCCGGAACAGAGCCCGCCTCCTGGGCAGCGCTCAGAGCAAGGCGGCCAGGCTTGAAGCCGGCCGCTCCAGGGGGCGATCCGAGCTGGTGATTTCCACAATCCGGCCGCTACTGGCCGGAGTTTCCAGGGCCTCCAGGCACACCCGCGCCACCAGACGGCGAGGAATGCTGCCCTCCTGCTGCTGATCAGCGGCGCTGTATGTCACCTGCTGGGCCGCCAGGTTGTCCTCGGCCTCCTTGAGGCCGCCAGGGCGGATCACAGTCCAATCCAGCCCGCTCTGCTCCAGCCACTGCTCACCCAGGCGCTTCCACACCAGAATCAAGCCGAACAGGTTGAGCGGGTGCAGCCACAGGCCGGCACAGAGCGAACTCACCAGCACCAGCCGCTTCACACCCACCGCCTGGCAGGCGCGGATCTGCTGGCGCACCCCGAAGGCATCAACCTTGAGCGGGGCAGCCAGATCAATGCTGGGCCGCGCGCCGGTGGCGATCACCAGGGCATCACAGCCCTGCAGCGCCTGCTGCAGGGCAGGGGCATCCGCCAGGCTGAGCCGCACCACCTCCGCCCCCGCCAGGCCCTCGGGCACCAGTGAGTCAGGACGCACGAGGGCGGTGACGCGATGGCCCCGGCCCAGGGCCTCCTGCACCACGCGCCAGCCGGTCTTGCCGGAGGCGCCGCTGACGGCCAGATGCATGCCTAAAACAGGGGCAGAAGCTCCTGTTCTAGGCAGTGGGCCTGGGGCGTTGAACCCTGATGGCGCAGATGGCGCGCCCGCAGGATCATCGGGTCAAGATCGCACTCGTGCGCCAGGGAGCGCTCAAAGCGCTGGCGCAACTCGTCGGGAGTGAGGGCGAAGGCAGAACGCTCGTCCATGGGCTGACGGGGCAGAACCCGAGAGCGGGGTGATGGCCGGAAGTTAGGGACGCTGCAGCCAATGCGAATAGGTAGAAGTACGCATCTTTTTTCGCCGCGGGCGAACAAAATGGCGCCATGCCAGCACCCTCCTTCAACCTGGGGAACACCAGGGCCCAAGCCACCACCCAGGCAGGGAGGCCTGCGCGTAGCCAAGCCGGGCCTGCCCTACAGCCCCGCCAGTGGCAGGTTCAGTTGATCCAGCTGCTGCGGCGCCGCCTGGAGCAGGGCAGCGGCGATGTGCTGATCAACGCCGGCCCCGGTGCCGGCAAAACCCTCGGCGCCCTCCTGGGATTCCAACGCCTGCACCAGCAGGGCCAGCTGCAACGCTTCCTGGTGTTCTGCCACCGCAGCTCCATTGCCAGCCAGTGGCTGCTGGCGGCCGAGCGGCTGGGGCTGGAGCTGCGGGAGTGGGAGGCCGGCCTGGATCTGGGGGCCCACGCCGGCCAGGGCCTGGTGATCACCTATCAAGCAGCCGGCCGCAACCTGGAGGCGCTGCAGCAGCAGCTGAGCACCGCCCCCTGGGGCCCCTGGCTCGCCATCGCCGACGAGGTGCACCACCTGGGCGTGGACCCAGAAGAACCCGAGGCCACCGCCTGGGGCCATGCCTTCAGCAGCCTCAGCCAGGGCGCCAGCCTGCGACTGGGCCTCACCGGAACGCCCTTCCGCGCCGACAACCTGGCCTTCTGCGCCGCCCGACGCGTGCAGGTGCGGGATGGCCAGGAGTGGGTGGAGCAGATCGCCCCCGACCTGAGCGTGGAGCCACGCCAGCTGATTGCGGCCGGGGATGTGCGCCCGCTGGAATTTCGCTTCCAGGACGGCTGGGTGGACCATGGCCGCGAGGGTGAGCGGGTGGAACAGGAGCGCTCACCGCTATCGCTGGAACAGCGCGAGAGCTGGCGGGCCCGCAACCTGCGCCGCGCCATCCGGCTCGGAGATGCCAGCAGCATCGCCCTGCGGCTCTTGCTGAATGCCCGCCGCCGCCTGGAGGCGGTGCGGCGCGAGCACCCGGAGGCGGGCGGCCTGGTGATCGCCCGCGATATTGCCCACGCCCGCCGCATCACCGGCCTGCTCGAGGAGGAGGGCGATCGGGTGCAGCTGGTGCACTCCCAGGACCCCGAGGCGGCCGAGCGCATGGAGGCCTTCAAGCGCGGCGAGGCCGACTGGCTGGTCAGCATCGACATGTGCGCCGAGGGCTTCGACGCACCCCGGCTGCGGGTGGTGGCCTACCTCACCACCGTGGTGACCCGCACCCGCTTCGTGCAGGCCATCACCCGAGCGGTGCGCATGGATGGCAGCCGCGCCCAGCAGGAAACGGTGCCGCGGCATCCCTCCTACGTGTTCGCCCCGGCCGATCCGCTGTTGATGCAGTACGCCCGCACCTGGTCGCTGAGCGAGCCCTACCTGATCCGCCCCCGCAACAGCGATGCCGAAAGCGAAGCTTCCAGTTCCGGCCGGGGCGCTTCGCTGCCCCTGCAGGCCTTGCAGGATGGCGCTGGCGAGGTGATCCGCATGAAGGGACCCCAGCTGCCGAACTTCCTGCTGCAGCGTTGATTACATCACAGTGCTGCAGAAAATGCGACGTTTAACGAATCAACCCCGCAAACCGCGCTAGTCGCGTCCAGCGTGGTGTCAACAAGCAGGACTCATGAAAGGTTCGATCCAGCGCCGGCTCACCGTCGCGATCAACTGGTCAGCAGCCCGCATCGCCAGCCTCGATGCGCGCGAGCGCTACGAGGACAGCTACGCACTCACCGAGGAGTTCCGAGAATGGATCCTCTGCGTGGACGAGCATCCCGACCTCATGGCGGAGCACGTGCTCATGGTCCCCAACGTCAGGAACCTGCCCCGCGAAGGCAAGAGCAACGAAACTGACGGACTCCTGGAAATCTAAAGCAATTCTTTAGAGACTTCGCCATCATTTTCGGATCAACAACGTCCGTATCGGCGGCGCGATCTAGGCCGGTTGCCAGGCCAACCTCTTCGAGGACCACAGAACCCATCAACGAGATTCGCGGAACTCTCCGCAAGTCTGTGGCCGGCCGAGCAACGGCACCGCGCATCCACCAGAGCCTTCCGGCAAGGAGCCAGCGTGATCGGCCCTGGCGATCCGTTAGCCCCCGCGACCACTCCGGCCGCTGCCTACACTCAAAACGAAGTGAGTCCGCTTTAGCCATGGCTGGTGAGCGCCCCGTCGTTGAGAACCTGGTGATCGTTGGCTCCGGCCCTGCCGGGTACACCGCTGCCATCTACGCCGCCCGCGCCAACCTCAGCCCGATCGTGATCACGGGCTTTCAAGACGGGGGCATTCCCGGCGGTCAGCTGATGACCACCACCCACGTGGAGAACTTCCCCGGCTTCCCCGACGGCATCCTTGGACCCGATCTGATGGATCGCCTCAAGGCCCAGGCCGTGCGCTGGGGCACACGCCTGATCGAGGCCGACGCCGACAGCCTGGATCTCTCCCAGCGCCCCTTCCGCATCACTGCCGACGGTCAAACCATCCTGGCCAACGCGGTGATCCTGGCCACCGGTGCCAGCGCCAATCGGCTCGGTCTGCCCAGCGAGGGAACGTTCTGGAACGCCGGCATCAGTGCCTGCGCGATCTGCGATGGCGCCACCCCCCAGTTCCGCGATGTAGAGCTGGCGGTGGTGGGCGGCGGCGACTCCGCTTGTGAAGAAGCCGTGTATCTCACCAAGTACGGCAGCCGCGTGCACCTGATCGTGCGGGGCGAGCAACTGCGAGCCAGCAAGGCCATGGCGGATCGGGTGCTGGCCAATCCCGCCATCACCGTGCACTGGAACCGCCAGGTGGCCAATTGCTCCGGCAACGGCTGGATGGAAGCCATCACCCTGCGGGACTCCTGCAGCGGTGCCACGGAGGAACTCGCCGTGCGTGGCCTCTTCTATGCCATCGGCCACACCCCCAACACCCGCTTGGTGAAGGGCCAACTGGAGGTGGACAGCCACGGCTACCTGATCACCCAACCCGGTCGCCCCGAAACCAGCGTGGAGGGCGTGTACGCCGCCGGCGATGTGGCCGATGCCGAATGGCGCCAAGGCATCACCGCCGCCGGCAGTGGCTGCCAAGCGGCCCTGGCCGCCGAGCGCTGGCTCACCCACCACAACCTGGCCGTCACCGTGAGCCACGATCCGGTGGAGCCCGCCGAGGTGGGCGAAACCCAGCGCACCGCCGAGAGCGACGCCGACAACTTCGACCCCAACGCCCTCTGGCAAAAGGGCGGCTATGCCCTGCGCAAGCTTTATCACGACAGCGACAAGCCCCTGCTGGTGGTGTACACCTCCCCCACCTGCGGCCCGTGCCACGTGCTGAAGCCGCAGCTGAAGCGGGTGCTCGACGAACTGGGCGGAGCGGCTCAGGGGGTGGAGATCAACATCGACGCCGATCGCGACATCGCCGAACAGGCCGGCGTGACCGGCACACCCACCGTGCAGCTGTTCTTCCAGAAGGAGCTGAAACAGGCCTTCCGCGGCGTAAAACAACGCAGCGAATTCAAGGCCGCGATCGAGCAGCTGCTTCCCAGCCCAGTGGGGTAACCCCAAACGCCAACGCACCCCGCGGGTTTCTGGTCTGGTTCCGGTTTCAGGCTCCCGTTTCAGGCTTCAGCGGGAGCCCGCTCCATTTGGGGCCTGTCCAGGAATGGTGCACCACGGTGCACCATTCCTGGACACAGCGAAAACAAAACTGCCAAGCCAGCCACCCAAATCAAACCGCCGAATAGAAACCGGGGCGAATCGGGTGAAAACCATCGAGCGGACATCTGGAGCGAGAAACACTTCTCCCACAGCCACCGGCTGCAAAGCAGCTGCGCAACCCGGTGGGCTCAGCGGCGGCGCGGGCCGCCGGGGCGGTTGCCACCCGGACGCGGACCGGTGGCTCCGGCGTTGCGCTCCCGGTAGGTGATCCGGCCGCGGGTCAGGTCGTAGGGGCTGATTTCAACCAGCACCTTGTCGCCGGCCAGCAGCTTGATGCGGAATTTGGTGAGCTTGCCGGCTGCCCGGCAGAGGCATTGGTGGCCTGCGGGCTGCTCGAGGGTGACCAGGTAAAACCCGTTGCCCTGCTCCTTCTCGATGACGCCGGAGGTCTCAATCATGCGCTGCTGCCAGCCAAAAACCGAACTGCTGCCAACAGCTTAGTGGCCGCCATCCACAGGCACCGCCGCTAGGGTCAGCCGCAATGCCCCGCCTGGCCTGCGCCGCTCCACCGATGTCCCTTCCCCCCCTGTCGATGGATCTGGGCCTGTTGCTGATCTCCATTGGGGTGGTGAACCTTTGGAAAGCCCGGCAAGCCTCCTGACCACACTGCTCTTCTACAAGCCCTACGGGGTGCTGAGCCAGTTCACACCCGAGCCAGGCAGCCGCTGGGACTGCCTGGCCACGTTCATCACCATCCCTGGGGTGTATGCCGCCGGCCGGCTGGATGCCGACAGCGAAGGGTTGTTGCTGCTCACCGCTCAGGGCCGGCTGCAGCAGCGCCTCACCGATCCCGCCTGGGGCCACTGGCGTCGCTATTGGGTACAGGTGGAGGGGCTGCCCACGGCCGCAGCCCTCCAGCAACTGCAGAACGGCGTGCTGATCCAGGGCCAAGCCACGCTGCCCGCGAGGGTGCGCCAGCTCAGTCCAGACGAAGTGGAGGCCGCCCAACTGGCGGAACGGGATCCCCCCATTCGCCATCGCCTCAACGTGCCCACCAGCTGGCTGGAGCTGGAGCTTCGCGAAGGCCGCAACCGCCAGGTGCGGCGAATGACGGCAGCCGTGGGCTTTCCCACCCTGCGGCTCTTGCGGGTGGCCATGGACCTGATGGACGGCCAACCACCGCTCAGCCTCGAAGGCCTGATCCCAGGGCAATGGCGCAGCGTCAGTGCAGCGGAAGCCCAGCGGCTGAGCAACCTGCTGCGCCCTCAGGCGCCGGGGCCGCGCTCCCCAGGCCGGGGCGGCCGAGCCGGCGGCGGGAAATCCGGACGCGCCGGCGCCGGTGGGTAGGGCGGCTTGGCCAGGGGCGCCGCGCAACCTGAACCCTCAGCCGAGCACGTCCTTGAGCTCACGCACGGCCTGCAGCTGGCCGTAGTAGTAGTTGGCGCGGGCACGGCGGTCAGGGTCTTCGAGGCTATCCAAGGCATCAAAACCAAGGCTCTGCCACAGCTCATGGCCGCAAGCCCGGTTGATCTCCTCCATGGCCTCCTGCTCCAGGTTGCCCAGACGGCGCTGGAGATTCTTCACCTGGGCAACGGACATGACAGGGGTTCAGCGACGGGACTTGTCTAAAAGTACAGACGCACTAGCACCAAGACCACGAGGCTGCCTTGGCAATCAGAAGGGCAGCTTCTTCTTGGCTTCCTTATCGAGATCCGATTCCATCTCCCGCAGACGGCGCAGGATCGTGTCGTAGTACTCCTGCAGATAGTCCTCGAGCCGGGTGGTTTCGGCAGGATCGAGGCCGAAGGCCGCGTAGCTCTCCTCCATGGGAGCCGAGAGGGTCATGCCTCCACCGGTCACCTTGTCGAAGGCGAGGCGCTCCGCCACATTCACGCCGGGCTCAAAGAAGGAGGCAACGCCCCGCATCAGCCGGATCAGGAAGGGCCGCACCCGGAACACCCGGGCCGTCTTGCCGCTGTACTTCTCACACAGCTGGGTGATTTCCCCGGTGTTCCAGGCTTTCGGGCCCACCACCGGCAGGGCCTTGCGGGTCGTATCGGGGTGATCCAAGGCCGCCACCGCGAAACGGGCTACGTCCTGGGTGTTCATGTAGGCGATCGGTGTGGGGGTGCCGCTCACCCACACCGTCTGGCTTTCCAGCACGGGAATCGCGAACTGGCTAATCACCCCCTGCATGAAGGCCACACAGCGCAGGATCGTGTAGTCCAAGTCGGACTGAGTCAAGAGCTGCTCGGTGCAGTACTTGATGTCCATCAAGGGAACATCCCGATGCTTCTCGGCATCGAGCAATGACACGAACACAAACCGCTTCACGCCGGCCCGCTCGCAGGCATTCAACAGATTGAGCTTGCCGGTCCAATCGGTCTCGTAAACGCTGCCGCCCTCGGTGGCCCGGGTGGTAGCCGCATCAATCACGGCATCCTGGCCCTCGAGGGCATAGTCCAGGCTGTCGGGCTCGAGCAGATCACCACGGGTGAGTTCGCAGCCCCACTCCTGCAGGAACGCAGCCTTGCGGGGCGAGCGCACCATGCATCGCACCTGATGACCGGCATCCAGGGCCCGCTTGGCGATCTGCCGGCCAAGGGTTCCTGTTGCACCGATCACCAGCACTTGCATCTGACCCCTTCAGCGAGGTCAGAGCCTAGAGGTGAGCCCGCCACCAACGCGGGGGAGGCAGGGCCGTGCAGCGGCAGCGCTCAGCTATCGCCTTCGAGCTTCAGCAGCACCATGCCGCCCACAAGGCCCACAGGAATCAGGATCCAGAAGATGGCTGCGATGCCGAAGATTTCCGAGGCCATGCCCATGTGCCGTAACGGCTTACCTATTTAGCGCGCCGCTGGCGGCCGCCGAGGCCTCAGGCCCTGAGCTGACACGGGCTGCCACCTCCAGGATCCGCGGCCAGGGGGCATCGCTGCGGAACTGGCCCGCCATCACGCCCGAGACCGACGCCGCCCATCCCTCCGCCCACAGCTGCTCCACCAGCCGCCCACAGGCCGGCGGCCCCCCGCCCAACCGACGCGCCAGATCAGCCGTGGGCCAGCAACGGGCCGGTAGGCCCGGATCGCGCAGCAGCGTGTCGAGCAGACGCCTGGAGGCCTTGGCCAGGCTGAGTTCAGCGGCGGCTGCCATCGCCTCCAGGGTTGGGGGATGCTGCAACGGCCCCAGCCAGAGGGGGCCAGAGATGGTGAGCGCCGGCCTCTGGCCGGGGGTGCAGCAACAGGACGGCCACTGGCGCAGTTGCAGGAGGCTCTGGGTTTGCTGGTCACCGCAGCCATGGCAATAGGCCAGCAGGCCCAGCTGGCGTTCCTCCTGGGCCGCGGGCTTGCGCAGAAGTTCGATGGCCGTGCGGAAGGTGCGGCCCTCGCTGAAGCTGAACAGGGGGCGGATGCCGCGCCCCAGCGCCCAGGCGGCACGGGCCACCACGGCGATCTGCAGCCGCAGGGCCAGCTCCCAGCTGGCGGGATGGGCCCTGGCGGCCGCGCCTAGGGAGCGGATGGCGCCGCTGCGGTCGTGGCCGGTGGGGGAGCGGCCGTCCGTGCTGGCCACATAGAGCACCCCACCGAAGCGCAGGGCCTCCAAGGCCAGGGGCACCAGGGTGGTGGGGCAGCCGAAGGCATCGAGATCCAGCAGGTCGAAGCGCTCCTCGCGGATCAGGCACTGGGCCAGGAGTTTTTGGGCCGTGAGCGCCGTGGTGCGCAGACCTGCCACCCCCGCCAGGTTGCGCTGCAGTAGGGGCAGGCGATCCGGGTCCGCGTCGTTGGCCCACACCGCCGCGGCGCCGGCCTCCCGGGCATAGCGCTGGCTGCGGATGCCGCAACCCGCCATCAGATCCAGCACCCGCAGGGGCGCCTGGACCGCCAGCACCCGTGCCAGGGCCACCCCCAGATCCCGCGAAGGGCGGGATTCCGGCCGAAAGAAGCCCTCCCCCAGCTCCAGCTCTGCGGAGGCTTCGCAATAGTGAAGGAACCCAGCCTGTGCCGTCTTGTCCTCCGCGATGGCCATCAACCCCACCCAGCCTGCCCTGCGCGGCAGCCACTGGGGTGAACACGGGGCCTGGGCCTGGCGGGGCCATGTGTGCCATTGGCGTGTACTGGGCAACCGCGCCCACCCCGCCCTGGTGCTGATCCATGGCTTCGGGGCCGCCAGCGGCCACTGGCGCCACAACGCCGCCGAACTGGCCGCCGCCGGCTGGTGCGTGTATGCCATCGACCTGCTGGGCTTCGGCGACTCCAGCCAGCCAGGCCACCACCGCCACCGGCACCTGGATAACCGGCTCTGGGCCCGCCAGTTGCAGGGATTTCTGGAGGAGGTGGTGCAGGCCCCGGCGGTGCTGGTGGGCAACTCCCTCGGCAGCCTGGTGGCCCTCACCTGCGCGGTGTTCTTTCCCCGCTGGGTGGACGGGGTAGTGGCGGCGCCCCTGCCAGATCCCAGCCTGCTGATGCCCGTGGCCCAGCGCCGGGGCCGCTGGCGCCGCACCCTCAAGCGCCATGGGGTGGTGGCGCTCTGCCGGCTGCTGCCGCTGGAACTCCTGGTACCCCTGATTGCCTTCACCCCCCTTCTGGATCTGGGGCTGCGCAGCGCCTACACCACGCCAGAGGCAGTGGACCGTGAATTGCGGCGGCTGGTGGCCCGCCCCGCCCTGCGCCCCCGGGCTGCCCACTCCCTGCGGGCCATGAGCATCGCCATGGCCCTGCGCCCCCGGGCCGCCACTGCTGCACCGCTACTGGAACGCATGCAGCAACCCCTGCTGGTGCTGTGGGGCAGTGACGATCGCCTGGTGCCACCCCAGGTGCGCCATCGCCTGCCCGCCCACAAGCCGGATCTGGAGATGGAGGTGCTGGCCGGCCTGGGGCACTGCCTGCACGACGAGCAACCCGAGCAGTTCAACAGCCGCCTGCTGGCCTGGCTGCACCAGCGCAGGCCAGCCCAATCCGGGCAAGCCGGCACGTAATTTGGGTGGACAGTTCGGCCACAGCAACCCTGGGAATGAAACACACCCTCTCGGTGCTGGTGGAAGACGAATCGGGAGCCCTGAGCCGCATCTCCGGCCTATTCGCCCGCCGCGGTTTCAACATTGAGAGCCTGGCGGTGGGACCAGCGGAGAAGCGCGGGGTATCGCGCCTCACGATGGTGGTGGAGGGCGACGATCGCACCCTCCAGCAGATGAGCAAACAGCTCAACAAGCTGGTGAACGTGCTGGGCGTGATCGACCTCACCAAGATTCCCGCCGTGGAGCGGGAACTGATGCTGCTGAAGGTGTCGGCACCGCCCGAGAACCGGGCGGCGATTCTGGATTTGGTGCAGGTGTTCCGCGCCAAGGTGGTGGACGTGGCCGACCAGGCCCTGACCATCGAAGTGGTGGGCGACCCCGGCAAGCTCGTAGCTCTCGAGCAGGTGCTCGAGAGCTACGGCATCCTCGAAATTGCCCGCACCGGGCGCATCTCCCTGGAGCGGGCCTCGGGGGTGAACACCGCCTATCTGAAGGTCACCAGCCTCGACAAGCGAGTGCCGGCCTGAGGTCAGTTCTTCACCAGGGTGCCACCCTCCACGAGGGTGGCCTTCACCAGCCGGTCTCCCTGGTTGATCTTGTCCACCACCTCCATGCCCTGGGTTACGCGGCCGAACACTGCATAGCGGCCATCCAGTTCTGGCAGGGCCTTGAGGGCGATATAGAACTGGGAGCTGGCGGAATTGGGGTCTGCCGATCGGGCCATGGCCAGGGCACCGCGCTCGTGCTGCAACTTCAACTTGCTCTGTTGGCCAGGGCCAGCGGTAATTTCGCCGTAGCGCGGCTGCGCCTCACCCTGGAGGAACAGCTCGAGAGGAATCAAGCGGGGCTGGCCGGTGGCCGGGTCGATGAAGCTGCCAGTGCCGAGCTGGTCCACGGGCACCTTGGGATCGGCGCCCTGGGGGTCACCGCCCTGCACCACAAAGGGAATGGGATCGCGCACCACGCGGTGGAACACGGTGCCGTTGTAGGCGCCACGGCGCACCAGATCCACGAAATTGCCGGCCGTTAGGGGGGCTGCATCCCCATCAAGACTGAGCTGCACCACGCCCTTGCTGGTGGTGAGCTCGACCACAGCCTTGCCCTTCAGGCAGGGCACGCCACTGGTGCCGCAGCCGAGGTCAGCGCTGGGCCCCTGGGCGGCACAGGCCACCGGGCCAATCGGACTGAGCAACAAAGCCAAGGCCAGCAGTAGGGGCCGGATACGACGAACCAGCGCCATCACACGCCCTCCAGGGGCACGCCCAGGAAACGCGCCAGCTCGGCGCCGCCCTGCTCGAGCTCGGCCAGGGGCATCGGCTCACCCACCCGGGTGAGGGGCAGGTCGCGACGACCCTGCACCCGCAGGGCCAGGCGCCGACGGGGATTGAGGCCATCGCGCACATCCACCTTCACGGCCTGGATGTCCTTGAGGGAGGTTTCCACGCTGATCAGTTGGCGAAAGCCACGGCGGGTCACTGTGAGCTGACCGGCCTGCTTATCGAAGCGGTTGGCACCGGCACCCACATCCAGGGAAATCACGGTCCACAAATAGGCAGAGAGGGCCATGGCGGCCAGGCCGTAAAGGCCCATCACCAGGCCCTGGGGCACCCACAACAGAGCCGCGGGGTGACCGATCGGCAGCAGATCACGGCCGAGATAACTGGAGGCACTGGTGAGCAGGAAGCCCAGGCCACCGGTGCTCACCACCGCAGCCACCAGCACGTTGGAGAGCCGGCGGGAGCCCAGCACCGGCTGCTCCAGCACCAGGGCGCTGGCGCCCGAACCGGGGGAACTCTTGGCCGCCTTGGCGGGGGATGCCGATGCCATGAAAGGCGGTAAACCGTTGGGCCCGCCATCTTCGCGCGGCCGCCAGCGCCCTGGCGAGAGGCCTGAGCACATATACCCAAAACGCAATGGTGACGGGCCGTGTCAGCCCGCCGAAACCCGCCTCGCAGTGCAGGTGAACGTTGTTACCATCGCCCGGTAACCCACAGCTCGCGGGCTTCCCGCACCGCTCATTTCCCACCCATGACGATCGCTGTAGGGCGCGCGCCGCAGCGGGGATGGTTCGACGTCCTCGATGACTGGCTCAAGCGCGACCGCTTCGTTTTTGTTGGGTGGTCGGGTCTGCTCCTGTTCCCCACCGCCTATCTG
>NZ_JAGQBW010000024.1 GCF_024345835.1 Synechococcus sp. HJ21-Hayes | reverse complement strand
GCTTTTTGGCCGTCGTCAGCTCGTAGTCCGAGAAGCCGAGCTGCTTGCCACCCATCAATCCAGTCCTGGCCTGTGATCACAGCACCATTGTCCCGTGGATCGCTGGGGTTTTCCAGAGCTTCCTTAGGGGAAAGAGAAGGTGCTCCCAGCTACAGGCCAGAAGGGAAAACTATGCAGTATGTGCATAGGTAGGACCGCAGGGATTGGTCTATCATCAGCCAAGAGTTCTGAAAGACCATGAAAGCCCTTCTGAAATTCGGGACGACGGAGGATAGAGCTCGTGAGCTTGTCGAGATTTGCAGGAAGAAGGGATATGTGCTTCAGCACAAGAGTCACGGTGAGCCACTAACCGAAGCCATTATTAAAGAAGGTGGTTTTACTGTTAACTTTGGCGGTTATGGCAGCTATTCAAGATTGGGGCTTGGCAATAACTTCGGAACAAAGTGGGAGATAAGTGGGCTGGATGCACCGCCCAGCAAGGGCTTCACAGGTGTTGACGTCTGCTTCGGTGCTGGAGTTGATTCGGCCAAGCAAACGGCAATTGCCGAGTACGTTAAGAAGCAAGGCGGATCTGTAAGTGACACAGGAAAGGGTGACTGTGACGTGTGCATTGTCGCAAGCGGTGATGACAATACTCAGAGTCTTCTTGAGACCATGGGTGCGATGATTGATGGAGCCAAGGGTTTTATCATTGTTCCACTGGATGAATTCCTTTCAGTCATCCCAGCGATCAAGAAGCCGCGAAGCAAGGCAACCCCTTCAGCAAAGCTGAGCGATGAGTTGAAGGAACTTCAGAAGAAGCTCCAAGAGAGAGATTTTGATGTCATCGAAGGTATCCTGGAGTCATTAGAAGGGAAAGACGCAGACATCGATCTGTTGGTCCAGAATGTCTCGATCGATCCAGAGACAGGGGAGCTTGATCGAGGCTCAAAATTCAAGGGTACTGGCCCGGCTTTAAGATTCCTCGATGTCGCACTGATGGGTCTATTGAGCATTGCATCTGATTCAAGCTCAGCTGGTCGGTTGCGTCAGTCCATCAGGAAGCTGAGTTTTGGTGTTCGAAGACTTCCTGTCTTGCGTGGTTTCACCGGACTGGAGGATCTCGAGATCGAAATCGATCGGGTTGATGATGAGACGGATGTTATTATCCTAAATGACCTATCAGCTCTGGGCGACCTTCCTTCACTGACATCACTCCAAATCGCGAATGATTCAGGGTATGAGCATGAAGGTATCCGGATCAGGACTCTCAATGGGCTCAAAGCACCAAGGCTTAAGAATCTGAACTGTTCAAATATCGGTCTGACCGACATATCGGCACTGGCCTACTGTACAGAACTGCTGTCGGTCGATCTGTCAAACAATAGAGAACTTTCCAGACTTGATGCATTGTCAGCAGCGTCTGGCCTTCAAAGACTCATGCTCAACGGAACAGCGATTTCAAGCCTGCATTGCTTGCAGGGCTGTTCAAAGGTCGAAGAAATCAGTCTCAACGACTGTGAGAACATACAGTCCATTGGTGGCCTCAACTCATCTTCGCTCCAGAATTTGGAGCTAAGGCAGTTGAACCTAAATGATCTCAATGGAATTGAAGCCCTCAAGGGACTGTCAAAACTGGATCTATCTGGGCTTCATCGAGTTACGTCACTAGATCCCTTGGCAGCTCTTGCAAAGCTTCAGGAACTCGAGGTCTACAACCTGACGACGCTAAAGACGCTACCAGTGATGAGCTCAATGAAGGCGTTGCGCAAGTTCAGAGCACGAAGCTGTGATGAGCTGCATGATGTGACTGCTCTTGCTACTGCGCCGTCGCTTGAAGAGGTCAGTATCGAAGAATGCAAGAACGTGGCAAAAGGTCCAACTGCATGGCCAAAGTCTCTGACAATTCTCAGCCTTGAGAAGACACATCTCAAAGAAATTGGCAAGTGTCCTGCGACGCTATCAGAGCTCAGTATCAGGGAAAATCCTGAGCTCGAGACTCTCAGCGGCCTTGAGGGGTGCAAGGCTATCAAGGTCAGCAGTTGGGGATTGGATCTATCTGGATGCTTCGCTCTGCAAAGTCTGAAGGGGTTGTCAGTGCCCAAGTTGGATGAAATTCTCATTCCAGAGACAATGACCGATCTAGACTTGCTCGCAGATTATCCTGATACAAAGATTACTGTTGTCGCAGGTTGTGGCAAACAGAAGGGATACAGCACAATTGTGGATGATATCCCTTCTGCATTAGGAGACGCGCTAGCCAGGTTAAACATCACTGAACTTTGTCTTCGCACAGAGTGGAGTGCGGAGCTCAAAAAAGTCTCTGGCATTGGTCGAGTAACAACCCTGAAGTCTCTTGATCTTTCGGACTGCAATGTTCAAGACATTACATCGATCTCTGCCTTGGAAAATCTTGAGGTATTAAAGGTCAAGCCAAGAACAGAGCTCAGTAAGGCATTGGGTAAGGCGACATTTGATACGAAGGGGCAGGTCGATAAGCTACGCCTCAAGCTTCTGGCTGGTCTTTAATGACCGATCTGAATCTGCTTGCCCCAAGGCAGATGGTTTCCAGTTCTGCCGTTTGCGGTGATAACCCACATCAAACGGCAAGGTGGCTTCACCGTAGGTTCGTCTGCATAGCCGTCTGTTAGATAAATGCAACCATCGAAATGCTGGCGTTCTGTGCGCATCCATTCAAATGCTGGATTGAAGTCAGTACCACCACCTCCGTCGGTCTGTTCTGGAACCCGACCCTTGTAGAGATAAGTTCTTTGCACTTTGGCATCAGCTTCAATGATCATCACATCTGCTCCCGTTGCATGGATCTTATCGATTTCCGCAAAGAATAAAGCAAGAGTGTCACTGTCAATAGAGCCAGAAGTATCGATGGCAACTGCTAGTCTTCTCTCTCGCCGTATTCTCACGCCTGGATAAGTGCCAAAGCGTTTAGAGCGTTTTCTTGTGGTGGCCACAACACGTGTCCGGTAGCCTGCTGATGCGAAGATTCGGAGTGCACGCTTCCAGTCAACCTGAGCTTCGGAAACATGATCAGCTTGCTCGAGCATGGAGCGCAGTGAGCCTGGTACTCGTCCCCACTGCTTGTTCGTCAGACGAGACCGCGCACGTTGTAGTTGGCGATCAAAGGTCTGCTCAAGGATTTTGGCAAGATCTTCACTGAGCTGTGGAGCATCATCAGCTGAGCCGAGGGATACGGGAGATCCAGGATTCGACTCTGCATTCTCAAAGCCTTCACCGCCGCTGGCAGCCCATCGGCCATGATGACTATGCGAGGCTGTAAGTTTTACTCGAAGTGTCTGATCAAAGCCAGGGTTAGTCGCAGCATGCTTTTCAAGGCGGCGGTAATAGTACTCAACACTCTTATTTGGAATTAGCTGAAGGTCTGGAAATGATGCAAGAGTGATTGCAGACGATGGAAGTGGCCATGGGTACACCATCTGATTGACAACAAGATCTGCTGCTATGTTCAATCTATGGTGATCGGTGGCCTTGTCGTTGAACCGAAATAAGTGCTTCAGTACGAGATGAAGAATCTCATGCTTGATAACGGCACATCGCTCGTCATGCGTCAATTCTTCCATAAAAAACATGGGATTGACGACAAGGCTGACGCCAGCGGGCGACAGAGTCACTGCTGCCGTCGGGATCTGAGAATCTAGGCGACGAATGACTGATCCCAGTAAATGACCGAAAAACGGCTCATCGCGCAAGACCCGTACAATGCTTTGATCAAGTTCCTGCTCAGCCGACTGGCTTAATAAAGCACTCACGGGCCGGATCAAAGGACAGCGGTGATTGTTTTAGCAACATCATCGCGGCGCATTGCGGCAGCGGCTTGACCACCAATCATCACGAGATCCTTGTGCAGTGCATAGCGCAGATCCCCGGGTAGAGAGGGATGCATGATGAACTCACATAGGCTGTTAGCCGATGGCTCATCAAGCTGTTGTGGATTCTTCTTCAAGTAGAAGACAAGTCGACTGCATATGGTTGATAAGCGATCAACCCGCTTGGCCTGATCTGCTCCTTGTGAAAGCTGGACAAGACGAGACTTAGATGCAGCCCATTTGTTTGGATCGAGGATATCTTCTGGATTGATGAGCTCAGATAACTCGTCATTGACAAAAGCAACGAACGCTGTTGCCGCAGACTTGTCAAGTGCACTGTTGGCGAGAGCATTAACCAGCTCGACCTCTTTCTTCAGATCTCCGATGCTGCTGATCTGTCTGAGAAACTGCTCTAATGAACGCGGTGTTGTTCGCTGACCATTCATGACTTCAGGGTAGGTCATCAAAAACGCGATGCCTCTTTGATCCAGCCCCTGACTATTGGCCCACGCCAGCCAGGCCTTGTGTTCATAGACCATCGTGAAGTGAAGCATCCGCGTGAGCATCGCATCATCCATGCTTGTGACGGAATAGTCACCGCTATCAGGATTGCCTGTGCAGACAATCTGCCATTTGCTCGGTAAGGTCCATGAGAACATCTCAAACTCCTGAAGGAGCTGCATTAAGCCCCTGAGGATCCTGTCATCCGCACGGTTGATGTCATCCAGCAACAAAATGCCAGGGCCGCTTTCATCTGCCTTGGGAACCCAATCTGGCGGCAGATAGATCGTGGTTTCATCCCCATGCACTTCAGGATCTGGATCATGGGTAACAGGCAGACCATGAAGATCGCCCATCTCCTCGAACTGTGCAGGAGCGCAGTAACGAAATTTCCAGCCGTTGCGGTGGGCAAACTCCTTGATCAGGGATGTTTTGCCAATACCATGACTCCCCCAAATGCAGACCGGAGTCGGACGTGTACCCGTGCTCTCCTCGTCAGCAAGATTGGTGCGGAATACATGGGTAAGGATGCGCTGAAGTGTGAGCGCATCCAATTCAGCACCATATGTCTGGATGCCCTGTCCCATGGAGAATCAGGCCCTCTGTGGAGATTGTGGTAAGTGTTCGGCGAGTGAATCAGCGATCTGACTGATTGTGTTTTCATCTACAAGGCCTGTTGCCTTGTTCAACCACTGTCCGATTGGAGAGGTGGAGGGGTAACGAGTGTTCGAGTCACTTTTCTTTGGCCAGTAGGCCCTGGAGAGAAGGGCGTCGCCCCAGCGTGAAGTGACATCCTTAAGCCTCTGATTGAAGTCCTCAGCTGAAATCTGGTCCGCCAGTGCTTCGCATACACTCAGTCCAATCAACACAACACCCAGATCAGTACCCTCAGAAAACAGGCTGCTGATCCGTCTTGATCGGTCGCCGACTGCCTTCCAGACGGTGCAGAGCCGATCCAGTTCGCGTCGACCCAGACGTCGTCTGGAATCGTTGCCGAGTGTGAATTCTGGAATATCTCCCAACTTCAGGCGTTTTAACTGAGGCGCACTCGCCAACGAGCCCAGCCCTGCAACTTCGCGTCCACAATCAAGACGCAAGTTTGTCAGTGCATTGAGTGACCCGAGAACGGAGACGTCTTCGAGATCGGAGCACTCGAGTTCAATCTCAGTGAGCGCCTCTAGTTCCTCTAGGCCCTCCAGTGAACTGATACTCAAGTTGAACAGCCTCAGACAGCTGAGCTGTTTCAGTGCATTGATCTCTGTGATCGATGAGAGTGAGTAGAAGTCAGAAAGTGAAAGACGAGTAAGTGCGCCTAGGCTATCTACTCCTTCGAGTGAATCCAGTTCACCTCCGCGTAGATCAAGGTGCTCAAGGCTGGTGAGCGAAGACAGTGGCGTGAGGTCCTCCCATGGCCATTGACTCAGTGTTAATGAGGTGATGTTATTTAGTGACTGAAAGAGTTCTCTGTGTTCGTCTGTATCCCAATCGATATTGTCTGCGAGGAGGGCAAGTGTTCGCAGCTCTGTTAAGGTTATCATTGCATCGAGGTTCTGAACGGAGCCTCCATTGACAACAAGTGTTTCGAGCTTTGCTGCGCTCGACAGAAGATTTAGATCGAGATCGATCTCATTGGCAAATTGTGCCCGATTCAGATGAATCGATGTCACTTCATCCAATGCACCGGCCAGGTCGGCAATCTTCGCAACAGCATTGATCTGGTGACTTTCACTGATGCCAAGAGCTATTTCCCATAGCTGCTGATGTGCGATTCGCAGACTTCCAGGGTCTATCAACATCGAAAAAAGCTGAAACTGCTCTTTGTCGGTTGTTGATACCAGCAGCTCAAGGCCCTGGTTGACCTCATCCCAGTCTGCGGAACGAAGCAGATCTCTGATCTCTTCGGTTAGTTCCGGGAATTGATCGATGGTCGGAACCGTCTGTTGGTTTGCTTTCACGTCCTTAGTCTCCGTCATGGGAATCACCGTTAGCTCTGGCCTACGTTCTTCCGCCTGATCCACCTTGGGCTGAATACGTTGAACACCACCTTCAGCGGGTGATGACGTCCTTGGCTGCTCTGTGTCAGGTGGCGCTGAGTCCCCAAGCAGTAGGCGTGTTAGGGCTCTGAGAAGAATTTCCCTTTTTCTCATCGCTTTGGTCTCACTCCTCGCCGATCTGGGTGGTTTCGCTGGCCTCAAAACTCGCCACAGGAACCAGTGCTTTCAAGGAGAAGATTCCCTTTGCGCCTTCCAGCTGTCCGGCCTTGGCATTGTAAAAACTACTTGAGTAGTAAACCGCAGTCTGCGGAGGAATTTCCCGTTCGGTCTCGTCGTTGGTAATTTCAACGCCTTCCGAATCAACTAGCTGGCCTTTCAGGGTGACGACCTTGAGGTACTGGCTGCTCTGGTTCTCGATCAGCGCCTTGAACTCCAGATTGAAATCGCCGTCGCTGTCTGGTTCTGACCGAGTCACAAGGAGAGTGATCGGCCCAGTGAACCAATCGAAGCTGACATTCGCGGTCAGTCGTGTGGAGCTCCCGGGGCCGGGTATCTCAACTTCTCCAAGAACGCAGAAATCGCGACGGGCAAGTTTGACTTGTCCTGTCACGGTGATAGCGTCACCGCTGAGGTAGCGCTGGTTGACGCGTCCCCAAGGGCTGATTGTATGGCTGTCACCTTGAGCCAGGAATACATCATCGTAGCTATCGCTTTCCTCGAAGGTTGCTCCCTCTGGATCGCGATACCAGATCTTGTATTGGACCTGATAGACAGGAGTCTCAGACTCGTTGGTGACAGTCAGTTCGGTGTCAAAACCGATATCTCCATCTTCGTCGGGCTCGTTGGCGACAAAGGTCGAGAAGAATGCGGACATGAACGAGCAGTGAGCTATACGTCAATAACGCAACTCTAGACCGGTCAAGCATGCCGATCAAGCCCTTCGTCCGCTTGACTGGTCCATTGCAGTGAAGATCTAACAACTGTTCACATGACCACGCCCGAACTATGCGCCTGGTGCATAAACCCTCTGAAGTTGCCCCGCGACCCAGTCGTTGAGTTCATCGAGCTTCTCGCGGCCTAGGGCCTCGATCACGATGCGTTGTCTTGTCCTTGTGGTGACGGGTTCCTCGTCTTCGTCGGATGCCGTCACCACAAGGGCAGTCTGCCCCCTCTCAAACTGGCGCAGGCTGCGCTTGTAGCGGTCGGCTGTTTCTGCATAACCAATTAGGTTGCTGTAGGCAAGCGCTGACGCGAAGCCAGCGAGCAGCACCACGACCCACGGCGCCAAGGCTCCGCTGGAACCTGGCAGGCTTTCCAGTGTTGCCAGTGCGACCGCTGATCCAGCCAGAACAATGGCAATGGCGCGCCAGCGTTGCGTCAGTGCGACAAACATCTTGATTTTCTCAGTCAGAAAATCGATTTGCCCAGCAATCCAGATCTGAGCTTTGCCAATGGCGGAGCTATAGATCCGTTCCTTTCTTGAATGGAAACTGAGTAATTGGATGCGCACAGCCCGCAATACAGTCCTGATCCAGCCGAGTTCACTGTTGCTTCGGCTGTGAAAGAGATCGGCGGCATCATCATCGATATCGAGCGCTATCCAGAGGTGTTGCACTGTGAGGCACTCCGAAAGACATCGTTGTGAAATAAACTCGAGTTTTGGACCCTGCTGGAGCCTTGGAAATAATAGGAATGCCAGCAGTAGTAAAGCCCACCAGAGCCCCTGGGCAACCGGTGACAGCTGGGCTAGAAGAACCAGGATGAAGCCGGTCGCCACCAAAACACGACACCAGTGTTCGTAGTTCCGCTTGTTCTTCCCTGCGCGCTGATCAGCCCGACTCCAGAGACGGGTATATGGGCCTTCCGCCGGGTTGTAGATCGTTGGCTCAAATCCTGGCCATCCCAGGGACTTGTTGATACTTTCCAGCCTGTTGGGGATTGTGAGCATGGCTTGGGGAAGGTCCAGTCCTTCACCCCTGCTGACCTTGTTTCTAGCCTCGCCTGGCGACCAGAACTGAATGTCACCGGCACCGTTCACCGGAGAGCCGGGCTTGCATCGGGGGGTTCGATGCAGAACCAGAGCGCCAGGCTCCTTGTTGGCAAGGACCTCATCCACGCTCACGAAGAGCGGGTGGATTTCCCCCCTCTGCATCGAGACGGTCTGCGAGGTGCCGCCTACCAGGCGCGTCTCGACACCATCAAAGAATCCAAACAGCAGATAGCAGTGGCGGACCAGAAAGATTCCCTGCTGGCCGTAGCAGGCTGACGGATCCAGGCCCTGTTCATTGCCCGCTGTGAGCTGGGCGACCCGAAGGTCAGCACAGTTACCTGGGTGTAGGATTCCGTCACAGCACTGCAACAGATCTTCCATCCGTGCGAGTGCTGTGGGGTCTTGGAAGTCACCTCGGTAATCAGACGGGATTTTGGGTAGTGCCGCGACCAGCTGGTGTCTGGGCACCTCCCTGCCGCGGCGCTCTTTGTCGGACCTGATGACGTCCAGAAATATCTCGGCCGCTTCGCTGTCCATGCCCTCCGCCAGCCCATTGAGCATGAGCAACGGAGTGTGCGGGAGTTCGCGGATGAGCTGCTCCAGCTGATGGCGAAAGTTCTGTCGCAACAGGGGCAAGAACTCTGGCCTTGGATCCCGATGCCCCGCGACCGCGATAACCAGTGGAACGGCACCGGGATCCTGAAGAAGCCCATGGGCTAACAGAACAGGAGTCGTTTCGATCGGTGACACGCGCTTATCGGACTTTCCCTAATCCTAAGCACGTGTTCTGGCTGATGCAATTGCTTCATTGTTATTGAATCTCTGTATTACCAGGACTAGGGCGCGGCTGCTGTCAATCTTGCCCCAGTGATCTCTGGTATTCACCATCCAGCTTCACCTATCAATACGTTCACAACCAGTTTGCTCTGTCTCTGGCGTGTTCAGTGTCGTGATTGGTACGGCTTAATCATTAGAGTTGCCGGAATTGCTCAGGGCAGTTGGTGCGGGCCACTTTGAGGACATCCGGCTTCATGGCGGCCAGTTCCCTCTGGGTCCGCTCGGCATTGCCGAGGGCTGTGCCTACCGCCCAGCCCGCTGAGGCGGCGGAATACCAGGGGATCACGGTTTGAGGGTTGGCCATCGCAGCTTTGGTGTGCTCCTGGGCGATGTAGGCCCAGGCTTTGTCCTGACTGATTCCGCTTTTAAGCATCACACAGAGCTGCTCGCCGTAGGTGACTGGGTTGGCGCGGACGTGCAAGGATGCGCCGATGACCACCAACGAGCTGATCACCGTTGCGATGCGGGTCACAAGGATTTACCCAGTGACCGTGCCAGCTCCTCGGCATCAGTGATTAGCTGGCGATCGTCGTCATCGGGCGCGTTGTTGCGGCCCATGCTTTCTTGGAGCTCGGCGAGCAGAGCACTGGCCTCTTTGTAGCGGCCCAGTTTTTGTAGGACTCTGACAAGACCTAGGCGTTCATGATTGGTCCACCATGTGTCGCAGCCTTCATGGCTCTTGCGGTGCTCAAGAGCTTGTTGGCTGTATTTCAACGATTCTTCCAGCCTTCCGTGATCTTCAAGGGTTCTGGCCAAGCCTCCGAGGGCTCGGCCCATCTGGAAATCACTGGGCTCCATTATTTGCTTACGGACATCTACCACTTCACGGAAGAGGGTCTCCGCTTCCCTGAGCTCTCCGACTTCACGCAGATTCGCCGCTAGGCTATTGATTGATGTAATTGTGCCGGGGCTGCCTATCCCTTCGTGTTCTCGACACCAAGCCAACTCGATTCTGCGTTGTTCGATTGCTTCCTTGTGCCGTCCCTTCTGGCTTAGGCATGTTGCCAAATGATATCGGGACCACATTATGTCTTCTTCATCTACTTCATTTAAAGACTGACTTGTCTCTATGGCCTTCATGTGTAGTTTAATGGCTTCGTCATATTCTTCAGTCTTTTGAAGCTCCCAAGCGAGCTCCCTCATCGATTCTAAGGTTCCTGGATCATCATCTCCACTCTCTTCTCTACACCAAGCCAGTTCGATCCTCCTGTGATAAACGGCTTCTTTGTGACGTCCCATCTGGCTTAGGCAACCTGCTAGCCGATAGCGAGCTGACATTTCATCTGCTTTGTCTGCTGTATTTGAAGTCTGACTCTTCTCTAGAACTCTCGTGTGGAGTTCAACTGCTTCGTTATATTCTTCAGTCTGCT
This sequence comes from Synechococcus sp. HJ21-Hayes, assembly GCF_024345835.1. Classification (GTDB taxonomy): domain Bacteria; phylum Cyanobacteriota; class Cyanobacteriia; order PCC-6307; family Cyanobiaceae; genus Vulcanococcus. Next base: position 23,500 of record NZ_JAGQBW010000024.1, on the reverse strand, counting down.
GAAGCTCCCAAGCGAGCTTGCTCGTCGATTCTAGGGTTCCTGGATCATCATCTCCATTTTTCTCTCTACACCAAGCCAGTTCGATTCTTCTGTGCTCAATGGCCTCTTTGTGCCTACCCAGCTTGCTTAGGCATTCTGCAAGAGAATATCGCATGCGGTTGTGGCGCATCTCCTCCCTGGGAATGCCTGAGGTTGCATCCAGAAGCTGCTTGTAGAAAGCCTCTGCGCCACCGTAGTCACCTCCTTCTCTCTTGATATCAGCCAACGCGCAACCGACATGCAGCGAGTCTGGATGATCCACGCCAAGTATCTCAGTCAATAGAATAACTGATGGAGCAATATAGTCCTCAATGGCCGCTTGATTTCCTTGTTCGCTTAGGAATACCCCATAAGCATGTTTCGCCATTAGCGTATCTCGATGATTCTCCCCGAGAAGACTGCGTCTGCCGTCAAGGGCCTTCAAGTAGTGAGCTTCTGCTTCCTTCTTCTTGCCAATACTGTCATAGAATATCGCCAAGTTATATATTCCATTTATTGTCGACCGATGGCTGCTGCCAAGAATGTTTTGCTTAATCGAGGCTGACCGCAGGTACATGTATTCTGCTCTTTCAGTATCTCCACTGCTTGAGTACGCGTTGGCTAGGTTGTTCATCGTCCGTAGTGTGTCTGGGTGCCCCTCTCCTAGCGTCTTCATGCGCTTCTCAAATGCTTTTTCGTAGAAGTGCGCTGATTCCGTCTCGTTACCCAAGTCGCTATGTAGGTTGCCCAGGTTATTGAGAATCGTCAGCGTAAGCCTGTGCTCATCCCCGAGTGATTGATTTGCGGTTGTCAGAGCTATTCTGTACGAATCTAAGGCTTCTGTCCACATTCCGGTCTGATGATATGCATCGGACAAATAAAGCAGTGATTCCACGTTCTCTTTGGCCGAATTCTGCGGCCTCTGACTTATGATCTTTCGCAGCTTTAGCCAAGTGGACCGATGCAGTCCCATCTCGTCAAGAAGATTGGCTATTCCAATCAGTCCGTGCTTATTGATGCTTGATATCTCGTTGTTATTGTCGAAGCCTGTCCCAATCTTTAGTCCGAGTAAATCATCGAGCGATTCTTCTTGGCTAGCATTCTTATGCCAGATGTCCGCGATCTCTCTGCTTGGCCTAAACGATAAGATCTCACTAAGTTGTTTTGGGTCTAGGAGAAGCTCCATTAGTGCCTTTTTGAGACCGGCTTGCCCCAGTTGCCAGGGAAGCTCCTCTGCGATCCTGAGGTCTATCTGGCTTGGCTGTGCAAACCAATGGGCTAGCTCCTCATGCGCACTCTGCTTTTGATTTCTGTTTGGTAAATACCGGTCCTGCACCGCGATTCGTAGGTAATCGTGGTCAAATACCAGTCGATTCCCGTTGCGCCCAAAGGCCTTATCCAGCGCCAGATCAATTGGTGACCACTGCAGTGGAGCCAGCCCTGTTATCGCCAGCAGTTCGGTTTCAGTCAACCCTGCTCGGCTGGCCCAGATCGCGGTCATCGCCTTGCGGACAGCCTCACCACTCCCGTCGTTCTCCAGCCGCTCGAGCACCCGTTCATACAGGTCATCAATCGTCTGGGAGCTCAGGTAAAAGTCCAGCTGGCTCTTGAGCGTGTCGTGCCTTCCGCACTGCCTGAGCTCCTCCAGCAGCACCTTGAGGAAGAGCGGTGATCCGGCCAGGTTGTGGTCCTGGATATGCTGGCGCAGGCCGCCATCAAGTTCCTTGGTGTAGCGCTGCAGGTAGCGCTGAATCAGTTGCTCCTGCTCCACTGCTGCCAGCGGCTCGATCGTGAGCGTGGTGTAGCCCCGCTCGCTGAGGATCGATCGCGCCGGGCAGGCCAGCGCACTGGCCAACACCTGTACACCCGCTGGGATGTTCTGAGGGAGCCAAGGCAGGGCCTTCTGGTCGTCCGGGTCAAGTCGATCTAGACCGTCGAGCACCCAGATCCATCGCTTGCCTTTCCCCTCGCACCAACGCCCCAGGCTCTGCAGCGTTTCGGCCACCCTGGCTACAAGCTCCCACCAGTCCTCAGGCACTGCCAGCGCCTCTGTGATCACCCCCGCCTCGAGGAGCTGGCCTGAGGCGGTGTCGATCAGGCGACCGAGGAGGGGCCGCAGGGCATTGGCGTCGTTGGTGCAACCCAGGTGGTGTGCATAGATCACATCCCCTGGATGGTTCTGCTGGTGTGCCTCGATCCAGTTGGCGATCAGGGCGCTCTTGCCAGCGCCTGATTCACCGGTGATCAGGATCTGTTGCTCGCCCGCCTCGAGCCAGCGCTCCATCTGCTGGATGTAGCCCTTCCCTCCGATGTACTGACCGGCTCCCGTGCGGGAGCGGCGGTAGTCGGCGTGTTTGCGGGCTTCCTTCTGAAGCGCATCGGGCTGCTCCCCTTCCGGGAACTGCTGATCGATCAAGGCCCAGAGGTCGGCCTTGATCCGATCGGCGATCGCTTGTGGACTCGCCAGGTCCTCCTCCAGCGGATAGCCGCTGCTGCTGATGCGCTGCTTGAGCAGCTCCAGCTTCTGGCGGTCGGCTGGATCATTGCTGCGCCAGCCGAGCTCGCCCGCATCCGCTCTGGGGTTGCTCCAGGCCGGAGCGCGGAAATAAAAGAAAGCACGGCCATCGCTGGCGCCGCCCGCCATCTCCTGCAGGCGCTGCTCGATCTCCAGCTCCGTGTAGCTGGCTTGGCCGATCCTGCCCGCGAGCCACTGGCGCTGCTCCAGGAGCGACGGGGCGGCCTCGAGCAGTTGGCGCTCCGGCGGCGTGAGGCTCCCGTAGCTGTCTCCGAGCATGCCGATGAAGTAGCGCTGGCAGCGCTGGATCTCCTGCAGGCAGATCTCCAGGGCATGGCCGTCCTCCGCCTGCTCCTGTGTCACGCCCCATCGGAGGTCCACCTCCACCAGCTCCACACCACGCTCGCGTGCCCTGCGGTTGAGCTCAGGGAACACCTGGGTGGCCAGCAGCCGGCGCTCCTCGTTGAAGTCGCGGAAGGTGCTGGAGAGGAACACCCGGATCTCGCGGGATTCAGAGACTGCTGGCGCCGCTTCTGGCATGGGTGTTATGCAGCAGATGCATAACTGCTGCAAGCGGTTTGGGGTTGTTCAACGCTAAGCGGCACCCCTGTTGCTGGCGCCTTTTTGCTGCGAAGTACGAGCAGCGAGGCTGCCATTGCCCAAGCGAGGCAAAGAGGGGCATCCGGGATTAATGTAGTGAGATTCACTAGTTATCCAAATTGGGCTCCGATCCCGCTGTTATCACTGCCTCTGAGGCCAATCGCTCCTTCTCCTCCCTGCTACGGCAGGTGGCGCAGGGTCAGAGCTTCACGGTGCAGTCCCACGGGCGGCCCGTCGCCCAGCTCACGCCCGTGGGCAAGGGCAGCCGCCCCAGCGCAGCGGCGCGCCAAGCCCTCTTGGCTCGCCTGGCTGCCCAGCCCGCCAGCGGGGAGGCCAGAGTCTGGAAGCGCGACGATCTCTACGACTGATGCGCGCAGCACTCGATACCAACCTGCTGGTCTACGCCGAGGGCTTTGGCGATGTGCAGCGGGTGAGCTCCACAAGGGCGCTGCTCGAGCAACTCAGCGACGCCGATCTGGTGGTGCCCCTTCAGTGCCTCGGCGAGCTGTTCCGCGTACTCACCGGCAAGGCCGGTCGCTCGCCCGACCAAGCCCGGGACGCAGTGCTCGGCTGGATGGATGCATTTCCACTGCTAGAGAGCACCGCCACCGCCTGGCAGGGGGCCATGGATCTTTGTGTGGCGCATCAGCTGGCCAGCTGGGATGCACTGGTGCTCAACGTGGCCGCTGAGGGTGGTGCCCGGCTGTTGCTCACCGAAGATCTCCATGCCGGCTTCTGCTGGCGTGGTGTGCGGGTCGTCAATCCGCTGGTGGAGCCTCCTGATCCCTTCCTGTCGCAATTACTGGCCTGAGTCAGCGCAGAGGCCACCCAAAGCCAGATGGAGTGTCCTGACCGGCTATGGCATGGATCCAATCGAGATCAAGGATTCGGTTGAACCGGCGCTGCGGTGCGGGTGGATCGACATTTCTGTCAAAGCCGAGGGCTCCAGCCCGATCATCCGGCCCGAGCAGCTGTAGATCGAAGCTGGAGCTCGACCCTTTAGAACTACGACTATCGACTGAGCAGTTTCAAACTGCCCGCTTGGGTGGTTTCTTCGGCGCCCTTCGTGATGCGCTGCCAGATTTCTGGGGACAGCAGGTGATCGAACGTAAGCCGAATGGAATAGATTTCTTGGTTATGCGTGCAACCCAGGCCATGGCCGATCCCTGCAGACCGACCGAGCAGGAATTGCTGGATGTCGCGAAGCAAGCCGTGGCGGATTGCTGCAGCATTGCTCCCGAGGATGTGCGGGTCGACAAGGATGGATTTATCGTTGTTGACAACGGCAAGGATGCGACTGCAGCGCTCCTCTTGAATGTCGACGGTGCGCCAACTCCTGGCTTTTTGTTCTTTGCTAATTTGCTCAAGCGGGTCGACGCTTCTCCGTCGCTTTATCGACTCATCAATGAAATCAACCTTAAGCTACCGATAGGCACCCTTTCCTTTGAAGAAGAGTGCATCAGTTTCTATTACAAACTGCCGACAAGAGATCCATCGGCTCAGCTCGTCGCTTGGCTTATCCGTGTCATTGCTGAGCTGATTGATGAACACGACGACACCCTTCAGGAGGCGCTTGGAGGACTTCGCTGGGCCGACGAGGATGAAGGTGGCGATGAAGGTGATACCAATTCATCCACAGAAGATGACGACCAGACTATCGAGGATCTGATTCTGCGGGATCTCGAGCAAGTCACGAACGACTGCAATGGTGTGATGATGACAGTCATTGCCAACTATGTATCTGAAGAAGAGATTGCCGACTATGCCGAAGCGGACGACGAGGACAAAGCATTCATCCTTGAACAGCTACATCGTGTTGTCCACAGCAGTCCAGAGGAATTCCAGGATTATTTTCGAGGTTATTACGGCACCCCCGACAACAGCTTTCACGCAGAGTTCGTAGAAGAAGGAACTCTGAGAATGAGTCAAGATGAGTTCTTTGCGCAACTGGATTGGAACGAAATCCTTACGCTTTGCCGGCGACATTGTAATTCAGGGATCATCGCCGCTCGCTTTAGCGCACTTACGGGAGAAGACTACTCAAGGGAACGTGAGAAATTCCCTGTTCAACCATGGGATGGACAGCCGCAATGGGCGATGGAGAATGGTCAGTACGTCGCAAGTGAATAATTTTTCGCCTGTTAGCTAGACATCAATTTCATCGCTCGCCCTTTCAATCCAGCGCTCACCACCAACACGGCTTTGAAGCGCGTCGTCCGCGCGATCAGCTTCTTCAAGCAATTGGCTAAGGATCCATGCCAGAACATCGGGCTCAGACGTCGTAACCATATGCCGGTAATACAGAGTGATCTCATCTTCTCGGAAACAGAGCTGGCCATACACGAGATCGACATTGATAGCATTAATCAATTCATAGACCAGTGGGCTTTCGGTCACATTACGCAGGAGCGTTGCTTGAAATCGATAGGAGGCTGGTTCGACGTCGTCCCCTGCATTAACCCAGAAATACACAACAGCGCTCGAATCGGTCGTGGCAAAGTCGATCACACCATGCTCATTAACGGCGACGTCATCAGCGGAAATATCACAAAGCGAACCGACGGCCTGCTTGGCTGCGTCTAGGAGCTGAGCTTCTGTCGGTTTGTTGTGCATTGGGCTTGGAATGGCTTCGTTGGCTTGGGTTGGATCAAGGATATTGATCATACCCATTAAAGTTCTGTCTTGATAGCGATTGTCAATGCTGATGCATCGCTTACCAGCTGACGGTCATCGTCGTCAGGTTCCTGATTGCGATTTAAGCTTTCCATCAGCTCTTCCAACAGATCGAGAGCTGCTTGGTTACGTCCCAATTGGTGCAGAACACGAGCCAGATCCAGGCGTTCGCGGTTTGTCCACCAGTCGTCGGCACCCTGGTACTCGAGGCGATGGGCAAAGGCCTGCTGGCTGTAGCTGAGAGCCTCCTCCAGTTTGCCTGCCTTCTCAAGCGTTTTAGCCAGCCCACCAAGGGCGCGCCCGATATCAAAATCGCTGGGCTCCAACACCTGCTGGCGGCCTGCCAGAAGTTCACAGAACAGAGCTTCCGCTTCGTTCAGTTCGCCGACTTCGCGTAGATCGATCGCCAAGCCGTTGATCGAGTCAAGCGTATCGACATTGAGATCACCACTCTGCTGCCTGCACCATGCCAGCTCTCGCCGTCGCAAGGGGATGGCCTCTGAATGCTTACGGCGTTCGGTCAACACGCCAGCTAGAGCCAATGCGGTGTTCAGCGTGGTGGGGTCGTCGCTCCCAACCACGCTTTCTTGCCTGCGTAATGATTGGCGATAGAGATCCTCCGCTTCTTCTAGGTTCCCAAGCTCCTCAAGAACTCTGGCCAGGTCACACCTAAGTTGAACAGTAGTGGGATGCTCGGGTCCTTCGGTCTGATCGTTGCCTTCCAGACGGCGACGCCATAAGCGCTCTGCATCTTCATAACGCTCTAACCATTCGTACAGCTGCGCTTGGTTGCTCAGTTGCAGGAGAACTGCAGAATCAAGCCATCCTCTCTCTGTTTCCAGTAAGCGCTGGAGTGTCTCTGACATGGCGATGGCCTCGTCATAACGCTGCAGACTTGAGAGGGCATCCAGAACCCTGGCAAATGTGGCCAGCGTTCTGTGATCTGTATCGCCGAACAGCTGCTGCCGCCTATTGAGGCAATCCTGCAGGATGCCAAGACTTTCCTCTAGCTGCCCAGCTTCCAACAGATCGACGCCCATAGCATGAAGCGAAGCAACTGTTTCAGGATTATCTACGCCTTTCTCCTGTTGACACCAGGCCAGTTCAATCCGCCGTAGCTCGATCGCTTCGTCGTAGCGCTCAAGAGCGCTGAGGCAGCCAGCCAGGTCGTAGTGGCTGGCCATGGTATCGGGGTGCTCATCGCCAAGGGCTTCAATCCTGCCGGCAAGGCATTCGCGGTATAGCTGTTCAGCGGACTCTGGATCACCGCATGCTTCCAGATCGGTTGCCAGGCCGTTGATGGAGATCAGGGTGATGGGGTCACGATCACCCAATGCTTCACGATGCCACGCCAGTTCAATTTGGCGTAATTCAATCGCTTCTTCGTAGCGATCCTGTGCGCTAAGGCAACGAGCCAGGCCATGACGGAGTCCCATGGTTTCTGCATGGTCCGCACCGAGCTTCTTGATGGTCTGTTTCAGTACCTGTCGGTACAGGGTTTCTGCCTCTTCGAGCTCATCGGTCCAGGAAAGGTCCCGAGCCAGAAATTCTAGTGAGGTAAGCGTATCTGGATGGTCGGCACCTTTCTCCGTCTCGCACCAGGCCAGCTCGACGCGCCTCAGCTGAATGGCTTCGTAGTAACGCCCCAAACTGCTCAGGCAGTTAGCCAGGTCGTAACGGGTGGCCATGGTGGCGGGGTGGTCACCACCAAGGGTTTTCCCCCTGCCGGCGAGGCACTCGCGATAGAGCGGTTCGGCGGCATCTGGGTCACCGCTTGAACTCAGATCATCGGCAAGGGCGCGGATGGAGGCGAGGGTGCCGGCATCACGATCTCCTTTCTCTTCTCGGCACCAGATCAGCTCGATGCGCCGCTGTTCGATCGCCTCCTCGTAGAGTTCTTGGGCGCTAAGGCTGCGAGCAAGTCCAATACGGTTACTCATCTGATATGGATGCTGATTACCGTAGACCTCCTTGCAGGCTACAAGTGAGGATCTGAAATAACGCTCGGCTTCACCGTAAAGCTCCCTTTCAAGGCAAAGAGCGGCTAGATTTCTGTATGAGACGATGGTAGAGGGCGAGCTCTCGCCATAAAGCCGCTCTTCTATTTCGAGATTGAATTCATAGAGTTCTTTCGCAAGCTCCCATTCGCCTTGATCGCTGCAAGCAAGTGCTAGGTTGTTCCTGTCAGCCAGGGTGCTTGGATGCTCATCGCCAAGCAGCGATCTTCTTGCCTCGTAAACAGAGGAAAACAACTGCCTGGCCTGGTCATAGTCGCATTGACCTTGTAGCGCCGTCGCATATGAAGCCTGAGAGTTAAGGGTTAGCGGGTGAGTTGAGCCAAGTATATTCATACGCCCAGAGTACGCTCTCAATCCCAAGTCGGCCGCTTGATGGTATTGCTGCATTCGATTGTGCAGCGAGCTTAGGTTGTGGCACAAGCCAAGTGTCTCCTGTGATTCTTCGCCGGTCAAATCTCTGATTATCCCAAGAGCCTGGGTATATGTTTCCAATGCTTCTTGTAGGCGTGAATTCCGACTATAGAAAACTCCAAGGTTGTTCATGGCGGTGATGGTCTGCAGGTGCCTCTCCCCGTAGGCATCTTTCGCGCTTGCCAATGCCCTTGAACACAACTCTTCTGCTTCTTTCATTTTGCCTTGACGAGTCTTGAGCTCGGCAATATCGCTGAGGGTGCCGCAATCTACGACTTGGTTGTACATCTTGCTGATTTTCAATAGCTGGTCAAACAGCTGTTTGGCGGAGCTGTGGTCACCGACATTCAGAAATGCCCTGGCAAGGTCTCTTGTGCTGGCAGTAGCTTCCATTGGATGCACGTCCTCTTGTGCTGTAAATGAAAGAAGCTCTTTTGAGACCGTGATATACAGAGAGCGGAACAGGCCCATCTCTTCTAGGCACTCTCTGATTTGCTGAAGAAATGGCACAAGCACCTCGGGCCTGCCTTTCTCTATTGCAATCTCGTGCGCAACTGAGTCACAAATAATGTCGTCAAGGTGGATACCCGATAGTGTTCGAAGTTGATTTTCGTAGCTGATTAGCTCTGAGATGGGTCGATGGCTCGTCAGTATGCAGATATTCCAGGGATCGGCTAGCCAGGTAAACAGCGATTCATACCTTTCGGCGTGCTGCAGTTGCCAAGGGAGCTCCTCTGCTTCTCGCTTGTCCCAGCCTTCTCTGCCGATAAACCAATCTGCTAGTCCAATGTGCGTCTTGAGCTCTGCTTCTTTATTCAGAAGATATCGACCCTTCACCGCTTGACGCAAGAAGTCATGGTCGAACACCAGCTGGTTGCCATTGCTGCCGAATGACCCTTCCAGGCCAAGATCAATCGGCGACCATTGCAGCGGTGCTACACCAGTGATAGCGAGTAGCTCCGGTTCACTAAGCCCCGCGCGGCTGGCCCACAGGGCCGTCATCACCTTTTCAACCACTTCTCGGCCCACATCGCCCTCGAGCCGCTCCAGCACCTTGGCGTAAAAAGCATCCACGGATGGCGCCTTGAGATAGTCGTCAAGCTGCTGCGCCAGCGTTTCGTGGCGACCGCAGACGCGCAGCTCATCCAGCACCACCCGCAGAAATAAGGGTGACCGCGCTGGCTCATGCTCAAGGATCCTGGACTCCAGCTCTGGTACCAAGGTCTTGTTGTAACGCCGCATATAGTTGGTTATCAGCGCCTTCTGCTCCTTCCGCTCCAGCGGGCCGATCGTTAGGGTGGTGTACTCCCGTTCCTGCAGGATCGTGCGCGCCGGGCAATCCAGCGCACTGATCACCACATGTAGGTGGGGGAATAGTTGCAGCGGCAGCCAGGGCAGAGCCTGCTGGTTCTCTTCTGGAAGGCGATCGAGGCCGTCGAGTACCCAGATCCAGCGGCGGCCCTGCTGCTTGCACCAGTAACTGAGCTTGCTGAGGGTGTCGGTGACGGTGCTCACCAGCTCCCAGTAGTCCTGCGGCACCTTCATCGGTTCGCTCAGCGCCTGATCGCTCTCCTGGGCCATCAGCGTTGAGGCCGCCTGCACCATGCGCGCCAGCAGTGGCTCGAGGGCATTGGCGTCGTTGCTGCAGCCCAGGTGGTGGGCAAACAACACATCCTCTGGATGGCTCTGCTGATGCCGCTGCATCCAGTTGGCGATCAGGGCGCTCTTGCCGGCGCCTGATTCGCCGGTGATCAGGATCCGCTGTTCACCCGCAGCGATCCACTGCTCCAGCTGTGACACCTTTCCGCCGCCGCTATCGCCGTCCTCATAGAGCTCGGTGCGCGATCTGCGGTAGCTGGCGTGCTTGCGCTCCTCTCGCTCGAGTGCATCGGGCTGATCCAGCTCCGGAAACTGCTCCTCGATCAGGGCCCAGAGGTCTGTGCCGATCCTGTCGGCTAGGGCCTTGGGGTCTGGCAGGTCTTCCTCTTTCACCACAGGGAAGCCACTGGCAAGGATGCGTTGCTTGAGGTCGGCAAGCTTTTCTGCTTCCTCTTCGCTGTCGCAGACAAAGCCTGGCTCCGTCTGTGCCTGACTCCAGGCGGGGTCACGGAAGTAAAAGAACGCCCTGCCGGCCATCTCCGGGTTGTTGAGCACCCCATGCAGGATCTCCAGCTCGGTGACGCTGCGGCGGCCCAGGTGCTCCTCCACCCAGGCGTATTCCTCGTCGGCCAGCACGACGCGGTTGTCTTCGTCAGCCGGCGGCACCCAGCCGTAGCGTTCCGCGAGCATCCCCACGAAGTAGGGCCTGCAGCGGTTGATCTCGGCCAGGCAGATCGGCAACACCTTGCCCTGGCGGCTTTCCTCCTCGGTGATGCCCCAGCGCAGATCCACCTCCACCACCTCCACACCCCGCTCCCGGGCCTTGCGGCGGAGCTCCGGGAACACCTCCTTCACCAGCCGGTCGCGCTCCTGCATGAAGTCGCGGAAGGTGCTGCTGAGGAACACCCGCACCACACGGGACTGTGGAACGCCCTCGTGTTCAACCATGGCAATGATGCAGACAATGCATAGTTTCTGCGGCCAACCTGACCCTGCCTCATGCTAGGTCTTTAACCGAAGAGAATCAGTACGAAACAAAATAATCTTTGCTCTGAGTCCTAGTATCGATCAAGGTCCCTCCCCTGCAGCAGCCGTGCAGCTCAGAGCATGCAACTCACTGGATACAACCTGCTTGAGCAAGTAGAGCAAATCGACCCCACCTTCATTTCAGGACCACCATGGAGAGGGAAAGAGTCGGTTATCGAAAAGTGTGGATATCATCGCATCGGCTCAGATGGCAAGCTATCAGTTGATCGCGAAGCATTCCATCAAGCCTATGAGGATGCAAGAATCTTTCGTGATCGCTATGGCGATGAAATCCAGGAGCAGACTTTCAGTCCGCAAGAGATCTTTGAATCCTTTATCTATATCTTTCATGAATTTCCAACCGTGGATGTCGAGGCTCACGTGACTGCCCATGGGCTTGATTCGGTGATCGAGCTTGCTGAGCAGTTGAGAGAATACGAACTTGGCGATGAAGAATGATGACTGCAGGTTTTGATGCCGTTCATTGAATTGAGACTCCAATGCAAGCACTTTTTTCTATTGCCAACAATCCTGAGCGGTTGATGCGTCTTGTCAACCATCTAAGCGATAAAGGCTTTGAGCTCACAAGCCAGTGCAAAGCCAGCGCACTTCATCAGACGGTCAAGGCAATCTTCACGTTCAGTCTTGATGAATCGCTGGAGATTGCGCTCGTCGATGAGCAGCCTTGTCAAGATATGCGGATTCACCTCGACGCCAATAGTCCTGACCTTGAACTCATTCGTTTGATCCTCGAGGCAGGAGGAGAAATCTGTGATGACCCAGGAGAAGCTGATCTGGTTGTCTGTGACACGTGTGAGATCAATGCTCTTTGTGATCGTTATCCTCGCAAGCTTGTGATCAGCGAAGCTGAATTCAGCTCTTTACTGAAGGATTCCGTGCAAGCTGATCGCCTACGGGCTCCTGTGAATCCAGATCTCACACCTGTCCCACGTCTTCCGGACAATCTCAAGGCCTGTTGGGCGAAGCTACGACGTCGTTCAATCCCGGCGATCAATGAAGGCCTGAACCTGCTGGAAAGTCTCCTCCAAACAGATCCCACAGCCGCCGATCCATTGCTCGATCAAGTTGAGGTTATCGATGGCGCTCTGTTTCCTGGTCGGCGATTCAGATTGAGTGATGCCTTCACGCATTCCTATTCCTACTACGCACTTCTCGGCATCCTCTCCCGATGCCCAGCCGGTAGCCGTGGTGAAGCCTTGCGGCTCGGTATCACAAGCTTGAACCAGCCATGGGCAGAGTATGAGCCACTTGAGATCATTGTAATGCCACAATTGTGGTCTTTCGAGAATTTAGAGACGATCAATATTCAAATCCTTGAGCCGGATAGAACAAGACCTTCTGCTTGCTTGTCGGACTGCTGGCTGGGCCTCACAAGGCTTACCGAATTGTCGCTTAGCATGGCTGATGGTGCAACAATTCAATTTGACCATCTCGACGCCCCCAGACTCGAGAGGCTGACGCTAGTTGGCGCAGAGTTCAAGGAGATTAGTGGTGTATCTAAATGCGTCAATCTATCTTCAATTGATATCAGCGGCACCTCCGTCAGCGATCTGGCCCCCCTTGCAGCGGCTTGCAAATCCTTGCGCAACATTAATCTGGCGGAAACGGATATCACAACGCTACAGAATCTCTCTGGTTGTCAACAGATTGACGATCTCAACATCGATAACTGCAAGCAGCTGCTCAGCCTCCGCGGCCTGGAGCAGGCGGCAGTCACTTCAGATCTATTGTGCTTAAGGAATGCACCGATTGAAAGCTTGCGATGGTTCCCATGCTTTGATGGGAGCAGCCTTACGTTGTGGGATTTGCCTATATCCGACCTTGCCGGCATTGATAAGATAAAGAATCTCAAAAGGCTCGATCTGAGCGACCTACAGCGCCTGTCCTCCATTGCTCAGTTGCTGTCACTCTCTTCGCTTGAGGAGGTGGTTATCACAAGGTGTGCCGACCTTGATGACCTGAGAGTCTTGGGTAGCCTGCCGAATCTGCAGCGTGTATCCATTTCAGGATGCACGAAGCTGGTCAGCATGCCTGAGCGCTGGCCCGACTCTTTGAGGCATTTAAGCCTGAGCGACCTTGCAACGCGTCAAATCGGCGAGCTTCCTTCTTCATACGACGAAGATCTGAGTCTTAAAACTGTACATGGATTGGAGACAGTGGAGGGTCTGCGCAACAGCGTCAAGATCCAGGAAATCTGGCTCACCATGTCCCAGATTCCAGCTATGAATGATCTTATGCCGCTAGCAGGCTATCAAGACCTATGGCTCAATATCAAGATGGAAAATAAATCGAGCTTGCCAGATGTGGTAGTGGATATCTTGTCAAAACTGCCAGTCTGCAGGCTCAGGCTGGATGACTACGAGGATATTGACTTGACCAACCTCACGCGCCTGGAGAATTTGGTGGCTCTTGATCTTGATGTCAACTATCTGTGGATCAAGAAGGACGAGCTACGTCCGATCATCAACATGAATGCCCTTGAATATCTGCAATTCCCTGCGGGTTCCCTGCCCGAGCTTGGTGGTTGCACTTTTAATACTGCGTCAAAGGTAGCAAAAGTTAAGATGCAGCTGCTGGTCTCATGAGTCAGCGAATCAGGTAAGGATCCTGAAGACACCTATGCCCGATGCCCCCATTCCTTGGGTTGCTGAGTGGCCGACTCATGGGACAATGCTGTATGAACCCAGTGCTGTGCAAATGGCCGACGATGAGCTCACCTACCAAGGCGCTGACCATGACACCCTTGTTGATGTCACGAGGCGCGCCGTCGCTATCCTGACGGGGAAGAAGCCGGAAGACGCGAATCCAACTGAAGATGGCGATTTCGTGGTCACAGGCGACAGCGCAGGAGTCGTTGTCTCAATTGAGTCCGATCCCTCAGCGCTTGTTTTCAGGTCCTTGTTACTTGATGGCGTCAAGGAAAGCGCAGCCCTGTATGCCCTCATCAACGAGATCAATGCCGACATCGTGATCGGCCAGATGTACTTCTTTGAGAAGGAGTCGCAGATCCGGTACTACTATAAATATCCAGCAGAAAAACCCAGTCCTGAATTGGTGGCTTGCATCATTTCAGACATGATTGATGAAGCGGACTTGTATGACGACCGCTTGAAGGTCAGGCTGGGAGGCGAGCGTTTCAATGAGGAGGCGGACGACGAAATCGAGGTTTAAGAACTCGTCTTCAGTCTCCTAGCCTTTCGAGGAGGTTCTCGCTTTTGCCAGAACCTCCACCGTCTTGGATTCACCGTTTCGCTCGATCAAGATGGTGACTTGCTGATCGACCGCTTCACGTCCGAGTGCTCGTATGACATCGATCCGCCGCTTCAGCTCTCTGCCATTGATCTGGAGAAGGATATCGCCGCTTTCCAGTGGGGACTGATCTGCATCCTTCACCTTGCGCACGCTGATGGCTCGCTGGAGGCCACCCGAGTGCTCGATCACCGCAATGGAAATGCCGATGCTGGCGCGCAAAACACTTCCGTGGCTCACGATCTCAGGAACAACAGCGGCGATTGTTTCGGCGGGAACGGCCATATTCACGGTCTCCGCCGGCCCCATGGTGTTCATGCCAACAACACGGCCATGAATATCGACCAGCGGCCCGCCTGAGTTCCCAGGGTTCACCGACGCATCGGTTTGAATCATTTCCTCAATCACGGTTCCATCCGCCATCCGAATCTGGCGGGACAGGCCGCTGATGATTCCAAGACTGGCCGATTCCCTGTAGGAGTGGGGTGACCCGATCGCCACGCACAGTTCCCCAAGCCTGGGTGCTTCCAGTTCGAGCTGGAGAGGCTGGCCGTCCAGCCCCTCAACGCGGATCACAGCAATATCGTTTTCCGGGTCGCTGCCGATCACGTCACCTGTGATGCCGGCGCGCCCAACCGGACTGACGGTGACGGGGTTTTCCATGCCATCGATGACGTGATGGTTGGTCACCACCAGTCCGGGTGCGTAGATCCAGCCGGAACCCTGGCTGTTTTCGGAGAGATCCTTGCTGTAGCCCTCGATCGTCACCGTCGATGGCAGGACTCGGCGGATCAAGCCGGTGAGTTCGTCGTTCAGAGCCTGCAGCGCAGCCGTCATGAGCACAGGGCCTCAGGGGAGAACAAGTTCAAGTCTGGCAATGAAGGCAGCCTCATCGATCACGTCCACGCCCATCTCCTTGGCCTTGGTGAGCTTGCTGCCTGCCTTGTCGCCCGCCACCAGAAGGTCAGTCTTGCCACTGATCGAGCCGACGGCGTTGCCGCCTGCGCGTTCCACAAGGCGCTCCGCCTCCTTGCGCTCCATCCGCTCGAGTTTGCCCGTGATCACCACGGTGAGCCCTGCGAAGGCATCGCTGCACACCAGGATCGTCTCACAGTCCCACTCTACCGCCGGTTCATTGTTCTTCATCCCTGTGAGACCGTGCCAGGTGCAAACAGATTAAGCCCTCCGCAGGACGGCCTGTCACTGGCAAAACTATGCACCCAGCGAATAACTGGGGGTGCCGTCCTTGGGGGGGCGTAGGTTAATCTCATCGGACTCAGCAGCATGGCCAAGCCTGTTGTCGTGACCCACCTCGGCGCGACGAGCTCATTCCAGCTCAGCAAGCTTGAGCGCCGCAAGCTCTATGGCGCCAGGCGCCGGATCCCAGTTGATGCAGTCGGTGAGCCCTGCACCCGAGCCGCGCTGACTGATGACGGTGCTGTATTGATCACTGCCGGTATGACGGCCCAGAGATGGTTTGATCCCGATGGGCGCCAGGTGGAGACCAAGGAGATCGGGGCCCAGGACAGTGATGGTGTGCCCCTTGCACCGGTTCCCTCAACCCTGGGAGAGCCGGTGGACCTCCAGGGGCCCTTGCCCGCCACCGACTTGCTGGACCTTGCCATCACCTCCGTCTACTGCCTTGAGCCCGAATCCATCGACGAGGGCCTTGCTGCGTCGCTGCAGACAGGCCAACTCTGGCGGTTTCCCTTCAACTACAGAGCTGATTTCCGCTCGGAAACCGGATTTCTTGTTGCCAATGAACACGGCATCTTCCTGATGGTCGGTGTGCCGATTGAGCTGCGCTTTCTGGAACCGAATGCCCCCCCGCCTCCCGACGACGAGGAGGCTGCCGATGACGACCTCGATTTCGAGATGCTCTGAAGATGCGCACTCTTCATCTGGCTGACGCCAACTCCCGTGATGCTTTTGTTCGGTTCGTCTCCGTCAAGGAGCAGCCTCCGCCGCAAAAAGTCGTCAACGGTCGTCCTGTCTCCATGCGCCGTTTCCTGGCCGCTGGGGAAGCGAACACACACGAGGCCCTGCACGAGGCCCATGGCTCAGAGCTCGCCCAAGCCTTGATTGATGGCGATCCTGAGGTCGACCTCGAGCTGATCGGCCGTCCTGTTGAACGCACGAGAACGGTGTATCTCGACAGCAGCCGCGAGGTGCTGCGCCTGGCTCCGGATGTGGTTGAAATCCTTCTGGACCCGTTCGGTCAGGAAAAGGAACGGCGAGCCCCAGAGGATCGGTTGCCGAATGTGAGCGAAGACGTTCCTGTTCGCTTCACAAAAAACCGGATGAAGCGACTGGATGCAGTTCGCCGTTTTGCCTTCACCCGCACGCTTCAGCTCTGGCATACCGACGGCCTCACCTACGAATTCCTGCACGGCATTGCCGCTGAACTCGATGAGGCCGATAAGATGGTACTTCTTGGCGCAGGAGAGAAGTCTCGTGATCCCCTGGTGTTGCAGCTCAATGGTTTGCCGTGGCGTGCCTTCCTGGAGGGCCGAGTCAGTGACAACGGCTATTGCCTGCTGCTGCGGTTGTCCAACCTCGAGCTCAAACAGCCCCCGGCCCGCTCATGACTGATTCGCGACTTGAATCCCTGGCCCGGCACTACAAAGCTTCAGTGGCTGGGCGCTATCGCGCGATCAGGCCCGGTGATCTACAGCTGATTCCCCATGCGCTCTGCTTTGTCAGCCGGAAAATTGATGGGGAGCTCTGGATGGCGGAGCTGCACCAGGGGAAGGCATGCCTGTTTGCCCGTGGCGGGCGATTGATTGAAAAGGGACCAGTCCTCGATGCATTGATGTCCATTGCTCAGGGCTGTCCGCAGCCACTTGTCATTGCCGGCGAGCTGCACGTACCCGCCAAGGGAGAGGCCCGGGAGCGGGTGGGGGACGTTGCGGCTGCACTGGCGGACGGGAAGCAGCAGTCGCTGGCCTTTGCCGCGTTTGATGTGGTGGAGCTGGATGGATCAGCCCCTCCGGCGGACTATCACCAGCGCCTGGAGATCCTGCAGCGATTGGTCGATTCAGATGATGCGCATCCGATCTCGGTGGTGGCAACCGAGGAACTCCAGGAGCCTGGAGAGCTGCGCTCCCACGTACAGAACTGGGTGGAGAGCGGCAAGGCTGAGGGGCTTGTGGTCCGCAGCTCAGTCGGTGAGATCTACAAGATCAAGCCATCCTTCAGTCTTGACGCCGTGGTCGTTGGCTTCACCACCAGGGCGAGCGAGCCGGATCAGGTGCGCTCCCTGCTACTGGGACTTCAGCGGAGCGACGGCTCAATTCAACTGTTAGGTGCATGCGGCAACCTGCCCGGGGAAACTATGCGTCGAGAGCTCCTTGCGGACCTACTGCCTCTGGAGTGCCCAAGCTCCTTCAGGCATTCGAGCAGCGACGGCAACCTGTACCGATTCGTCAACCCGGCGGTGGTACTCGAGTTGAGCTGCACCGATCTCCAGAGCGAAGACAGTTCAGGTGATCCGATCCGACGTTGGGCTCTCCACCATGTGGCTCACGAAGGTTGGCAGCCGATTGTGGATGCGATCGCCGTGAGCATGATCCATCCGGTCGTCGTCAGACGGCGAACTGATAAGCAGGCCAGTGCACTGGATGTCCGGGTCAGCCAGCTGCAGGAGGTTTTGCCTGATCTAGACCCAGATGCCGTACTCGAGCCCCGCGAGCTCCCCAGGAGCACTCTGATTCGTCGTCAGGTCTGGAGCAAAGCAGGCAAAGGCGGCCTTGCTGTCCGCAAGTTGCTCCTCTGGAAGAGCGGCAAGGATGAGGCCTGGCCAGGCTGGCCTGCGTGGGTGGTCCACTTCACCGATTACAGCCCTGATCGAAAGACACCACTGGAACGAATCATTCGCTCAGCTCTTAGCGAGGTCGAGGCTCAACAGATCGCTGATTCTCTCATCGCTGAAAACATTAAGAAGGGCTGGGAAGCGGTGGGTACCGAGTCCGAGGTCCAGACAGACATACCAAGGGCCAAGAAGGTCTCTAAACCGAAGGATAAGAAAAGCGCATCGAGCGCAAAGACAGCGAAAAAGTCGACCAATGCCTGAAGGGCATTCACCACATTTTTTACAGCCATCCGTTCTGCCCGCCCCAGATGTCAAGCCTCAAACCCTCTCAGCTCATCAACTACCTCAATCAGCTGGTGCAGTCAGATCTACCGATCAGCACAATGATCTGGGGGCCTCCTGGGATCGGGAAGTCGAGCATCGTCGCTCAGGTAGCGCAGGAAGCCGGGATGGACTTCATCGATCTACGGCTCAGCCAGCTGGCACCCACCGATCTGCGAGGCCTTCCTGTACCCGTTCCACCGGCCGAGGATGATGCTACCGGCACCTCAACCTGGTATCCCCCTGAATTTCTGCCGCGTCAGGGCAAAGGCATCCTGTTCCTTGATGAGTTGAACATGGCGCCTCCTGCGATGCAGGGTGTCGCACAGCAGTTGATTCTTGATCGCCGCGTCGGCAGCTACGTGGTGCCCGACGGATGGTTTCTCTGGGCCGCAGGAAATAGGAAGGAAGATCGGGCTTCGGTCTTTGAAATGCCGGCCCCTCTGGCTAACCGCTTTCTGCATCTCACAGTTGAAGCCGACTTCGACAGCTTCAAGAGTCATGCCCTTGAGCGGGGCTTCTCCGAGCAGGTGATCGCCTTCCTGGGCTTCCGCCCCACCTTGCTCCACAAGCTTGACGCCAAAACACCTGCCTGGCCTTCGCCGCGGACATGGGAGATGGCCAGCCGCTTGCATCGCGCCAACCTGCCGGTGGATGCGGCAGTTGGAGAAGGTGCGGCCTCAGAATTTCGCGCCTATCTCGCTGTATACGACGACCTGCCGGATCTCGATGCGATCGCTGCCGGAAAGGGTGACAAGATCGTCTTCCCGAAGGAAGCATCCAGTCGTTGGGCGACAACAACCGGACTAACGGTGCGGTCGCAGAAGCCCCCGCAGGTGCTTGCCGTGTTTCAGTGGCTGATCGCCAAAGCGAGTGAAGAGTGGGTACAGCTTTATGCCGCCGATGTTGTGAACCAGTTCCAGCGACGCAAGCAGCTGGCTAACCTC
Source organism: Synechococcus sp. HJ21-Hayes (assembly GCF_024345835.1). GTDB lineage: Bacteria > Cyanobacteriota > Cyanobacteriia > PCC-6307 > Cyanobiaceae > Vulcanococcus. Next base: position 4,291 of record NZ_JAGQBW010000024.1, on the reverse strand, counting down.
GCCAAGGTGGTGATGAAGGATGCGGCGATTCAGAAGTACCTCGCGCATTACAGCCAGCTGATTAATCAATGAGCTCCCGCGCTGCAACGACGCCATGAGCCGCACCGCCGAACAACTGAGTGATCTGATCAGCGCCACCCGCATTCGACTGCGGCGTCATTCGCCGTTTTTTGCCGCGCTGGCGCTATTTGTGGACGTTCGTTTCACGGAGGAGGTTCCCATCGCCGCCACTGATGGGAAGTTGTTGTTCTTTCATCCCGAAGGTTACGGCGATCTCCAGCCGTCAGAACGCGACGCGGTGTTTTTGCATGAGCTATTGCATGCTGCCCTGCTCCATCCCAGCCGCCGAGGTGTACGCGACCCCGACCTCTTCAACATCGCCGCCGACATTGTGGTGAATGGCATGGTGGCGGCTGAGGAGAGTGTCGCGCTGCCCCAGGGCGCTATCCGCAACAAGAAGCTTGAGCACCTGAGCGTGGAGGAGATCTATGAACTGCTCCAGAAACAGCCCAAGAAGAAGCATCCCACTCTGCCCCTGGCTGATCTGATCAAGCCAGGCTCTATTGATTCAGGACCAGGCGATGGAGACGACGAAGGAGAAAGAGGAGAAGGAGGCGGCAAGGCTGAAACAAATACGCCCGACTCGGGCAACAGCCACGATCTAGCCGGCGAGTTGCACGACCTCCACGATCGCAGTGCTCTGGAGGCCCATTGGAAGCAGGCCATCCAACAGGCGAGGGTGCTCGCCAATAGCCAGGGTCAGGGCACCCTGCCGGCAGGGATGCAGCGCCACCTCGGCGAAATCGCGGATCCACAGATCGATTGGCGATCACTGCTATGGCGTTATCTGGTGCGCACACCCACCGATTTCAGCGGTTTCGATCGCCGCTTTCTCCATCGGGGCCTCTATCTCGACCACTTGGAGGGAGAGGGCGTGCAGGTGTTCTGTTGCATCGACACCAGTGGCTCCATTGACGACGAGCAGATGTCGCTGTTTCTCGGTGAACTGAGCGGCATCCTGTCGGCCTATCCGATGTTGGATTGCCAGCTCTGGTATGCCGATGCCTCCTGCTACGGCCCCTACAGGATCGATGCGCAGCACGACATCCCGAAGCCGGAGGGTGGTGGAGGCACCGACTTCCGTCCGTTCTTCCAGGCGGCTCTCGAAGCCTGGAGCGGCGATCAGGAGGCGGTGTGCGTCTATCTCACCGATGGCTATGGAGACTTTCCCGAGGAGGCTCCCCAGCTGCCAGTGCTCTGGGTCATCGTTCCCGGTGGACTCCCCAGCGAAGAGATCCCCTACGGCGAGATCTGTCGACTGATCTGATCTATCCCTCGTGAACGCGCCATGACGCTAAAACCACTAGCCGACACCCAGGGCTCATTGCCTAAGGCTCTCCGACCCATTTGGGAGCAGCTACGCCAGCAAAATATTACGACCATCAACGAGGGGCTGGATGCCTTCAGCAAGCTGGCAGAAGAGAGCCCTACCACCGCTGATCACATCTTCGATTCAGTTGGGGTATCTCCAAGGCCTAGTTCCCAATCAGCCATTGTGGGATTGGATCGTGGCAGTCGCTTCTCAAGGGTCGACAAGGAAGCAGATCGTTGCCTTCTCTATGCCCTGCTCGGTCTGCTTTCGAGAGCCCCGATCCGCAGTCGAGGTGCCGAGCTAAGGCAGTGCATCCAGTGTCTGGACCTGGAATGCCCAGCGATACCGGAGCTGCAAGGCTTTGTCGGACTGATGGACCTAAAACTGTCTATCTGGCATCCCTGCGAAAGCAATACCAAACCTCATGATTATTGCCTTTCCGATCGGATCGCACCCTTCCCGTGCCTGGAGAAGCTGGAACTCCAGGCGAGAGGGGGAGATTGTGCACACAAGATTGAGTCCCTCGACTGGCTCCCCGCACCTAAACTCAGAAAGCTTAAGGCTTCAGACGTCGGGCTCAAATCCATCGAAGGTTTGCGGGAGATCAGCACGCTCGAAACCGTGGACCTCAGTTACAACGCATCCCTGAGTGATCTCACCCCACTGAGCAGTTCGGCTGACAGGCTGAGCAGTCTGGATCTGTTCCAAACAGGCATCGATGGGCTGGCGGGCATCGCCGGACTCAAACAGCTTAATGAGTTGAACATCAGCAACTGTCTTCAGATCACCAGTTTTGAATCGCTGCGTGAGATCACCATTTCCCAGCAACAGCTTTTCATCAGCGGTTTGACAGGGCTGACGAGCCTGAGCTCCTTTCCGCGATTCACCGGTGAGCGGCTGGATCTCCACGGTCTACCCCGCATCACCCAATTGGACGGACTGGAAAGTTGTACGGAACTGCGATCCATCCATATATCCAGTCTTCATAACCTTGCTGATGTTTCGGCACTGCAACGCCTGAGTGGCCTGAAAGAGTTTGCCATTTGGAATTGCACTGCGCTGGCTTCTTTGCAATGCCTTGAGACGCTGCCGGATCTGGTGGAGGTCCGCATCCTGGATTGCGCCAAGCTCCATCAGCTTCCACGAAGCTGGCCTGCAACTGTCCGGTCTCTGGAGATCGGCAGATGCGCCATCACCGAGATCGGCAGGCTCCCTGTCGATATGGATGGCGAACTGGTCTTCAGCGACTGCCCTGACCTGGGGACCCTCAGCGGGGTAGAAGGATGCAGCAAGCTGACCTCCATCAGGGTGGGGGCCCAGCCACGTGATCTCTCAGCGATGGCGAGCCTGCCGGACACATGGCTCAGTGTCGATTTTCAGTATGACGAGAAGCATTGGCAGTTCACCGATCCTCTCGTCGATGCCTTGGCGACCTTGCCGGTCTGCCGGCTTCGGATCATGCGGATGCACAACCCCGAACAATTGTGGAACTGGGGTCTCAAGGCCTCCGATCTGGCACCCCTGAGCCGCATCCCCCATCTAAAAGCTCTCGACCTCTCCGATCTAGATGTTGATGGCGTGGCCTTTGTGATGGGCCTGGAAGAGCTGGAGGTGTTGAAGGTGGCCCCCCGCTCAGAGCTCAGCAAAGCGCTTGGCGGCTGCACGTTCGACAGCGCCACGGAGATCGCCAAGTTGAAACTGTCGTTGCTGGGGATGGGCTGAGCCAACCGATGAAGCACTTTCTTCTGCGCCTTGCCACCACCCCAGAGCGTGCCCTGCGCTTGTTGGGCTACTGCGTGGAACGCTCGGATGAGATCACGCTTCACGTGGCCGCCAGCGGCACGGTCACCTTCAGTGATCTGGATCTGCCTGGCGTGTGGTCTGAGCCTGACCCGGCACGCCGTTTTCGCGCCATCAGACTATGGATGACAGACAAGGCGTCTGATCCGGCGCTAATCAAGGCGTTCTGCTGTGACGGGGGGAAGGTCGCCGCCATTCCGGATGATGCGGACCTACTGGTGGCAACAGGTCCTGAACTATCGGCCCTGGAGGAGAGGTGGCCGCGCCGATTGGTGGTTTCACTCCAAGAGATCCAGGTCCAGGTGATCGGTGACCAGCTCAGACCTCTCAACAGCAAGGTCGGGCCTCCAGGGTCGCTGCCAAAACAGTTGCGTGCTCTGTGGAATCAGCTGCGATCAGGCAGTAGCGCTCATCAAAGCGCTGCACGGCTGCGCGGGCCTGGGCTGGCGCAAGCATCGACTTGGCCAGTGCCAGCGCGGCAGCCTGGTTGAGGCAAGCCGCATCGGCAACAGCGAACAACGCTGGTGTCAGCGGATTGGATTTGACGGCCTCGTAGCTGATCCCAGCCTTGAGATCGGTGTTGAGCGTATTGATCCAGCTGCGGCGGGCGATCTCCGTATTGCTGCCCGCCTGCACAGCAACCGGGATGGAGAGCGCTGCTGCCAGGGCACAAGCCCCGCCAAGGAGAACCAGTCGAATCGGAGGCATCGGTGAGTCATGAACCAGCCCGCTCACAATCGATCAGATGCAGCGGTTTGGGTGCCGTCTTCATGCGAAGGACGGATGCTTCAGCAGGTGGCGAATGTTCTGAGGAGCCCCTCGCGTGACCATGGCCCAACAAGGCCCAACCTTCTTGCCGTGTACCGGGAGGCCCGGTGCTGCGCCAAGCCCCTTTGTGGCATGGTGAAATCATCCCCTTGGGTAAATCTAGCAATTGACTACAGATAATCCCTCTTGAGCAAACTGAGGCCTTGAACTCATGGGTCAAGGGACAGGGCTGATTCAAAGTGTGTCACAGGCGCTCTGGCCGGGGCTGTCAGCATGGGTTGAGCTGAGCGGGCTTGCCCCTGCTTTGTGCCTGAAACTGCTGCTGCCGCAACCGATCTCGATCTGATCAGC
>NZ_JAGQBW010000023.1 GCF_024345835.1 Synechococcus sp. HJ21-Hayes | reverse complement strand
CAGCCCAAGGTCGCTGAGCATGGGGACAACGTCTACCAGAAGGAGCCCGCACAGAAAAATCACGGTGAAAGCAGAGTTGCTGCGTCCCGCGAACGGATCAAGACCCGTTTGTCCAGAGATTCCTTAGGCGACAGCGAAAACTGAGCCAGAGGCGACACGAAAACTGAGCCACCCGGCAGCCGACACCACGAGCACCACCAGCGGGTCCACGTCAACCCAGCAGCAGGTTGGCCCGCCTGCTGCCCTTGCTCTAGAGCTGCACATCTCGGAAGCCCCGGCAGTGCCCGCGTGGCAAGTTCAGGCGTCGGACCTTGCAGCCCATCGGAGCTGCGGTCTCTTGGATCCAGGTATCAGCCCACAGCCGCATCACATAGCGCCAGCGAGGACGTGCGTCGAACCAGCCCAACAGCTCGGCACTGGGGAAGGCACCATCAGCCAGCAGGGTGATGGCGGCAAACACTGACAGCAGCTGATCGGCCCGCTTCAACAGCGCAACGACGACCTAGGCGCCTGGCTGCCCGACACATCTCAGCCGTGCGAATCATGTGACTACCAGCAGCGGCGTGTGATCGGTCGCTGATCGCGGTCGCGGCGGCAGCTCAACCCTGGAGAACCAGGCCTGCGCATGCCTTCTACTGGCCTTACGGCTGAGAATGCAGGGCTCTAGCTCGTGGATGGGGATCGGTAGCCATGCCATCAACCTGGCCGTGACATCAGCCACCGCCATCTGCAGTGCGGCCAGGCCAATCCATAGAAAGCTCATGCCGCGTTTCCAATGCGGATCCACCTGCCGCCTGAGGCCCGCCAGGCTGAGAGTATAACCCTGGAGACTGCCCACCAAGACAGCGATCACGACCACGAGCAGCAGCCGATCAATCCGCTCCGGTTCCCGCAGGCCGCTGCTCTCCAGCTGGAACACCCCGGATTTCTGGTCCCTGAACAGCTGCTCACACCAGAACCGCTGGGCGTAGCTCCAGACCAGATCCAGCGAGGGCTCAGCGCTGCTGATCAGGATCCAGGGCTCCTCCACCGGCAGCCCGGTGGGATGGGGGAGCACCATATTCACCGTCTGAGTGCCATCAGCCCAGAGCCGCACATTGCGGAAGCCACGGCATTCACCGCGCTGGAGATGCAATCGGCGCACCTGGCAACCGAGAGGCGCTGCGGTGCCATGGATCTCAGTGCCGCCGCGCAGACGCATGACGTAGCTCCAACGGGACCTGGCGGCGAACCAGGCCACCGGTAAATCATAGGGAAACGCGCGATCGGCCAGGAGTGTGATGGCCCCGAATCCGATCAGGAGCTGCTCCGCCTTTTCCAGCAAGGCGATCGAAACCGACGCGCTGACGCTGGCACTGGGCTGATCCCGTGCTTTCCACGGCAGCGGCATCGCCCGGCCGTTGCAGATCACCGAGATCACCACTATGCAGCCGCGGTTCCATAGCATCGTGGTGTAGTGCGCCTGATGCATGGCCTGGCCTGGCTTTTGCAAGTGCTGGATCGCCCACAGCACCATGGGGCCATAGAGCGCCTCAACGTCGATGCGGCTGTTGCTCAGCCAGCGCTGATAGTTGGCAGCCAGGCAGTGGCCCAGAGGCAGCACGGTGATCCAGCGGTTGGAACAGGCGGTCTGGCTGAGCAGCAGCCCGGCGACCATCCACCCCAGCAGCACCTGGTGGCATTGGTCGCAGAAGGTTCTGGGTTGATGCAGGAGGCCGATCAGCTCACGACGGAGCCGGGTCTACGTATCCACTGGGGATTGGATTGGTTTCGCAGCTCGAAGCTCCCATGACTCCCTGCCCACCTCATTGACTGAGGCCCATGCTGTTGAAAGGGTTCTCAGACTTGTCTCGAGTAGTCAGTGCGGCGGTGCGGCTCCAGGATCGAGGACAGATAGCTGCCCGACCGGAGTTTGGGGATGTGCAGGCCGATGTAGCCCACCTGCTGCAGGACGCGGCGCACCAGTTCCGGGATTAGCTCACCGGCACTGCTGCCATCCACTAGCCGCGCCAGTGCAGAGGCACCAGAATCAATCTTGGCCACAGTTCGTCTGGTTGAGGTGGTTCTCAAACCAGGGTCATGGGCCTGCCCAGCCCTTGCAACGCCAGCCGCTGGTCCAGGTCACTTAGGCGCGCGCTCAACCCCGGCTACGCCGGGGTTGAGGTCCCAAGGGAATCACACCTGCTGGCGGGACGCAGGCACTGTTGCTGCAGCTGCAGGCCAGGGTTGAGGCTGCCGGGCGCCTGGGCCCAAACCATCCCGTTGGCGAGCAGCAGCCACCCGAGGAGTCCTGATCCCGCCTGAATGAGCCAGCCCATCACAAAGCCAATCGAAAAGGGGCAGCAGCTTGGGTCGAGCTTATTGAACCTTTACCGGCCCAGCCGCAAGCGCACTTCCTAATTGTAACTCGCATAGAGAAATGTCTCTCCTGGGTACGAGTGAGCTTGTGACATCAAATATGTATGAACTGCATAGACCGGCCGCTGCGCGTATGCGGATTGTGCATGGAAAGGTCGGCTAATTGAGATCTCGTTCGGGTCTGCGTTACGTTTGGTAAGTGCAAAAGGGGCTGGGCCCTCTGGGCGTCGAGATGGTTCTAGGTGAGGCGCTCTTTGATGATCTCGATATTGTCGACTACCTCGAGCTCTTCGGTAGTACGACTAAGGTTGCCGATCTTCTCGGCCTGAGCCAAAGCAGCTGCTCGCGTCGGTATCGTGCCTTTGGTGAGGTGCTGGGGATCGACTTTGATCGTGTAGACGGATCCTATATCGCTCAGAGTAATCACGATGTGCTGTTGACCCTGCGAACAGCCGCACAGAAAATCAGGACGCGGCGTCGGCAGTTCAGAATTGTCTTGAATTGGCTCTTTTCGCTGCCGTCGTTGCCCAGTGGATGGCGTTTGCTCCCCCTCTCCTCGATGAATGCGGGGCATGCGCTATCGCTTCTAGATGGCCGACTCCTCGATCTTTGGGTTGGTGGCTTGTTTGAATATCAGTCGCTGATTGAAGAGCCGTTGCATCGTCTTGGCCCTGGACGGATCGCGATCGGGCAGACGCTGCAATGTGTTCCATTGTTTCGCTCACCCCTTCATGTGGTAGCGCACCGTGATCATCCGTTATTCGCTCGCTCCAGCCTTTCTGCTGATGATCTCGCCTGTTACCCATCTCCATCTCTGCCGCTTGGTGCGGCTCCAATGCTCACGAATGCTCTCCAGGCCCATGGCTTGGCCAGCACGCCGTATGGCGGCAGCAACTACGACGTGAACCGTTGGGAGGGTGCGTCGCGCGATGGGAACACGTTGTCTTATGGGCCGGCCCATCGTTTGGCTGAGTTGGAGCAGCGTTGGCAGTTGCTGCCACTGCCCTATGAGCTAGACCTCACAGAGGTGATTGCTGTGATCGGCCATCGCGAGGTGGTTGGTGATCCCTGTTTCGCCTTTGCCTTCCAACAGCTCTCTGAACTGCTTCGCGCGTCGCCGCTTGGGCATTGCCGGGAGACCGAGTGGGTGCATTGATGGCCTGATCGGTTTATTTCGCGTCCATCCAGTTGGCGCCGACGCCGGTCTCCACCACGAGGGGGACAGCCAGCTCGACGGCGTGCTCCATGGTTTCACGCGTCAGCGCCAGCGCCTCCTCCAGGGCTTCCGGAGCTGCTTCCAAGACCAGTTCGTCGTGCACCTGCAGCAGTAGCCGGGCCGGTAGGCCGCTGGCCGCCAGCTGGTGGTGGAGTTGCACCATGGCCAGCTTGATGATGTCGGCGCTGGAGCCCTGGATTGGCGCATTGGCAGCCGCCCGCAGCTGCTGGGCTTCCATGCCACCGCGGCGGGCCACCTCCAGATCGATCTCCAGGGGATCTTTGCCCAGGTAGCGGCCCAGGCCCCCAGGATCAAACGCAAACGGGCGCCGCCGCCCCAGGATCGTTTCCACGTAGCCCCGGCTCAGGGCCAGCCGCTCCTGCAGCTCCAGGAAGGCGAACACCTTGGGGTAGCGCTGCTTGTACTTGCTTAGAAATTCCTTGGCCTGGGCCTGGCTCACGCCTGTTTCCCGCGCGAAGCGCTGGGCTCCCATGCCGTAGATCACCCCGAAGTTGATCGTTTTGCCCAGGCGGCGCTCGTCGGCGCTCACCGGGGCGCCGGGCTCCCGGTCCAGCAGCAGGCGGGCGGTGAGGGCGTGCACGTCGTCGCCCGTGCGATACGCCTCCACCAGCACCTCTTCGCCACTGAGGTGGGTGAGGATGCGCAGTTCGATCTGGGAGTAGTCGGCGCTGATCAGCTGCCAGCCCGCTTCCGGCAGGAAGGCCTTGCGGATCCGCCGTGAAAACTCGGTGCGGATGGGGATGTTCTGCAGGTTGGGATTGCTGCTGCTCAGCCGGCCGGTGGCCGTCACGGCCTGGTTGAAATCGGTGTGCACACGGCCTGTTTCCGGCTCCATCAGCGCTGGCAGCGCATCCACATAGGTGCCCTTGAGCTTGCTGAGGGTGCGGTGCTCCAGCACCAGCGGCACCACCGGGTGGGCCTCCTCCAGCTTTTCGAGCACTGCCGCATCGGTGCTCCAGCCGGTTTTGGTCTTGCGGGATTTCTTGCGGTCGAGCCCGAGGGTGTCGAACAGCAGTTCCCCCAGTTGCTTGGGGGAGGCCAGGTTGAACTCCACCCCGGCGGCGGTTTTGGCCTCGCTCTCCAGGCGCTCCAGGGTGTGGGCCAGCTCCTGGCTGAGTTCCCCCAGGTAGGCCGTATCAATGCGGATGCCGGTGGCTTCCATCAGCGCGAGCACCGGCTCCAGCGGCAGCTCCACCTGCTCCAGCAGCTTGGGCAGGGCCGGCCCCAGCTCCGCTAACTGGCCCCGCAACAGCCCCGTGAGGCGCCACGTCACATGCACGTCCATGCCGCAATAGAGGGCGGCCTGTGGGATCGGCACAGCGGCAAAGGTGGCGCCCTTGGGCACCAGCTCGCCATAGCTGGTGGGCAGATAGCCGAAGTTGCGCTGGGCCATCACCTCCAGCCCGTGCTTGGCGTTGGCATCGCGCAGGTAGTCCGCCAGCAGCGTGTCCATCACCACCCCCTCTAGGGGCAGGCCATGGCGCAGCAGGATCAGCCGGTCGTATTTGGCGTTTTGCAGGGTTTTGGGGTGCTGTGCACTTCCCAGCCAGGGGGCCAGGGCCGTGAGCACCTCATCCAGGGGCAGCTGTGGCAGGTCGGTGAGTTCCGCCTGGTGGCCGATGGGGATGTAGGCCAGATCGGCCAGGCCTTCTCCCCAGCACAACCCGATGCCCACCAGTTCCGCCTGGAACGGGTTCAGGGCCGTGGTTTCCGTGTCCAGGGCGATCGGGGCGGCGGGATCGCAGGCAGCCCATAGCCGTTCCACCAGCCCGGCCAGTTGCTCGGCCGTGCTGATCAGCTCGGGCTGCAGGGCCGGCGGGGCGTTGTCGATGCCGCCGCTCCGAGGCGGTGTGCCTGTGCTGGCAGCACTGTCCGGAAATGGTGCACCGCGGTGCACCATTTCTGCAGGCGCCGCGGCAACTGGTTCCCCCCCGCCTCTGCTTGTTTCCGATGGATGGGCGGAGAACACCTGGGCAAAGTTGGCCACCTGGCGCCGCAGGCTGAACAGTTCCAGTTCCTCGAGGCTGCCGGCCAGGGCTTCGCTCTTCACCTCGCCCAGCTCAAGCCGTGGCTCGCGGGGCAGGGGGATGTCCACCAGGATTTCCGCCAGCATCCGGGATCGGTAGGCGTTCTCCCGGTCGCTGCTGAGCTTGCCCAGCAGGGCCCCCTTGATCACCCCCTTGGGATCCTTCGCCTTGGGGCCGGCCCCCTCCAGTTGCTCCACCGCCGCGTACACCTGGTCGAGATCGCCGTAGGCCTGCAGCAGGTTGATGGCGGTTTTCGGACCCACGCCCTTCACCCCGGGAATGTTGTCGCTGGTGTCGCCGGTGAGGGCCTTGAGGTCCACCACCTCCTCCGGGGTGACCCCCAACTTCGCCAGCACTCCCTCGCGGCGGATCTCCACCGGGCCGCTGCTCTTGGCATAGGGTCCACCACCCATGTAGAGCACCGCGATGTCGCGCTCGTCGTCCACCAGTTGGAACAGGTCGCGGTCGCCCGAGAGGATGCGCACCCCCCAGCCCTGGTTGGCGGCGCGATTGGCCAGGGTGCCGAGCACGTCGTCGGCCTCGTAGCCCGGTGCCATGCACAGGGGCAGATCGAGGCTCTCCTCCAGGATCTGCTGCAGATTGCCCAGATCTTGAAAGAAGTGCTCCGGCGCCACATCCCGGTGGGCCTTGTAGGCCTCATCGGCCTCATGGCGGAAGGTGGGTTCGGCCGTGTCGAAGGCGATCACCACCCCCTGGGGGGTAAGGCCCTTGCAGTTGTCGAGCAGGGCCTTGAGGAAGCCGTAGGTCACCGAGGTGGGCACCCCTTCCTTGGTGCTCAGCCCCCCTTCGCCGCCCTTGGAGAAGGCATAAAAGCTTCGAAAGGCCAGCGAGTGGCCATCCACCAGCAGCAGCAGGGGCTTGGTGCTGCCGGTTTGCGCCGCCGCCACGTGGGAATTGCTTCAGTGGCCCTAGCCTGCCAGACCTCTTGCGGCCACCAGCACCACGGCATTAGCTGCCTGGGGCGTCACGGCTGATCCACGCGGAGGGCGGCCGCGCCGATCGCCCGCTAGTAGGGGTGTTCAGAGCTGCGCAGCTCGTGCCACCGTTCATGGGTGAGCGGCAGCACGTCGTCGCCGAGATGGGCCGAGGGCAGGGCATCGGCCAGGGCTTCGGCCGCAGGCTCGCTGGGGCCAATGGCCAGCAGGTCCACGTCTGAGTAGGCATTCCAGTCGCCGCGGGCCAACGAGCCGAACAGCCACACCTCGGTGTTCGGCTGCCCCGCTACCGCCGCCACCACCCCATGCCTGAGATCAGCCAGGCGCGCCTTGCGGCGCTGCTCAGGGATCGCGGCCAGGGTTGGCATGGAGTTCAGGCTAGGCGGCCCTCCATGGCCGTGAGCAGGAGTTCCAGTTCAGTCAGGATCCAGGCGCGCTCGGCAGGCAGGGCGAAGGGGCCCTCCTCGTAGCGCGCTTCCACGGCGAACACCTGCAGCTCCAGCAGTTCCGGCCTCATCTGTGCCCCTGCCAATGCCGCCAATTCACCCAGGTCATGCCGGCGCGGTGGATCGCGATCGGCCAGCACGATCTGGGCTTTCAGCAGTTTTTCCAGGGCCTGTTGGGCGGTGAAGCCCCAGTCTTCAGCGGGGAAGACCGGATCCAGCCCCAGCCGCAGCGCCACGAGATGACGGCGCACGATGCTCAGCAGCAGGCCTGCATCCTCAGCTGGCGACATAGAGCACCTTCCCTTCACGGGCGGCATCGGCCACCACGTGCCAGCGCGACCCTGCCAGCCTTGCGGCGTCGGCCGCACCCACCACCAGCAGGTCCACCCCGGGGCTCTGGAGCCCGAGGCTGGCGCGCAGATCCCGCCAGCTGTTCAGTTTTTGCTGGGGTGTGAGGCTGTCCTGGCGGCTGATGGCCAGCAGATCCAGATCGGATTCGGCATCGGCGTCCCCCCGGGCTCGGGAGCCAAAGGCCACCAGGGCTTTCAGATCCGGATGGGCGCACAGGCTCCTGAGGCCCTCCAACAGTTGACCGGCATTCAGGCCTGGCCCCAGGTCCAACTCGGCCGGCAGGGGCTGGGGGGCCAGCCAGGGCAGCGATGGAGCCTGAGCCATCAGCACAGGCTAAGGCGGTTCTGCCAGCCTGGACCCCATGGGCGAGAACCGCCAAGCCGCCTTCAGCTCCTGCCGTCACTACCGCTGGTGGCTGGCGCGCTGCTGGGATCCCGCGGCACCGGTGGTGCTCCTCATTGGCCTCAATCCATCACTGGCAACAGCCCAGCGCGACGACCCCACCCTGCGGCGGTTGTAGGGCTTTGCTCGCATTGCCGCCAGCCCCGCGGCCCTGCGGCGCAGTACCGATCCCGTGGGGAGCGAGAACGATCGCTGGTTGGAGCAGCGGCTGCAGCTGCTGGCCGGCAGCGCCGGTGCAGGCCTGTGGCTGGGCTGGGGCAACGGCGGGGCCTGGCGGGGGATGCGTTGCCGCAGCGCTGGGGCCATCCTTAACCCGCACGCCCTGCCCGCCCATGGCCCGCACCCCCAGCCGCTATGCCATCCACCTGCTGCTGGCCGGTGGCCACAGCCAGGTGGTGCACTTCCCCAGCCTCGATGCGTTTCAGCAGTGGTATGGCACGGTGCTCAATGTCGGCCCCGCCGATGCCTTCATCAACGTGCCGATCACCGACCTTGAGGCGGAGTATCTGGTGCTGCGGCCCAGTGCGGTGCTGGGAATCAGAGTGGAGCCGATCTACGGTGCCCTTCACGATTGAATCTGGAACTGCTCTGGGGTGAGGCCTTCTTTGCCGGGGCGATCGCCCAGTTGCTGGCCCGCCTCAGTGGCCTGCCGGCGGTGGTGCTGCTGTTGGCCACCGGGCTGTTGATCGGCCATGCGGGCTTCGATCTGGTGCAGCCGGAATCCCTCGGGCGGGGCCTGGACCCCCTGGTGGGGCTGCTAGTGAGCCTGGTGCTGTTCGATGGCGGCCTCAACTTGCGCCTTGCCGGCCGCGACCTGCAGCGCACCGTGGTGCAGCTGGTGCTGGTGCGCGGGGCGCTGGGGTTGGTGGGTGGTGCCTGGCTGGCCCATCAGTTGGCCGGCTTGTCCTGGCCCCTGGCCTGGGTGTTCGGTGCCATTGCCCTGGCCACCGGCCCCACGGTGGTGACGCCGATGGTGCAGCAGATGCGCTTGCTGCCGGGCCTGGGCCAGGTACTGGAGGCCGAAGGCCTGATCCTGGAGCCGGCCGGTGCGGTGTTGGCCCTGTTGCTGCTGCAGCTGGCCCTGGGGGATCTGGCCGGCTGGAACGACGTGGCCCTGCTGTTGGCGATGCGGCTGGGCGGTGGCGTGGTGATCGGCGGGCTCGGGGGCTGGGTGTTGGTGGAGGTGCTGCGGCGCCTGCCGGCGGATGCCGATGCCCTCAAGCTGCAGCTCAGCCTGGGGGTGTTGTTCGTGTTGGTGAGCGGTGCCCAGGCGCTGTTGCCGGAGGCCGGCTTCCCCGCCGCCGTGAGTGCCGGTGTGGTGGTGGGCCTGCGGCTCGATCAGGAGGCTAGCCAGCTCGATGCGCTGATCAGCCAGTTGGCCCAGCTGGCCATCACGGTGCTGTTCCCGTTGCTGGCGGCGGATTTGTCGTGGAGCGAACTTAGCCCCCTGGGCTGGGGCGGGGTGGCCTGTGTGCTGGTCCTGATGCTCTACCGCTGGCTGGTGATCCAGGCCGGTGGCCTTGGCCTGGCCTCCCTGGGCTGGCGCGACAAGCTGATGCTCAGCTGGATCGCCCCCCGCGGCATCGTGACGGCCGCAGTGGCGAGTTTGTTTGCCATCGAACTCCAGGCCGCCGGCATCGCCGGGGCTGGGGCCCTCAAGGGGCTGGTGTTCCTCACGATTCTGCTCACCGTGGGCATCCAGGGCTTCACGGCACCGCTCCTGGCCCAAGCGCTGGGGTTGGTGCAGCCCCAGGAGCCCCTCGCGGAGCCGGTGCCGCCGGGTGAGGCCTAGAGGCTGCGCTGGATCCGACCTGCGGCTTCACCGCTGGGTTGCAGGAGCAGCCAGGTGCTGAGCAGGTCGGGGCCTTGGAGGCTGCCCAGCAGCGCGGCCCGCAGGCTTTTCATCAGCACCCCCTTCTTCACACCGGCGGCGGCCACCGCTTCTCCCAGCAAGGCCTGGGCCACGTCTGCCGTGAGCTCGCCCTCCGGCAAGAGCTCCAGCAGGGCCTGCAGGGCCGGACGGGCCCCATCGCTCTGAAGTTGCTGCAGGGCCGCCTCATTTAGCTCCGGCCGCTCAAAGAAGGGGCGGGCTTGCTCCACGCCATCGGCCAGCAGCGTGAGCGAGGGGCCGATCAGTTCACAGAGTTGCTGCTGCCAGGCGGCGGGGGCGGCGGGCCAGCCCTGGGCTGCCCACAGCGGTTGCAGTTCCGCCAGCAGTTGCTCGGGGCCGCGCTCGTGCAGCACCTGGCTGTTGAGCCAGTTGAGCTTGTCCCAATCGAAACGGGCGCCGGCCTTGTTCACCCGGCTGAACTCGAACACCGTTGCGGCTTGCTCCAGCGTGAAGCGCTCGCCCATACCCTCCGGTGGCGACCAGCCCAGCAGCGTCATGTAGTTGGCTAGGGCCTCAGCGGTGTAGCCCTGGGCGCGGAAATCGCTCACGGAGGTGACGCCATCGCGCTTGGAGAGTTTTTTGCCCTCTTGGTTGAGGATCAGGGGGGTGTGGGCAAAGATCGGAGCGGGGACACCCAGGGCCTCGTAGAGCAACAGCTGCTTGGCGGTGTTGGCGATGTGGTCTTCGCCGCGGATCACGTGGCTGATGGCCATGGCGGCATCGTCTACCACCACCACCAGGTTGTAGAGCGGGTCGCCGATCTGATCGGCAGGGGCCCGTCGGGCGATCACCATGTCGCCCCCTAGGTCAGCGCCCGCCCAGCGCATCTCGCCGCGCACCAGGTCGGTCCAGGTGATGCTGGCGCTGTCGTCGATGCGGAAGCGCACGGTGGCCTCACGTCCTGCGGCGATGAAGGCCTGCTCCTGCTCGGGGCTGAGGTCGCGGTGGCGGTTGTCGTAGCGGGGGGCCTTGTTCTCCGCGGCCTGCCGCTCGCGCATCTCCGTGAGCTCGGCTTCGGTGGCGTAGCAGCGGTAGGCCTTGCCGGAATCCAGGAGTTGCTGGATGGCGGCGCGATGCTCAGCGATGCGCTCGCTCTGGATCACCGGGGTGCCATCCCAGTGCAACCCCAACCACTGCAGGCCCTCCAGGATGTTGTCGGTGAAGGCCTGTTGGCTGCGCTCTTTATCGGTGTCCTCGATGCGCAGCAGGAACTGGCCGCCGTGGCGCCGGGCGAACAGCCAGTTGAACACCGCCGTACGGGCCGTGCCGATGTGCAATGTGCCGGTGGGGCTGGGGGCGAGACGCACGCGCACCTGACCAGCCTGAGTCACCGGGCTTGCTCCATAAGGTTTGAAAACGGGACTGACGGGGCTCGAACCCGCAACTTCCGCCGTGACAGGGCGGTGCTCTAACCGATTGAACTACAGTCCCACCAAGCGCTCAGGGCACTTCCAGACAGGGCTTTGGGGCCGCGTCTGTGTCGCGTCGGCGACCTCAAAAGTATCCGCTGTCGCCCTGCCCTCCGTCAACTCGTTGCCGTTGCCGTTGCAGGCTGCTGCTGTTGGTGTGTAGCGCTGGCACTCTGCAGAAATGGTGCACCGTGGTGCACCATTTCTGCAGAGCCTCCCGGATCAGTACCCAGCAGGCCTGGTGATCGCGACCCTCCCAGCCACGTTGCCCGAGCCGCTGCCAACAAAAAAGCCCGCCGTGGGGGCGGGCTCGGGGGATTGGGCTGGCCAGAGCCCCACGGTGGGCTCATCGAAACGGCTTCAGGGACGGAAGCCTGCGGGCTCGATCAAACGCACCTGGTTGCCGCGGGCCGTGAACTCACGACCTTGGTCGCTCTGAACCACCACGCGACCACCAGATTTGACGCGGATCACCCGGGCACGAACCCAGCCGAGGGCTGCGGATTCGAGAACCTTGACCACATCACCGGGCTGTAGATCCAACTCCATGTCCGGAACCAAGAGACTGCAGGGAAGGGACATCGAACGCGCCGTGGAGGACTTGAACCCCCGACATCAGGTTTTGGAGACCTGCGTTCTACCAACTGAACTAACGGCGCAGGGCCGATGTCCCCTCTGCCGAGGTCATCAGGAGGAAACCTGAATCGTTCGGACAGGCCGCTGCGATGAACGTAACGGCCTGATTTGGAATGAGGCTGGAGGCCTCAGCGATCGAAGCGCTGCTTGACGCGAGTGGCTTTGCCCACCCGGTCGCGCAGATAGAAGAGCTTCGCTCGACGCACCTTACCGCGGCGCTCCACTTTCACGGAAGCCACTTGGGGACTGTGCAGCATGAAGACACGCTCCACGCCGATCCCTTGGAAGATACGACGCACGGTGATGGTCTCATTGAGACCGCCGTGGCGCTTGGCAATCACCACGCCCTCGTAGGGCTGAATGCGTTCCTTGTTGCCCTCGCTGATGCGCACGCCCACCCGGACGGTGTCGCCCACGTAGATCTCTGGCAGGTCGCTCTTGAGCTGCTCGGTCTCAAAGGCGCGCATCAGCTCATGGGCGCTCAGCTTGCCAGTGGTGGCCTTGGTGGCTGCCTGCTTGGGGGCATCCTCCACGGCAACGGCGGTGGCCGTGTCCGCCTGTGCCTCGGCTGCGGTTTCGTTGATGTCTTCGTTCATGTCCTTGGATTCCGCTGCCATCCCAGCTCCGAAAAACGCCTGGCCAAACAGCGAGTGTACCGGCTCAGGGTGCCGGCGCCTTCTGGCCCTCCTTTCGTCCCCAGCGCTGGCTCAGCATCAGGGCGCCGCTGCCCACCATCCACAGCAGTCCCAGGCCGTTGAGCAGCACATAGAGAGGTTCGGCCACCGGACCCAGCCACTCCCCCTCGTGCAGCACCATCAGCCAGTGCACCTGGTCGCGCCCGAGGCCGCCCCAGTCCTTCAGCAGCCGGTAGCCCATCCCCGACAGCACCGTGAGCAGCACGGGGGTAAGCACAAGCGGGGCCAGGGCGGCGTGGGCCTTGCGGATCTGGGCCAGGTTGAGCGCCATGCCGGCGGAGGCAGAGCCAGGGGCCAAGGTTCTAACTTGATTTCAAGGGCTTGCGTGCACTCCGATGAACCTCTTCGCCGATCTGCTGGCGGCCTCCACCAAAGCCGCTGCCCAGGACTCGGCGGCGGTGGCCACCCAGACAGGGCCGCGGATCCAGAAGAGTCGGCGGGGCGTGGAGATCAAATCTGCCCGGGAAATCGACACCATGCGCCGGGCCAGCCGCATCGTGGCCACGGTGCTGCGCGAACTGCTGGAGATGGCGGCCCCGGGCATGACCACCGGCGACCTTGACCGCCACGCCGAGAAGCGCATCCGTGAGATGGGTGCCACCCCCAGTTTCAAGGGGTATCACGGTTTTCCCGCCAGCATCTGTGCCTCGATCAACAACGAGGTGGTGCACGGCATCCCGAGCAACAAGCGGGTGATCAAGGCCGGCGACCTCGTGAAGATCGATACCGGGGCCTATTTCGATGGTTACCACGGCGATAGCTGCGTGAGCCTGTGTGTGGGTGAGGGGGCCAGCCAGGAGGCCCAGACCCTCTGCCGGGTGGCCCAGGAATCGTTGATGCAGGGCCTGGCCAAGATCAAGGCCGGCAACACCCTGCTGGATATCGCCGGTGCCGTGCAAGATCACGTGGAAGCCCATGGCTTCGCGGTGGTGGAGGACTACACGGGCCACGGCGTGGGCCGCAACCTGCACGAGGAACCCTCGGTGTTCAACTACCGCACCCGCGAGCTGCCCAACATGAAGCTCCGCCCCGGCATGACCCTGGCGGTGGAGCCGATCCTCAATGCCGGCAGCAAGGCCTGCCGCACCCTGAAGGACCGCTGGACCGTGGTGACCGTGGATGGCAGCTGGTCGGCCCAGTGGGAGCACACCATTGCCGTCACCACTGACGGTTGCGAGATCCTCACCGACCGCGACTTCTAAACCGCGCGCTTCAGCCCTTGGTGAGGGCCCGGAAGTAGAGCCAGCGCGAGAGGGTGGCCAAGGGCATCAACACGTAGGTGAGCGGGTTCGGGGTCACGATCACCAGGCCGCAATTCCACTGCACCTGCCGCAGGATCTCCCGGGCCACAAAGTCGGCGCTCATCAGCCCGATGGGATTGAGGGCGGAGCGGAAGGGGCCGAGCACCAGCCGCCGGATGCGCAGCTGCGGACCCGCGAGATCGAGGCTGCGCAGGCTCAGCAACTGCCCTTGCAGCCGTTTGCTGATCTCGTAGAGGGGGCTCACGGCGGCCTGGATCTCCGCTTCTGAGGTGTTCACCCAGATCTCGCGGCACCGGCCAGGGGCGCTGGGCAACGCGGCGAACAGCTCCAGTAGGCGCCAGCTGCTGAGGGCGTTCACCTCCAGCGATTGCAGCACCGCCTCGGGGCTGCGGTTGCCATGCACATTGACGCCATGGTTGATCACCAGCACGTCCACCGCCTCCAGCGCCTTCGCCAGGGCCTGCTCCTCGCCGCAGCGCCAGCTCAGCTGCTGCAGGGGGATCGCCTGGCCGTCCCCCGGGGTGGCCAGCAGAGACTGCGGGCTGCTGCTGAGCGCCACCAGCTGGGCCCCCTGCTGGTGTAAGAGCCGCAGAAGCGCCTGGCCCAGGCTGCCACTCGCCCCGGTCACGGCCACGGTGCGTCCCTGCAGGGCTCCGGCGTTCTGGGGCATGGAGGGATGGCGATGGCGCCGGCTTGCGCCATTCTCGGGGGAGCACGGCAGAGTTGAATGTCCGCCGCCCTGGTGGCCCTGTTCGCGCCCTATTGCGATGGGGCCAATCGGCCTGAGCAACTCGAGCAGGCGCTGCAGCTTCTGGCCGGCGGCGCGTTGGAGGGGTATCGCCGCCTGCGGCCTGAGGGCGGCCATCGCTTCCAACTCACCTGGACCGCCGCCCCTTCGCCGCTGGAGTTGAGCGCCTGCACGCTGCGTTTCCCGGCCACGCCGGAGGTGCACTACCGCTTCGATTTGCCCACCCATCACCTGGTGCAGTGGCTGATGGATTGGCTGGCCCAGGGTGGCGCCCAGGCCGGTTCTGACGGCCATTCCGCCGATCTGCCGGCCAGCTTCTGGCAGTGGTTGCTGTTGGGGGCAACCCCCCCAACAGCTCCGGCCTAGATTCGGCCCCACCAGCACCCTGCGCATGGGCCCTGCCAGCTCAGCCCTCTCCGCTAAGGCCCTGTTGGTGGGTTCCTGTGAGGCCTTCAGTGGCAAGTCCGCCGTGGTGCTTGGCCTGGCGCGGCAGCTGCTGCAGCGGGGCGTGGTGGTGCGTTTCGGTAAGCCCCTGGCCACCACCGCCGAGCCTGCCGATGGCCCCCTGATCGACGACGACGTGCGTTTCGTGGGCCAGATCCTGGGCTTGGCCCCTGAGCAACTCATTCCTTCGGTGCATTTGCTGCAGCCCGAGGAGTCGCGCCAGCGGCTGCTGCAGGGCCAGTTGCAGGCCGGCGCTGGTTTTCAGGCCCTGCAACAGCAGCTTCAGGCGGCCGGGCCGGGCGTGACCCTGCTGGAGGCGGCCGGCAGCATCAGTGAGGGCTTGCTCTATGGCCTCAGCCTGCCCCAGCTGGCCCGGGAGCTGCAGGCTCCTGTGGTGCTGGTGCATCCCTGGACCGATTGCAGTAGTGCCGATGCCCTGCTCCAGGCCCGCGCTCAGCTGGGTGCCTTGCTGGCCGGTGTGGTGCTCAACGGCGTGCCCCCCGAGGCGTTGCCGCAGCTGCGCCAGGACGTGGTGCCCGCCCTGGAGCGCCTGGGGCTGCCGGTGCTGGGGGTGATGCCCCGCAGCCCGCTCCTGCGCAGCGTGACCGTGGAGGAGCTGGCCCGCCGCCTTGATGCCCGCGTGCTCTGCTGTCGCGAACGGTTGGATCTGCTGGTGGAAACCCTCTCCATCGGCGCCATGAACGTGAACTCCGCCATGGAGTTCTTCCGCCGCCGCCGCAACATGGCGGTGGTAACCGGCGCCGATCGCACCGACATCCAGCTGGCGGCCCTGGAGGCCTCCACCCAGTGCCTCATCCTCACGGGGGCGGGGGAGCCGCTGCCCCAGCTGATTTCCCGCGCCGAGGAACTGGATGTGCCCCTGCTCAAGGTGGAGCACGACACCCTCACCACCGTGGAAGTGATCGAGCGCACCTTCGGCCATGTGCGGCTTCACGAATCGGTGAAGGCCACTTATGCCTTCCGGCTTGTGGAGGAGCACTGCGATTTTGAGCGTCTTTACACCCAGCTGCAGCTGCCGGTTCCCGCGTGAGCACTGCTAATTTCAGGAAATCGGCTGCGGGATTGCGTTGACCCGGTCCCTAGATCTCCCGGCCCTCGACCGGATTGACACGCTGGCCCAGGAGCTGGCGATGCTCCAAGACCGAAGCAAGCGGCGGATTGCGATTCTGGGCAGCCGCCACGTGCCCGTGGTGTCCGTTCACCTGGTGGAGCTGGTGGCCCGCTCCCTGGCCCAGGAGGGCCACAACCTGATCACTTCCGGTGCCCAGGGGGTGAATGCTGCCGTGATCCGCAGCGTGCTCGATGTGGACCCCTCACGCCTCACCGTGTTGCTGCCCCAGAGCCTGGATCGCCAGCCCACCGAATCCCGCGATCAGCTGGAGCGGGTGCTGCATCTGGTGGAGAAGCCCGAGCACGATGAGCTGCCCCTGCCCATGGCCAGCAGCCTCTGCAACCAGGAGATCATCAGCCGTTGCGACCAGCTGATCTGCTACGCCTTCCACGACAGTGAAACCCTGCTGGCCAGCTGTCGCGCCGCGGAGGACATGGGCAAGGTGGTGAGCCTGATGTTCTTCGACTGAACCAGCCTTCGGCTCAGGCCTGGCTGAGGATCGCCTTCAGGCCTTCCACGTAGAGCAGGCCGCTGCAGAGCAGGCCCGCGGCCCAGCAGAGAGCCCGCAGGGGCGGCACATTGGCCACATAGGCGGGGATGTAGACCAGCCGCAGCAGCGGGTGCAGCCAGGCCGCTGCGATGGCCACCGGGGCATCCACACCCGCTACCAGGCAGAGCAGGGCGGCTGGGGCATGCAGGCTGAAGGCCTCGAAGCTGTTCTGGTGGGCCCAGCTGGCCCGCTTGCCCCAGGCCGGCAGGCGATCGAACATGGCCCTCGGGGCGGAGAGGTCGGCCAGGCTGAAGTCCGCCTGGGAGCGGGCGGCCCCCAGGGGCACCACGCTGGTGATCACCACAGCGCCAGCCAGCAGCAGCGACCACGCGAAGGCAGGAGACATCACAAACGGTGCAATGGGCAGCAGTCTGAAGCCTGCGATGGGCCCTTTTCTAGGCTGGCCCCAGCTGCCTGTTTCCCGCCGCCCATGGCCGACACCTATTCCTTCGACGTGGTTTCCGATTTCGATCGGCAGGAACTGGTGAATGCCGTGGATCAGGTGCGCCGCGATGTGGGCACCCGCTACGACCTCAAGGACTCCGCCACCGAGATCAGCCTCGACGAGACCAGCCTCACCATCACCACCGCCAGCGACATGACGCTGCAGGCCGTGGAGGACGTGTTGCGCCAGAAAGCCACCAAGCGCAATCTCTCGCTCAAGATCTTCGATTTCCAGACCCCCGAACCGGTGGGTGGCAACCGTGTGCAGCAGCTGGTGAAGCTGCGCAAGGGCCTGAGCAAGGAGCTCGCCAAAGACCTCAGCAAAACCGTGCGCGACAACCTCAAGAAGGTGACCGTGGCCATCCAGGGCGAGAGCCTGCGCATCACTGGCAAGAACAAGGACGACCTGCAGCAGGCGATTCAGTTGCTCAAGGCCCAGGACGTGGAGGTTCCCCTGCAGTTCGAGAACTACCGCTGATGGCCGGCGCCGGCTGGCGGTTCTGGATCGATCGCGGCGGCACCTTCACCGATCTGGTGGCCCGCTCCCCCCGGGGCGAGCTGGTGGTGCGCAAGCTGCTGTCCGTGCAGCCCGATCGGCCGGGTGATCCTGCGGTGCGGGCCATCCGCGCCCTGCTGGGGCCGGGCGAGCGGATCGAGGAGGTGCGGCTCGGCACCACGGTGGCCACCAATGCCCTGTTGGAGCGCCGTGGCGCCCCCACCCTGCTGCTGCTCAACCGGGGCTTTGCCGATCTGCTGCGCATCGGCGACCAGCACCGCCCCGATCTGTTTGCCCTGCGCATCGACAGACCCGATCCCCTGGAGCAGCGGGTGCTGGAGGTGGGCGGCCGCCTGGCGGCCGACGGCCGCGAGCTGGAGCCCCTGCAGCTCGATGGGGCCCTGGCCGAGCAGCTGCGCCAGGCCCGCGCCGATGGCCTCAGCAGCGTTGCCGTGGCCCTGCTGCACAGCTACCGCTACCCGAGCCATGAGCTGCAGCTTGGCGCCTGGCTGGCCACCTTCGGCTTTGAGCAGATCTGCCTCTCCCATCGGGTGAGTGCGCTGCCGCGCCTGGTGCCCAGGGGGCAGACCACCGTGCTGGAGGCCTATGTGGGCCCGGCCCTGCGGCGCTACCTGGACCAGGTGCAGACCGCCCTCGGCGCCGAGGTGCCCCTGCGGATCATGCAGTCGAGTGGTGGGTTGATCGGCCCGGATCGCCTGCAGGCCAAGGACACGATGCTCTCCGGCCCGGCCGGGGGGCTGGTGGGGGCCGCGCGCACCAGTGCCGCTGCCGGCTATCCCGTGATCGTGGGGTTCGACATGGGCGGCACCTCCACCGACGTTTGCTACTGCGATGGCGAGTGGGAGCGCCGCGAGCAGTGGCCGCTGGCCGGCTTCACCCTGCAGGCCCCCATGCTGCAGATCCACACCGTGGCCGCCGGTGGGGGCTCCGTGTTGCAGTTCGATGGCCAGCGGCTGCAGGTGGGGCCCGCCTCCGCCGGTGCCGATCCGGGCCCGGCCTGTTATCGGCGTGGGGGCCCCCTCACCCTCACCGACGCCAACTTGCTGCTGGGCCGATTGCAACCGCAGCACTTCCCGGCGGTGTTTGGGCCGCAGGCGGATCAGCCCCTGGATCCGCAGGCTGCGCGTCGGCCCTTTGCCCAGCTGGCGGCCGCCATGGGCACCACCCCGGAGCTGGTGGCGGAAGGCGCCATCGCCATTGCGATCGAGCGCATGGCCGAGGCGATCCGGCGCATCTCGATCCAGCAGGGGCACGATGTGCGCCAGGCCGCCCTGTGCAGCTTTGGCGGGGCCGGCGGCCAGCACGCCTGCGCCCTGGCTGAAGCGCTCGACATGCACCAGGTGCTGCTGCATCCCCTGGCGGGGGTGCTCTCCGCCTATGGCATCGGGCTGGCCGACGAGCGCCAGATCCACGAGCGGGTGATCCGCCAGCCGCTCACCCCTGCCCTGCTCGAGGCCCTGGAGGCCCAGTTCGCCGAGCTGGCGGCTGCGGCGGGTGGTGGGGAGGCTGGCGCGGTGGCCGAGCGGCGGCTGCAGCTGCGCACCCCCGGCAGCGACACGGTGCTGCCCTTGGCCTGGGGCAGCTATGGAGAGCTGCTTGACGGTTTCCAGCAGAGCTATCGCCGCCGCTATGGCTACCTGCCCACCAGAGCCGACGGCCAGCCGCTGCAGCCGGTGGTGGAGCGGCTCACCCTGGAGTTGATCCGGCCCGGGGCGTCCTTGCCGGACCTGGGCTCAGCCCCGGATGCCAGCCCTGGGCTGGCGGCTCCCCCTGAGCGGGTGCAGCTGTTTGTGAACGGGGCCTGGCGCTCGGTGCCCTTGCTGCAGCGCTCCAAGCTGCGCCCGGGCCAGCGGCTGGAAGGGCCGGCCCTGATTGTGGAGGCCACGGGCACCAACCTGCTGCTGCCGGGTTGGGGGGCTGAGTTGCTGCCAGGTGGCTCCCTGCTGCTCTCCCGCAGCCCTGGGGTGGTGCCGGCCGCCCAGGCAACGAAGGCAGCTGACGCCGCCGATCCGGTGCTCCTGGAGCTGTTCAACCACCGCTTTGCGGCCATTGCCGAGCAGATGGGCACGCGTCTGCAGCTCACCAGCGCCTCGGTGAACATCAAGGAACGGCTCGATTTCTCCTGCGCCCTGTTCGATTGCCGCGGCGCCCTGGTGGCCAATGCGCCCCACATCCCCGTGCACCTGGGCTCCATGGGCGCGAGTGTGGTGGCCCTGTTGGCGGCGGTGGAGCGCGGCGAGCATCCCCCTCTGGCGCCCGGAGATGCGGTGGTGTCCAACAACCCCTTCAACGGCGGCACCCACCTGCCCGACCTCACGGTGATCACGCCGGTGTTCGCAGGCCCGGAGCTGATCGGTTTTGTGGCCAGTCGCGGCCACCATGCCGATGTGGGGGGCACCACGCCGGGCTCGATGCCGCCCCACAGCCGCAGCATTGCCGAGGAGGGGCTCCTGCTCGACAACGTGCCCCTGATTCGCGATGGCGCCTTTGAGGAGGCGGTGTGGCGGCAACGGCTCGCGGCGGGGCCCTGGCCGGTGCGCAACCCCGATCAACTGCTCGCTGATCTGCAGGCCCAGGTGGCCGCCAACCGTTTGGGGGTGGAGCGCCTGCAGGCCCTGATTGCGCGGGAGGGCCTCCAGCCGGTGCAGGCCTACATGGCCCACGGCCAGGCCCATGCCGCCGAGGCGGTGCGGCGGGTGATCGATCGCCTCCAGGATGGCTCCGCCTGCGTGCGCTGCGACGGCGGCCTCGCGGTGGCGGTGGCCATCCGCGTGAACCACGACCAGCGCTCGGTCTGCATCGATTTCACCGGCACCTCGCCCCAGCAGCCCAGCAACCTCAATGCCCCCCTGGCCATTACCAGGGCGGCGGTGCTCTACGTGTTCCGCTGCCTGGTGCAGGAGTCGATCCCGCTCAATGCCGGCTGTTTCGAACCCCTGGAGCTGGTGGTGCCGGCCGGCTGCCTGCTCAATCCCCGCGCCCCTGCCGCCGTGGTGGCGGGCAATGTGGAAACTTCCCAGGTGGTGGTGAACGCCCTATTTGCCGCCCTGGGGGTGATGGCCGCCGCCCAGGGCACCATGAATAACCTGATCTTTGGCAATCACCGCTGCCAGTACTACGAAACCATCTGCGGCGGCAGCGGTGCCGGCCGCCTGGCCGATGGCCGCGGCTTCCCGGGGGCCAGCGGGGTGCAGACCCACATGACCAATTCCCGCCTTACCGATCCTGAAATCCTGGAGGAGCGGTTGCCCGTGCGCCTGGAGCTGTTTGCCGTGCGCCACGGCAGTGGTGGCGGCGGCCGCTGGCCCGGCGGGGATGGCGTGGTGCGCCAGTTGCGCTTCCTGGAGCCGGTCACCCTGTCGCTGCTCACGGGTGCACGCCAGGTGGCGCCGTTTGGCCTGGCCGGCGGCGCGGCGGCCGCCTGCGGCCAGAACCAGTTGCTGCATGGCGATGGCCGCGTGGACTCTCTGGCTGGTGTGGCCGAGTGCCAGCTGCAGCCCGGGGATGCGGTGCGGGTGTGCACCCCCGGGGGTGGGGGCTATGGCGTAGCCGAGGAGGTGATCTGATGCCGATGGCTCCTGGGCTGCGTCCTGCGCTCTCCCTGGCTGCCTTGGTGCTTGTGGCCCCGGCGATGGCCCAGCCCAACCTGCTGCAGGAGGCCAGCCAGCGCTTCCATCCGCTGGTGTCCAGCGGCGGCATGGTGGCGGCCCAGGAGGCCAGGGCCGCGGCGGTGGGGGCCCAGATCCTGCGCCAGGGGGGCAATGCGGTGGATGCGGCGGTGGCCACCTCCTTTGCCCTGGCGGTGACCCTGCCCCAGGCCGGCAACCTGGGGGGTGGCGGTTTTCTGGTGCTGTGGCTGCCCCGCTCCGGCCGCATCAGCACCTGCCGTGCGGCGGCCCGGCAGCCTGCTCTGCCCGAAGCCATCGCGATCGGCCGCGGCGAGGCGGTGGCCCTGAATTTCCGCGAAACCGCTCCCCAGGCCGCCGGCGCCGATCTGTTCCTCAACCCTGATGGCAGCGTGAACCGGGAGCGGGCACTGCGCAGCCCGGTCAGCACTGCCGTGCCAGGCAGTGTGGCCGGCCTCACCCAGGTGCAGGCGCGCTACGGGTGTCTGCGCCTAGCGGCCGTGATGGCACCGGCGATCACCCTGGCGGAGCGGGGCTTCCCTGTGGGGGCTGAGTTGAGCAGCTCCCTCGAGGCTGCGGCCCCCCTCCTCCAGGCGGATCCAACCAGCGCCCAACTGTTTTACAAGCCCGATCGGCGGCCCTACCGCCCCGGCGAGATCCTGCGCCAGCCGCAGCTCGCCGCCAGCCTGCGTTGCATTGCTCGCGAGGGTTCTGCCTGTTTCTACCGTGGCCGCATTGGTCAGGCCTTACTGCGCCTGATGCAGGGGCGCGGGGGCTTGATCACACCGGCGGATTTGGCCAGCTACCGGGCCCTGTGGGCCTCGCCGCTGTCGCAGGGCTTTCAGGGGTATCGCGTGCTCACGATGCCGCCCCCCAGCGGTGGTGGCGTAACGATGCTGCAGGTGTTGCAGGTGCTGGAGCCACTCCAGTTGGATAGGAGCGGTCTGAATAGCGCCGCCACGATCCACCTGATGGTGGAGGCGATCAACCTGGCCTATCGCGATCGCAATCGGCTGCTGGGGGATCCGGCCCAGGTGTCGATGCCCCTGCAACGGCTCCTCAGTGAGCGCTACGCGGCCGAGCAACGGCAACGGTTGTGGCTTGATCGCCATCGGCCCGCCGCTGAACTGGAAGCGGAGTCCACGCCTGGGGTGGAGGGCACTAATACCACCCATCTTTCGGTGGCGGATCGTGACGGTGGCTTGGTGGCACTCACCACCACCCTCAACACCGCCTACGGCAATGGCATCAGCGTTCCCGGGGCCGGTTTCCTGCTCAATAACGAGATGGACGACTTCACGGCCAAGCCGGGCGTACCCAATGCCTATGGCCTACGCCAGGGCAGCCAGAACGCCATTGCACCGGGCCGCCGGCCGCTCAGTTCGATGACCCCCACCCTGGTTTTTCACAGTGATGGCACCCCGCTGTTGTCCACGGGCAGCCCAGGCGGTAGCCGCATCATTACCACGGTGTTGCAGGTGCTGCTCAACCGCTTGGTGCATGGTCTCAACCTTGCCGCCGCCGTGGCTGAGACCCGCATCCACAGCCAGCTGTGGCCCGATCAGCTCAGCATGGAGCAGGGGCTCAGCCCCGACACGGTTCGTCTGCTGCAGCAGCGCGGCCATCGGCTGGTTCTGACACCGGCCATGGGTTCTGCCAATTCCGTGGAGGTCCTGCCGGGAGGTGGGGGCAGCCTTGGCGTTGCTGATCTCCGTCGACAGGATGCAGCGGCAGTGGGGGAGAAGCCATAACGTCCGCCGGTGCGTTTGTGGGCCGTGGTCAGCTCGTCATTCGGTGAAGCCGAGCTGCTTGCCGCCCAGGACCCCAGACCTGGGTTTTCCGGGCCCCCTAGTGCGGATCGACCAAACCGGCCACAATGGCATGCATAATCAGCATTTTGGTATCCATGAGCGGCCGGCAGCCACCCTTGAGGGTCCCATCCGCCCTCTCTGCAAGGGGTAGATGGGGTGCCTCCCTGCTCATGGGGGCTGTGATCTTCAGCGCAGTGCCAGTACTGGGCCTGCGCGCTGAGCAGGTTGTGGATTTGAAGGACGAGTATCAACAACAGGCGGGCAATCAGGAGGCGCGCAAGAAGGCCATCCAGCGCTTAGAGCAATGCACAAGCATTGAAAAGAAGTTCAGCGAATACGACCTGTACCGCTCTGCAACAAGTAGCAAAACCTATGGGGTGGATCTCAGGGGCCGCATCTGGACCATCAAGCGTGATCCAGTCAAAGGCTGCGGATTGCAGACACAGAATCGTCTCAATATGCCTGAATACACGGTCGATTTTCAAGGCAGGCGAACATGGGGCACCTTTTACTATGAAGACAGTAAACTTTGCCTGTATTCACGCGAACCCAAGCGCAAAGTTGCCAAGCGCTGCTATGAGCCAGTTGGTGTTGTCAATAAGTTGGCGCCCTATTTCTTGAACTAAACGAGAGCAATTCTGCCCCTGTCACCTATGGCCCTTCATGTCTCGACTGCTGGTCTTCCATGATCTTCCCGGCAACAAGGAGAGGGCAGAGCCGTGGCTCTCTTGGCAAACCTGCATTGACACCCATCGATACTCAAGGCACACGAGAAATCCAAACAAGAGAAAGACATTGGATGCAATCACAAGCAAGACAGCAAGCGCCAAGGGGAATCAGGTGAAACGCCCCCGCTTTGCGCAAAAGCAAGGGCGCCAAATGGCAATCAGTCGAAGATCGTTAACCCTATCTGGACTGTTGCTTGCAGCGCAGGTAACCCTGCTTCCAGGCTCATCCATGGCCCGTGTCATGGATGGATTTTTCGCGTACTGTACATCCAATAATGATGGAACAGGGGAATGTGTTAACGAAGAAGATGGCCGGAAGATAACGTGCCTGATTGTGCCGGGGCAAATCATTTCTTGCCCAGCGGCATCCAGATCTCTGGAATGCGTGTGGATCAGCGGCATCACAGCCAATCAAGCACAGTTCTGGTGCGATCCAGAAGACGAGGCCGCTCTTTATGGAGCAGCAATAGGCGATGCATTGCCGAGGGCCCTCGACAATGTGCTGGAGGGAGGCTCTGGCTCGGCGACCAATGGCGAGGCGCCTATCAAAAACACCTTCGAAGACGAATTCTAAGTGGATGTATGCCCAAAAAACACAACCGCGTCAAATGCTTTCCTTGCCTTTTATGGCAGGCGATGGGTCTACAATGGCAAGTGTTCACCTGGCGCGCTCAGAGCCGCCAATCTGAGCTTGCAACCTGAGGTCGGTCAGCGGTGCTGGCGCGATAATCCGCCTGATCGGGAGACCTCCCGAAGATTATTATACTTTTAGCAGTCAAATAGTGCCTTAACAGCGATGTCCCGCCTAAATCGATCATCACTGCGTCAGCGTGGATTTGGCAACACCAGATCCGAATCCTCTCAAGGCCACAGCAGAACGCCCCAGCTGCAGCTGTATGAGAAGCAGGTTGCACCACTACGCAAGCTGGGACGGCTCCATGATGCCGAGCCATTTCTGAGATTGCTGCTTCAGTCGCAATCCAATCTGCCTGAGGTCTATCGCGATCTCGGCGAACTTGCAGCACAGCGTGGAGACACTGACCAAGCAGCCCAATGGCGTGATGCCTGGCTGGAGCAGGCCAGCACGAGGCCTGAACTCAGATGGGAGCAGGGTTGTGCCGCCGAAGCCCTGGGACGCATGAAGCCAGCCTTGGAGCACTTTCAGTGGCTTCTGGAGCAGCAACCCCATCACCTGGGAGCCATCCAGCACTCCGCTCGCCTGCTGCTGCGCTTGGGAAACAGCAGGCAGGCCCTGCCACTGTTCGAAGATTGGCTTGAGCAAGCGCCGAGCGACCCTGAGGCTCGCGTTTGCCTGTCGCTATGCCTATTTGAACATCAGCAAAGCCAGGCAGCTGAGGCCCTGCTCAGTGAAGTGCCTCAACGATCTGGTGCGAACGCATCATCTGCCTGGCTGCAGCTGGGCCGCGCCATTGAGGCGCGGCTGTTGCAGAACAAGGGCCAAGAACAACAGGCCTTGAGCCTGGCCCAAGAGCTTCTGCTGGACGCTGAAACCAGAGACAGACCCTGGCCACTGCAGCGATTGCTCTGCCCGCTGCTACTCGAACAGCAACGGCTGGAGCTGCTGCAACCGGTGCTTGAACAAGCCCTTCAGCACCAACCGGAGCAGCCTGACCTGTATGCGCTGAAAGCGGAGTGTCTGTTGCTGCAGGGGCAACTGCGTGCTGGGTACGAAGCGTTTGATCAGCAGCGAAGGCTGTTGGAGGCCCAGGGGCAGAGCCTTGGGCATGGTTGTTCGCTGCCCAGATTTGAGGTTGGAGTGAGCAAGGGGCCATTGGCCTTGATCGGCACAGGCACCCTCGGCGACACGTTGCTTTTGAGTCGTTATGCGCCCTGGCTGCAGGAACAGTTGCCGATCCCGGTGCAGCTGTTCGTACAACCGCCTCTGCTGGCCCTGCTCCAAACAGCACTCAGTTCAAGCATTGCCGTGAAGTCGTTAGCGGCCTTGGCGCAGCAGCACTGCGGTGAAGCGCTGCCACTAGCCAGTTTGCCGGGCCTGTTCGGCAGCTGCACGGAACACCCTTCGCTGGGCACTCCAAACCTCACGGCCGATCCAGCTCTGATTCAGCAATGGCAGGATCGCATGCACCTGTCGACCGATGAACGGCTCGTGGGTTTGAACTGGCATGGCTCTGCTCTGCAGTCACTGTTGGAGCGGCAAAGCAGCAATATTCCGCTAGAGACATTCCAGCCCGTGAGCGAGCTGCCAGGGGTGCGGCTGCTCTCGCTGCAAAAGGGAATCGGACAGGAACAACTGGAGACCTGCAGCTTCCGCCATCGGTTTGTGAGCATTCAAGGCGACGTGAATCGCGTGCAGCGGCTGGAGCACATGGCCGCCTTGATGAGCCTCTGCCACTGGGTGGTGACAGATGACAGCGGACCTGCCCATCTCGCTGGCTGCCTGGGGATTCCCGGTGTGGTGCTGTTGCCGCAGCGTATTAACTGGCGCTGGGGGAGCCCCGATGCCGATCGACATCCGTGGTATCCGAGCCTGAAGCTGATCCGCCAGCAACCGCAACAGGCTTGGTCTGAACTCGTGGCTGAAGCAACCGCCTGGTTGACAGGGCAGCTCACCAAACCGCAGGTCACTCACGAGGAGCCCGCAAACGGAACCAGCACGGATGGGGGATTCCTTAACCACCAGTCTTGACCTGGAGATGCCCCATAAACGGGAAGCGCCACACTCCTGATCGAACGCATCCGCAAGCTCGGTGGCTGCCGCTGCGCGGTAACGACCAAAACCCGTCCCTTTCAATCGGATCGGTGGAGAAGCTCTGGCCAGGGCTGGTTCCGGTCTCGGTGTCGGCCGCAGGAGCCCTGCCCAGCCGGCCGTTGCAAACAGAGCGTTGCCGCGCCGTTGCACCACTGCTATGCTTCAGGCAAATACGAGTATCCATGTCTCTCATGGGGCCACCGGCGCCGTCTCGAGCATGTCTCCGTCGCGCAAGGCATTGCGTCCCTCTTGGGCAGAGCCTTGCTGCGGTCTTGCGGCTTGGATTTGTCGGTTTTTGCATGCTTGGCGGCCCCTTGCCTGGATTTGCGCAATTTGTAGGCGTGACCGGCGGGCTGCGCATGGTGACTTCCGACCCTCAGTCGCTCTATGCCAGAAAAGCTGCCCAATCGGGCACCAACAGCTCAGGCGGAGCATCAAGCACAGGCGGTGGCTCTTCTGTAGCGGAAACCGAGCTCATCCTCTCCGACGGAACCATTGCGGCCCAAGGTGTTTCCGGAAATACGCGAACAGAGGTGTCTCACAAGGGATTCACCACAGACGGCAGTTTGATTCTTGGTCCATCAACTCTTGAAACGTCCGCGTTTGCCTTGGCCAATCCAGCCGCAGATCCAGCTGTTGAGCCAGCTTTGATCAATTACTCCGCTTACACATCCCTGTTTCTCGTTAGGGAAGCAAGGTCAGCGAGCCCATCATTTATTAATAGCTTCTCCCGATCACTGCGATGAAAAAACTTCTCCTGGCTGCAGTTGCCCTCGTTGTTCTTGCACCAGCCCAGCAAGCCTACGCCCAAGCCACTCAGACCAACACAAATTCTAGTACTGGTACAACCAATCGGTTGTCAGTTACGATTTCCAACACTAACGGCGTGTCATCATCTGCAACGATGACTCCTAATTTTGATGTTTACACATCAGCGAAGCTCATTGTGGGTCCGGATAGTACGTCGTTCCAAGAAATCACCGACCCAACGGCAGTTCTGAGTAACACTGGCAATACGCCAGGATCAACGACGTCATCTGCTTCGGGAGCAGCACAGGGAGCTTCTTCAATCGGTAATCTCAAGTATGGAGAGGGAACCGCTTACGAAGTAAGAATTACACCCAAGGATATCGAAGGTCAACCCAAAGATACTTACAGCACTGCGCAGGGATCTGCTAGCGGAAGCGTCACCACCCAACTCGTTATTGACTCAACCAGTTCAAATTTTGTCAATTCTTTCTTCTCTTCTTTCTAGGCAATGCAAGCCGAATGTCAGATCAAGTCTGCTTTTCGTGGGCTGCTTTTATTGCTGCTGTTAAGCTCTATTCCGTTGTCAGCCCAAGCGCAAAACAATACTGAGGGAAATAACAGCCCAATTTCCACTACGGGCACAGCAAGTCCATCGGCAAACGTAACCACAGCTACCACGGGAGGAACGAATATCAACTACCAAACAAATAACGCTTATAACAACGAAAACGGCTTTGCCCCCGGTATTTTTTGCCGTACGCCCACGATGTATGTTGGGGGAAACTATGGAAATGCAAATCAAGTCAATTCTGATACCATCAGTACGGTGAGTAGGGCTCAAAGCGGTAACTATTCAGCAAATATCGGAGTGCTGGTTCCATTTGGTTCAACCGTTCTTAAAAACTGTGCAGAGCTTGCCAATCAAATCACCATCGATCGCAAGATTTCGACTGAACTCTCGATGATTCGAGCTTGCGCATCCCTGGAAAAAGATGGCATTGCAGTTGATCCAGAGGTGTATCCACTTCTCGAAAAATGTGCCCAGACAAAAGTTCTCAAGTCCATACCAAGGACAAGCGCAAGGCCTAACCCAACTCCATTGATTCCGCAGCCAACTCTAAAAGCCCCTAAAACCAACAAAAGCTGAAACCACTCGTGCGGCTTCTCCAAGCAATTACCCACGCCATTGCTGGATCGGTTGCAATCTTGGTGTTCAGCCAGGTCAAGAGCACGGCAAGCATGCAGACTCTCTTGGCCCAATCATTTGATTCAGATACTACCAATATCTACTGCACGTCCAATCAAGATGGAACTGGTGAATGTATCAACAGTGATAACAACTCTATTGTTGACTGCACTCTGATACCCGGGCAGGTTATTACTTGCCGAGACAGTCAAGATCAGCGATTGTCATGTATTAACTACGGCTCGAACCAGAGCAGCCAGGGCTATTTTCAGTGCTCGCCAAAGAACGAGTTAGATCAAAACTAGTCGTAGTCACGCATCTGCCAAGAGATATCTCGTGTTCTATGCCGGTGAAACCGTCGTGGCGCAAATTCTTCGCAATCATTTTTTCTGTTAGGAGAGAAAGTTGTCAACGTTGGCGGCTAGTTGCCACCAGCATCACCCCAGAAGCACCCAGGGATTGCCTCATCAGGACAGGTTGGAAAAAACCAAGGCTATGCCGGTGGCTCAATCCGATCGAGTGCAGGGTTTAAAAAGTATCGCTTGCTACATTTGAGTCGAATTTAAGCATTCCTACCCATGGAATGCAGCAGCATATGCGCAAAACAGCTGCTAATATGCATCTGTCGGGTTCGAGCATGCCTCCGCTTTCTTCTCAAGTGGACGCCCCCGAAAACCCGGCAGACCTGTCCAATCACATCCGACGATGAAAAACCGTCTTCTTCTTGCAGCCGCTCTGGTTGTGGGTGCCGTTTCCGGCGCTAAAGCTGAACCCATGTTCAACATCCAAACCCCTACCGCGGGTTCGGTTGTCTTTACCGGTCAAGGTACCGCCCAATTCAACAACTCGTTGGGCACCAACAACAGCTTTAACGTTGGCTCGAGCACCAACCTTGGTGTGAACGCGTCGGCTTCTTCGACGATCGATTACGACTCGAGTGCATCCGCCGCTCTGAACCTGGCCGGCACCAGCACTCTGCAGCAAACCATCGGTACCTCCAGCAGCGCTGCAAACCAGCAAGCCGCTTCTCAGGCATCGGCGATGAGTGCCTCGACTGCCGCCCGGGAATTCGCAAATTCCTCCACATTTGGTATGGAATGGACCGCGGCATGGGCTGCGGAATACGGCGACACCCAGGGTAACGGTGCAGAATGGGAAGCCCAATCCAGGGCTGAATGGCAGGCAGGTTGGGAGAATAAGTATACTGAAAACTACGATACTTCCTATAAAACGGCCATGGAGGCGTCTACGTCTTCATCGTCTGCTCAGAGCGCCACTGGCATCATCTCTGGTGAATTCACCACCACGGAAACCGGTAGCAACTCTGCAGCCTTGGCTGCTCTGAACAATAGCTTCGAGAGCGGTGCTGCAGCCGCTGCTGACTTCGCAGTCGGCGCTTCCTATAATGCCGGTGGCGACTACGCTTCGGAAGCCGAATATAATGCTGCGTATGAATCTGCTTACCAGCAGGCTTATTCGCAGGCATATTCACAAGCCCAGGCAAGTTCAGCGCGTGAAAGCAGCAGCACTGTCGAAGTCGGCGGTATTGGTGTGATCGCAAACGTGAACGCAGCTGGTACTTCTTCCTTCACGGCAGACGTTGCTCGCAACGACACCACCTCCTCGAACAACGGTACGGGCAACGGCGCTGCCGGCGCATCGCTGTCCACCTCGTCGTTCGCGACTCAGTCCAACTCCACCAGCGCATCTGCCTTCATGCAGGCCTTTGGTGCTTCTGGCGCTGGTCAATAGTAAGAGCGAGCGCAATAGGCTCGTTCTATTGCCGCTTGTTTAACCAAAGTGGGGCTTCGGTCCCACTTTTTTTTACCCGTTCTTGCTTCATCTCAATGATTCGCACCCGGCTGGCAATAATTATCTCTATTGCGTCTCCACTTGTTGGGGTGCTTTGCCTGACTTCGTACAGGCAATACAATACTGTTGTGCAACATACTGGCAATCCAGCTCAGCAAGTCGCTCTCAAGCCAAAAATAAGCAAGCAAGATCAAACGAAGGGCAATAGCTCTGATTTGATCGGGCCCCCACTCTCTTCGCTTTCGGCCTCTGATGAAGCGGTAGATCGACATCCGCCTGCTCCACCTGTTGCTATAAGTCCGGGATCAACGGATCTATCGTTGCAATCAGGCACCAGCCAGCCTTTAGCGGCAGATTCCCAGTTAATACCACCACAAGACTCCCTTCAGATTCCACCGACCGAATCGAACAATCAAGCAGCAACGCGTCAACGAGGAGAAGCCAAGCGCCTGAAGGAACTCGAGCAGCAACGCCTCGTTGCTGTCCAGCAAGCTGCTCAACAGGCCCAAGCGGCGCAGCAAGAGCAGGCCAGGGTGGAGGCCAAGCGCCAGCAAGAGGAGCTGCGCAAACAGCAAGAGCAACTGGCGTTAGCAGAAGCCAAGCGCCTAAAAGAGCTCGAGCAGCAACGTCTCGTTGCTGTGCAGCAAGCAGCCCAACAGGCCCAAGCGGCGCAGCAAGAGCAGGCCAGGGTGGAGGCCAAGCGCCAGCAAGAGGAGCAGCGCAAGCAACAGGAGCAATTGGCGTTAGCAGAAGCCAAGCGCCTAAAAGAGCTCGAGCAGCAACGCCTCGTTGCTGTCCAACAAGCTGCTCAACAGGCCCAGGCGGCGCAGCAAGAGCAGGCCAGGGTGGAGGCCAAGCGCCAGCAAGAAGAGCAGCGCAAGCAGCAGGAGCAACTGGCGTTCGCAGAAGCCAAGCGCCTGAAGGAGCTCGAGCAGCAACGTCTCATTGCTGTCCAGCAAGCAGCGCAACAGGCCCAAGCGGCGCAGCAAGAGCAGGCCAGGGTGGAGGCCAAGCGCCAGCAAGAGGAGCAGCGCAAGCAGCAGGAGCAACAGCGACTTGCAAAGGCGAAATATCTTGAACAACTGGAGCAGCACAGGCAAATCGCAATTCGCCTTTCAGAGCAGCTTGCGTCTAAGAGCCAGGCTGTTCACGATCAAGCCAACAAGCTGGTTCTTCCTAAGCTAGAGCCTGAACAGCCGGCCTTGAAGCTGCAGGAAGCCCTGCGACATGTGCCCAGTAATCAACAGGCGCCAATCACAAATTCCTCAACTGAGGAGAAGCAAGGCGTTCGGATTGCCAGCAGTGCGTTGAATGGATTGGTGAATCCAGCCTCTCTCGGTGCTTCGCTCATAAATAATGCCCAGTTGGATTTTGTTGATCGCGACGGCCAGGGTCAAGAAGCAGTCCTTGCGAATCAATTTTTGCTTCGAGGCGACTATAGCGAGTCGATCCGTAAGTACGATATAGCTCTTGCGGCCAAGACGACCGACTCATCCTTGTATCTCAATCGCGGCAGGGCTCGTATCGGTAATGGGGACTCTAATGGAGCCATTAAAGACTACGACACTGCTTTGAGCTTGAATCCGAAGGATTCATCCATTTACCTGGCACGGGGGCAGGCCCGTGATCTGCTTGGCGACAAGCAGGGTGCCTTGGAAGATCTCAACCGTGCCATTGAGCTGAATAAAAACTTCGTAGCAGCTCTGAAACGGCGTGGCGCCCTTTGGGCAGAACTTGGTGACAAGGAAAAAGCTATCAAGGATTACACTCTGGCCATCGCGCTAAATCCATCAAATCCAGAATCGCTTTATGCCAGGGCCACCCTGAGAGAGGAAACTGCATCACAGGCAGAAGCGATTTCTGACTATACCAAGATCATTGAAGTTTTTCCTGCGCATGCTGCCGCTTACTTCAGGCGCGGCAGGCTGAAGGATGAGCTCGGGGATACGAAGGGTGCCATTGGCGATTACGACAACTCGCTTCAGATTAGTCCCTCGCAGGCCAATGTTCTCAATAATAGGGGTCTCGCTAAGTCAAATCTAGGCTATTCTTCTGGCGCCCTCGACGACTTTAATAAAGCTATCAGCCTCAAGCCAGACTATTCAATCGCCTTCAATAACCGCGGAGCTCTGTTCTTCAAGACTGGCAAGCTTCAAGCAGCCATTTCTGATTACACCAAGGCTATCGAGATTAATCCATCCTATGCGTCCGCCTATTCCAATCGAGGCATTGCTTTGGAGGCCGTGAACAATCTCGCATCTGCTTGCCGTGACTGGCGCAAAGCAGCCAGTCTTGGAGATCAAGATTCCCTTGCATGGGCTACATCTCAATGCAGCCGGTAACCATGGTTAATCCAGGCGGAAGGGCTGGAACCTGGCTTTCTTAGTTGCAGGAATCTGAGTTGGTCTGTGATGTGGACTGAAGCATGCAAGCATTGTCGGGAGGGTCTGATTTCCAGGTTCCTCGGTTGTCAGACCACACAATTGAGTTGTTCCCTCTGGGGCCATAGTTTTGATCTGCTGGTTGGGGGAAGTCTCTCGCGTGCACTCCGCCGACCAATGACTCAAGAGCGGCAGGATTGATGGAGCTGCCCAGAACGCCGCCCTGAATGTCGGCGTTAGGGCTCAGCTGGGAAGGCCCCTGAAGGAGATTCAGCGTTTCAGGTGGGTTGGCCTGCTGCAAGGACAGAATCCCGCTGGCATCAGGCAGGATTGGGTCTTGAAGCCCTGGCTGGCTGCTGACCTCCAGCGGTGCCAGGAGGACCGTTGCCGTGAGGGCAGAAGCAGCTATGGAGCCAAAGATCTCGAGTTCCATGCCAGCACCGGCTCCGCGACCAACTTTTTCCCATCATATGCATATGTCAATCCCTTAAGTGGCTAGAGGGGCATTTCTTTGGCATTGGATGCGGTACGGGGTGGGTCGGTTGCTGGTGCCTCGTGATCCGAGCCCGCCATGCACCCCGCACTGTGGTGGAACCGGTGTTAGGCCAGATCAAGGGAGCCAGAGGTTTGGATCGCTCCTGCTTATGGGGCCTGGAGTCAGGTGAATGGGCCATGGGCCCTAATGGCCACCGCCCACAGCGTCCTCAGGCTTTTCGGGTATCTCGGAAGCGCACGGGCTCAATGATCGCTTCCTGGTCTCAGCTCAATGTCCGACACGCTCCTGGGAGCATGTGTATGGTCTTGACTCCCTGGTCACCTCGTCTCCCTAACCCCCGAGGTACGCGGCCCGCAGGCTGGGGTTGGCCAGCAGTTCCTGGGCGGGGCCCTGCAGGGTGAGCTGGCCGGCTTCCAGTACGTAGCCGCGATCGGCGATCTCCAGGACGGCCTGGGCGTTCTGCTCCACCAGCAGCAGGGTGAGGCCTTCGCAGTGCAGCTGGGCCAGGGCCCCCATCACCTCGCCCACCAGCTTGGGGGCCAGGCCCAGGCTGGGCTCATCCAGCAACAGCAGCTCCGGCCGGCCCATGAGGGCCCGGGCAATGGCCAGCATCTGCTGCTCGCCGCCCGAGAGGGCCCCCGCCAGTTGGCTGCGCCGCTCCGCCAGGCGAGGGAACAGCCCGTAGCAGCGCTCCAGGTCGGTGTGGATGGCGGCGGTGTCGCGGCGCAGATAGGCGCCAAGCATCAGGTTCTCCACCACGCTCTGGCGGCTGAGCACCCGCCGACCCTCGGGGCAGTGGCCGATGCCCAGTTTCAGCAGTCGATGGGCCGGGACTCCCGCCAGGCTGCCCCCGCGCCAGAGGATCTGGCCGTGGGCCGGCACCAGGGCCGAGATGGCCCGCAGGGTGGTGCTCTTGCCGGCACCGTTGGAGCCGAGCAGTGTGACCAGTTCGCCGGGGTATACCACAAGATCGATGCTGCCCAGCGCTCGCAGGCTGCCGTAGTGCACGCTCAGCCCCTGGAGCTCCAGCAGGGGGGTGTTCATTAGGCGCTGCCTCCGGTGCCTGTGCCGAGGTAGGCCTCGATTACCTGGGGGTCGCGGCGCACCTCCTCGGGCGTTCCCAGGGCGATGCGCACGCCGAAATCCAACACGGCCATGCGGTTGCACAGGCGCATCAGCAGCGGCACGTGGTGCTCGATGATCATCACCGTGAGCTGGTGGCGTTGGCGCAGCTCTCCGATTAGCTGGCAGAGCTGGTCTTTTTCCGCCGGGTTGAGGCCGGCGGCGGGCTCATCCAGCAGCAGTAGGGATGGGCCGGTGGCCAGGGCCCGGGCCATCTCCAGCCGGCGTCGATCGCCGTAGGCCAGGGTGCCCGCCTGTCGTTCGGCCAGGGCGGTGAGCCCCAGTTCCTCCAGCAGCTGCCAGGCCGCCTCCAGTCGCTGGCGCTCGGCGCGCTGGTGCCCGGCGCTGTTGAGCAGTCCGCCGAGGGCACTGCTGCGGGGGCGGCGCTGCAGTGCCACCAGCAGGTTCTCCAGTACCGAGAGGCCATCGAACAGGCGCAGGTTCTGAAAGGTGCGGGCCAGGCCGAGGCGGTTGAGCCGGTGCGGCGCTTGGCCGCTGATCGGTTGGCTGCGCCAGAACACCGAGCCGCCTGTGGGTGGAGTGACCCCCGAGATCACATTGAACAGGGTGGTTTTGCCGGCGCCGTTGGGGCCGATCAGGCCGAAGATCTCGCCCGGCTGCACGGCGAAGTTCACCCGATCCACGGCCAGCAGCCCGCCGAAGCGCCGGCTGAGATCCCGCACCTCCAGAAGGGGCTGGCTCATGGCTGTGCATTCTCGGTTTTTCGGCTGGCGCCACTGCGCAGGCTCCAGCCCCCCAGGCGCTCCAGCAGGGCCGGCGTGACGAGTCCCTGGGGGGCCAGTACCGGTCCCAGCAGGATCACCAGGCCGAACAGCACCAGGCGCACATCGCCCACCGGCCTCAGTAGCTCCGGCAGGGCTGTGAGCAGCAGGCCTCCCACCACAGGTCCCAGCCAGGTGCGTGAGCCCCCCAGGACCACAAAGGCCAGGGTGGTGATGCTGGTGTCGAAGGAGCCCTGACGGGCATTCCAGGTGTTCAGGAAGTGGGCGGCCAGGGCGCCGGTGCTGCCGGCCAACATGGCGCTGAGCACAAAGGCGGTGAGCTTCACCTGGGTGGTGTCGAGGCCCATGCAGCTGGCGGCCAGTTCGTCGTGGCGGATGGCGGCCATGGCGCGGCCCAGGGGCATCAGCTCCAGCCGTTGGCAGAGCCAGCCCGCCAGGGCCAGCAGTGCCAGGGCGGGCAGCAGGTAGCCGGCGGCGGTGTCGAAGGGCTGGGGGATGGCGAAGATCCCCACGGCTCCGCCGGTGAAGGGCAAATTCAGGATCGCCACCCGCACGATCTCCACAAGGGCGATGGTGGCAATGGCCAGGTAGATCCCCTGCAGCCGCAGTACCAGGCGCCCCACTAGCAGGGCCAGCAGCCCGGCCAGTACCCCCCCCAGGGCCATCTCCAGCAGCAGCGACGGCACTGGAAACCCACCATTGGCCGTCGCCCCGAGGGCACTCCAACGGGTGGAGAGCAGGGCGGCCAGGGTGCCGCCCACCGCGTAAAAAGCCGGCGTGGCGAGCGAGAGCTGCCCCGCCGCCAGCGGCAGATACACCGACAGGCCCAGCAGGGCGCCCATCAGCATCTGCACCAGTAGGCCGTTGTCGATCACGGGGCGGCCCTCCTCATACCTTTTCCACCGTGCGCCGGCCCAGCAGGCCACTGGGGCGCAGCAACAGCACGGCAAACAGGATGGCGAAGGCCAGGGCATCGCGCCAACCGGAGGCCGCGCTGGGCACCAGGGCCTCCGCCAGGCCCATCAGCAGCCCGCCGGCGATCGCTCCTGGCACGCTGCCCAGGCCGCCCAGCACCAATACCGCCAGCCCCTTGAGGCCGTAGCCGATGCCGAAGTAGGGGCCTGGCAGGCTCACGCTCACGCCGATCAGACCGCCGCCCAGTCCCGCCAGGGCACCGCTTAAAAAGAAGGCCAGCCGCACCATGGCTTCGCTGTTGATGCCGAGCAGCTGGGCGGTGGTGGCGTCTTCCGCCACGGCCCGCAGGGCCCGGCCGCCCTTGCTGCGCTCCAACCAGAGGCTGAGGGCGAGCACGGCGCCGGCGGAAGTCAGCAGCAGCAATAGCTGGATCGTGCGGATGCGGGCGCCGGCGATCATCAGGGCACCCGGCAGGCCGCCCAGAGCATCGGTGCCATGGGGGAAGGCGTAGCCCTCCGCCCCCATCAGCAGTTGCAGCAGGTTCACCACTACCACACCGGCGCCGAGGCTGGTGATCAGGGCCAGCAGCGGCTCGGCGTTGCGCCGCCGCAGCGGCGCGAAGGCCACCCGCTCCACCAGCAACCCCACCAGGCCGGAGCCGGCCGCCGCCACCAGCAGTGCCAGCCAGAAGGGCAGCCCGCCCGGTAGCCCCCAGCCCGGTAGGGCTCCGTTGACGCCGATCTTGCCGCCCATCAACAGAAAGGTGAGGTAGCCCCCCACGGAAAAGAGCGCGCCCTGGGCGAAGTTGATCACCCCGAGCACCGAGAACACGAGCGTGTAGCCCAGGGCCACCAGGGCATACACGCCGCCACTGGCGGCGCCGTTGAGCAGGAGTTGCAGCAGGGTTTCAATCACGGCTGGTTCTCCTGCAGTTGCAGCTCGCGCACTAGGGCGAAGCGGCCATCGCGGCCGCCGGGCGCCATCCGCACCTCGGCCACATAGAAGCGATCCTGCCGCACCTCACCCTCGGGGCTGAACCCGATCGGACCCAGGGGGGTGGCGTAGGTGCCGCTGAGCAGCTCGCTCATCAGGTTGGCGCGGGCCTGGCCGAGGGTCACACCCGTGAGGCCGCCCTTACGCTGCAGCCGCTGGATCGCTTCAAACAGCACCTGGTAGGCGGCGAAGGCCTGGGCGGTGATCTGCGGCGGTGGCCGATCGCCGTGGGCCTGCCCGAATAACTGCTGGAAGCGACGGTTGATCGGCGTGTTGAGTTCGGGGCTGTAGGCCTGGGCGATCAGGATGCCGTCGCACCAGCGCTGGCAGATCGGGTAGATGTTCGGCGTGTTGAGGCCATTGCCCACCACGATCTGGCCGCGGTAGCCCAGCTCCCGCAGCTGGCGGATCAGGTTGCCGCCGGCCACTGCCTGCACGGAGAGCACCACCAGCTGGGGCTTGAGCTGCAGGGCGGAGGTGATTGGCGTCTGAAAGTCGTTGTCGGCCAGTTGGGTGCGCTGCACCGTGATCGGGTTGAGTCCGCGGGCGGCGAGGGCCTTCTGGAAGATGGCCACCTCGGCGGTGCTGTAGGCGTCGTCCTGGGCGTAGAACACGGCCACGCGCCGGATCGAGGGATCGCGGCGCAGGGCCTCCTCGATCGAGAGCGGTGCAATCACCGAGCTCTGGGCTGACACGCGGCTGATGAAGTGGCCGATCTCGGGAATGCCCTTGGCGGTGTTGGAGGGAGCCACCACCGGCACCCCCTGGCGCTGGGCGATCGGATCGGCGGCGAAGGCCTGCTGGGAGAGGGTGGGACCGATCAGGGCAATCACCCCCTGGCGGATCAGCAGGTTGAAGGCGGCGATGGCGCTGGGCTCATCGGAGGCGCCGTCCTCCAGTTGCAGACGCACGGGCCGCGCAGGAGCTCCAGTCTGCTGGGCCCAGCGCTCCGCTAGGGCCAGGCCCATGCGCTGGTCCTGGCCGTAAAGGTTGGCGTTGCCGGTGAAGGCAATAGCGGCCCCGAGGGTGAGCGGTCCGGCCGGGAGCGGTTTGGCGGCCGGATCACTGCTGCGGCCCAGCCAGGCCAGGACGCCGATGCCCGCTGCCAGCAGGGCCGCCAGCCGGAGGGCACCGCGCTGCTGGCGCTCGATCGGGCCGGAGCTGCCAGCGGTCGATGGCGGGGAGGAGGTCGTCATCGGCACGGCATCGCTGCGGATGCTGGGCGCTGGCGTGGGCGCTGTCAACCGAGGGGCTGATGAGGGGCGGCACTCGGCGCCGATCTGCGGGAACCCTTCAGAGGAGAGGTTGTTGTGTGTTGCCATGGCCGATCAGCCGCGCCCCGCTGGTCTGATCCAGCGCTACCGCGAGGAGCTGCAGCTGCGGCACTACGCCCAGCGCACGGTGAAGACCTATGAGCAGTGGCTGCGGCGCTTCCTGCGCTTTCACCACCGGCGCCACCCGCGCACGATGGGCAGTGCCGAGGTGAATGCGTTCCTGAGCCATCTCGCCGTGGACCTGCAGGTGAGCCCTTCCACCCAGAACCAGGCGCTGGCGGCCCTGCTGTTCCTCTATCGCGACCTGCTGGGGATGCAGGGCTGATTCAAAGTGTGGTCACGGGTTGAGCTCTGGTTGTCGTCGCGCCATCGCCAGCAGTGCCTTGATGTCATGCATCACCGCTTGCAGGCCCTCGCGGATCGAGTCGAAACCGGCCAGGCGC
>NZ_JAGQBW010000022.1 GCF_024345835.1 Synechococcus sp. HJ21-Hayes | reverse complement strand
CCACTAACCCGAAGGTTCGTTCGACTTGCATGTGTTAAGCACGCCGCCAGCGTTCATCCTGAGCCAGGATCAAACTCTCCGTTGTAGACCAGTCCTCTTGATTAAACCCTAACTTAAAAAAGCTAGAATTAACCTCAACTTGGCTTGCTCATCACCCATAATCTAACTGGCGTTAAAATTACAGTTGGAGCCACTTCCTCTGACAGAAGCTTGCAAAGAGTGCAATTAGAAATCTCTTTCCTCTTGACTTTCCCGAATCTCAGATCCGGTCGTAGTCCCGCTCCCATCGGCACACCATCAAACCAGTCTCGTGAAAAACTAACTTGAACACCAATGGGTGGTCCTACTAAAATATTTTGACGGGACCTCACACCTTCACTGCACTTACGGCCACACTCCCGAGCTCCAACAACCTCCCTCTCAAGTGAGCAGGTGTCGCAGGCTCCTCGGAACGCATGACGCAGTGAAAGCGTCAGTTCCTAAACTTTTCGGTTGTCCAGGTTCTCCTTCCGCCCTCTCGGGCTTCCGGTTCGGCGACCTCGTCGGCCGCTCAGAAAACTTACAACACCGTCGGCTCGCGCCTCCTCCGTTGCAAGTCGCCGCAAAACCCTCTCAGGCTTTTTGGCTCTGCGCTCTCGCCTTTCGGCTCCTGCGCAGTCCAAAACCATAACACCCGATACCGCTCTCCAGTCAACCCCGTGCTTTACACAC
Organism: Synechococcus sp. HJ21-Hayes; assembly: GCF_024345835.1. Classification (GTDB taxonomy): domain Bacteria; phylum Cyanobacteriota; class Cyanobacteriia; order PCC-6307; family Cyanobiaceae; genus Vulcanococcus. Next base: position 44,790 of record NZ_JAGQBW010000022.1, on the reverse strand, counting down.
GGCCCACAAGGGCTTCGGCCCAGGGCAGGAAGGTGGAGAGGGTGGCCTGATCCCGGGCCGCCAGCACTGGGAAATCGGCCTGGGCTAGATCTTCACCGGGCTGCAGCGCACCCGGATCACGGCTCAGCCAACGGATCGGGCAATCCAATTCATGAAGCACCAGCCAGGCGGCCGCCAGATCCCAGATCTTGGGCGTAGCCTCCAGCGCAGACACGGTTTGCCCCAGCGCCACGCTCACCAGATTCAGGCTGGCCACACCCAGCAGCCGAATCTTGCCGGGGAAGCGCTGGTTCGGCAGCTTCTGCAGCACGCCGATGGAACGGCTGCATAGGGAAGTACAACCGGCCACCTGCTGACGGGCCGATGGGGGATCGAGGGGTTTGCCCTTGCGCCAGGCCCCCGCTCCACGCACGGCCACGATGCGCTGCCGCAGCGGCGGCACATCCAGCACGGCCAACACAGGCACACCCCGCTCAAAGCGGGCGATGGAGATGGCCCAATAGGGAATGCCCGCCGCGAAGTTGGTGGTGCCATCGAGGGGATCCACCACCCAATAGGCCTCGCTACCCGGCACCGACTGGCTGCCCTCCTCACTGAGCACGCCCTCCCCGGGGTAGAGCTCGGCCAGACCCTGCACGAGGGTGGCGTCACTCCACCGGTCACAGGCGGTGATCAAGCTGCCGTCGGCTTTGGCTTCCGAATCCAGCTGGCCAAAATCCTGGCGCTGGCGCTCCGCAACCCGATCGATCAAGACCTCCAGAGGCCCCAGATCCGCAGGCAAGTCAGAGAGGCGGGTCATCATCCGAGCTCAGCGGCAAGAACACGATCAAGACTGCGACCCGTGTCCTCACGGAACTGACGCAGATTGAGGCGACTCAACAGGGTGAGCGCCAAGAAGGCAATGGCAGCCTCCACCAGCAGCACGGCGGCGTAAGACCCGTAGATCGGTCCGTCCGGCTGTAGCCAGCGGGCCAGATCCAGCAATCCTCCACCCAACAGCTTGCCAATGGCACGGGACAGGGCCTGGGCCAAACCCCAGACCCCAACAAAGGTTCCCGCTGCCTGGGGCAAGGTGAGATCCAGCATGAGACACAGGGTGCTGTTGGTGCCTATCCCCGAAGCCAGCCCGAACAGAACCATCACGATGCGCAGCAGATTGGCCTGAGCGGAGAGCCCAACAAGCACCAGAAGGAGCAGGCAGCCCAGAATCATCTGGCAGCCCAGCCGAGCAGAGGCGAATTTGCCAAGGCGCGGCACCAGCCAGAACCCCGCCAGAAGCAGGCCCACCAGGGTTCCCACGCCCCAGAGCGCGCTCAGCGCTGCCGTGGCGGCAATGGGCATCCCAAACACCTCAGCGCCATAACTCTCCAGGATCGGGTCCTGCAGGAACAGGGCCAGGGTGAAGGTCAAGAGAAAGGTGAAGAACACCAGCACCTGGGGGCTGGAGGTGATCAACTGCCAGGCCTGCCGCAGGCTGATGGCATCATCGCGATTGGCTCCAGAACTGAGCCGCCCTCCAGGTTCAGCCGGTTCCATACCCCAGGTGGCCACCACGGTGAGGGCCAGCACCGCCAGCGACACCCGCAACATGAAGGCCAACAACACGGGTTGCAGCACGCTGGGGTCGGACACGCCATCCAGCCCCTTAAGGCTGACCGCCGTGGCGATGGCTCCCACCACGATGCCCACGGTGAGCAAACACCAGATCAGGCCCACGGCCCGAGGGCGCTCCTGCTCCTCGGTGAGATCGATCACTAGAGCGAGATAGGGCGTGGTGGCCAAGGAAATCGCCAGGCCGTAGAGGGCGAACAGGCCGCACAGGGCTGCCACACCCAAGCCGATCGCCCAGGGCTGGCCTGTGCTGAAGGCGGCCTGCAGGCGAAAGATCAGCGGGATCGAGAGCACCGCCAGGACGCTGAACACGGCCGTGCCTAGCCAGATGTAAGGGGTGCGGTGCCGCCCCGCCCAGGGATGGGCATCGGACAGCTGACCGAACAGGATCCGGGACGGAGCCATGAACTGCTCGAAGGCCAGAGCACCGCCCACCAGCAGGCCGGGAAATTCGAGCTCTGTGAGCATCACCCGATTCAAAAGCCCGGCAAAGATCACCGCCAGGCAGCCGAGGCAACCCTGGAACAGACCAAGGCGCAACAGGCGAGGGAGGGGAAGAGCCAGCGGATGATCCAGCGCTGAGCAAAGAGGTTAGGTCCCCCGCCGGTGGTTTAAACGGGTCAGCCCTTGCTGCTGGCCTGACAAGCCGGCTGCAGGGGTTCGGGTGGTACTGGCACCGTTACATCCCCAATAGGCTTCGTGGCAGACAAGGCGGGAGGCTGGCAGATCGCCACTTGATCCAAACCTGTGCGGCGGCGCAGCTGAGCCAGGTTGGAGTTGTAGTCCGCCAAGGCATTGGAATAACGCACCTCGGCCTGGGTGAGGTCACGTTGGTTGTCCACCACTTCGCGCTGGGTGCTCACCCCAGCCTGGAACCTCAGGCGAGCCAAGCGCAGGGATTCCCGAGCCGAGGCCACCTCGCGAGAGGTGGTTTGGATATTGCGGTTGGCACGCCCAAGTTGGTAAAAACTCTGCTCCACATCGAAGCGAATCTGGTCGCGGGTTCGCGCGAAATTGAAGGAGTTCTCCTGGGCCCTCTGCTTGGACTGGCGGTACTGGGCGCGTGCGGCACCACCGTCAAAAATATTCCAGGTGAGATTCATGCCCACGGAGTTATCGACCGCCCATCCCGAGCTGCCGGGCAAATCAACCAACACACCTTGATTACCGGTGTAGCGGTTGGTAACAAGCGAATTAAAGACATTCAGGAAGGGCTGAACTGAACCCAGGGCACTGTTGGCCTGGCTATTCGATACAGAAATCGAGAGGATGGCGTTGTCGAGTTCCTCGCGGAAGGCATACGCCGCAATAATGCTTTCCTGAATCGAGGGAATCCAGACCCCCAGCGGGCGCAGGGGCTCCTTCGCCGTTGGGGTGATGTTTTGGGGCAGGTCGAGGATCCGGGCCAGATCACGGCGGGCAATGCTCTGCTCGGAGAGGGAATCGGTGAGGAGCTGCTGGTCGCGAGCCAGCTGGGTTTCAGCCTCAAGCACCTCCAGCTTGGTGGCAACGCCAGCTTGGAAGCGAGCCTTGGCATCTCGCAAACTCACCAGCGAGGCCCGCACAGACTCTTGGCCGATGCGCACGCGATCATCGCTCAGCTGCAACTGGAAGTAGGCCTGGGCTGCCTGCAGGCGCAGCTCTCGCAGGGCAATCAAATACTGGTTCTTGGCCTGCTCGAACTGGTCGCGGGCAGCGGAAACCTGGGGCACCCGCTGGGGATTAATTAAGGCCCACTGCGCTGTGAGCGTTGCAGCCAAGGCCCAGCGACTGGTACTCGTCGAGCTGGTTGCAATCGGATCGTCAATCAGATTGCCGATGATCCCCTGATTAGCATCCGGATCGAAGCTGGTGCGCTGAGAACCGCCGGTGTAGGCGGGGAGGCTTCCAGCATTCAGGCTCAGCGTGGGATACCAGGAAGCAATCTGAGCCCGCAAATTAGACTGGGCTTGATCCACCTGGCTGGCAATCGCCTTGAGATTCGGATTGTTGACTTCAGCCAGGTTTTCAACATTCTTGAGGCTGAGGGGCCTGAGCTCCTGAATACGCACCTCCTCCACCTTCGTGGGCAGGGCGAGGCTGGCGGGTGACGCGAGCCGCCCTAAGCCCGAATCCAACGTCTTGGCAGCAGGAGGCAGCAAAGAGGGGTTGGACTTGGGCCGCGATCCCTTCACGGCAGGGGCTAGCGGAAGCGCTTGGGGAACAGGATCCAGGCTGGGGGGGGGAGATTGCTGGGGGCTAGCGGCGGGTTGAGCCGATCCCACCGGAGGAGCGGCAGCGAGCTGTTGGGCCTGCAGAGCAGGCATGGCCAGAGGGGACACAAAAGCTCCGGCGACCGCAATCCATGCCTTGAAAGACCCTGCCACCGATGCTGCGCTCGCTTTATTCGATCGCCAGAGTTTAGGGACTGCTCCCCAGCTCAGACAGGCAGGCAGCCACGATGTCATCCGCCCCATACACCAGCCGTACCAACACAGGTAGCTGCGCTGCAACGGCTTCCAGCCGCTGATCATCGAGAAATACCGGTTCTCCCTGCCGCAGCATTACGGCAGGGAGCAGCAATTCCGCACCAAGATCGCGATCGGCGAGGCCGGTGAGCAGGTCAGAGCCCGTGAGCAGACCAGTGACCACCTGCTCCTGCCCCCAATAGGGGCTGGGCAGGCCGTGGAGGATCACCTCCAGCCCTTCCACCGCATTCAGGCGCTCCACAGCGGGCCGCAGCGCTTCGGCCACCAGCTGGCCCACCACCCAGCTGACGCGGCGAGGCTGCTCCAGCGCCAAGGGCAACGCAACCGTGGCCGCATCCATGGCCTCCAGGAAGGAGCGAATGCTGCCCACGCCATTGCCCTCCTGGGGCAGGTCTTCGTAGTCGTCGCGAGGGGGCAGGGACAACCCTGCCATCAGGTACCACTCATCGGACAACCAGGCAAAGCGGCTGCCCAACTGCTCCTGAAAGCGGCGCTGGAGGGGCTCCACCTGGGCAATCACCCGCCGAGCGCACTCCCGATCCACGGGCACCAGGCCATCCCCATCAGGGCGGTAGCGGGTCAAACCCACGGGCACCACCGCAGCCGAGAGCACGGCGGGCCACTCGCCTGCCGCAAAGCTGGCGAGGTCGTGGAGGGTCTGCTCCAGGGCTGGGCCATCGTTCTGGCCTGGACACACGACCACCTGGGCATGGATCTGCAACTGGCGCTGGCCAAACCAGGCCAGTTGATCCATCAGCAAGGCCGCCCGCGGGTTCACCAACAGCCGCGAGCGCAAGGCCGGATCCGTGGCATGCACCGACACGAACAGGGGGGAGAGCCGCTGCTCCTCAATCCGCTGCCAATCGGCGGCGGTGAGATTGGTCAGGGTCAGATAGGAGCCATACAGAAAGCTGAGGCGGTAGTCATCGTCCTTGAAGTAGAGACTGCGGCGATGGCCGGGAGGCTGCTGATCGATAAAGCAGAAGGGACAGTGGTTGTTGCACTGCTTGAGGCCGTCGAACAGGGCTTCGGTGAAACCCAGGCCCAGCCCCTCATCGGCATCTTTCTCCAGCTCCACCACATGGATCGATCCATCCGGATCCTGCACCTCGAGGGTGAGCTCCTCCTCGCCCACCAGAAAGTGGAGATCGATCAGATCCCTAGGGCGAACGCCATTGATGCTGAGTAGTTTGTCGCCGGGCTGGATGCCCAGCTCATCCCCAATGGAGTCCGGCTCCACGGTGTCCACCACAGCAGGCTGGGGCACGCGAGCCTCGCCGCTCAACTCAGCTAGGGCAACGCCCGCAGAGGGTTCTTTCCACACAGAAGCCGAACGAAGACAAGGGTGCTCTCAGTTTGAGCCCACGCCGAGACGACCGGCGGACAGGATCAAAAACACCCCAAAGAACAGGCGGTAGCCCACAAACCACCAAGTGCTGTGGTTCTGCAGAAATTTGAGCAGCCAGGCAATCGCCAGCCAGGACACCACAGCCGCCGCGACGATGCCCACAAGCAGAGGAACCACGCCGCCCGACACCGGCTCACTGAAGGCGTCCTTGAGTTCCACCAAGCCAGCCAAGGTGATGGCAGGAATGCCCAGCAGAAAGGAAAAGCGGGCAGCATCAGCACGCCGCCAGCCATCAAACAGAGAGGCGGTGAGGGTGCTGCCCGAGCGGGACACACCAGGAATAAGCGCAAGGGCCTGGGCCAGACCCACCAGCAGTCCATCCCTGAAGCGCACATCGGCCAACAGCCGATGACGACGGCCCAGCTGTTCAGCCAGAGCCAGCAACAGAGCCATCAGCACGGACACGACACCAATCGAGAAGAGGCTGCGCAGGGGGGAATGGTCGAAGTCCTCAACGAACAGCTTGATCGCCAAACCAGCCAGCACGATCGGCACCGTTCCCAGCAGAATCGCCAGCCCCAGGCGAGCCGAAGGGTCATCCCAACGGCGGCTGCGCAGGGCCTCGCCCACGGCAACGGCCACGTTCTGCAGATCTCGGCGGAAAAAGGCAATCACCGCCACGATGCTGCCCAGTTGAATCACGGCGGTGACCGAGACCCCAGGATCTCCCCAGCCCAGCAGCACCGGCACCACCTTGAGATGCGCCGTGCTGCTGATGGGCAGAAATTCGGTGAGTCCCTGAACCACCCCAAGCACCAAGTAGTGCCAGCAGGCCTCTAGGGCCCCGAGCTGCTCAGGTGGGACCAATGCAGCCATGCGATGGGGGTGAAACGGGGATGGGGCAGACCCTATGGCGGCTCGAGGCCCTTGACCAGCACCGAACCCAGCCGCTAGCTCCCTTAAGGTTGAACACCTTTCTTCACAACCAGGTGCTCGGGGCCCCTCCCAGCTTTGCCGCCAGACCGCTAGCCCCTGCCCTGCGCCCCGGCAACGCCTCGCGTGTAGAAGGGCCTCGCTGGACCCCCACACTGGCTGGCGATTGGCCTCTGGCACTGGCAGGAGCCCTCCTGGTGGCCCTTCCTGTGTTCCTGCAGGCCCCCTGGGTTCGGATGGCCCCCTTCAGCGCCACCCTGTTCACCGCCCCGCTGCTGCTGGCCGGACTGTTGCTGGAACGCAGCCAGCGGCCCCGATGGTGCAGCGCCGGTGCTCTGCTGGTGGGATTCAGCGGTAGCTGGCTGGCCGGTTGCCTGTTCTGGGGTTGGTGCCGGCTTCACCCCGTTTGGCACCTGCCGATCGAAGCCTTTGCTCTGCCCCTCGCCATCGGCGGATTACAGGGCCGCTGGCGGCTGGCGGCCAGCTTCTACCTGGCCTCCTTGCTGGGCACCGCATGTACCGACGGCGTGATGGCCCTCACAGGCGTGATGGGCTGGTGGGTTCAGGTGCTCGAAGCCCCGATCCAGCAAGCACCCCAACTGCTGCATCAAGCCGCCCTGGGCGTGCTGGAGCCGCTTCCCCTGGTCATCACGGCCTGCGCAGGAGTGTTGCTCTCGGCCCTCTGCTGGCGCACTTGGGACCATGCCGACCCCGCCTGGCGACTGGCGGCCTCTGCCCTCGCCACAACCCTGGCAGTGGACGGGCTTTTCCTGGCGGCAGCACTCTGGGCCCCCCAGCTCAGCGGTCTGATCTGAAGAACTGCAAAAGCCTGCCGTAACAACTGCTGGCCGCTGACGGCTCACCTGTAGGTTTGCAGGGCTAGCTGCCTGGCAGCCCTGTGGTTCCCGTTCAGACGGAGTGTTCGATGAAACGGCTGGTTTCGTGGCTCATGAGTGGAGTGCTGCTGGCTGGCCTGCTGCTCACCCTGATGATTGCCCCCTCGGCGCAGGCCGCCGAGCCCCGCAATGTGGCGGACGAGAAGATCGCCGAGCGGGATGGCAAGGTTGACCTCAACAACTGCTCGGTGCGTCGCTTCCAGGCCTACCCCGGCATGTATCCGACCCTTGCCGGCAAGATCGTCCTGGGCGGCCCCTACAACAGCGTTGACGACCTGTTCAATCTCGATCTGAGCACCCGCCAGAAGGAGCTGATTGAGAAGTACAAGGAGAACTTCACCGTGACGCCTCCGTCCATTGCCCTGAATGAGGGTTTTGACAGGATCAACGATGGTCAGTACCGCTGATTCCTTCAGGTTTTAGATTGGTGAAATGGTGAAAGCCGTCGGGCCCTTCCGGCGGCTTTTTTGTTGGCCTGCCCTTGGTTCGCTCGATGCTTGAGCTGCAGCGCGACTGGGACGTGGTGGTGGTGGGAGGCGGTGCCGCTGGCCTGATGGCCTGCCTGGAACTGCCTGCCCATTTGAGCGTGATGCTGCTCAGCAAGGAACAGGCGCCTCGGTCCGCCAGTCGCTGGGCCCAGGGGGGGATTGCGGCGGTCACCAGGCCGGAGGACAGCTTCGACAGCCATGTGGCCGATACCATCCGCGCTGGGGGCGGCCTCTGCGAGCCAGCGGCCGTGGAACTGCTGGTGCAGACAGCTCCCTCCTGCGTGGCCCGGCTGTTGCAGCTGGGCATGGATTTCGACCGTGCCAACGACGGCCTCAGTACCACCTTGGAAGCAGCCCACAGCCATCGGCGGGTGCTCCATGCCCAGGACCGCACCGGCGGCGCCCTCGTGGATGCCCTCGAGCGGGAAGTGCTGCGGCGGCCAGGTTTAGAGCGCCGCCAGGGCTGCGTTGCCCTGCAGCTCTGGGTGACGGATGGCCGCTGCCATGGCCTGCAAGTGGTAGACCACGGGCAGGTGCAGTGGTTGCGGGCCAGGGCCGTGGTGCTCGCCACTGGAGGTGGAGGGCACCTCTTCGCCAACACCACGAACCCAGCTCAGGCGAGTGGTGATGGCGTGGCGATGGCCTGGCGTGCGGGGGCGGCGATCCGTGATCTGGAGTTCGTTCAGTTTCATCCCACCGCCCTGATGCTGCCGGGGGCACCCCATTTTCTGATCTCGGAAGCAGTGCGCGGCGAGGGAGCCCGCCTGGTGGACGCTTCAGGCGCCAGCCCTGTGGCCGATCTGCCTGGCCGCGACCTGGCTCCTCGCGATGCCGTGAGCCGGGCCCTAGTCCGCCGCATGCGGGAACTGCAGGTGGAACACCTGTGGCTGGATCTGCGGCCCGTAGGGCGGGAACGGCTGGAACAGCAGTTCCCCACCATCCTCGGCCGTTGCCGCGAGCTGGGGCTCGAGCCCATGGCCGAGCCGATCCCCGTGGCACCCGCTGCCCACTACTGGATGGGCGGGATCCGCACGGATCTGCATGCCGCCACCAGCATTCCCGGCCTTTATGCCGTGGGTGAAGCGGCCAGCACCGGGGTGCATGGGGCCAATCGCCTAGCCAGCAACTCCCTGATGGAATGCCTGGTGTTTGCCCGGCAGTTGCGCCATATCCAGCTGGGGGAGCTGCGGGCTGAAGAGCCGCCAGCGGGTTCGGAAGGGGCCATGAACACGGCCAATAGGGCCGCTCCAGCCCTTGCAATCGAAGCGCTTCGGCAACGCTGTTGGACCGTGGCCGGTGTGGAAAGGCAGCCCACAGCCCTGCGTCAGAGCCTGGGGCAGGTGCAACGGCAGCGGGCAAGCCTGGAGCGGCAGCGAGGCCTGATGGCGATGCCATCCGGCACCCGAATCCCCGGCGAGCAGCTGCAAGTGCTGCTCAGGGGCCATGAACTGCTCCAACGGCTGAGCCTGGCGGAACTGCTCCTGGAAGCCGCCCTGTTCCGCCAGGAGAGCCGGGGAGGCCACTATCGGCTGGATTGCCAGGCCACCCAGCCGTTCTGGCAGCGGCACACCCTGCAGCAGAAGAACCGGACCATTCACACAGAGCCGATCGGCGGCTCGGATCAGAAGTTACGTGGGCCGTTGTAACCGCTCAGCTGGGCCAGCTTTTCAAGCGGTTTCACACCCGAATCCACCTCACCGTTGATTTCCCAAGCGGGATAGCCATCAATTTTCTTGGCCTCGCAGAGCGCTGTCTGACTGTTGCGGCCATCAGGGGCACATTCGATCACCGTGAGCTTGTCACTGGCCTGGCGGCCAAACAGCTCCTTCTGCTCATGGCAATGGGGGCACCAGTAGGCGGTGTAGAGCTTGGCTCCACTGGCGGTGAGGTGGCTGGCCAACTCCACCTTGGCCGCGGAGCTCTCCGCCTGGACGGCCGGTGCCACACCCTTGCCGGTCTCCACAGCGGGCTTGCCCACGGAGGCAGCCCAACCGAGGCTCAACACGCCCACCACCAGGGCCGTAATCACCCCGCGGAACACCAGTTGGCCGCGATCGTCCCAGTCGCCGCCCACGAGGCTCAGCACAAACAGAGCCAGGCTCAGCGCCGCCGACAGGATGCAGAAGGGACAACAATCCCGGATGCCGAAGGCCATCACCCCCAGCAGCACAGCGCTGAATACCGCCATTCCCGTGCTGAGCAGGAATAGTCCCCACCAGCTGCGCTGGCCGAGGCTGGCCCTGGCCTCACCCTGGAGCACCAGGGGCACCACGGCCATCAACAGGATGGCTCCGTAGGAGAGGAAACCAAACAGGGCCAGGGGTTGTCCCAGCACACTGCCCCAGGCGCTGGAGAGCACCTTTTCGCAGCCATTGCAACCGAACAAGCCCTGGCTGCTGCAGCTCAGGGCCCCAAGCAACCCCCAAGACTTGAGCGTGATCGAGCCGGTGTCGATCACGCCGATGGTGGATAGCACCGCCATCACCACCCGCACCCACTTACGGCCGGCGTCGCTGCGGCGCCGGCTGCTGCCCAGGCGTTCGCTCAAGCGGGAGGAGGTCACGGGGCCATCGCCATCTGGGGGGATTGTGGCAGCAGTTGCCCGATCGCACCCAGTGGAGGGGCGCTAAGGGAGAGGGCATCAATGCCTCTCAGTAGGGTGATCGATTGGCCGGCGCGCGGCCCCATCAGTCCAGTCAGCAGCAAGAAACCCTCTAGCCCGATCCCATGACCCAGACCCCACCCAGCACCGCAGCGCCCCGCAAGACGGTTGCTTTCGCCCACCTCGGCTGCGAGAAGAACCGGGTGGACACCGAGCACATGCTCGGCCTGCTGGCCCAGGCCGGCTACGGGGTGAGTGCCGACGAGAGCGAGGCCAGCGTGGTGGTGGTGAACACCTGCAGCTTCATTCAGGACGCGCGGGAGGAATCGGTGCGAACCCTGGTGGAGCTAGCGGAACAAGGCAAGGAACTGATCATTGCCGGCTGCCTGGCCCAGCACTTCCAGGAGGAACTTCTCGAATCCCTACCGGAGGCCAAGGCCATCGTGGGCACCGGCGACTACCAGCACATCGTGAGCGTGCTGGAGCGGGTGGAAGCCGGCGAACGGGTGAACCAGGTGAGTGCCAACCCCACCTTCGTTGGCGATGAGCACCTGCCTCGCTACCGCACCACCTCCGAGGCCGTGGCCTATCTGAAGGTGGCCGAGGGCTGCGACTACCGCTGCGCCTTCTGCATCATTCCCAAACTGCGGGGCGACCAGCGCTCCCGCACCATTGAGAGCATCGTGGCCGAGGCGCAGCAGCTGGCCGCCCAGGGGGTGCAGGAACTGGTACTGATCAGCCAGATCACCACCAACTACGGCCTGGATCTCTATGGCAAACCCCAGCTGGCCCAACTGCTGCGGGCCCTAGGGGAGGTGGAGATCCCCTGGATTCGGGTGCACTACGCCTACCCCACCGGGCTGACGCCCGAGGTGCTGGCGGCCTACCGAGAGGTGCCCAATGTGCTGCCCTATCTGGATCTGCCCCTGCAGCACAGCCACCCCGACGTGCTGCGGGCCATGAACCGCCCCTGGCAGGCAGATGTGACCTCGGGCCTGCTGCAGCGCATCCGCGAGCAGCTCCCCGAGGCCGTGCTGCGAACCACCTTCATCGTGGGCTTCCCGGGCGAAACCGAGGAACACTTCCAACACCTGCTGGATTTTGTGGCGGAGCAACACTTCGACCACGTGGGCGTGTTCACCTTCTCTGCTGAGGAGGGAACCGCTGCGGCAGACCTGCCGAATCAGGTGCCGGCGGAGGTGGCCGCCGAACGCAAGGACAGGCTGATGGCCCTGCAGCAACCGATCGCCGCCGAGCGCAATGGCACCTGGGTGGGGCGCATCGTGGATGTGCTGATCGAACAGGAGAACCCGAGCACAGGCGAGATGCTGGGCCGATGTGCCCGCTATGCCCCGGAGGTGGATGGCGAGGTGCGGGTGAAGCCCGGCGTTGGCGGCCTCTGCGCCGCCCCAGGCACCCTCGTGCCCGTGCGCATCACCGCCGCCGACACCTACGACCTGATCGGTGAGGTGGTGGGGGCTAAGGCCATGGTGGGCGATGCCCTCGCGGGCCGGCGGACGGGCGCTTGATTCAGGCCCTGCAGCGGCTACGGCGCAAACTCACCCACCACCAGCGCTCCACGTTCCTGCTGGCCTCAGGCCTGAGCACGGCCGGGTCGTTCGCCGGCCTCACGGCCAAGGGGTGGCTCCTGATGGAGGGGGCCGGCAATCCGCTGCTATTGGCCCTGCACTTCGCCCTGCTCACCCTGCCCACCCTGGCGGTGAGTGGGCCTGCAGGCGTACTGACCGACCGGGTGGGCAGTGAGCGGGTGCTGATCCGGGCCCAGTGGGCCCTGTTCGCCGCCGCCGTGCTGGGGGCGATCGCCATCCCCATCAGCGCAGGCCGGGTACAGGACGGCCTGCTCCTACTCAGCACCCTGGGCATTGGCACGGCTAGCGCCTACGAACTCACAGCCCGCAACAAGTACGTGGCCCTGCTGGTGGAGGAACCCGAGCAGCTCGGGCCTTATCTCACCAGCTTCTCGGTGATCTTCAACGTGGGCAAGCTGGTGGGGCCGCCCCTGGGGGGCTTCCTGCTGGCCGCCACCGGCCCAGCCCTGGCTCTCGCCCTGGATGCAGCCACCTATCTGGTGCCCATCGCCAGCTTGCTGTGGCTGATGGCCCCCTACCGGGAACGGGAGCAACGCAGCGAGAAAGGCCAGGCCGCCAGCCTGGCGACGGCCTGGCGCAATTGCGGTGCCGATCTGCGCCATGTACTGGTATTCACAGCCCTGGCCTGCCTTGTGGGCTTCTTCCATCCCGGCCTGGCGCCGCTGATGGCCGCCGAACTGCTGGGCCCAAGCCCGATGGCCCTGGGCCTGTTCACCAGCGTGGTTGCAGCCGGCAGCATCACCGGCGGAGTGGTGCTGCAGCGGCGGGCCGCTGTGCTCAGCCGGCAGCCCGGTGTGTTGCTGGGGGTGAGCACCGTGCTGACAGCCCTGGCCCAACTGGGATTAGCCCTGCAGTGGCCGCAGGCCTGGGGGCTGGCCATGGCGTTCCTGATCGGCGCCGGCACGGCCTGCCTGCTCTCAGGCACCAATCTGATCATTCAGGTGCATGCACCCCAGGTGCTGCGGGGGCGTATGGCCGGCCTGGGGCAAATCGCTTTCCTGGGTGGCGGTGGTATCAGCGGTTTAGCCGCCGCTGGACTCACCATCCAGATGGGGGTATGGGGTTGCTTCGGGTTGCTCGGAAGCCTGGGCCTCGCCCTGGGAGCCTGGGAGCTAGCGAACAAACGGGAAATGCAGCTGGGCTAACGCCCAGCCGCCGGTGGTGCACACCTGAGCCAGATCTGCCTCAGATCAGCTTGACGCCGCGCAGCACGAAGGAGATGGAAGCTGCGGCAACCAGACCAGCACCCACCAGTGCCAGATAGATCACGGGGCCCATGGCTGGAACACAAGATGAAGTGGGTATTAGAGCAGAAAGCCGGCAAGCTCAGGCACAACAGGCCTAGGCTTCCGTAACGACTACGGTTCCCCCATCCAGGGCCGTGCCGCTCCCACGCAACCCGTCAGGACGAACCCACCGCGATCGGCATGCGCACCCTCTTCATCTATCCCGAGTTCCCGAAGACCTTCTGGAGCTACGAGAAGATCCTCGAGCTGGTGAACCGCAAGGTACTGCTCCCTCCCCTGGGGCTCGTAACCGTGGCCGGCCTGCTCCCCCAGCAGTGGGACATGAAGCTGGTGGATCGCAACGTGCGTGAGGTTACCGAGGCCGAGTGGGATTGGGCCGAACTGGTGGTGATCTCGGGGATGATCGTGCAGAAGGCCGACATGGCCGTGCAGATCGCGGAGGCGAAGCAGCGCCATCTGCCCGTTGCGGTGGGAGGCCCCTTCGCTAGCTCCACCCCCGATGCCCCTGAGCTCGACCTCGCGGATTTCAAGATCCTCGATGAGGGTGAGATCACCCTCCCGATGTTCATCGAGGCAATCGAGCGCGGGGATGTCAGCGGCCGCTTCAGCTCCAACGGCGAAAAGCCGGATGTGACATCCACCCCTGTACCCCGCTTCGACTTGCTGCAGCTCGAGGCCTACGACTCGATGAGCGTGCAGTTCTCGCGGGGGTGCCCTTTCCAGTGCGAGTTCTGCGACATCATCGTTCTCTACGGCCGCAAGCCGCGCACCAAGACCCCCGAACAACTGGTGGCCGAACTCCAGGCCCTCTACGACTTGGGCTGGAGGCGCGCCATCTTCCTAGTGGATGACAACTTCATCGGCAACAAGCGCAACGCCAAGCTGCTGCTGCCAGCCATCAAGCAGTGGCAGATCGAGCGTGGCTATCCCTTCAGCTTCACCACGGAGGCCTCCGTGGATCTCGCGTCCGACGACGAGATGATGCAAATGATGGGAGAAGCCCGTTTCGAGGCCGTGTTCCTTGGCATCGAAACTCCAGATGAAGCGAGCCTGTCGGTGGCCGGCAAACACCAGAACACCCGCAGCTCCCTCGAGGAATCCGTGGACCGGATCACCTCCTATGGCATTCGGGTGATGGCTGGCTTCATCATCGGTTTTGACGGCGAAAAAACAGGCGCCGGCGATCGCATCGTGCGTTTTGTGAGTCGCACAGGCATCCCCGCGGCCATGATGGGGATGCTGCAGGCCCTGCCGAACACCGGGCTATGGCATCGCCTTGAAAAGGAAGGGCGCCTGGTACAGGAAAAGGCTGACGCCAAGGGCGTGAACCAAACCAACCTGCTCAATTTCGTACCGACCCGGCCGATCCGTGACATCGCCAATGAGTACGTCGACGCGTTCTGCCGCCTGTATGAACCGAACGCCTACATCGATCGGGTCACTCACTACTACTTGAAGATGGGCAAGCCCCGGTGGCGGGCCTTCTTCAAGCCCGAGGCCTCGGACAAGTCGAGCCTGCCAAGCCTCACCGACGTGCGGGCCCTCACCACCGTGGTATGGCGCCAGGGGCTCAAGCGAGACACCCGGCTACGCTTCTGGAAAGCCCTGGCGAAGATCGCCCGGCGCAACCCCGCGAACCTCGAGCAGTTCCTGGTGACCCTCGCCCACAACGAGCACTTCCAGGAGTACCGCAGTGTGGTGACCCGAGAAATCAAGGATCAGCTGGCGGCCCTGCCCCCCGAACCGCCACCGACCATGGCCGCCTCCACGCGGGAACTGCAACCCGTCTGAGTTCCAGCGGGCGATTCAGTCCTGCACGTAATCGCTGCCGTCATCGAGGCAGCGCTCGGCTTTCTGCAGTTCGCGGCCTAGGTAGAGGGCGTGATCGAGGCAACTCAGGGGGAAGGGCCCCACGCCTTCCGTGAGAGCCATGCCAATTTCCTTCGCCGACCGGCCTCGGTAGATGGCGAGGGGTTTCCGCGGACCTCCCCCCTTGCAGCTGATCACCTCGCCGGTGTCAGGGTCGGTGGCCAAGCCCCGGTCATCGATGCCGTTGCCGTAATGCTCAGCAATCAGCTCGCCGGCCTGGCGATCCAGCTTGATCAGGAAATAGCCGGAGGGATCCAGGCCAATGAAGCGCTGAGAGAGCTGCTCATCCAGCAGCCGACGCTGCTCTGAGCTGAAGGTGGAGGGGGATACAACCATCAGCCGATGGTAAGAAGCCAGAGGCCGGCCTTTGCAGAGCTCCAGCCGGGTCAGGTGAGGTCCTGCAGGCTCAGGGGCGCGGCCGTGAAGGGCAGCTCCGCATTGATCACCTCGATCTCCTCCAGCTGCTGGGCATTGGCTTCAGGCAGCCAGCGGCGCACAATCGCATCGAAGCGGGGATGCTGCCAGCGGTGCAGGCTGGCGTGGGGGCGAGCGATGAAGCCGCGGCGGCGCTTGTGGCTCCCGCCGGCCCCAGGATCGAAGTGTTGGATGCCGCGGCCAATCGCCCAGGCGATCGGCGCGTAGTAGCAAACCTCGAAATGGAGGTTCTCGATCTCCTCATCACTGCCCCAGTAACGCCCCCATAGGCCCTGGTGGGTGTGCACACACAGGGACATCGCCACGGGGTCCAGAGGATCGCCGCGGTGGGCGCTGAACAGCA
Organism: Synechococcus sp. HJ21-Hayes; assembly: GCF_024345835.1. Classification (GTDB taxonomy): domain Bacteria; phylum Cyanobacteriota; class Cyanobacteriia; order PCC-6307; family Cyanobiaceae; genus Vulcanococcus. Next base: position 28,940 of record NZ_JAGQBW010000022.1, on the reverse strand, counting down.
CCAGATGCCGGCGCAGCTCCCTGGCGGCGTAGTGAAAGAAGTCTTCGGTGAGGTATTTGCTGCCCCAGGGCCCCCAGCGGCTGCAGTGCTGCTCGTAGAAGCCGTGCATGCGCAGCAGGAGCCCCTCAGGGATCTCCTCCCCCACCACAGGCGTCACCGTGAGCCCCGCCGCCGCCACAGCTTTGCGCTCCCGTTTGATGTTGCGGCGCTGGTTGGCGTTAAAGCTGGCGAGGTAGTCGTCGAAATGGCGGTAGCCGTTGTTGGTCCAAAGGCTCTGCTGATTCAGCCAGGTGGCACAGCCCGCCGCCTCAGCCAAGGGCCTCCAGGCCGGATCCACGTAGAGAAAGTTGCAGCTGAGGATGCTGTGCTCACGGCAAAACTGATCGATCAGTTCGAGCATCACGGCCGTGAGAGCCGCCTCGTTCTGCCCGGGGGCCACATGGAAGCGGTAGCCCACGATCGGACTCACCGGGCTCATGCCCAGCAGCTTGGGGTAGTAGCGGAGCCCCAGATGGCCCGCCAATTGCCCGAAGGATTGATCAAAGACGAACTCGCCGTAGCTGTGGCCCTTGAGATAGAGGGGAGCCACCGCCAGGAGCTGCTCCCCCCGCCAGAGGCCGAGGTGCATGGGCTGCCAACCCTCGCGGGGAGCAATGCTGCCGGAAGCCTCAAGCCCATGCAGCCAGCGCCACGAGTAAAACGGAAGTGGCGATGCAGCGGTGAGGGCCTGCCATTGAGCCTCAGGAATCTCCGCGATCGCACGGTGCCAGCGGGCCTCCAGTTGCCCCTGGGGCTCGGCCATAACGGTGCGACGTGCCGGTGGACGGCAACGCTAACGGGCGTTTCCGGCTTGGTGCTGAGCCTGCAGGCCGGCGCGGTTCAGGCGGGGCTGCTGGGGCCGCTGCTGGGCCTAATGCAGCCCCAACTGGAAAACCGCCTGGCCCGGGAATGCCAAGCCTGGGCGGGCGGAGGCAGTGAGGAGCTGCGACGCAGCCTTGAACAACCCTGCCGCCAGCTGGCGGGGCCCACCAGCCGCTGCCTGATCGAAGAAACCGAACGCAGTGGCCGCAGTTTTGCCGTGATGCAGGACTTGCTGAGGGGGCAGCTTGGCAACGACAGCACCGTGGTGATCAAGCGCTGCGCCGCCCGGCTGCTCGGCCTGGCGCCGGACAGCCTCAAGGACGTGCCCCTAGAGGAGCTCAGCAAGCGCTTTCGCAAGGATCCGGCCTTGACGGGGGCGCTGTAGGGCTCCCATAACGCAGCAGCAGCTCGCCATCCCCGATCGCCCGGTGCTCCAGCAACTGCCAGCCGGTTGGGACTGGCGGCATCGCCCGCTCCGGCACCCAGCTGTGGGGCCCCGCCAGCACTTGCGGGCACAGGGTGAGCTGCAACTCCTGAACCACACCCGCCGCCAACAGCTGACCGGCCAGGTGGGCGCCGCCCAACAGCACCAGCCGCTGCAAACCTGCCGCCTGCAGTTGCCCCAGGGTTTGGGGCCAAGCCTCCAGAGGCCAGTGGAGACCAAAGCCTGGAGGAGTGCCTGCAGCGGCAGCAGCCCCGGAGAGCAGCAGGCCGCGCCGCAAGGGTTGGGAGAAGAAGGGCAGGGCCGGATCAAAATGGCCATGCCGGCTCACCACCACCGCCATCGGCTGGGGCGGCAAACCAGCCCGCTGCCGTTGCCCGAGCAGATCGGCATCACGAATCAGACAGGTGGTGCGATGCAGGCGCAGGGTGCGCCCACCGATCAGACAGCCATCGGCCCAGCACAAAGCCTCTTCCAGGGCCCGGCGATCGCCGCGACCGCCCAGCTGGGCGGGGCCCCCATGGGCCGGGGCGAGGCGACCATCCAGGCTCACCGCCAGGACCAGCCTGACCTCAGGCCCCAGCAAGGGCTTCGAGGGCGTGGGGCCTCATGCCCAGCTGGGGCACTTCGGCAAACACCTCGGCGGCGTTATTGGGGCTCTCCTGCAGGCGCACCTTATGCAGCGCGGCCCCGGCCGCCGCGACCGGCTCACTCAGGAGATCCGCAATGTGAAGCGCAATGTTCTCGGCGGTGGGCACGGTGGTGGCGAAGTGCTCCACGTCCTTGTTGAGGAAGGTGTGGTCAAAGGGCTCCACCACCAAGTCGTCCACTAGGTGCTGCAGAGCCGCCAAATCACACACCATTCCGGTGCGGGGATCGATGGAGCCGCGCACAGTGACATCCAGCAGGTAGTTGTGGCCGTGGCCGTGGGGCCGGGCGCACTTGCCATAGATGCTGTCGTTCTGCTCCTGGCTCAGCTCGGGCCGGGCGAGGCGATGGGCGGCAGCGAAATGGGTGCGGATGGTGAGGAAGGCTTCCATGGAATCGCCGACAACGTCGGCCCAGAGCTTGTCGGTTTCGTAGAGACGCAGGCCCATCAAGGGCAGATGCGGGGCGAGGCGAGTCCAGATGGCATGCACCAGGGCCTCAGTGGTAGGAAGCGTGCCTTCAGGGCGACTGAGGTCGAACTCAGGCCAGGCCTCATTGAGGCAGCGGAAGTCGAGCTGGCCGGTCACCTGGTCGCGGATGGCGTGCTTCACATCCGAGAGATTGAGCACCATCCCATCGGCATCGAGGCCACCGCCCATGGCCACGATCAACTCATAGTTGTGGCCATGGCCTGGGGCAATGGTGCAGGCACCAAAGCGCGCCTGGTTCTCCTCCGCACTGAGCTCGGGCAACCAGTAGCGGTGGCTGGCGCTGAAGGTGGCTCGGCGGGTGATCACACAAGGGCGGCCTTGCCCATGGGGGCGAAGACCTGTGGCGGGCGCCGGGTTCGCCGGGGGCGCCGCCATCACGGGCGGGGTCATGGCAGCGCAAATCGTGAGGCAACATCCTACGAACGTTGCTCTCTGTCATGGTGGAGTTCACCCCCGGCAACCTGCGCCAGCGCCTCGAGGGGCTGAATCTCTACCTGGTGGGAATGATGGGCAGCGGCAAGAGCACCGCCGGTCGTCACCTGGCCGAGGCCCTGGGCTACCGCTTCATCGACGCCGACAGCACCCTGGAGCAGGCGGCAGGGCGCAGCATTGCGGAGATTTTCGCCAGCGATGGTGAGCCGGGCTTCCGCGACCTGGAGGCCGCCGTGCTCAACCAGATCGCCTCCTGGCACTCCCTCGTGGTGGCAACCGGTGGAGGCGTGGTGACACGCCCGCAGAACTGGGGCCAGCTGCGGCAGGGGGTGGTGATCTGGCTGGATGCCCCGAACGAACTGCTGCTGCAGCGGCTGGCCGCTGACCCCACATCGCGGCCGCTGATGGCGAGCCCGAAGCCCGCCGAGCGCCTGGAGGCACTACTGGCGGAACGCCGCCCCCTCTACGCCCAGGCCGATCTGCACTTACAGCAGGACGGCCGGGCTCCGGAGCTGGTGGCCCAGCAACTGCTCGAAGCGCTGCCCAGCATCCTCAAGGAGCGCACCCAGCCCCCCAAAGGGCCATTCCATGTGTGCGATGAAGCCGGCGAGATCGGCTCCTCAATCAACTGAAGCCAGGGTGCGGCCGTCAGGATTCTGGCGGCTCCAACCGGATGGCGAACCACTGGATCGCCACACCCGGCTCCAGCTCCAGCTCACAGGCGGTTTCCAGCAAGCGCTCGGCCCGCTCTGCGGGGCCAGGCAGATGGGCCAGGTCGGCGGGAACCTCCTGTAGGCGCTCCAGCTGGGCCATCAGCCAATGGCGGGTTTCGAGCGCCGTGAGCAATTGCTCAGCCACGCCGGGTTCCAGCACCACATAGTGATCGAGCTCGCGGATCAAGGGATCGGACACGTGCTGAGCCGCCACGCCAGGATTGCCGCAGCCTGCCATGGACCCCCGCGCGTATGCCGCCACTCCAGCACCGATCAGCCAGGCTGCTGCTCTCCGTGGTGCTGGTGCTGATGCTGCTGGGATTGGCCCCAGCGCCGCTCCACGCCGCCAGCTCAGACCCCCTGGAGCAGCGGCTGGTCCAGTGGCCCGCCTGGAGCCTGCCGGCACCGCTACCAAGGCCCGGCAACCACGATCTGAACTACCCCGCCTGGTTTGAAGGCACCTGGCAGGTGAGCAGTCACGACCTCAGCGGCCATCAGGCAGACATCAGCTACACGGTGCGATTCCAGCGCAATGACCAGGGGGCTGTGGTGGGCGATCGCGCCTTCAATGCCAGCGCCATCGGCCGGGCCCTGCTGGGGGATCGGCTGCTGAGCGTGCAGAACGACCCGCTCAATCCCAATCGGCAGCTGGCCCTGCTGGCCGGGGATCAGCAGCTGGAATCCACGGTGGTAGGCCGGCGCACCAGCGCCACCAGCGGCGACACCTTTCTGTCCGATGAACTGGCCCTGCAGGTGCTACATGGCCCCGGGGACCCCAGGGTGAGTCGGGTGGAAACCCTGAGCCGCTATCAGCAGCTGAATCCAGGGCAGATCGCCGCCGAGCAGTGGCAGGGCAGCTATGCCTCCCCAGCCGAGGGACTCAAGGCCAGGAGCCGCAGCAGCTGGCAGGGCACCCTGATCCTGGAGCGCCTACCCAACTAGCCCCGCCCGGCCTCCGCGGCGATGCGATCGCGCCAGGCAAAGAGCGGCGTCAACTGGGGATCGTCGGCGATGCCGGCCACGCCGCGTCCCACCAGGGGGGCCCCTGCCGAGACAGGGAACTGGAGCAACGACAACTGCGCCGCCACCGCGAGATCCGCCAGGCTGAGGCACTCACCCACCAGGTAGCTACGGCTCCCCACCAACGCGGTGAGCTGCTCGAGGTTGCAGCGCAGCTGCTGCAGGCCGCCATGGTCGATCACCTGACTCACTCCCGAGAGCAGCCCGCTGGGCAGGGCGTCCACGAGGGAACGCAGGGCCGTGGGGGTGGCCTGGGGCAACAGGGCGCCCCGCAACACCGCATCGGCGGCCGCGGCCTGCACCAGGGCCAGCCGAGCTCCAGCGGCCAGGGCCGTATCCGCCCAGTCCTCCAGCAGCAGCACCTGGGCCCGCTGGCCTGGATCTGCCGGCAGCAGAGCGGGCTCCGGCACCTTGGCCTCCAGGTAGGCCGCAATGGCCGTGGAGTCGGCAATCACCTCCGCGCCATCCACCAGCACGGGCACCTGGCGCTGGCCGGAGAGCCGGAACAGCTCGAGTTGCCCCAGCCCCGGGGTCACCTCCACCACCTCATAGGCGAGCTGTTTCACCGCCAACACCAGGCGGACCTTCTCGCAGAAGGCGGAGTGGCGGAACTGATGAAGCGCCAGCATCGGCAGGGCAGAGCCTTTGGCGGCAGAGTAGCCAGCACCTTCCGACCAACGCCGCTCGCCCCATGCGGGACTTCTTCGTGAACGTGACGCGCTACCCGCGTTACCTGATTGCCTTCGGACTGGGCGTGCTCAACTCGGTGGTGGAGCCCCTGGCCCAGCGCCGCAGCAACCCGGTGACCGCCGTGGCCCTGATCGGAGCCCTGGTGAGCGGCATGCTGAGCATGGGGCTGATCCTGCGTGCCATGGTGAGCCCAGCACCGATCGCATAGAGATGGCACAGGGCAGGCGCGTCGAGCGGGTGGCAGCCCTGATTCGCCGCGAAGTGAGCGAGCTGCTGGTGAACGGCATCAAGGATGAACGCGTCAGCCTCGGCATGGTGAGCGTCACCAACGTGGAGGTGGCCGGTGATCTGCAGCACTGCAAGATCTACGTGAGCATCTATGGCAACCCCGACGACCAGCAGCAGGCCCTGGCGGGGCTGCGCTCGGCTTCTAACTACGTGAAGGGCGAGCTGAGTCGGCGCCTGAACATGCGCCGCACCCCCGAGGTGATCTTCCATCTCGACCGCGGCATTGAGAAGGGCACCACAGTGCTGGGGCTGCTGAACCGCTTGGAGGAACAGCGGCAGGAACGGGGCGAGATCCCGGAGGGCAGTGATGTCCTCGAAGGAGCCGATGCCGACTGAGCTCTCCAGGTCCGACCTGCGGCGCCAGGTGGCCAGCCTGCTAGTGGTGCGCGGCAGTGGCCACTGGAGTGATAGCCAGCGCCGTTATCCCCGCTGGGAACTCACCAATGCCCACCTGCAGCGGCTGCTAACCGACGGCGTGGGCGGGGTGATCCTGCTGGGGGGCAGTGCCGCCGAGCTACGGCTGCGCACCGATGCCCTGCAGAGCTGGGCGCCGCAGCCCCTGCTGATCTGCGCCGACGTGGAAGAGGGGGTGGGCCAGCGCTTTGAGGGCACCAGCTGGCTGGTGCCGCCCCTGGCCCTGGGGCGGCTGCATGGGCAGGATCCCGATCGAGCCGTGCAGCTGGCACGCCAGTACGGACAGTGCACCGGCCGTCAGGCCAGGCGGCTGGGGCTGAACTGGGTGCTGGGGCCCGTGTGCGATGTGAACAACAACCCCGCCAACCCAGTGATCAATGTGCGGGCCTGGGGCGAAGATCCCGCCTGCGCCGGGGCCCTAGCCGCCGCCTTTGTGCAGGGCTGCCAGGCCGAGGGGGTGTTGGCCTGTGCCAAGCACTTCCCCGGCCATGGCGACACCAGCAGCGATTCCCACCTGGAATTGCCCGTGCTGCCCCACAGCCGTGAACGGCTGGAGGCCGTGGAGCTGCCCCCCTTCCGCCAAGCCATCGCCGCCGGTGTGGCCTCGGTGATGACTGCCCACCTGCAGCTGCCGGCCCTGGATACCGAACAGCCGGCCACGCTCTCGGCGCCGGTGCTGAATCAGCTGCTGCGCCGCCACCTGGGCTTCAACGGCCTGGTGGTCACCGACGCCCTGGTGATGGAGGCGATCAGCCGCCACCACGGACCGGCAGACGCGGCTGTGCTGGCCTTCACCGCGGGGGCCGACCTGATCCTGATGCCCGCCGATGCCGATGCGGCGATCGATGGCCTGGTGGCGGCCGTCGAAGCGGGGCTCATCTCCCGCCAACGGCTGAACCAGAGCCTGGAGCGGCGCCAGCGGGCCCTGGCCAGCACCCAAAGCGCCCCAGCCAGCGCCCAAGAGGCCCTGGATGGGCTGGTGAGCACCGAGGAGCAGCAGCTGGCTCGGGAGTTGGTGGTGCTCAGCCTGGAACACCAGCGGCAGCCGGAACCCCGCGGAGCGCTACCAACCAGCGCAAGCGGCGTGAATCTGATCCGCCTAGACACCCAGCTGAACTGCCCACAGCTGCCCGCCATGGCCCCGGCCCTGCTGCGACCAGCGGCAGCGGGCTACGAGACCTGCCTGATCGATGGCCGCAGCCCCAGCCCCTGGAGCGGCGATGCTCTGGCACCCCTGGCCCTGCATCGCCTGCCCCAGGGGCCCGTGCTGCTGCAGCTGTTCGTGCGGGGCAACCCCTTCCGGGGCAGTGCCGGCGGCGACGAGCCCTGGCCGGCAGTGGTGCAGCAACTACTGGCTGCGGGCCGACTGGCGGGGCTGGCGGTGTATGGCAGCCCCTACGTGTGGCAGCAGCTCCAGCCCCTGCTGCCGGCGGAGATCCCCGCCGGCTACAGCCCCGGCCAAATGCCTTTAGCCCAGGCACTGCTGCTGGAGCAGCTGGGCCTGGAGGCCGCGGCCCTGGAGGGAGGCTTCACCGACTGAGCACGCCAACGCGCCCCCTAGCCTCAGCCCTGATCAAGGGTTCACCGCCATGCTCAGCCTGTCGATGATCGTGCGCGACGAGGCCCAGCGGCTCGAGGCCTGCCTGGCTTCGGTGCGTGGCTTCGTGGACGAGATGGTGGTGGTGGACACCGGCTCGGTGGACAACACGGTGGCGATCGCCGAGGTCCAAGGCGCCCTAGTGCACCGGATCCCCTGGCCAGGCGACTTCGCCCCAGCTCGCAACCAGGCGCTCACGTGGCTCAAAGGCGACTGGGTGCTGGTGCTGGATGCCGATGAACAGCTGCTGCCGCAGGCCTGGCAACCGCTGCGGGCCCTGATGGCGCAACCGGACGTGCTAGTGATCAACCTGCTGCGCCATGAGCAGGGGGCCGTGCAATCGCCCTATTCCAATGTGAGCCGGCTGTTCCGCCGCCATCCAGCCATCCACTGGAGCCGGCTCTACCACGCAATGGTGGACGACAGCGTGGCGGAGCTGCTGCAACACGAACCCCACTGGCGCATTGCCGACTGTCCGGAACCGGCTCTGATCCACGACGGATACCGGCCGGAGCTTCTGGCCCAGGGCCACAAGGCGCAGCGACTGCGGGAGGCCATGGAGGCCGAGCTGCTGGAGCGCCCAAACGACGCTTACGCCTGCGCCAAGCTGGGCAGCCTGGAGGTGGCGGAGGGCAACAGCGCGCGAGGGCTGGAGCTGCTGCAGCGGGGCCTGCAGCACTGCCCTGCCGCGGCCCATCCCGAGCGCTACGAGCTGCTGCTGCATCTAGCCATCGCCGAGGCCAGTGGCGATCCCGCTGCCGCCGTGAACCGCTACCGCGAGGCCCTGGCCATGCCGATGGCCCCACGGCTGAGCCTGGCGGCCCGCCTGAACCTGGCGGCCCTGCTGCTCCAGCAGGGTGCCCTGCCGGAGGCCGAAGAACTTTGCCGCAGGGCCACGGCCATCGCCCCCGAGGTGGGCCTCGGCTGGTACAACCTGGGGCTGATCCGCCGGCGGCAGGGCGACATCGGCGGAGCCCTCGAGGCCTACCGCGAAGCCCGCAGGCTGAGCCCCAACCATGCCGAGACCCACCAGAACCTGGCGGTGGCTCTGCTGCTGGGCGGCGACATCGAGGGTGCCCGCAGCAGCTTCCGCCAGGCGATCGGCCTGCTGCTGGAGCAGGGACGCGACAGCGAGGCCACCCAGCTGCGGCAGCAGGCCGGCGCACTGGTGAAGCTGGAGGCCGCCTGAATGCCCAGCCCGGCGATGCTCCCCCTCCAGGGCCGCACCATTGCGGTGACCCGCGCCGAACAGCAGCTCGGGGAGGCCAGGCGCCTGTTCGAGCAAGCGGGCGCCAGGGTGCTGGACCTGCCCGCCCTGGTGATTGGTCCGCCGGATGAATGGGGCCCCCTCGACGACGCCCTGGCGGAACTGGAGGAGTTCCACTGGCTGGTGGTGTCCAGCAGCAACGGGGTGGATGCGGTGGAAGAGCGGCTGCAGCGGCAGGGCCGCTGCCTGGCCCGCCGGCCCGCCTCGCTGAAGATCGCCGCCGTGGGCCGCAAGACCGCCAACCGGCTGGAGGCCCTGGGGGCGCCGGCGGATTTCGTGCCACCGGATTTCGTGGCCGACAGCCTGATCGAACACTTCCCGGTGTCGGGCTGGGGCCTGAGGCTGCTGCTGCCCCGGGTGCAGAGCGGCGGGCGCACCCTGCTGGCGGAGGCCTTTGGCGAAGCCGGAGCGCGGGTGGTGGAGGTGGCGGCCTACGAATCCCGCTGCCCAGCGGCACTGCCCGAAGCAGCGGCCGCCGCCCTGGTAGCCGGTGGGGTGGATGCCATCACCTTCAGCAGCGGCAAGACCGCGCGCCACACGGCCCTCCTGCTGGAGCGGCAGTTCGGATCAGCGTGGCGGGAGCGACTGGAAGGGGTTGCGGTGGTGTCCATCGGCCCGCAAACCAGCCGGGCCTGCCGCGAGGTGCTGGGACGCCTCGATGCCGAAGCCAACCCCTACGACCTCAACGGGCTGGTGGTCGCCTGCAGTGCCCTGCTCACAGGCTCAGAATCCGCCGCTGACTCCCCTGCCTGAGGTCCAGGCGGCCATTCTGCACATCGATACTGGTGACACTCCAGCCGGGCGGCAGCAAGGCGGGCAGGCCGGCGCCCGGGCAATAGCCCCGCGGCCCCACGCACACGGGGCCGCTTTGATCCTTGAGCTGAATCAGCGCTTGGGCATGGCCGCCGGAACGGATCACACCGGTGAACCGCAGCCCCTCGGGCAGGTCCGCCGCCGCCAAGGCCTGCCGCGCTGGCGCCAGCGGAGCAAAGGGATCGGGCCGCCCGGTGGCCAGGGGGGCCACCACCTGCTGGGGCGTGGGCAGGGGCGTGAAGCCAGCTGTGGGCACCGGCTGGGTGGCAGCTGGTACCGATCCCGATCGGGCTGGCGGGGGCGAGGGTGGCAACACGGTGGCCCCATCCTCCGATGGGCCGGCACAACTGGTAGCCAAGGTGCTGGCGGCCAGCGCCAGCAAGGCTGATCTAGCCCTGGCCATAGCCGCTTTGAACCAGATCCCTGAAACGGTCAAGGTTGGCCTGGAGTTCCTTGGTCACGATGCCCCCCAGGATGGTGGGTTCCATCAACGGCGCCAACACCCCTGGCAGCTCGTAACTCACGGTGAGCTTCACGGCCGTGAGCCCCTCGCCCTGGGGGTAGAAGCGCACGGCCCCCTTCGTGGGCAGCCCCCCCACCGACTCCCAGTGCAGCTGCTGGGCCTCCACCCGCTGGGTGATGCGAGCCTTCCAGTGGAAGCGAAAGCCCTGGGCCGCAAGGGTCCAATCGGTGAGGTCTGGATCGTTGGGGGCCACCTTCACCGACTCGATCCACTGCATCCAGCGGGGCATGGCCTCCAGATCACTCCACACCGTCCACACCCGCTCAGCCGGGGCCTCGATCTCGGTGATCACGCTGTGCTCGAGCCAACGGCCCATGAATCGCTCCTTCAGTGACCAGTGGCGGCATTGCTGGCGAGCTCGGCCTGGCGGCCAAGGATCGCCGCAGCGGCCAACCTTCCACTCATGGTGGCGCCTTCCATGGAATCGATGTAGTCCTGCTTGGTGTAACTACCGGCCAAAAAGAAATTGGGCACCGGTGTGCGCTGGTCCGGCCGGTACGGCTCCATGCCCGGGGCTTCGCGATAGAGCGACTGGGCCAGCTTCACCACGTTGCTCCACACCAGGGTGAGGCCGGCGGCGGAGGGGAAGAGCCGCCGCACCTGGGCATCGGTGGCGGCCACGATGGCTTCGGTTTTCTGGGAGATCCAGGGATCGCCCGGGGTGAGCACACACTGCAGCAGTGAGCCAAGGCCCTCCTTCCGGTAGTCCTCGGGGCTGGCCAAGGCCAGATCGGCAAAACAACTGAAATCGGCGTCCGCGGTGTAGAGCAGGTTGTCGAGCCCGGCGGGACGACTCAGATCGCCGCGGGCGGCTTGGGCCTGGGGGGAATCGCCCAATTCCGTTACCCAGCCGTCGTAGCGGAGCTGCACGGTGGCCACGGGCACCGCCTCGAGTTGGTAGAGGTTCTCGAACAGGCTGTAGCGCCGCCAGGCCTGGGGGATCATGCGCTGGATGCCGGGCACATCGCAGGCGGCCAGATAGGCATCGGCCTCCACCCGGCGATCGCCCTCGGGGGTGCCGAGGGTGAGGCCAGTGACGCGGGGTTCGGGATTGCCGGCGCCGGTGGCCGGTTCCTCGTAGTGAATCTCGGTGACGCGGTGGCGCAGGTGCAGCTGGCCGCCCCGGGCGGTCACGTAGTCGAGGATCGGACCAGTGAGCCAGCGGTGGGGCGAACCCTTGAGCAGGTTGAGCTTGGAGGCCTCGGTTTTGGACGCAAACATCATGAAGATGGTGAGCATGCAGCGGGCCGAGATCGCCTCGCAATCAATGAAGCCCAGGGCATAGGCGATCGGATTCCACATCCGCTGGATGCTCTGCAGGCTGCCGCCATGGCCCAGGAACCAGTCCTGGAAGCTGATGCGATCGAGCTCGCGGATCACCTTCATGGCGCCCTCGTAGTCGATCAGGCCCCGCACGATCGGGCTGGTGCCGAGGGCCAGGGCATTGCGCAGCTTGTCGACCCAATCGAGCTGGGGCGTGGTGAAGAAGGCCTTCAAGCCGTTGAAGGGGGCACCGAGGGCGAAGCGGAAATCCAGCTCCCGCAGATCACCGCCGCTGTTCACGAACAGGTGGGTGTGGTCCTTGGGCAGCAGGTTGTCGATGGCCCCCACCTTGCGCAGCAGGGCGAAGAGGTTGGCGTAGTTGAAGAAGAAGACATGCAGCCCCATCTCAATGTGGTTGCCACCCTCATCCACCCAGCTGCCCACCTTGCCGCCCATGAAGGGCCGCGCCTCATAGAGATCCACCTGGTGGCCGGCATCCACGAGATCCACTGCCGCCGCCAACCCGGCCAGCCCCGAACCAACGATGGCGACGCGCACCCTGTAACTCCCTAGGTGGCCACGACTCTATGGAGACGCACGGCCAGGCAGGGGCCGGGCAGCGTTCATAAAGTGGGCCCAACAGGCGTGAAGGCCGAGATGACCAGCGACATCGCCAGCCCCGAAGCCCCCCAGGTCCAGGCCACCCACACCGGCGTGGACGGCAAGGGCATCCTGATCACGGAGCCCGCCATGAGGCAGCTGGCGGCGCTGATGACCCAGCAGGGCGACACCAAGGTGCTGCGGGTGGGTGTGCGCTCGGGCGGCTGCAGCGGCATGAGCTACACGATGGATTTCATCGAGGCGGCCGAGATCCGCAGCGATGACGAGCAGTACGTGTATGAACCCACCGGCGCCCCCAGCTTCACAGTGGTGAGCGACCCCAAGAGCCTGCTCTACATCTATGGCATGCAGCTGGACTTCTCCAGCGCCCTGATCGGCGGCGGCTTCAACTTCACCAACCCCAACGCCTCACAAACCTGCGGCTGCGGCAGTTCCTTTGCCGTGTGAGGCCAGCCGGAACCGCCCGGGTGGCAATCTGAGGGCACGACCAGGCCTGCAGCCACGCCATGACCGCCTCAGACGCCGCCACCATCGCCGCCAGCACCGGCGCCTCGCTGTTTGAGCAGGCCATTGGCCGCTACCAGCAAGGCGCGCCGGTGGAGGAGGTGATCGACGATTTCATCGCCATCACCCAGCAGGAACCGCGCCTCTCCGCCGGTTGGACCTGCCTGGCCTGGCTGCAGCTGCTGGACAACCAGCCCCAGGCCGGCCTGCGCTCTGCCCGCATGGCCGTGAAGCTCAACCCCCAGGATCCCCAGGCCCGCATCAACCTCAGCCTGGCGATGCTGGAAACCAATGCCAAGGGCGTGCGTGAGCACATCGAACTGGTGCAACGCCTGCGGGTGATGGCCCCGGAACTGGCTGCGGAACTCGACGACTCCCTGGAGGACGGCCTGGCGCGGCGCCCCGACTGGCAGGCCCTGCTGAAGGTGAAAGATTGGCTACAGGGGTGAGCCAAACCGGCAGCGGCCAGCGCATCCTGCTGCTCAGCAATGGGCATGGCGAGGATCTCAGTGGAGCCCTGATCGGCCGGCAATTGCAGCAGCTGGGCCACCAGGTGGAGGCACTCCCCCTGGTGGGCCACGGTCGCGCCTACGAGCAGGCGGGCCTCAGCCGGCTGGGCCGCACCCGCGAATACAGCACCGGCGGCCTGGGCTACACCAGCCTGGTGGGCCGGCTCACGGAAGTGCTGCAGGGCCAGGTGGCCTATCTGCTGCGGCGCTTGCTGCTGCTGCTGCGACTGGCCCACCGCTACGACCTGATCCTGGTGGTGGGGGATGTGATCCCCGTGCTGGCGGCCTGGATCACCCGGCGGCCCACCGTGACCTACCTGGTGGCCTACTCCAGCCATTACGAGGGGCGGCTGCGGCTGCCCTGGCCCTGCGGCGAGTGCCTACAGAGCCAGCGCTTTCTACGGGTGTACAGCCGCGATGCCCTCACCGCCGCCGACCTGAGCGTGCAACTGCGCAGGCCGGTGAGCTTCCTTGGCAACCCATTCTTTGATGGTGCCCTGGCCGCCGCCGCCCCCCTGGGGGGAGCCCCTCTCCAGCGGCTTGGGCTGCTGCCGGGCAGCCGACTGCCGGAAGCCCTCCACAACCTGGAACTGATGCTGCAGGTGCTGGAACGGCTGCCGGCAGAACTACGGGAGCCCTCCCGACTGGGGCTACATGCGGCCTTGGTGGGCAAGCTCACCCCCCAGGAAGTGGCACCGCTGGCGAGCCGCCTGGGTTGGGGGTTGAACCTGGAGAGCCAGGAGCGCTGCAGCCTGAGGCGTGGCCCACTGCAGCTGCAGCTGGAATGGGGCCGGTTCCCGGCGGTGGTGCAGCAGTGCGATCTGCTGCTCTCGATGACCGGCACCGCCGCCGAACAGAGCGTGGGGCTGGCCAAACCCGTGGTGCAGCTGGCGGGGGGCGGCCCCCAGTTCACACCCAACTTTGCTGAGGCCCAGCGGCGCCTGCTGGGCCCCGCCCTGTTCTGCGCGGAAGGGGCCAGTGGTAGTGAAACCCAGTTGCGCGCCACGGCAGCCCTCTGCGCCGAGCTGCTCAAACGCCTCAGCGCTGAACCGCGCTGGCAACAAGAGCTGGCACGGAACGGCCTCGAGCGCATCGGCAGCGGGGGCGGTGCCGCCAGGATGGCCATCGATATCGCGGCCTGCCTGCACCACCACCGCCATGACTGAGCCCTCCAAGCCAGCGGAGCCCTCGATCGGCCAGCGCCTCAAGGGCTGGATCGACACCTTGCTGGTGATCGATGTGTTCGTGGTGATCGCGGGAGCAATCTGGTTCGGCATTGCCGTGCTCTGCCACAGCCGCCACATCGAGGCCCCGCTGAACCTGTTTCAGAGCCTGTGGGAGCCCCTGTTCACGCCGGCCATCGGCCTGTTGATGGGGGCCGCCATCCTCAGCGGCGTGTTGGGCTGGATTCTGGGCTGGTGGCAACGGCGAGCGCCCCAGTGAGCTCCGGATCACGAAAGCCAAAACCCTGCTGCTGCAGCCTCACCGGCAGCACCTGCTGGCCCTCTAGCACCACCTTGGCGCCATCCCCCAGCAGCACCTGCAGGATCGCTGCCGGTACCGGCAGCAGGCTGGGCCGCCCCAGGCAGCGGCCAAGGGCGGCGGCGAACTGGGCCATGGAGCAGGGGTTGGGAGATACGGCGTTGTACACCCCGCTGTAGGCGGAGTTCTCCAGGGCGGCTGCAATCAAGCCACAGAGATCGCGGCGGGTGATCCAGCTCATCCACTGCTGCCCGGTGCCGATCGGGCCACCAAAACCGAGGCGGAACACGGGCAGCATCTTGCCCAGGGCACCCCCATCGGCCGCCAGCACGATGCCGATCCGGAGCGTTACCACCCGGCAGAGGCCACTGGCCTCCTGACCAGCCGCCTCCCAGGCGCTACACAGCTGACCCAGCACATCCTTCCCGGCTGGGCTGGACTCTTCAAAGCGCCCATCCGCACTCGTGCCGTAGTAACCGATGGCCGAGCCCGTGATCAGCACCTGGGGGCGCTGCCCCTCGGGCAAGGCCGCCATGGCCTGCACCAGCGCACGGGTGGTGTGAATGCGGCTATCGAACAGCAGCTGGCGATGCTCGGCAGTCCAGCGCTTCTCGGCGATGGGCTCCCCTGCCAGATTCACCACCGCATCGGAGGCCTGCAGGGCACCCTGCAGATCGGGCCGCTGCCAACTGGCGGGCTGGGATGGATCCGCCGCGATGCGCTGAAGGTTCGGGTGCTGGAGACCCGCCAGGGGCTGACCCGAACGACTGATCAAGGTGAGGCTGTGGCCCTCCTTCAGAAGCAGGGGCACCAGCTCCCGGCCGACAAAACCACTGCAACCCAGCAGCAGAATCTGCATGTCGCCCCTCAGTGCATCGCTTCGTTGATCAGGTTAAGAAGAGAGTTCCGGCTCAGGGGCCCGCACCAGACCCAGCCGCCGGGCCAGTGGCACCAGGGCGAAGCCCTGAAGCACAAGGCCCAATAACACCACCGCCAGAGCGAAGGGGGGCATATCGCGCCCCCAGGGCACGGAGCTCGACGCCGCCTGGATCGCAATGGCAATCGGAACCGCTCCGCGCAGGCCCGCCATGGCGGTGAAGGTGCGCTCCCGACGCCGGAAACCGCTGCGCACCAGCAACAGCTGCACCACCAGCCAGCGCACCAGCAGCACGGCCACGAACAGCACCAGGGCGTACTTGAAGGAGAGCGCCACATCGGAGGGCATCACCACCAGGCCAAGGCAGAGAAACAGGGTCAGCTCGGCCAACTTGGCAAACCCCGAATGGCTCTCTTCCAGGGCCGCGCGGTTCACCTCCGGGCTATTGCCCAGCACCACACCCATCACGTAGGCAGCCAGCAGCCCACTGGCTCCCACCAGGGCTGAGCCACCCACGATCAGCATCAGCAGGGCCATGCTCAGCACGATCGCCAAACCGCCATACGCCGCTGCTTGGCGGCGGCTGAGCAGACCGGCGGCGGCCTTGCCACCCAGCCAACCCAGGAACGCCCCCAACAGGAACTCCCGCACCACAGCCACCATCAAGAGCTCCACCTGGGCTTCACCGCCGCCGGCAATGGCCAGGGCCAACCCCGCCAACACCACAGCGATGGGGTCGTTGAGGCCCGACTCACACTCGAGTAGGTCCAGCAAGGGCTTAGGCAGCCGCCCCTGCAGGGGACGCAGCAGGCTGAGCACGGCCGAGGCATCGGTGCTGCAGAACATCGCCCCTACAAACAGGGCCACCGGCACGTTCACATCCACAGCCGTGGCGGGCAGACTCTGAAAGCCCATCACCACCAGGCTGAGGCAGCCCGCCGTGAGCAGGGAGCCCAGCACAGCCAGCCGCAGGGAAGGGCCCAGCACCGGTTTCATCTGCGTCCAGTTCGCCGTGAGGCCACCGAAAAACAACACCAACGCCAGGGACAACTGGGCGAGTTGTTCGGCCGCCGCAAAGCTGAGCAGGGGCACTGAACCCCCAGCGCCGGGACTCAGGTCGTTGTCGATCAACAGGCCGAGCACCAACACCAGCAGGATGCCGGGCACCTTGATCTCGGCCGCCAGATCATCGAGGAACATCGCCAGCAGCAACAGCCCGCCGAACATCACCAGCAGCAGGGCCAGGCTTGGGGACACGGGCCAAAACTGAACTGCAGACGTTTTAGCCTGGCCCTGCTGCTCGCACTCCCCATGGCTGACACACCGACGACCGCCGCGCCGGTGGCCCCGATCAAAAAAGGCAGCCTGGTGAAGGTGAGCCGCAGCGCCTACAGCGCCAGCCTGGAAGCTCAGGCCAGCGATCCAGCCGCCCCCGGCTATCTCTTCGAGGGGCCCGCCGAGGTGCTGGCCATGAAGGGCGACTATGCCCAGCTGCGCTACCGCCGCCCGGTGCCTGATGTGTGGTTGCGCCTGGATCAACTGGAGGCGTACTGAATTCAGGGCGCCACATCAGATCTCCAGGCGGCGCCGCTCCTCATGCAGCCGAGAGCGGCGCTGCTTGGCCTCCCGCAGCATCTCGCGCCCATCGCGCAGGTAGCTGTCCACGTAGCCCATGGTGTAGCGCTCGAGTTCCGTAAGCGCGTCCTGCACCTGGCTGAGGCAGTGATACAGGCTGAGGCTGAAGCCCTGGGCCGATCGCGGCGCCGCCATGGAGCGATAGAGCGTGTCCACCTTGAGCAGCTTGGCCTGGCTCTGTTCCAGGAACTGGCAGAACGTTTCCATCAGCTGGTCGTCGTAGGGATCGGCAGAGAGATCCCTGAGCTGCCCAGCGAAGGGATTGATCACTTGGCCCAGCAGCCGATCGATGGGCCCATACACCTGCTGGAGCCAGGTTTGCAGCTGGGCATCCACGGCAGAAGCCTGCGCCGTGGCCCGCCGCGCGGCCCGGCCCACCTCCACGGCATGCCCAGGCCCGGCGGCAACGCTCGCGGGATGGCGGCGATCGTGATCAGCCCGGCGCTGCGCATCCCCCAGCACCTCCCAGGCGGCATTGAGCTCCAGGATCCGATGCTCATCACCGCCCGCATCCGGGTGATGCTGCTTCACCAGCGCCCGGTAGGCCGCCTTGATCTCGGCTGCCTTGGCCGTGATGGGCACCCCCAACACCTGATAGGGATCAGTGGGGGGCAGGGACATCGCGAGGGGCTCGCCACAACGGAAGCCACCCCATCATCCAAGACGCGCCCGCACGCACAGCCATGAAAAAGCCCCCCGTTTCCGGGAGGCCTGTTGTTCTGGTGTGTGAGTGAGCGCGAGGAGCGCGTGAGGAGTGGTGCGGTTCTGAAGAATCAGAACTTGAACTGAGCGGCGAGGATCCCACCGAACACGTTGGCGTTGGTGTTGATCGGAGCAGCAGTAGTGCCGCCATTAGCACCAGCGCTGCTGGGGTTGCTCAAATAGAAGAGCATCGGGGTCAGGGAGATGTTGTCGCTCACCTGGAACTTGTACCACCACTCCCAGGCGTAGTTGCCATCGAACGGGGTCACGCCGTTGCGGGTGCTGGTCACGAAGGAGGGCTGACCCACGGCCATACCGGCCGAATTGCCCTTCACGAAAGCATCCTTCCACTGCAGGCCCACACTCCAAGACTGGGTTGCAGCGATATTGGTAGGAGCAAGAGCATTGCTGATGCCAGCGGAACTCACACCGGTGTTGGACGTGCTCACAGCCGGAGCGCTCTGGTTGGTGTAGGAGTAGGCGCTATACCCCCAGCCACCGCTGATCGCAGGAATGACAGTGCCGCCCTTCTTAGGCTGCCAGGCCAGGCCAAGCGCGAAGTTGTTGTTGGTGTTGGTGCTAGACCAAGCGGTGGAGGTGGTGCCAGTGGCCGTGGTGCCACAGGTCTCAGCTTGAACGGCTGCCTGAGTACCGCGGCGGTTCACAGACTGACCGCACTGGCCATAACGCCAGCCGAAGGTGGCCTTCCACTGCTGGGCCTGATAACCCAACTGAGTGGTCCAGCTGCCACCACTGTTGTTGCTGAAAATGCCGCCTTGGGTCGGAGATCCTGCGGCGCCGGTTCCAGTGTTGGAGTTGTCGGCATTCGGGGCCACATAGCTGGTGGACACCGCGAAGAAAGGCTTGCCCTTCTTCACAGACTGCTTCCACATCAAGCCAGCCATGCCGCCGGTGGCCTTGTTGTAGGTGCCGGGAGCGCCATGCAGGGTGAAGAAGTCCAGACCCTGGAAGTCGCCGTAATAGGAGGGGCTGATCGCCAGGAACTCGGTGTTACGAGCGCGGGGGCCTGCGATCGCGGTGAACTCCTTACCAACCGGGAAGCGGTAGTAAAGACGATCAAGCTGGAAGACGTTATTCAGGTTGTTGGCATTGCCGGCGTTACCACCGAATGCACGATCCAGCGTCATCAAGCTGTAAGGCTGGCCATTGAAGGCGCTGTTGCCGTAGTTACCCGAACGCAAACGGGTATAGAGCAGATCCTTGCCTGTGAAGCTGGTGTTCAGGTTCAGGCGCAGGTCGTAGTTAAACGTGGTTGCACCGAAGAGGCTGCTATTACGCTGGGTGCCGTTAGTCAGGTTGTTGTTCTTGCCACCGTACACAGGCGCACCGATGGACCAGTAGGTGTCACCCTGCAGCTTGGTGGTGGTGGAGAACTGGGTCGCTTCCAGTTCGCCCACTTTGGCCTCGAGGCCATCCACACGACCCTTCAGAACAGCCAATTCATTAGCGAATTCCTTCTGCAGGCGCTGCAGCTCGTCGGTGATCTCCGTCACGCGATCAAGGCAGGCATTGAGCAGAGCCGCCGCTTCATAGCGGGTCATGGCCTGCTTGCCCTTGAAGGTGCCGTTGGGATAGCCGGCCACGCAGCCGTACTTCTCCACTAGGTTGCTCAGAGCCTGGTAAGCCCAGTCGGTGGGCTGCACGTCGGCGAACTGGCTGACGCTGGTGACCTGGTTCTGATCCGCCCAAACGCGGAAGTTGTGCAGGTCGCCCTGTTGGATGTAGTCGTTCATGCCGCTGGGAGCGGCAGAAATCTCATAGGCCGAAGCAGCCACAGGCGCGAGAAGGCCCAGGGCAGCGGGGGCCAGCAGCAGTTGCTGGAACAGTTTCATGGTCCTCACACCAATCGAGGAGCTCCCAATTAAGGGAGTTGGCGCCAAGTTACGGCAGCCTGCAGCCTGGCCGCCGCACCACCAGCACAACCAGCCGTGCGCTGGGATACATCCATCGGCAGGCCATAAAAAAGCCCCGGAGTATTCCGGGGCTTTGGTGAGATGTTGCTGTGTGAGAAGTGGTTGGGAGCCCGAATGTGTGAGGAAGGCTCCCGTTCTGCCGAGGATCAGAACTTGAAGGTGGTCTTGAGGATGCCGCCGAAGTTGTTGACAGAGTTGGTGGCGTAGTTGGCAGTGTTGGTACCGCCGACCGCCGCCAGACCGCCTTTACCCAGCTGACCGTTGGAGTTGGAGATGTAGTACAGAGCGGGGGTCACGCTGATGTTGTCGGTGACCTGGAACTTGTACCACCACTCCCAGGCGTAGTTCTGGTCTTGGGGAGTCACGCCACCGACACCACTGCTGGTAACGAAGGGAACTTGGCCCACAGCCATACCTGCGGAGTTGCCCTTGAGGAACACATCGCTCCACTGCATGCCCACCATCCAGGACTGCGCCTGAGCCTGACGGCCGTTGCTGAAACCAGCAGAGCGGTTGGGTTGGGTGTAGAGGCGGTTGGTATAACCGGTGATACCCCAGCCAGCGCTAAAGGAGGGGATGATGCTGCTCTTGGAGGGCTGCCAGTAACCGCTCACACCAACGGAGTTGGAGGCAGCGGTTGCGCTGCTTTGGGACAGAGCCAGAGGAGTGGCGTTGGGCAGACCCAGGCCGCGGCCATAGGTGTAAGCCACAGCGATACCAGCGTTGCTGCCGGAGTAGGCGAGTTGGTTCACCCAAGCCGACTGGCTGGCCGCGGTGCCAACACCACCGCAAAGGGTGGTGCCGTTGTTGATGCAGGCAGCGGGATTCGAGTTAGCCGCGTCAGAGTTCACAGCCACGTAGTTGCTGCTGAAGCTGAAGCCACCGTCCTTGTACCAGAGGCCAGCACCACCACCCAGGGCGTTCAGGTTGTAGGCACCTTGAGCACCGGCGTAGGTGAAGGTGTCGAGAACGGTGTCAGCGGGATACACGCTGGGCCACATGGCCAGCATGTCGTCGATACGCACCTTGCCACCCACGGTGGCGGTGAACTTCTGGCCCAGGGGGAACTGGTAGAAGAGGCGGTTGATGGCGACGACGTCGCCACAGTCAACGCCGGTGCCGCAGCCTTCCTGGAAGGCGATTTCCAGCTGGTTGGTACCGCCGGTGAACGCGGAATCGGCGAAGTTACCAGCGCGCAGGGTGGTGCGCAGCAGGTCCTTACCGGTGAAGCTGGTGTCGAAGTTCAGGCGAACGTCGTAGTTGAAGGTGGTAGCACCTTCAAGCGCAGCCGTGTTAGCAGCCGTGTACTGGTTACCGGTGGTGCCGCCGTTGCGAGCGGTGTTGGCGGTGCCACCGAAGCTGTTAGCGCCCAGAACGAAGGTGGCGATACCTTTCAGCTTGGTGGTGGTGGAGAACTGAGTGGCTTCCAGTTCGGCCACTTTGGCCTCGAGGCCATCCACGCGGCCCTTCAGCACGGCGAGTTCCTTTTCGAACTCCTTCATGAGGCGCTTGAGCTCGTCGGTCACTTCAGTGATCCGGTCGAGACAGGCGTTCAGCAGGGCGGCCGCTTCATAGCGGGTCATGGCCTGCTTGCCCTTGTAGGTGCCGTTGGGGTAGCCCGCAACGCAGCCGTAGCGCTCGATCAGGTTGCTCAGAGCCTGATACGCCCAGTCGGTGGGCTGCACGTCGGAGAACTGGGTGATCGAAGTCACCTGCTCCTCGGAGCCGTACTGGCTGACGCCAGCAATGTTCAGGTCGGCGGCGGATGCAGCCACAGGAGCCATCAGGCCCAGGGCAGCAGGCGCCAGAAGAAGCTTCTGGAACAGTTTCATGGTCCTCACACCAAAAGAGGATTTCGACGCAGAGCGTCTGAGGAGAAGATGACGCAGGATCCACCTGCCCCCCAGCCCCGGTGTGCCACAAACCGCAATGACACGTAGCCCCGGACACGTGGCCGAGGGGATGGGCCGGTGGTGGCGCCTCCTGGCAGCCCTGGCCTTTCTACCTCTGCTGCTCACGGCAGCCCCCCGCAGCTTTCTCGCCCACGACGAGGGCTACTACGCCCTGCAGGGCCGCTGGATTCAGGAGAGCGGCCAGTGGTTAGCCCCCCTCTGGTGGGGGGACCCCCTTTACGACCGCACAGTTGGCCTGCAGTGGTTGATCGCCGCGGCCCGCCAACTCCTGGGGCCCGAGCCCTGGGTGGCCCATCTACCCAGCCTGCTGGCCGCCGCCGCCTGCCTCGTGCTCACCGCATCCCTGGCCCGGGAGCTGCTGGGCCGGGGAACCGGCTGGATCAGTGCCCTGGTGCTGGCCCTCACACCGCTGTGGATCAATCACGCCCACCAGGCCGGCCAGGACATGCCGCTGCTGGCCCTGGAACTCCTTGGCTTCTGGGCCCTGGTGCGGGCCCGGCCCGACGGGCCTTGGTGGCCCATGGCCCTCGCCGCCAGCTGGGTGGGCCCAGCCTTCCTGATCAAGGGCTTCATGGTGGCGGTGCCCCTGGCCGCGATGGCGCCCTTCACCCTGCTGCGCCGCCGCTGGCTGCTGGCGCGGCCCAGCTTCTGGGGCTGGCTACTGCTGGGCTGGGTGCCGGTGCTGCTGTGGCTGGGCCTGAGCCTGCAGCAGTACGGCCCGGCCGTGGTGGGGGGCCTGCTGCAGAAGCTGCTCTACCTCTCCAAAAGCGACGTTTACAGCGCCGGCCCCCTCTATTACCTCTGGAACATCCCCGCCAACACGGCCCCCTGGTGCCTGGCGGCCGCCGCCGGCTGGTGGCTGGGCCTGCGCCACTGGGGCCAGGAGCAGCGGCTGGCCTTGCTTGGCACTCCCCTGTTGCTGGTGGTGCTGTTGAGCTGCTTCCGCACCAAAACGCCCTACTACGGCCTGCAGATCACCCCCTTTCTGGCCATTGCCGCGGCGGCGGCCCTGCAGCGGTTCAGCCAAGCGGATCAGGCGCGGCCACGCTGGCTGGCCTGGCTGATCGCCGCCTTTGGAGCCCTCCTGGCCGTGGCGGGCGTGATTGGGCTATGGCAAGCCCCCTGGCCCTATGGGCTGGCGGCCCTGGGGCTGGGAGTCAGCTGGCTGGCCCTGCCCTGGCAGCGCGAGGACCGCTCCGTGCTGATCGCCTGCCTGGCAGGACCGTGGTTAGCCCTGCTGCTGCTGGTGCAAACAGGCCTGTTCACCGATCGCAGCCCCCAGATGCGCCAAGCCCTGGCGGCACCAGCCCTCAGCCAGGCCCTGCAGCAGGGCCCTGTAGCGGTTGTTGTGCCGGATCCCCTCAGTGGTGATGGACACGCCCAGTTGATCCTGCTGGCCCTGGGCACGCCCCAGCTGGGCCCTCGCCTGGATGGACTGAACGCGCTGGCACCGGGCCAGCGGGCCTGGGTGCCCAAACGCCTTGGGACGAGTGCCGAGGGCGCGGCCTTGCAGCCGTTGGCATCGGGCGATGATCTGGGCGAATGGATGCTGGTGCAAGCGCGGCCCTGATGCACGTTTCACGCCACGATCGCCGCGACTGGATCCTGCTGCTGCTGCTCTGGCTGGCCTGCCTACTGGCCGATGGGCTGTGGCTGCAGCGCCACCACCTGCCCCCCGCCTGGGATCAGGGCGATCACCTCAGCCGCGCCCTGGGCTTCTGGCGGGTGCTGCGCCAAGCCGCCCCGTGGAGTGGCAGCTGGTGGCAGGAGCTCTGGAACCAATCGCCCACGTACCGGGGCCCACTCACCTACATCGTTTCGGCGCCCGTGCTGGAGCTGTGGGGCCCTGGCTACCGCAGCGCCATGGCCGCCAACGGCCTGTTCAACGCTGGGCTGCTGGCCAGCGTGTATGGCCTGGGCCGGCTCATGCACAGCCGCAGCGCCGGCCTCTGGGCCGCCTGGTTCTGCGCCGTGGCACCAGCCCTGCTCAACCAACGCACCGACTATCTGATCGACTTCAGCCTCACGGCCGTGCTCACCAGCTGTTGGTGGCTACTCAGCGCCCGGCGCTGGCTCCCACTGCAGCGCCCCTGGCTATGGAGTGGGCTGAGCGGGCTCGGGCTGGGGGCCGTGGTCCTCACCAGGCCCACGGGCCTGGTGCTGCTGTGGCTGCCGCTGCTGTGGCTGCTCCTGCACGGGCTCAGCGGCCTGCGCGCTGGACGCTTCGGTGCGGCCTTGCACCTGGGCCTGGCCGCGGTGGTGGCCGGAGCCGTGAGCTGGCCCTGGTTCAGCCAGAACTGGCTCACGATCCTCTCCACCATCAACAAGGCCCGTCAGTGGGGCGTGGCCTACCAGGACGGCCTGGAAGCCAACTCCCTGGAGGGCTGGCTCTATTACCCGAAACTGTTGCCCACCATGGCCGGCAGTGGCCTGGTGGGCCTGGTGCTGGCCGGCGCCGCCCTGGCCCTCGGACAGCAACTGCAGCAAGGTCGCTGGCCTGATCGGCTCCCACGGGTGGGGCAGGAGCAGGGAGCCCGGCTGCTGTGGTGGCTCAGCCTGCCCCTGGGGGGCCTGCTGGTGGCCGTGCTGATGACCAGCAAGGACTTCCGCTTTGTGCTTCCACTACTGCCGCAGCTGGCCCTGGGGCTGGGGGTTCTGGTGGCGAGCGTGAACAGCCGCTGGCGCCGGCCTTGGCAGGCCAGTCTGCTGGCCCTGGGGCTAGCCGGGGTGCTGTGGAACCAGTTCGGCTGGGGACGCGATCTCACCGGCTTTCCTCAGCACTTACCCAATGGGGACTCCCGCTGGCCCGTAGCCCAGATCGTGGCCACGATCCGCCAGCAGAGCCCCCATCAGCTCTCCACCCTGGCGGTGCTGCCAGACAGCGAAGCCCTCAATGCCTTCAACCTGGAGGCCGAGGGGCGGCGGCAGCACTTCCGCGTGGCCGCACGCCAAACAGTGGCGCCCCTGGAGCGCCTCGATCACGACCTCAACGGCTTCGACTGGTTCCTGCTCAAGGGCGGCGATCAAGGGGTGATGAGCGATGAGCGCCAGGCTCAGCTCAGCCGGATGGTGAGCCAATCCCCGGCCTTTGTGGAGGTTGGCCGCTGGCCCCTGCCCGATGGCAGCGCGGCGGTGCTGATGCGACGCCAGACCCTCAGCCTCGCGGTGCAACCGGTGCCCTGCGGCGGGCCCAGGGCCATGGAACTAGCCATCAATCCAAACCCTCCTGTGGAAGCTGGCGCCACCGCGCCCCTGGCGCTGAGTCTTTCGGGGCCGAGCCAGAGCCTGCGCGGAGCCCGGTTGCTGCTGGATTGGACATCGGGGGAATCCGGCTGGCGGGCCGATCACGCCCTCGGCCAGGGGTTGCTCCTGCTGAACAACCTCAGCGGAACAACCTGCGTGCGCGTGCAGGAGCGTTTGGCGATGCCGATTCCCGCCTCCCTGCCCGCCGGCACCTACCAGCCGCAGGCCGTGTTGCTCTCCCCCCAGGGCAACGCCATGCCCCTACGGCTGTCCACCGAGCCCATGGAGATCCAGGCAGCCCCTGGCCCCCTGGCCACCACCACGGGGCTGGCCACCAACCGCGTGGCGGTGCTTGTGGAGCTGGGCCAACAACTGCGCCGCGGCGAACTGGATCCTCTGTTCGGGCGGGTAGGACAGCTCAACCAAACCGATCCCGATCAGGTGTACCTGCGTGATGGCGAAGCCATCTTGCGCTCACGGCTCAGCCGTGATCCGGGCAACCTCAACGATCTCTACGCCCTGGCCCTGGCCCAAGCCCTACAGCGCCACGCGGGCGATGCCGCCATCACGCTCCAGCAGATCACCCAGCGAGATCCCGGCAATCCACATGCCCTGGTGGGCCTTGGCGTTGTGGAGCTCTATCGCTTTCAACCCTGGGCGGCCCAGGCGGCCCTCGACCGGGCTGCCAGGCTCGGTGGGACCACACCCACCCTGCGCACTTTGCGCATCGTGGCCAGCGCTCTGCGGCTGGATCTGCCCCAAGCCATGTCCCTGCTCAAGTCATGACGCCATCCAACCAGCAGCTCCGCTTCCGCCAGCGCAATCGCGCCTACTACGACGACCTAGAGCGCCTGCATCGGCTGCTGGTACCCACGGGCCAGCGGGTGCTGGACATCGGCTGTGGCATGGGCGACCTGTTGGCCGGCCTGAATCCAGGCCATGGGGTGGGGATTGAACTGGAGCCTGAGCTGGCCAAGGCCGCCCAGCGGCGCCATCCCCAGCTGCGGATCCTGGCGGCCGATGCGGAAACCATCTCGCCCAGCTCGATCGGCGAGAGCGAGCCTTTCGATGTGATCCTGCTGCCCAACACCCTCAACACCCTGGGGGATGTTCAGGGGGTGCTGGAGCGGCTGGAGGCCTTCTGCCACCCGCGCACCCGATTGGTGGTGAGTTTCCACAACTGGCTGTGGCAACCGCTGCTTAAAGCCGCCGAACAACTGGGGCAGCGCCAACCCCAACCGCCCGAGAGCTGGCTCACCCCCCGCGATGTGGCCAACCTGCTGGACCTCGCTGGCTGGGAAGTGCTCAAGGAGGGGCACCGCTGCCTGCTCCCCCGGCGATTGCCGCTGCTCACACCACTCGCCAACCGCTGGCTGAGCCAGTTGCCGGGGCTCGAGCAGCTGGGTCTCACCCACTGGATGGTGGCCCGGCCCGGCCGGCAAGAGCGCCAGGATCCGAGCGTGAGTGTGGTAATCCCGGCCCGCAACGAAGCGGGGAATATCGCCCCGGCCATCGAACGGCTACCGGAACTGGGCCGATTCACAGAAGTGCTTTTCGTGGAAGGCCATTCCACCGACGACACCTGGGCGGAAATCGAACGGGTCTGCGCGAACTATCAAGGCCCGCTGCGGTTACGCAAGTTTCGCCAGAGCGGCAAGGGCAAGGCCGATGCCGTGTGGCTGGGCTTCGAGCAGGCCGAAGGCGATGTGCTGATGATCCTCGATGCCGACCTCACCGTGCGCCCCGAAGATCTGCCGCGCTTTGCCCAGGCCATGGCCGATGGGCGCGGAGAATTCGTGAATGGCTGCCGGTTGGTGTATCCCCGCAGCTGGGATGCGATGCCGCCACTGAACACAGCCGCCAATCGCTTGTTTGCCGCCGTGTTCTCCTGGCTCTTACGCCAGCGCCTCAAGGACACCCTCTGCGGCACCAAGGTGATCTGGAAACACGACTACGAACGCCTCAAGGCAGGCCGCAGCTACTTCGGCGACTTTGATCCCTTCGGCGACTTTGATCTGCTGTTCGGCGCCAGCAAGCTCAACCTCAAAATCGTGGAAGTGCCCGTGCGCTATCAAGAGCGCAGTTATGGCAGCTCCAACATTGCCCACGTGAAGGAGGGGCTGATCCTGGCGCGGATGTGCCTCTACGCCGCCCGCAAACTGCGCTTCATTCCATGAGGGCAGCCCGATGAAGGTGCGGCCATGAAGCGGCGCTGGCTGCTGGCACTGGTGGCTGCCCTGTTGATCTACCTGGGCCTCAGCCTGGCCTTTGGCCTTCAGGAGCTGGGATCAACGCTGCAGCGCTTGCCCTGGGGGTGGTGGCTGGTGGCCCCCGCCGTTGTGGTGTTCAGCCACGCCGTGCTGTTCCAGCGGTGGCAGTTTTATCTGCGGCGCCTGGGCTTCGGCCTGGCCTGGCGGGCAAGCGGCCGCATCTACCTTGCGGGCCTTTCCCTGATCGCAGCGCCTGGCAGAGGCGGTGAGGCTCTGCGGGGCCTGTGGCTGAAGCGGCGCCACGGCTTTCCCCTACAGGTGGGGGTGGGCATCACCCTGGCGGAGCGGCTGGGGGATCTCGCCAGCGCCCTGCTGGTGCTCAGCTGGGGCCTGGGTGGGCAGGTGCTGCTAGCGGTGCTGGTGGCGATGGCCGTGCTGGGGGCCGGCGGCTGGCTATTCACGCACCCACGCATGCTGCAACGGCTGGAGCGGGGGCTGGAGCGCCTGCCAAGCCATGGGCGCTGGCTGGGGCTCACGCGCCTCCTGCGCGAAGGCCTGCTGTCGATGGCCCAGGTACGGCAACTGATGAAACCCTGGCCTCTCCTGGTGGGCACCCTGCTGGCGGTGAGCACCTGGCTGGCAGAGGCAGGCCTGCTGGTGGGGCTCTATGCGGCCCTCGGAACGGCCCTGAGCTGGCAACACGCCGCTGTGATCCGCACCGCCACCGGCCTGGGTGGGGTGGTGTCACTGCTGCCGGCGGGCCTCGGCACCAGCGAGGCCACCTCCATCGGTCTGGCGATGCTCTACGGCAGCGGTCGCTCCGAAGCCCTGGCCGTCACCCTGGTGCTGCGCATGGCCACGGTGGCCTTCCCTTCACTGGTGGGCATCGGCGCCCTGATGCGTCAACCGGATCTGGTGGCGAGCTCCAGCCAGCCCAAGCCAGACCGGGCAATCTGATATCAAGGCCTGCAAAACGATGCCCCCGGTGAGCACAGGCTGGGCCTGGCTCACCGGGGGCTCTCGCCGGGTCCGCTTTGGCGCGGAACCGAATGATCAGGAATCAGTCGCCGAAATCAGCCGGCGTTCTCCGCGATCAGCAGACCCTGCATAGAACAACTGGAACTCATGAGCACCTCCTCCTTGGGGAATTGTTGCCAACCGGCGATGCATTCGAAACCGGCTCAACCCAAGGGATTCAGCGGCTCCACATCACTGCTGACGGGACTGGGAAACTCTAGCGGCGCCCAGCGGCCAAGTGCCAGAACGCGGGCAATAAAAAAGGCGCCCCGCAGGGCGCCAGTGGGATGGGCATGTCGCCACAGTTGGGGGCCAATCAGAGGGCGTTACCGCGGGGCAGAACCTCTTCAGGGAAGACGAAGTTTTCGTGCGGCTGGTCAGCCGGTGCCATCCAGGCACGCAGACCTTCATTCAACAGAATGTTCTTCGTGTAGAAGGTCTCGAATTCGGGGTCCTCAGCGGCGCGGATTTCCTGCGACACGAAGTCGTAGGCGCGCAGGTTGAGGGCCAGGCCGATGATGCCGATGCTGCTGGTCCACAGACCCATCACCGGCACAAACAGCATGAAGAAGTGCAGCCAGCGCTTGTTGGAGAAGGCGATCCCGAAGATCTGGCTCCAGAAGCGGTTAGCCGTCACCATCGAGTAGGTCTCTTCTTCCTGGGTGGGCTCGAACGCCTTGAAGGTGTTCGCCTGCTCGGAGTCCTCGAACAGGGTGTTCTCCACCGTGGCGCCGTGGATGGCGCAGAGCAGAGCACCGCCGAGGATGCCGGCCACTCCCATCATGTGGAAGGGGTTGAGGGTCCAGTTGTGGAAGCCCTGCAGGAACAGCA